>NZ_MLFR01000017.1 GCF_002095475.1 Pantoea rwandensis
ATGCCGCGATTTCTCTAGCGGCGCGGGATGCGTATATTACGCTTTCCGCATTCTCAGTCAAGCATTTATTTTTGCTTTTCTGAAGGTTGCCTTGAAGACTACCTCCTGAACACTTCGCTTCGTAAGCCGTTGTTCCGTGTCAGTGGAGGCGCAGTATAGGGATTTCTTTTGGGCTGACAAGTGCTAATTACAAATTAAATTCTGAGTGTTGTTTTTTTCGACGAAACCCCACTAAATCGCCAGTTTTTCCAGCAGCGGGAAGCCATAACGCTGTAGAACTGGTGATAATTGCATCACCTCATCATCCATACGGGTGCAAAATGCCATATTTTGACCAGAAGAAACTGCATGAGGCGATTCATGCTCTAAAAGCCATACCGTACGACGAGCAATAGCCGCGCCTGAATCCACTAAACGTGTGCCTTCAGGCAACACCATTTGAAGCTCATCGCGTAATAGAGGGAAATGCGTGCACCCTAATACCACCGTGTCAGGTGGTTCTTTCATGCGCAGCCAAGGTTGTACAGCGCGACGCACATCATCCAACTTAACCTCTTCACCATGCAGCTTCGCTTCCGCCAGCTCTACCAGTTCAGCAGAACCCAGCATTTCGATTTTGCACTCGCGCGCAAACTGCGCCACCAGCTCATGAGTATAAGGACGTTTTACCGTGCCGCGTGTCGCCAACAATCCCACGACACCATTACGCGTGAGGCGCGCAGCTGGTTTGATCGCCGGCACAACACCGACAACCGGAAACTCGAATCGCTCACGCAATGCAGGTAAAGAAACGGTGCTGGCAGAGTTACAGGCGATAATCACTAATGCCAGTGGATAGCGCTGAGTAATCGCATCAACGACGGCAACCACTCGCTCGACAATAAAGTCTTCGGTTTTTTCGCCGTAAGGGAAACCTTCATTATCGAAGGCATACAAATAGTGAAGATCCGGCAATAACTGCCGGACCTCATCATGGACCGAGAGCCCACCGACGCCAGAGTCAAATACCAGCACGGTGGGACGCAGATCAGAAGCTGTAGCTGGCGCTGAGGTAGTACTCCGTTCCTGGAGTTTGATAGCCATACACTGTCTCGTAGTCTTTATCGAACAGGTTGGCAATTCTACCACGAACGGTGAGTTGTGATGTGACCGGATACGACACTGCGAGATCCCACAAGCTTACACCGCCCAATTTCACACGCTGCGGAGTATATGAGTGGTTATAGTCGTTATCGTAGCGGTCGCCGAGATAGTGATAGGTCACAGACCAGTCAAAATTATAAATTGTCCAGTCGAGTTGGTATTTCACTTGTTGCTTAGCACGGCGCACCAGCTGCTGATTGGTCTCAGCATCGCGTGCATCAACATAGTCATAAGAGATTTGATGGCTCAGCGGGCCGGTATCAAAGGACGCTGTGGCTTCTACCCCTTTAATACGTGCTTTGTCGATATTGTAGTAAACGTAGGTGCTTGGGTCGCTATCGATCAGGTTGTCGATATCATTGCGGTAACCCGATACACGCCAGTTTACCGGGCCCGTCAGGCCTTCAAAACCCCCTTCCCACTGCTTGCTCTTCTCAGGCTTCAAATCTGGATTGCCGTAGGTCTGGCTGTAGAGTTGTCCCAGATTCGGCGATTTAAATGCCGTGCCATAAGAAGCGAAGACACTGTAGCCGTCAACAAACTCCCACGCGGCGCTACTTTGCCAGGTGTTGTGCCAGCCAAACGCATCATTGTCATCGCCACGCACTGCCCCTTCCAGCGTTACGCTGCCGAACTGCTGCTGCGCAGTGGCATAAATACCTGTATTACGTTGTTCCTGGCCTTGAATAGTGGAGTTCGTACCCGGTTCCGAAGTCTGTTTCTGCCAGTCCACGCCACCACTGATTGCACCGTGTCCAACCTGTACAGTATTGCCCCACTGCAGGTTGTACTGCTGCACATCATTTAATGAGGCAGTCGCATCGTATTTACCGAGCTGCGGGCTGTAGTTGTAATCTTTGGTGTGGCTGTAGCTGGCGATCAGCTGGGAAGAGTAAATGCCCTGATTGAAGCGCAGACCCGTATCCCAGGTTTGGCTGTAAAGCTGGCGAGTATCGACAAAGGTGTTTGGCTCTACGTAGGTTGGATAACCATCGTAAGCGGTACGGTTGTCAAAGCCATAACCGCGGACGAAGCCGCTGAAATCATCGCTGAACTGATGCTCCAACGATCCATACAACGTTTTACTCATAAAACCATCACGGTCTTTCTGTGCTGGGTCACCGTAGACGTCAGGCAAGTTTGCCACGACATCGTAGCCTTTAGTGTAAGTATAGTTACCCGCCATGGTGAGCTTAGTGGCATCGCCCAACATCTGCTGCGTGGAGCCATCATAGCTTTGGTAGCCGTTTGAACCGACACCCGCCGTTAAAGTCGTACCTGGTTTATCACGACCGGTAATGATGTTAACCACGCCACCAATCGCATCCGAGCCATACACCGCAGAACGTGCGCCCCGGATATATTCGATGCGCTGCACCAGTGACAGCGGAATCTGGCTTAGATCAGATGAACCAGAAATACCCGCCTGATTGAGGCGAACGCCGTCAATTAATATCAGCACATGACTGGAGTTAGTACCACGGATAAACATCGAGCTGGATTGACCGAGGCCACCGTTCTGCGCGATATCCACGCCCGGCAAACGGCGCATCACATCAGTCAGGCTTTTGGCCTGCCAGCGATCTATCTCATCACGAGTGACAATGGTCGTCGGGGCCAGCACCGATGAAACTGGCTGGGCGAAACGGTTAGCGGTGACGATTTGCGTATCATCATCCTGAGCGTAGCCATACGCAGCCCAGAGTGAAAGCGCCGTTGCACTGAAGGCACACAGCGTAGTTTTGCTTTTATTCATTGTTGTAAGCATCCAAAAGACGAAGCAGGATGCCGCAGGCCTACAACCGATAGCACGCGATGGTTGTAGTGATTGCGACGACACACCGGCAGGTCTTCGGGCTGAGAATCATAAATGGTGAAAAACTTCCCATCCCGCAGGACAGTGTTTGTGGATACGACCACCATGACATTCTTTTACCGCTGCGCGTCAGCTCCAGATTCACACTGGATTCCCTTTTAACTCAAGGAGGCCGGCTGTCGCAGTCTACGGTTAAGAAGGCCGGGAATCCAGACTGCTCGCCATCATCTTTGCACAGAACTGGACATCAGCAGGTGAATGCCTACAATCGCCCGGCAAGTAGGCTTATTACCAGGATGAACGATGACACCCGAACAACTCCCAATTGAACAATACGACGCGCAACTGGCCGAAAAAGTCAGCCGTTTACAGGCGATGATGTCTCCCTTTGCGGCGCCTGACGTGGAGGTGTTCCGCTCACCGGTTAGTCACTATCGCATGCGCGCCGAATTCCGCATCTGGCATGATGGCGACGATCTTTACCACATCATCTTTGATCAAGAGACCAAGCAGCGCATCCGTGTGGATCAATTCCCTGCGGCGAGTGAATTGATCAATCAGTTGATGCCAAAACTGATCGACGCGATCCGTGATAACCAAGCGCTGCGTTTCAAGCTTTTCCAGATCGACTACCTGTCAACCATGAGCAATCAGATTGTGATCTCGCTGCTTTACCACCGCAAGCTGGAAGCGGAGTGGACAGAAGCCGCCACAATACTGCGTGACAAGCTGCGCGCCGAAGGTATTGATGTACAGCTGATTGGTCGTGCGACCAAAACTAAAATCTGCCTTGACCGAGACTACGTCGATGAATGCCTGCCCGTAGCGGGTAAAGAGATGATTTACCGTCAGGTAGAGAACAGTTTCACCCAGCCTAATGCGGCGATGAATATTCAAATGCTGGAATGGGCGTTGGATGTGACCAAAGGTTCACGTGGCGACCTCTTGGAACTTTATTGCGGGAACGGCAATTTCTCGCTGGCGCTGGCACGCAACTTCCATCGCGTACTGGCGACGGAAATTGCGAAACCTTCGGTAGCATCAGCGCAGTACAACATTGCAGCCAACCATATCGATAACGTGCAGATTATCCGTATGGCAGCAGAAGAGTTTACCCAGGCAATGAATGGCGTACGCAGCTTCAACCGCTTAGAAGGTATCGACCTGAAGAGCTATCAGTGCGAGACCATCTTTGTTGATCCGCCGCGCAGTGGATTAGATGAGGAAACCGTGAAGATGGTGCAGGCGTATCCACGCATCCTTTATATCTCCTGTAATCCGCAAACCCTGTGCGATAACCTCGCCACACTGTGTGAAACGCATGAGGTGTCGCGGCTGGCACTGTTCGACCAGTTCCCGTATACCCATCACATGGAATGCGGCGTCTGGCTGACGCGCAAAGCATAAACAAAAAGGGAACCTCGCGGTTCCCCTTTTTATATCAGTTCTTACTCTTTGCCCGGCGGAAGCGGGTAGCAATCCAGAACACCAGCGCCACCATCAGAATGGTCGGGATGAAGTTGGAACCGATATCCGGATACTCGGCACGTACCAGCGCGCTATACACCAGAATGCCCAGCAGGAAAAATGCCGCCGCCAGCGAAGGCATGCCATCGGGCATATTTCGGTTGAGATAACGCTGATGCAGGCACCAGGCCGCTAAGCCTAGCGCAATCAATGGGAAAATCGAAAAGGGTACAAAAGTACTGAACAGCACCGAAAAGGAGCCGTTGATAGCTAAACCGGTGATAAAAGCCAGTAACAGCGTTCCTTTATCGCGAGGGTTTTGCTCGATCATTTCATTATCCTTATCACATTACTCTTCGGGTTTTTCCAAGGTAACCGCCAAGCGTTCCTGCTCCCGGCGATACCAGTAATAAGCACCTTTGGCGATCATGCGTAATTGCAGCACCAGACGATCTTCCAATTTGCGACGTTGTTCGATGTCTACATCCAGCGCTTCCGCACCCGCACTGAACACTATCGTGACCATCGCTTCGGCTTGCGCTTCAGTGAAGCTGCGCGGCATGCGATTTTCCAGCTCAAGATAATCGGCTAATTCGGCGATAAAATGTTGGATTTCACGTGCAACTGCGGCACGAAACGCGGCGGAGGTTCCGGAGCGCTCGCGTAGTAAGAGACGAAAAGCGTTGGGATTGTTCCCGATAAATTCCATAAAAGTGGAAACCGATGTCTTGATGATGCTGCCGCCCTTCGCGATGCGCTGGCGTGCCTGACGCATCAGCTGGCGCAACATCAGGCCGCTTTCATCGACCATGGTCAGACCCAGTTCATCCACATCTTTAAAGTGACGATAAAATGAGGTAGGTGCAATTCCGGCTTCACGCGCAACTTCACGCAAACTCAGGCTGGCAAAACTCCTTTCTGCACTTAACTGACTGAAGGCTGCTTCAATCAGCGTACGTCTTGTACGTTCTTTCTGTTGCGCCCTAACGCCCATTGTTCCGGCCTTTTGAGTGATCTGAAGGGCACTATAACAAAATTTTCAGCGTACAGTGGGGCAAACTTGTGAACGTCTGTGAACCTCACGCTTTGTCAAAACTGAGCATTTTTCGCTGTTAGAATTCAGAAGTGCGCGGCGAGATGTTAGAATCTCGTTGTAAAAATGTATAGAAACATAGGACGTACTGGTATGCAAAAGTCTTACGATTACGATGCCATTGTGATTGGCTCCGGTCCGGGCGGCGAAGGTGCGGCAATGGGCCTGGTAAAGCAGGGAGCGCGCATTGCAGTGATCGAACGCTACCATAACATCGGCGGCGGTTGTACTCACTGGGGAACCATCCCTTCAAAAGCTTTGCGTCACGCTGTTAGCCGTATTATCGAGTTCAATCAAAACCCCCTTTATAGCGACCACACCCGACTCCTGCGCTCTTCATTTGCTGACATCCTGAATCACACTGAAAACGTTATCAGTCAGCAAACTGCGATGCGTCAGGGTTTTTATGAGCGCAACCGCTGCGAGCTTTATCAAGGCGATGCGCATTTTGTTGATGCCAACACCATTGAAGTGGAGCAACCGGACGGCACCCGCGAGCGCTTAACCGCAGAAAAATTCGTGATTGCATGCGGTTCACGTCCGTACCACCCTGCAGACGTCGACTTTACGCATCCACGTATTTACGACTCCGACTCCATTCTCAATCTGCATCATGAACCCGGCCACGTGATTATTTATGGCGCCGGTGTGATTGGTTGCGAATACGCGTCGATTTTCCGCGGCCTCAACGTCAAAGTTGATCTGATTAACACCCGCGATCGTCTGTTGGCCTTCCTCGACCAGGAAATGTCAGACTCGCTCTCCTATCACTTCTGGAACAGCGGCGTAGTGATTCGTCACAATGAAGAGTTCGAGAAGATTGAAGGGGTGAGCGATGGCGTGATCATGCACCTGAAGTCGGGCAAAAAAGTGAAAGCGGATTGCCTGCTGTACGCCAACGGCCGTACCGGTAACACCGATTCACTGGCGCTGGAAAATGTCGGGCTTGAAGCTGATGGTCGTGGTCTGTTGAAAGTGAACAGCATGTACCAGACTGCCCAGCCGCACATTTATGCCGTGGGTGACGTAATTGGTTATCCGAGCCTGGCATCTGCCGCATACGATCAGGGCCGTATTGCCGCACAAGCGATCATCAAAGGTGAAGCCTCCGCCCATCTGATCGAGGATATTCCTACCGGGATTTATACTATTCCGGAGATCAGCTCAGTGGGTAAAACCGAGCAGCAGCTGACCGCGATGAAAGTGCCTTACGAAGTGGGTCGTGCTCAGTTCAAACATCTGGCGCGTGCGCAGATTGTGGGGATGCACGTGGGCAGTCTGAAAATCCTGTTCCATCGCGAAACCAAAGAGATTTTGGGCATTCACTGCTTTGGCGAGCGTGCGGCGGAGATTATTCACATCGGCCAGGCCATCATGGAGCAGAAGAACGGCGGCAACACGATTGAGTACTTCGTGAATACCACCTTCAACTATCCGACAATGGCCGAGGCTTATCGTGTGGCCGCGTTGAACGGTTTAAACCGCCTGTTTTAACGAGGTGTCCAGATAACCCTTCATATGGGTTTTAATTGCTTCTGCCAGCTGCTCATAGCGGCTGCGCAGAGGTGATCCTGGACGATACACCAAAGCAATCGTGCGCTGTGGTACCGGCTTGTAACATGGCAAATAACACACGCCATCACGCACACGCTCCTTCGGCACCGCCAACGATGGCAGCAAAGTAATACCGCTTCCTGCCGCAACCATATTACGCAGCGTTTCCAGACTGGTTGCGCGGAAATGAGTATCTTCATCCGCACCCGCTTCAAAGCAGAAGCCCATTGCCTGATCGCGCAAGCAGTGACCATCTTCCAACATCAGCAGCTTTTCACCGGCCAGATCCGACATCGGCACACGATCGCGATCGTGCCATGGGTGATCTTTATAGATCGCCAGCTTCATCGGCTCGTCAAACAGCGGTACCTCAATAAAGGCTTCGCTCTCTTTCACCAGCGCCAGAATCGCACAATCCAGTTTGCCACTGTCGAGCTGTGCCAGCAGTTGCTGCGTCTGTGCTTCGTGCAGGTACATTTCGAGTTTAGGGAACGTTTGATGCAGCATTGGAATAATCTGCGGCAGCAAATACGGGCCAGTAGTCGGAATCAGACCAATATGCAGCGGTCCGGACATCGCTTCGCCCTGTTGGCTCGCCATCTCCTTCAGCACTTTGACTTCACGCAGCACAGTTCGCGCCTGATCCACCAGCAACAGTCCAGCTTGGGTAAATAACACCTTACGGCTGGTACGCTCCAGCAGCATCACACCGAGCTCATCTTCCAGCTTACGAATCTGCCCGCTTAAGGTAGGTTGGCTGACATGACAAGCATCAGCTGCACGCCGGAAATGGCGATGCTCCGCAAGCGAAACCAGATACTCCAGATCACGAATGTTCATTGATTTCCTCCAAACCACGATAGCCCGTGGCGATAGATAGAATAGCAATGAACGATTAGCCTATCAAGCGATAGACGGGAATAATACCGGCCATAGCAAGCAATGTTGAAAATGAAGTTGAGATGACATCGAGCATCACCTGCAATGAGCTCGAAAAATCATAGTGTTGGCCGGGAGTGCCAGCCCTTGATGATGTGCCTATAACAATATGTATTTCTGAAGCTAGAGGTTGGCGGGCTACCGAAAAGGAGCCCGCTTTTTTTTACGCCAAACGCTTTTTCGCTTCAGCGATGGCAAATGCCACCTGCTGTGGTGACACGCCACCTTGCGCATTGCGCTTGTCGAGGCAGGATTGCAGCGACAGAATCGGATAAACGTCATCCTCAATCACCGCACTGAACTGCTTCAATTGCGCCAGGCTTAACGCTTCCAGCGCCACGCCCTGCTTGATCGCTTCAATCACGGTTTCACCGACAATGTGGTGCGCTTCACGGAATGGGACACCCTTCGCGACCAGATAATCCGCCAGTTCGGTGGAGTTGGCGTAACCCTGCTCGGCCGCTTCCTGGCAGCGTGGGCGTTTTACCTGAATGCCATCCAGCACCAGTACCGACATGTGCAGACAGTCGACCCAAGTATCAAGCGCATCGAACAGGCCTTCTTTGTCTTCCTGCATGTCTTTGTTGTAGGCCAGCGGCAAGCCTTTCAACGTCATCATCATGCCGGTCAGTGCACCCTGTACACGACCACATTTGCCGCGAATCAGCTCCAGTGCATCTGGGTTTTTCTTCTGTGGCATCAGTGAAGAACCTGAGGTGACCTTGTCGGACAGCTCGAGGAAACCGGCTTCTCCGGTGTTGAAGAAGATCAAATCTTCAGCAAAGCGCGACAGGTGTACCATACCGATTGACGCATCTGACAGCAGTTCCAGCACGTGGTCACGATCCGATACGGTATCAAGACTGTTGCGTGTGGCAGACGCGAAGCCTAACCAGCCCGCCAGCTGCTGACGGTCGATTTCGTACGCGGTACCCGCCAGCGCGCCACAACCCAGTGGACTCACATCAAGACGCTTCAGGGTGTCCTGCAGACGGCTCTCATCACGCGCCAGCATTTCTACATAGGCGAGGCACCAGTGAGCAAACGTCACCGGCTGTGCACGTTGCAGGTGCGTATAGCCCGGCATCACTGCATCCTGATTAGCTTCTGCGGTAGCAACCAGTGCAGATTGCAGCTCACGCGTCGCGTCCAGCAATACTACAACCTGCTCTTTGCACCACAGTTTCAGATCGGTAGCGACCTGATCGTTACGGCTACGGCCTGTGTGCAGTTTTTTGCCCAAGGCACCCACTTTGTCGATCAGCTTGCCCTCGACCCAGCTATGGATATCTTCGGCATCGCTTTGCAGAATCTGCTCTGGATTGGCGCGCACTTCTGCCAGCAGTTCATTCAATGCGGCTTCCAACTGCTGCTGCTCATCGCTGCTCAATACATTGACGGTCACCAGCGCTTTAGACCACGCAATCGAACCGGTGATGTCTTGCTCTGCCAGACGATAATCAAAACGCAATGAGTCGTTGAACTGTTTGAACCGTTGGTCTGCTGCCTGCGAAAAACGTCCGCCCCAAAGTGCCATCTGCTTTACTCCTGAATGCTGTTATAGAAAGGGCGGCCCGAAGCCGCCCTTGCAAAATGTGTTATCTGCTGCGGTGTTACTTCTTCTGCTCGTTCAATGCACGAATGCGTGAAGAGAGAGAGAACAGACGGATGAAGCCGCCCGCATGGCTGTGGTCGTACACTTCGTCTTCGCCAAATGTCGCGAACTCTTCCGAGTACATGCTGTTAGCTGAAGTTTTCTGCGTAGCGATAGCCTGGCCTTTATACAGCTGCAGCACCACTTCACCGTTCACGTCTTCTGCCAGTGATTCGGCAGCAGCTTGGATAGATTTACGCAGCGGCGCGAACCAGCGACCGTCGTAAACCACGTAAGACATTTCATGGCCCAACTGCTCACGCCATTTGAAGCTATCACGATCCAGTACCAACTGCTCAACCGCACGCAGCGCGTTGACCATGATGGTGCCGCCAGGGGTTTCGTAGCAGCCACGAGATTTGATACCGACCAGACGGTTTTCCACGATGTCGATACGGCCCACGCCGTGTTTCGCACCCAGCACGTTCAGTTTTTCCAGACACTGGAACGGGCTCAGCTTCTCGCCGTTTACCGCAACCACACGACCTTTCTCAACGGTCACGGTGACGTTCTCAGGCTGATCTGGCGCTTCCAGTGGGTCAACGGTCCACACCCAGCAATCTTTGTTCGGTGCATTTGCTGGGCTTTCCAGCACGCCACCTTCGGTAGAGATATGCCACGCGTTCTCATCACGGCTGTAGATTTTTTCCAGCGACGCAGTGGTCGGGATGTTGCGCTCTTTCAGGTAGTCCAGCAGCGCTTCACGTGAACGCAGATCCCACTCACGCCATGGCGCAACCACTTTCAACTGTGGAGCCAGTGCGGTGTAGGTGGTTTCGAAACGCACCTGGTCATTACCTTTACCGGTCGCACCGTGGCACAGCGCATCTGCGCCCACTTTCAGCGCCAGCTCAACCTGCGCTTTTGCGATGATAGGACGCGCCATTGAGGTACCCAGCAGGTAAGTGCCTTCGTACAGCGCACCGGTCTGCAGTACCGGGTAAACGTATTCACTGATGAATTCTTCACGCAGGTCAGCCACGTGACACTCAGATGCACCAGACTGTAGCGCCTTCTTCTCAACGCCTTCCAGATCGGCTGGATCCTGACCAATGTTGGCCACGAAAGCGACCACTTCACAGCCACCGTAGTTCTCTTTCAACCATGGAATGATGGCTGAAGTATCCAGACCGCCTGAATAGGCCAGAACGATTTTCTTGATGTTTTGCGTGCTCATGTCTTAAATCCTTGATTATGCGAGAATCCGGGTGCCAATAGACACGCCGTTGAAAAGGGTTGGCAGCTGTTCAGCATGGCGCCAGCTGGCGATATCGACCGGGCGACCTAATGTACGCGCTGCATCGAGTGCCGCGTTAACTTTAACGATCATGCCATCAGTGATAATGCCCTGATCGATCAGCTGCTGTGCTTTCTCGGCCGTCATCTCTTCGATGCGCTGACCTTTGCCATCGAGAATACCGCTAACATCTGACAGCAGCACTAAATCAGCACCGATGGTCGCCGCCAGCGCGGTCGCCGCCTGGTCAGCGTTGACGTTCATCAGCTCGCCGCCATCGGTAATACCGATTGAGCTGATCACCGGCATATATCCGGCGCTCAGTAAGGTGTTCACCAGCGCAGCATTGCCCGGTGTGGCATTGCCCACATGGCCAAGTTCTTCGTCGAACTGCGCCACATTCACCAAGCCTGCATCGCCAAGGCACAAGCCCACCGCACCGATGCCGTATTTCTTCGCCCAAGCCAGCAGCGTTTTGTTCGCTGTGCCCGCTAAGGCACCGGTAATAATGTCAATCTGATCGGCCGGCGTCACGCGTAAACCGTTCTTCTTTTTCACTGGCAGTGCGAGCTTCTTCATCAACTCGTCAACCAGGCAGCCGCCGCCGTGCACAATGATCAGCGGGCGCTGATACTCATTGCGGTAGGCCAGCAGTGCATCAAACAGACGAGCCAGCGCTTCTTCGCTATCCAGCAGTACGCCGCCCAGTTTAATGATCAATGGATTCATTGCAGTTTCCGTCCGTTAAATCAGTGACAGCGTTTCGGGGAAGCCGAAACGAATGTTTAAGCATTGAACCGCCTGCGAAGAGGCACCTTTCAATAGGTTGTCTTCGGCAGCGACCACGATCAGGTGTTCACCCTGCATCGCAAAGCCGATGTCGCAGAATGGCTGGCCGACCACCGCTTTGAGTGCCGGTACACCTTTGTCATACACGCGCACCAACGGTTTGTCGTGGTACGCCTTGTGGAAAGCATCCGCCACATCTTGCTGCGTCACACCCGCTTTCAGGCGGCAGGTGGTGGTGGACAGAATTCCGCGTGGGAAGCTGCCCAGATGTGGGGTGAAGATCACGGGCGTACCGAGATGCGCCACGATTTCAGGATGATGACGATGATTGAACAGGCCATACGGCTGCAGGCTCACTTCACAGAAGCTGGTACCGACATTGGCTTTACGCCCTGCGCCGCTCACGCCGCTGGTGGCATTAATCACCGGCCATTGTGCATCGTTAAGCAAACCGGCTTCGATCAGCGGCTTCAATGACAATTGTGCAGCCGTTGGGTAGCAACCTGGCACAGCAACCAGCTGTGCATCTTTAATCTTGTCGTGCTGCCATTCGGCCAAACCATAGACGGCTTTATCCAGCCAATCCTGATGTTGATGGCTGAAACCATAATACTGGGTATAGAAGGCATCGTCGTTGACGCGGAACGCACCGGAAAGGTCGAACACCACGCAGCCCGCTTTAAGGAATTCAGGCGCCAGATCGTGGCTCACTTCATGGGCGGTACACAGGAATACCACATCAACTTTATCGGCCCATTCGGCGGCATCGCTCAGTGGCTGCAGAGGCATATCCACAATGCCTTTGAGCTGCGGATGCAAATCCGACAGTAATTTTCCGGCATCCGGGCTTTGCGCTGAAACCGCCAAAGCGGTTATGTTCATATGCGGATGGCGATTCAGGTAGGTGGCAAGCTCTACGCCAGCATAACCACTGGCACCAACGATCAGCGTATTCAACATCAGGCTGTATACCTTATTACAGTCACACATTCCGGGTCGCGGCCTTGCCCCGTTGCCCACGATGCCGTTTGCAGAAGATTTCATCCTTCACAAGCAAGCGACGTTATTGTATTTTTATTCACTATTAATGCATGAATATTGATACATCCTAACCCAAGGACCGTCAACAGTGAAGACAAAATTACCACCTTTTATCGAACTCTACCGCCAGTTGATTGCCACACCATCGATCAGCGCTACCGACAGCGCGATGGATCAGAGCAATGAAACTTTAATCAATTTACTGGCAAGCTGGTTCCGCGATTTGGGCTTCAGTGTTGAGGTGCAACCGGTGCCTGGCACACGCCATAAATTCAACATGCTGGCGCGCAGCGGATTGGGTGCGGGCGGCCTGCTGCTAGCCGGTCATACCGACACCGTTCCTTACGATGATGGCCGCTGGACGCGTGATCCTTTCACCCTGACTGAACACGACAACAAGCTATACGGTTTAGGTACCGCAGACATGAAAGGCTTCTTTGCCTTTATTCTGGATGCGCTGCGTGACGTTGACGTGACCAAACTCAGCAAGCCGCTGTATATCCTCGCCACCGCCGACGAAGAAACTACCATGGCCGGTGCGAAATATTTTTCAGAAACCACCCAGCTGCGCCCGGATTGCGCCATCATCGGTGAGCCAACGTCACTGAAACCTGTGCGTGCGCATAAAGGCCACCTGTCACATGCCATCCGCATTCAGGGCCAGTCTGGTCACTCCAGCGATCCCGCGCGCGGTGTAAACGCCATTGAATTGATGCATGAGTCGATTACTCACTTGATGCAGCTGCGTAACACGCTGAAAGAGCGTTACAACCATGATGGTTTCGCTATCCCCTATCCGACCATGAACTTTGGCCACATTCACGGTGGCGATGCAGCGAACCGTATTTGCGCCTGTTGCGAATTACATATGGATATTCGTCCGCTGCCGGGATTAACCCTGAGCGATCTGGACGGCCTGCTGAACGAAGCGCTGGCGCCAGTGAGCGAGCGTTGGCCGGGGCGTTTAACGGTTGGTGAGTTACATCCACCGATTCCTGGCTACGAATGTCCGGCCGATCATGAATTGGTGAAAGTGGTGGAGAAACTGCTGGGTGTGCCGACTGAAGTGGTGAACTATTGCACCGAAGCGCCTTTTATCCAGCAATTGTGTCCAACCCTGGTATTAGGACCAGGATCGATCAATCAAGCCCACCAACCTGATGAGTTTATTGATACCGCATTTATTAAGCCAACTCATGCGCTTATCACGCAGGTTGTGCAGCATTTTTGTCGCTGATGAATAATGGATGGGGCAATTCACTGTGAAAACAGCAAATTGCCCGGTCATTGTTCGGGATTTGATAATAAGAATAACTTATCTCGCTTCACCTCAAGTTAATTCTATGAATTTCCGTGAGTTAGCAGCGAATTATTGTCAATTTAAGTCAATTGACGAACAGTCAGAACCATGGCTAGATAAAAGACGATGTTATGCCCGTTGGGTGTAAGGGTACTTTCAAGACGATAAGGGTGTCAGGGTCAAATGAACGAACAATATTCCGCAATGCGAAGTAATGTCAGTATGCTCGGCAAACTGCTCGGGGATACGATTAAGGATGCACTGGGAGAGAACATTCTCGACAAGGTGGAGACGATCCGTAAGCTCTCTAAGTCATCCCGCGCAGGCAATGACACCGATCGTAAGGAACTGCTGCACACGCTGCAAAACCTGTCTAATGACGAGTTACTGCCTGTTGCACGTGCCTTTAGCCAGTTCCTCAACCTGACCAACGTGGCCGAACAGTACCAGACCATTTCCCGCAGCGGCGATGGCGCAAATAACCCTGAGCTGTTGAAAAAAACCTTTGAGCACCTCAAGCAGCAAGGCGATCTGAGCGAAGCGGCTATTCGTAAAGCCATTGAATCACTGTCGCTGGAGCTGGTGCTGACTGCGCACCCAACCGAAATTACGCGCCGTACGCTGATCCATATGCTGGGCGAAGTTAACAGCTGCTTGCAGCAACTCGACCACAGCGACATCTCCGATTATGAGCGCACGCAGGTGATGCGCCGCTTGCGTCAACTGGTGGCACAAGCCTGGCATACCGATGAAATCCGTAAGTATCGCCCAACGCCTATTGATGAAGCGAAATGGGGGTTTGCCGTGGTTGAAAACAGCCTGTGGCAAGGCGTACCTGCTTTCCTGCGTGAGCTGAACGAACAAGTCGAAGAGACCTTTGGCATCAAACTGCCTGTGGATTTTGTGCCGGTGCAATTCACCTCATGGATGGGCGGTGACCGCGACGGTAACCCGAACGTGACTGCGCCTATCACGCGCCACGCGATGCAACTGAGCCGCTGGAAAGCCGCCGATCTGTTCCTGCGTGATGTCGGTGTGCTGATCTCAGAGCTGTCGATGGCAGAATGCAACGACGAAGTCCGTGAACTCTGTGGCGATCCTGAAGCCATGGAACCTTATCGCATGATCCTGAAGCGCATCCGCAGCCAGCTGATGACCACCCAAGCCTATCTGGGCCGTCGTTTGAAAGGCGAGCGCCTGCCGCGCCCTGCCGATCTGCTGGTCTCCAACGATCAGCTGTGGCAGCCGCTGTTCGCTATCTATCAATCGCTGCAGCAGTGCGGCATGGGCATTGTCGCCAACGGTCAATTACTGGATACGTTGCGCCGCGTGAAGTGCTTTGGTGTGCCACTGGTGCGCATCGATATTCGTCAGGAAAGCACACGCCATACTGAAGCCATTGCGGAAGTCACGCGTTACCTCGGCCTTGGTGATTATGAAAGCTGGTCAGAAGCCGATAAGCAGGCATTCCTGATCCGTGAACTGAATTCCAAGCGTCCGCTACTGCCACATCAATGGGAGCCAAGCGACAACACCCGTGAAGTGTTGGATACCTGTAAAGTGGTGGCCGAAGCGCCACAAGGTTCCATCGCTTCCTACGTGATTTCGATGGCCAAAACACCATCAGACGTGCTGGCGGTTCATCTGCTGCTGAAAGAAGCGGGCATTCCTTATGCAATGCCAGTTGCACCGCTGTTCGAAACGCTCGACGATTTGAACAACGCCAATGACGTGATGACGCAGTTGCTGAATATCGACTGGTATCGCGGTTTCATCAACGGCAAACAGATGGTGATGATTGGCTATTCCGACTCAGCGAAAGATGCCGGTGTGATGGCGGCGAGCTGGGCGCAATACGAAGCACAAGATGCGCTGATCAAAACCTGTGAAAAAGCGGGCATCACCCTGACGCTGTTCCACGGACGCGGTGGTTCGATTGGCCGTGGCGGCGCACCTGCGCACGCAGCACTGCTGTCGCAACCGCCGGGCAGCCTGAAAGGCGGCCTGCGCGTCACCGAACAGGGCGAGATGATTCGCTTCAAGTACGGTTTGCCAGAAGTCACCATCGCCAGCTTGTCTCTTTATACCGGCGCGATTCTCGAAGCCAACCTGATGCCACCACCAGAACCTAAGCGCGAGTGGAAGGAGATCATGAACGGTCTGTCTGCCCATTCCTGCGCCATGTATCGCGGTTATGTGCGTGAAAATCCGGACTTCGTGCCGTACTTCCGTTCGGCAACGCCAGAGCAGGAGTTGGGCAAATTGCCGCTCGGTTCGCGCCCGGCGAAGCGTCGTCCAACCGGTGGTGTTGAATCACTGCGCGCGATTCCATGGATCTTTGCCTGGACACAGAACCGCCTGATGCTGCCTGCGTGGCTCGGTGCCGGTGCCGCGTTGCAGAAAGCGATGGATGAAGGTCATCAGGATCAGTTAGAAGCGATGTGCAGCGAGTGGCCGTTCTTCGCCACGCGTCTGGGCATGCTGGAGATGGTATTCTCGAAAGCCGACTTGTGGCTGGCGGAATACTACGATCAGCGTCTGGTGGATAAATCATTGTGGCCGCTGGGCCAGCAGCTGCGCGATCAACTGGCTGCCGATATCAAAGCCGTGCTGACCATCGCCAACGATGCGCACTTAATGGCTGACCAGCCGTGGATTGCCGAGTCGATCGCACTGCGTAATGTCTACACCGATCCGCTCAACGTGCTGCAGGCAGAACTGCTGCATCGTGCGCGTGCGCAGGAAGCGCGTGGTGACGAACCGGATGCGCGTGTTGAACAAGCGCTGATGGTGACCATTGCGGGTGTCGCGGCGGGTATGCGTAATACTGGCTAGTTGCGGGAAACGCTAATCATGAAGGGGCCAATGTGCCCCTTTTTTCATGGGCGGTGCGCGTCGCGGGAAGAGGCGACAAATTACGTAAAGTCGCTGTCTCGTCCCTGATCGCTTAGCGGGCGCCATAAATGGCGCCCCTACGAAGTTCAGCATGGTTTTCGTAAGGTGCGAGAGGCCCAGCATGGTTTTCGTGGGGTGCGCGAGGTTCAGCATGGTTTTCGTAGGGTGCGAGAGGTTCAGCATGGTTTTCGTAGGGTGTGCGAGGTTCAGCATGGTTTTCGTAGGGTGCGAGAGGTTCAGCATTGTTTTCGTAGGGTGCGCGAAGTTCAGCATGGTTTTCGTGGGGTGCGCGAGGTTCAGCGTGGTTTTCGTAGGGTACGCATTCATGCGTACCGGGTTCAATACGCACTCATTGGCTTAAGTGCGCGGCATTAGGGCGCTTTGGCCCCACTTCTTCATAATTCCATTTTAGCTAATCAGGCCGAGGCAGGCGGACGCACACCCAGCGTGTGGCAGATCGCGTAGCTTAGTTCTGCACGGTTCAGCGTATAGAAGTGGAAATCCTTTACCCCTTCACGCGACAGGATTTTCACCATGTCCATCGCGATATTGGCGCCGACCATTTTGCGCGTTTCTGCATCGTTATCCAGACCTTCGAACATCGTGTTCATCCAGCCCGGCACACGCACATTAGTCATGGTGGCGAAGCGCTGTAGCTGTTTGAAGTTCGATACCGGCAGAATTCCCGGAACGATTTCTACATCAATGCCTGCCGCGACGCAGCGGTCACGGAAGCGCAGGTAACTTTCAACATCGAAGAAAAACTGCGTAATGGCGCGATTGGCACCGGCATCAACTTTACGTTTCAGGTTGATCAAATCCGCCTGCGCGCTTTTCGCTTCAGGATGCACTTCCGGATAAGCCGCTACTGAGATATCAAAATCGCCCACTTCTTTCAGCAATTCGACCAAATCAGCACCGTACATCTCTGGCTTGCCACTGCCGGGCGGTAAATCGCCGCGCAGGGCCACGATGTGGCGAATGCCGTTTTCCCAGTAGTCACGGGCAATACCGCGCAGCTCATCACGTGTCGCATCAATACAGGTCAGATGCGGAGCCGCTTCCAGACCGGTGCGATCTTTAATGCCTTTAATGATGCTATGCGTACGATCGCGCTCGCCAGAGTTCGCACCGTATGTCACGGAAAGGAATTTCGGTTTCAGGATGCTCAGCCGATCGATTGAACTCCACAGGGTTTCTTCCATTTCACTGGTGCGCGGCGGGAAAAATTCAAAAGAGACGTTAATTTGCCCGTTCAGCTCAGCCAGGCTTTGGTTCAACGCTTCGCGCTGATTGGCGTGAAAGAAACTCATCCAGATTACCTCGTCGTCACATATCGATTAACTTGCGGCCTGTGAACATCCATACGTTTAGACGTCCAGATGCTCAAAATGAACTATTCGCGCGTTAGCGTCAACTTAAAATTAATGTACAGGCGTGACAAATATTCAACCAGGTTGAAAGTGTTTCATGCAAACCGAAGGGATAAAAGCGCAGACGGCGGGCACCGTCTGCGCTGCAAGGCAGGTTACAGCAGCTGTGCGAGGCGATTAATATCCGACTGCAGCGCACCGGCGGTCACATCGCGGCCTGCTCCAGGCCCACGGATCACCAACGGGTTATCACGATACCAACGGCTCTCGATAGCAAAGACGTTATCGCACGGCAGCAGTGACGCAAGCGGATGTTCCGGACGCACCGCTTCCACACCGACACGCGCTTTGCCATTCGCATCAAACCGTGCCACATAACGCAGCACCAGGCCCATCTCTTGTGCCGCTTCGTAGCGTTCGAGCATCTGCGTATTCAGCTCGTCGGCATTCTCGAAGAAATGGTCGATCGACTCATCTTCACAGTCTGACGGCACTAACGACTCCACACGTACCTGATCCGGTTCGATGTCATAACCCGCTTCACGCGCCAGAATCACCAGTTTACGCATCACGTCCTGGCCAGATAAATCCACGCGCGGATCTGGCTCGGTGAGGCCTTGCTGCCATGCCTGATCCACCAGCTCACTGAACGGCACCGTGCCATCAAACTGCAGGAATAGCCAGGACAGCGTCCCGGAGAAGATACCGCTGATGGACAGAATACTGTCACCGCTCTCGCGCAAATCGCGCACCGTATGATTCACAGGTAATCCCGCACCCACAGTGGCGTTGTACAGCCAGTGGCGTCCGGTTTTCGCAAACGCATCACGAATTTGACGCCAGCTCTGGCTGCTTGATGCGCCCGCCACTTTGTTTGCGCTGATGACATGGAAACCGTGACTGGCGAAATCAAGATACTGTTGCGCCAGTGGAGCGCTGGCGGTCACATCCAGCACCACCAAGTCATCGAACGGATGTGCACGCATCCACAAGAACAGCGACTCTTCATCGCGCGCCTCAGCTTCGTCGTCAAAGAAGGCCAGTGCACGGCTAGCATCCACCCCTTCATAGCTCAGTAGGCTACGGCTGCTGTCTACTACGCCTGCCAAGACATATTCAAAACCGGTGCGTGCCGACAATCCTTCCTGTTCACGCGCAAACAGTTCCAGCCAGCGTGAACCGATGTTACCTTTGCCGAACAACATCAACCCAATACGTTTTTCCGCACGGAACAGGGACTGATGCAGTCCCTGAATCAAATGCTGCGTCGGGCCAACGCGCAACACAGCAACGATGCTGATGTGGTCTTCCGATTGCCAGACAAATTCAACGGGCTGATCTTTGATTTGCTGCCAGAAACGATGGCTGTGCAGTGGATTGCGCGTAACACCTGCACCTACCAGCGCCACCAGCGCTAAGCCATCACGCAATTGCAGATGGCCCGGCAGCGCAGCGTCCTGCAACAGACTGAATGCGCTGTTCACCACTTCCGAGGTGTAGCAAAGCTGTAGCAGACGACGATCGGGATGAACACCCATGGCAAGCGGACGCAGCTGCGCCCGTTTCAACAGCAGATCGATCTCTTTCTGCTGCGTTTTAAAATCGTGATTGTCCGGTATCTGAATCTCTATCAGACACACATCGTCGTGGCTGGTCACAATACGCGCACCCGTGCCCGAAGCCAGCACGCGTTCAATGCGCGTGGAGCCTTGCTCGGGTTGGTAACTACAACGCAATTGCAGATCGATATCGCTGTTGGAGACGGGTTGTAGCGTGCGGGTATGCAGCACCGGTGCAGCCAGACGCGCCAGCTCACTGGCTTCATCGAGACGCAGCAGCGGCAAAAGACACGCATCCGAAACCTTACGGGGATCAGCGCTGTAAACACCCGCCACATCACTCCAGATCGTCACACGACCGACACCCGCCAACGCACCAATCTGGGTGGCTGAGTAATCCGAACCATTACGACCTAACAACACGGTTTCACCCGCATCACTCCGGCTGATAAAGCCCGTCACGACCAAACGCTTATGCGGATGCTGTGCTAACAGCGCCTGCAACAGCGGCCAGGATTTTCCTTCATCAACCTGTGGCTGGGCAGCACGCTCGGCACGCAGAAAATCACGTGCATCTAACCATGCCGCTTCAATATCTCGCTGGCTCAATACCGCAGCCATTAATCGCGCCGACCAGATTTCACCGTGGCCCACGACTTCGGCATAGACTGCATCCGAAATGACGCCATCAAGCAGCACTGCCAGCCGCTCCAGATCGCGGATAAATGCGGCTGTCAGGGTTTCAGCAAATTCAGCAGGCAATAACGCAGCGATCAGCTCGCTGTGATAGCGCCGTAATGCTTGTTGCACCTGATGAGCAGATAAGCGATCGCTTTGGCTCAGCTTGAGCCAGCTAATCAGCTGATTGGTGGTGCTGCCCGCGGCAGAAACCACCATTAAGTCGCCTGGCTGGCTGTAATCCGCCATGATGCTGGCGACGCGTTGATAGCAACGGGCATCGGCCAGGCTACTGCCACCAAATTTATGCAACTGCTTGTTAGGCGTTCCCGCGCCTGCTGAACTCGTCATGCTTACTCCTCGGCTGCGATCCGGAATGCATTATCCAGATCGGCGATTAAATCTTCGTGATCTTCAATTCCGACAGAAATACGCAGCAGCGTTTCCGAAATACCCGCTGCCGCACGTGCTTCAGCAGACATGCCTGCGTGTGTCATCGTGGCAGTGTGCGAAATCAGACTCTCAACGCCACCCAGCGATTCCGCCAAGGTGAACAACTGCAGCGCTTTCAGGAAGCGGCGCAGACGTGCTTCATCAGCGTCGAGTTCAAAGCTGAGCATCGCACCAAAGCCACGTTGTTGACGCACCGCATACTCATGTCCGGCATTTTCCGGCAGAGACGGATGATACAGTTTTTTGACCAGCGGTTGTTGCTTTAGGTAATCAACAATCGCCAGTGCATTACGTTGTGCTGCCGCCATACGCGGAGCCAGCGTGCGCAAACCACGTAGCAACAGGTAGCTATCAAACGCTGCGCCGGTTACACCAATATTATTGGCCCACCAGGCAAGTTCTGTCGCCATCGCTGGGTCTTTAGAAATCACCGTTCCTGCCACCACATCAGAGTGGCCATTCAGGTATTTGGTACAGGAGTGGAGCACCAGATCGGCACCCAGCGCCAGCGGGTTTTGCAATGCCGGGCTCAGGAAAGTGTTATCCACCACACTGATTGCACCCGCTTCACGTGCCGCCTGGCAAATACCGGCGATATCCACCACGCGCAGCAGTGGGTTACTTGGGCTTTCAATTAACACCAGCTTGGGTTTCTCTGCCAGTGCTGCCGCCAATGCGGCTTTATCACCCTGATCGACAAACTTCACGCGATAGGCTCCGCGCTTGCTCATGCTATCGAACAGGCGATAGCTGCCGCCGTAACAGTCATGTGGAGCGACCAACAGATCGCCCGGCTTCAGGAACACGGTGGTCACCAGATGAATCGCTGACATCCCGGTGTTGGTCAGTACCGCCCCTGCCCCCCCTTCCAGCTCCGCCAGCGCGCGCTGTACCACATCGCGCGTTGGATTCCCGCGACGTGAATAGTCATGTGCACGCGGCTCATTAAAGTCGAGGAAGTTATAGGTGCTGGAGAGATGAATCGGTGGGACAACGCAGCCATATTGCTCGTCATCATTCAAACCGCTGCGCACTGCGATGGTTGCCTGTTTACGCGTCATGGTGCTTACTGTTCCTGAAGAGTAATAAGAAGTGGCAACAGAATAACATTCAGCACATAGACGTCAATACATCTGGACATCTAAATGTCTTTGCGTATAGATTGAGCAAACGGTCAATACCCGCTAAAATTACGCGTCATCGCCTGGTGTTCAGCGCGCTTTCCTGTGAAAAGCGATGTTTAAGCATAAAACCGGCAGTATGAGCGGTCAGGCATCGAAAAATCGGGCATAATCAACGGATTTCCCCATATTCAACTTTTATTGATTAAGGTAACCCATGGCTGAGTGGAACGGCGAATATATCAGCCCTTACGCTGAACACGGTAAGAAGAGCGAGCAGGTTAAGAAGATAACCGTATCTATCCCGCTGAAAGTGCTGAAAATTTTAACGGATGAGCGCACCCGCCGTCAGGTGAACAACCTGCGTCACGCCACAAATAGTGAGTTGCTGTGTGAAGCCTTTTTGCATGCTTTCACCGGGCAGCCTCTGCCGAATGATGTTGATCTGCGCAAAGAACGCAGTGATGAGATTCCGGAAGAAGCCAAACAGATTATGCGTGAGATGGGCATCGATCCCGATACTTGGGAATACTGATTCCAGAAACAAAAAAACCCAGCCGTGGCTGGGTTTTTTCTTGCTTCCGAATCCGAAGATTCGATGGCAAATAATCTTATTTCTTGCTGGTTGGCACGCTGAAACGCTTGTTGAAGCGATCAACACGACCACCTGAATCAACTACACGCTGTTTGCCAGTGTAGAACGGGTGGCATTTGCCGCACACGTCCAGGTTCAGGCTACCGGTCATGGTTGAACGGGTGTTGATCACGTTACCGCAAGAGCAGTTGATGGTCACTGCTTCGTATTTCGGGTGAATACCTTGTTTCATGGGAGAACCTCATAAAAGGCCGTGTCGCTCTCTATGCCAGGCGAACCTGCACAGCACCACACGCGGTTAATAATTAAGTGTATCTCTGACGAGCGATCTCATCAAAGGCGGCATAGTATACAGAAATTGACCAGCTCTGGCAAATCTTAGCCAACCATACCCGGCAATGGTATCAGCGTGTACACTACTTCTCCTTATTACAGAATCGGATAGAGATCGACATGCCCGTTGTTCAGGTTGCCCTGCCCGTTCCGCTGCCTCGCTTGTTTGACTACTTGCTGCCCGCCGATGCGCCGCAGCCCGTTGTCGGCGCGCGCGTCAGTGTTCCGTTTGGCAACCGTAAAATGATTGGCATTGTGGTGAAGAATCAGGAAAGCAGCGATCTGCCTTTGGCGCAGCTGAAGCAGCTTGAGAGTGTGCTAGACGATAAAAGCCTGTTCTCCCCCGCTTTGTGGCGCATCCTCAACTGGGCGGCCGGTTATTATCACTCTCCACTGGGCGAAGTGCTGAACCATGCCTTACCGGTACTGCTGCGTCAGGGAAAACCGGCCCAGGAAGCACCGCTCTGGCAATGGGTGATTAACGAAAGCGGACGCGAAGTGGCGATGGAGAGCCTGAAGCGTGCACCAAAGCAGCAGCAAGCACTGGCCGCCTTGCGCCAGCACCCCCTTTATCGCCATCAGGTTAGCGAACATGACCTGACCGACGCGGCACTGCAATCGCTGCGAGCCAAAGGTTTATGTGATTTGCGCGAACACGCGCCGCAGATGCATGACTGGCGCACCACTTTCGCCGTGAAGGGCGATCGTCTGCGCCTCAATACCGACCAGGCGATGGCGGTGGGCGCGATTCGGAGCGAAGATGAAAGCTATGCCGCCTGGCTTCTGGCCGGTATTACGGGCTCGGGCAAAACAGAGGTCTATCTCAGCGTCTTAGAGAACGTGCTGGCACGCGGTAAACAAGCGCTGGTGCTGGTTCCAGAAATTGGTCTGACACCACAAACTATCGCTCGCTTTCGCGAACGCTTTGATGCCCCCATCGATGTACTGCACTCCGCACTCAATGACAGCGAACGCCTGGCGGTATGGTTACGCGCGCGGAGTGGCGAAACGGCGATCATCATCGGAACACGTTCCGCCTTGTTCACGCCGCTGGCGCGGCCGGGTGTGATCATTATTGATGAAGAGCACGACAGCTCATACAAGCAGCAGGAAGGATGGCGTTATCAGGCGCGTGACTTAGCCGTGTTCCGCGCTCATGAAGAGAACATCCCCATCGTTATGGGCTCCGCTACCCCTGCGCTGGAAACTCTGCACAATGTCCGCGTCGGAAAATATCGCCAGCTCAATCTCACCAAACGTGCCGGTAACGCCAAACCCGCACTGCAGCAGCTCATCGATCTCAAGGGCCAGCAGCTGAAAGGCGGTCTTGCGCCTGCGCTGTTGGGTAAAATGCGCCAGCATTTACAAGCCGATAATCAGGTTTTACTGTTTCTGAACCGTCGTGGATTCTCCCCGGCGTTGATGTGCCACGACTGCGGTTGGTTAGCCGAGTGCCAGCGCTGCGACAGTTATTACACGCTGCATCAGCAGCATCGCCAGTTGCGTTGTCATCATTGCGATAGCCAGCGACCGCTGCCCAATCAGTGTCCGGGTTGCGGCTCGACGCATTTGATGCCGGTCGGTGTCGGCACCGAACAGCTGGAACAACAACTCAGCACCCTTTTCCCCGGCGTACCGGTTTCACGTATTGATCGCGATACCACCAGCCGTAAAGGCGCGCTGGAGCAACATCTTGCTGATGTCCATCGAGGTGGCGCACGCATTCTGGTGGGCACACAGATGCTGGCCAAAGGCCACCATTTCCCTGATGTCACGCTGGTATCCCTACTCGATGTGGATGGCGCCTTGTTCTCCGCTGATTTCCGTGCCGCCGAGCGCTTTGCTCAGCTTTATACCCAAGTGGCGGGCCGTGCAGGACGCGCAGGCAAGCAGGGCGAAGTGCTACTGCAAACGCACCATCCAGAACATCCGTTATTACAGACACTGCTGCATCGCGGTTATTTCGCTTTTGCTGAAGAAACGCTGCTGGAGCGGCAGTCGGTCCAGCTTCCACCCTGGACAAACCATGCACTGTTTCGCGCGGAGGACATGGACAATGCCCAGGCCGCCGAATTCCTGACGCAATTGCGCAATTTACTGGAAGCCAGCCCCTTAAAAGATGAAGCGATGTGGCTGATGGGGCCGGTACCGGCACTGGCACCCAAACGGAGTGGACGCTGGCGCTGGCAACTGCTGTTGCAGCATCCTTCACGCAAACGCCTGCAACAACTGCTCAGCAGTTCGCTACCCCTAATGACTACCTTGCCGGCTGCGCGCAAAGTCAAATGGACGCTGGATATTGATCCCACCGAGAGCTAAGCCGCTCTGCATCTGCGAGCCAGATCGAAAAAAGTCGCACAAGTCACAATTTTTATGCAAATTAAGTAACAACCTCACCCGGCGTTGGGTTATCAATAGTGCCCGTCCCGGCTGAAGCCCGGCAATGTCTGAAATCAATGCGCTGTACCGCGTCAGGAGTTATACGTTGGACCAGAAGCAACCCTCATCCGCAGCCACCATGAAAGATGTGGCCGAGAAAGCGGGCGTCTCAACCGCCACGGTTTCTCGCGCGCTGATGAATCCAGAAAAAGTCTCAGCTGCTACCCGGCAGAAAGTGGATCAGGCAGTGATTGATGTGGGCTATGCGCCACATGGCCTGGCGCGCAATGCCAAACGCGGTGAAACACAAACCATTCTGGTGATTGTGCCGGACATCTGCGACCCCTTCTTTAGCGAAATCATCCGTGGCGTTGAAGTCACGGCGGCAAAAGAGGGATATCTGGTGCTGATTGGCGACTGCGCGCATCAGGACCAACAGGAAAAAACCTTCCTCAACCTGATGCTGACGCGCCAGATCGATGGCATGGTACTTCTCGGTTCGCAGCTGCCCTTTGACGCGGGTATTGAAGAACAACGCAATTTGCCCCCGATGGTGATGGGTAACGAATTTGCACCTGAAATGGCGTTGCCGACCGTGCACATCGATAACCTGACCGCCGCGTTTGAGGCGGTAAACCATCTGTTGCAGCTCGGCCATCGCCAAATCGCCTGCATTACCGGGCCAGAGCATATCCCGCTGAGCCAGTACCGTTTACAGGGCTACATCCAGGCCCTGCGCCGCAGCAACATTGCCATCGACCCCACGATGATTGTCCATGGCGATTTCACCTTTGAAGCGGGCGCCAATGCGCTTAAACACTTGATGAGTCTGCCTGTACCGCCGAAAGCCCTTTTCTGCCATAGCGATTTAATGGCGTTAGGCGCTATGAATCAGGCAAGAAAACTGGGCATGCGCATTCCACAGGATCTTTCCGTGGTCGGTTTTGACGATATCGAGCTGGCCCAATATTACGATCCCCCCTTAACCACCGTTGCGCAGCCGCGCTTTGCCATAGGCCGTGAAGCCATGCTGCTGTTGCTGGACGAGTTGCACGGCAAACGCGTCAATAACGGCTCACGCCTGCTAGACGCGGAACTCCGTGTACGTGGCAGCACGGCGCCGGCCACAAAACGCTAAAAATAATCAGCGGTACTCTGCATTTTCAGCAGATTCTGAAGGCAGACTCTGCTGGTCAAAGTTCCAGCCCTTGAGTAACATGGCGCATTCGTTGCCGGGCATTTAACAGTACTTTTACACCCATTGTTTTAGGGTATTCGCCCAATGGCATTTTTTAAAAGGGTATCAGAACGAAAGTGGCACAGAGAGATTATGTAGGCCGCGGGCGTTCAACAGGGACGCGTCGCAAAAAACCCGCAGCGGGCCGCAGCAAGAAAAGCAAAGGCGGCTCAGGTACTTCTAAGTTGATGATAGTACTGGCTGTGGCCGTGCTGGTCACCTTTGCCGGTGGTTTATGGTTCATCTCTCATCACAAGAAAGAAGAGACTGAGGTTATCCCGAATCATAAAGCCAACGGCAACGGCCTTCCGCCTAAGCCGGAAGAGCGCTGGAAATACATCAAAGAGCTGGAAAACCGTCAAATCACTGTGCCGACGCCCACTGAGCCGTCTGCAGGCGGGGGCGTGCAATCGCAAACACAGTTGACGGATGAGCAACGCCAGCTGCTTGAGCAGATGCAGGCTGATATGCGCCAACAACCTACGCAGCTGAATGAAGTGCCGTGGAACGAGCAGACTCCCGCACAACGCCAGCAAACGTTGCAGCGTCAGCAACAAGTGCAGGTTCAGCAGCAGCAATCACAACGCCAGCAGCTACAGCTACAGCAACAATCACAGCGTCAGCAGCAACAGCTACAACAGCAGCGCCAACAGCAGGTTCAGCAACAGCAGGCCGCGCGCCAGCAGCAACAACCGGCACCGATCACCCGCGAGCCGGTGCAACAGCCGAAACCGCAGGAAACCGCAAAAGCGAAACCGGAAGAGAAAGCCACTTCGCAGCGCTGGATGGTGCAGTGTGGATCGTTTAAAGGCACTGATCAGGCGGAGTCTGTTCGCGCGGGTCTGGCATTTGAAGGTTTCGAAAGCCGTATTACCACTGGTGGTGGATGGAATCGTGTGGTTATCGGGCCGTTCAAAGACCGCAGCAGCGCTGACAGTACCGTCAAACGCTTGCACAGTTCCGGCCACGGAAGCTGTATTCCCCTCGCTCTACCCTGAATCAATCGACTCGCGGCAAGTGCGTGAATCCCCTGAGCTTACAGCAGTAAGTCACAGGGGTGAGCGCACCTCGCCATCGCACCCGCTCTATCAAGTAAGACAAATCTCGGGGTTGAAACCCTCCAAACCTACCCCATATCTGGTTGCATGATACTCCGCGCTCTGTGCGCGATGTTCCTATTCCACTGCAACAAGGGGTCTGCCCGTGACAACAATAGTAAGTGTTCGACGCAACGGCCGAGTCGTGATTGGCGGTGATGGCCAGGCAACGCTCGGCAACACCGTGATGAAAGGCAACGTGAAAAAAGTGCGTCGTCTTTACAACGACAAAGTAATCGCGGGTTTTGCTGGCGGTACCGCAGATGCCTTCACCCTATTTGAACTGTTCGAGCGCAAGCTGGAGATGCACCAAGGCCATTTGGTGAAAGCAGCGGTTGAACTGGCAAAAGACTGGCGTACTGACCGCATGCTGCGTCGCCTTGAGGCGCTGCTGGCGGTGGCTGATGAGAACTCCTCGTTGATCATCAGCGGCAACGGCGACGTCATTCAGCCTGAAAATGACCTGATTGCTATTGGTTCTGGTGGGCCTTACGCCCAGGCAGCGGCACGCGCCCTGCTGGAGAACACCGACATTGGTGCGCACGATATTGTTGAGAAGGCGCTGAATATCGCCGGTGATATCTGCATTTACACCAACCACAACATCAACTTCGAAGAATTACCGTCTAAGGCGTAAGGATCAAAACATGTCTGAGATGACTCCCCGCGAGATTGTCAGCGAGCTTAACCGCTTTATCATTGGCCAAGATGGCGCAAAGAAGGCCGTCGCCATTGCACTGCGTAACCGCTGGCGCCGCATGCAGCTCGATGAAGAGCTGCGCCATGAAGTAACGCCAAAAAACATTCTGATGATTGGCCCAACCGGTGTCGGTAAAACCGAAATCGCACGTCGTCTGGCGAAACTCGCCAACGCGCCGTTCATCAAAGTCGAAGCGACTAAATTCACTGAAGTGGGTTATGTCGGTAAAGAAGTCGATTCGATTATTCGCGATCTGACCGATTCTGCCATCAAGATGGTGCGCAGCCAGGCAATCGAGAAAAACAAATATCGTGCCGAAGAGATGGCAGAAGAGCGCATTCTGGATGTGCTGATTCCTCCCGCCAAAAACAACTGGGGCCAGGCTGAGCAAGCCGCTGAACCGTCTGCAGCACGTCAGTCTTTCCGCAAAAAACTGCGCGAAGGCCAGCTGGACGACAAAGAGATTGAGATCGACCTGGCCGCCTCTTCAGCCGGTGTTGAAATCATGGCTCCTCCTGGCATGGAAGAGATGACCAGCCAGCTGCAGTCCATGTTCCAAAACCTGGGTGGTCAGAAGCAGAAACCACGTAAGCTGAAAATCAAAGAAGCGTTGAAGCTGCTGATTGAAGAAGAAGCGGCAAAACTGGTGAACCCAGAAGAGCTGAAGCAGGATGCGATTGATGCCGTCGAGCAGCACGGCATCGTGTTCATCGATGAAATCGACAAAATCTGTAAGCGCGGCGGCCAAAACGCCGGTGGTCCTGATGTGTCACGTGAAGGCGTTCAGCGCGATTTGCTGCCACTGGTAGAAGGCTGCACCGTCTCCACCAAGCACGGTATGGTGAAGACTGACCACATCCTATTTATTGCTTCTGGCGCATTCCAGGTGGCGAGTCCATCCGATCTGATTCCAGAGTTGCAGGGTCGTCTGCCGATTCGTGTTGAGCTACAGGCGCTGACCGTGAATGACTTCGAGCGCATTCTGACTGAGCCAAACGCTTCTGTGACTGTGCAGTACAAAGCGCTGATGGGTACCGAAGGCGTAAACATTGATTTCACCGAAGATGCGGTTCGTCGTATTGCTGAAGCTGCGTGGCAGGTGAACGAAACCACTGAGAACATCGGTGCACGTCGTCTGCATACGGTGCTGGAACGTCTGATGGAAGACATTTCCTACGATGCCAGCGATCGCAACGGTGAATCCATCACCATCGATGCAGAATATGTGAGTCAACATCTGGATGAATTGGTGGCCGACGAAGATCTCAGCCGCTTTATTCTGTAATCATCCAATCATCATGCGATGCCCGGCCACTGTGTCGGGCTTTTTTTTACGCAGGATATTGATGCAGCGCTTTTTTTGACGGTTGATGATTTTGCCAACAATCCTCAGATAGCGATATACTTACCGCTCCTGTGGCAAACAGACGATATCCTCATGAAATACGATACTTCCGAACTCTGTGACATCTACCATGAAGAAGTGAATGTGGTTGAACCGCTTTTTTCTAATTTTGGCGGACGCACCTCATTCGGTGGGCAAATTACCACAGTGAAATGCTTCGAAGACAACGGTCTGCTCTACGATTTACTCGAAGAGAATGGTCGGGGTCGTGTGCTGGTGATTGACGGCGGTGGCTCAGTACGTCGTGCATTAGTGGATGCACAGTTGGCGCGTCTTGCAGCACAAAATGAGTGGGAAGGACTGGTGGTTTACGGCTCAGTGCGTCAGGTTGACGATCTGGAAGAGCTGGAAATCGGCATTCAGGCGATTGCCGCAATTCCTGTGGGTGCTGCCGGTGAAGGGATTGGCGAAAGCGACGTGCGCGTTAACTTTGGCGGCGTGACCTTCTTCTCTGGCGACCATCTGTATGCCGATAATACCGGCATCATCTTGTCGGAAGACGCACTCGATATCGAGTAAGCCACAACAAAAACGGGTGCCGCAGCACCCGCCATGGGTTTAAGCATAGACGCTTAAACCTCTTCCATTTTTCCCAACAGTGCACGCAGACGCTCCTGCCACACGTGCTGTTCTTCTTTAAGATGCTGGTTTTCACGCACCAGGGCATCCTGGTTGCCAGAAGCCTGGCTGGCTTCGTTGCGCAGCGTATTATTCTGATCTTTCAGCTCTTCAATTTCCATCTGCAGCAGGGTGATGGTATCAATCGCCTGCTGTACTTTCGCTTCCAGTTTCTCGAACACTTCAAATGACATCTTTCTGACCTCTCCTAAATCTTTTGCAAGGCGTTGATGGTGCTGGGACTGCCTTGTTATGGTGCGTCCAGCCACGATGTCTCGATTGTATGTAGCCAAACCCCGCAAGTCCAGCGGCGCAAGGCCTGCTAGGGCGGTCTGTAACACTTTTCAGTTAATGCTTAAAAAAACGCTCATGTTCGCGCATTTTTGCGCGCGGTCACGATATTGGACTTAGGTAAAGCAGGGTTAATGGGTCTTAAAGAAAGGTAAAAGACGCGAAAACGCGCATTTTTATGACACAGTACACATATTTCGATTTCGCTATTTCTCGTTTATGCTCGTTAACGATAAATTCACAACAGCCCTACATAAGAGCTGGGTGACTCATGGATTGAGAACAAAAACTGATAAAATTTAACCTCGCTTCAGGAATGCCATTATGAGTCAGACAACGAACACACTTAAAGGTCAGTGCATAGCCGAGTTTCTCGGTACCGGTTTGATTATCTTTTTTGGTGCGGGCTGTGTCGCTGCACTGAAACTGGCTGGTGCCGCATTCGGTCAGTGGGAAATTTGTATCATCTGGGGTCTGGCTGTCTCCATGGCAGTTTATCTCAGTGCTGGTGTGTCAGGCGCGCATTTGAATCCGGCCGTTACGGTCGCGCTGTGCCTGTTCGCTAACTTTGAAGGCCGTAAAGTTCTGCCTTACATCCTGGCGCAGGTTGCCGGAGCCTTCTGTGCGGCAGCGCTGGTTTACGGTCTCTACTACAATTTGTTCTTTGACTACGAAGCCAGCCATCAAATGGTGCGTGGCAGCGTGCAGAGTCTCGACCTGGCCGGCATCTTCTCCACCTATCCGAACCCACATATCAGTGTAGGTCAGGCATTCTTGGTTGAGATGGTGATTACTGCAGTATTAATGGCCGTTATCATGGCGCTGACCGATGACGGCAATGGTGTGCCACGTGGTCCACTGGCACCGCTGCTCATTGGTCTACTGGTTGCCGTCATTGGTGGTTCAATGGGTCCGCTGACCGGCTTCGCACTTAACCCAGCGCGTGACTTCGGTCCGAAACTGTTTGCTTTCATCGCAGGTTGGGGTCAAGTCGCCTTTACCGGTGGTAAAGATATTCCTTACTTCCTGGTTCCGATCTTTGGCCCATTAGTCGGTGCCTGCCTCGGTGCCTTCGGTTACCGTTCACTGATTGGCCGTCATCTGCCTGTCAGTGTGGTGGAAACCAGCACAACAGAAAAACCGGTCGCCCGCGCTGAGCAGCGTAAAGCGTAAGTTTCATCGTTAATCATCAGGAAAATAAAATGACTACGACTGATAAAAAATACATTCTCGCGCTCGATCAGGGCACTACCAGCTCTCGTGCCGTTGTTCTCGATCATGACGCGAACATTGTCGCCGTCTCACAGCGTGAATTCACTCAGATCTACCCAAAAGCGGGTTGGGTTGAGCATGACCCAATGGACATTTGGGCATCACAAAGCTCGACCTTGGTTGAAGTACTGGCACATGCCGACATCCGTTCTGATGAGATTGCCGCGATTGGTATCACCAACCAGCGCGAAACGGCCATTGTATGGGATAAAGAGACCGGTAAGCCGATTTACAACGCCATTGTCTGGCAGGATCCACGTACTGCGGACTACTGTAACAAGCTGAAAAAAGAGGGTCTGGAAGAGTATATCCAGCACACCACCGGTTTGGTGATTAACCCGTACTTCTCAGGCACTAAAGTAAAGTGGATTCTCGATCACGTTGAAGGCGCACGTGAGCGTGCAAAACGTGGCGAGTTGCTGTTCGGAACAGTAGATACCTGGCTGGTGTGGAAAATGACCCAAGGTCGTGTTCACATCACCGACCACACCAACGCCTCGCGTACCATGATGTATAACATTCACGATCTGAAGTGGGATGATCGCATGTTAGAGATTCTGGATATTCCGCGCGAAATGCTGCCGGAAGTGAAAGGCTCTTCTGAGATCTACGGTCAGACTAACATTGGTGGTAAAGGCGGTACGCGTATTCCAATCGCGGGTATTGCGGGTGACCAGCAGGCAGCACTGTATGGCCAACTGTGCGTACAGCCGGGTATGGCGAAAAATACCTACGGCACAGGTTGCTTCATGTTGATGAACACCGGTACTGAAGCCGTCACCTCCACTCATGGTCTGCTGACCACCATCGCTTGCGGTCCGCGTGGTGAAGTGAACTATGCGCTGGAAGGTGCGGTATTTATCGGCGGTGCATCCATTCAGTGGCTGCGCGATGAGATGAAGATGATCAGTGACTCTACTGACTCCGAATACTTCGCCCTGAAAGTGAAAGACTCCAATGGCGTATACATGGTGCCCGCCTTTACCGGCTTGGGTGCGCCCTACTGGGATCCGTATGCGCGTGGTGCCATCTTCGGCCTGACGCGCGGTGCGAATGCTAACCACATTATCCGCGCTACGCTGGAATCGATCGCGTACCAGACGCGTGACGTACTGGAAGCGATGCAGAATGATGCGGGCACCCGTCTGCAATCTCTGCGCGTGGATGGCGGTGCGGTCGCCAACAACTTCCTGATGCAGTTCCAGTCTGACATTCTGGGTACGCGTGTTGAACGTCCAGAAGTGCGTGAAGTCACGGCGTTGGGTGCCGCATACCTTGCTGGTTTGGCAGTGGGCTTCTGGAACGATCTCGAAGAAGTCCGCGCGAAAGCCGTGATTGAGCGTGAGTTCCGTCCAAGCATCGAAACCACCGAGCGTAACGTGCGTTATGCCGGCTGGAAAAAAGCGGTAGCTCGTGCGCAGGCATGGGAAGACGCAGAGTAAAAACCTTCACACCCGCGGCGCTCTGCCGCGGGTTTTTCTCCCCGCCCTGTTTTCCCCCCGTGCTACACTGCTTGCCTGTTTTTTATCAGGTGCCACCATGAAACGAGAACTCGCGATTGAATTTTCCCGTGTGACCGAAGCCGCTGCATTAGCGGGCTATCACTGGTTAGGACGCGGCGATAAAAATGCGGCCGACGGCGCAGCCGTTCACGCCATGCGCATTATGCTCAACACCATCGATATCGACGGCCAGATTGTGATTGGCGAAGGCGAAATCGACGAAGCGCCGATGCTGTATATCGGAGAAAAAGTCGGTACTGGTCGCGGCGATGCCGTGGATATCGCGGTTGATCCGATTGAAGGTACACGCATGACAGCGATGGGCCAGGCTAATGCGCTGGCGGTGTTGGCGGTGGGCGATAAAGGCAGTTTTCTGCACGCACCTGATATGTACATGGAAAAGCTGATAGTTGGGCCTGGCGCACGCGGCGCCATTGATCTCAACTTACCGCTGGAAGCCAATCTGAAAAATATCGCGATGGCACTCGATAAACCGCTTAGCCAGTTAACCGTCTCCATTCTGGCAAAGCCACGTCATGACGCGATCATTGCCCAACTGCAGCAGCTTGGCGTGCGCGTATTCTCTTTCCCAGATGGCGATGTGGCCGCGTCAATTTTGACCTGCATGCCGGATAGCGAAGTCGATGTGATGTACGGCATCGGCGGCGCGCCGGAAGGCGTGGTATCAGCAGCGGTGATCCGCGCGATGGATGGTGACATGCAGGCACGTTTACTGGCACGCCATGAAGTCAAAGGCGACAACGCAGAAAATCGTCGTCTTGGCGAAAACGAGCTGCAACGTTGCGCTGAGATGGGCATCAAAGCCGGGGAAGTGTTGAAACTCGAAGAGATGGCGCGTAACGATAACGTCATTTTTGCGGCCACCGGCATTACCACCGGTGACTTATTGAAAGGCATCACACGTAACGGCAACATCGCCACCAGTGAAACCCTGCTGGTGCGCGGCAAATCACGCACCATCCGCCGCATCCAGTCGATTCACTATCTGGATCGCAAAGACGCGGCGCTGCATCAATTCATCCTGTAATCGCCTGTTTGCCGCTCTCCGGATGGCGTGAGAGCGGCCACCAGCACAGCAGCATCACCAACGACGTAACAAACATCAGCATGCCAAGGCTCGACTGATCGTGCTGTGGCAACAGCGCCGAAAGCCACGCAATCACACCAGAACCTAAATTCTGCAATCCACCAATCAGTGCACCCGCGCTCCCGGCTAACCACGCATACGGCTCCATCGCGCCGGAAGTGGCCAGTGGGAACAACATACCGGCACCGAAGAAGAACAGCGCAGCAGGCACCAGTAACGTCCAGATATTCATCACGCCGAACCAGGCTGGGATCCACATCAGTAAGCCCGCTAATAAGCAGCTATTCACGCCATACCACATCAGCGTATGCCATGATTTTTGTTCGCGTCCGGCAAACCACGCACCAAAGAACGCCGCTGGAATCGGCAGGATAAACAGAATACTGACGGTCAGCCCATCCAGACCCAGCACTCCACCCAGCAGCACGCCACAGCTGGCTTCAAACACCGCAATACCCGCCAGTGCGCCAATCAGCAGCAGTAGAAACCGTACAAAGTTACCGTCACCTAGCAAGGTGGCATAACGACGCAGAAACGGCGTGACGGGCGTCTCAACTGGGCGCGTTTCCGGCAGCCAGCGCGCCATCGAGCCCGTTACTGCGACGCACAACAACAGCAGGAAGGCAAAACATGCGTGCCAGCCAAATAGGTGCGTTAGCAACGCACCAATCACCGGTGCCAGCAATGGGCTCACTAAAATGCCCATATTCAGCAGGCTGTTGGCTTGGCGTAGCGCAATCCCTGAATACAGATCGCGCGGCATGGTACGTGCCATCACACCCGCGACGCCCGTGCCTAAACCCTGCACCGCGCTACCCAATACCAGAATCTGCAAGGATGGCGCGAACATGGCGATCAACGCACCCACGGCAAAGATCGTCATGCCCACCAGGATCACCGGACGGCGGCCAAAGCTGTCTGACAATGGCCCGTAGATCAGCTGCGATCCACCGTAGGTCATCAGATAAGCGGCCATCACCTGCTGCATAGTGCCGCTACGCACATTGAGTGCCTCAGCCATGTTCGCCATCGCCGGCACATAGATGGTTTGCGCCATCTGCCCCACCGCCACTAAGACGATCAGCATGAATAACAGGAAGCGGTTTTGCGTTTTATTAGTCAACATGGAACAAAATGTCTGCCTGAGAAACAAAATAAAGACAGCATGAAAAAATGCCGCCAACAATGAATGGCGGCAAAAATATCAGGATTCAGTGACAAATCGAGAGGCGAGCGGAAAGCGGTAGCGTCTAAGGTGTCAAGATTACGTACCGGGTCGTAACCCGACCGCTACAGTTGATGTGGAGTGCGCACTATTTGTCGTTGAGAGCCCTTTGCCCACCATGGGGGTAGAAATCTATTGGATGGCTGGCGATGATAATCACATGCCTGAATAATCAACAATAAGGAGCGAACATGGCAGAGTGGATTAATGCTGAAGTTGAAGAGGTCAAGAACTGGACCGATGCCCTGTTCAGTCTGCGCGTCAGGGCGCCAATCGATGCCTTCACCGCGGGGCAGTTTGCCAAGCTGGCGTTGGAAATTGACGGCGAACGCGTGCAGCGCGCCTACTCTTACGTCAATGCGCCGCAGGATCCGCTGCTGGAGTTCTACCTGGTCACGGTACCTGAGGGCAAACTCAGCCCGCGTTTACAGACGTTACAGCCCGGCGATCAGGTGATGGTGACCAAAGAAGCCGCCGGATTCTTTGTCCTCGACGAAATTCCTGACTGTAATACCCTGTGGATGTTGGCAACGGGCACTGCTATCGGCCCTTATTTGTCGATTCTCCAGCAGGGAGAAGGTCTGGAGCGCTTCGATAATATTGTGTTGGTGCATGCCGCTCGCTTTGCCGACGATCTGAGCTTTTTACCGCTGATGCAACAGCTACAACAGCGCTATCAAGGCAAATTGCATATCCAGACCGTTGTCAGCCGCGAGGACATTGCCGGCTCCTTGCATGGCCGTGTACCCCAGTTAATTGAAAGTGGCGAACTGGAGCGCGCAGTGGGTTTGCCGATGACTGCCGATACCAGCCATGTGATGCTGTGTGGCAACCCGCAGATGGTACGTGATACCCAGCAATTACTGAAAGACTCACGTGAAATGCGTAAACATTTCAAACGCAAACCGGGCCATATGACCAGTGAACATTATTGGTAATTGGCCAAGTGTGAATAATCTGAAATTTTCGCAGTACGAGTTTTGACTTTGGTCGGTAAAAACCGTTCTAATCGTGGGCTAAGTGAATGATTTAGGGCCGATGCAATGAAGAACCTGCCAGTCGCGCTGCTTGTTAGCCTCGCACTGACATTTCCCGTCTGGGCGGAAGACGCTCCTGCGCAAGATCGTAGCGATCATCTGCCTGCTGCGCCCTATTTGCTGGCGGGCGCGCCCACCTTTGACATGACCATTGCACAATTCCGCGAAAAGTATAATGCGGCTAACCCCGATCAGCCGCTATTGGAATACCGCGCGATAGACAATCGTGACGACAAAAGTAACCTGACACGTGCTGCCAGTAAGATCAGTGAAACGCTTTACGCTTCCACTGCGTTGGAACAAGGCACCGGGAAAATCAAAACGCTGCAAATCACTTGGCTTCCGGTTCCCGGTCCCGATATGAAAGCTGCGCAGGCTCGCGCCATGGACTATATGACCGCCCTGCTACGCTTTTTCGTTCCTGGATTGTCGGCTGAAGATGGGCGTAAAAAACTCGATTCACTTCTCAGTGCGGGCAAAGGCGTACGCTATTTTGCACGTACCGAAGGTGCACTGCGTTTCGTGGTGGCGGATAACGGCGACAAGGGTTTGACCTTCGCCGTCGAACCGATAAAACTGTCGCTCGCGACCCCCTGATCCCCCGGCAAAAATGACGAAAAGCAAAGCCAGCGGCACATTTGATCTCTATACTGTCTGGCAGACATCGCTGCCCGATGGCAGCGCTATTTCATGAATCGCGTTATGCGGAGGAAAGAATGCGACATCCACTGGTTATGGGTAACTGGAAGCTGAACGGCAGTAAGCACATGGCGGGCGAGCTGATCGAAGGTCTGCGCAAAGAACTGTCTGGTGTGGAAGGTTGTGGTGTAGCGATTGCCCCACCGGCTATCTATCTTGACCTGGCAAAACACGCCATTTCCGGTAGCCACATTGCACTGGGTGCTCAGAACGTAGACGTAAATTTGTCTGGCGCATTCACCGGTGAAACCTCCGCAGACATGCTGAAAGACGTCGGCGCGAAATACATCATTATCGGCCACTCTGAACGCCGTACTTACCACAAAGAAAGCGACGAGTTCATTGCGAAGAAATTTGCTGTGCTGAAAGCAGCAGGTCTGATCCCTGTGCTGTGCATCGGCGAAACTGAAGCAGAAAACGAAGCGGGCAAAACCGAAGAAGTCTGTGCACGTCAGATCGACGCTGTATTGGAAACTCAAGGTGCTGCTGCGTTTGAAGGTGTGGTGGTGGCTTATGAGCCAGTTTGGGCTATCGGCACCGGCAAATCAGCTACTCCAGCTCAGGCACAAGCCGTGCACAAATTCATCCGTGATCATATCGCGAAGAAAGATGCTGCGATTGCTCAGCAGGTCATCATTCAGTACGGCGGTTCGGTTAACGACAAAAACGCCGCAGAACTGTTCACCCAGCCAGATATCGATGGCGCACTGGTGGGCGGTGCTTCATTGAAAGCAGATGCCTTCGCAGTGATCGTTAAAGCCGCTGCTGCAGCGAAAAACGCGTAAGTTTTCCGCTTGGCAATAAGGCGGCTAATCAGCCGCCTTTTTTTGTTCATCATAAACGGCGACACTGCGGGTACTTTTCCTGCGCGTTGCACGTCCACGATGAAGCCAGCGACTAATGATCTAAAATCTTGCAGTTATGATCCTGCAACTCCTCGGCCGACCCGCTATTCAACTTTAGCCAATTCCGCTCTAACGCCAGCAGGGCCAAACGCCCATCCGACAGTTCTGCCAACGCTAATCCATATTTGCCCATTTCCATGCGCGCATTCGGCACCTCTTCCGCTAAACGGATAAAGGCACTTTGCTGCGCCAGCTCCGCAGTGGACAGTGTGCGAATCAGATAATGGTGTTTTCGCAACGTGGCGGATTGCCACTGTTCATTTAATCGTGCCGTCAACTGATCCAACTGCTGACGCACATCAGGCCGCAGGCAGGATATGTGAATATGCAGTTGATTCTGCGAACGACCATATTGCGCGTTAATCGCCAGCGACAATGCACTATCAGCGATCGGCTCACCACGTTTTTTTGCCAATAAACTCCGCTGCTGCCAGGCGGCGGCAAACAGGTTTGGCGTTGTGGGTTCAAGAATGATCGGGCTTTCCATGCCGGTGATTTTCTCGATCGGCATCAGCAAATACTGCAAGGGCCCGTTGAGGTCCTTTAGCGTAACGTAGCCCTGTGCAGTATTGACCTGCTGGCAAGGGGCCGGCTGGCCACTCTTTGCCATATTGGGCACACACTTCTCACTGATAATTTGCCAGAGCGCGTTGGAATTTTTCTGGAAGTGGAAGGCACTCACGATCAGCCCCACAATCAACACCAGCAATAAAACGGTTAGCAACTTCAGGGTACGACGACTTCCCTGCATGGCTGAATTCCTCAGATCATCATCTGCCAGCATCCTCGCCTGCCGTCTGGGTAAAGTCACGGACTTTTACTGCCACACAAAGCAAAACGGGCAGCACATGGCTGACCGTTTCATTCTGATGGTAATACGATTACGGTTTCATCACTTGATCGTAAGTACCACCATCGGCGAAGTGGGTCTTCTGGGCTTGCGTCCAGCCACCAAACTTGGAGTCGATAGTGAACAGTTTCACTGGTGCAAAGGTGCTGGCAAACTTCTTAGCGACTTCTGGATCACGCGGACGGTAGAAGTTTTCAGCCGCAATGGTCTGTCCTTCCGGTGAGTAGAGGTACTTGAGATACTCGTCGGCCACTTTACGCGTGCCCTGCTCATCCACCACTTTATCGACCACAGAAACGGTAGGTTCCGCCAAAATCGACTCGCTCGGCGTGATGATGTCGAATTTATCTTTGCCGAGTTTGTTCACTGCCAGATAGGCTTCATTTTCCCAAGCGATCAGCACGTCACCAATGCCACGTTCTACAAAGGTGTTGGTGGCGCCACGTGCACCGGAATCCTGAACTTCCACATTCTTAAACAGCGCTTTTACGTATGCCAGTGCTTTAGCCTGATCGCCGTTGTTTTGGTCCAGTGCCCAGCCCCACGCTGCCAGATAGTTCCAGCGTGCGCCGCCTGAAGTTTTCGGGTTCGGAGTGATGACTGAGACGCCCGGCTTAATCAAATCATTCCAATCATGGATGCCCTTCGGGTTGCCTTTACGCACCAGGAACACGATGGTGGAAGTATAAGGTGCGGAGTTATCCGGCAAGCGCTTAATCCAGTTTTTGTCGATACGACCGCGCTCAGCAATCGCATCTACGTCAGACTGCAGCGCCAACGTCACCACATCAGCACGAATGCCATTGATTACCGAGGTTGCCTGTTTACCCGAGCCACCGTGCGACTGACGAATCACTACGTTGTCGCCCGTTTCTTGCTTGTAGTGGGCGCTGAACGCTTTGTTGTATTGCTCATACAATTCACGCGTTGGATCGTAAGAAACGTTTAACAGCTGGATATCCTTGGCCAAAACACTGGTGGAAGCCAGTAACAGGGTGAAACCAATACTCCACTTGTTCATTGCTTGCTCTCCCGAGGTCGTTATAGAACAAGACTGACATAAACCAATCCAATGATTAAAGAATTAAAAATAAGTGGTTATAACTGGAGGGAATATAAGTGGAGACAAATAAGGGCACGGTGAAAGCCGCGCCCTTATTCAGTTTGATTAATAGAGTTTTTTTGCCGTATCTAACCAATCGCGCTTAAATGGACGCTTCATGTTTTCGATCGCGTCAATGATGTCATGATGCACCATCTTCTCGTTCTGGATACCGACGCAGCGACCGCCGTAACCTTGCAATAACAACTCAATGGAATAAGCACCCATGCGAGATGCCAGAATACGGTCATAGGCACATGGCGCGCCGCCACGTTGAATGTGACCCAACACGGTTGCACGCGTTTCGCGTTTGGTTTCCGCTTCGATGTAGTGCGCCAAATCGTCGATATCACAGATGTGCTCAGTAATAGCCACAATGGCGTGTTTTTTACCTTTAGCGATACCTGCTTTGATCTCCTCCACCAGTTCTTCACGGGTGTAAGGGATTTCAGGCAACACGATAAACTCACATCCGCCGGCAATCGAAGCAGCCAGTGTCAAATCGCCGCAGTAGCGGCCCATGACTTCAACAATAGAGATACGCTGGTGTGAGGATGAAGTATCACGTAGACGGTCAATGGCTTCCACTACGGTTTCCAGTGCAGTGAAATAGCCAATGGTGTAGTCAGTACCGGCAACGTCATTATCGATGGTGCCAGGCAAGCCAATGCATGGGAAGCCCATTTCGGTCAGACGTTTGGCGCCCATATAGGAGCCATCGCCGCCGATGACCACAAGTGCATCGATACCCCGTTTCTTCATGTTCTCAATGGCGATCTGACGAACTTCTTCATTGCGGAAGTCAGGAAAACGCGCGGAACCAAGGAAAGTACCACCACGGTTGATCATGTCTGACACGCTGTAGCGGTCGAGATTGATCATGCGATCTTCATACAATCCCAGATAGCCGTCGTAGATACCAAAAACTTCAAGGCCTTCACTCAGCGCGGAACGGACAACTCCGCGGATGGCTGCGTTCATGCCTGGGGCGTCACCGCCGCTGGTCAGTACTCCGATTTTTTTGATCATGACAACCTCTGGATTGTTCAAAACTAAGGATTATGTCTGCCAGCCGATCAGTGTAACCCGCTCACGATCGTGCGGCTTAATAGTTGCAGATAGTATATCAAAGGCTTGATGCTGAATTGATTCAGGTCAGACAAGTTTTCGCTAATTTTTTACAGAGTTGTTAGCGTTACGTCATTTCTAACATGCAACGCCCTGATAATTAAACGCTAAAACTGGAAAAAACCTTGCTGATTTTCTGGCACCACTGAACAGGGATCCTGATGGATGATCACATCCGAGCCGGGGAATTTTTTTCGCAGTGCTTGCTCTATCTGGTCCGCGACCTGATGTGCCTGTACTAGCGGCAGGTGGTCGTCCATTTCCAGATGAAGCTGAATAAAGCGCGTCGGCCCGGATTGACGCGTGCGTAATGCGTGAGCACCGCGAACGCCCGGCCAGTCACTCACCACATTAATGATTGCCTGCTTTTCTTCTTCCGGCAGGGCGCGATCCAATAACGATTGCACGGCTTCGTAGCCCATACGCAGTGCGTTATAGAGAATATAGACGCCAATACCCAGCGCGAAGAGTGCATCAGCCCTGACAAAACCATAGCTGCTTAATACCAGTGCAACCAGAATTGCGCCATTCATCACCACATCGGATTGATAGTGCAGCATATCAGCCCGAATCGCCTGGCTGCGTGTATGCCGCACAACCCAGCGTTGGAACGTCACCAGTAACAGCGTAGAGAACAAAGCAACCACCGTCACTACGATACCCACCAGTGGCGAGCGCAACGTATTGGGGGAAGCCAGATGCTGAATGCCCGTGAGGAATAAAAACAGCGCAGAACCAGAGATGAACATGCTTTGTGCTAATGCAGCCAAGGATTCTGCTTTGCCATGGCCAAAGGTGTGATCATTATCAGCGGGTTGTAACGAGTATCGAACCACCAGCAGATTGGTGAGTGAGGCGGCAATATCCACCAGCGAATCAACCAATGCCGCTAACATGCTCACTGAACCCGTCAGCCACCAGGCGAAAATCTTCACGATCAGCAGTAACGTCGCCAGTGTAGTTGCAGCCAATGCCGCACGATTAACGAGCTTTGCATATGAGGGATCCATGCCTTGCCTCATCGAAAAGTGCGCCCACAGGCAGCACTTATAGTCATATGATGGCTAAAGTCTAACATTCCCATGCTTAGGCTGCGTGAATTGAATATTAAGCTGCTGATGCAGTAGTGAAATGATGGGCAAAAAAACCCCCGCATCATGCGGGGGAAGACAGGGATGGTGTCTATGGCAAGGAAAACAGGGATACTATGTTACTGGTTACTGCTGGTACTACTCACTGCATGCAGCGGTGATGATGGCTGCAATCCGGAGAGCTGACGTGCATCATTAAGACGTCGCTCATAATTCTTCTGCAATGTCGCTTGCTGTGCAGGCGTTAGCAGGTGATACATTTGGTTGCGAACCCGGGCCATCTCAACTTGCAGTTCAACCTGCGCGCGGGCTTGTTTCTCTGCCTGCTGCCGAATGGCCGATTCGTTAAATTTGTCTGCAATGACAAGGTCATGCATAGTTTCTATGTCTTGAACGCTTAGAACCGGGCGTTCGTGTCGCGCTTGCTGCATCAGGTCTCGCATCTGTTGCCGCTGTTGTTCAGTCAGCTCAATGCCATCGAACATGTGGCTTTGCGGATTTTGCGTCATACTGCCTGTCGTCAATCCGCCGTTCTGATGCATCTCGTCAATCGTCGTCGTGTCTGCTGCTTCTGCGCTGGCGTGACTGAGAACCATCGCTGAGGCAATGACGACGGCGGTTAAGTAGCGCATCGTTTACTCCCAGTTCGTTCCGTTTTGCGATTCAACGAGAGCTAGTGTACGGCGATGGCTGCAAACATCCGTCAGGGGGTGTAAAACTACGTAAAGCGTTGGATTGCAAGTCAAGGATCACGGTATTTTGCCTGCGGAGGGCAATAAAAAATGAATAAAATCCTGTTGGTTGATGACGACCGCGAATTAACTTCGCTGCTTAAAGAACTGCTTGAGATGGAAGGTTTTGAGGTGATTGTCGCCAGTGATGGCGAGCAGGCGCTCAACCTGTTGGATAACACCGTTGACCTGTTATTACTCGACGTCATGATGCCGAAGAAGAACGGTATCGACACATTAAAAGAGCTACGCCAGCAGCATCAAACACCGGTCATCATGCTGACCGCACGCGGCAGTGAATTGGATCGTGTTCTCGGCCTTGAGCTGGGTGCGGACGACTATCTGCCTAAACCGTTTAACGACCGCGAACTGGTCGCGCGTATCCGTGCGATTTTACGCCGTTCTAATTGGAGCGAGCAGCAACAACAGCACGACAATAGCTCACCCACGCTGGAAGTGGATTGCCTGCGCCTGAATCCCGGCCGTCAGGAAGCCAGTTTTGATACTGAAACGCTGGATCTCACTGGTACCGAATTCACCCTACTCTATTTGCTGGCGCAGCATTTAGGCCAAGTGGTTTCACGTGAACATCTCAGCCAGGAAGTGCTGGGCAAACGCCTGACGCCATTTGACCGTGCTATTGATATGCACATCTCTAACCTGCGTCGTAAATTGCCGGAACGTCGTGATGGTCACCCGTGGTTTAAAACCCTGCGCGGACGCGGCTATCTGATGGTTTCGGCATCATGATTGGAAGTTTGACCACCCGCATCTTCGCCATCTTCTGGCTTACGCTGGCGCTGGTGTTGATGCTGGTTTTAATGGTGCCCAAACTCGACTCTCGCCAGATGACATCATTGCTGGAAAGTGAGCAACGACAGGGCACCATGATTGAACAGCACGTGGAAGCAGAGCTGTCACAAGATCCCCCCAACGATTTGATGTGGTGGCGCCGGCTGTTTCGCGCGATTGATAAGTGGGCACCACCAGGCCAGCGCTTGCTGTTGGTGACCAGCGAAGGACGCGTGATCGGCGCACAGCACAATGAAATGCAGGTGATTCGTAACTTTATCGGCCAGTCTGATAACGCCGACCATCCGCAGAAAAAGAAATATGGGCGTTTAGAGATGGTGGGGCCTTTTGCCGTCCGTGACGGTGAAGATAACTATCAACTTTACCTGATTCGCCCCGCAACCAGCTCGCAGCTTGATTTTGTTAATCTACTCTTTGATCGGCCTTTACTCCTGCTGATTGTGACGATGCTGATTAGCTCACCGTTGTTGCTCTGGCTAGCGTGGAGTCTCGCTCGTCCAGCACGCAAACTTAAATATGCGGCGGATGAAGTAGCGAGCGGTAATTTACGCCAGCACCCAGAACTGGAATCCGGTCCACAAGAGTTCCTTGCAGCAGGCTCGAGCTTTAACCAAATGGTCAGCGCACTCGAACGCATGATGACGGCTCAACAGCGCCTGCTGTCCGATATCAGCCATGAACTGCGTACACCATTAACCCGACTTCAGCTGGCAACTGCGCTGTTACGTCGTCGCAATGGTGAAGGAAAAGAGCTGCAGCGCATCGAAATGGAAGCTCAGCGTCTCGATGGCATGATTAACGACCTACTGGTCTTGTCACGCACGCAACACAAGAATGCGCTCGTCAGTGAAGCAATGAAGGCTAATCAGCTGTGGAATGGCGTGCTAGAAGACGCCAAGTTTGAAGCCGAGCAGATGGGCAAAACCATGGATGTACCCTATCCGCCGGGTCCCTGGCCGCTGTACGGCAACCCGCACGCGCTGGAGAGTGCGTTGGAAAACATTGTGCGTAATGCGCTGCGTTATTCCCATAACCACATCAGCGTCAGCTTCTCAGTGGATATTCAGGGTATTACCGTTCATGTCGATGATGATGGCCCTGGCGTCAGTGCTGAGGACCGCGAGCAGATCTTCCGTCCATTTTATCGCACTGATGAAGCACGCGATCGCGAATCTGGCGGAACCGGCTTAGGTTTGGCTATCGTTGAAACCGCTGTTCAGCAACACCGTGGCTGGGTAAAAGCCGATGACAGCCCACTCGGCGGCCTGCGGCTGACACTCTGGTTACCGCTGTACTCCGCCCGTAAATAATTTGCTATGCTTCGGCCCTCGTTTCCGGGGGCCTTATGCTAAATATCGTTTTATTTGAACCTGAAATCCCGCCTAACACGGGTAACATTATTCGTCTATGTGCCAATACCGGCTTTCAATTGCATTTGATTGAGCCGCTGGGCTTTGCTTGGGATGATAAACGCCTGCGCCGTGCAGGGCTGGATTATCACGAATATACCTCGTTAAAAAAACACCCCAATTACGCCGCATTTCTCGCGTCAGAAGCGCCACAGCGCCTATTTGCTTTGACGACCAAAGGCACACCAGCACACAGTGCCGTGAGCTACCAGGAAGGGGATTATTTACTGTTTGGCCCGGAAAGCCGTGGATTGCCAGCGGAGATTCTCAACGCTCTGCCCGCTGAGCAGAAAATTCGTATTCCGATGATGGCGGAAAGTCGCAGTATGAACTTATCGAACGCCGTATCGGTGGTGGTTTATGAAGCCTGGCGCCAGCTTGGGTACGCTGGCGCACTGATCAAGGATTAGATACCGTCGCCATATTCAAAGCCAGCGCCAGTAAAGTGCTGGTCCATATCCATTGACGGTTTATCACTGGTAGGTTTGCCGACAATACGCGCCGGTACGCCTGCCGCGGTGGTGTGCGGTGGCACGGGTTGCAGTACGACAGATCCGGCGCCAATTTTTGCGCCGCGGCCGACTTCGATATTGCCCAGAATTTTGGCACCGGCACCAATCATCACACCTTCACGGATTTTCGGATGGCGATCGCCACTGGTTTTCCCCGTGCCCCCTAGCGTAACTGATTGCAAAATCGACACGTCGTTCTCGACCACTGCTGTTTCACCAATAACAATGCCGGTTGCATGGTCAAGCATGATTCCGCGACCAATACGTGCAGCCGGGTGAATGTCGACAGCGAAAGAGACCGAAATCTCATTCTGCAAATAGACGGCCAGTGCGCGACGTCCCTCTTTCCACAACCAATGGCCAATGCGGTACGCCTGCAGCGCATGAAAGCCCTTCAGGTATAACAGTGGCGTGGAGTATTTATCGACCGCTGGGTCACGCTGACGCACCGCCTGAATATCATAAGCCGCAGAGACGATCATCTCCGGGTCTTCACGGTAAGCTTCTTCAACGATTTCGCGTACGGCGATGGCTGGCATGATGGGATTAGCGAGCTTATTCGCCAGCATATAGCTCAGCGCGCTACCGAGATTTTCATGCTTGAGCAATGTCGCGTGATAAAAACTGGCCAGCATAGGTTCACAATCAGCCAGCGCTCTGGCTTCAGCTTTGATGTTGTTCCAGACCAGTTCTAACTCTTCTGACGACATTGCTATGTGCTCCCGATAAAAAAAGCGCCTGAGAGGCGCTGCAGGTGGTTTAGCTGAGCATCTTGCTTCAGCTTTGGCTGTTTTCGTCCTTCCTTGCACGGCCAAGTAAACTCAATGCTGCCTCCCGCGCCGATTTTTCGCAATACAGGACCTGATAAATCTGCTCGGTGATGGGCATTTCAACCCCCATGCGTGCCGCCAACGCTTTGACTTCTTTAGTGTTTCTATAGCCTTCTACAACTTGTCCGATAATGCGCTGCGCCTCATCAACACTTTCGCCCTGTCCCAACATCATGCCAAAACGTCGATTGCGTGATTGATTATCGGTACAAGTCAGCACTAAATCGCCCAGTCCTGCCATTCCCATGAAGGTGGTCGGGTCGGCACCCAATGCGGCGCCCAGGCGGCTCATTTCTGTTAATCCACGTGTAATAAGCGCAGTACGCGCGTTAGCGCCAAAACCAATCCCATCGGAAATACCCGCACCTATAGCAATCACGTTTTTCACCGCGCCGCCAAGCTGTACGCCAATGAAATCTGGATTGTTGTAGACGCGGAAGCTTTTGCCACAGTGAAGCTTTTGCTGCAGATCTTCAGCAAATTGAGCATCGGTTGCAGCTAGCGCAATCGCAGTCGGTAATCCCGCAGCTAATTCTTTTGCAAAGGTTGGCCCAGAAATCACCGCCAGAGGAATGCTATCCCCCAGGATTTCACGGGCGACGTCCTGCAATAAACGGCCAGTCTCTTTTTCGAGTCCCTTAGTCGCCCATACGATACGAGAATCAGCGCGTAAGTGCGGCTTAAGCTGAGTCAGCACATCGCCAAAAACATGGCTGGGCACGACAACGAGCAGGTCGCGACTGGCACTGACGACAGTCGCCAGGTCGGCTTCTGGGGCAAGATTGTCGGGGAACGGAACATCGGGAAGGAATGCGGTATTGCAGCGGTCAGCCTGGAGTTGAGCCACACTTTTCGGGTTGTGGCCCCAGAGCAAAACAGGATGACCATTGCGGGCCAATGTGATGGCCAGAGCGGTGCCGTACGAGCCGGCACCGATGACGCTAATCGAAGCGTTGAGTGTAGTCATCAGGCATCCTGACGTGGCGCTTCGCCTTCACCTTGCTGCTGCAGATAGTTCATGAACAGGGCATCAAAGTTGACTGGCGCCAGATTGAGCTGCGGGAAGGTACCGCGAGACACGAGGCTGGTGATGCATTCACGTGCATACGGGAACAGGATGTTCGGGCAGTATGCACCAAGGCAATGCGCCATCTGAGTGCCTTCGATACCGCTAATAGTGAAAATACCTGCTTGCTGTACTTCGCACAGGAATGCAGTGTCTTCACCCACAGTAGCTGTCACGGTAACGCGCAGAACCACTTCATACACTTCATCAGCCAGCTGTGAAGAGGCAGTGTCCAGGTCCAGCTTGACTTCGGGTTCCCACTCTTTCTGGAAAACCTGAGGTGCATTCGGTGCTTCGTAAGAAACGTCTTTGGTGAAAACACGTTGAATCTGGAACTGCATTTCGTTAGTGCTATGTTCTGACATGTTACTAAATCCTGTGAGTTAAATTGTCTGACCGAAAAATTATGCCTGGAGTAAGGGATCAAGTCCCTGACGCCCATCCAGCGCGTAAAGATCGTCACAGCCACCAATGTGCTGCGCATCAATAAAAATCTGCGGAACTGTCGTACGACCACTACGCTGGATCATCTCTTCACGTTTCGCCGCGTCCCCATCAATGGGAATCTCTTGGTACGACACGCCTTTCTGATCCAGTAGCGCCTTTGCCCGATGGCAATAGGGGCAAGTGACTTTGGTGTAAATCTCAATATTAGCCATGTGGTTACCTCTGGGAATTATTTGCCACGTACCAGCGGCAGATTCTCGCCACTCCAGCCACTCACGCCATCTTTCAGCACGGAGACTTTCTCGAAGCCTTCGGCACTCAGTTTCGCAGCGGACTCACCTGCGCTCTGACCCGTCGCGCATACCACAATTATGGGTTGCGACTTGTGCTTTTCCAGCTCGGCAAAGCTTCCTTTTTTGATATCAGCTGCTGCAATGTTCAGCGCCCCTGAAATGTGTCCTTTGCGATAATCATCACGCGAACGCACGTCTACAACCACCGCGTCCTCTTTGTTGATCAGGTGGGTAGCTTCACCACGGCTGACGGTTTTTACCTTTGAGAACATTCCTTTAACGGTAGTCACAATCACCAGAACGAGTAAAACAACCCATGCCAGACTCAGGATGGTGTGATTGCTTGCAAACTGCATAATTTCTTGCATGAGGGGTAACGACTCCAGACCGGGCTAATAAGCTAAAACAAGGGTTCTGAGTATACCTGCGCCACTTCGCATGTACAGTCGCGAAGGGGACAGAGTTACGATTTGTGCGTCATTTTCCAAAAAAAGTGTTCTAATCGCAAAATTAAGACAAAGTTTATGCCAGTAAGCTTGGCACCGACATCTTTCGTAAAGCAAAACCCGCCCGGGATAACTGGTAAGCGGCTGTTCATCGTGGAATAATTATCGACTATGAAGGGAAAAGCGACCGTTTCATACACAAGGACCCGTTACAACGGCCCAGCGCATCCGTTGTTATTTCGCTGGTCCGAAATCTCCCTAAGCCTGCTCTGTGCGGGCGCGCTGTTGTTGCCTGTTGCCGCTCAAAGTGCAGATGACAGCAAAACCCAGCTAAAATCCATTCAGCAGAATATCGCCGAGAAAGAAAAAAGCGTTAAAGCGCAAAAAGTGCAACGCAGCAAGCTGCTGGATCAGCTGCAAAGTCAGGAAAAAGTGATTGCACAGGCCAGCCGTCAACTACGCGAAACTCACAATAGTTTGGCGGCACTCAATGGCGAAATTGCGCAAACCACCGCCTCGATATCTCGCCTGGAAAAACAGCAGGCACAGCAGGAAAAACTGCTCGCTCAGCAATTGGACGCGGCTTTCCGTCAGGGCCAGCACAATGGTTTACAGTTGCTGCTTGGCGGTGAAGAAGCACAACGCAGCGAACGCATTCTGGCTTACTTCGGCTACCTTAATGCTGCACGGCAGAAAAATATCGACGACCTCAAGCAAACTCAACAGCAGTTGGCCGATCAGCGTAAGGCATTGCAGGACAAACAAGAGCAGCAAAAATCCCTGTTAGCCCAGCAGCAGTCACAGCAAACCAAACTGGAAACCGCCAGTGCCGCGCGTAAAAAAACCCTGACGGTGCTGGAGAGTTCACTGGAAAAAGACCAAGCGGACCTGGTCGAAATGCGTGAAAACGAAAGCCGCCTGCAGGATAAAATTGCCAAAGCAGAACGTGAGGCGCGTGAGCGCGCAGAACGTGAAGCGCGCGAAGCTGAAAAAGTTCGCCAACGTCAGGCTCAAGCGAAAGCCAAGGGATCCAGCTATCAACCTACGCAGAGTGAACGCGAGTTGATGGCGCGTACCGGCGGGCTTGGCAAGCCAGGTGGACAAGCCGTTTGGCCGGTGAACGGACGTATTGAACATCGTTTCGGTGAATCCATGCAGGGTGAACTGCGCTGGAAAGGTCTGGTAATTGATGCACCAGAAGGTACCGAAGTGAAAGCCATCGCCGATGGACGCGTACTGATGGCCGATTGGTTGCAAGGCTACGGTCTGGTTGTGGTACTGGAACACGGTAAAGGCGACATGAGTCTTTACGGCTACAACCAAAGTGCGCTGGTGAGCGTCGGTACTCAGGTGAAGGCAGGACAGCCTATCGCGCTTGTGGGTACCAGCGGCGGCCGCGGCACGCCATCGCTCTACTTTGAAATCCGACGTCAGGGACAGGCCGTCAATCCACTACCGTGGTTAGGAAGATAAGTGTTGTTTCAGCCCCGAAAGCTCTCTATCGCACTCTGTGCGCTGTTTTTCACACTTTCTGCTCAGGCAGGTAAGCTCTCGATAGTGATTGATGACTTTGGTTATCGGCCCGTTGAAGAGAACAAAGTGCTGCAGATGCCGGCGGCGATTTCTGTCGCCGTACTGCCCAATGCGCCACACGCCCGCGAGATGGCAACGAAAGCCCATCAAGGTGGGCATGAGGTTCTGATCCATCTGCCAATGGCACCGCTCAGTAAACAGCCGCTTGAGAAAGATACCTTAACCCCGGAGATGAGCAGCGAAGAGATTGCTCGCATCATTCGTGATGCAACGGGTAAAGTCCCTTTCGCTGTGGGTCTGAACAACCATATGGGCAGCAAAATGACGTCGAGCTTGTCCGGTATGCAGAAAGTGATGCAGGTACTTAATCAGTACAATTATTACTTTCTCGATAGCATGACAATCGGCAACAGCCAGTCCATTCCAGCGTCACAGGGCACCCACGTTAAAGTTTTGAAACGCAGAGTGTTCCTGGATGACAGCCAAAATGAGGCATCGATTCGCGAACAGTTTACCCGCGCGGTTAAACTGGCCCAACGTGATGGCTATGCAATTGCCATTGGCCATCCGCACCCGACGACCGTTCGCGTATTACAGCAGATGCTACCTACTCTGCCCGGCGATATTACGTTGGTACGGCCTAGCCAGTTACTGAATGAGCCGTTGCATCAAGGGCCAGGTTTGAGGCCCGCGACGCCAACAAAACCGCTACCACCGAAATTTAGCGCGCCAGGTGTGTGTAAAGTCAGAAAACCACTGCCACCCGTACCCCAGCGTCGTGCGGTAGACCTGGTGATTGAAAAGGTATCAGAAAGCCCACTAATCAAACAGTTAGGCTCTCTATTCTAAGCTAATCATCAACGACACGAAAAATTAACGTTAGTCCCATTCGGGACTCGCGTTTTTTTCGCTATGATAGCGAAATTATTTCCCGCAACTAATGTCCAATCTGCCGGGTTCTTAGGGTAAATAGTCTTAATGAAAAAGATTTGGAAAATAAATTTAATCAATAGCATACTGAGTTTGCATGCCAAACTGAGTCAAATTGATAAAAATAAAACGCCGCTCAGCTCAAATCATGAATTTGAGCGAATTGTTATTTTTTCAACCACCGCATTAGGGGATTTGCTTTTTAACACCCCAGCAATCAAGGCTATCAAGCTGCGTTATCCAACCGCAAAACTCATGTTAGTTTCCAGTGATAAAAATCGTGGTCTGGTCGAAAACAGTGACTGGTTTGATGAAGTGGCCATATGGGATAACAAAATCGTTCGCGCCCCCAACCTGATTAGAAAAATCCGGCGATTCAAGCCTGATGTGACTTTTCTTTTACACTCCAGCCTTGGTTACGATATTCTTTGCTCCCGACTTGGCGGTTCAAAGTATATTTTGCGTGATAATTTTCGCCATGATAACCCGGTATTCAATCATTGGCTGGATAAATATTCCACGGGTGTGGATGGCCATATTATTCAACGTAAAATGGATTTAATTAGCACCTTGGGCTGTGATGTTTCTGATATCACGATGCAGTTCCCGATAGCAATCAATAAAACATCTAGCAATAGCACTGGTCCAACGATTGGATTCCAAATGGGTGCATCAGGAAAAAACCGCTGCTGGCCTGTTGAACATTTTGCACAATTAGCTGAGCGTATCCTTTCTGAAAGCGTCGAGGCTAAAATTATATTAACAGGGGCGGGGCAAGATCAGCCAATTGAGCACGCATTCCTCCAATTGCTACCTGAAGAATATCATTCTCGCGTGATCTCCTATATTGGAAAAACCCATCTTCCTGCATTGATTGAGCTTATCCATTCTATTGACGTTTTAATCACAGGTGACACGGGGCCGCTGCATATCGCCATTACTGCTCGGACTCCAACAGTCAGTCTTTATGTCAGTGCGAACCCACGCCATACGGGACCCTATCAGGATTTGTTGATTCACAAAACGATTCGTATTGAACCGGAAGCAGGTGATGATGCCGTTTATCCGCTGCGTAAGATAAGTGTCGATAGCGTTTATGAAGCGTTAAACAGTGTGATCAGGAAATAATCATTTATGCCAGGCAGCCATCGCAGCCTGGCATATTGTTACTCGGAAAAAAGTAATTCAGGTGTTATTTTTTCAAACACATCTTCGCCCAAACCACTATTCAGACAGAGATTATACGTTTTGATTTTGGCGCGCTCTAACTCTTTACTCGCGTGGAGAAAAGCCGGTCTGATAACATTTTCAAAATTCGATGAAAGAAAACTGGGAAGTTTATCCCCCTCAGTTTCATAAAATCTTGGCGCAGCAAAGTTATTCATATCGACACCGGCTAATAAAATACGATTAGCCCCTAGCCAAGCCGCAATCTGCAGTGCCCAGTATGCCACCGTCCCCGCATCGAAAATACCCTGCCGAATATCCCAAGAAAATCCTGCACGCGGTTCAGTTGGGAATAATACAATGCCTTTTTTATCGTGGTAGTTTCGTTCATATTCGTGTGGCATGACCTTTCCACGAAAAACCTTAAAGCTCAGATCTTCGATAATCGCTAACCGACACTTTATCTCATTTAACGCTGTATTTTTAAGAATGTCATTGAGGCAATGCACGGTTGTAAAAAATACCAGCGCCTCGTCGTTTAGAACTTCTTTTACGAGGTCGGCGCGCTGCTTAACGAATCCACGATCCACAATAACATAATACGAAAACCTGACATTTTTACGTAAATGATAGGCGCCATTGACCCCAATAAACGTCGTTCCCGATAGCTTGTGCAAATCAAGTGTATTAACAGAAGGCCCCGTGGCCAGGATGGTAATATCACCACTGGCCTTGGCACGTAGTAAATTCAGGTTTTCAAGGGGAACATTCTTTCCGCAGTAAGTTAACTTCTGTATTTGGTCTTCACTGGCGCGGCGAATCGCTATGTACGGCCAAAAGTTTTCATTGTGCCGCATCACTCGGTGGTGGGTATAACGATAAAGCTGCTTGAAGATGGAAACCATTCAGAGTAATTCCTGCAATTTTCCCATCACCTTATCGGCAGAAATGGCCTGCATGGTGCCATTTTCACCCCGTAGCTCATGCTGATTCTTGCCATAACCCCCAATCAATCCCGGATCGGTTGGACCAAATAACGTGATATTTGGACGATCGAGCGCGGCAGTCAAATGACTTAATCCCGTGTCCACAGAGACCACGGCTCGCGCGCCAGCGAGTTGCTGTGCAACCTGTTCTAATGTGAGCTTTGGCAGTACTTCAACATGGCCAAATCCTTCAGCCATTCTTAGTGCTCTTTGATGTTCATGCTCTGCACCCCAAGGCAATTTTATTCGCAGCCCCGTGGGTTGGACTAATTCAATCAGTTCGCGCCAGTGTGCCTCTGGCCAGTGTTTGTTGTCGCGCGTGGTCGCGTGCAGGAACACCAGATACTGATGAGCATCTTCCGGCAGTGTGGCAAAGAAATGGCTGGCAATCGCGTAATCACCTTGCATCGCGGGTTGCTCATAGCCAAGGCTTTTTGCAAACAGTTCACGCGTACGCTCAACGGCATGCTGCTGTTTATTAATTTCGTGCCGTTTGTCATACCACCAGCTGGCAAACGGCTCGCGCGCACTGCGGCTATCTTGCCCATGCTTAACGCCCTTTGCTAATCGCGTGACCAGCGCTGCACTTTTGATGAGCCCTTGTGCATCAATCACCACATCATAGTCTCGCGATTGCAAGTCGCGCTTGAACAGCACGCGCTCTTCACGCTGCTGGCTGCCAAACCAATGTTTGCGCCAGCGACGAATCGCCACCGGCAGCACTTTGTCCACAGCGGGATGCCAACTGGGGATCTGAGCAAAATTCTCTTCTACCACCCAGTCAAAACGGATGTCAGGGATCGCCTGCATGGCATCAGTGAGCGCCGGTAACGTATGCAGCACGTCTCCCATAGAGGAAGTTTTAACGATTAAAACGTGCATGGCTACTCCTGCACCGGATGCAGCAGCGCGCTCAGTTCCTGATGAACTCGAGCAGGCTGAATATCAATTAAACTTTGGTGATACCCTTCTTCAGCATCACCTTTACGCACTTTGTGGTAGCCAGTGATTAAGCGGATAACACGGGCATGATGGGATAATGGCGGAGTAAAATCAGGGCTGCTTGGACCATATAAAGCCACTAATGGACGATTCAACGCAGCAGCAATATGCATTAACCCTGAATCATTGCTGACGACTGCAGCACAGTGGGCAATCAAAATAACCGCCTGTTCTAATTGTGTATCACCCGCCAGATTCTTGCAGTGAGCACGTGCCGAATCAGAGAGGGTTTGCACAATGGTATCGCCGGTTTCACGATCTTTCGCCGAACCAAACAACACCACCTGATAACCTTCGCCAATCAGTTGTTCGGCAAGGGCCGCATAATGGTAGTGCGGCCAGCGCTTTGCCGGACCAAATTCAGCACCAGGGCAGAAACCAATCACAGGACGGTCGGCTGACAGCGAAAATTGCGCGGCTGTCATGCGTTTCTCATCATCCTCTACGCGCAGTTGCGGCCATAACAGAGGCTGAGGCAACTGTTGTGCAGTAGAGACAGGCTTATCGTATCCGAGTGCCACATAACGCTCTACCATTAGTGGAAATGCGGGCTTATCCAACACACGGATATCATTTAACAAGCCATAGCGCATCTCACCACGCCATCCGACGCGGCGTTTTATTCCAGCAAAAAAAGGCACCAGCGCCGATTTAAAGGAGTTCGGCAGAACATAAGCCCGATCGTAACCACTGGACTTGAGGGATTTCCCCAAACGACGCCGCTCGCCCAGCCCTAGCGCGCCATGTCCCAGCGGCATCGACAATGCCTGGTTCACTTCCGGCATGCGTGACAGTAGGGGGCGGCACCAAGCCGGCGCCATTACATCAATCACAGCATCCGGATGCTCTGCCTTGAGCGTGCGATAGAGACTTTGCGACATCATCATATCGCCGACCCAGGAAGGGCCAATAACCAGAATTTTCATCGCTGGTGCCGGTTTCCTTATGCGTTACGATTCAGCCAAGCCATGTATTCACCCACACCCTGAGCGACGGTTTTGAAAGACTTGTCGTAGCCAGCCGCACGCAGATTAGTCAGGTCAGCTTGGGTAAAGGCCTGATAGCGACCTTTCAGCTTGTCCGGGAAGGGAATGTACTCAATCTGGCCTTTCTGGTGGAACTTCAGCACCGCATCCGCGACTTCCTGGAAGGATTCGGCACGGCCCGTACCGCAGTTGTAAATACCAGAGACCCCGTTTTCCCAGCACCACAGATTGACGGCAACCACATCATCAACGTGGATGAAGTCACGTCGGAAATCGTCGCTACCTTCAAACAGTTTTGGATTTTCACCACCGCTGATTTGTGTATTCAGGTGGAAGGCTACGCTCGCCATGCTGCCTTTGTGGCCCTCGCGCGGACCGTAAACGTTGAAGTAACGGAATCCACACACCGGCGAGTTTGCTTCTGGCAGGATTTGACGCACGTAGTGGTCAAACAGCATTTTGGAGTAACCGTAGACATTCAGCGGCTCCTCGTACTGGCGTTCCTCAATAAAATTCTCGTTGCGGCCGCCGTAGGTGGCTGCTGAAGAGGCATAAAGGAAGGGAATTTCGCGTTCCAGGCAGAAATGCAGCAAATCTTTAGAGTACTGATAGTTGTTGTCCATCATGTACTTGCCATCCCACTCGGTGGTCGCTGAGCAAGCACCTTCATGGAATACCGCTTCAATCGGACCCAGATCTTCACCGGACATGATGTAAGAGAGGAATTCCTCTTTATCCATGTAATCGGCGATATCCAGATCGGCGAGGTTCACGAATTTAGTGCCATCTTTCAGATTATCCACGACCAGGATATCGGTATGACCGCGATCGTTCAGCGCTTTAACAATGTTGCTGCCAATCATGCCAGCGCCACCGGTTACGATAATCATATGCTTTGCCTTTAAACAGTTGGGGTGAAACAGGAGGTTTCACGCACTAATGCCTTACATCATAACATTTCAGCCCGAGACAGGCAGCCAGATGACTCCGCAACCGCTGCACAAATTGCAATCATCACGTGAACTATGCTGCAAAACTGAGATTTCTCTGGCGGAAATGTCGGCACGATGCTTTTTGATCAGTAATATGTGCCAAAATTTTGCTATCTGAGGAGCAGAATCATGTCCAGTCAGTTTTATTCGCAAATCCGTCAACAGCTTGAGACAACGCGTCAGGACGGATTGTTCAAACAAGAACGCACTATTACGTCGGCTCAGCAGGCGGAAATCAACGTCGCGAATAGCCCCCCTGTGATTAACTTCTGTGCCAATAACTACCTTGGCTTGGCTAATCATCCTGCGCTCATTCAGGCAGCCAAAGAGGGCATGGATTCGCACGGCTTTGGCATGGCATCGGTCCGCTTTATCTGCGGCACCCAGGATATTCATCAGCAGTTAGAACACAAGTTGGCTGAATTTCTGGGAATGGAAGATGCCATTCTGTTCTCCTCCTGCTTTGACGCCAACGGTGGCTTGTTTGAGACGCTCCTGAGTGCAGAAGACGCCATCATTTCTGATGCTCTTAATCACGCCTCAATCATTGACGGCGTGCGCCTGTGTAAAGCCCAGCGTTATCGCTATGCCAATAACGATATGAATGAGCTGCGCGCTCGCCTACAAGAAGCCCGTGATAAAGGAGCCCGCCATATCCTGATCGCCACTGATGGTGTGTTCTCAATGGATGGGGTCATCGCTAACCTTCAGGGCATTTGCGACTTAGCCGATGAATTTGGCGCGCTGGTGATGGTGGATGATTCCCATGCCGTTGGCTTTGTGGGGGCCGCTGGACGCGGGACACACGAATATTGTGGCGTTATGGACCGCGTCGATATCCTGACCGGGACTTTAGGCAAAGCATTAGGCGGTGCTTCTGGTGGTTACGTGGCAGCCAAAAAAGAAGTTGTCGAGTGGCTACGTCAGCGGTCACGCCCTTACCTGTTCTCCAATTCATTGGCACCCGCCATTGTTGCCGCGTCTCTACATGTACTGGATTTATTGAGTGAAGGAGACGGCTTGCGTCAGCGTCTCTGGGATAACGCCCGCTTCTTCCGTGAGAAAATGACCGCAGCGGGTTTCACCTTGGCGGGTGCCGATCACGCCATTATTCCTGTGATGTTAGGTGACGCGAAAGTGGCACAACAATTTGCCAGCTTGCTACAACAGGAAGGTATTTATGTCACCGGTTTCTTTTATCCCGTCGTACCGCAGGGACAGGCACGTATTCGCACGCAGATCTCCGCTGGTCATACGCAGGCACAACTCGAGCATGCTGTTGCCGCCTTTACGCGCATTGGACAACAGCTGGGCGTGATTGCAGGAGCAGACAAATGAAAGCACTTGCCAAACTAAAAGCAGAAGAAGGGATCTGGATGGTCAAGGATGCCCCCATCCCTGAACCCGGTCACAACGACCTGCTGATTAAAATCCGTAAAACGGCAATTTGCGGCACTGATGTGCATATCTACAACTGGGATGACTGGTCGCGCAAAACCATCCCCGTTCCCATGATCACTGGCCACGAATATGTCGGCGAAGTGGTGGGAATGGGCGAAGAGGTGAGAGGTTTTTCACTGGGCGATCGCGTATCAGGTGAAGGCCACATCACTTGCGGCCACTGTCGAAACTGTCGTGCCGGGCGTACCCATCTCTGTCGCAACACCGTGGGGGTGGGCGTCAATCGTCAGGGTTGTTTCGCCGAATATCTGGTGATTCCGGCCTATAACGCTTTCAAAATTCCTGACAATATCTCCGACGAACTGGCCGCGATTTTTGATCCTTTCGGTAATGCCGTGCATACCGCGCTGTCATTCGATTTGGTTGGTGAAGATGTGTTGATCTCTGGCGCGGGTCCGATTGGCATCATGGCTGCAGCCGTATGCAAACATGTCGGTGCGCGTAATGTGGTGATCACAGATATCAACGAATATCGCCTGGGGCTGGCGCGCCAAATGGGTGTGACGCGCGCGGTCAACGTGGCGCAGGAGAATCTGCGTGATGTGATGGCCGAGTTAGGCATGACGGAAGGCTTTGATGTGGGACTGGAGATGTCCGGTGCACCTCCCGCGTTCCGCACGTTGCTGGAAGTGATGAACCACGGCGGCCGCATCGCCTTGCTGGGTATTCCACCGGGTGAAATGGCTATCGACTGGAATCAAGTGATCTTTAAAGGTTTGTTCATTAAGGGCATTTATGGCCGGGAGATGTTTGAAACCTGGTACAAGATGGCCGCACTGATTCAATCCGGCCTGGATCTCACGCCGATCATCACGCATCGCTATCACATTGATGATTTCCAGCAAGGATTTGACGAGATGCGTTCTGGACGATCTGGAAAAGTGGTATTGAGCTGGGATTGATGTTTGTGGGGGAAATGCAATTTCCCCCTATTTCCTATATCAATGCCAGGTACTGCTGACAGATTGCCGCAGTGTCAAATTCTGCAAAGGCATCTTCTGGTAATCGCGGTGGATGCTGATAAATATCCTGCATTTTCTCCGCCAAAGATTCAGGATTAAGCTCTGACAAACCACGTGCCAATTCGCCCTGTAATAACCATTCTGGACCGCCTGGACAACGCGTACTCACCACTGGCGTACCACACAATATCGCTTCAATCAGTACGTTACCAAAACCTTCACTGTCCGAACTGACAATCAACATTTCCGCTCGACTTACCCATGCGTAGGGATTCAGGGTGAAGCCCTGGAAAATCACTCGGTCGGCAATGCCTAATTCCCGCGCTTGTGCTTCGAGCGCCGTTTTACGCTGTGGTGAACCTTGCCCCAATAACACCAAAGGAAGTTGAATGTGACTTAATGCATAGGCCTTGAGCAGACGGTCATGTCGTTTGGTTTCGTGGAAACGCCCTACATGAACTAAAAATCCCGTTGGGGGTACGTCGGCGAATTCGGCAGCTTGTTGCCGGATATGAGCAATATCGAACGGATTGCCTATCACTGCTTCACGCGAAGGCTGCACTGCAAAAGCCGACTTAAGATCTTCCAGTACCGCCGGCGATACGCCAATGACGTTGCGCCCCTGATACACTTGCTGGATCTTGCGTGCCTTGAGCCAGCGTGACATCCCTGTTCGGTGTCCCAGATAAGAGGCGGAAAATACACCGTGCAGACAGAACCACGTTTTTTCAGGTGAGAGTGCCCGGCAACGACGTACGATACGGTCGGTTTTATGCAAGTGTGAAACAGCCAGATCAAACGCACCAGACTCCTTCTCCGCTTTTCTTACCGCCGCATCCAGCAAACTTGCACGTCGGCTGAGTTCAGTCAGTTTGCGCCATGGCTTACGATTGCTGTCCTGAATCACCTGATAATCCACACCTTGTGGCAAGGGATACTCGCAGACCTTGCGTAAGGAAAAGAGCGAGACGCGATGCCCCTGCGCCAGCATACCGGCCACCAAAGTCAACACCACTTTCTCGGCGCCGCCGCCCGGTAAACCATCAATCACGATGAGTATGCGTTTTGACAAAATGTCCTACCTGTGAGTTTTGAAAGCGGATTAATACCCGTTAGATGCTGGGAATTTTACCGCATTTTCACCACAATTTTCGCCTGTTTACTGCCGTGGCAAATAGTTTTGCGTCACTGAAAGGCACAGCGTAACATGGCGATTTTATTGGCTTCAGGCGGCGAATATGACCCGGCACGCGTTCCTTATTACCATAGACACCGAAGGCGATAATCTCTGGCGTAATCATCGCTCGATTACCACCAAAAATACCGGCTATCTGCCGCGTTTTCAGTCTCTATGCGAGCGTTATGGTTTTAAACCCACTTGGTTGACCAACTATGAAATGGCGATCGACCCCGCTTTTGTTGAATTCGGCAAAGATGTGATTGCCCGCAAGCAGGGCGAAATCGGTATGCATCTCCATGCCTGGAATAGCCCCCCTGAAGCACCGCTGACAGACGATGATTGGCGCTGGCAGCCTTTCCTGATTGAGTACCCTGATGCGGTACTGCGTGACAAAGTCGCCTATATGACGGATCTGCTGGAAGAAAAGTTCCAAACTAAAATGTTAAGTCATCGAGCGGGCCGATGGGCATTTGATGAACGCTACGCGGCGATCTTGACCGAATTAGGCTATCAGGTTGATTGTTCCGTCACACCGCGAGTGAACTGGTCCTATACGCGCGGGGCGCCACAAGGGAAAGGGGGGACAAACTATACTCACTTTCCAGCCAACCCCTACTTCCTTGATCCGCTGGACATCTCACGCAGTGGTCATTCATCGCTGCTCGAAATTCCTATGAGCATTCAATATAAATATTCGTCTTTGATGAATACGATTAAGCAGGGTGTGTATCGCCTACGCGGTAAGCAAAAAAGCCCGGCTGTGTACTGGTTACGTCCATCTGGCGGTAATCTGGCGGACATGAAGCGCGTGGTGGAGATGTCTCTGGCGGAGGGAAACAACTACACCGAGTTTATGTTGCACAGCTCAGAATTCATGCCCGATGGCAGCCCAACCTTTAAAAATGAGCGCGACATCGAGCAACTCTACGAAGATCTTGAAGCGTTATTCACCTGGCTTGCACCGAACTTTGTCGGGCAAACCCTGGCAGAATATTACGACACCTTTACACAGCAACAGGCTCAACGCTAAGCTGCTGCCATGCCTGCCAGACCGTTTCCAGCGTGATATCGCTGCACTCACCGGAATCGGTCTGCATAATTTGATATTTTCCAGACCATGGGTGCCAGATACTGGCATTGGTATCCCCGAAGAACACCACCTGCTTTTTATGTAACCCGGCAGCCAAATGCATCTGCCCGCCATCACTGCACAAAATCTGCTCACAGCGATCAAATCCGGCAATCAATTCGCGCACCGATGCGGTTGGGTAACGCGCCACACGCGGTGAACTCACCTGCTGCATCAACTCTTCTGCACGCGCGGCGTCACCTTTGTCATGGGGATCCAGAGTGCCTTGTGGAGACCAGAATACCAGCACCTGCGCTTGCTCATCTTCCAACAGTTTATTGATAAACGCTGCGTAGGATGCCACTGGCCAGCGGCGTTTAGGGCTGCGGCTGCTGATGTGTACGCCAAACACTTTTCCCGGTGCAGGAAACAGTGCCGCGACACGGGCTTTAGCGGCCTCACGCTCTGCATCCGCCAGATAGAGATTGACCTGGGGTATCGCCGGGGATGCATCCGTCAGCGCCGAAAGATAAGAGTAGGTATGCTCTACCTGATGTTTACCTTGGAAATCATGCTTCTGGAAAGGATGATCAAGATGCGCATCGGGCTGTGCGGCACCGATAATATTGTGCGCACCAGCCATTTTCGCCAGACGCAAACTGTATTTGCAAGGCACGGGATTTGCCAAAATGGTTGCATCAAATCGGGTTTTACGGAGCGCCAGCATGATCTTCACGCGCTGCCAGTAAACGCCCAATGTTGTCTCATTTTTTGCGCGGTGCTTGGCTTTTTTGTACACATACAAGCGATCGACATGCGGATTATGACTTATCACGTCTTGAGCAATTTTATTCACCAACAGCGTAATTTTCGCCTCGGGAAATGCCCGCTTCAGCCCTTCCAGTAACGGTGTGGTACAGACCATATCGCCAATGTTATCGCGTCTGATAACGAGGATGTTTTTCATACTGATGCCCGGAGAGATAAGGATATATGTCAAGTTTTGCGGCTATAACAATTCTTAAAAACGTAAAAATGCTAGCGAGCTAACTACTTTTGACCATTAATGTCCAAAAAGTTCTGAATTCCTTAGTAATAATTAACGTAAGAAAATCGTTAACGAATCATTATTAAAACATCGCAGAACAATGTCGCTAAAAGCTCCTTTAATCTCCATCATCTCACCTATGTACAATGCCGGTGCGATGCTTGAGACGTTTATGCAGTCCCTGCTGGCACAAACGCTGACGTCACTGGAAATTATCATCGTCGATGATGGCTCCACCGATGGCTCCGGCGAACGTGCTGACGCTTATGCGCAGCAGCATCCTCACGTCCACGTCATCCATCAGGTGAATGGGGGTGTTTCGCGCGCCCGCAATGCCGGTCTGGCTATCGCCCGGGGTAAATACGTCACTTTCCCGGATGCAGATGACACCATGAGCCCAGCCATGTATCAGACGCTGGTTGAGATGGCTGAGCGCGATAATCTCGACGCCGCGCAGTGCAATGCCGAGTGGTTTTTTAAATCCAGTCAGACCACCAAACCCCTCATTCCGCTTGACCGTTTGACCAGCACCGAGGTGCTGAGCGGTCCAGACTGGCTAAACACCGCACTGCAAACTCATCGTTACATGCATGTTGTGTGGCTCGGCATCTATCGCCGCGAACTGATTAACCAGCTAAACCTCACCTTCGAGCCAGGTTTGCACCATCAGGATATTCCCTGGACGACCGAGTTTATGCTCAATGTTCAGCGCGTGCGCTATACGGATCAAGTGCTGTATCGCTACTACATGCACGATGCGTCGATCAGCAACCGCAAACGCACCGGTCAGCGCAATGTGGAATACCAACGGCACTACCTGAAAATCGCGCAGATGCTGGAACAGATCAATGCACGCTATCGCAATAAAGTTAAAATATATTCAGCCTTCCACTACCAGATAACCCGTGAAGCGCTCAGTGTCTGCCACACCATCCGCCGCGAACCTGAAGAGAGCGCACGCCAGGCGATGATCGCAGATATCTTTGCCACCCAGACCCACAAGCGCATGCTGCGTAATGCACGCGGTGCAAGGCAGTGGTATCAGTTACTACTGTGGCTGAGCCGGATTTATCGCTGGCGTAAGAAATAAGCGGCGACGCTGGCTTTCGCAGCATAGGGGTTTACCCTACAATCAGCTCACTGAATTTTGAGATCATTTGAGTATGGCAAGCCCGATTCCAGCCCAATTTGTACCGCAAAACATTCTGCTGATTAAGCTGCGTCATCACGGCGATATGCTGCTGACCACGCCCGCAATCAATGCGTTACGTCAGCGTTATCCTCACGCCAACATTGACGTCCTGCTGTATAAAGAGACGCGGCCAATGCTGGAAGCCCATCCTGCCATTCGTCAGTTGCACATCATCGATCGCAACTGGAAAAAAGAGGGTGGATGGCAGAAGTTTCGTCACGAAATGGCCCTGCTCTCTGCAGTGCGCGCTTGCCATTATGATGTGGTGATTAATCTGGCTGACCAATGGCGCAGCGCCATTATTACCGGCTTTTCGGCTGCCCCCGTGCGCATTGGTTTTGCCTTTGCGAAGCGTGACAACCTGCTATGGCGCTGGTGCCACAATCACCTGATATCCACCCAAAATTACAACCAGCTGCACACGGTTGAGCAAAATATGGCAGCGCTCCAGCCGCTCAGCATTGGTGCAGAAGGTGCAAAAGCGTCGATGCATTTCAGCGCGGCAGACCAACAAAAAGTACAGGATATACTGGCGCAACAGCGGATTAGCAGGCCGTTTATCGTGATTCAGCCCACTTCACGTTGGGTATTTAAATGCTGGGAGGATGAGAAAGTCGCGCAGCTGATTGATACGCTCGCCGCTGACGGTCATACCATCGTCCTCACCGCCGCACCCGATCGGCAAGAGCAAGCGATGATTGCCAACATTCTTTCGCTGTGCCACAACCAAAAGGTGGTCTCACTCGCCGGGCAGCTTTCATTACCGCAACTGGCTGCGCTCATTGATACGGCGCAGCTGTTCATTGGCGTAGATTCAGCACCAATGCATATGGCCGCAGCCTTAGATACCCCTTGTCTGGCGCTATTTGGCCCCACCAAACTGCATCACTGGCGTCCGTGGGGCGAGAATAATCGGGTAATTTGGGCCGGAGATTATGCGCCGCTGCCCTCGCCTGATGATATCGATACCAAAACCCAGCAGCGCTATCTTTCCGCGATTCCGATTGAAGATGTGGTTGCCGCTGCAAGGAGCTTTTTGCATGACTAAGTTACGCCTGGCGATCGTCCGACAGAAATATCGCCCGGATGGGGGTGCTGAGCGCTTTATCTCGCGCGCACTGGAAGCGCTCGACAGCGAACAACTCGATCTCAACATTATTACTCGTAGCTGGCAGGGCACACCCAATCCTGCCTGGCACCTGCATATCTGCAATCCAACCAAGTTTGGTCGCGTGTCACGCGAACGCGGATTTGCCCACGCCGCCCGCCAGTGCTGGGAACGCGAGAAATTCGATATTGTGCAGAGTCATGAGCGTATTGCAGGTTGCGATATCTTTCGTGCTGGAGATGGCGTCCATCGCGTCTGGCTGGAACAACGCGCGCGTATCGTATCGCCATGGCAACGTCTCAGCGCCACGCTGAGCCCTTATCATCGCTATGTGTTGCAAGCAGAAGCAGAGATGTTTAATGCGTCGTCGCTGAAAGCGGTCATCTGCAATTCAGAGATGGTAAAACAGGATATTTTGCGTCATTTCACGTTAGATGCCAGCAAGATTCATGTCATTCACAACGCCATCGACAGCCAACGTTTTCAGCCCGCTAGCGAACTGCAGCGCCACGCTATGCGCCAGCAATTATCCTTACCCCAGAACGCCACAGTGATGATTTATGTGGGGTCTGGCTTTGAGCGAAAAGGATTAAAAGCAGCGATTGAAGCCCTTGCCAGCAGTGACCGTTACCTGATTGTTGTTGGCCAGGATAAGCAAGCCACACGCTATCAGCAGCGAGCAAAAACGCTGAATTGTGCCGATCGCTTACGCTTTGTTGGCGTTCAACAGGACGTACAGCCCTACTATCACGCAGCGGACGCACTACTGTTGCCGACGCTCTATGATCCTTTTCCGAATGTGGTGCTGGAGGCTATGGCCTGCGGCTTGGCCGTGATCACCAGTACAGGTTGTGGTGGCGCAGAATTCATCACGGCGGGTCAAGAAGGCTTCGTTTGTGATGCTTTGGATATCAAAGCATTAAATGAAGCGATTAACGCAACCCCCGCACTTTTGCAGAATTCTGCCATGGGCGAAGCCGCACGTCGCAGAATTGAACCTTATGGACCGCAGCAGCTGGCACAAGCACTGACCTCACTTTATCAGCAAGTGCTGAAGGCCAGCTGACGAAGTGGTAGGAGCAGGCGACCAGTTTCTGATAACATGCCGCCTTTCATGTGTTTTTTGACGCGAACCTGTCGTAACGATAACTATGACAACTCTATACACAGCCCTGCTCTATCTGATTCAGCCACTGATCTGGCTGCGCCTGTGGCTGCGCGGTCGAAAAGCACCGGCCTATCGTAAACGCTGGGCTGAGCGCTATGGCTATTGCGTGGGCAAAGTTCAACCACACGGCATTGTGCTGCATTCCGTGTCTGTTGGCGAAACGCTAGCCGCCGTTCCCTTGGTGCGCGCACTGCGCCATCGCTACCCTACGCTGCCGATTACCGTCACGACCATGACGCCGACCGGCTCCGAACGCGCCCAATCGGCGTTTGGCAAAGACGTGCATCATGTCTATCTGCCTTATGACTTACCCGGTTCTATCAATCGTTTCCTCGACACCGTCAATCCACGTCTGGTGATCATTATGGAAACCGAACTGTGGCCGAATATCATCCGTATTCTGCATCAGCGACAGATTCCGCTAGTGATTGCTAATGCCCGTTTGTCGGAGCGCTCAGCCAAAGGCTATAAAAAGCTTGGCGGCTTCATGCGCGATTTGCTGCAACGCATCACGCTGATTGCGGCGCAGAACAATGAGGATGCCGAACGCTTCCTGAGTCTGGGCCTTAAGCGCTCACACTTAGCCGTCACCGGCAGTCTCAAGTTTGATATTTCCGTCACGCCCGAACTTGCGGCAAAAGCCGTGACGCTGCGTCGGCAGTGGGCATCACGCCGCCAGGTGTGGATCGCGACCAGCACTCATGAAGGTGAAGAAGCCATCGTGCTTGATGCACATCGCCGTCTTCTGCAGCAGTTCCCGGATCTGCTGTTGATTTTGGTGCCACGCCATCCTGAGCGTTTCAAAGATGCCTGCGATCTGGCGCAAAAGCGCGGCTTTAGCTTTACGCTGCGCAGCAGCGGCGAAATTCCGTCCAGTGCCACGCAAGTGGTGATCGGCGATACCATGGGCGAGTTAATGATGTTGTACGGCATTGCTGATATTGCCTTTGTCGGCGGCAGCCTGGTCGAACGCGGTGGTCATAACCCGCTCGAACCCGCAGCGCATGCGATTCCCGTGCTGATGGGCCCGCACATCTGGAACTTCAAAGATATTTGCGCCAAATTGCAGCAAGCAGAAGGATTAATCACCGTCACTGATGTGGTTTCGCTGGAAAAAGAAGTGGCCAATCTGCTGAAAGATGACGATTACCGCCGTTACTATGGCCGCCATGCTGTGGAAGTTCTGCATCAAAACCAAGGCGCCTTACAGCGTCTGCTACAGTTACTCGAACCTCATTTACCGCCGCGGGCTCACTAACTCATGTCGCAACGCCAACGTCTTTCCGTAGTGATGATCGCCAAAAACGAGGCTGAACTGCTGCCGGAAGCGTTGGCCTCGGTGAGTTGGGCGGATGAGATAGTAGTACTGGATTCTGGCAGCCATGACGCCACCGCAGACGTTGCCCGTACACTGGGTGCACAAGTTTATCAGGCGAACGGATGGGATGGGTTTGGGAAACAGCGTCAACGCGCACAGGCTTTTGCCAGCGGCGACATGATTTTAATGCTGGATGCCGACGAACGTGTGACATCAGCATTGCGCCGCGCTATCGAACAGGTGCTGGAACAGCCAGCTTCGAATAAGGTTTATAGTTTAGGCCGCAGCAACTTGTTTCTGGGGCGCTTTATGCGACACAGTGGCTGGTACCCTGATCGCGTGATGCGTCTCTATCCGCGCGCCCTCAATTATAATGACAACCTGGTACATGAATCACTGGAAACGCAAGGCGCTCCGGTTGTTGCTTTGCCGGGCGATTTACAACATCTGACCTGCCGCGATCTGATCGCTTTTCAGCGCAAACAGATGAATTATGCCGAAGCTTGGGCGCTGGAGCGTTTTCAACGCGGTAAACGTTGTGGGATTTTCTCTATTTTCAGCCATACCCTCGGTGCGTTCCTCAAAACGCTGCTGCTGCGTGCTGGTTTTCTTGACGGGAAACAGGGCTGGATACTGGCTGTGGTGAATGCACAGTACACGTTTAACAAATATTCGGCGCTCTGGGCGCTGCATCACACCTCAACACAAGGCCGCGTATGAGTACTAAAGCGATTTATCCCGGCACCTTCGATCCTATCACCTTGGGTCATCTGGATATTGTGACACGTGCCGCGCAGATGTTTGACCATATCGTGGTGGCGATTGCGGCCAGCCCAAGCAAAAAACCGCTGTTTAGCCTGGATGAACGTGTAGATTTGGCGCGCCAGGCCACAACGCATTTATCGAATGTCGAGATTGTGGGCTTTAGCGATTTGATGGCGAACTTTGCTAGAACGCAAAACGCCAATGTGCTGGTGCGTGGTCTGCGTGCGGTATCGGATTTCGAGTATGAATTACAGCTAGCGCAGATGAACCGTCACTTGCTCCCTACGCTTGAAAGTGTGTTTCTGATGCCGTCCGAAGGATTCTCCTTTGTGTCATCCTCTCTGGTGAAGGAAGTTGCGCGTCACAAAGGCGATGTGCAGGCATTTCTACCTGCCATGGTGCATCAGGCACTGCTGGCGAAATTGGCGCAACCCTGATTAATGCTGGCAGCGTGGGCACCAGAAAGTGCTACGCTGGCCATGTTTGCCGCTGATAATCGGCGTGCCGCAGGCTCGACATGGCTCTCCTGCTCGACCATAGACCTGCAATTCCTGAGCAAAATAGCCCGGCTTGCCGTCAGTTTGCAGAAAATCACGCAGCGTCGTTCCACCCTGCTCAATTGAGCGCAGTAACACGGCTTTGATGGTGGCAACCATCAATTCAGCCTCATCGCGGCTCAAACTCATCGCAGGACGATCGGGCAAGATCCCCGCAGTAAACAGTGATTCACTGGCATAGATGTTACCCACACCCACTACCACTTTATTATCCATCAACCACTGCTTAATGACGGTGCGTTTACCACGTGACTTGTCAAACAGATAGGCACCATCAAATTCTTGACTGAGTGGCTCTGGACCAAGGTGAGAAAGCACGCTACTGCCTTCAAGGTCAGTCGTCCACAGCCAGGCACCAAATCGTCGCGGGTCGGTGTAGCGCAACACTTTGCCGTTACTCATCACTAAATCAACATGGTCATGCTTCGCAGCAGGTTGTTCACCCGGCAAAATACGTAAGCTGCCGGACATGCCGAGGTGAATAATAATCCAGCCGTGTTGAAGCTCCAGCAAGAGGTATTTCGCGCGACGTTGCACGCTCAATACGGGCTGATCGCTTAGCGCGTGGATTTCGTGCGAGACCGGCCAGCGCAGGCGTGAGTTACGCACTATCGCATGCAAAATCGTCGCGCCCACCATGTGTGGCTCAATGCCGCGGCGGCTGGTTTCTACCTCTGGTAATTCAGGCATGTCATCTCCTCAACAAACCGCAGAAACAAAAAACCCGGCCGAAGCCGGGTTTTTCACAAGAACACCAAAATTATTTAATTTTGGCTTCTTTGTAGAGAACGTGCTGACGTACAACCGGATCGAACTTTTTCAGTTCCAGTTTCTCTGGTTTAGTACGCTTGTTCTTCGTGGTGGTATAGAAGTGACCTGTACCAGCAGAGGAAACCAGCTTGATCTTCTCACGAATACCTTTAGCCATGATTCAGTTCCTTAGTACTTCTCACCACGGGCGCGGATTTCGGTCAAAACCGTATCAATGCCCTTTTTATCAATAACACGCATACCTTTAGCAGATACACGCAGAGTAACGAAGCGCTTTTCGCTCTCAACCCAGAAACGGTGAGAGTGCAAGTTCGGCAGGAAACGGCGTTTCGTCGCGTTCATTGCGTGGGAACGGTTGTTACCCGTTACCGGACGCTTTCCAGTTACCTGGCAGACTCGTGACATTTCTATTCTCCAAAAATCAAATAAGCTCGAGCTTTAAAAACTAGGTTTTGGCCGCCTCGTCAGGCCTTAGCCCGCCAGGCGAGTTCCATGTGAACCCGCTAAGCTGACCCAAACGCCAAACCCGAGATTCTCAAAGGTGGCGTAGTATACGCCGCTCAGGCGGTGTGCTCAAGTCCCGAACAGATAAAGATCCCTATGGATCGCGCGAAAATGCATCATTTCTGCGCACCCGGGCGGATGTTTTACAGCCAACCGCGCTCAGCGAAAGAGGTGTACTCGCCGTGACCGATCACCAAATGGTCAAGTAAACGAATATTCAGCAACGCGCAAGCCTGCCCAACTTTACTGGTAATATCACGGTCGGCCCGGCTGGGTTCAGCGATGCCAGAGGGATGATTATGCGCCAATATTACCGCAGCAGCGTTAAGTTTCAGCGCCTCACGCACAATTTCACGTGGATGCACCTCAACACTGGCGATGGAGCCGGAAAACATCTTCTGAGCTTGCAATACCCGATGCTGGTTATCCAGAAACAGCGCCATGAACACCTCCCGCTCCTGATGAGCCAGCACACTTTGCAGGTAGTGGCGCGTCACTTTAGGATTTTCCATCACATTTTCGCGTGCCAGCTGACTGGCGAAAAAACGTCGACCCAATTCGGCGATGGCATGCAGCTGTGTAATTTTGGCCATGCCCAAGCCTTTCATCGTTCCAAGATCTTCTTGAGTGGCGGTCATGATGCGATACAGCGAACCCCATTCATTGAGCATTTGCTGAGCCAGCACCATCACAGTCGTGCCATAGCTGCCGGTACGCAAAAAAATCGCTAAGAGTTCTGCATCAGTCAGCGCCTCTGCCCCCAGTATTGCCAGTTTTTCCCGTGGTGCCAGTTCCATCATGACTTTGACCTCCCTATTTAAGGGCGAGTGTGCGCGTCTGCCGTGTCGGGCACCAGCAACCCCTTTACGATTTCCGAGACGGCTCGCAAAGGTCGCAGGCAGTGAAAAGGCGAGTTGAGGATTTTGTGATAAAGTTGCCATCATCTGTCGCGCTTGGCGCGGCAATCCGTTTGAGTTGAGGCCAGGAACATGACGGGATTAGCCGGAAAAAAAATTCTGCTCGGCGTGAGTGGCGGTATCGCTGCTTATAAAGCCCCCGAGCTGGTGCGTCGTCTTCGCGATCGTGGCGCAGACGTGCGTGTGATGATGACCGAAGCGGCTAAAGCGTTCATTACGCCGCTCAGCTTACAAGCCGTTTCGGGCTATCCGGTGTTTGATGACTTGCTCGACCCGGCAGCGGAAGCCGCCATGGGTCATATCGAGCTGGCAAAGTGGGCGGACTTGATTGTACTGGCACCCGCAACGGCCGACCTCATTGCGCGCGTTACCGCAGGTATGGCAAACGATCTGGTCACCACCGCCTGCCTCGCCAGCGATGCCCCTTTAGCCATTGTACCCGCCATGAATCAGCAGATGTATCGCGCAGCGGTGACGCAGGAAAATCTTCAGCGTCTGGCGAAGCGAGGCGTCCTGATTTGGGGTCCAGACAGCGGCAGCCAAGCCTGTGGCGACATTGGCCCAGGACGCATGCTCGACCCACTGGCGATAGTGGCTTATGCACTCGAATGGGCGGCACCCGTCAACGATCTGCAACATCTCAACATTATGATCACCGCCGGCCCAACCCGTGAGGCATTGGATCCGGTACGCTATATCAGTAACCACAGCTCCGGCAAAATGGGTTATGCCATTGCTGCCGCCGCTGCAAAACGCGGCGCGAAGGTTACGTTGGTTTCCGGTCCGGTCACGCTCCCAACGCCAGCAGGCGTGACACGCGTGGATGTGGGCAGCGCACTGGAAATGGAAGCGGCGGTGATGGCGCAAATCAGCCAACAACATATTTTCATTGCCAGCGCAGCCGTGGCAGACTACCGGGCGGCAAACATTGCCGCAGAGAAAATCAAAAAACAGGGTGGCGATGATAACGTCACGCTGCAGTTGGTGAAGAACCCGGATATTGTCGCAGGCGTCGCGGCGCTGCAGAAAAATCGCCCTTATGTGGTGGGATTTGCTGCTGAAACCCAGAATGTGGAAGAATACGCGCGGCAAAAACGGGCGCGGAAAAACCTGGACCTGATTTGCGCGAACGATGTCGCGCAGGCCGGGCAGGGATTCAATAGCGACACCAATGCTCTTCACCTTTTTTGGCAGGAAGGAGAGAAAGTCTTACCGCTCAGTGATAAGACGCTCCTTGGCCAACAATTAATAGACGAGATTGTCAGCCGTTATGATGAAAAAAATCGACGTTAAAATTCTTGATGCGCGCGTGGGGAATGAATTCCCACTGCCGACTTATGCAACCTCGGGTTCAGCAGGCCTCGACCTGCGCGCCTGCCTTGATGGCGCACTGGAGATTACCCCAGGCATGACCACACTGGTGCCAACCGGCTTAGCGATTCACATTGCTGACCCTTCGCTGGCAGCAGTGATTTTGCCGCGTTCTGGTTTGGGCCATAAGCACGGCATCGTGTTGGGCAACCTGGTGGGCTTGATCGACTCCGATTACCAGGGCCAGTTAATGGTTTCTGTGTGGAACCGTGGTCAGGAGAGCTTTACGCTGCAGCCGGGTGATCGTCTGGCACAGCTGGTCTTCGTGCCAGTGGTACAGGCCGAATTTAATCTGGTTGAAGATTTTGATACCAGCGATCGCGGCGCAGGTGGCTTTGGTCACTCTGGTCGTCAGTAATACGCGACACTTTTCGCTTAGCCATCTTTTTATTTCTCATCTGCCACAGACAACCCAGTCAGTGGCAGATGAGGCCGTATTGCCTGTTTTTGGTGAATTTCAGGGGTCTTGAAGGTCATGGCAGAAAAAAAAGTCGCGAAACGCAACCGTCGCGAAGAAATTTTGCAGGCACTGGCGCAAATGCTGGAGTCGAGCGATGGCAGTCAGCGCATCACCACCGCCAAGCTGGCAGTCAATGTCGGCGTTTCGGAAGCGGCACTGTATCGCCACTTCCCCAGCAAAACGCGTATGTTCGATAGCCTGATCGAGTTTATTGAAGACAGTCTGATTACCCGCATCAATCTGATCCTGAAAGATGAAAAAGAGACCATGGCACGACTACGTTTGATTGTGCAGCTGGTTCTGGGATTTGGTGAGCGTAATCCGGGGCTGACGCGCATTTTGACTGGCCACGCGTTGATGTTTGAGCAGGATCGCCTGCAAGGGCGTATTAACCAACTGTTCGAACGCATTGAGGTGCAACTGCGTCAGGTAATGCGTGAGAAAAAAATGCGTGATGGTGAAGGTTTTCAGACTGATGAAACGCTGCTGGCCAGCCAGCTACTGGCGTTTTGCGAGGGGTTACTGTCGCGTTACGTGCGTTCTGAATTCCGCTTTCGCCCTACAGCCGATTTTGACACCCGCTGGCCGTTGATTGCTGCGCAGTTAGTGTAATACATAGCGTAGCGGCACAAAAAAATTGCGCCGCTACGGTTCGGTACAAAGCGAAAACTTTAGACGCCGTATTCTTTACGATATGCCCGTACTTTTGCCAGATGGTCTGCCATCTCTGGTTTCTCTTCCAGGTAATCAATCAACTCAGCCAACGTAATAATCGCAGTCACTTTGCACTGATAATCACGTTCCACTTCCTGAATAGCAGAAATATCACCACGCCCACGCTCCTGGCGATCCAGTGAAATCATCACACCCGCCAGGGTCGCATTGTGTGCACTGATAATATCCATCGATTCACGAATTGCGGTACCCGCCGTGATCACATCATCCACCAACATCACTTTACCCTGCAGTGGACTACCCACCAGCAAGCCGCCTTCTCCGTGATCTTTGGCTTCTTTGCGGTTAAAGCAGTAAGGCACGTCACGGTCGTGATGATCGGCCAATGCCACTGCGGTTGTGGTCGCGATGGGAATGCCTTTATAAGCAGGACCAAACAGTAGATCAAAATCAACGCCGCCATCCACCAGCGCTTGCGCATAGAAGCGTCCCAGCAGCGCTAAATCGCGCCCTGTGTTAAACAAACCAGCGTTAAAGAAATACGGGCTTACACGACCTGATTTCAGGGTAAACTCGCCAAATTTCAGTACGCCTTTGTTCAGGGCGAATTCGATAAACTGACGTTGCCAGGCTTTCATTTGTCACTCCTCAAATAAAGAAAAGGCGACTCTTTGGTCGCCTGTTAAATCAATTTGCTAACGCTGCTTTTTGCGCCTGAATCAACTGCTCTATGCCGCCTCGTGCCAGCGCCAACAGTTGCAGTAACTCTTCATGACTGAACGGTTCGCCTTCGGCAGTGCCCTGAACCTCAATCATGCGGCCATCTTCAGTCATCACCACGTTCATATCCGTTTCAGCTGTAGAATCCTCTACATACTCCAGATCGCATAGCGCTTCACCGCCAACAATGCCTACCGAAATGGCAGCAACCATGCCTTTCAGTGGACTGGCCTTCAGTTTGCCGGCTGCCACCAGCGCATTCAGCGCATCGGCCAACGCTACGCACGCACCGGTAATAGAGGCGGTACGCGTGCCGCCATCGGCCTGGATCACATCGCAATCTAATGTGATAGTGAATTCACCTAACGCCTCTAAATCCACGGCAGCACGAAGTGAACGGGCAATCAGACGTTGAATCTCTAATGTTCGTCCGCCTTGCTTACCTTTGGCGGCTTCACGCGCCATACGGCTATGGGTTGAACGCGGCAGCATGCCATATTCAGCGGTAACCCAGCCCTGACCTTTACCCTTAAGGAAGCGCGGCACACCTTCTTCAACGGTGGCAGTACACAGCACTTTGGTTTCGCCAAACTCCACGAGAACAGATCCTTCAGCGTGTTTGGTGTAGTGACGAGTGATAGTGACGGGACGCACATCAGATGCGTTACGGCCTGCTGGACGCATGGTTTCTCTCCGGCTTGCTTAGGTTTGGCTGCGCATTATACGGACTTCATACGCGGCTGTCCTGCCCACATGCGCCACAATCCCGGATGAAATTTCGCCGCAGCTATGGCTAAATGCGCCCTTTCCTCACATAAAAAGACACATGATGACAGCGATACTCCATTTCCTGTTAGCGTTGGCGGTGATCTTCGCCCTTGCGCTATTGGTCAGCCATGACCGCAAACGGATTCGTCCGCGTTTTATTATTCAATTATTAATTGTCGAGGCCGCGCTCGGGTGGTTCTTTCTGCACTCAGCGGGCGGTCAGACGGTGGTGACTGGCGTTGGGGGGTTCTTCGAGACCCTATTAACCTTCGCGGCACAAGGCACCGACTTTGTCTTCGGTAATATGGCAAAACAGGGGCTGGCCTTTATTTTCCTCGGTGTACTCTGCCCGATTGTTTTCATCTCGGCACTGATCGGCATTTTGCAGCACTGGCGCATTCTGCCACTGCTGATTCGTCTGGTCGGCACATTGCTGTCGAAGGTGAATGGCATGGGCAAACTGGAGTCGTTTAACGCCGTCAGTACCCTGATTCTTGGCCAATCGGAAAACTTCATCGCTTATAAAGGGATTCTCGGCGATATCTCCGCGCCGCGCATGTACACCATGGCAGCGACTGCGATGTCCACGGTCTCGCTGTCTATTGTCGGCGCCTACATGTCGATGATTGATGCAAAATATGTGGTTGCCGCGCTGCTCCTCAACATGTTCAGCACCTTTATCATCCTCTCAATCATCAACCCGACACGCCCGGAAAATGAAGAGCAGATTGCACTGGATAAGCTGCATGAAGATCAGAGCTTCTTTGAGATGCTGGGCGAATATATTCTGGCCGGTTTTAAAGTGGCGATGATCATTCTGGCGATGCTGATTGGTTTTATCGCGCTGATCGCCGCCATTAATGCCCTGTTCGCTGCGGTGTTTGGCTACAGCTTCCAACAGCTGCTCGGTTATGTGTTTTATCCCTTTGCGTGGCTGATTGGCATTCCCTCCGCCGATGCATTGCAGGCGGCAAGCATCATGGCCACCAAACTGGTCGCCAATGAATTTGTCGCCATGATTGAGCTGAAAAAGGTGGCAGCGGAAATGACACCGCGCGGATTGGGCATTTTGTCGGTGTTTCTTGTGTCGTTCGCCAACTTCGCCTCGATCGGTATTGTCGCAGGGGCGATTAAGGGGCTGAATGAGCGTCAGGGCAACGTAGTTTCACGCTTTGGTTGGAAGCTGGTGTATGGCTCAACGCTGGTGAGCCTGTTATCAGCGGCTTTTGCAGGTCTGTTTATTTGATAAGGCCAGGGCGCACATCATCCCGTGCGCCCTCAACATCGTTTAGAACGCCACGCACACCAAAGCATCCACACGCATCACGGAATCCTGTTCGAAACGCTTTTTATAGATGTCACGCAATGTATTGATGCTGTCAGAGCTGGCGCGATCTGGCTGATGAATCAACATTAACGCTTTGCTATTTTCACGTGCCAGCTTACCGTCGTTGCCCAGCCACTGGCCTTTGCCTTCATACACCGAAAGCCCATCTTTAAACTTGGGTGTCACATCCTTATCGACAAATTGCTGCCATTCGCTGCTGCTCACCGTGCCGCCTTTCGGTTTATTCATACCGAACCACAACGTGGTTTGCATCATGATGTCCCCTGAACCGCATACGGCAACAGGAGCGGTGTTGGGTGGAATCTGTTCACGGGTTTCAGAGGGTGCCTGGCATCCGGCCAGAAAGAGAACGAGAACCAGCGGCATCGCCAATTTATTCAACATCATAGCCTCAGACGTTTTAGTATCACAAAGAACATCATAGGGTGTGAATAGCAGATTCGTCACCCTTTTCACTCAAAGCGGCAGATGAAACAAGCTGATTGCGCTTATGCCTATCATGGTTCCACTCCCGTCACTATAATGCGGATAACATTCCTGAAAATGAGTACAAGCTTATGATCCGCAGCATGACCGCCTACGCCCGCCGCGAAGCCAAAGGCCACTGGGGCAGCGCCGCATGGGAACTCCGTTCGGTGAACCAACGCTATCTGGAAACCTATATCCGCCTACCGGAGCAGTTTCGTAGCCTGGAACCCATGATCCGTGAGCGCATCCGCAATCGTCTGACGCGCGGAAAAATAGAGTGCAATCTGCGATTTGACGCGGATCCGTCTGCTCAAGGTGAACTGCAACTGAATGAGGCACTCGCTAAGCAATTAGTACGGGCTGCCAACTGGGTAAAATTGCAAACCGATGAGGGCGCGATCAACCCGCTGGATATTCTGCGTTGGCCTGGCGTGATGTCAGCGCAAGAGCAGGATCTTGATGCCATCAATACCGAACTCTTGGCAGCACTGGATGGCGCACTCGATGACTTTATCGTGGCACGCGAAAGTGAAGGCACCGCACTGAAATCGCTGATCGAACAGCGCCTGGAAGGCGTCTCGCTCGAGGTGAGCAAAGTGCGCGCGCAAATGCCGGAAGTGTTGAAATGGCAGCGTGAGCGTCTGGTGACCAAACTGGAGGAAGCTGAAGTTCAGTTGGAAAACAATCGCCTGGAACAAGAATTGGTAATGATGGCACAACGCATTGATGTGGCAGAAGAACTCGATCGACTTGATGCCCACGTCAAAGAGACTTACAACATTCTGAAGAAGAAAGAAGCGGTAGGCCGTCGCCTCGACTTTATGATGCAAGAATTCAACCGCGAATCGAACACGCTGGCATCGAAGTCTATTAATGCAGATATCACGGCTTCTGCGATTGAGTTGAAAGTGTTGATTGAGCAAATGCGCGAACAGATTCAGAACATCGAGTAGCGTTAACTCTCCTGTTTTTCTGAGGCCCGGTTAACTGGGCCATTTCAAAACCACAGCCATTCAGTCACGCCTCGTTTAATGGCTAGACCAATTTCCTATCTTTGCAATGTAAAGATTGTGAAAGCTTCGATGATTATGCGTGTCAATTACTGTCCAAAGATGACCAACATCGCACGCCATGAACTATCACCAATATCAACTATCAATTTGTTAAATATAGACAATTTATTTCTTAACACCTGTATCTCATGCAGAAACCGTGGAACTCAATGAAACCTCTCAATCTTAAAGATTGCAGAGTTTACGTTTCTTTGAGGGCACTATTTGCTAATCTACTGGTCGTAATTAACACAGTCGTACCGCCAGGAATTCATGGACACCCTTCTTTGCGCGATACATTCACTCTTTCTCTGAAGGCGTTATGAAGAAAAACGGGCAGTTCTGTTCAAAACTTTTGCATCCCCGCTACTGGTTTACCTGGTTCGGACTGGGTGTGCTTTGGCTGCTGGTGCAACTCCCATACCCCATTTTAATTCGGCTTGGCGCGTCTGCCGGCAAGCTGTCACGCCACTTCCTTAAACGTCGTGAGCGTATCACCCGTCGCAACATTGAGCTTTGCTTCCCACATATTAATGAGGAAGACAAAGAGGTGCTGATTGCGGGCAACTTTGAATCACTGGGCATGGCGCTGGCGGAAACCGGGATTGCCTGGTTCTGGTCTGATGCGCGTGTGCGCCGCTATTTCCAGGTTGAAGGTCTTCACAACTTGCAAAATGCCCAGCAGAACCATCGCGGCGTAATGGCGATTGGCGTGCATTTTATGTCACTGGAACTGGGTGGCCGTATTACCGGACTCTGTCAGCCGATGATGGCGATGTACCGTCCGCACAATAATCAGGCGATGGAGTGGGCGCAAACTAAAGGCCGTATGCGTTCCAACAAGGCAATGATTGATCGCCGCGATCTGCGTGGCATGGTGCAGGCGCTAAAACAGGGCGAAGCGGTGTGGTTTGCACCGGATCAGGATTATGGCCCAAAAGGCAGCGTGTTCGCACCGCTGTTTGCCGTCGAAAAAGCCGCAACCACGAACGGAACCTACGTGTTGTCGCGTTTAGCTAAGCCAGCCATGCTGACCATTGTGCTGATTCGTAATAGCGATAAGAGCGGTTACCAGCTGATTATTCAGCCGGAGCTGCAAAATTATCCTTATGAAGATGAAGCGGCGGCGGCGGCTTACATGAACAAAGTCATTGAGAAAGAGATCCTGCGTGCGCCAGAGCAGTATCTGTGGCTGCATCGTCGCTTTAAAACTCGCCCACCAGGTGAAGCTTCACTTTACGTGTAATCTATTGATGCAGCAGGCGCTCGCCTGCTGTTCTTTTTTACCGCTCACATTTCCCAACCATTCTTAACGAAAAACAGGTTTGTCAAAATTTGCACAGACTCATGTAATGGTCTGCTCTCTCCTATTCTGATCAAAAACATGACTCTGCAATTGACGACCAAACGGCTCACACTTGCCGTTGCTATTGCCCTGCTGGCTGGCTGCGCCAACCCACATGGCTTACACACCAGTAATAAACTTCTCGATGCTAACTCGCTTCAGGCCAACGAATCGTTAAAAAATGCCCACTTCAGTGCAGCCAGCTGGCCTAAAAGCGACTGGTGGCGGAGCTTTAACGATACCCAGCTGAACCAATTGATCGCTAACGCGATGCAGTCCAGCCCTGATCTACAGATCGTCAACGCGCAAGCAGATAAAGCGAATGCGCAGGTGATTGCCGCCGATGCTGAGCGTTACCCTGACGTTGATCTCAATGCCGGGATAACGCGCTCGCGCGTCGCGAAAGTGGATGACCCATTGCTGCAAGGCAAAACCTACAGCACCCTTCGCACCGCCAACATTGGAATGAGCTACACCTTCGATTTATGGGGCGGGAAAAAAGATGCTGCCGAAGCCGCAATTGGCCAGGCCCGTGCAAGCGAATTGGATCGCCAAGCCAGCCAACTCACCCTCGCAGCGAACGTAACACGCGCATGGAACAACCTAAATCTGGCTTGGTCCAACGCTGAGTTAGCCAAGCAGAATGCTGATCGGTCTGATGGCATCGCCAAAATCCAGCAACAATACGTCAGTGCCGGATTGACGTCGGACTATCAATACAAGCAGGCGCTGTCAGAGCAGAAAACCGCCGAGGCCAGCCTGACCGAAGCGAAACAGAGCGTCACTGATGCGGGAATACAGTTATCAACACTGATTGGTAAAGGACCTGATTACTGGCGCCAGCTAAAGCCAGCGAAAATGAACGTACCGGTCGCCGCAACGCTACCAGGCACTATCCCGGCTGAATTGCTTGGACGCCGTCCGGATGTGGTCGCAGCGCGTTGGCGTGTTGAAGCGGCCTCGAAGCAAATTGCCGCAACCAAAACCGAGTTCTATCCCAATATTAACCTTGTGGCAGAAGCAGGAACGCGTTCGCTACTAGGGGATGCTTTCTTCGGCGCGCCGAGTCGCTTCTTTAACGTTGGCCCAAGCCTCTCACTGCCTATCTTTGATGCCGGTAAACGACGCGCCGATCTAGCGGAGAGCGATGCTAACTGGGATTTGGCTGTGGCGCAGTACAACAAGCTGCTGATCGGTTCACTAGGCAACATCAGCGATACCATCACGCAGTTACAATCCATTCAGGAACAGTTAGCCCAGCAGCAGAGTGCTAACCAGCTGATTCACAGCGCATGGGATGATTTGCACCGTGAATATGCGGCGGGACTTCGCCCGTATCTCGATGTGCTGACCATCCAAAATCAGCTCATTGAATCCGATCAAAAACTGGTGGCTCTGCAGGCACAGCAAATCAATCTGGCGGTCGTGCTGATTGAAGATTTGGGCGGCGGATTCCAAGGCGGCACGCCAACAAAAAAAGGATAAATGAACCGCCCGCAGCGGTAATGGCTAAACGAGAGTCCGCAATCTTGCAGACTCTCTGCGACAGGCAGGAAGAACCTTTTTGCGGGAAACCTCACTTACACCACATTTCCATAAGCCTGCCGTTTTCAGCTGGCTGGCCTTCAGATAAGGTAAAAATGCTACGGGCGTGTGTCGCGCCCCGCCCTAACACATTGCCGCCTGTCATAGCCGGCTTTATCTGCTCAACTGGAGGTTCCATGCTGCCATCTCAGACAGTCACGCTGACCATCCCTCGTAACTGGTTAGATTTATATGAAACCATCTGGAAACCTGAATGCTTTGCAAAATGGGCTAGCGGGCTAAGTGCCAGTACCCTCACGCAAGAGGGTAACTACTGGAAAGCGAAAGGACCTGAAGGCTCAGTGAAAATCCGTTTTACACCCCATAACCCGTTTGGTGTGATGGATCACTGGATTGATACCGGCATCGGTAAAGAAATTTATATGCCAATGCGGGTGATTGCCAATGAACAGGGCGCCGAAGTTGTCATGGTGGTTTATCGCCAGCCTTTGATGTCCGATGAAAAGTTTGCGCAGGACGTTACGTGGGTCAAACGTGATCTTGAGCAACTCCTCCATCTTTTAACTCATTAGAATCAATGCATTATAAAATCATTGATGTTTCAAAATACGCTGGCTGTAATCACTAAAAAAATCCACTTTGTTCACTCAGCAGCGTTTAACTGTTCTTGGGCAATTCTTGCTGCCTCTCTCGCTAATCACCAGTCTGGCTAAAGTCTCCTCACCAGGAAAACTCCTGGTGAGTGTCGGATGAGTTTCTCTTACACCCTCTGATTTATCGATGTTTTTATGCGCCCGCTTAATTGTCTCACTTGCTTTCATATCCAAATGTAGAAAAACACTAATAAATAATAAATCAGACGCTTTATCAATTCTGATGCAAAAGCTGAAACCATTTATTCCTGCTATGTATTTATAGGAGTTTTCTTATGGTGTTAATTTAATTAAAACACGGTATAACTCATTCACACACAGCAACACACAATAATAACAACAGCAGGGAAATAACATGGATCGCTCAACCTATCCTTTGTTGTCAGAAAAAGAATTTGTTGAGATTGCCAGGAGGATGCTGGCCGGGGAATATAATAATGCAAAGGGATTTTATAATGATCTTGCGGATTTCCTTCGAACAGGAGGAGATACCGACGAGACAAAAAAACCATTATACACCAGGGTCATCTTTTTACATTCAGAGCATCATTTAATTGAATGCATCTTTACGTGGCAATCTCTGAAAGGTATTTCAGGGCTGCGTCAGGAAACGTTGCATTGATGTGATCTGTACTCTGGGCTTTAGCCCGGGTAAACCCTCAATTGTACTGGTACATGTACCATAACGAGCAGAATATGACGATAAAAGAAAAAAATTTGGCCAGTGCCAAATGGTCAATTTTGTCATCGATTAAAATCGTCGGCATTGGTGTTTTACAACTTTCACTTCTGGCTCAAATACTCCAGGCAAACGAGTTAGATTTACTCGCTATTGCCATCATTATTTTATTAGTGATTGACACCTTGGCCGATCGTGGATTTGGCAACGCGGCAATCAGAAATAAAAACCTCAACAACAGTGAACTCTCCATTTTATACTGGGGGAATGTACTCAGTGGAATAACCATATTTGCGGCGCTGTTTATTGGAAGCGATATTTATAGCCGAATAATGAATCAACCAGAAATGGCAATCATGCTGGAAATGATTTCGGTGATTTTCATTATTATTCCACAGGGACAGCATTACCGAGCCATATTGCAGCGGGAAAAACAATTTTCGCGCATTGCTTTTACCGAAACAGCATCGGTACTGGTAGGCTTGGGTATTACACTGTTTACAGTCTGGCTGACCCCTTCAGTACTTTGCGCCATCTGGGGATACCTCGCCATGGTCTCTATCAGAATGCTGGTTTACTGCTACTACGGCCGTTCTTGGTTTCAACCAGAATACCGTTTTAGCCTGAAAAGTTTCGCCAATGTGCGAGCAAGAAACTGATAATAAAAACAAGTCTGTATGGTGGGCTCTGGGCATCTGAGAAGATGCGTTCGCGTGCTGGTCGCCAGCACGCTTTTTTCTTTTCTACTCATCAAGCGCCTTAGTCGCCACGCCGATTGGCCATCCGCTCCCTTTTCACATCACATTTTTTTATGCAAATCTGCATACCACTGCTGATTTATCCCGCCTGCTAAGACTGTTAGCATGTTCGTCATCAAAATGGCTAATCCGATGGCGTCATATTTAGAAAAACTCAGTGGTCTAGACTCTGGGAAATCTTTAGGCTTGCCGCCAATCTTCTGGAGTGCTCTATGTTATTAACCGTTCTCTATATTATTGGCATCACCGCCGAAGCCATGACCGGCGCGCTGGCAGCTGGGCGTCGTAAAATGGATCTGTTTGGTGTGATTATCATCGCCTCGGTCACCGCTATCGGCGGAGGATCCGTGCGTGACATTTTGCTCGGGCATTATCCACTCAGTTGGGTAAAGAATCCGGAATACATCATGATTGTGGCGGCAGCAGCCGTGGTCACCACTTTTGTCGCCCCGCTGATGAACCATTTGCGCAAAGTGTTTCTGGTGCTGGACGCGCTTGGCTTGGTGGTGTTTTCAATTATTGGCGCCCAAGTGGCGCTTGATGCAGGACACGCACCGATCATCGCGGCGATTGCTGCCGTGATCACCGGCGTATTTGGCGGCGTACTACGCGATATGTTCTGTAACCGCATCCCGCTGGTGTTCCAGAAAGAACTCTATGCAGGCATCGCCTTTGCCTCCGGCTGGCTCTATATCTTGTTACTGAAAACCCCACTGCCCAATGAAGCCGTAGTGATTATCACATTACTCTTCGGTTTCTTTGCCCGTTTGCTGGCGTTGCGCTTCCGCCTTGGGTTGCCCATCTTCAATTATCCCCATCCCGAGCACTGAGTGAGCAGCAGGAATATCCTGCTGCTGCAAAAAAAGTATCAACTGCCGCAACTCGCTATCTTGCAGCATAGCTACAATACGTTGCGCCAATACAGGACCGATACCAGGCAATTGCTGCCAATCTCCAACGGAGCGGTCCAGCAATGGCGACCACCCAGTATCAGGTAACGATTGCAATGCCGCACGGGGTAGCGGTAAACCAAGCGCACTCACCCAGCGACGCAGAGGCTGCTGGCGAGTCAGGTGAAAACGTTGCCAGATATGCTGCGCGCGCTGACTGGAAATGCCGTCGGTTTGTGCGATCTGTGCCGGGGTGAGCGTGACCCAGGAAAAGAGATGGGTGATTGCGCCGCTATCGAGTAGGCGTTGCCAACTACTGCGCTGCATACCCGGTATATCCAGTACCGACTTCTGACTCAGCCAGCTGAGTCGAGATAAAAACTGCAGACGACACTCGGTACTGAAAGTCAGGCATGTCTGAGCATCATAGGTATTCTGCTGAGGTGCAGTAGGGTAATCACGCTGCGCAATGCGCCATATCACTCGCTCCAGCCGTGGGATGCCCTGACCGGCCAGCGCCAGGGTTATCTGATCACCGGCAATCACATCTCGCTCGCGCCAACGGCGCAGTGAGCCGATATTCACCCGGCGTACCGTTTTGTCATCTAACTGCACCGGAAGCACATTCAGCACCACAGCGATTTTCCCCGTCCTGCCAACATTGAAATCCACCGATAACACCTCACTGCTCACCTCAACAGGCTGATACTTCCATGCAGCTGACCAGCCGCCCTGCCCAGGCTGCCAGTCACGCCCGTCGCGCATTGGCGATTGGTGAATGACCACGCCATCAGTGACAAACGGCAACGTTGCATGAAACCAGCGGTCGCGCCATATGGCGGCCTCTTCTTCATTGTTAACTTGGCGACTCCAGCGCTGCGCTAAACCCATTCCCCAGTGTGATAACTGTTGCAGGCGTTCTGTCATTTGCTTGGGGCCATCGGGCCATGACCAAATAAAAAGGCCGAGTTGTGACAGCAGCGCTGAGGCTTCATGGCGCATCATCGCACCCGCAACTTGCGCCCGTGCATTTTTGCCACCATCACGCGCTTGTTGATGATCGGTCATTTGCAGGAACAATTCGCCTTGCAGCACGACGTCATCAAGATCAGTTTCGATGCGCGATGGGATAGCCGGAATATATGAGGCTTTCGCCAGCCATTCTTCCCCACGTAAACCATCACCACGGCTGATCAGAGAAACCAACTTACCGTGCCGATACACCAGAGTGACGGCTACTCCATCAACCTTGGGTTGTATCCAAAGCGGCGCTTTATCCTGCATCCAGTAAGCCACCGCGCGTTTATCGCGTAGCTTGCGGACACCAGTGTGCGCGACCGGATGACGTGTCGTACCGTCCGTTTTCAACTGAGGCTCATCCTCTGAGCGGTCAGGTGTGAAGCAGCGCTGCCAGTGTTGTAGCCGCTGTTGCAGGCTATCGTAATCGGCATCGCTAACCAGATTGATGCCTTGTCGATAATAGGCATCATCCCAATGGCGTAGCTGGCTTTGTAGCTTCACTATCTCTTGTTGAGCACGCGCGGTGGCCCAACTGGGACACAGGGCCTCCGCCCAACAACCTGCGCTCATTAACCAGCAGCACAGACATAGCCATCCTTTCATCGTTGCTCTCCTTTTTGCCTATTGGAGAGTTCCGCTCTGTTGATTACCAACGTAGAAGGCATAAAAAGAGAGCCAGATTCCGGGCTTTTTACCGCGTTCGCAGCATCTTAATCAGCCTTTAAAGGCTGGCTCACAGAAAAAGAATTGCCCGGGCTCAGCGGCAAACGCTGCGTGGCGCACCTAAGCCGTGTATACTGTGCAGGAAATCGACTCCGCTCTTTACTCAATTCAAGATAACCATGGCTCAAGGCACGCTTTATATTGTTTCCGCCCCAAGCGGCGCGGGTAAATCCAGCCTGATTCAGGCACTGTTAAAGACACAGCCGCTGTACGATACGCAGGTGTCTATTTCTCATACCACCCGCGGCGTGCGCCCCGGTGAAGCACATGGTGAGCACTACTTCTTCGTCTCTAAGCCCGAATTCGAGACCATGATTGCCGCAGATGACTTCCTCGAACATGCGGAAGTGTTCGGCAATTACTACGGCACTTCGCGCGCCGCTATTGAGCGCGTGCTGGCGACCGGTGTAGATGTGTTTCTGGATATCGATTGGCAAGGTGCGCAGCAAATTCGTCAGAAAATGCCTGCAGCACGCAGCATTTTTGTTTTGCCGCCGTCAACCGAAGAGCTGGATCGCCGCCTGCGTGGCCGCGGTCAGGATAGCGAAGAGGTCATCGCCCGCCGCATGGCACAAGCCGTGGCGGAGATGAGTCACTACGCCGAATACGACTATCTGATTGTGAATGATGATTTCGACCTGGCGTTGACAGACCTGAAACACATTATTCGCGCAGAACGTCTGCGTATGAGTCGCCAAAAATCGCGACATGACGCTTTAATCAGCAAACTATTGGCAGTCTGAAGTCACTTTCAGTATTATGCCCAGTCATTTCTTCATCATCTGTGGAGTAGCACACCTATGGCACGCGTAACCGTTCAGGACGCAGTAGAGAAAATTGGTAACCGTTTTGACCTGGTGTTGGTCGCTGCACGTCGTGCACGTCAGATGCAGGTTGGCGGCAAAGACCCGCTGGTTCCAGAAGAGAACGATAAAGCCACCGTTATCGCCCTGCGCGAAATCGAAGAAGGCCTGATCACCAACCAGATTCTGGATGTTCGTGATCGTCAGGAGCAGCAAGAGCAGGAAGCCGCTGAGTTACAAGCCGTTACCGCTATCGCTGAAGGTCGTCGTTAACAGCACTTCGCAGGTCAACCTTGTATCTGTTTGAAAGCCTCAATCAACTGATTGAAAAATACTTGCCTGAGGAGCAGATTAAGCGCCTCAAGCAAGCTTATCTTGTCGCGCGTGATGCCCACGAGGGTCAGACACGCTCCAGCGGTGAACCTTACATTACCCATCCTGTTGCCGTAGCCTGCATTCTGGCCGAGATGAAACTCGACCACGAAACGCTGATGGCTGCGTTGCTGCATGACGTAATTGAAGACACCCCTGCCACCTACCAGGACATGGAACAGCTGTTTGGCAAAAGCGTTGCTGAACTGGTAGAAGGCGTATCGAAACTCGACAAGCTGAAGTTCCGCGACAAGAAAGAAGCCCAGGCTGAAAACTTCCGCAAAATGATCATGGCGATGGTGCAAGATATCCGCGTCATTCTGATCAAACTGGCTGACCGCACGCACAACATGCGCACGCTCGGTGCACTACGACCGGATAAAAAGCGTCGTATCGCACTGGAAACGCTGGAGATTTACAGTCCTCTGGCGCACCGCCTCGGTATTCATCACCTGAAAACAGAACTGGAAGAGCTCGGCTTTGAAGCGCTCTATCCGAATCGTTTCCGCGTGATTAAAGAGGTGGTGAAAGCGGCGCGCGGTAACCGTAAAGAGATGATTCAGAAGATTCTTTCTGAAATCGATGGGCGCTTACAGGAAGCAGGCATTCCCTGCCGGGTCAGCGGCCGTGAGAAGCATCTCTACTCGATTTACCGCAAAATGCACCTGAAAGAACAACGATTCCACTCGATCATGGATATCTATGCTTTCCGCGTTATCGTGAAAGACCTGGATACCTGTTATCGCGTGCTCGGACAGATGCACAGTCTTTATAAGCCGCGTCCTGGACGCGTCAAAGATTACATTGCGATTCCCAAGGCCAACGGCTATCAATCACTGCACACCTCGATGATTGGTCCACACGGCGTGCCGGTCGAAGTTCAGATCCGTACCGAAGATATGGATCAGATGGCTGAAATGGGGGTCGCCGCACACTGGGCTTATAAAGAGGCCGGTGAAAGCGGTACGACCGCGCAGATTCGCGCCCAGCGCTGGCTGCAAAGCCTGCTGGAGCTGCAGCAAAGTGCCGGTAGTTCGTTTGAATTTATCGAAAGCGTGAAATCCGATCTCTTCCCGGATGAGATCTACGTGTTCACGCCAGAAGGGCGCATCGTTGAACTGCCCGCTGGCGCTACACCAGTGGACTTCGCCTATGCGGTACATACCGATATCGGTCATGCTTGCGTGGGGGCTCGCGTTGATCGCCAGCCTTATCCGCTGTCACAATCTCTGACCAGCGGTCAAACTATTGAAATCATCACTGCGCCTGGCGCACGTCCTAATGCGGCGTGGCTTAACTTTGTCGTCAGCTCAAAAGCGCGCGCCAAGATTCGTCAACTACTGAAAAATCTCAAGCGTGAAGACTCCGTCAACCTTGGCCGTCGCCTGTTGAGCCATGCGCTCGGTGGCAGCAAGAAGTTAGCTGAGATCCCGCCAGAAAATATTCAGCACGAGCTGGAGCGCATGAAGCTGGCCGGCATTGAAGATTTGTTGGCGGAAATTGGCCTTGGCAATGCCATGAGCGTGGTGGTGGCGAAGAACCTTCTGCAAGCCGGCAGTGAAGAGCCGCAAAGCAACAGCAAACGCAAGAAGCTGCCGATCAAAGGTGCAGATGGCGTACTGATCACCTTTGCCAAGTGCTGCCGCCCGATTCCTGGCGATCCGATTGTCGCGCACGTCAGCCCAGGTAAGGGGTTGGTGGTGCATCACGAATCCTGTCGTAACATCCGTGGCTATCAGAAAGAGCCTGAGAAGTTCATGCCGGTTGAGTGGGATAAAGTCATCGATCAGGAGTTTGTTGCTGAAATTAAGGTTGATATGTTCAACCACCAAGGCGCGCTGGCTAACCTGACGGCGGCAATCAATACCGCCGGTTCCAACATTCAAAGTCTGAACACGGAAGAGCGTGATGGCCGCGTGTATAGCGCCTTTATCCGCCTCACCGCGAACGACCGCGTCCATCTGGCCAACATTATGCGTAAAATTCGCGTTATGCCGGATGTGATTAAAGTTCACCGTAACCGTAATTAGTGCATGAACGCTCAACGTTTTGCTCGTATTCAGGAGATGCTGGCCATGCGCCAGCACGATCTCACCGTCTGCATGGAGCAGGTTCATAAGCCGCACAATGTCTCAGCGGTGATTCGTACTGCCGATGCAGTGGGCATCCATGAAGTCCATGCCGTCTGGCCTAGCGTGCGCATGCGCACCATGGTGTCTGCCTCTGCGGGCAGTAATAGTTGGGTGAAAGTCCAGACACATCCCCATATCGCAGAAGCCGTGCGTCACCTGAAAGATCAGGGTATGCAGGTGCTCGCCACCAATCTTTCTGCCAATGCGGTGGATTTCCGCTCCATCGACTACACCAAACCCACCTGCATTCTGATGGGCCAGGAAAAGACCGGTATTTCTGCCGAAGCGCTGGCGCTCGCCGATCAGGACATCATCGTACCGATGGTAGGCATGGTGCAATCGCTCAACGTTTCTGTTGCCTCCGCGCTGATTCTGTATGAAGCACAACGCCAGCGGCAGAACGCCGGCATGTACAAACGCCAGTACAGCTTGCTGGATGCCGATGAACAGCAACGTTTACTGTTTGAAGGCGGATATCCGGTGCTGGCACGCGTGGCGAAGCAAAAAGGCCTGCCTTATCCGCACATCAACGCTCAAGGCGAAGTGGAAGCCGATGCCGACTGGTGGACCACCATGCAATCCACGGGTAAAAAATGAAAGGCCGTCTGCTGGATGCCATACCGCTCAGTACCCTGACCGGCGTCGGCGCCAGTCAGGCGGGAAAACTGGCTAAACTCAGCCTATTCACCATTCAGGATTTGCTGCTGCATCTGCCGCTGCGCTACGAAGATCGTACCCAACTCTACAAAATTAATGACCTGCTGCCGGGCGTTTGGGCCACGGTGGAAGGTGAAGTGCTGCACAGCGACATCACGTTTGGCCGTCGCCGTATGCTGGTGTGCCAGATAAGTGATGGCAGCGGCGTACTGACCATGCGCTTCTTCAATTTCAATGCCGGCATGAAAAACAGTCTGTCGCCGGGCCGCCGCGTCACCGCTTATGGCGAAATTAAACGTGGCCAGCGCGGTGCTGAGATTATCCATCCTGAGTACCGCGTACAGGGTGAACAAGGCGGCGTAGAGTTACAGGAAACGCTTACGCCGGTTTATCCCACCACCGAAGGTATTCGCCAGGCGACGCTGCGCAATCTTACCGATCAGGCGCTCACGTTACTGGAGAGCTGCCCCATTGCCGAGCTGCTGCCGTCAGAGTTGAGTGGTGGCTTGATGAGTTTGCCGGATGCACTGCGTACTCTGCATCGTCCGCCGCCCGACTTACGTCTCAGCGAGCTGGAAACCGGCCGCCATCCGGCGCAAAAACGTTTAATTCTCGAAGAGCTGCTGGCGCATAACTTGAGCATGCTGGCGGTTCGCGCCGGTGCGCAGCGCCATCATGCCTTGCCGATGCCCGCCAAGCACAATCTGGCGAAACAATTGCTGGCCGCGCTCCCCTTTTCCCCTACGGGTGCTCAGAAGCGCGTGGTTGAGGAGATTGAGCGCGATTTAGCCAATGACTTCCCGATGATGCGCCTGGTGCAGGGTGATGTCGGATCGGGCAAAACGCTGGTCGCGGCGCTGGCGGCGCTGGATGTCATCGCGCATGGCAAACAAGTCGCGCTAATGGCGCCGACAGAGCTGCTGGCCGAGCAACATGCCAATAACTTCCGTCAGTGGTTTGCGCCGCTGGGTATTGAAGTGGGTTGGTTAGCCGGTAAGCAGAAAGGCAAAGCGCGTGAAGCACAGCAGGAAGCGATTGCCAGCGGTCAAGTCGCAATGGTGGTCGGCACCCATGCGCTGTTCCAGGAGCAGGTGAAATTCAACGGCATGGCGCTGGTGATCATTGATGAGCAACATCGATTTGGCGTGCATCAGCGCCTGGCGCTGTGGGAAAAAGGCGAAGAGCAGGGTTTCCACCCGCATCAGCTGATCATGACCGCCACGCCAATTCCGCGTACCCTGGCGATGACCGCCTATGCCGATCTCGATACCTCCACCATCGATGAATTACCACCTGGCGTACGCCGGTCACCACGGTGGCGATTCCTGACAGTCGCCGCAGCGATATTATCGAGCGAGTGAAAAACGCCTGCCACGAGGGGCGCCAGGCTTATTGGGTCTGCACACTGATTGAAGAGTCGGACGTATTGGAAGCCCAGGCGGCGGAAGCCACTTGGGAAGAGCTAAAAGTCGCGCTGCCAGGCTTGCAGGTCGGGCTGGTGCACGGCCGCATGAAACCGGCAGAAAAACAGGCGGTCATGGCAGCCTTCAAAGCCAATGAAATTCAGTTACTGGTTGCGACCACGGTGATTGAAGTCGGGGTTGATGTGCCCAACGCCAGCCTGATGATCATTGAAAACCCGGAGCGTCTGGGACTTGCGCAGCTCCACCAGCTACGTGGCCGCGTGGGACGCGGCGCAGTCGCCTCTCACTGCGTGCTGCTGTACAAAGCGCCGCTGAGTAAAACCGCGCAGAAGCGTTTGCAGGTTTTACGCGACAGCAACGACGGCTTTGTGATTGCTCAGCACGACTTAGAGATTCGCGGTCCCGGTGAACTGCTGGGCACCCGCCAAACCGGCAATGCCGAGTTCAAAGTAGCTGACTTACTGCGCGATCAAGGCATGATCCCCGAAGTACAGCGTGTCGCGCGCCATATACACCAGCATTATCCCGAACAGGCACAGGCGCTGATTGAGCGCTGGCTGCCGGAAACAGAGCGCTACAGCAACGCTTAACGATGAGCATTTGCTGCGTGTTGAATAATCCGCACGATTAAATGCTCCGCTCTACTCGTTGCGGTCAATCGCCATAAAATCCCCAACAAATTTCTGCAGCAGGCGCGCTAACTCGGTGCGCTCGCTATCCTGCCAATTCTCAAACAGATGCTGATAAATCTGGGCACGTGCGGCATCAATTTTATCGGTCATTGCCTTACCCGCGGCGGTAATGACCGCTTCATTGATACGTTTGTCTTTGGCATTTTTCTGCCGTTGCGCCAGCCCTAGCTCCTCTAACTTCGCCACCTGACGGCTTACCGTCGTGTAATCACGCCCAGCACGCTCAGCCAATTCCACCACCCCAATCGGACCGAAGCGGCCAATCTGGATCAGCAGCGGAAACAGCGCCCGATCGAGTTGAATATTGGACTCTTTAATCAGTAACTCATCACGTTGCGGGCGATTGAAGGTGCCCACAATCATTAACAGCGCATTATGCAGATCATCAAACTCTGCACTATTATGTGTATTTTGCACGCTTTTCATTGACGTTATCCCGAGGCAGAACTAATGTGTGCATATTACACATATTATCCGATTACCCAAAGGTGAAAACATGAAAGCAGCGATCGTATCTGCAGCAGGCGAACGGCCGGTTTACGGTGATTTTCCAGAGCCTCAGGCCGAGGGCGATCACGTTGTGGTATCCGTGAAGGCCGCGGCTATCAGCCAACTGGCAAAATCACGCGCGGCCGGCACTCACTACAGCGCAGACTCACACTATCCCTTTATCACCGGCATTGATGGCACGGGCACGCTGAGCAATGGTGAGCCAGTCTATTTCCTGGCTTTCAAAGCACCGTGGGGCAGTATGGCCGAGAGAACCCTGGTACCCGCCGCCGCCGTTGTGCCGCTGCCAGCCACGCTGGATCCCGTATTAGCGGCAGCCATTGCTAATCCCGGCATGTCTTCATGGGCAGCCTTGACGCGTCGTGCCCAGTTGCAACAAGGGGAGACGGTGCTGATTAATGGCGCAACCGGCACGTCAGGTGGATTGGCAGTGCGCATTGCCAAACATCTCGGCGCAGGAAAGATTATCGCCACTGGACGCAACCGGGACGTACTCGATCAACTGCGTGCACAGGGCGTGGATATCACCCTGACACTGGACGAGTTGCCAGGCGCCCTTCCGGCACTGATGAAAGAAGGCATTGATGTGGTGCTGGATTACCTGTGGGGTCAGAGCGCGCTCGATATTATGCAGGCCGCAGTAGCAGGCGGTGAGAAAGCGGTGCGGTTTGTGCAAATCGGTTCACTAAGCGGCCAGGAAATCTCGCTGCACAGCAAACTGCTGCGCTCATCCGGGCTGACATTAATGGGCAGCGGATTAGGCAGCGTGTCCGATGCGGAACTGATTGCCTGCATTAGCGAGATGCTGAATGCCGCCGCTGAAAGTGATTTCTCTATCGCCTTCCAGATGCGCCCATTGAGTGACGTGGCGCAGGCCTGGCAAGAAGATGATAGCCGCAGTCGCACCGTGTTTACGCTCTAAATCAATGCAATCAAAAAGGGGCATTGCAAACGATTGCTTTCACAACGCAACCGTTTAAAATCCCCCCTTTGTTGTTATTGAGAACACCCACCATGTCCGTCAATACCGCTGAATCTCATCAGCCAATCACTGCAAAAAGTGAACTGATTTACCGCCTCGAAGACCGTCCACCGCTGCCGCAAACGTTGTTTGCTGCTTGTCAGCACCTGCTGGCGATGTTCGTCGCAGTGATTACACCTGCGCTGTTGATCTGTCAGGCGTTGGGTTTACCCGCCCAAGATACGCAGCACATCATCAGCATGTCGCTGTTTGCGTCAGGTGTGGCGTCTATTCTGCAAATCAAAACCTGGGGACCGGTGGGCTCTGGCTTGCTTTCAATTCAAGGCACCAGCTTTAACTTTGTGACTCCCCTGATTATGGGCGGCATGGCGCTAAAAAATGGCGGTGCGGATGTCCCGACCATGATGGCGGCACTGTTTGGCACCCTGATGGTGGCATCCTGTACCGAAATGGTGCTGTCGCGCGTACTGCACCTGGCACGCCGCATCATCACCCCACTGGTTTCCGGTATCGTGGTGATGATTATCGGCCTGTCGCTGATTCAGGTTGGCCTGACGTCAATTGGTGGCGGCTTTGCGGCGATGAGCGATCACAGCTTTGGTGCACCGAAAAACCTGCTGCTCGCGGGCGCGGTATTGGTGGTAATTATCCTGCTCAACCGCCAGCGTAATGCCTATCTGCGTGTGGCTTCGTTGGTCATCGCGATGGCAGTAGGTTATGCACTGGCATGGGCACTGGATATGCTGCCCACCACCAGCGCGCCGGTAAATCAACCCCTGGTCGCTGTGCCCACTCCGCTTTATTACGGTCTGGGATTTGACTGGAATCTACTGGTTCCCTTGATGCTGGTGTTTATGGTGACCTCACTGGAAACCATTGGCGATATCACCGCCACCTCTGACGTTTCCGAGCAGCCGGTCACCGGCCCCGTGTATATGAAACGTCTGAAAGGCGGCGTACTGGCTAACGGCCTTAACTCTTTTGTATCGGCATTGTTCAATACGTTTCCGAACTCCTGCTTTGGGCAGAACAACGGTGTGATCCAGCTGACCGGCGTTGCTAGCCGCTATGTGGGATTTGTCGTGGCATTAATGCTGATCGTGCTTGGCCTGTTCCCGGCGGTGAGCGGTTTTGTGCAGCATATTCCAGAACCAGTGCTGGGCGGCGCAACTATAGTGATGTTTGGTACGATTGCCGCTTCCGGTGTGCGTATCGTTTCACGTGAACCTCTGAACCGTCGCGCCATTATGATCATCGCGCTGTCTCTGGCCGTTGGCTTAGGTGTTTCACAGCAACCGCTGATCCTGCAATTTGCACCAGACTGGCTGAAAACCCTGTTGTCATCAGGCATTGCCGCCGGTGGTATCACCGCAATCGTCCTTAACCTCGTCTTTCCACAGGAAAAGTAACCTGTAAGGCAGGCTTCGGCCTGCCTGTTATTTATCCGCTTTTACATCCAGGCTGTTGAGCTGCAACGGTAATTCAGGCATAACAACCTCTTACCGGATAAATATCGGGATGGATGGATGCGATGAAATTTTTAGGCAAGTTTTTCCTTACCTTACTGCTGCTGATTCTGCTGGCGCTGGTCGTGCTGTATGTCATGTTACAGACTCAGTGGGGCGCAGGCTGGTTTAGCCGCTGGGTAAGTGATAAAACCGCCTGGCATCTCTCGCTCAGCAAGATTGAGCACAACTTCTCTTCTCCCTCGCACATCATTCTTGATGATTTCAGCTTTGGTCATGATGGTCAGCCCGCGGTGCTGGTCGCCAAGCGTGTCGATCTGGGTTTGGCTCTGGTGCAATTCAGCGATTGGCTGCATTTTGACAGCATTGAAGTCCGCGATGGCGAGATCAATCTTGCCAATCAAACCCCCGATACCACACTACCGATTCAGGCTAACCGCCTGCAGCTAAACAATGTACGTATCGACAGTCCGCATAGCACGCTGCCGATGACGGCCCAACGGGTAAACGGTGGGATTCTTCCGTGGAAACCAACGCCGACCGATATGCTCGGCAGCGATGCCCAGTTCCAGATGAGCGCGGGGATCCTGACGCTAAACGGCGTAACGGGCAATAATGTGCTGCTGCAAGGCAGCGTGAAACAGCGCCGCTTAGTACTCACCAATATGGGGGCCGATATTGCGCGCGGTTCGATGACGGGCAATGCTGAACGCGACGCACAAGGCAATTGGCAGATTGATCAGCTGCGCCTCAATGATATCCGCTTGCAAACCCACCAAAGTCTGAGCGATTTCCTGAACCCGCTGCGCGATGTGCCATCGGTAAGCATTAATCGGCTGGATATGACTGATGCCCGTCTGCAAGGCCCGGATTGGGCGGTCACTGACCTCGACCTGACCTTAAAGAACATGACGCTGCGTGGCGATGACTGGCAGAGCGATGGTGGCTCACTGTCAATGAACGCCGGTAATTTTATCAACGGTAGCTTTGAGCTTAACGATCCTATTGTGAATGCCAACTTCTCAGCACAGGGCATTGAGTTAGCACAATTTAGTTCACGTTGGGTCAACGGGGTGATCCGCACCAGTGGTACCTGGACGCGCAGTGATAAACGCCTCACACTTGATGACTTAGCGATTGCTGGACTGGAGTATACCCTACCCCTGAACTGGCGGGATCGTTGGCAACAGGCTTTACCTTCTTGGTTAGACAGTGTGCTTGTGAAGCACGTGACTGCGAATCGCAATCTGGTGATCGATATTAATCCAGACTTCCCGTTCCAGATGACAGCACTGGATGGCAGCGCAGACAACGTGTTGCTGGCGCGCCAGCATCAATGGGGTATCTGGGGAGGAAAAGTGAGTTTTAACGCAGCTGAAGCGACGTTTAACCGCACCGATTTGCGTCATCCGTCGATTGCCCTGACGGCCAATGATCAGCAGATTCAGATCACCGAAATGAGCGCCTTTAATGGCAGTGGTCTGCTGGAAGGCACTGCGAACGTTGGACAGGATGCGCAGCGCCCATTAACGCTTAATCTTAAAGGCCAAGCCGTACCTGCCAATGCGCTGCAAAACTGGGGATGGCCTGCGTTGCCACTGAGTGGCAATAGCAATCTGCTGTTGCAGCTGAAAGGGTCGCTTAGCGCGAATGCCCCGTTGCGTCCAAGCGTTGAAGGGAACCTGTCAGTGACCACCGATACGCAATCGGTACAGCAAACAATGCATGAAGGGCGGGTTCAATAATTTTGCAGGAAACTATAGCGGCGCGAAAAGTTTACTCTGATTCGTGTTGTTAGTTGCTAACCAGCGACACAGGCAAGAAAGAAGCGGCGCAATTCATCGCGCGCACCTGAAGCAAAAGAGAAGCTTGCAGATGCGCAATAAATGAAGCGAACCCCGAAAGTTGGACACCATTCCAACGAGTAGGGGGAACTGCAATGAGCAGGATGAGTTAATTAATATGCGCGCCGGAACCCCCCTCTTCGAGCGCTCCGTCTGCGTCAGCGGGCAACACGATATACACCCCCTCAAAGACCGCTCCTAGCTCATCGTTGCCGAACAGCTCCACTTCCATCTGTACACGCGCTTTACGACCCCGCGCCAGGCGATCGAGATCGCCACTTAAGGAACCGAGATCGGCAATAGCACCAGGGCGTCCACTGATGGGCTTGCTGTAGCGAATATGCGCATCCGCCAGAATAATTGTACCGCCGAGGTGACGCTCGCGGAGCAGTAGCCAAATCAGCCCCCAGCCCGTGAGTGTCGCCAGCGAAAACAGGCTACCGGCGAACAGCGTATGATGTGGATTTTGGTTGCCGGTTTCCGGCATCGTCGTGACAAACTTTTGCCCAGTATACTGAAGAATACGCACACCCATCTTTTCGCTCAGCGGGATATGCTCGTACCAGGCCTGCTGCAGTTGCCCACACCAATCGGCGCGATGCAGGATGTCATCTAGTGTCACCACAGGTTTAATCATCAGGAAGTGGCGCACTGGCGTGGTTTGTGGCGCGGTGATTTCACCCTGATTGACGAAGCCCAGCTTGGCAAAGAACTCAACAGCATCTTCGCGTGCACTGCAGGTGACGCGCTTCGCCCCTTCCTGACGCGCGACAGATTCTAGCGTCATCGCCACCAACGTGCCTAAGCCTTTGCCTTGCACTGAGGGATGAACGGCCAGAAAGCGGATCGCCGCTTCATTTTCTGCATTGATATAGAGACGGCCAATAGCGACGGGATTGCCTTGCTCATCAACCACCATCTGATGATGCGCCAGTGCATCCCAGGCATCACGTTCAGAACCCTGCGGCTGACGTAGCGGTTTACGTAACATTTCCCAACGGAACTGGTAATACATATCCAGCTCTTCTGCTGTTTGCGGCACACGAAGATGATACATAAAGTGATTCTCTCGTTCGGAGCTTGCGTGGCTGATCCCTGTCCGCTCGGCTAAAAACCTCACACCTGCAACCAGAAGGTTACTGGGCCGTCATTAACCAGCGAGACCTGCATATTGGCAGCAAAGCGACCGTTTGCCGTGTTCACACCCTGTGCCCGGCAGCGATCGCTGAAATAGTGATAAAGACGTTCGGCTTCAGCCGGCTCGGCACCGCCAGAAAAAGAAGGGCGCATACCTTTTTGTGTGTCCGCGGCCAGCGTGAATTGTGACACTGCCAGCACGCTGCCGCCCGCCTGCTGCACGTTCAAATTCATTTTGTCGTTCTCATCACCGAAGATGCGATAGCCCAGCACGCGCTCCGATAAGCGCTGCGCCTTCTGCTCGTCATCGCCCTTCTCAACTCCTAATAACACCAGCAAACCCGCACCAATTTCACCCACCGTCACGTCATCGACGCTGACACTGGCGCGACTGACGCGCTGAATCAAAGCAATCATGCATCCTCTCGTTCTTTTTCGCGTTCCTGCTGTTTTAGCTGGCGATAGTCGTCCAATGTGACGGTAATTTCCGCCCCTAACAACACAATACACCAGGTCCAGTAAACCCACAGAAACAGTATTGGGATTACTGCCAGTACGCCGTAAATTAACTGATACGAAGGGAACATCGTAACATAGAGCGCAAACCCTTTTTTGCCCAGCTCGAACAGTAAACCCGCGACAATCGCGCCAACCAACGCATCACGCGTGGGCACACGTCGTGTCGGCACAATGCTGTATAAAAGCCAAAAAGCGAGGATAGCCAGCAGTAGAGGGAAAACACGCAATGCCTGATCGATTAAGCTGGTCACGCCGGTCACATTAATCCAGCGCAGGGATAGCAAGTAAGAGCTGATTGCCAAACTCGCGCCGGCCAGCAACGGGCCTAACGTCAGGATCATCCAGTAAACAGCAAAGGAGTAGACCATTGGGCGCGGCTTATCACTACGCCAGATGGCATTGAGTGCACTGTCCACTGAATGCATCAGCAGAAGCGCGGTGACAATCAATCCCACAATGCCAACCGCCGTCATCTTATTGACGTTGGCGACAAACTGATCGAGATAACGTTGAATAACGTCACCCGCTGCCGGCATAAAGTTGCTGAAGATGAAGTGCTTAAGTTGGACGCTGATTTCAGAAAACATCGGAAAAGCGGCGAAAAGGGCAAAGACCACGGCAATTAGCGGCACCAGCGCCAACAATGAGACATAGGCCAGATTCCCGGCCTGCGTCGTCATGTTGTCTTCATCTACGCGTCGCCACAGTAGCTTTACCCACAGAAAAAACGCGTGCGCGGAATGGCGCAGATGGTTACGCGTTACCACTCAGAGACGGCTCGCAAACCAATCTGGCACGGTTTTATCACTTTCCACCAGCACACTCTCTATGCCGAGCGCGCGCGCAGCATCAATATTTGCCCGGTTATCATCAAAGAACACTGCCTGAGTGGCCGTGTAACCCTCCTGCTCCAACACGGATTGATAGATACGCGCCTCAGGTTTGCGCATCCCCATATCCTGCGACATGTAGACGCGGTCAGCGGCCTGCTGAACTTCCGGATATTGTGTTGGCCAGAACTCGAAATGCAGCTGGTTGGTATTTGACAGGATCACCACGCGCTCGCCGTTGGCACGCAGTTTGTGCATGATGGCCAGCGTTTCTGGACGCACACCAACAAACACCGCCTGCCAGCCCGCAGTAAACTGCGGATAGCTCAATGCAATATCCAGTTGGTCACAAATACGTGCCGCAAACTCAGGATCGCTGATTTCACCTCGCTCGTGTTTCTCGAACGCTTCATCCATATGGAAGCGGCTCTGCAACGTCGCCAAGGGCACACGTCCCAGGTCACTCCAGACGCCGAGCACACGATTAAAATCGATATCAACAATCACATTGCCTAAATCAAAAATGTACAGCATGACGCCTCTCCTTTATGTTCCCTGGATCATTCACTTTAGCGGTAAAAGAGAGTGCTGAACAGGTACGATGAGGAGGAAATAAGCGATCTGGAAGCGGGGCCAAGGTTCGCGAAGTGAGCATTGCAGCGGGTTACAGGCACAAAAAAGCCCCGCAGTGCGGGGCTTAAATATCAGACTGTTTCGCTTAGTCTTTGCTGCCGCGAGAAGAACGTTTACGGTCGTTCTCGGTCAGGTGACGTTTACGAATACGTACTGACAGCGGAGTCACTTCTACCAGTTCGTCATCATCGATGAACTCGATAGCCTGCTCCAGCGTCATTTTCTGTGGTGGAACCAGAGTCGTCGCTTCATCAGTACCTGACGCACGCATGTTGGTCAGTTTCTTACCGGTCAGGCAGTTAACCGTCAGGTCGTTAGAACGGCTGTGAATACCGATGATCTGGCCTTCATACACTTCCGCACCGTGACCGAGGAATAGCTTACCGCGATCCTGCAGGCTGAACAGCGCAAACGCAACGGCTTTACCCTGACCGTTTGAGATCAGTACGCCGTTCTGACGCTGGCCCACTTCGCCCTGACGAACGTCGTCATAGTGGCTGAAGGTGGAGTACAGCAGACCGGTACCTGAAGTCATGGTCATGAATTCGTTACGGAAGCCAATCAGACCACGGCTTGGGATCATGTAGTCGAGACGTACACGGCCTTTGCCATCTGGATCCATGTTTTTCAGGTCGCCTTTACGCTCACCCATCGCTTGCATCACAGAACCCTGATGGGTTTCTTCGATGTCGAGGGTAACGTTTTCGAATGGCTCTTGCTTACGGCCTTCGAATTCGCGGAAGATTACTTTCGGACGGGATACCGCCAGCTCGAAACCTTCACGACGCATGTTTTCGATCAGAACTGACAAGTGCAGCTCACCACGACCGGAAACGCGGAAGGCGTCAGAATCTTCAGTCTCTTCAACGCGCAGAGCAACGTTGTGAACCAGTTCTTTGTTCAGACGCTCCAGGATCTGGCGCGAGGTCACAAACTTACCTTCTTTACCGCAGAAAGGTGAGGTGTTGACGTTGAAGAACATGGTTACGGTTGGCTCATCAACGCTCAGGGCTGGCAGCGCTTCCACTTTCTGCGTATCGCAGATGGTGTCAGAGATGTTCAGCTCGCCCAGACCGGTGATTGCAATGATGTCGCCTGCTTCCGCCAAGGTGCTTTCGATACGCTCCAGACCGAGGTGGCCCAGTACTTTACCGACTTTACCGTTACGGGTTTTGCCTTCGCTATCAATGATAGTGACCTGCTGGTTCGGCTTCACAGTACCGCGTTTGATGCGGCCGATGCCGATCACGCCCAGGTAGTTGTTGTAGTCCAGCTGCGAGATTTGCATCTGCAGTGGTGCTTCAACTTCAACCTGAGGTGGAGAAACGTGGTCGACGATCGCCTGATACAGCGGGGTCATGTCGTCAGCCATGTCGGTGTGTTCCAGACCCGCGATACCATTCAACGCAGAAGCGAAGATGATCGGGAAGTCCAGCTGCTCGTCAGTCGCATCCAGATTTACGAACAGGTCGAATACCTGATCAACAACCCAATCAGGACGCGCGCCCGGACGGTCAACTTTGTTGATAACTACAATCGGCTTCAAACCATGAGCAAACGCTTTCTTGGTTACGAAGCGGGTTTGCGGCATAGGGCCATCCATCGCATCTACAACCAGCAGCACCGAATCCACCATGGACATGACACGTTCCACTTCACCACCGAAGTCGGCGTGTCCTGGGGTATCAACGATGTTGATACGGTAGTCGTTCCATTTGATGGCGGTGTTTTTTGCGAGGATGGTAATCCCACGCTCTTTCTCCAAATCGTTGGAGTCCATTACGCGCTCAGTCGCTTCGGTACGAGCATCAAAAGTACCGGACTGTTGCAGCAGCTTGTCAACCAGGGTGGTCTTACCATGGTCAACGTGCGCGATGATGGCGATGTTACGCAAATTTTCGATCACAGCTTTGCCTCAGGCATTATAGAAATAACGCGGTATTGTACACGGATTAAGCGAAAGACTGAACATGATCACAGTATTCCCTTAAAGTTTCTCATAGTGCTGTTTTTTAGCACCAATAACGGTGCATTAATCTGCACTGCGATGGTGTTTTGCACCTTTTTGGGGCGATATTTGAACCATGAGGCACCAAATTAGTGCACCTCATCCATACTGGTGCAGTGACCGACTCACGAAAGAGCGCGTCACAGCGCCATTTTTACCATTGTAATAAAGTTGGCACAGAATTCGCTTTATATCTTTCAAGCGAAAACGACAGTTACACAACGGTTGAAAGAGCTTGCCGAGATCTTGGTTAGGGATGGTCAGTAAGCGTGACGCATTCCAGGCAACGAAGTTCTCTCACCATGACGATTATGACCATTTCCAGGAGAGTTTAAGTATGTCCGCTGAACACGTCCTCTCGATGATGAACGAGCACGAAGTTAAGTTTGTTGACCTGCGTTTTACCGATACCAAAGGTAAAGAACAGCACGTTACTATCCCTGCTCACCAGGTTAACGCTGACTTCTTCGAAGAAGGCAAAATGTTCGATGGCTCATCCATCGGTGGCTGGAAAGGCATTAACGAATCAGACATGGTGCTGATGCCGGATTCATCTACAGCTGTTATGGATCCATTCTTCGAAGATTCTACGCTGATCATCCGTTGCGATATCCTCGAGCCAGGCACACTGCAGGGCTACGATCGTGACCCACGCTCCATTGCTAAGCGTGCAGAAGAGTTCCTGCAGGCATCCGGCATCGCGGACACCGTGCTGTTTGGCCCAGAGCCAGAGTTCTTCCTGTTCGACGACATCCGTTTCGGTTCTTCTACTTCAGGTTCACACGTTGCTATCGATGATATCGAAGCGTGCTGGAACACCGGTAAACAATACGAAGGCGGTAACAAAGGTCACCGTCCAGCGCTGAAAGGCGGTTACTTCCCAGTTCCACCAGTCGACTCAGCTCAGGACATCCGTTCTGCTATGTGTCTGACCATGGAGCAGATGGGTCTGGTTGTTGAAGCCCATCACCACGAAGTGGCAACTGCTGGTCAGAACGAAGTGGCAACCCGCTTCAACACCATGACCAAAAAAGCAGACGAAATTCAGATCTACAAATACGTGGTGCATAACGTTGCTCACGCGTACAACAAAACTGCGACCTTCATGCCTAAGCCAATGTTCGGCGATAACGGTTCTGGTATGCACTGCCACATGTCCCTGTCAAAAGGCGGCGTGAACCTGTTCGCAGGTGATAAATACGGCGGTCTGTCTGAAGCTGCGCTGTTCTACATCGGTGGTGTTATCAAGCACGCTAAAGCGATCAATGCCCTGGCGAACCCAACCACCAACTCTTACAAGCGTCTGGTCCCAGGCTACGAAGCACCGGTCATGCTGGCTTACTCAGCACGTAACCGTTCAGCTTCTATCCGTATCCCAGTAGTTGCCAGCCCGAAAGCACGTCGTATTGAAGCGCGCTTCCCGGATCCAGCGGCTAACCCGTACCTGGCATTCACCGCGCTGCTGATGGCTGGTCTTGATGGCATCATCAACAAGATCCACCCTGGCGATGCGATGGACAAAAACCTGTATGACCTGCCTCCGGAAGAAGAAGCTGAGATTCCAAAAGTTGCAGGCTCTCTGGAAGAAGCACTGAACGCACTGAACGAAGACCGCGAGTTCCTGACCCGTGGCGGCGTGTTCACTGATGACGCTATCGACGCGTACATCGAACTGCTTAAGCCAGACGTTGACCGCGTGCGCATGACTCCGCACCCTGTTGAGTTCGAAATGTACTACAGCGTTTAATTAGCACTAAATATTCGCGAATTTTGTATCGCAGCAAGGCGGCAATCGAGTGAATCCCGAGGAGCTGAAATAACTCAGTGACTCGGGTGAACGAAAGCAGCCAACGCATCTGGGGTGCAAAAGTCGCCGAAGATTTTATATTGCCGTGGAAACTTTGGCCCATCTTCGGATGGGCTTTTTTCTCCGCGCAAACACCGTTTGAACGACAGATTTCCGCCTATAAAGGCTATAATGCACTAACTTGGTGCAGAGGAACGCTGTATGGCAACTGGCACGCTGCCCGATGCGGGGCAGATTCTCAACTCTCTAATCAACAGTATTTTGCTGGTCGATAACGATCTGGTTATCCATTATGCCAATCCGGCTGCACAGCAATTACTGGCGCAAAGCTCACGAAAATTATTCGGCACGCCATTACCGGAATTAACGGGTTATTTTTCGCTGAATATTGAGGTCATGAGCGAGAGTCTTGGAGCCGGCCAGGGCTTTACCGACAGCGAAGTGACTTTAGTCGTTGATGGTCGTGCACATATTATGTCGTTGACGGCGCAACGTCTGCCCGATGGCCTTATTTTGCTGGAAATGGCGCCGATGGATAACCAGCGTCGCCTGAGCCAGGAACAACTGCAACATGCACAGCAGGTCGCCGCCCGAGATTTAGTACGCGGACTGGCACATGAAATTAAAAACCCGCTTGGGGGATTACGTGGCGCGGCACAGTTACTGACCCGAGCCCTGCCCGACCCGTCGCTGCATGAATACACCCGAATCATCATTGAACAGGCTGACCGCCTGCGCAATCTGGTTGATCGCCTACTCGGACCACAACAGCCGGGTATGCATGTCACACAAAGCATTCATCAGGTGGCCGAGCGTGTCGTCAATCTGGTCTCGATGGAATTACCGGATAATGTCTCGCTGGTGCGTGATTACGACCCAAGCCTGCCGGAGTTGCCACACGATCCTGACCAGATTGAACAGGTGCTGCTCAACGTAGTACGCAATGCGCTGCAGGCGCTGGGAGACGAAGGCGGCACTATCGTGATCCGCACACGCACTGCCTTTCAGCTCACGCTGCACGGTACGCGCTATCGCCTGGTCGCTCGCATTGATATTGAAGATGACGGCCCGGGCATTCCAGCCCAGTTACAAGACACGCTGTTCTATCCGATGGTCAGCGGACGCGAAGGTGGTACCGGTTTAGGTCTTTCTATCGCCCGCAGTCTGATCGATCAGCATTCGGGAAAAATAGAATTTAACAGTTGGCCAGGACACACCGAATTCTCGGTTTACCTGCCTATTCGCCAGTGAGGTTTCTATGCAACGAGGGATAGTCTGGATCGTCGATGACGATAGCTCCATCCGCTGGGTGCTTGAACGTGCGCTCACTGGAGCCGGTTTGAGCTGCGCAACATTTGACAGTGCGAATGAGGTGCTGGATGCACTCTCAAGCAAGACCCCAGATGTATTGTTATCAGATATTCGCATGCCGGGCATGGATGGACTGGCGCTGCTGAAACAGATTAAACAGCGTCATCCGATGCTGCCGGTGATAATCATGACCGCGCACTCGGATTTAGATGCCGCGGTGAGTGCCTATCAGCAAGGTGCGTTTGATTATCTGCCAAAGCCGTTTGATATTGACGAAGCGGTGGCACTGGTCGATCGCGCGATCAGCCACTACCAGGAACAGCAGCAACCGCGCAATCAGCCGGTCAGCGGCCCCACCACCGACATCATTGGTGAAGCGCCAGCGATGCAGGATGTGTTCCGTATCATTGGCCGTTTGTCACGTTCATCGATTAGCGTGTTGATTAACGGTGAATCCGGCACGGGTAAAGAGCTGGTGGCGCACGCGCTGCACCGCCACAGTCCGCGCGCCAAATCACCCTTTATCGCGTTGAATATGGCGGCGATCCCGAAAGACCTGATCGAGTCTGAACTGTTCGGGCACGAAAAAGGTGCCTTTACCGGGGCAAATCAGATTCGTCAGGGTCGCTTTGAGCAAGCTGATGGCGGCACGCTGTTCCTCGACGAGATTGGTGATATGCCACTCGACGTGCAAACCCGCTTATTGCGTGTGTTGGCCGATGGTCAATTTTATCGTGTGGGCGGTTATGCACCGGTGAAAGTGGATGTGCGAATCATCGCTGCAACTCACCAAAACCTTGAGCTACGCGTACAGGAAGGTAAATTCCGTGAGGATTTATTCCACCGCCTGAACGTGATTCGTGTGCATCTGCCGCCGTTGCGCGAACGTCGTGAAGACATTCCACGTTTGGCACGCTACTTCCTGCAAGTGGCAGCGCGTGAACTGGGTGTTGAAGCGAAGATTTTGCATCCGGAAGCCGAAACCGCGCTAACGCGCCTGCATTGGTCCGGTAACGTGCGCCAGTTGGAAAACACCTGCCGCTGGCTAACGGTGATGGCTGCGGGCCAGGAAGTATTGATACAAGATCTGCCGCCGGAGCTGTTTGAAACCAGCACCACTGACAATCCCGTTCAATCGCTGCCGGATAGCTGGGCCACGCTGCTGGCGCAATGGGCGGACCGCGCGCTGCGTTCCGGTCATCAAAACCTGCTTTCTGAAGCTCAGCCCGAAATGGAGCGCACGCTACTGACGACCGCACTGCGCCATACTCAGGGGCACAAGCAAGAAGCAGCACGTTTGCTCGGCTGGGGCCGCAATACCCTGACGCGTAAATTGAAAGAGCTTGGTATGGAATAAGTGAATAATGGGGAGCGAATGCTCCCCTTCTTATATCACTCGGGAGAACTGCTGCTGCCGGACCTTCTGGCGCAGATAGCGATCGAAGCACATACAGATATTGCGGATCAGCAAGCGCCCGACACCCGTCACCTGCAAACTTCGGCCTCGCTGCTCAAGCAAACCATCTGAGATCAGCGGCGCTAAGAGCGCCAAATCCTCTGAAAAATAGGCCTCAAAGTTCACTGGCCATCGGGCCTCGATAGCCGAAAAATCCAGTGAGAAATGACAAATTAGCGCCTTAATCACATCGCGACGCAGGCAGTCATCCTCACTTAACGTGAGGCCACGCCATAACGCATTACCGCGCTGCTCAACATCACCGTAATACGCCTTCAAGTCTTTCTGATTCTGCGCATAGCTATCACCCAACATGCTAATGGCTGATACACCAAAACCGAGCAGATCGCTCTCTCCCTGCGTGGTGTAGCCCTGGAAGTTACGATGCAGTACGCCCTCACGCTGCGCCACTGCTAACTCATCCTGTGGCTTGGCGAAGTGATCCATGCCAATGAACTGGTAGCCTGCGCCAGTTAACGTTGCGATGGTTTGTTGCAGGATGAGCAGTTTCTGTGCCGCATTCGGCAACTCGTCATCTTTGATCTTACGTTGTGCCGCGAACAGCGTGGGCATGTGCGCGTAGTTGAATACGCTAAGGCGATCGGGATTCAGTGCAATCACCCTCTGTAAGGTGAAGGCAAAGCTTTCTGGCGTTTGCAAGGGCAGGCCGTAGATCAGATCAAGGCTTATGGAGCGGAACCCTTGGGCACGTGCCCGCTGCATCAGTGCGAAGATGGTATCTTCGTCCTGCACGCGATTGACGCGTTCCTGTACGGCTTTGTTAAAGTCCTGCACGCCCATGCTGAGACGATTAAAACCTTCAGCGCGAAGATGATCGATCATCTCCAGCTCAATTTCACGAGGATCAACCTCGATCGACATTTCAACATCGTCAGTGATCGCAAAATGGCTGCGTAACAGCGCCACCAGCCGACTGATCTGAATGGGATTCAGAAATGTTGGCGTACCCCCGCCCCAATGCAGCTGCGTCACGCGGCGACCCGCAAATTGGGACGCCCGCTGGCGGATCTCCTGCTCCAGCACATCAAGATAGCGATCGGCTTTGTGGAGCTGGCGCGTCACAATCTTATTGCAGCCGCAGAAGTAGCACAGGCGATGGCAGAAGGGAATGTGCACATAGAGCGACAGGGAACGTTCAGGATAGCGTTCAACCGCAGTGCGAAAATCGGCCTCGCCAAAGTTCTCATCGAACTCCAGCGCGGTAGGATACGAGGTGTAACGCGGGCCCGCATAATTGTATTTTTCAACGAGCGGCTGATCCCATTCAATCTGCTGCGATGACATGCTCACTCCTTAGGGTGACGTCGTCTGAGAGAGGGTCGCGTAGCAGAAGAGTGGATGAAGCGATGTGCCGTACGCCGGCGTAAACGCGACTTCAGACGCGACAGGCGACGTAGTTTAAACAATAACCACAGGAGATAACATGTCAGTAGCAGCGCTAAAATTGATCCAGGCCAAAGCATAGGCAAATACCTGTTTAGCGCGGCATGCGCAAAAGCACATGCCGATCAAAATAGACGTTTAGTTGCCTTTCAGCAGACGCATCATATCTTCTTCAGCCTGCTCATCTTCAGCTTCGTCATCCAGCGCGATACCAAGGGTTTCCATCAGCTCGTCGATGCGATCCAGCGTTTGATCCAGCCAGGCTTGATCTTCACCGCTCAACGTCTCGCCGTTTTCCAGGCGATCCAGCAGCGTATCAAGACGCTCGTCATTTTCCAGCTGAGCCAGCTCTTCCTGAGGGCTTAAGCGAACTTTTTCCGCTTTCGGCTTAGCTTTGGCCGCTGGTTTCTTCTCAGGCTGGGTTTTGCCATCGGCTACCAGCGCAATCGGCTTTTTGCTGCCTACTCGTGGGTCCTGGCTTTTTTTACCTTGTCCTTTCTGCGCGGCTTGCGCTTCTGGGTTCGCGCGGCTGCCCGCTTTGTGGCCGCTGTGCTTTTGATCGCGTTTACGATCGCGTGCTTCCAAGTTCAGGTCTTCACGCGATTTGCGTTTGGCTTTAGCAGCAGGTTTGCCACGCTGGGCTGGTGCAGGTTGCTTCATGGTGTCCGGTCTCAGTGATGCTAAATGAATTCAGTATAGAATTGCGGCGAAATCTAGCAGAAAGCGGGCAAAGAAAAAAGGCGACAGCCTATGCTATCGCCTTATTTCGCACCTTCTTATGAAGGAATTACGTTATAAATCCTTTACGGCTCACAACGTCCCGGTTGCTCCTTCGCCCAATCGCTCCTGCGATGTCTCCTTATCCCTTTCCGACTCTTGCCTGAATCGTATCCTGCCATGCTCTTGGTCATCCTCGACGCTCCTGAGCGCATCATCCTGATGGGTGCCGCCGTGCACTGACACCAAATGTAGACCAACCAGTAAAATGAACAAGTGGGACTTGCCTCTAATGTAGAATGGTATTTTTCAATTTTTGATTAATTTATTGAAATTTAATAATAAAAGACAAAATGAACATTGTATTAAACGGTAATGGCTGGCAGTAGAAATCGTCGATCTCTTACAAAATAGCGCGTTAAGACGCCATCGGGCACTTTTGCGCCATAACAGGTATAATCAGCTCAATTGACCGAATCACTCTGCTGGAGTTCTACTTTGTCTGCTTTAAATTATCACATGACCCATTTCGTGCTCAGCGCCCCAGATATTCGCCATTTACCGGCGGATGTGGGCATTGAAGTCGCCTTTGCCGGGCGCTCTAACGCAGGCAAATCCAGCGCGTTGAATACCATCACCAACCAGAAAAGCCTTGCACGTACCAGTAAAACGCCAGGCCGTACTCAGCTCATCAACCTGTTTCAAGTCGTCGAAGGGAAAACCCTGGTCGATTTACCAGGCTATGGTTACGCCGAAGTTCCTGAAGAGATGAAGCGCAAATGGCAGCGTGCACTGTCTGAATATTTGCAGAAGCGTCAGGCATTGAAAGGCCTGGTGGTACTGATGGATATCCGCCATCCACTGAAAGATCTCGATCAAAACATGATTGAGTGGGCAGTTCAGAGCGGTATTCCGGTTTTAGTGCTGTTAACGAAAGCAGATAAGTTGGCTTCGGGTGCACGTAAAGCGCAGCTCAAACTGGTGCGTGAAGCGGCTCTGGGTTTTGTGGGCGATGTGCAGGTAGAGATGTTCTCGTCACTTAAGAAGATTGGTGTTGATATCGTTCGCCAGAAACTCGACAGCTGGTTCAGTGAGCTGGAACCGGCGCAGGAAGGTGAGGAAGAAACGCCATCTTCGTGATGTCAAAAGCGGGTTTTCACCCCGCTTTTTCAGAAAAAGCCCAATAAAAAACGCCCCAGTCATAAATGACTGGGGCGGCTAAATATTCAGCCAAATCCGATTACGTGAAGTAAAAGGTCTGAAAGATAGAACATCTTACCTCTGTACCCTACGCGATGAACTTTACCTGATTTTTCCTGACCGACAAAGGGTTTTTTGTTGTTAAGTTTCAGGAAACGACATCTTTTTTACCAAGTACGTCACACTTTGACTTATGGCATGTAGTTTAATTACTAAAAAAATGCTTAGGCTATAGAGAGTTACAAAACGCGTATTTAACCAGCGGCTTTAACAGGTTGCTGAACCGATTAAGTAAACTTTTTTCTTATGACGATATCGGCGACATTAATAAGCCGCCGATAGGGCCTTATCAATGTGCCTGATCCCAGTTATCACCCATACCAACTTCAACCTGCAGCGGTACATCTAACTCCATACTGCTTTCCATCAATTGGCGGATCTTGGCACTGGCGCTCTCGACTGCATCATTGTGAATCTCAAACACCAATTCATCGTGTACCTGCATGATCATCTTCACCGCATCGTCTTGCTGTTGCAGTAACCAGCCATCTACCGCGATCATGGCACGTTTGATAATGTCTGCCGCAGTGCCTTGCATTGGGGCATTGATCGCCGCGCGCTCAGCCGCTTTACGACGAATGGCATTGCTGGAATTGATGTCTGGCAACCACAAACGACGGCCATCCAGTGTCTCGACGTAACCCTTCTCAGCAGCCTGTGCACGAGTCTCTTCCATATAACGCAACACACCCGGATAGCGTTCAAAGTAGAGATCCATATACTTTTTCGCTTCTCCCGCACCGATATTCAACTGGCGCGACAAACCAAACGCACTCATCCCGTAAATCAAGCCGAAGTTAATGGCCTTGGCGCTGCGGCGCTGCTCGCTTGAAACGTTGCTCAGCGCGACACCAAAGACTTCAGACGCCGTCGCGCGGTGAATATCTTCACCCTGAGCAAAGGCGTCTAACAAACCTTTGTCCTGCGACAGGTGCGCCATGATACGCAATTCAATTTGCGAGTAGTCAGCAGCAACAATGCGCTTATCCGCACCCGCAATAAACGCCTGACGAATACGGCGCCCTTCATCATTACGTACCGGAATATTTTGCAAGTTCGGATCGGTGGACGAAAGGCGCCCGGTTGCCGTCACGGCCTGATGATAAGATGTGTGCACACGGCCCGTGATCGGATTGATCATCAATGGCAGTTTATCGGTATACGTCGATTTCAGCTTCGACAGACCGCGATGCTCCAGAATGACTTTTGGCAGTGGATAGTCGAGTGCCAGCTCAGCCAGCACTTCTTCACTGGTAGACGGTGCACCGCCTGGCGTTTTTTTAGTGGGCTTAATCCCCTGCTTTTCAAACAGAATGGTTTGTAGCTGTTTAGTAGACGAGAGGTTAAAGGGTTCACCCGCTAACTCGTGTGCTTTCAGCTCAAGCTCAGCCAGGCGAGTCGTGAGCTCCTGTGAGTGCTTCGCCAGGATATTTTTATCTATCAACACGCCATTGCGCTCAACGCGTGAAATGACTGTGACCAGTGGAATCTCAATGTCAGTGAAGACCTGCTTCGGACCCGCTTCTTGTTCCAGTTTTGGCCACATTTGCAGATGTAGCTGCAGCGTGACATCAGCATCTTCTGCGGCGTAGTGAGCGGCCTGCTCAATAGCAATCTGGTTGAAGGTCAGCTGATTTTTACCTTTACCCGCGATCTCTTCGAAAGTGACCGTTTTATGGTTGAGCCAGCGCGCTGCGAGGCTATCCATATCATGCTTACCGCCGACGCTATTTAGGCAGTATGATTCCAACATGGTGTCGAATTTTATGCCGTTCAACTCAATATCGTAGTTCTTCAGCACGCCACGGTCGTATTTGAGGTTTTGCCCGACTTTTGCCGCTTTGGCATCTTCCAGTAGCGGTTTGAGCTGTTTTAATACCTCATTGCGATCTAACTGGTCTGGCGCATCAAGATAGTCATGCCCCACTGGAAGATAAGCTGCCTCACCCGGTGCGGTGGCAAAGGAAAGACCAATAATTTGCGCACTCCACGAATCCAGAGAATCCGTTTCGAGATCGAAGGCAAACAGCTCGGCTTTTTTTAGCTTCTGCAGCCATTCGCTAAAGGTTGCCTCGTCAAGAATGGTGACGTAACCGTCTGATGACAGCACGCTGGCTGTTTCAACAGCCTCAACCGCAGGTTCAGTAGCCAACGATTTCTGTGCCTGCGCGTTGCTCTTTTTGCCTTGCAGCCAAGTACCGTCCTGTAAATCGCTGATCCAACGTTTAAATTCATAGCGGCCGAAGAGATTTTGCAGTTTTTCAACGTCCGGCTCGTTGACGGTGAGTTGCTCACAACCCAGTTCCAGTTCAACGTCAGTTTTAATGGTCGCAAGTTGATAGGACAGGAATGCCACGTCGCGATTTTGCTCCAGCTTCGCTGCCATGGTTTTCGCGCCACGGAACGAGAGGTCAGCGACTTTTTCCAAGTTATCGTAGATCGACTGCATGCCGCCCAAGCCCTGCAACAGGGCCTGCGCGGTTTTCTCTCCCACGCCTGGTACGCCAGGGATGTTATCCGAGCTATCGCCCATCATGGCGAGGAAATCAATAATCAGTGAAGGAGGCACGCCATACTTCTGCTCAACCTCTTCTGGGCCTAGGACCGTATTGGTCATGGTGTTGATCAGCGTAATACCTGGCGTGACCAACTGTGCCATGTCTTTATCACCGGTGCTGATCAGGACCGCTCGACCCTGTTTCTCAGCTTCCAGCGCCAGCGTGCCAATAACGTCATCCGCTTCAACGCCGGTGACTGCTAATAATGGCAGCCCCATCGCTTTTACCATCTCATGCAAGGGTTCAATCTGCGCACGCAGATCATCAGGCATGGGTGGGCGATGGGACTTGTAATGCTCGAATAACTCGTCCCTGAAGGTTTTTCCTTTTGCATCGAAGACCACAGCCACATGGCTTGGCTGATACTGCATCAACAAGCTCTTCAGCATGTTGAGCACACCATACATGGCGCCTGTTGGCTCGCCAGCACTGTTCGTCAGCGGCGGAAAGGCATGATACGCCCGGTAGAGATAGGAGGATCCGTCTACCAGAATCAGGGGATTTTCTGCAATTTGCGCCATAGGTTCGTATTTTCTTCGTTGCGATAATCAGGGGTATAAGGATGCCACATCCGGAGAAGAATGTTGAATCCGTACGGGGAAGTGAGGATCTTTTTCGCTGTTACGCGGCGCGGATCGCAGGGATCAGATTGTGGATAAGTTTGTGCGTAAAAATCATAACGTATTGTTATTTACGTTAATTGCAATCATTTTACTGATAAAAACATCAATTATTCAATGGGATATGAACTTACCGTGATACATCACTGCTTTTTGAAAAGGGGATCGTCCATGTGGATATTAAGCAGAGGCTGTACAGGAATATCATTTACACGACAAGATAAATGCAATAAAAAACGCCGACATTGTCGGCGTTTAATTGAGCTGAATTATTTCTTCTCAACCAGGAATTTCACTACGTTGGCATAATCGGCAACGAAATTGTCCATGGAGCTGGTATCCAGACCACCATTGTTCACCATATATTTGCCGTTAACGAAGATCGCTGGCACGCCTTGCAGATTCAGATCTGAAGCCGCTTTCTGCTGCTGTGCGACCAGGGCTTTCACCGCGAAGCTATTCCATGCCGCATCATAATCTTCGGAAGAGATGCCCGCAGCCTGGATGAAGGCCGCTTTCAGGCTTGCAGCATCAGTGATGGTTTGGGTTTTCTGGATGCCATCGAAAATCGTTGTAGTCACTTTGCTTTCAACACCGAGCGCAATAGCCACGGCCCATGCCTGAGTCACTACCGGACCGAAGTCACCACCGAGGAAGTCAACGTGGTACTTAGTCACTTTGGTATCCGCTGGCAGGTTCTTTTTCACTGCATCGCTCACGTGATAAACACGTTCGAACTGGTAGCAGTGCGGACAGAAGAAGGAGAAAAACTCCAGCACCTGTGGCTCACCGGCAACGGGCTTAGGCAACGTGACGTATTGTTTGCCGTCATCAAATTGTGCCGCTGAAGCGCCAAATGCCAGCATTAATCCTACCAGCGCAAACATAATCTTTTTCATCGTGAAAAAATCTCCTGAGTACATCATTAAAATTGCGGGCTAAGCTGCAACGGAGGTTGGTGTAACAGCTTCTCCTGCTCGATAAATAGTGCAATTTGTCGACGCCAGAAATCCTCATCGGTCATCCACGGGAACGCGCGTGGAAAAGCGGGATCCTGCCAACGGCGTACCACCCAAGCCAAATAATAAACCATGCGCATAGCGCGTAAAGGCTCAATCAGTGACAATTCATTTAAATCGAAGTCACTGAATTCATTGTAGGCTTCTAACAGAATGTCCCATTGGATCAGTTGTTCCTGACGATCGCCATTCACCAGCATCCACAAATCCTGTACCGCCGGACCGTTACGCGCATCATCAAGATCGACAAACATGGGGCCATCTCGCCACAGAATATTGCCCGGATGACAGTCACCGTGCAGCCTGAGCGGCTGCCATCGACTATGCCAGCATTGCTGTAATGTGCCACTGAGCTTATCGACAGCATTCAATAATGCGTCTTTTAACGCACCGGGTACGAGTGTGCTTTGCTCCAGTTCCCGGCGAGGTTGAAACACATACTCCTCCAGACCGAACGTGGGGCGATCTTGAAACAAACTCTGACGACCCGTTTGATGGATGCGTCCCAGAAAACGGCCAACCCACTCCATCTGCTCTTCATTATCGGTTTCATATTGCCGCCCACCCAGGCTCGGGAAAACGGCAAACATAAATCCGGCATGATGATTTAACGTGCTGCCTTGCAGTTCAATTGGCGCAGCTACTGGGACCTCATCAGTCAGCAAGTCATGAGTAAACTGATGTTCTTCAATAATTTGCTGCGCACTCCAACGCTGTGGTCGATAAAACTTGGCCACATAACGACGCTTATCATCATCGCTGAACTGATAGACACGGTTTTCGTAGCTATTGAGGGCGGTTAAGCCAGATTCGACACGCAGACCCGCATCCCAAAGTGCATCCAGGATGACATCAGGGTCCAGCGTCTGGAAAGTAAAGGCGGCTTCGCTCATCATTTTGCCTGTGTGTTACCGTTGCAAGGAATGCGCAAGGATAACACTACTCATCATCCTTAATCACACCGCGTGCACGTAATAGCGCGGTTTTGAAGTCCACTTCATAATCCTTTTTCAGTCCGGGAATTTCAGCATGGCCATCGGCATCACGCATCTTGAGATGGTAAATCAATACATCATCTGTTAATTCACTTAATGGGCCACTGAAACCGGATTCCTGCGCCAGTTTTTGTAAAAATGCCAGCAGGTTAAGATCGGACTCCTTTTGCCATGCTGGTTGCAGGAGTTCGAGGAGTTCATTAAGTCGGTGATATTTCATCATGGATTCCTTTATGCAGGTGGTACGCTGCGCTGATGCAAGTATCGTCCAGAATGAATAAGGAGACGAAAGTGACAGCATTTACCGGCGTGATCCTCGCAGGTGGGCAAGGCAGTCGTATGGGAGGCCAGGATAAAGGGTTGCTGGAACTGCATGGCAAACCGCTTTATCAGCACGTTCTGCAGCGATTGGTGCCGCAGGTCAATATTGTGTTGATAAGCGCGAACCGTAACATTGATCGTTATCAGGCTAGCGGTTGTCAGGTTGTGACGGATTCTATGCCTGATTATCCAGGTCCCTTGGCTGGCATGCTGAGCGGTTTGCAACACAGTAGCACTGAGTGGGTTGCGTTTTGTGCCTGTGATACGCCGTGGTTACCTGAAGATTTTGTCGCGCGATTATGGCAGCAGCGTGGCGATGCGCCCGCCGTGTGGGTGCGTTCGACGCAGCGAGATCATCCTGCATTGGCGTTAGTTCATCGCACATTGGCCGAGGATCTGGAAGTCTGGCTGCTACGTGGCGAACGACGTTTAATGCAGTTTCTACGTGAACACGGTGGGCATGCGGTGATGTTCGCAGATCCTGAGTCTACGTTTCGCAATATTAATACCCCAGCCGATTTAGTTGATGAGGAGATGCAGTGATGGTTGTGCCATTGCTGGCGATCGTCGCGTGGAGCGGTACCGGTAAAACCACCTTGCTGCAGCAGGTGATTCCTCTGCTTAAGGCGCGTGGGATCCGCACGGGATTAATCAAACATACTCATCATCAAATGGATATCGATACGCCGGGAAAAGACAGCTATTTGCTGCGAAAAGCAGGTGCAGATCAGGTGATTGTGGCTAGTAACCAACGTTGGGCATTGATGTGCGAAACCCCGGACCAGCCGTTAGATTTAACCGAGTTGGCCGCGCGTATGGACAGCTCAGAGCTGGATTTGGTGTTGGTTGAAGGATTTAAAGATGAGCCTGTACCTAAAATTGCGCTGTGGCGGCGTGGTGTCAGAGGTGAAGTGGCTGATTTACTGGACGAATACGTCATTGCCCTGGTCAGCGATGAGAAATTAACGATCGACCGT
>NZ_MLFR01000018.1 GCF_002095475.1 Pantoea rwandensis
CCATAAATGGCGCCCCTACACCGTTCGGTGCGGTTTTCGTAGGGTACGCATTCATGCGTACCGGTTTAAACACGCACGCATTGGCTTAAGTGAGCGGCATTACGGCTTTAGCCCCGACAGATCCCTTCTGTTGACAAAAAAGCCGCGAATCATCGCGGCTTTAATCAACAACTCAAACCATCAGCGTGCCAAACGGTAATACGCTTCATTCCAGCGCAACGCATCTTTGAACGCCGGTAAACGTGTCTCTTCATCAATCACCAGCACTTCAATGCCATTCAACTCGCCGTACAAGTACATATCATCGAGATCCAACGCCTGACTGAACACTGTATGGTGCGCGCCGCCTGCCAGAATCCAGGCTTCAGATGCGGTTGCCAGTGAAGGCTGAGCACGCCACAACGCACGTGCAACCGGCAACTTCGGCAGGGGTTTCGGTTGTTCGATGGCATCGACGACGTTCACCAGCAAACGGAAGCGGTCACCCATATCGATCACGCTGGCGTTCACCGCACGACCAGCTGGTGTCGAGAAGATCATACGCGCAGGATCGGCTTTGCCACCAATGCCCAGGAACTGAACATCGATCAATGGCTTCGGTTCTTTCGCAATCGAAGGGCACACTTCCAGCATATGGGAACCCAGCACCAAATCGTTGCCCGGTGAGAAGTGATAGGTGTAATCCTCCATAAAGGAGGTGCCGCCGGCGCGGTTACCCGCTTGGACTTTCAGGATGTGCAGCAGGGCGGCCGTTTTCCAGTCGCCTTCACCGGCAAAACCATATCCCTGGCCCATCAGACGCTGTACCGCCAAGCCGGGCAATTGCGTCATGCCGTGCAACGTCTGGAAGTTAGTGGTGAACGCTTTGCAACCTTCATCATCCAGGAAGCGCTTCAGACCCAATTCGATGCGCGCCGCATCCAGAACGTTCTGGCGTTTCTCGCCATTAACCGCCGCCGCATCGCTAAACAGATATTGGCTTTCATACTCATCGATCAGCGCATTTACTTCGCCATCGCTGACGCTGTTCACCACTTCCACCAAATCGCCGACGCCCCAGCCGTTCACTGAATAGCCAAACTGAATCTGGGCAGCGACTTTATCGCCTTCAGTGACGGCCACTTCACGCATATTGTCGCCAAAGCGCGCCACCTTCAGCTGCTGGCTCGCCTGTTTTGCCAGCGCCGCATTGATCCAACGACCGATACGCTGCTGGCTGGTCTTATCCTGCCAGTGGCCGGTGACCACGCTATGCTGCAGCCCCATGCGCGCGCCTATAAAGCCGAACTCACGGCCGCCGTGCGCAGTTTGGTTCAGGTTCATAAAGTCCATATCCATGCTGTCCCACGGAATTTCCGCGTTGAACTGGGTATGGAATTGCAGCAGCGGTTTATTCAGGATGCTTAACCCACCAATCCACATCTTGGCCGGAGAGAAGGTGTGCAGCCAGGTAATGATCCCGGCGCATTGCGTGTCGTGGTTGGCTTCGCGGCACAGAGCCAGTGCCTCATCCGGCGATTTCACCAGCGGTTTCAACACCAGTGGCACCGGCAATGTTCCCGCCTGATTCAAGCCATCCATCACCTGGCGCGCATGATGTTCCACCTGGCGCAGGGTTTCCGCTCCGTAGAGATGCTGTGTACCAATCACAAACCAAACGTTCTGTTGCATTTCCTGCTCCTTACTTAGCGGATGCGGCGTACTGCGGTTCAGCAGCCCGACACCAGTTTTGGTAACGTTGATAAAGTTGTTGATAGCCCGCCACGCGCAGGCTGTTAGGTTGAAGCGTGACGGCAATCGGGCTGGCCATCACTTGTTGTGCGGCAGGGACATCGGCATACACTTCAGCGGCGACCGCGGCAAAAATGGCAGCACCTAACGCGCAGCATTCATCGGAAGCGACAATATCCAGTGGGCGATTCATTACATCGCAGCAGGCCTGCATGATGGCGGGGGATTTCCGCGCGATGCCGCCCAGCGTCAGAATGCTCTCCACCGGAATCTGTTGCTGCTCGAAGCACTCCATAATGGCGCGTGCGCCAAAGGCGGTAGCCGCGACTAAGCCACCAAACAGGGCGGGTGCATCGGTGCCGAGATTGAGATCGGTAATTACGCCTTTCAAACGCTGATTGGCGTCGGGCGTGCGGCGGCCGTTAAACCAGTCCAGCACCACCGGAAGATGGTCAAGTTGCGGGTCGGCAGCCCAGGCTTCGGTCAGCGAACGGATTAAATCCTGCTGCATCTCATCCAGTTGGGGCTGGAGTTCGGGATGGCGCGCCACGGCTTGTTGCAGTGGCCAACCCAGCAAGCGACTGAACCAGGCGTAGATATCGCCAAAAGCAGATTGTCCGGCTTCACATCCAATCGCACCCGGCACGACGCTGCCATCCACCTGACCGCAGATGCCTTTAATGGCGCGGTCACCGACCTTTTCGCTGTCGGCAATCAGAATGTCGCAGGTGGAGGTGCCAATCACCTTCACCAGAGTGTAGGGCTGAGCACCTGCGCCAACTGCGCCCATGTGGCAGTCAAACGCGCCGCCAGAAAGAATCACCTGCTGTGACAAGCCAAGACGCTGGGACCACTCTGCAGAGAGGGTTCCGACCGGCACATCAGCGGTATAGGTATCCGTAAACAGCGGGGAATCGAGCTGCTCAACCAGCATTGGGTCAAGGGCACGGAAGAAATCCGCAGGCGGCAAACCGTCCCATTCGGGATGCCACAAAGATTTGTGACCCGCAGCGCAGCGCCCACGACGCAATTGCGCAGGCGCGGTAGTCCCGCTCAATAAGGCGGGCACCCAGTCACACAGTTCCACCCAAGACACTGCCGCGTCACGCACAGCTGAATCACTGCGTGACACGTGCAGAATCTTGGCCCAGAACCACTCCGATGAGTACACGCCGCCAATATAGCGAGTGTAATCAGTGAAATGTCCGTTGCGGCACAGCTGGTTAATCTCTTCGGCTTCCTCAATCGCGGTGTGATCTTTCCACAGCACAAACATGGCGTTGGGGTTGGTGGCGAATTCTGGGCGTAACGCTAACACCTGGCCTTCTCGGTCAATCGGCGCAGGGGTTGAACCGGTGGAATCCACACCAATACCCACCACAGCCGCGCGCTGGTCGGGTGATAACGCTTGCACTACGCTGACTACCGCCTGTTCAAGCGCATCAATATAGTCTTGAGGATGGTGGCGAAAGCGGTTGGTGTGCGCGTCACAAAACTCACCCTTAGCCCAACGCGGGTAATTCACCACGGCTTTTTCCAGCTCTTTACCACTACGGCAATCCACGGCGAGAGCACGTACCGAGTCACTGCCAAAATCCAGCCCAATTGTTATGGCGCCAGCACCCATTGGGATTCTCCTGTGTGAGTTATCTGGCTCTATCCTGGAATGTGGCGGGATAAGCGGTTAGTCATCGCCAGCTGAGAACATGTACTTTTCTGCTATCGACAGCATTGTGTGATCGGCAGCAAAAGTTAATGACTGGTTAATTTCGCTGAATATATGGAGGATTTGGTCATCGTTTTAGGATGTGATACCGCTCTACATTTTTCCTTTCTATTCCCGCTACAACTAGCCCAGCGTTTGCACACCCTTTGAACAAACATTGAGCTAACGCGCTGATTTTTCGCAGTGCCCAAACGTGAAATCTAATTGGTAGCGTTTACACCGATTGGTTCCTTACAGCGATAAAACACCATTGTGCCGGAGAGCATCATGCATAAATTCACTAAAGCGCTGGCGGCGGTAGGTCTCGCCGCGGTTATGTCACAATCCGCTATCGCCGAGACGATGAAACTGGGTTTCCTCGTTAAGCAACCAGAAGAACCCTGGTTCCAGACTGAATGGAAATTTGCCGATAAAGCTGGCAAGGATCTGGGTTTTGAAGTCATCAAGATCGCCGTGCCGGATGGCGAAAAAACGTTGAACGCCATCGACAGCCTGGCCGCGAGTGGCGCCAAAGGCTTCGTCATCTGTACGCCGGATCCAAAATTGGGTTCCGCGATTGTGGCGAAGGCACGGAGTTATGGCCTGAAAGTGATCGCCGTGGATGACCAGTTCGTGACGGCTAAAGGTAAGCCCATGGACACGGTGCCGCTGGTCATGATGGCCGCGACCAAGATTGGCGAACGTCAGGGGCAAGAACTCTATAAAGAGATGCAGAAGCGCGGTTGGGATGCCAAAGAGACCGGCGTGATGGCCATTACCGCCAACGAATTGGATACCGCTCGTCGTCGTACCGGTGGATCCATGGACGCGCTGAAAGCAGCGGGCTTCCCTGAGAAACAAATCTATCAGGTCCCGACCAAATCTAACGATATCCCCGGTGCGTTCGACGCCGGCAACTCGCTGTTGGTGCAGCATCCTGAAGTGAAGCACTGGCTGATTGTCGGCATGAATGACAACACCGTGCTGGGTGGTGTACGCGCCACCGAAGGCCAGGCTTCAAAGCGCCAGACGTGATCGGCATCGGCATTAACGGCGTCGATGCGGTGAGCGAGTTGTCGAAAGGTTCTGCCACCGGCTTCTACGGTTCACTGCTGCCAAGCCCGGATGTGCACGGTTATAAGAGCAGCCAGCTGCTTTACAACTGGGTGACCAAAGGTGAAGAACCACCAAAATTCACCGAGGTAACCGATGTGGTGCTGATTACCCGTGACAACTTCAAGACCGAGTTAGCGAAGAAAGGGCTGATGTAAGTCGTCATTTTTCAGGCGGTTGTACCTTATACAGCGGTCGCCATTAATGGCGACCCTACGTCGAAAGGTGCGTTTTGTCGGGTGCGCATTTATGCGCACCTGGGATGATTGCCGTAATCGGCGATTCCAAAAGCAATATTGAAGCTCAGGAGTTTCCATGAATCGCACTGATTCTGCTTTTCTCTCTTTTCATGGCATTAGCAAAACTTTCCCCGGCGTAAAAGCGCTGCAGGACATCTCATTTCAGTGCCGTGCGGGCGAAGTGCACGCCTTGATGGGCGAAAACGGCGCGGGCAAATCGACGCTGTTGAAAATCCTCAGCGGCAGCTATCAGCCAAGTGGCGGTGAAATTCGCATCAAAGGCGAGGTGAAGGCTTTCGGCAACACGGTTGAAGCCCTCGATGCGGGCGTGGCGATTATTTACCAGGAACTGCATTTGGTGCCGGAAATGAGCGTGGCCGAAAACATCTATCTCGGCCAGTTACCGCATAAGCACGGATTAGTGAATCGCAAACTGTTGCGCTATGAAGCCGATTTGCAGCTCAAAAACCTCGGCATGAATATCGATCCAGACATGCCGCTGAAATATCTGTCGCTGGGCCAGTGGCAGATGGTGGAGATCGCCAAAGCGCTGGCACGCAATGCGCGCATCATCGCTTTTGATGAGCCCACCAGTTCGCTGTCAGCGCGTGAAATTGAGCACCTGTTCCGCGTTATCCGCCAACTGCGTGACCAGGGTCGTACCGTGCTGTATGTGTCACATCGTATGGAAGAGATCTTTGCCCTGAGTGATGCCATCACCGTGTTCAAAGACGGCCGCTACGTGCGCACCTTCAGCGACATGAAAAACACCCATCACGACGATTTGGTGCAGGCCATGGTGGGGCGCAATATCGGCGATATCTACGGCTATGCACCCCGCACCTTGGGCAAGGTGCGTTTACAGCTGGATCAGGTCGAAGCGAAGGGCGTACGCATGCCGATTTCGCTCACGGTCAGAGCGGGTGAAATTGTTGGTCTGTTTGGGCTGGTCGGTGCCGGGCGCAGCGAATTAATGAAAGGGCTTTTTGGGCGCCACTAAACTGCGTGCAGGCACGGTGACGTTGGATGGTAAAACGCTCAATATTCGCCAGCCAATAGATGCCATTCGCGCGGGCATCATGCTCTGCCCAGAAGACCGCAAATCAGAAGGCATTATTCCGGTGCACTCGGTGCGTGACAACATCAACATCAGTGCCCGCCGCCACAATCTCACCGCCGGTTGCCTGATCAAACCGGGTTGGGAAGCCAAAAACGCGGATAGCCACATCCGTTCATTGAATATCAAAACGCCGGGGCCGCAACAACTGATCATGAACCTGTCTGGCGGTAATCAGCAAAAAGCGATTTTAGGTCGTTGGTTGTCAGAAAAGATGAACGTGATTCTGTTAGATGAACCGACACGCGGCATTGATGTGGGCGCCAAGCACGAGATCTATAACCTGATTTATCAACTGGCAAACCAAGGGATCGCGGTGCTGTTTGCCTCAAGCGATCTGCCTGAAGTGATGGGCTTGGCCGACCGCATCATCGTGATGCGTGAAGGGGAGATTGCCGGAGAACTGACACACGACGCGGCCACGGAGCAGCAAACGCTGAGCCTGGCAATGCCGAAAACCACTCAAGCGGCCGCCGTGGCCTGATGTAAAGGAGAGCAATAATGGCTTCATCTACCACTTCCAACACGCCACCGACGCAGCGCCAAGGGCTGCAACTGGGGCGGATTTGGGACAACTTCGGCATGCTGGTGGTGTTCGCACTGCTGTTTATTGTCTGTGCTATTTTCGTGCCGAACTTTGGCTCACTGATCAATATGAAAGGCCTGGGTCTGGCGATGTCGATGTCGGGCATGGTGGCCTGCGGGATGCTGTTCTGCCTCGCTTCCGGTGATTTTGACCTGTCAGTGGCCTCAGTGATTGCCTGCGCAGGCGTGGTGACAGCCGTGGTGATCAACATGACGGAAAGTCTGTGGATCGGCGTGGCAGCCGGTCTGGTGCTCGGCATGGCCACGGGTTTTATCAACGGCTTTGTGATTGCCCGACTGAAAATCAATGCGCTGATCACTACATTGGCGACGATGCAGATTGTGCGCGGACTGGCCTATATCTTCTCTGACGGTAAAGCGGTGGGTATTGAAGACGAACGCTTCTTCACCCTCGGCTATGCCAACTGGTTGGGTGTGCCCGCACCGATTTGGCTCACCATTGCGACAATGGTCATCTTCGGTTTTCTGCTGAATAAAACCACCTTTGGTCGTAATACGCTGGCGATCGGGGGCAATGAGGAGGCAGCTCGACTGGCGGGCGTGCCGGTGGTGAGAACCCGCATCATCATCTTTATTCTGTCAGGTCTGGTCTCTGCTGCTGCTGGCATTATCTTGGCCTCACGTATGACCAGCGGCCAACCGATGACATCGTTGGGCTATGAATTGATTGTGATCTCGGCTTGTGTACTGGGTGGCGTATCGCTGAAAGGGGGCATCGGCAAGATTTCCTATGTGGTCGCGGGGGTGTTGATTCTTGGCACCGTTGAGAATGCGATGAATTTATTGAATATCTCGCCGTTCTCACAGTATGTGGTACGCGGTCTGATACTGTTAGCGGCGGTGATTTTTGACCGCTACAAACAGAAAAATAAAGCTGTCTGATTTCGGACTATGGTGGGGCGGCCTGAAGGTCGCCCGTTAGGCTTTAACAGGTGACAGTGAGGGCATTATGTACCACCGTGAACCCCCGTGTGAGCAGCAGAACCCGTTATTGCCCGGCTATCCGTTCAATGCCTGGCTGGTAGCGGGACTGACACCGATCAATGCCAACGATCAACTGGACTTCTTTATTGACCGACCGCACGGTATGAAAGGTTACATTCTCAACCTGACAATCAAAGGCCGCGGTCGCGTGTTTGATGGAGAGTCGGCGTTTGACTGCGAGCCAGGCGATCTGTTGCTGTTCCAGCCTAAAACACCGCACTATTATGGTCGTTCTCCAGACAGTCCCTGCTGGTTTCATCGCTGGGTGTATTTCCGCCCACGTGCCTATTGGACCGATTGGCTTCAGTGGCAGGATGAGAGCCAAGGGGTAGGACGTTTACGGCTGTCTGAAGCACAGCGTGCAGAATTTGATCGTTTGTTTGCCAGCATTGAACAAACCCACAATTCGGGCCGTCGTTTTGCAGAAGAGTTGGCGATGAATTTGCTTGAGCGCTTATTGTTGCGAGCCGTGGAAGAAGATCCGCGCAGCCATCAGCAAATCCGCGACCCACGCGTGATCGAAGCCTGCCAATACGTCACCAATCATCTGGCGAGTGAAGTAAAAATTGAAGATGTCGCACGGCATGTGTGTCTCTCACCCTCACGGCTGGCGCATTTGTTCCGGGAACAAATGGGTATCAATTTGCTGCGCTGGCGCGAGGATCAGCGGGTGATTCGCGCTAAACTGCTGCTGCAAACCACCCAAGAGCCGATTGCCTCTGTTGGCCGTGAAGTGGGCTATGACGATCAGCTCTATTTCTCTCGCGTATTCCGTAAACGTGTCGGCGTTAGCCCGAGTGATTTTCGTCGCCGTAGTCAGGATGCGCACGATGCCTTAGTGGCACAGGAGAGCTGGCAACCTGCACGGAGTGCTATCTCCTGAATTTCAGGTGATTCCGCCTTGTTCTTACCCGCTGATTCGTCTTAAATCAGTGAGGTAACGAACAAGAGGAATGAGAATGAGCGATAAATTACGTGTCGGCCTGATGGGCTACGGTTTTGCCAGCAAAACCTTCCACGCACCTTTGATCGCCGGCACGTCTGGCGTTGAACTGGCCGCGATCTCCAGCAGCGATGCCACGAAAGTGCACGCTGACTGGCCTTCGGTGCAGGTGGTGGCTGATCCCCAGGCTTTGCTGGACGACCCGACTCTGCAACTGATTGTAATTCCGACCCCGAACGATACCCATTTCCCACTGGCTAAAGCGGCTCTCAATGCGGGCAAGCATGTGGTGGTCGATAAACCGTTTACCGTGACGTTGTCACAAGCACGTGAGCTGGATGCGCTAGCGAAGGCCAAAGGGTTACTGCTTTCCGTGTTCCACAATCGTCGTTGGGACAGCGATTTCCTGACGTTGAAAACCCTGCTGGCTGACGGCACGCTGGGTGAGGTACGTTATCTCGAATCCCATTTTGACCGCTTCCGCCCGGAAGTTCGTCAGCGTTGGCGTGAAATGAAAGGGCCAGGCAGCGGTATCTGGTTTGATTTGGGCCCGCACGTGTTGGATCAGGCGCTGCAGCTATTTGGTGCGCCGGTCGCCATCAACGTCGATATGGCTGAACTGCGTCCAGGCGCGCAAACCACTGATTACTTCCACGCAGTGCTGACCTATCCAACCCGCCGCGTGGTGTTGCACGCCAGCATGCTGGCGGCGGCGGAATCTGCCCGTTTCGTGGTACACGGCACCCGAGGCAGCTATGTGAAATATGGCCTTGATCCGCAGGAAGATCGCTTGAAAGCGGGCGAGCGTCCACCGCGTGAAGACTGGGGTTATGACATGCGCAACGGTACGCTGACGCTCGCCGAAGGTGACGTGATGGTGGAGAAAGAGTTACTGACGTTGCCAGGTAACTATCCGGCTTATTACGCGGCCATTCGTGATGCGGTTGCCGGTACTGGTGCAAACCCGGTGCAAGCTGAAGAGGCAATTCAGGTGATGGAACTGATTGAGCTGGGTCTGCAGTCTGCCGAGAAGCGTCAGACCATGTCGCTGAAGTAAAAGGTATCATTGTCGCTATGGAGGGAATCATCGGTGTGCATTAATTGGCACGATGCCCCTTGATCGTAGGGTGCGCATTGATTGGCACGATGCCCGTTAATCGTAGGGTGCGCATTAATTGGCACGATGCCTCTTAATCGTAGGGTGCGCATTTATGCGCACCTTATTTTTTAAAGCGCTTATCCCGCCACACGCTGACGCAGCGCGGCTTTCTCGGCATCACTGAGGAACGCGATGGTGACGCCATTGTCCTGCGCCTGGCGCATCTCTTCTGCCGTCAATCCTGCCTGCGGAGCAGCAATCTCATACTCATGCGCCAGCTCTACGCCCTGAACCGCGGGGTCATCGGTATTGATGGTGGCGAGAATGCCGTGTTGCAGGAAGGCTTTCAGTGGATGGCTTTCCAGCGAGGCCACGGTGCTGGTCTGAATGTTTGACGTCATGCAGGATTCAACACCAATACGCTGCTCAGCGAGGAAGTCCATTAGCGCACGGTCTTCAATCGCTTTCACGCCATGACCGATACGTTCAGCACCCAACTCGCGAATCGCCTGCCAGATGCTCTCTGGGCCAGCCGCTTCACCCGCATGAACCGTGATGCGGAAACCGGCGTCACGAGCACGATTGAAATGGCTAAGGAACTCACTGCCAGGGAAGCCGAGTTCATCACCGGCTAAGTCTACCGCCGTAATGCCATCGCGATGGGCTAACAAGCCCTCCAGCTCACGCAGGCATGCTTCGTCACCGAAGGTGCGGCTCATGATGCCAATCAGGTTCACATCGACGCCGTACTGTTTTACGCCAGCGCGCACGCCATCAATCACGGCTTCTACCACACCCGCAATCGGTAATTGATGGGTCATCGCCATATAGCCCGGCGAGAAGCGCAGTTCAGCGTAGTGAATGCCAGCACGTGCAGCGTCTTCCACGTTTTCCAGTGCGATACGGCGGCAGGCATCGAGATCGCCAAGGACTTTCACGCCCCAATCCAGTTTCTGCAGGAAGCTCACCAGGTCTGGCTCATTGGCGGAGACTTGCACATGCGGGCGCAGATCGTCGAGCGAGTTGGCAGGCAACGCGAGATTAAACTGGCGACCTAAATCAAGGATGGTTTGTGCGCGGATGTTGCCATCAAGGTGGCGATGGATGTCAGTCAGGGGGAGTTTCAGGTCAATCATGTCGCACTCGCAAAAGTTTCATAAAGTGCAGAGCATTATAAAAACAACTTGCGCAACAGTGCCAGTGATTTGCGCAATGCGTGAAATGGATGCTGAATTAATCAGCATCCACCGAAACTCAATAGGCTTTTAGGGCAGCGAGCAGTCGGTCTAGCCCATCGTCCAATTTGATCCGCGGGCAACCGGCGTTCAGTCGCAAATAACCTCTGCTGGCTTCACCGTAGGTCGAGCCCGGCATGATCGCCACCTTGTGATGATGGATCAACTGCTGTTGCAGAGCCTGTTCATCAATGCCGAGTGGATTGAGGTCTATCCACGCCAGATAGGTGGCAGCGGGCGGCGCCCAGTTAAGTGCTGGAAACGCATCATTCAAGCGTTGGGCGATATGCTGCATATTCTTCTGTAAATACGCGCGTAGGGCATCAAGCCAGGGCGCACCATCACGGTAGGCGGCAATCGTCGCTGCCACCGCCATTACCGCGGGTGATGATAAGCCATCCTGCTGTTTCAGCGCGTGGAACCATGCCTGACGATCGGTCTCATCGGGGATGATTCCCCATGCACCGGTCAGCGCTGGGATATTGAAACTTTTTGAGGCGGAGCTGAACAGTGCCCATGGGGATTGCGCCACTTCACTCCACGGCGTGTGGCGTTCCTCGTCCAACACCATATCCATATGGATCTCATCGCTGATCACTTTCACACCGTGACGTTCACACAGCGCCGCCATCAACTGCAACTCCTGCAACTGCCAGACTTTGCCAGTGGGATTGTGTGGGCTACACAGTAACATCACTTTGCACTGTGGCCGCGCCAGTAACGTCTCTAACTGATCCCAATCGCATTGCCATTGGTTTCCCTGACGCTGTAACGGCAGTTCCAGTACGCGGCGATGATTGCCGCGAAGGGTGTTGTAGAACGCATCGTAGGCTGGGGTATGAATTAATACCTCGTCACCGGGCTGCGTCCAGTGGCGCAGCATCTGCGCCACCATGTAAATCACTGACGGGCCGTAGACCAGTGATGACGAATCAACTTCTGTGGCAAAACGGCTGCCCATCCAGTGTTGAATCGCCGAGAGAAAATCATCGTGCTGCCAGCGGCTGTAGCCCAATACGCCATGATCCACACGCTGTTGCAGCGCATCAATAATGCAGGGCGCAGTGGCGAAATCCATATCCGAAATCGTGAAGGGCAGCAGGTCAGCTACCCCAAAACGATCGGCAACAAAGTCCCACTGCGTACACCAGCTACCGTGGCGATCCACCACATGATCAAAATCGAAAGGCTTCATCATGATGCCGTTGCACTCATCAGGTGTGCCATTTCATCCTTGACTGACTGCACTTGCGGGCCTATCACCACTTGCAGACTGGTTTTATTCAGATGCACCACGCCGATGGCGCCATTGGCTTTGAGCAAGGCATCATCCACTTTACTCATGTCGGCAATCGACAGACGCAGGCGCGTCAGGCAGTTATCCAGTGACGTGATGTTATCAATGCCGCCCAAGGCCGCCAGAATGGCCGGTGTGTTGTAGCCTGATTTACCCACGCCCGCGCGGCTCACCTGCTGCTCAACGCTGCTGGTTTCGGCTTCGCGACCTGGTGTTTTGATATTGAAGCGGGTAATGGCAAAGCGGAAGATCGCGTAGTAACCCACAAACCACACCGCAGCAATGACGGGCACCCAATACCATTTGGTGGAGAGGCCGTGCAGTACGCCAAACACGAAGAAATCGATGACGTTGCCGTCGGTATTACCGATGGTCACGCCGAGGATGGCCATCACGGTGAAACCTAAACCGGTCAGCAGGGCGTGGATCAGATACAGCACCGGCGCCACAAACAGGAACAGGAATTCAATCGGTTCGGTGGTACCACCGACTACACAAGCCACTACACCAGAAATCAGCAGGCCTTTAATTTTATGGCGATTTTCAGGGCGGGCACAGTGGTAAATTGCCAGTGCAGCACCGGGCAGGCCGCCGAGGAAGGCAGGCATTTTCCCTTGCGACAGGAAGCGGGTCGCGCTTTCGGCAAAGCCATGGGTCTCTGGGCAGGCTAACTGAGCTTGGAAGATGGTCAACGCACCACTGACGCTCTTGCCGCACACGTCCAGGGTTCCGCCCGCATCGGTGAAACGAATGATGGCGACCAGAATATGTTGTAAACCAAAGGGCAGCAGCAAACGTTCGCCGGTGCCGAAGATCATCGGGCCAAATTCACCGGCGCTGTTGATCATCCAACCCAAGCCGGTGATCGCACGGGCAAAGAATGGCCAAATCAGCGGCACCACTAAACCGAGTAAGCCCATGACGACGGTAGTGACGATCGGCACAAAGCGTGTGCCACCGAAGAAGGCCAGTGCATCCGGCAGACGAATGTTGTGGAAGCGTTCATGCAGCCAGAACACCACCACGCCGACGATCACCGCGCCAAGAATGCCGGTATCGATCGATTGAATGCCAAGAATATTTTGTACGTTGTTGGCTTTCAGCACCGCCGCATCGGTGGTGGGCAGAATGCCATTGATGTTAAGCCAGAAGTTGACGCTCAGGTTAAGCACCGCGTAACCGACAAAACCGGCAAACGCCGCGACGCCCTTGTTTTCGCGCGCCATGCCCAGTGGAATCGCAATCGCGAACATCACCGGCAAATAGCTAAAGGCAAAGGAGCCGAGCTTCGCCATCCAGATGAACAGATATTGCAGGAAAGGCTGATCGAGCATGGGGATCAGCGTCAGCACATCGTGGCTGCTCAGTGAACTGCCAATGCCAAGCAAGATGCCGCAAAACGACAGCAGGGCAACGGGCAACATAAAGGTTTTACCCAAACTCTGGAAAAATTCCCAAAGTGACATTTTGGGGCGGCTGGCGGACATAGTCTCTCCTGGCTAAAAAATGACAAGCGATCAAAGTGGTAAAGAATGATAAAACGTTTTACCAAGCAATTTTGTGGCTATAATCACAAAGCGTGACTAATCCCAGGCTTTATTTTTGCGCTAATCAGTGTAACGTTTTACCTCTTTGTTTCTTCATCAGTTGTTGGAAACGGAACGCGATGTCCCAGCAAAAAACCACCATTCACGATGTAGCGCAGACTGCCGGGGTCTCAGTCTCCACCGTTTCACTGGTACTGTCCGGCAAAGGGCGTATCTCCTCTGCCACTGCGGAGCGCGTTAACCAGGCGATCGAACAACTGGGGTATGTACGCAACCGTTCGGCATCGATTTTGCGCGGCGGCGAAAGCGGGGTCATTGGCCTGATCGTGCGTGACCTGAGTCAGCCGTTCTATGCCGCGATGACCGCAGGCTTGAGCGAAGTGCTGGAGCAGCAGGGTAAAGTACTGGTGCTGACGCAAAGTGGTCAGCACGGGCAAAATCTGCAGCGCTGTTTCGATTCATTGGTGGCGCAGGGTGCCGATGGCATCGTATTGGGCGGCGCCGTGGCGCAGGCGGAAATGTTGGTGGCGCAGGCACACGAACAGCAAATTGCCTTGATTTGCGCCGCGCGGGCCAGCAGCCTCGATAAAGTCGATTCCTTGCGTCCAGACAACAGCCAGGCTGCGCGTATCGCCACAGAATATCTGATTCGTCAGGGACATCAGCGCATTGCGTGGGTCGGCGGATTAGGTTCCTCGTTAACGCGCGCTGAAAGGATTGGCGGCTATTGTGCCACCTTGTTGCAATACGGCTTACCGTTTCGCCCGGACTGGATTATTGAGTGTGACGAAAGGCAGCAAAGCGTCTCGACGTTAACGCAAGATCTGTTACATCACCACCCGCGTATCACCGCCATCATTGCCCATAACGCCAGCACTACGCTGGGCTGTTATTTTGGTGCCATCCACAGCGGACGCTCCCTGGGCGAAGATGCAGTGGACAGCTACTTTACGCAAAAGTTGGCGCTGGTCGGTTTCAATGACGATCCACAACGTGAGTCGTATGATTCATCACTAACGTTTGTCAGTAGCGAAGCGCGTGATGTGGGAAGGCGTGCCGCAGAGCGTATTTTGCAGCGCCTGGCGCAGCCGGAAGCCGAAGTACAAACCTTGATTGTGCCGCCACTGTTGGTGCGAGGGGGATAGAAGAAGCGTGATGGAAAGGGTGTATTCAGGTGCAGCCAGAAAGCAGCGCCGGTTCGGCGCTGCATCCTGTGCTTACTCCGGCATGCCTTCGCTGGTTTGCGCGCCCAGCATATAGCGCGACAGGAACTGCTCCAGCGACATCTTGTCGCCATTCATCGTCACCTGACCGTTGCCGTACTGCAGGCTGGTGGTGATATTGTCATCCTGCTGCTGCGTGAGGCGGAACATCTGGCCCATCGCTGCCAAACCTTTCACCTGCTGATCCGCTAGCTTCTGGGCATCGTCGCTCTGATAGCCTTCAGCGAGGCCCACGTGGCGCATCGCCTCGGTCGCCATCGGCATGTTGATATTCAGTTTGCCATCCAAAGTTTTCAGCACGCGGTCAACGGCGGCACCCAAGTTCTGGGCTTCACCGGTTACCGTGGCGGGATCGTTGAAACCGATATTCAGGTTAAAGGTGCTTTCGCCTTTGTCGTTTTTCCAGCTCAAGGGTGCAATGCTGACGGTAGGGGCACCTTTAAGCAGCGTCGGCAGATTGTTTTTCAGGATAGTTTGCACGCTAGCCTGATAACGTACGGGATCTTCAACCAGGCCGGGCTGGTTCAACAGTGCCTGCATTTGCGCGTTGTAGCTGTCCGAGAAGGTTTTCACCGCCTGCGCATCAAACTGCGCAAACTTCATCGCCAGCTTAGCTTCGCCGAACGGTTGCTTCTGCAGGCTGATGTTGCCGACGTTCATATTTAGATCGCCGCCGATTTTGCCGTCTTTATTATCGAAGGAGGATTTGGTGTCCAGCTTCTGCAATGACAAACCTTCCTGACCGTTAATGCTGGCGTCGAGTTTATCCAGGCTGATGGACTGATCGCCCACGCGCACACCTTCTGGGCTGAGATGAGTATCACCCTTCAGCTTCAAGCCATTAATCGTGAACAGTACCGGCTGCTCAACCTGGTTTTTGCTGGTAACGGCAATGCTGGAAAAGTCGCCATTCAGGCTGACTTTATCGCCTTTGCTGTCCGCGCTGATTTCGAGGGTTCCGCCGTTTGTGGCAAGACGATCACCGGTCTGCGCGTTGTTATAATCCACCGCCAGCAGATCCAGCACAGTGTCGGTAGCACCGCTGTAACCCACGCGAGTGTCAGCGGTCACCAGCGATTTACCGTTGGTGAGTTCAAACAGTTTCTTCACCGCATCGGTGTTTTCCAGTTCGGTATGCACGGACGCCATGCTTGGGATCAGGCTGCCACGCTTCAACTGGGCAAACGGGAAGGGGCCGTGATCGATAGTTTCGTTCAGCACGATGCTTTGACCCGGCTTCAGCAGCGGATTGTCTTCAGTCTGTGAGCTGGCCTGAATCACCAGTTTGGTTTTGCTGCTGAAGATGCCGCGCTGGTAATCCTGATAGCTGAGCGTCAGGCGAGCGTTCGGCGCATAGGCGTTCAACTGCGTATTGGCATTTTGCAACATCTGGTCCATATGGCTTTCCAACTGCTTGCCGGTAAACCAGGAAGCGCCTGTCCAAATTACGCCGATCGCTACAATTACACCTACGGCTACCTTGGTCTTTTTCATCGCTGAGTCGTCCTTATCCTTGGGTCCGCACGCCGCTGTTCAGAGGCGGCGAGTGAAGAAAAACGCCCGCAGGCGTTTTAAAGTAATAGTTTGAAAGAATAGCAGTTAATGCTGGAAGCGTCAGCCGGATCAGTTGAAGGCGTTGAATACCCGCGCTAAACGTCCGGTGCCTGCCGCGTTGACCGGCGATTCGTTCGCAGCAACAAAGCAGGACTCGCCCGGTTTCAGCACCAGCAGTTCACCAGACTTCTCAATCACCGCCTGGCCTTCGATGCAGAACAGTAGCGCGGCACTCTGCTGTGCCAGCGCTTGCGGCTTGGCAGATAGCGCGTGGATAGCAAAGGCGAAATCGTCGACCGGGATCGGAAAGTTAAGTGTCGCGCCATCCTGCTGCGGTTGTGTCAGTAAGGTCGCAGCCGGTTTTGCTTGGAACTTCAGGTTGGCCAGCAGTTCAGGAATATCGATAAACTTCGGCGTCAAGCCCGCGCGCAACACGTTGTCAGAGTTTGCCATCACTTCCAGCGCCACGCCTTTCAGGTAAGCATGCGGTGTTTCGGCAAACAGGAACATTGCCTCGCCAGGCTGCAAGGTAATCACATTCAGCAGCAGCGGGGAAAACAGGCCGTTATCGTCGGGATAATCCGCGGCGATGCTTTTTACCGTCTGCCAAGGCTCACCTCCACGGGAATTCAATGCTGACTTCAGTACGCCAAGCGCACGCGATTTCATGTCATCTTTTAATGACAGCAGGGTAGCGAACAGCTTGGCGAGGTTGGCTTCATTGGCATTTTCCAGGAAGTGGGCAATCTGAGGATGTGCCCCCGCGACCGGTTCAAGCAGCGAGACCAACTCGTGCATCTCCCGGAAGCCATTCATTGCCTGGAAGGGCGTAAGGGCATAAACCAACTCAGGTTTGTGGTTGGCGTCTTTATAATTACGCTCGGCGGCGCTCAACGGAATACCGGCGGCATTTTCGCGGGCAAAGCCTTCTTCAGCCGCTGCTTTACTCGGATGCACTTGAATGGAGAGGGCTTGATCGGCGCATAAAACTTTGAACAGGAACGGCAGCTCGCCGAAGCGATGCGCCACGCGTTGCCGAGTACACTGGCCTGATCATCATTAATCACATCGCGCAGGGAGCGGGATTCGCCGTTAATGTCTACCGTCGAAGGACTTTTAGGGTGCGCGCCCATCCACAGCTCAGCCATCGGCAATCCTTGCGAATTCGCAATGCCATAGAGTTCGGTCAGTGCAGTTTTGCTGCCCCAAGCGTAATTTTGCAGCGAATTGTTCAATTTTTGCATCGTTTACCCTTAATAACCGTAAGTAAATAGGCTTATTAAAGCAGAAAGTGCCATAGAAAATACATCAACAAGTGCAATAAGCGCGATGGGCTCGCATAATGTTAATTTCTTGTATGTGACAATCTTGCTCGCTCAACGGCGTCGCGGGAAGACGACCTGGGCGGAAACCTCAAAAATCTGAGCTAAGGAGACGTAGTCATGGCAGCGAATCGCATTGAAAAAGATTCAATGGGACCGATCGAAGTACCGGCAGATAAGTTGTGGGGGGCACAAACCCAGCGTTCGCTGGAGCATTTCCGTATCTCAACCGAGAAGATGCCCGTCGCATTAGTACATGCTTTGGCGTTGACTAAACGTGCAGCAGCACAGGTGAACCGCGATCTCGGCCTGCTACCGGCTGAACGTGCAGAAGCCATTCTGAAAGCGGCTGACGAAGTGCTGGCTGATAAACACAGTGAAGAGTTTCCGCTGGCGATCTGGCAGACCGGTTCCGGTACCCAGACCAACATGAACATGAATGAAGTGCTGGCTAATCGTGCCAGTGAAATTCTTGGCGGCGAGCGTGGTATGTCACGTTTGGTTCACCCAAACGATGATGTCAATAAGAGCCAAAGCTCCAACGACGTGTTCCCCACCGCCATGCACGTGGCCGCGGTCATCGCCGTGCGGGAGCAGCTGATTCCGCAGATTCATGTATTGAAAAAGACGCTGAGCGAGAAGTCCGAAGCGTTTAAAGACATCGTCAAAATTGGCCGTACTCACTTGCAAGACGCCACACCTTTGACCTTGGGCCAAGAGATTTCTGGCTGGGTGGCGATGCTGGAACATAACCTCAAGCATATCGAACACAGCATTCCGCATGTGGCCGAACTGGCGCTCGGCGGCACCGCGGTGGGCACCGGTCTGAACACCCATCCTGAATACGCTGTTCGTGTGGCTAAAGCGTTGGCCGATCTGACTCAGCAGCCTTTCGTCACTGCGCCTAACAAGTTTGAAGCGTTGGCGACCTGTGATGCGCTGGTGCATGCGCACGGTGCATTGAAAGGGCTGGCGGCTTCACTGATGAAGATTGCCAATGACGTACGCTGGCTGGCATCGGGCCCACGCTGTGGTATTGGCGAGTTGGCGATTCCAGAGAATGAGCCGGGCAGCTCGATCATGCCAGGTAAAGTGAACCCAACCCAGTGTGAAGCGCTGACCATGCTGTGCTGCCAGGTGATGGGCAATGATGTGGCAGTGAATATTGGTGGCGCATCCGGCAACTTCGAGTTGAATGTGTTCCGTCCGATGGTGATCCACAACTTCCTGCAATCCATTCGCCTGCTGGCCGACGGCATGGACAGCTTTAACCATCATTGCGCGGTTGGCATTGAGCCGGTACGTGAGCGTATCGATCAACTGCTCAACGAATCTCTGATGTTGGTGACGGCGCTGAATACCCATATTGGTTATGACAAAGCTGCGGAAATCGCCAAAAAAGCCCATAAAGAGGGGCTGACGCTGAAAGGTTCGGCGTTGAAACTCGGTTACCTGACGGAAGAGCAGTTTGACGAGTGGGTTCGTCCAGAAGAGATGGTGGGTAGCATGAAACAGTAGTTGGCAGGCCTTAAGTCAACTTAGAAAACAGCGCGATACATCGCGCTGTTTTTTTTGCCTTTTACAAGCGGTCGCTCCACAGATGCAATCGTGGGATCACCAGATGCAACGGCTGTGCCAGCGGTTTGTAGCGATGTGCGACGTTATCGGCATCGTAATCCAGTAACTCACCCAAAATCGGCACCTGCGTCTTGTCGCGACACAGCACCAGCAACGGTGAAGGGCAGGCGAGCTGCACCTGTTTTTTCTCATTGGCGCGCCAGACGCGGGCAATGGGTTGCACCTTCACTGGACGTTTGATCTTAAGCTTGGCATCAGCGGGCAGGGACAGAATCATTTCTAACTCCTGCTGCACTTTTTCCGCCCACTGCTCACGCGTCCACGGCGCTTGCGCGCGGTTTGCCTTGAGGCTGCGTTCGAGCTGCTCAACCACGGCTTCCCGCGTCAGATTTTTGATAATATTTTTGTTGGCCCAGCCAAAACGCAGGCTATCCGGCGCCTGTAGCAAGGTCACGCTACGATAGGCATTCAGCGTAATCAATCCACGCAGATGCTGGTGAACAAACTCAAAGCGCGCTTCACTTGGCAAACCTGACTCTACGGTGATCAAGTGCTCAAGCCGCAGCTTGAGGGCATTGATATCGGCCACCTGTTGGCGGATCTGCTCAGTGGCGGTTTCATCGGCTTCGATGCAGATCGCACCCGGCAAACGCACCGCGGATTTAGTGCTCAGCTTATCTGACTGATGCTGCATAAACAGACGGCAGTAGTGGGCAAGCGCCATGTCGCGTGCTTTTTGACCAAGATGTTGCGTCACTGCGATACGTTCAATCTCATCATTCTCATGGCCTTTCTCAATTTCGGGCAGGCTAAAAGCACGCGCAATCAGTAACGGTTGCTGTTCCACCTGCTGGCGCAGCGTGCTGAGACCTAATTCCAGCGCGTTAACGCACTCGTGCAGGTCGGCAACTAAGTCATAGCGAGGCATATTACACTCCATAGTTACAACATACCGTACAAGTTACCCCATCTGGTGCCGATCTTCCACTCTGAAAATGTCAATTCGCGAAGCAGGGCACACAAGCATTTTTCCAGTAGGATGAACGTGTTATAACAACGCTTTGTCTGCTAACGGAAAATTGTCGTGGAGCATCACCCTAAACCTGCCGTTCCTGCCATCGTCACCTTAGGATTAGTGCAAATCCTCTCCTGGGGCGGGTCATTTTATCTGATGGCGGTGATGGCGAATCCCATCGTGGCAGAGACCGGCTGGTCACAGCAGTGGGTCTACGGTGCACTGTCGTTGGGAATTCTGATATCAGGATTGCTGGCACCGTTAAGCGGACGACTGATTTCCGGCTCATATGGCCGCGTGTTGCTGGCGTCAAGCGGCGTGGTAATGGCGCTCGGTCTGGTGATCATGGGACTGAGCCACCAGCTGCTGCTGTTTCTTTTTGCCTGGTTGATCATTGGCATCGGTATGGCAATGGGCTTGTATGATTCCTTGTTTGCCACGCTAGGGACACTTTACGGCGGCCAGGCGCGCGGGGCGATAACCGGAATAACGCTGATTTCTGGTTTTTGTACTTCGCTGGTATGGCCAGGCACTGCGTTGCTGATTCACTGGCTGGATTGGCGCGGGGCCTGTTTCGCCATTGCCGGGTTGTTGTGTCTCGCAGTACTTCCTGCCTATTTATATGCGCTGCCCGCGCCCACCTCACCGATGGTTAAAACTGCAGTGAAAAAAGGGCAGGGGCGTGATGAATTAGCCCCCAACCTGTTTTGGTTGTTATGCAGCATTTTCACCCTTGCTTCCGTCATCATGACCGCCATTTCGGTGCAGTTAATTAGCCTGCTTCAGGCGAGTGGACACTCTTTAACGGCAGCATTAGCCATTAGTGCCATTCTCGGTCCTTGTCAGGTGGGTTCGCGGATTGTCGATATCGCCTTTAAGCGCGGACATCCGGTCTGGACGACCTTTTTCTCGGTAGGATTAGTCGCCATCGGTTTGTTGTTATTGACCTTGTACCCACAGTTTGCGCTGGTCAGTATGGTGTTGTACGGCGCAGGAAATGGGCTGCGCGCCATAGTGCGGGGAACTTTACCGCTGGTAATGGTCAAACCAGAGGCTTACGCTATTGTGGTCGGGCGCATGGCGCGTCCGGCTTTGATTGGCCAAGCGTTAACGCCGTTGGTAGGGGGATATATTTTTCAGCAATTCGGCGCAAATGCCACTTTATGGTTGCTGTGCCTGCTGGCGTTAACCAATGTGGTGCTGGTGGGGGTGTTGAAGCAAAAATTGCCTGCACACCAACCGCAAACCTAAAAGAGAGTGATAAACTAAGCAGCCTGTGCGCTTCTGCCTGATCAAATGATGAATACGTGCCTTGATCACAGTCGCTGGCTTCTAAAAAGCAACAGTGTTTGTTATATTTATTGCTCATTGATTACTCACTGTCGCGGTATGAAAACAATAAGATAGACCGCAAATCAGGATACAGAAATGCTAGATTACCGCTTCCCGACAGCTTTGCAGATGGTTTTGAGCGTAGCGATGGCGGAGCAACTGGATAAACGCTCGACCAGTGCCATTCTGGCGTATGGTCTTGAAGCGAACCCCAGTTTCATTCGGAAACTTATGGTTCCGTTAACGCGCGATGGCATCATCGTCTCTACGCTTGGCCGTACCGGTTCGATACATCTTGGTCGTCCAGCCGCGGAGATTACGCTGCGCGATATTTATACCTCGGTCATCGAAGATAAAAAACTCTGGGCGTCGCGCCCGGATGTGGCACCGCGTTGCCTGGTCAGTGCCAACTTGTGTTGGTACTTCAAGTCGATTGCAGAAGAGGCCGAAGAAGCATCCCTGAAGGTGTTGGAAACTCGCACCGTGGCAGATGCGCTGGCTGAACTGAAGAAACACGACACCAGCAGCTGTGAAATCGTGCCCGAACTCGATATGGCGGAGCTCTGCAAAAAAGCTCGCTAATTTCCCTGATGCGTCGCAAAGCGCATTACATCAACGTAATATCTTCGAAGGTCGTCATTTATGACGGCCTTTTTTGTTGCTGGTGACACAGGAAAAAAAATCCGGGCGCTAAGGCCCGGATTTTTATAACTTCGGTTGAACTACACCGTCTGCACTTCCGCATCCGGCTGTTTACGTGTCACCAGCTTACGCAAGGTCACATAGAACACCGGTGTCAGGAACAGGCCGAACAGCGTGACGCCCAGCATCCCGGAGAACACCGTAATCCCGGTCACACCGCGCACTTCCGCACCAGCACCTTCACCCAGAATCAGCGGAATAGTACCAGCGATAAAGGCGATGGAGGTCATCACGATCGGGCGCAAACGCAGGCGACAGGCTTCAAGTGCCGATTCGACAATGCCTTTGCCCTGCATCTCCAGCTCACGAGCAAACTCGACGATCAGAATTGCGTTCTTACACGCCAGCCCCATCAGAACCACCAAACCTACCTGCACAAACACGTTGTTATCGCCACCTGTCAGCCATACGCCCACCAAAGCGGACAGCATAGTGACCGGTACAATCAGGATCACCGCCAGCGGCAGGGTCCAGCTCTCGTACAGCGCCGCCAGCACCAGGAACGCTAATAGCACCGCAACCGGGAACACGATTAACGCGGTATTGCCTTGTGTCGCTTGTTGGTAGCTCAAGTCGGTCCATTCGATGTTCATGCCGTTTGGCAACACCTGGCGCGACATTGCTTCCAGCTTCTCCATCGCTTGCGCTGAAGAGAGCACGCGCGGATCGGCATCACCAATCAAATCTGCTGCGGGATAGCCGTTGTAGCGAATCACCGGATCGGGGCCGTAAGTGGTAGTGATATTTACCATACTGCCAATCGGCACCATTTCACCGCGATCGTTACGCGTACGCAGGTTGGCAATATCCTGCACGCTATTGCGGAAATCACCGTCTGCCTGTGCCATCACACGCCAGGTACGACCAAATTTGTTGAAGTCGTTGACGTACGAGGAACCCAAATACACCTGCAAGGTACTGAACAGGTCGGTCAGTGACACACCTTGCGCTTTGGCTTTATCACGATCGACTTGCACATCCAACTGCGGAACGTTGGCCTGATAAGAAGATATCGGGAACATCATGCCGGGTGTCTGCATTACCGCCCCGGAAAGGGTATTGATGGCGGTCTGCAATGCACCGTAGCCTAAGCCCGCGCGATCCTGCACATACAACGAATAACCCGATCCCTGGCCCAGACCGAGAATCGGCGGTGGCATAATCGAGAAGCCGAAGCCTTGCTGAATTTTGGAGATTTTCGCGTTGATCTCGGCGTTAATCTCCGCTGCGGTGCGGGTACGTTCATTAAACGGTTTCAGACCAAAGAACACGGTGCCGGTATTCGGCGTGTTGGTGAACTGCAACGCGTTCAAGCCGGGGAAGGCAACCGAATAGGCCACGCCTTCGGTGTTCATACCGATCTCGCTCATCTTGCGAATCACTTCATCGGTACGTGCCAGCGATGAACCCTCTGGCATCTTCACACCGCCAATCAGATACAACTTATCCTGAGTCGGGATAAAGCCACCCGGCACGGTATGGAACATAAAGCCCGCGCCTGCCAGCAGCAGCACATAGACACCAAACACCGCTCCGCGACGGCGCAGGGTTTTGCCAACCATTGACTCATAGCCATCCGAACTGCGCTGGAAGAAGCGGTTAAACGGACGGAAGACCCAGCCGAGCAAGCGGTCAATCAGACGCGTCGGCATATCTTTCGGCGCATCATGGGCTTTCAACAACATGGCCGCCAGCGCTGGCGATAAGGTCAACGAGTTGATGGCGGAAATCACTGTGGAGATAGCAATCGTCACAGCAAACTGTTTGTAGAACTGACCGGTCACACCTGACAGGAAGGCCATCGGCACGAACACGGCACACAGCACGAGCGCAATGGCGATAATCGGGCCGGAAACTTCGCGCATCGCCTGGTGTGCGGCTGCCTTTGGTGACAAGCCCATCGCGATATTTCGTTCGACGTTCTCCACCACCACGATGGCGTCATCGACCACGATGCCGATCGCTAACACCAACCCAAACAAACTGAGGGTGTTCAGCGAGAAGCCCAGCAGATACAGCACGCTGAAGGTACCCACCACGGAAACCGGCACGGCTAACAGTGGAATGATCGACGCACGCCAGGTCTGCAAGAACAGGATGACGACCAGCACCACCAGCACAATTGCCTCAAACAGCGTTTGCACCACGGCACGGATCGAGTCACGTACAAACACGGTTGGATCGTAAGGCGCGGCCCACTGCACATCGTCCGGGAAACGGGTCGCCAGCTCGGCCATTTTGTCACGCACCGCATTCGACAAGTCGATCGCGTTGGCACCCGGTGCCTGGAAGATACCAATGCCCACGGCATCTTTGTTATTTAGCTGAGAGCGCAGCGCATAGCTACCGGATCCCATCTCAATACGTGCGACGTCACGCAGGCGCACCAGCGTGCCGTCGTCAGCCGTTTTCAGAATGATATTGCCAAACTGCTCTTCATTCTCCAGACGACCTTGCGTATTGATCGATAGCAGGAAATCGCTGGCTTTTTTCGTCGGCTCAGCCCCCAATTGGCCGGCTGAAACCTGCACGTTCTGCTCCTGCATGGCGCTCACCACATCGGAAGCCGTCATACCGCGAGCAGCCACCTTATTGGGATCGAGCCAAACGCGCATCGCGTACTCACCGGCACCAAAGATCTGAATCTGACCGACACCCGGCAGGCGAGCCAGCTCATCTTTCACCTTCAGGGTGGCGTAGTTGCGCAGATAGAGTGAGTCATACTTACCTTTCGGCGAGAACATGTGCACCACCAGCGTCAGCGTCGGTGACATCTTCTGCGTCGTCAGACCCAACTGACGCACTTCTTCTGGCAGGCGAGCTTCCGCCTGTGCCACGCGGTTCTGCACCTGTACCTGTGCTTGATCGGGATCGGTACCTGGGCGGAAGGTCACAGTCGTCACCAGCACGCCATCAGAACCGGCGACTGACTTCATGTACATCATGTTCTCGACCCCGTTAATCGCCTCTTCCAGCGGCGTCGCCACGGAATCTGCAATCACTTTGGGGTTGGCACCAGGGTATTCCGCGCGCACCTGCACGCTCGGCGGCACCACGTTGGGATATTCACTGATCGGCAGCAGCGGAATGGCGATCAGTCCGGTGGTAAAAATCAAAATCGACAGCACCGCCGCAAAGATCGGTCGGTCGATAAAAAAGCGGGAGAAATCCATAACAGGCAGTCTCGATTGTTATTGAGCGGAGCGCATTGCCACCGGCTGAGCTTTCACCGGCATGCCAGGCATGAAGACTTTCTGCAGACCATTGACGATCACCTTGTCACCCGGTTTTAAACCCGACTGCACAATGCGTAAGCCATCGGCCAATTCGCCAGCCTGAATATCGCGGCGTTCCGCTTTACCTTGGGCATCGACGACGTAGACGTATTTACGATCCTGGTCGGTCAGCACGGCTTTATCGTCCACCAACAGGGCGTTAAAGGCCGCACTGCCTGGCAAGCGCACGCGGGCAAACAGGCCCGGTGTAAATTGACGTTCGTGGTTATCCAGCGTGGCGCGCATGCGAATGGTGCCGGTGCTGGCGGTCAGTTGGTTATCGAGAAAATCAACGGTGCCATGGTGCGGATAACCCTGTTCACCGGTCAGGGCAATTTCCACTGGCAGTGCGCCGCGGTTTTGTCCCTGACGCGCCAGCGCTTGATACTGCAGGTAAATGGCTTCATCGACATCGAAGTAGACATAGATGCGATCCTGCGACACCAAGGTGGTCAGCACACTTGCACTATCACCCGAGGAAACCAGGTTACCGGTGGTGATCATGGCGCGGCTGGCGCGGCCATCAATCGGGGCGGTCACGCGGGTGAAGTCGAGGTTCAGCTGCGCCATATCCACGGCGGCTTGCGCAGATAACACGCTGGCCTGCGCCTGGCTGGCAGCAGAGCGGCGTTGCTCCCACTCTTCGCGTGACACAACATTGGTGCCAATCAGCTTATCAGTACGCGCCGATTCACTGCGTGCCAGCGAGGCCTGGCTGCGCGCAGTGGCTAATTCAGCCTGCGCCTGTTCCAGCGTGGCGCGGTAGGTGCGGTCATCAATGGTGAACAGCACTTGGCCTTTCTTCACCTCATCGCCTTCGCGATAGTTCACTTGATCGATGTAGCCGGAGACGCGAGGACGCAGTTGCACACTCTGCACCGCTTCAAAACGGCCATTGAAGCTATCCCACTGGCTGACTTTTTGTTCAACCACCTGCGCGACACTCACTTCGGGCGGTGGGGGTGGAGCATTTTGCGCCACTCCACGATCGCAACCGGCCAGCAGGCTTCCCAGCAACATCACTCCTGACAGGCTTACCGCCCGACGAACCCCATATGTTTGCAGATGCATTATTGTTATTCCGCTTTGGTGTGAAAAAAGAAAGGACATGTACGAAAAATCTGCAACTTTTAAGATTGCATTAAAACGCGATGAGTGTAGGCTTCTGCAAACCGCATCTGCAAGAATATCTGATACACTTTATGTGCTGTTTTGATCAATTCGTTTCAGTGGGGGAAAGCCCCTACAGCGAGTGCGGCATTTAATGCAATAATAAAACTTGCATTAAATGTCATAGTCAGTCACCCTTAAAATGTAATTGCAACTGATACTGATACTGTTCGTTAAGGCGACGGGAGAAAATGGGATGATGAGCGACGCATTTATTCACGATCTAATCGACTGGATTGATAACAACATTGAAGCACGTCTGGATCTGGACACCGTAGCGGGGCGTGCCGGTTATTCTAAGTGGCACCTGCAGCGTATGTTCAAAGAACACACCGGCTATCCTTTAGGTGAGTACATCCGGAACAAGAAACTGAAAAAATCGGCGGACCGTTTAACCACCACCAATGAACCGATCCTCAATGTGGCGATCTCACTGGGGTTTGATTCTCAGCAATCTTTCAACCGCAGTTTTAAACGTCAATTTGGCGTAGCGCCAGGCGCATGGCGTCGTCATGCCGTTCCTGCCTCAAGCGTGATGCAGTAACACCTCCGCCAGGGCCAGCTGTGCTGGCCCGCGTTCTTCTCCGCAATAATCCTGCTATCATCGGCCTCCTGCACCTCAGGATGTCACTATGTCAAAGAAACTCTGGATTGGATTACTCTTCGCACTGGTTGCCGTTTGGGCCGGGCTGAAACCGCATTTAAGTCACAAAACCGCCGCAGGCCATAGCGATATTGCACAACGCACGGAAGCCAACACCGTGGCACGCTGGTTGCAGCAACATCATCAATTACCCGATCTGTATCTCACCAAAAGCGAAGCGCGTCGTCAGGGCTGGAATCCGAGCAAAGGCGATCTCTGTGATGTGCTGCCAGGTCGCGCTATTGGCGGCGATCGCTTCAGCAATCGCGAACAGCGGCTGCCGATGCAGGCAGGGCGTAAGTGGTTTGAGGCCGATGTGAATTACGACTGCGGTCACCGCGACGCCGATCGTCTGCTTTACTCTTCTGATGGCCTGATCTTTATCACCACCGATCACTATCGCAGCTTCAAACAGGTGAACTAAGCATGTTGACGCTCTCTTTTGATTTCGCACAGCTGGCAGATCGTCAGGCGTTTTACCGTGAGTTTGTGGCGCAAAGCGGTTGCAGCGGAGAGTTTGGCTACAATCTGGACGCGTTGTGGGATTGGTTAACAGGCGGTATTGCACTGCCCGCCCAACTGCATTTATACCATGTCGAACAGGCGAGGGATCACGTGGAGTTTGCGCCAGTGCTGGCGTTACTAGAAGAGGCGGCGCAGCAGCTGCAAGGCGAGCTGCGCCTGATACGCTAAGCGTGTAACGGTAGCAGCAGAATCGTCAACATCTGGCGTGCGTTGGCCGGTAAATCGCCACCGCCGGTGTAGCCATTGTTTTCCACGATCACCGAATTCAAACCTACCAGCCAGTCATAGATGTAATACGCGGTGTGATTGGCCGGTGCGGCAGACAGACGCGTTAAACGCTGCCCCGTTGAAAAGCTCACGCTCGGCGCGGGTGGTCGCGCAAAAATAGTTTGTCCACGATTGACACGACTTTCCGGGCGCTCGCTTTCCGGGCGCTGTAAGAAGCCTAACCAGGCGACAAAATCGCCTAACACCGTCATGGCGCGCGAAACCTGGCGGTCGGTACGCGCTTCGTGTGCGCTGGCTTGGGCATCCGGCTCGTTCAGCGCGCTTTGCAGTTTGCTCAACACATTGAGTCGGAAACTGGCGGTAATCAGTTCCTCCACCAGCATTTCCAGCGTCGGCTTATCAACGTTAAGCAGCGCCAGCAAGCTGCGGCTTTCCGGCAGCTGGCGCAGATGCTCTAGCCACAGCGCAAACACCTGCTGCGGGAATTGCTGGTCGCGCTGACCGTTGTTGCGTGGTTCCGCAGGTGCGACAGGTTCATCTTTGAACAAATCAAATTCAAATCCGATACCGAAATAGCTTTGATCGGCCGCGGCAGTTTTAGCGCTGTGCTGCGTCACGCTGGCACTGCTTTGACTCAGCCACAGCTGGCGCACCGCTTCACGTGAAGGCTGTAAACGCTCCAGCAGTTCACCGTGCAGACCCGTGCGATGTTGCAGACATTTCAACAGCGTATCGGAAATCGCTTGTTTGCGTGCGGCTTGTTCCGGGGTAGCAGTGGATTCCGTCCACGGCTGTAAACGTTCCACCAGTTTCTGCTGCAGGCTGGTTAACTGTTGCGCCAGGCGATCGCGACGTGCTTCGGGCTGCATTTCATCCTGCAACCAGATGCCCATGCGGTCAACGCCGGCGCGATCAAGTGCCAGCATTGATCCCCAGCTATGACCCGGCTGGCCAATTTGACGCTGTACTGCTTCATCAACATTAATCTGCTGTTGTTGATAGCGCGCATCGTGGGGGGTAATCGCCCAAATCAGCCGAGGCTTTTCACCACTGGCCGCCACGGTTTGATGGATGTGCCACTCACGTAACGCGTTGACGGCGATGTCGGTGTCCTGGCGCTGGCTGGCTGCGGTGCAAATCAGCATCAAATCGATGCCCTGACGTGCGGCATACCAGCCCGGTAACAGGGCCCGCTTCTGTTCCAGTAGGGTGGCGCGCAGTGCGTCACGCTTGCGCAATTGCAACAGATCGTCTTGCTGGCCTTGATCGGCTGGCAATCCCGGTGCGGGTAGCTCCAGCATGTCCGCTTCATCATACAGCGCCTGGCGGGGCGTTGAGCTGAGCGGAATGGTGATCTCCAGCGCCAGCAGGGCCAGCAGGCCAAGCGGTACCGGCTGGGGTTTACCAATCCGGTTGGCAATAATCGGGCAGACCTCAATCATTTCCTGTAAATCAGCATCGTTGCCGATCAGTTTCTCCGCCGGGAGAGAGGCGTCATCCGTCAGCAGGCTGAGAGGTGCCAGCAGACGTGGCGCCTGGCGCAGCTGATGACGCAGATGCAGCATATTACGCAGCTGTTCGTTCAGTGCGATTTGATTCGGCCACAACAAAGCGAACAGTTGCACGCGGTCGTCCACATTCAGCCACGGGGCGAGTTCAATCGCCTGCGGCCAATAGTGGCGATCCAACACCTCTGCGTGACAATGCTGGCGGCGGCTCCAGGCCCATAAGGTGATCAGCGCATCGCTGTCGAGACCGGGTTCAGGTTCATTCTGACGATGACGTTGCAAACGCTGCAGGGCGGCGTCAATCACGGCGGTATCGGGTTGCGCTTCGGTTTTCGCGCATGCCAGTACCAGGCGAATCAGCTCAGCATCGCTGAGCAAGGTCATCTCCAGCGGCCAGGCGCTGGATTGCGCCTCGCGCTGGTGGCTGAAACGGGTCGCGATGGCAAAGTCGAGATTGCCGGGATTGACATTCTGGAAGTAGTTAACCACTTTGTCGCCAAGACGCGCGATCAACTGGCCTTGGGCATCCCCAACCATTTCACTCAGCAACCAGGCTTTGCCTGCCTGAGATTGGCCAAAAAGTGCCAGCGTCACCGGACGGGCCAACTGGCGCGCCAGCGCATGGCTCTCAACACGCGCGCGCCGCAGTTGCAGTTGCAGCGTATCGGCCTCCATCGCCAGACGCGGGGCGTGTGCCTGATGGGTTCCAATCCAGTTGAGTGCGCCGTCGAGCGTCTCCTGCATCATGCTGAGACGTTTGGCGGGTGTAACCGAGGTGGTTTTCTTAGCTGTTCTCATCGTTTGCAGACGCTCCCGCTGTCAATCCAATACTGCGCGTTGGCATTGCCGGTCGCAGACAGCGTATTCAGTTTCAGACTCAGTTGATCCAGCGGCACGCGCGTGCCGTCATCCATACGTGCATCGCTCAATATCAAGCGCTCCGGACCAAAATTGTCCGGTCCCGGCTGTACTGCCAGCTTAATCCGTAACACGCTTTCGCCCGCCACTTTGCGCGCCAGCTGTGGATCGGTGATGCTCAGACTGTAGAGCGGTGAGGCTGGCCAGCGATCGTTTTCCAGTTGACGGAAACCGAGGCAGACGTTGCCGCGAATACGGAAGCTGCTTTTACGATCCAGCGCAAAATCGCTGCTGTCGAGATCGATCTCGCTGTAACAGAGGTTGTCATCGCTCAGCGTGGCGTTCTCATCCAACACGCCCAGATAGCGAATGGTGGAGTAAGGCTCGAAATCACCGGCACGGAACCAGAAGCTGCTCAGACGCAGATCGAGCGCCAGTAGACACAGCATCGCGCCCACGGCGGCAGTAGATTTCGGGTTATCGATGCGGCCTTGCTTATTGAACGGATACCAGTCGCTAGTGTGATAGCCCTCCAGCGACAGAATACGACTTCCCGGCAGCGGTTGCAGATGGCGCACCAGCGCCTGAATGCCAGGGAAGCGTGAAGGACGCCCGGTCAGCAGCAGCACGTCACACTGGTAAAGTGATACCACTTCACACATGGCACGCAGCGCAGGAATGATCGCCATCCGGTGTTGCAGGAATTCACCGTGCAGCTGCGCCATGCTGACCACCAACGGCACATCGAGCAGATCGAAGCGATTTTCACCGCCCAGCGTGCGTTGAATTTCACCGTTCACAAAGGCCAGCACGCTGCTGGCGGGTTTTTGCGGCACCAGCTCGCCAAACAGCGCGTTAATCTCGCTGTGGCTGTCGAGCGGGTCCCAGTTTTCGTAACGTTCTAGCACCGCCTGTGCCAGCGGAATAAACAGCTGCAAGGTGACTTGTTGGCGCAGGGTCGCTTGTCCATCCATGCGGCTATCATGGCCAAACAGCTTGTTCATCAGCGGTTCGGCTAACGTCAATCCGGCTTTTTGCAGACTCTGTTGCAGTGCAGGCAGAATCCATAACTGGATCACGTCTAACAGAATGTCATCACCCGCGACTTTAAAACCTTCACGGAACAGCAGGCGCGGAGTGATTTTGACGTTATTGCCTTGGCCATCATCGAGACGGTATTGCGTGATGGCGAGATCGGTGGTGCCGCCGCCAATATCAATCGACGCGATGCGCAAGCTTTTGCCTGGTACTTCGTCGGCTTCACGTGGGCGATCCGGGCGCGCCATGCTGCTGAAGAAATCCTCGGCACGGCCGGCAAAGTTCACCTGGGTTTCATTGAACAGCCAGACCATTTGGCCGCAGGTGGCTTCATCCCACTCCATCTGCACATCCGGCACCGGGCGCAGGCTTTTCGCCTGGCTCGCTGCGCTGAAATCTTCCTCTGCCGGATGCCAGCCTTCGGCTTTCCACACCAGCGCGATCGCTTCCTGCATGCGGCGACGGAAAATTTCGCGCTCCGGTTTTGGCATGGCTGACGGCAGCGTCAGGATCACGTGACGCAATTGGCGCGGTGCCTGGCTTTGCGGCATGCGCTGACGCTGTGCCACGCTGTTCATCTGCATCATCGCTTGCGCCAGCAGCTCACACAGCATAAAGGTCATCAGCGAACTGCGGCTGTAGCTGGCAGAGAACACCGGCAGACGATCGTCTTCTGCCAGTGCATGTAACGGTTGGCCTTCATCATTTAGCAGCAGGGTGAAAGGCAGGGCGGTCGCTTGCGGCTCGTCACTGCTGCCGTTGGCGTTGAAACGCCAGCCTGGCTGATAGCGTGCTTCATCCCATAAATAGCGGCGTGGACTGGAAAGGCCGGTGCTGCCTTCGGTGCCCGCGCGTAGCAGGGCCAGACGGCTGGCTTCGCGGCCCACGCGCGTCAGTGACGGCCACATAAAGGCGTTTTCGCGGCCGCTCTCTAAGGAGAAGTTAGCTTTACCGAAGCGGGTTTCAGCAAATTCGAGACGGCTGTCAAACAGCTCGTTGTAGACCTGATGCGGTTCAGAGAGGTCACGCAGTTGCAGTTCATAAGTCTGACGCAGACCGCTGCTCTCTTCAGCATGATCTTCCACCAGAATGCCGCAGGTGTGTGAGTTGCCGACATCAAGAATAATATCAACATTCACCGCCGGGGTTTGCAGTGACGTGGCCTGAATATAGATCTCTGCGAGATCAAGCTGTTCACCCAGCAGTTCCAGCAGGTTGAGATAGTGCGCCTGATATTCGAATTCACGCAGTGCCTGATTCAGTTCCTGCTCACGGCGCGATTCCAGCGCATTCACTTGTTGGGCAAAGGTTTCACGCAGCCAACCATCAACCCACGTGTGATCGAGAAACTCACCCAGCTCATAGTTATGCCAGGCCAAGGCAAAGCTCACGCCGTTTTGCGCATCGGCCTTGCTTAAACCGTGCTGCTCGCCGCCCTCTGGTTCGGGCACGATACGGGTATCAAAGGCCAGCGTGATGCGATGCGTGTTACCCGCCGCGTCAGGTTGGCTCAGTGGGGCAAGATGTAGGCGAGCCCAGTTATCCGGACCGCCAATAAAGCGACGACCGCTGGTGCAGCGCATGACCGGCAGCGGTAACCACTGGTGCGCCAGCAGCATTAACGAATCAGCCAAAGCGATATCGGATTCCGGACGCACGACTTCGGCTGCGCCGCCATCTTCAGGATAGAGCAGGAATTTTCCGCTATTACCGTCTACGTTCAGGCGCAGCAATGGACCATTTGCGGTTTGACGCACAAACTGACGACGCGCATTGAGCGCCGGCAGACGTAATCCAAAATCAAGAAACTGCACACCGCTATCTTCAATCAGCGTGATTTTTTGTTTGTCATCGATGAGGGGAGCCAACATGGTTACTTACTCTCACGCTTAATCGTCAACGGGAAGACCTGATCTGCGCCATATTGCGCATTACAGCTGGCAATGCCATCACCGGCTTTACACACCAGTTCCGGCATCCGATAGCGCGACTTGTCACTGCAGGTCGCGGTGTAACGGCTGCGCACCACCATGGTACCGGCGGTGGTCATGGCAGCAGTGACATCCGCCTTACAGCGAATGCTATCGCCTTGGGTAATCACTGCGGTGCCTTTGCCGTTACGCAATTGATAACGCAGGCTCGGCGGCTTGCCGGTAGGCAGATTTGTCTGGCGTAAGGTCACGCGCCAGGTGCCGTTAATAAATTTCACAGAACCCACACGTGCATCTTCGGTGGTCATTATCAGGTCGTCAGCCTTGGCCGGTTCGGTATGCTCAGCGACAATTTCAGCTGGCGCAGGGGGGGCGGCAGGTTCAGGGGCGGCAGCCACCGTGGCGCTTTTCTGAGGCAAAGTGACGGCGAGTTTTTCTGCTTTGGCCACCACGGCTGGCGGAGTGAAGATCGGCGCAGGCACATCGGCAACCGGCACGGGAGACGCCGGTGGTGGTGACGAACTGTGCAACCAGAAGGCCACGCCTGCGGCTGCCACCGCAGCAACCGGCAGCAGCAGCGCCAAGGGACGCAATGCCGAAGGGCGGCGTACAGGCGGTGGTGTCGGTTCGGAGGCGAGTTCCGCTTCGGCTGGCGGAGCGACTGGCTCAGGTTCAACTTTTGCTGGGGTGGGTTCTTCCACTGGCGCAGCGACGACGGGCGGCACTTCAATCAAAGGGGCAATGACCGGCGCCACTACCACGGGAGCGACAATCGCCGCCGGGGGTTCAGGCAGCAGAGGAGGCACATCCTCTTCGAGGCTGTCGCGCAGGCACGCCAGGGAGTCATCGCGCGAACGCGCTTGCGGATCGACAAAACCCCAGAAGGTGATCACGGGTTTGCCATCGACCAGATAAACGTATTGCTGATCGGGGAACTGCAACGTTTTGCTCAGCAATGCACCAAACAGACGCATGGCAGGATTTTCGGCATCGCGGGCACGCAGGCTGGCGGCCTGTAAGTCCTGCTGATTGAGCGTCAGTAGCTCCAGTGCTTTTTGCCGTTCATGATCGCTGGCCGCACGCCAGGATTTCACTTTGCCGTTAAAGGGGGAATACCAGTCGAGGCGATCCCCGCGCTCGTTCGCTTGCGGAATGGCAAGGCAGTTGGCCAGAGTGGTCTGGCGACGCAGGCGCAGCGTTTCTCGGATTTGCAGGGCTGAAGCCCAGACTGGCTGACCATTTTCACCCAGTGCCAGTACCGTATCCAGATTGCCGCTGCGCAGAAAAGTTTTTGCCACTCGTTGGGCCCTTATCGGTGGTTGTCTGAAGCAGAACATCGTGTGTTTTGGCGATGGTAGTGATCTTAAGCCAAATGCAGAGGAATCAAACGGCTGATAAAGGGGGAAAAACAGGGCGTTTTTCCCGCGTGTAAGTGAGAGTTGCTGAAATATTAAGCGCGAGCGCGCTGGCTGAGGACTAAATGCGTGATCATGCCGCCAATCAATCCCCAGAAAGCGGAACCGATGCCCAACAGTGAGATGCCGCTGGCGGTGATAAGAAAAGCAACAATGGCGCTGTCACGGTGCTGCGGTTCAGACAGCGCACGTTGCAGGCTGCCAGAGAGCGTTGCCAGCAGCGCGAGGCCTGCTAATGTCGCGATTAACACTTGCGGCAGGGCGCTCAACAGGATGGCAATCAGCGCGCCGGTAAACCCGGTGAGTAAATAGAAGATGCCCGCAATGGCTGAGGCCATCCAGCGGCGTTTAGGATCGGCATCGACATCCTCACCCATACAAATCGCGGCGGTAATGGCAGCGATGCAGACCGAAAATCCGCCAAAGGGTGACAAGATCAGCGCGATAAAGCCGGTCCAGCCAGTGAGCGCTGAAACGGGTGCCTGATAGCCATGTGCCTGTAACGTCGCGATGCCTGGCGCGTTTTGTGAAGCCATGGTCACAAGGAAATAAGGTAAGCCGACGCCAATCAGCGCCGCCAGATTAAACTGCGGCATAATGAATTCGGGTACGCTAAGGGTTAAGGCGTGTGCCGGGAAATGAATCGCCTGCTGGCCTAATGCGACCAAGACACCCGCGACCAGCGCCAAAATGATCGCGTAGCGGGGCAGCCAGCGGCGGCTGAGCAGCCATACCAAACACATGCTGCCACACAACGCAAAGTTGCCCTGTAAACCAGTGAAAGTACCCATGCCAAAGCGCAACAAGATCCCGGCCAGCATGGCAGCGGCCAGTGATTGCGGAATGTGGTTCATCAAGCGTGCAAACAATCCGGTGACGCCACTCAACACGATCAAGGCGTTGGTCGCAACGAACACGCCCACCACTTCATTGAGGCTTAAACCCTGTACGCTGGTGGCGAGCAACGCCGCGCCTGGCGTTGACCAGGCCGCTAAAATGGGCATGCGTGTCCACACTGACAACCCAAACGACGCCAGTCCCATGCCAACGCCAAGCATCGACAGCCAGCCGCCAATTTGCTCGGGCGATGCGCCTGCGGCCTGAGCGGCCTGGAATATCAGTGCAGCGGTGCTGCTGTAGCCGACCAGCACGGCAATAAAGCCGGAGACCAGCATAGGGAAGGAGAAAGCGCTACGCGAAGTGGCGGTCATCATCAGGTCACATCCTGCTTGTGCGTTATAGCGCACACTATTGCACGAGTGTGTTATAACGCACAAGTGGTACACTGCGCGCGACTTAGTCAGGAGACACCATGGAAAATCTGCATCAACACCTGAGCCAAGCGCTGAAACAGCTGCGCCAGGCTAACGGCTGGAGTCTGACGTTAGCGGCTGATCGCACCGGCGTCAGCAAAGCGATGCTCGGTCAGATTGAGCGGGGTGAGTCGAGCCCTACCGTGGCCACGTTGTGGAAGATCGCCACCGGTTTTAACGTGCCTTTCTCATTCTTTGTCCAGGGGAGCGATCAGCCCCCTGGTGTTGCAGCAACTTTTCGCCAGCCTAATGCGCAAATGCAGGTTAAACCGCTGCTCCCTTACGATGCGCAATTACGTTTTGATTTACTGGAAGTGATTCTGGCGGGAGGGGCGCAAAGTGATTCCTCAGCCCATGAAGATGGTGTGATCGAACAAGTGGTGGTGTTGGAAGGGGAACTGCTATTGAACGTAGAAGGCACCTGGCGCCGCTTACAAGTGGGTGAGGCCCATCAGTTCGCGGCGGATAAACCGCACAGTTACCGTAATCCCCTCAGTACGCCGCTGCGTTTTCACAGTTTAATCCATTACCTACAGCGCGTTTGACCTTATCTACTGCACTAAAATTACAAATTGATACGAAGGTAAACTACACAGTTTACCTTCGTATTTATATACTCGCGCTTCATCAGTAAGGAGAGGGTGCCATGAGTGACCTGAATAGCGCGGCTGCGACCTTACGCAGCATCAATGGCAAACTGGCGCGCCGCCTACGGGAATCGGCTCCGCCTGCCGATCTGACCTGGCCGCAAGTCTCGGTATTGGGTTATCTTGTGCGCGATGGTGCCATGACGGTCACCGAATTGGCCGATCTGGAAGGCGTACGCAGCCAATCAATGGGCGCGACCGTGGCCAGTTTGCAGGCGCAGGGTTTAGTCATCGGTGAAGCCGACCCGCTGGATGGCCGCAAAACTCGCTATTTGCCGACAGAGAGTTGTCTCACGCTGATTGCGGCGAACCGTGCACAACGTGATGACTGGTTGCTACAGAGCATGGCGACTACGCTCAATCCAGCAGAACAAAAGATCTTACTGGCCGCTCTTCCCTTACTGCAACGTATTGCCGACCAATAATCCTGAGAGGAATCAACATGGCTTTAACCACCTTAGACGCAAAAACCGCCCTGATTGTGATTGACCTGCAGCACGGGATTGTCCGTCTTCCTGTGACGCCATTAGCAGCGGATGTTGTTGTTGAACGTTGTGCACAGCTGGTTGACGCGTTTCACGCTAAAAACCTGCCGGTTGTCAAAGTCAACGTGGCAGGTGGCGCTCCGGGTCGTAATGAGCAAGCGCGTCACAGTGGTGAACTGCCTGCCGACTGGGCGGTGCTGGTACCGGAAATGGCGTTAAAAGCGGGTGAAATCGCGGCGACGAAAACCACATGGGGTGGCTTCCACAACACCGATTTGCATGCGCAACTGCAAGAGCGCGGAGTGACTCAGGTCGTGGTGTGCGGAATCGCAACCTCTATTGGGGTGGAATCCACTGCGCGTCAAGCCTACGAATTAGGTTACAACGTCACGCTAGCAACTGATGCAATGACTTGCCTTAATGCAGAAACGCACAAAAACAGCATTGAGCGCATCTTCCCACGCTTGGGTGAAACCGGCTCAACGGCAGACGTTCTGGCACTGCTGAAGTCATTTTGACTTTAAGGCGTGCGCGGTTAGCGTGCGCAATGCCTAAACGGCGCTGAAAAAAAGCCCTGCAATCTGATGAGATTTGCAGGGCTTTTTTATTGGGGGGATGTCAGTTATTGAAATGCATAACTTACGGTTAACCCTACGCTGTAATTCCGTCCCGGTGCCGGTTCGTAATAGCGCCCGTTGCTTTCATTCACGATCACGGAACCCACATAGTTACGATCAAACAGGTTGTCGACGCGTCCGAACAGATCCAGCGTCCAGTTCTGCACCAGCCACTTATAGCCGGAGTTCAGACCAAATACCGTGTAAGACGGCGCTTTGACATCATTTTCATCGTCCGCTGCGATATCACTCATATAGCGCACATCGCCGCCCGCATACCAGCCTTGTTCCGGCGCATAAGCTAATCCGGCATACGCCATGTTGCGCGCGATGCCAGGGATGCGGTTGCCATCGCAGCTCTCGGTACCGCAGGCATTGGAACGAAAGCGCGCGTCCAGCAATGTCCAGGCTGCTTTCAGGTGCCAGTCATAACCGAAGTCTTGATCCAAGCCCAGCTCCAACCCACGACGACGCGTTTCACCGGCATTTTTGTAGCTGGTGCGGCCTTCAAAGCTGCTGTCGGAGACGATTTCGTTTTTGGTATCGGTCTGGAATAGCGCGGCGGTAATCAGGCCGTTGCCAATACGTTTTTTCGTGCCCAGTTCCACGGTATCGCTGGTGGCGGGTTTCAGGTTCAGGTTGAGGCCCGCCTGATCTGCTGAGCGATAGGACAACTCATTGAGGGTCGGTGTTTCGAAGCCACGACCAGCAGAAACATAGGCATTCCAGCTGTTATCAATAGCATATTTCAGTGATGCGGCAGGCAACCAACGGTGATAGCGGCGATTGCCACTGTCGTCAGGATCGGTGGCCGTCACATAATAATCGTTGGAATCGAAATTCACCGTGCTCAAACGCACGCCCGCATCCAGTGACCATTTATCGGTGAACTGCCAAGCGGTTTGCAGATAAGGATCGAGGTTCCACATCAGGTTGCGTTCATTACGACGCATATCCCCCTGCACGCCGTAATCCGTCACACCGTTGCTGGTGGTAAAGTTCTGATAGCCCTTACGCTTCTCGGTCATAGTTTCATAGTCGAGACCGGCAGTGAGCGTTACAGGGAGGGTGAACAGGGTATCGCGATGGGTCCAGCGCGAGTCAATGCCTTGATAATGACGCGCCAGAGAAATCACACCACCGGGATAACCCGCAGCGAGCTGCGTTGCCCTTGGAATGGATTGGTACTGCGTCGTTTCGCGTTCACCGGCGTACAGCATCACGCTGAGGTCATCGTTCTCACTCATCTGGCGCTGATAATGTAAGCCAGCCTGCGTTTGGTCAACGGTCTTGCGCGCGTTATACAGCGTCACGTTACTGGCAACCTGACGCGGATTATCTTTCCACTGAGCTTCCGTCAATCCACCGGGATCTTGCGCATCGACATGCACGCTGTTGAACAGCAGTGTCAGGGTACTGACATCATCAATACGCACGCCCAGCTTGGCGTTGCCGAGGTTTTTCTGCGCGGAACTGTGGTCGCGATAGCCATGCGTCGTGAAGCGTGAAGCAGATACCGTGTAATTTACGTCACCCGCATGCGTACCGTCACCGGTCGCACCGCTGGCCTTGACGCTATTTCGCCAGCTGCCAAAGCTGCCGTACCAGGTACTGGCTTCCAGGGTAGTCGGCTGTTGACCGGTTTGGGTGTCGACGTTAATCACGCCGCCAGAAGAGTTGCCATACAGCGCCGAAAATGGACCGCGCAGCACTTCGATATGATCGATGGAGCCGATATCAATATTCGAGGTTTGTCCCTGTCCATCAGGCATGGTGGCAGGAATGCCGTCCACATACATGCGTATACCGCGCAGGCCAAAGGTCGATCGCGAGCCGAAGCCGCGTACGGAAATTTGCAGATCCTGGGCGTAGTTCTGGCGGTTCTGGATCTGCAATCCCGGTACGCTGGTCAGGTTCTCGGAAAGATTCACGCGTGGCGCAGCATGGCGCATATCATCACCGGAGACTACGCTGACCGCCGCAGGTGTATCCAACTCAGACAAGCCGGAACCAGCAGGTGCGGCGCTCACCACCATGGTATTGCTGGCATTATCCGCTGCCATCAAATGCAGGGGGAATAATGCAGGCAGCATCAGCAACGGTGCCTGTCGCAGTAAAGCAATTTTCATTATGAAAGACCGTATAAAAGACGTGGAATGAACCAAAGGGAACATTAATCGCGCATATGTTAATAGTTTTGTCGATAAATGGTATTACATTTTCACGCATTATATTAAATAAATGCGTTAATTAGACCTACATAACCCCGAGCGTAGGCTGGCTATAACATGTTCATCGCCATACGAGGTCGGCTGGTGGTTATTTTGTTGCCAGTCGGCTTTTCAGGGACAACGCAAAGCACCGCAGTGGCTACTTAAGATATTGGCAAGCAATATGGTGACCTAACTGCGCTCATGTTGTCCTCTTGCGCATATTCTGCCAGTGTCATGGCGATGACTATCTGCTCAAGGAGACTTGGGTTGTCGGACTGGAGGATGGTCCTTGAGCCATCGACGAACATCTTCTGTATCTGATCCCGCTTCTCGTAACGCCCGAGTAAGCCTTTCTTGGGTCGTATGCAGAGTGAGAGTCCAGTAAGTTATTTGCCACTGTTCAAATAATTCAATGCGAGACAAATCTGACGGGATGCGGCGCTGTATAGGGTCTTTCATCTTTTATTATCCTCATGCCATTAATAATGGATTAAATACATAATTAATCCTTATCTGATGAAGAGGTGATTTTGTTTTTTTTCGGCGCCGAGGAAAGCAGATTATTCCCTATTGCTGCGTTTCATCACTGATTGGGATGTTTCTTATATAGAAACGCAGTTAATAAGCGTAACGGCAGCATTTGTTCATGATTATATCGAATACAAGATTGGGGCGGGTGCACAAACAGATGATTGCTTAAAATAGATTGATTAAAAGCAATCAAGCGAATGTAGTTTTCATTTATAGGTTAACAGGACAACAATTTTTTAAAAATTTTTGCATAGTGGTTTTTAATTGATGATTCTTCAGTCTCATCCAGTTTTTTTAGCAACTCAAAACAAAGCGTTTTACGACTGAGTGTTTTTCCTGCGCTCAAAATTTCGCCTACAATTCGTCCCAAGGCTTCCTCTTCTGAAATATCTGTAGGTGTCGGCACATTATTCTCCATAACCGTTCTTTGAATTTTCGCTACATCGTTGATGCACATATCAATTCCTCTAAGGGGTCTCAGGCATTCGGAAAGGGCAATGATTGAATTTAATTAGGAAATGATTATTTCCTAATAGGGTAAATGAATTACTCCAAAACCTTCATCACCATAGTAATGGTTTTTTCCCATTAGTCACATCTTGAACTTTGCCCACCACACGCATGCCGAATGCGACGCACAGCAATAGACCGGCCGCTGTTTCAGCATCCAACTCAGAGGAAATAGATCCGTCCTTCTGGCCTTCAGTAATAAGCGAAACGAGAAAGTTTTGATTGCGCATCACAGCCTGTCTGACTAATTCTGACAGTTCTTCATCCAGCGTTTGCAATTCAACTGTACTTCCGACAACCAAACAACCTCTACGACCTTCAATCTCAACTGCCGAGTCTAAATAAAATTGCAGTAATTCCTCAATCCGCGATTTGCCATCTGGGAAATGTTGCAACCGCTGACGTAAATCGGCATTACGTATGGCAATGTAGCGTTCAAAGACCCGTAAAAAGAGGGTGCGCTTATCAGTAAAGGCTTTATATATACTACCCGCCGTCAAACTCATGGCTTCGCCCAAATCGGCTATTGATGAAGCGTGATAACCTTTCTTCCTGAATATTATCATTGCCTTATCTAAAACTTCGTCCATATCAAAGACCCGTGGTCTTCCACGCTCTCGAGTGACTTTTAAGCTTTGGTTTTCTGATGTCATCGGAAATTATTTATAGAGTGTTAGTTTCCCATTTATCATATGCGAACTTTTCCCAATAATCGAATGGCAATGAATACGAAGTCTTGAGCCATTACTGCAATGATAAAATTGACCTGGCGAATCATTATCCAAACCTCATGGCTTGAAACTCACCTGTGTTGTTTTAAAAGCATGTTGATTCACAACGTGTCTTGCCCAATGTGAGATTAAAAAATGTCTTTCGGCGCAGCACCTCTCGCCTGGCTGCGCGCAGGAAATTCTGTCAGTCTGACTGTTTTGTCTGAATGCATAAAAGGGAGTCAATATGAGTCAGCAACCGGTAGTGGCGGTATTGGGATTAGGCGCAATGGGGCACGCTTTTGCCGCCAATTTACTGAAAAAAGATTTTGTGGTGCGTGGTTGGAACCGTACACGTGCCAAAGGCGAAGACTTGCTGGATGCAGGTTTGCAACTGAGCGACAGCGCAGTGCAGGCAGTTGAGGGTGCCGATGTGGTGATTGCTATGCTGTCTGACGGCGACACCACGCGCCAGACCTTGACCGAGGTGAGTATCGCATTGAAGCAAGGCGCGACCGTTTGCCAAATGGGCACCATTGGCGTTGAAGCCACTGATGCATTGATTGCTGACCTTAAAAAAGCGCGTCCTGACGTACTGTTTATTGATGCCCCGGTGTCCGGTACCAAAGCTCCTGCTGAAAATGCGCAAATTTTGGTGATGGCCAGCGGTGATCAAACAAGGGCGCAAGCCGCAGAACTAGTATTTGCGGCGATCGGTAAAGGCACACAATGGCTGGGCGAAGCCGGTGCCAGTTCGCGCATGAAGCTGGTGGTCAACAGTTGGCTGATTGGATTGATGCAGAGCTTGGCAGAGAGTACTCGCCTGGCGGAACAATTTGGTTTCAGCACCGATGATTTGTGGAAAGTATTGGATGGCGGTCCGTTAGCCGCACCCTATGCCAAAGTAAAACTCGGCATGATTGCTAGCGGTGATTTTACCCCGCAGATGCATCTGGTCTGGGCATTGAAAGACGCAAAACTGGCGCTGGATGCGGCAGGTGAGACTAAATTACCTGCGCTGGAAAATATCGTCGATGTTTGGCAGCAAGCAGTGGATGCCGGTTACGGTGAACAAGATCTGGCTGCCGTATATCAGTATTTGAAACGTTGAAATGAGCAAGCGGCTCAACTTCGATTTCAGCCATCGTCCACTGGTGCCTTACGCGCACGATTATGCGCATGGCGAAGCTGAGCCGTGGCATCACCACGACTGCGCGCAACTGATCCATACCCTGAGCGGAGTGGTGAGAGTAGAAACGCTACAAGGAAGTTGGATTGTCCCACCCAGCCGTGGAGTCTGGTTGCCGGCGGGTACGCAACACGCGCTGCATATTGTGGGGACGGTGGCTGCACGAACGGTGTTTGTGGACCCCTTGGCGCGCGCTGATCTGCCCGCCAGCTGTCAGGTGGTGCAGGTTTCACCTTTGCTGCGTGAGTTGATTGTGAGTGCGCTGGCGCTGCCCGAACAGTATGGCTCTGGCAGCCGAGCAGAGCGCATTTATGAACTCATCCTCGATGAAATCCGTGTGATGGATGTGCTGCCGTTTGGTCTGGCATGGCCAGAGAGCGAGCGGTTGCGCACGCTGTGCCAGCGCATTCAGCAGGCACCGGGCGAAGAGTGGACGCTGGCGCGTGCGGCCAGCCATCTCTGTGTGGCTGAACGCACACTAGCGCGCCATTTCACACGCGAGACCGGGCTACAGTTTAGCGATTGGGTGCGCCGCGCACGTCTCAGTGTGGCACTCGCGCGGCTAGCCCAGGGTGAATCGGTGCTGACAGTAGCGCTCGACTTGGGTTACGACAGCCCGAGCGCCTTCAGTGCGATGTTTCGTCGCGTACTCGGCGTTACGCCAGCGAACTACTTTCCAGCGGCAGAAAAGCGTGGGCTGCGTTAACTAATGCCTGCAATGACGCCCGCGTAACATCGTTATCGATTCCCACCCCCCAGGCCCGCTCGCCGCGTGCATTGAGGCAACTGATGTAGGTCACCGAACGACTGTCACTGCGCTTACCCAGCGTGTGTTCGTGATAATCCTCGATGGTGATCGCCAGGTCATAACGTTGGCGTAGGGCGGCCACCGCGGCTGACAGCAGCCCATTGCCTTTGCCTTCCAGCGTCAGTTGCTGCCCGCCATCCTGCAGGCGCGCTTTGAAACGCGTTTCACCTTTCTCATCGCTGTGGCTCTCCGCCTCGAGGAGGCGACGCGAAGGTTGCGTTAGGCCGTAGTGCTGACAGAAAAGCTGCCATAAGGCGTGGTGTGTCATCTCCTGACCATGGCTGTCGGTTTGCTGCTGCACGATGCGACTGAAGTCCTGCTGCAATCCACGCGGTAATTGCAGCCCGTGATTCTGCTCCAGTAGCCAGGCGGCGCCCCCTTTGCCGGATTGGCTATTGACGCGGATCACCGCTTCATAGCTGCAACCGATATCCAACGGATCAAGCGGCAGATAGGGCATCTGCCAAATGGCTTCCTGGCGCTCATTACGCTCAGCAAATCCTTTACGTATTGCATCCTGATGCGAACCGGAGAAGGCAGTAAACACCAGTTCCCCGGCATACGGATGGCGCGGATGGACCGGCAACTGATTACAACGCGTCACCACTTCCAGCACCTGCTGGATATCACTGAAATCGAGTTCCGGCGCTACGCCTTGGGTATATAAATTCAGCGCCAGCGTCACGATATCGACATTACCGGTGCGTTCACCGTTACCAAACAAACACCCCTCAACGCGGTCTGCTCCGGCCAGAATCGCCAACTCCGCGCAGGCAACGCCCGTGCCGCGATCGTTGTGGGGATGTACACAAATCGCCACTTGTGATCGCTGGCTAAAATGACGGCAGAAGTACTCAATTTGGTCGGCGTAAACGTTCGGCGTGTTCACTTCCACCGTAGCGGGCAGATTGATGATCATCGGACGCTCCGGTCCAGGCTGCCAAATGGCCGCTACCGCTTCGCAAATCTCCAGCGCGAATTCCGGTTCAGTAAAGCAGAAGGTTTCTGGCGAGTACTGGAAGGTCCAGGCAGTGTCCGCTTGTGCTTCACACTGAGCGCGAATCTGTCGCGCACCGGCACAGGCTAACTCAATGATCTCAGCTTTGCTCTGACGGAAAACACGTTCACGGAACAGTGGCGCCGTAGCGTTGTACATATGAATGATCGCGCGGGGCGCGCCGCGCAGTGCCTCAAAGGTACGGTCAATCAGGTCGCTACGCGCCTGGGTCAGTACCTGAATAGCGACATCTTGCGGAATGTGGTTTTGTTCAATCAGCAAACGAACAAAATCGAAGTCGGTTTGCGAGGCGGCAGGAAAAGCGACTTCAATTTCCTTGAAACCGCAACGCAGTAACAGCTGCCAAAACTCCAGCTTGCGGGCACTGTCCATCGGTGTTGCCAACGCTTGGTTACCGTCACGCAGGTCCGTCGAGAGCCAGCGTGGGGCTTTGGTCAGTTGGCGTGAAGGCCACTGACGTTCAGGCAAGTCAATCACCGGATAGGGACAGTATTTTTCAGCAGGTTGGTTCAGCATGAGGTTCTCCTTATAGGTCTGCCTTCAGTCTGGACCATGCCGCTGTACTCTGCTCACGCATAACTGACAACACTTGCTGCATAACTGACAGATGAGGCTAAAACGTCCCCTTGCTCCTGCCGCTGGCGGCGCAATACTTCACGTATCAGCCAGCCGTATCGCATCCGGTAAGCGCGATAAGTCGCGCTGCACCAAAAGAATAACAATTTGCTCGCTGAGGGAGGGCTTATGCATGGAACGGCATTTCTCAGATGAAATCAGCATCTGGACTTTGATCGCTACAAGGTAGTCTGGGGTTTTTGCGCGAGAAGAGAAATCACAATGAAAAGAGCAGCTTTAGCTATTTTGATTCTGTCAGCAAGCGGTGTCAGTGCCGCTGAAACCATCACACTGCGTATTGCCGATCAAAAAGGAAATATGCACGCCGAAATGGAGGCGGCACAGCAGTTAAACAACCTCAACTATAAAATCGAATGGGCAGAGTTCCCAGCTGCGGCCCCGCTTGCTGAAGCTCTGAATGCGGGGGCGGTCGATGCCGGTATTATCGGGGATGCGCCACTGCTGTTTTCACTGGCAGCCGGTTCTCAGGTGAAAGCCGTGGCGGTGAGTAAATCCACCCCCGAAGGCCTGGCGGTGCTGGTCAGCCCTGATTCACCGATCACCACTGTGGCCGACCTTAAAGGGAAAAATATCGCAACTGGACGTGGCTCTATCGGTCACTTTGAGGCGCTGAAAGCACTGGAAAAAGCCGGTATCAGTGACAAAGAGGTGAAGTGGCGCTTCCTGACGCCGGCGGATGCGCGTATTGCACTGGCAAACGGTTCAGTAGACGCGTGGTCAACCTGGGATCCTTATACCGCATTGGCAGAAGTGACACACACCGGACGTGTTTTAGTCAATGGCGTGGGGCTTTCCAGTGGCAACAGTTTCCTCGCGGCAACGGATGCAGCGCTCAACGATGCGGGCAAGCGTGCTGCGCTTCAGGATTACGTTAATCGATTAGCTGCCGCCGATCGCTGGGCGAACAGCCATGTGGATGAATACTCCACCACGCTGGCGAAGATTATCGGTTTTCCGAAAGAAGCGGCGGCGAAATCCTTCTCACGTCGCCAGTCCCACTGGCAAAGCATTGATGATGCTACGATTGGACAACAGCAAGAAACGGCCGACTTTTATCAAAAAAAGGGGCTGATTCAGCAGCATCTCGATGTGAAACCCACCTTTTACCAAGGCCTGAATGTGGCGCAGAAGTAACGCTTTGTGCCCCAATGTTTGGATTAACCACAGGGCGCGCGTAGCATAGTGCCCATGTTGTCTTTATCTGAATCGTCTATGTTATTCAAAACCTTCGATGGTCATAACGACCTGTTACTCAACCTGTGGCTGCATCATCGTGATGCGCCAGCGGAAGCTTTTTTCGCGGGGATTGAGAAAGGGCACCTCGATTATCCGCGCATGCAGCAGGGTGGTTTCGCCGGCGGACTATTTGCGATGTTTGTCCCCCCACAGCCTTACATCAATGAAGTGGCACCCCAGCGCGCACATGAGCAGTGGAAACCTTTGGATATCCTCTGGCAACAGCTCGATATTCTTAAAGCGCTGGTGGCAGAGTCTGAGGGGCGGGCGCGTTTGTGCCTGTCAGCCAGTGATATCGCAGCTTGCCGTCGTGATGGTGTGTTAGCCATGGTGGCGCACATTGAAGGTGCCGATGGATTTGATGCCGAAGGCGAAGCCCTGGCGGCCTTTTATCAGGCAGGCGTTCGTAGCATTGGCCCCTTCTGGAACTTGCCCAACATCTTTGGCGAAGGGGTGAAAGGCAGTTTTCCTCACTCTCCAGATACGGGAGCAGGCCTGACTGATGCAGGTAAAAAACTCATCGTCGCCGCTAACCATCATTGCATGATGATTGACGTTTCCCACATGAATGAAAAGGCTTTTTGGGACACAGCCCGCCTTTCAAACGCGCCGCTGGTCGCCAGTCACTCTAACGCACATGTCCTCTGCGCCCAGCCTCGCAATCTCACCGACGATCAACTGCGCGCTATTCGTCATAGCGGCGGAATTGTAGGTGTGAATTTTGGTAACGCTTTTTTACGCGCGGATGGTAAGCGCGACAGCGATACGCCGTTGATCGAAATTGTTAAACATTTGGAACATTTAATTGAAATAATGGGTGTCGAAAATGTAGCATTTGGTTCGGACTTTGATGGCATCAGCGTGCCAGATGAATTGAAAGATGTGTCCGGGCTACCTCGGCTGTGTGTGATGCTCGCATCGCTCGGCTATGATCAGTCTGTGATTGAGCAGATAACTTGGGGGAATTGGCAGCGAGTCCTGCAACAAATTTGGCAGGATTAGCACAATTCCCTTACCGAATCAGGGTTGATATGCCTGCTACATTGGCGCAACATCAGCCCGCGTCGTGCCTTGCAGTCAGGGAATTCGTTCCCTGGGCAAGCATTTCCAGCAGAGCCTGCTCTGCGTTTTATGTTTAGAGGAAGAATATTATGTGGAAAAAACCTGAGTTTGTTGACCTGCGTCTGGGCCTGGAAGTGACTCTGTACATCTCCAACCGCTAAGACTTTCTGCCCGCCATTCGCGCGGGCATTTTATTTTTACTTTCTGGTTATCTCACATGTTTATTAAAGTTCTCGGTTCAGCGGCCGGTGGCGGCTTTCCGCAGTGGAACTGTAACTGCACCAATTGCAGTGGCCTGCGAAATGGCACGATCCAGGCACAAGCGCGCACGCAATCCTCCATTATTGTCAGTGACAATGGCGAAGATTGGGTTTTATGTAACGCTTCCCCTGACATCAGCCAGCAGATTGCTCATACGCCAGAGCTGATCAAGAAAGGAGTGCTGCGCGGCACGGCAATTGGCAGCATTATTCTGACCGACAGCCAGATCGATCACACCACGGGTTTACTCAGCCTACGTGAAGGTTGCCCACATCAAGTGTGGTGCACACCAGAGGTCCACGCCGACCTCACCAGCGGCTTCCCGATTTTTACCATGTTGCAGCACTGGAATGGCGGGCTACAACATCATGCGTTGACACCATTAGCGCCTTTCCGCGTGGATGTGTGCCGTGACTTGCAGTTTACTGCCATCCCGATCCTCAGCAATGCGCCACCTTATTCGCCGTACCGCGACCGGCCCTTGCCGGGCCATAACGTGGCGCTGTTTATTGAGAACACGGCGAACGGGCAAACGCTGTTGTATGCGCCAGGCTTAGGTGAGCCTGATGCAGTGATCATGCCTTGGCTCCAAAAAGCCGATTGTCTGCTGATTGACGGCACCGTCTGGCAGGACGACGAATTATTAGCGACCGGTGTCGGTAAAAACACCGGCAAAGCGATGGGGCATCTGGCCCTGGCAGAAGAGCATGGTTTGATGGCTTTGCTGGCATCGCTGCCGGCAAAACGAAAAATCTTGATTCACATTAACAACACCAATCCGATTCTCAATGAACAGTCGCCGCAGCGTCAGTATTTGATGCAGCAGGGCATAGAAGTGAGCTGGGACGGTATGGCGATTCAGTTGCAGGAGAACGCATCGTGATCATTACCGAAGCCTTATCGCCGCAAGAGTTCGAGCAGGCGCTGCGTGCCAAAGGCGCGTTTTATCATATTCATCATCCTTACCACATCGCCATGCACAAGGGTGAAGCGACCCGTGAACAGATTCAGGGATGGGTTGCGAACCGTTTTTATTACCAGACCAATATTCCGTTGAAAGATGCGGCCATCATGGCAAATTGCCCTGACCCAGCTACGCGTCGCAAATGGGTACAGCGTATTCTTGACCACGACGGCAGCAACGGTCAGGAAGGGGGCATCGAAGCCTGGTTGCAGCTGGGAGAAGCGGTAGGATTGGACCGCGAGGTGCTGTTGTCAGAAAAACTGGTGCTGCCTGGCGTGCGTTTTGCCGTGGATGCCTACGTGAATTTTGCGCGTCGCGCTAACTGGCAGGAAGCCGCATGCAGCTCTTTAACCGAACTGTTTGCACCGCAGATTCACCAGTCACGCCTTGATAGTTGGCCGCAACACTATCCGTGGATCAAGGAAGAGGGCTACTTCTATTTCCGCAGCCGCTTGAGCCAGGCAAATCGCGATGTTGAGCACGGCCTGGCGCTGGCGCTGGAAGTGTTTACCACTGCTGAACAGCAGAATCGGATGCTGGAGATTCTGCAGTTTAAACTCGATATTCTCTGGACCCTGCTGGATGCCATGACCATGGCCTACACTTTGCAGCGTCCGCCTTACCACACGGTTACCGATCAGGTATCCTGGCACAGTACAAGATTGGTATAACATCATGAAAGATAATCTCATTCCTGCTTTTCGCCGTGGTTATCGTATGCAGTGGGAACCGGCACAAGAGAGCCATGTTGTGCTTTATCCTGAAGGCATGGCGAAGCTGAATGAAACGGCCACGGCGATTTTGGAACTGGTGACCGGCAAGCAAGATGTGGCCGCCATCATCACCATCCTCAACAACCGTTTTCCAGAAGCGGGTGGCGTGGATGATGACGTGAAAGAGTTCCTGCAATCTGCTATTGAACAGAAATGGATCCAATGTCGTGAACCCGAATAAAACCACCACGGCACCGCTGTGGCTGCTGGCTGAATTAACTTATCGCTGTCCGCTGCAGTGTCCGTACTGTTCAAATCCGCTCGACTTCGCTCAGCAAGAGAAAGAGCTGACCACGGAACAGTGGATCGACGTTTTCCGCCAGGCGCGCGCGATGGGCAGTGTGCAGTTGGGCTTTTCTGGCGGCGAACCTCTGACTCGTAAAGATCTGCCAGAGTTGATTCGCGCAGCACGCGATCTTGGTTTCTATACCAACCTGATCACCTCTGGTATTGGTCTGACGGCGAAGAAACTGGATGCTTTTGCGGACGCAGGGCTCGATCATATTCAAATTAGCTTCCAGGCCAGCGACGAGACGCTGAACGCTGCGCTTGCCGGTTCGAAAAAAGCCTTCCAACAGAAGCTTGAAATGGCAAAAGCGGTCAAAGCCCATGGCTACCCGATGGTGCTTAATTTCGTCCTGCATCGCCACAATATCGACCAGATCGATAAAATTATCGATCTGTGTATCGAGCTGGAAGCTGACGACGTTGAGCTGGCGACCTGTCAGTTTTATGGCTGGGCGCATGTGAATCGCAAGGGCTTACTGCCGACGCGGGAACAGATAGCCAATGCAGAAGCCGTGGTGGCGCAATATCGCGAGCGCATGAGTGAAAGCGGCAACCTCGCCAATCTGCTGTTTGTTACGCCCGATTATTATGAAGAGCGTCCAAAGCCCTGCATGGGCGGTTGGGGTTCAATCTTCCTGAGTGTGACGCCAGAAGGCAATGCGCTGCCATGCCACAGTGCACGTCAGCTGCCGATCGCGTTCCCATCCGTGCTGGAGCATAGCCTGGAGGATATCTGGTACAACTCCTTTGGTTTTAACCGCTATCGCGGCTATGACTGGATGCCAGAGCCGTGCCGTTCTTGCGATGAAAAAGAGAAGGATTTCGGCGGCTGCCGCTGCCAGGCCTTTATGCTGACAGGGAATGCGGACAATACCGATCCCGTCTGCAGTAAATCCGAGCATCACGGTAAAATCCTGGAAGCGCGACGTGAAGCGACCTGCAGCGATATCAAAATTGAACAGCTACAGTTCCGTAATCGCACCAACTCTGAACTGATCTTCAAACAGCGGGTGACTTGATGACCTCGCGCCGTCTTGTGTTGGCTAACGGAATACACTGCCATTTGTATCATCAGCCTGATGCACGAGACGCCGCGGCGCTGGTCCGCGTCCGCGCGGGGAGCCTGGACGAGCCAGATCGCTGGCCGGGTCTGGCGCATTTGCTGGAGCATCTGCTGTTTTGTGGCAGCGAGCGTTTCAAAGAGCACGATCGCTTAATGCCGTGGGTGCAGCAGCAAGGCGGGCAAGTCAATGCTACGACCCAGCTCAGCACCAGTGCCTTCTTTTTCCAACTGCCGGCGAAGGCGTTAGCGGGAGGTGTGCAGCGCTTGAGCGACATGATCACTGCTCCGCTGCTCAGCCAGCAGGCGATCATGCAGGAAGTGGCGGTAATCGATGCGGAGTTTCAATTACTGCGACACCATGCGGATACGCTAAGTGAAGCGGCCTTAGTGGATACGTTGGGTGAACCTTTTCAGCGTTTCCGGGTGGGTAATGCCGCTGCTTTTGGTGACAATGTCACTTTACTGCAGGCGGCACTGCGTCATTTTCATCATCGCTATTATCGTGCGAATGGCATTGAGCTGTGGCTACAAGGCCCGCAATCGCTCGATGAGTTGGCGCAAATTGCTGAGCGTTTTATCTCGCCTGAACCCTCCAAGGATTTAGCCGCTCCTGTATTTCCCACCTCGTTCGTAGACGACGTGCAATTGCAGTTGCCGGGTGATGAGAGTTTTTGGATCTCACTGAGGTTAACCGGGGATGCGTCATTACTTCGTGACAATGTCACGCTGCTGAGTGTGTTTTGGCTGGATGAAGCACCTGGAAGCTTGCTGGCAGTGCTGCGAGAGGCTGGATTGTGCGATACGCTGCATGGGCAATGGCTGTGGCAGGATGCGCAGCACGGCTGGCTCGCACTGCGTTTCAGCGCAGCGAAAATCAGTGCCGAACAAGCCCGCCGCATTGAAGATCTCTTCTGGCAGCATTTGAAAGCCATAGGGGCATCTAATGCGGTTCAACAACAGCATTATGCGCAGTTGGCACGGCAAGACTTTGCACGACTGGCCCCGCTGGAACAACTGCGCGGCCGCGCGCTGGGCTTTGCGCCAGCAGAGTCTGTGCCAGCACATTTCAAGGAGTTTGTGGCGGGATTAGTACAGGTTCCGTGCTCGCGTTTGTTGACACAGCAGCAGCTACTCAATGCAGAACGCGTCGAGACGCAAGGATTCACGCTGTTACGTAAAAACGGGATTCCGCAATGCTTAGCCTCCCAGACAACGGCGGCTTTCAGTTTCTATCCCCTGTCGCAATCTGTTGATTTGCCTTCTTTGCCACCTGTTGCGATGGCGTTGCCACGTTTTTCAGCACTCCAGCACGTTGAAACCTTACTGTTGCGCCCGGCGTTTTTATCACACCTTGAGCGATCAACATGCGCAGGCGATTCAGGCACGGCTGCGTCCAGTGTTGGCAGCATTGCGCCATGCGGGTGGCAGTGGTAGTTGGCAACAGAAGCAGGGTATCTGGCAACTGGTGCTTAACCTTCCTGTAAGTGATACATCAGCATTAATGACGGTGCATTCGGCGCTGAAGGCTTTGCATGATGAGGGCCAACTCAACCCCGTGGCTTCTGCTCAAACCATCGTGATTCGTCAATTACTGGCTGCGCTGCCTACCCAGTTCATTGCTCCCGTTGCTGATGGTGACTGGTTGGCCGCTTGGTGCGGTGACCAGACTCCGTTACATCAGCGAGTGGAGTATCTGTTAAGTGACTTTTCGCCAGGTTTGGCCACCCACGCTCAACCGCCTCGGCTACAACACGGCATCACGTCTGTTAGCTGCCAAGGGAGCGATCGGGCGCTGCTGTTGTTTATTCCGTTGCCACAGGCAGATGACATCAATTTAGCGGCACTGCGCGCACTGTCGTTATTGCTTGAGCCGCGATTTTTCCAGCGGTTGCGCGTTGATCAACAAATTGGTTATGTGGTTTCAGCACGGTATCAGCGGGTTGCCGATGTTGATGGGCTGCTACTGGCACTGCAGTCGCCGCAAATCCCTTGGCGAGTTTTGCTAGGGCACTGCAAACGCTTTATGCGAGAGATGGTTGCAGAAGTGGCTTCGGTCACGCCACAAACCCTTGCGGCGTGGCAGATGACCTTGCTCGAACAATGCGAACCCAAAGACAACGCCGAGGCGGCGACGCAGGGATTGCGTCAGCAACAAGGGCTGCCGAATCTCAATCGTAATGCAGTTGCTTCCTTGACTCTGACCAGCATTCAGCAGCTTCATACCAGACTACTGCGTGAGCGCCGCCGCTGGCGGATCGTTGTTGCGATAGAAAAGTCGTGAAACTTTCACTAAGCGTAATCATGACTCATTGATATTTTTGAATATATTTGAAAGTCACGCGCAAATCTCTTCACTATTCCTCAGCCAACTAATTCGCCACACTCAAGAGATTATCCCGTTCTAAAAGGAACTCTGAGTGAAAAACGTTACCCGCTTGGTACTGCCATTACTGACTGCTGCCGCTCTGTATGCGCCTGCTTCACAGGCTGCAGCTATGCATTATGACCTCGACCCAGCTCACACCTCAGTGATCGTGACCTGGACGCATTTTGGTTTTTCTCATCCCACCGCGGATATCCCAAGCAGCAAAGGTTCAATCGTCTTTGATAAGGATCACCCAGAACAATCACGTGTTGATGTCACGCTGCCGATCACCCAGATTGATAGCCATGTACCAAAACTAACCCAAGAGTTTCTCGGTGCTGAGTACTTTGACACAGCGAAATATCCTTCAGCTGTGTTCCATAGCACCAAAGTGGTCGCGAAGGGTGATAACAAATTTGATGTAGAAGGAAACCTGACGCTGAAAGGCATCACTAAACCTGTCACCCTGCATGCCACATTGAATCAACAGGGTATGCACCCGATGGTTAAAAAACAGGCGATTGGTTTTGATGCGACCGGGGTGATTAAGCGTTCGGATTTCAAGCTGGATAAGTTTGTACCCGCCGTCAGTGACGACGTGACACTGACGATTTCGACTGAGGCTTACGCGAAATAGGTTTTAAATGTCGCGCATCAATGTATCTCCTATAAAACTGCACCCAGTAACCGTAGGTTCAGCGCTTAGGGGCTGATAACCTGGTCTGGCGCCGCTCATGGACTGGTGGTGCAGGTAATAACGCAGTCTGGCGCCGCTCATGGACTGGTGGTGCAGGTAATAACGCAGTCTGGTGCCGCTCTGGGGCTGGCGGTCCTCGCGCCGCTGACGCGGTACCTTCACTTCACTCGTCAGCCTGACGGACCGGCGCAGACGGGACTTTCCCTGTCCCGGCTGCACCTTTCGCCAGCATCCATGCTGGCTCTCCTGGCTTCCTCATTCCGTTCAGCGCTGCGAAATGCCATCCCCAGAGCGGCCCCAGCCTGCTTGCGAATCTCCGTTTACGCTGTTGGAAAGGGCGCGATGGCTCAGGCGATAGCGCTTTTACTGCTACAAAGGACGCGATGACTCAGACGATAGCGTTTTGAATGCTACAAAGGGCGAGATGGCTCAGGCGATAGCGTTTTTACTGCTACAAAGGACGCGATGATTCAGACGATAGCGCTTTTACTGCCACAAAGGGCACAGTGTTTGAGGCCACAGCGCCTCTGATGCTGCAAGGGCTATTCGCAGCGCTGAGGCGGAGACGTTGTGCCAGGAGCCTGTCGCATGGATGCGACAGGCAGTTCGGGTTGGCCTGGATGCCTTACCCGAACGGTCCGTCCGGCACGACGTTGCAGCCGAAGGCACCGCGCAGCGGCGCGAGGACGGCCCGGCAGCAGCAGAGGTGCTGCGGCCCGCACCAACATGCTCAATCGCGCAAAAAGAAATGGTAGCCTTACCTGAACGGCCCGGCAGCAGCAGAGGTGCTGGGGCCCGCACTAGAACGTGCACAAGAAAAGACCGCCATCTTTGAAAAAATGGCAGCCTCATCCAAGCAAGGTCTTAACTCACATCCGGCATCACGCCCTCACAGCGACCGACGTCAGTCGTTAAGCCCAATACTTCTTCTTGCTGGTCTTGCCCACGCCGGGATTGCAACTGTTCGTCGGGTCCAACTGCTTCCAGTGTTCCACATGCTCGCACGACGCCTGATACAGATGCCCCACGTTATGCTCAGCGGGATATTTCGCCCCGCGCTGCTCCAGATAAACTTTCACGGCTTCCTTAAACGCCTTCGCATCAACGCCTTCCTTCAGCACATAATCCTGATGGTTCACATAGCAGAAGAAATGCCCACAGCAAGAATCGACCTGCACTTGCGCAGCCAAATCTGCGGGAAGCACCAGACGCCAAACATCATCATTACGGCGAAGCGCGACATCAAAGGCGACCAGACGCTCATTTGGGTTATACCCCAACGCATCGCAATAGGAGATGGTACAACCACCCACGCCAAAACGGACCAGAAAAGCATCAGCGGCTTCGCGAGCATTGCAATGGAAAAAACCACCGTTGTGTTCAGCAAAAAATTGCTGCAATAAGCTTTGCAACTCACCGGTCTGCTGCACATCGACTTTAATCATCAAATGATGTTCGTACTCGCTGCGGTAATCCATGATGCGCGGTGCGACAAAGCTGGGGCTTAGCTGGTTAAAGAATTGCAGCGTCCGATCAACAAAATTGCGAGGCAGGAAAGGCACATGGCTGACACGTACATCCCATTTCGCTTTGTTGGCCATCATTTTGGGGATCGCCTGCGGCCCGAGTTTGCGAATCGCCAAATACATATGTTTGGCGTAACGCACTGTCAGATCAAAGGCATTGCGATGGATATATTCAGCCTGTAAAGGTAACTCGCTCATCTGGCTAAGCAGAAAACGGCGCAGCGCCACCAACTCACGTTCATCATGGGTGCCAATATAGAAAGTGTCGCTACCGGCACTGGCTTCAAAGGTCGGCAAGCGTACCGCGAAGACCACTACCTTGCCTGCGCTGCCGGAGCTGTCATGGAGATAACGCAGATCGCCGTTAAAGCGCGAAGGGGAGTCAGCCGTGATGTCACGCAGTCGGTCAGCATAATCATCAGCCCAAATTTTTCCCTGCCAATCGACATGCTCACCGGTTTGATACTGTTGCTCGGTAAGATTTTTAAGCATGGCTTCCGGTGAGTCACCCAAATCAATGCCAAGATGATTGACCATCTCTAAGCGCCCGTCGTCGTGAATGCGCGCAAACAGTGATTTCTCGGTAAACGCGGGACCTCGACGAATCAGCGAACCGCCAGAATTATTACAGATACCCCCAACCACCGAAGCGCCAATACAGCTGGAACCGATCACCGAATGCGGCTCACGGCCCAGCGGTTGTAGCGTCTGCTCCAGTTCGGTCAAAGTGGTGCCAGGGAAGGCGATGACCTGGCGTGCCTGGTCGATGACGTGCACACCTTTAAGCTGCCGGGTACTGATGATCACCACTTCACGATCGTAATCGTTGCCATCGGGCGTCGAACCGCCCGTCACGCCGGTATTCGAAGCCTGCATCAAAATAATGGCGTTATGTGCCACACATATTTCGAGTGTTTGCCACAACTGCGGCAAGGTTTGTGGCAGCAGCACCGCCAAAGCCTCTCCGCGTCCAACACGAAATCCTTTGGTGTACCAAGCTTTATTATCGGCATCAGTTAATACCTGCTTGTCGCCCACTATGCCAGCGAGCTGACGCAACATCTCCTGCGAGGTGGTCATGTTTTCTCTTCTTTGTCATTTATTTACCGCGTTATTGGAGCGCCTGAACGGCGCCACGTCAATCATTCCACGGCACTCATCCAGAAATAACGCACTGAATCATTATCCCTTTATCTATCGTGGGAAAAAGTCTCTGAACCGATAAAAATGCGCGGGTAATCACAATTCAGATCGAAAGAAATTAAGGGGGGAATGGCGATAAAGGGACAACAACGATTTGAGGTATAAAATAAATATAACTCAATGATTTATATGGTTTTTTATAATTAACTGAAAGAAACCAGATGTGATGTACATCACAAAAAATAGCCAATAAATACCTGTGTCAACGTTGTCGCTTATTAAATTCATGGCAAAAGTGTGATCTCTATTGCAAATAGAAAAGTCGTTCACCGGAAGAATGAGTGTCAGACGCGCAGCATAGGGAGTGATGACAATGAGAATTGGCATGGTGATCAGCGGTGGCGATGTAACCGGAATAAATAACTTTGTGTTTCAAATATCACGTATGACACAAGCGGATATGGTGTTATTTAATGGCGGTATTCCAGGCTTGTTAGAAAATCGCCATCAGGAAATAACGCAGCGTGATTTGGTGGATTACGCCATCACGTCAATTCCTGTGATGCAATCAGGACGCACCACGCGGAAACTGATTCGACCCGAATATGAGTTGATTGCTAAACAACTTAAATCACTGCGCATCGATGTATTAGTTATGGCGGGTGGCGACGGATCATTACAATTTCTACACACGTTAAGTGAGTTCGGCGTGAATTGTTTTGGCGTCGGTATGACCATCGATAACGACGTTTTTGGCAGCGACTATACCATTGGTTTCTCCACTGCCTGCGAACAAGTATTAAAAGAAGTCTCCAAGCTAAGAAATACCGGGCGTGCATTAACCGGTCGCGTATTTATGGTGGAATTGCTGGGCGGCTATTGTGGTGAACTTACACTCCAGTCGGCAATTAAATCCAACGCTGATTTTGCGCTGATCCCAGAATGTCAGATCCCGCCGCAGGAGCTGGCAGAGCGCATCACCCAGCGGTTGGCCGCGCAAAACAGTGTCGTCATCCTCTGCTCTGAAGGGTACACCCGAGAGTATTCGCCAGGTTTTCAGGGGGCGATAGATACGCTGATAAAACAGATTGAACCGCTGATTGGGGTACGTATTCGTAAAACCATCATCGGTTACGGCTTGCGAAGTGGTGATCCAACCTGTGAAGAAATTTATCAGGGCACCATTATGGCCAGTGAAGTCGCGCGTTGTATTCAGTCGGGAATGCGCAATAAAGCGGTGATTATTAATGGCAGTCATCGACCGATACCGATTGATCTTATAAGCATGAAAAAACGCCTGGTTGATACCGAAGGGCATCATTACAAACTCGCTAAACAACTGCATATTCTGTGAGGAAAACACCATGCTGAAAATATTATGTGTCTGTGGATGTGGTCTGGGTTCTAGTTTCGCTATCGAAATGAGTGCCAAATCCGTATTAAAGAAACTCGAAATTGAAGCGGATATTGATCACACCACAATTTCAGAAGCCAATGCTTTTAAATCCGACATGATTCTAACCCAAAAGGCGTTTGCCGACGTCTTGAATGCTGATGCTACCCCAGAACAGATCAAGCGGGTGATTATTCTCAATAGGCTGACAGATAAAGCGGAAATTGAAGAAAAAATCGTGGCATTTATGAAAGAACGTAACTTAAAGGTTGCCAACCATGAATAGTGTGTTCAACTTCCTGGTAAAAGATCTATTAGGGCAGGCATCCATTCTGATCGCCTTTATTGCCCTGATTGGTCTGTTACTGCAGAAAAAATCGGCAGGTAAGGTGGTGGAAGGCACCTTTAAAACTCTGCTGGGCTTCTTAATTATGATGGCAGGTATCAACATTATTGTGAGTGCGTTGACCTTCCTGAACACCATTTTCACCCACGGCTTTGGCATGAAAGGCTATATCACTGATGTGGCAGCCATTGCAGGGTTAGCGAGCCGCGAGCTGGGTTCAGAAGTGGCTTTGACGCTGTTGGTGATTTTCATCGTCAACATCATCATTGCGCGTCTGACACCGTTCAAATACATCTTCCTGACCGGGCAGGCGCTGTTGTGGATGGCGACAATCGGTGCGGTGATTGGCTATAAAGCGGGGCTAACAGGTTTACCTCTGATCCTTACCGGCGGCATCTTTGGCGGCATTATGGCGGTGGTGATGCCAGCACTGGCACAACCGGTGGTTCGCCGTATCACGGATTCCGATGATGTTGCACTGGGGCACTTCTGCACCATTGGTTACTTGCTGACAGCGGCAGTGGCGAAGGTGGTCGGTAAAGGCTCGCGCTCAACGGAAGATCTCAAGCTGCCAGACAACTTCAAGTTCCTGCAGGACACCTATCTGTCGATGGCGGTGGTGATGGTCCCGATGTACCTGATCCCAGCAGTAGCAGCAGGCCCAGAATTTATCGGCCAGTACAGTAACGGCATGAACTATCTAATGTATGCCTTTATGCAGTCGATTCAATTCGTGGCAGGTGTGTTCGTGCTGTATAGCGGCGTGCGTTTATTGCTCAACGAGTTGGTGCCAGCGTTCCGTGGCATTGCGATGCGCTTGGTGCCAGATGCAAAACCAGCGCTCGACTGTCCGGTGATGTTCCCCTACGCCCCGAATGCGGTAATTGTGGGCTTCCTCGCCACCACCTTGGGTTCTGTTGTCGGCATGCTGGTATTCCCGATGTTTGGTCTGGCGATGATTCTGCCAGGGCTGCTGACCAACTTCTTTGCCGGTGGTACTGCAGGCGTATTTGGTAATGCGCTGGGCGGACGTCGCGGCGCGATGATTGGCGGATTTGTTCACGGCCTGTTCATTACCTTCTTACCGGCCATTCTAGTGCCGATGCTGGAAAGCTACGGTTTCACCGGCGTGACCTTCAGTGACTCTGACGTGATCAGTACCGGACTGGTATTGGGACATGCGTTCCAGGGTAATTGGCTGTTCGTCGCACTGTTTATTGCCTTTATCACCCTAATCGCCTGGTTTGTTAACGGAAAACCCACTAAATCCCATGAGGAAAAACTCCATGAAACTTTATAACTTTACCGATCTGTTACAGGTGGCTAAACAACGTGAATTTAAAGCGGTCGGTTCCTTTAATTTGCACTGTCTGGAAATGCTACCGGCCTTTTTTAAAGCAGCAGAAAAAACCAATAGTCCATTAATGATTCAAATCTCTACCGGCACCGCAAAATATCTGGGACATAAATTATTAGTGGATGCGATCCGTTCATTATCGGAAAGCCGGAATGTGCCGACCTGTTTGCATCTTGATCACTGTTCAGATTTAGAGGCGATTCAAACTGCACTCGACGCGGGATTCAGTTCAATTATGTATGATGGCTCGCATTTATCGATTGAAGAGAATATTGCCAACACGCGCCGCGTAATTGATATGGCGCGTCCATTAGCTGTCTCGGTAGAGGCAGAACTGGGGGCGATTGGTGGCTCTGAAGACGGTAAAGAAGTGGAAATGAACGATGCTTCCTTCACCACCGTAGACGATGCCAAACGTTTCGTCGACGAAACTGGCGTGGACATGCTGGCGATTTCCATCGGGACGGTACACGGTTTGTACACCGGTAAAGCGCACATTCAGCATCAGCGCCTGGCCGATATCACTGAGGCGACGAAGACGCCACTGGTGTTGCACGGTGGCACAGGCGTCAGTGATGAAGATATGCGCCTGGCCGTGCGCAGCGGGATTGAAAAAGTGAACGTGGGCACGGAAATGAATGTGCAGTGGGTGGCAAACTGCAAGCAGACGTTTGAAAAAGGCAAAGTGAACGACAGTGTGCGTAACTTCCTGGTGCCCGCTAACGATGCCGTTACCAATGTGTTGGTAGAAAAGATTTCACTGTTCCGTTAAGTACGACTCTCTCATGACGTAATAACCTGAGGTGCCCTGGCGCCATTCGGGGCAGGAGACGCTATGTTTGGATTCTTGAAAAAGGGCTCTGATAATAAGAGCCAGGATTCACAAGAAATAGATCTTCAGGCTGAAACGATTAGCGGAAAAATAAGCGAGCTGGAGCAACAGCTCGCAAATAATCCGCAGGCCGTCGATACGCAAAAACAATTGATGTTGGAATATAATCGTGCATTAAATATTTTTGCTAAGAGTCGCCGTTTTCGTCAGGAAATTGATCCGCTGTTCATTAAAATTGATGAGCTGCGTAATACCATCCGCAAATCGATTTAAGGAGGCAGTATGAGTATCAAGCGACTGCTGCAAGAAGCGAACGCGATTCAGGTGGGGATCACGGCCACGGATTGGCGCGAAGTCATTGCGCTGGCGGCGCAACCGCTGGTAGACGGCGGATACGTTAAGGACTCGTATCCCGAGGCGGTGATCGCCAACACACTGACGCACGGTGCCTATTACGTGTTTGAAGAGGGGATTGCCATACCTCATGCCCGCCCAGAAACCGGGGTAATGAAAGATTGTTTCAGCATGATCGTATTGGACGAACCGATTTCCTTTGACGGCAGTGACAAAGCTGACATCGTGATCATGTTTGGCGCGCGCGACAGCAATGCTCACATTGAAGAGGGCATTCGTGCCATCGTCTCGCTATTGGAGGACGAAGAGACGCTGGTTCGGTTACGCAAAGCCAGCAGTGTTGCGGAGGTAATAGAAATCTTATGACTTCCCACACTGAAGAGAAGTACGCGGTGCTGATTAACGGTATTCCGGCTTCGGGCAAGAGCACGCTAACTCGCGCACTGGCAGAGCAGTTTGGTTTTCCTGTGCTGACGCTCGACTGCCTGAAAGAGCCGTTTATGGCCAGTTTCGCGCCAGTAGACCGCTTGCGAAATCGTCAGCTGGGATGTGCTGCTTATCAGGCGATCTGGAAAGTGGTGGGTCAGGCGCCCACGCGCTGTGTTTATCTGATAGATGCCTGGTTTGGTTTCCAACCCAAAGAGGTACTGCAGCAGGGATTGCAGCAGGCTGGCATTACGCGGGTGCTGGAAGTGTGGATGGCGATAACCCCAGACGAGGCGGTAGCCCGTTATCAGTCACGGTTGACGCAGCGTATGCCGGGCCATCCGGGTGCTGAGTATCTGCCAGAACTGCGTAAACTGGCAGAAACGGCGCAGCCAATGGCGCTGGGTCCGGTATTACAACTGGACGCCAGCGATCCTGACGAAGCCGCCGCTTGTGCATGGTTGCAGCGTCAACTGCGTTTGCCGGTAAGTGCTCAACCCGCTTTATCCGCTTCAGGCTGAAAGAAGGCCGCCAGCAATGTGCTGAACTGTTGATCGTGCTGACGATCTTCAGCCAGCTGGCGGCAGATTTCGCCCAGTGCCTGATACAGCCTATCGGTGGCGAGTTCGCCCTGATTCAGTGAAGCAATCTCATCCATCTCTGCCGCCCAGCGCCAGGCTTTTGGCAACATATCGGGCGTGGCCTTCGCCATCCTTTGCAGCAGCGCCTGTTGGCTCTCCTGCATCTCTTCACGCAGCGCATCGGCCGCACCGACCCGACTGGCATTAATCAACATCGCCGAGGTGAGTAACGTGATGCCTTTATTGATCCCGGCGTAGGCCATTTTCAGCGCAGACGCAGCGCCATTTTCGGCATTCATCACCCGCACCCGCAAACCCCAGTCACTCAATGTGGCCAGCTGCGCTGCATGAGGTCCCGAAAACCAGAAGCGTGGACCCTCGGGATTCTGTTCACCCGGTGGCAAGCCGATAATGGCGGCGTCGGCAAAGGGCGCCCCGGTGCTTTCAATAACCCGTGCAACCTGTTTTAGGGTTTCCGGGCTGATGGCGTTGCAATCCACATACAGCGGTTTTTTCTGGGCGGATTGCAGCAGCGGGGCCATGTGCTGCGCCCAACTCAACGCTGATTCTGGTGGCAGAATGGACAGGATAATATCGGCATCACAAAGCGTCTTCTCGTCGACATCCACAATATTCGCTGCCTGCGCGCGCTGCTGCGATATAGCCGAACGTTGGCTTAAAGCCGCAATAACGCGCGCACCGTGCTGTTCGAGCACGCCCCCCACAGCCGCACCCATGGCGCCAGGGGCGGCGATAGCGATGGTTTTCATACTGGCATCTCCTTAAATCATCAGACTGTCAGTATGGAACGCCTTGCCAATAGCGTACTCAGGGAAGTGCAAGCAAATACAACTGTTAGTCAGCGGCAAAGACGCGTGTGCTCAGAAAATCGATCAACGCACGGACTTTAGGCGAGGGGTGTTTACTGGCGGGCCACAGCAGATGGAACACATTGCGATGGCAGGCGTAATCACTCAGGACCTCACACAGCGTGCCCTGTGCCAGTGCTTCACGTACTGCGAAGTCAGGCAGCATGGCGATACCTAAACCGCGCAGGGCAAAACAGACGCGAGTCTCAATGTTGTTACACACCATGCTAACCGGCAATTCCAGTTCATGCTCATCCTCATAACCGCGCAGCACCCACCGTTCAAGCTTGCCGGTGGTGTTGAAGCGGTAATGCAAACAGGCATGCTGTTGTAACGCTTCAGGAGTCTGTGGCGTACCCTGACGAGCCAGATAGTCGGGTGACGCTACGGCAATGGAGTATGCGTAGCCGAGTTTGCGCGCTGACAGACGGGAGTCGGTTGGCGGACCGCCGCGCATCACCGCGTCATACCCCTCGGCTATCACGTCCACCAGGCGATCGCTGAAGTCGAGGTCGAGCTGAATATCAGGGTAGGCCGCCATAAAATCGCCCAAAGCCGGTAAAATCAATGAGCTAACGATGGGCAAACTCAATTTCAATCTTCCGGTAGGACGCTGCGCCGCCTGCGATAGCTCGCTCTCGGCGGCTTCAATTTCGGCAAGAATACGCCTGCTGCGCTCCAGAAACAGCATGCCTTCAGCCGTTAATGTGATGCTGCGTGTGCTGCGATGAAATAACCGCACCCCCAGCTTATCCTCCAGCCGGGCGATACTCTTTCCGACGGCTGAGGCGGTGACACCAAGATGTCGACCTGCCGCAACAAAACTGCGCGTTTCCGCGACCTGCACAAACACCATAAAACCATTAAGGCTGTCCATAACGTCTCACCATTGCGGAAGTCAATGTCCGGTTAGTCCTGAAATGTACCCCACTTTTTCCGCAATCGCGAAATAGCTACCTTGAGAAGGACAATTTCTCAGGAGCGATAACAATGCAGAAAATCATTCAGCGGGTGATGCAAACGGCGTTAGATGAACAGCGTTTGGTGGGGATGGAGGTGACTGGACGGAGGGTGGCGGAAAGGGTGTGCGATCAAGTGAGCCCGTATGCGTTACAGGAGGCGCGATGAGCACGCGTTTACCTCTTCTTCCCTTGTTGTCGCTCAGCCTAGCGGCGTTTATCACCATCGTCACTGAAGCCCTGCCTGCTGGACTGTTAGTCCCGATGGCTCAAGATCTACAGGTCTCGGTTTCGGCGGCAGGTCAGAGCGTGTCAGTGTATGCGCTCGGTTCTTTCCTTGCGGCAATACCGCTGATGTCGCTGTTACAGGCGATGCCGCGCCGCCGCCTGTTGCTGTGTACACTGGCAGGATTTACCCTCGCCAATGGCGCAACGGCGCTAATCGATAATTACCTCTTGATACTGCTGGCACGTGTGGTAGCCGGGATTGCTGCGGGTATGTTGTGGGCTCTGCTGGCGGGCTACGCTGCTGCCATGGCCCCACAGCAAAAGGGCAAAGCGATTGCGATTGCCATGGCTGGCACACCGCTGGCGCTGGCGATCGGGGTTCCATTGGGTACCTTCGTCGGAAATCTGATTGGCTGGCGCATGAGTTTTGCTGCATTGAGTGGTTTGTCATTATTACTGATGCTGATATTGCGGCTGACTGCTCCTGAGCAGCCGGGGCAATCTGCACAACAGCGTTTATCCTTACGCCGAGTGCTCATGCTGCCAGGAGTTGGGCGTGTGTTAGTGCTGGTGCTCTGTTTCGTGCTGGCGCACAACATTCTCTACACCTATATCGTGCCCTTGTTACAGCCTGCCGGGTTGGGAGAGCGCGCAGATTCTGCGCTACTCTTCTTCGGTATCAGTTCGTTGTTCAGCATATTTATCACCGGAATATGGGTCGATCGCCACCTGCATCTCATGATGCTAATAAGCATTGTATTATTTATGGCATCGGTGCTGCTGCTACAACTCTTGCCAACCCAGCCCGCCGCGATATGGCTGGCGGTGGTGATGTGGGGGCTGGCATTTGGCGGGGTGCCGACATTATTTCAGACCGCGATGGTCGATCATGCAGGGAAGGCGGTTGACGTGGCGCAGTCAATGCTGGTCACCGTCTGGAATTTGGCGATTGCGGGTGGAGGTATGATCGGCGGGATGCTGTTGCAAAGCCTCGGTGTCAGCCTGTTTGCGCCAGTATGCTTTCTCCTGCTGGCGGTGGCGTTGTGGGTGATATGGCTTGGCAGAAAGCGCGCCGGGCGGGCCAGCTTTAATCCCCAGACGTGATAGTAACCGCATGATTTGGCAAGGCATGTTGGTCAGTGTTGACCACACTTTAGCGATGTTCTTCATGTTTATTGCGCATCAACTAAGGAAACCTTTATGAAAATCGATTTGCATGGCAAAACGGCACTGGTGACCGCCTCTACCGGTGGTATTGGCTTCGCGATTGCTCAGGGGTTGGCGGAGAGCGGCGCTGAAGTGGTACTCAACGGACGCAGTGAAGCGTCGGTCAGCCGTGCGCGTGAGCAGCTAAATGCACGCGTTGTGGGTGCCAAAATTCACACTTTTATTGCCGATCTTGGCAGTGCGCAGGGCGTGGAGCAGTTGCTGAAGGGTTTGCCGCCGATCGACATTCTGGTCAACAACGCAGGCATTTATGGACCGCAAGATTTCTTCGCGACAGATGATGAGACCTGGGAAGCTTACTGGCAAACCAATGTGATGTCGGGTGTACGACTGTCTCGCGCCTTGTTGCCAGATATGGTCAAGCGTGGCTGGGGTCGAGTGGTGTTTATCTCATCAGAGTCCGCGCGTAACATCCCAGCTGATATGGTGCATTACGGCGTGACCAAGACCGCGCAGCTTTCCCTGGCGCGTGGTTTAGCCAAAGTTGCAGCAGGCAGCGGGGTGACAGTAAACAGTGTGTTGCCCGGTCCAACGATTTCGGATGGCTTTGCCGCGATGATGGAAGATGAGGTGAAGCGTACCGGAAAATCACTGGAAGTATTGGCAAAAGAGTTTGTCATGGCACAGCGTCCTAGCTCGGTAATTCAACGCGCTGCCACGGTGGAAGAGGTGGCGAATATGGTGGTTTATGTCTGTTCTAAACAGGCTTCTGCCACCTCTGGTGCAGCGCTTCGTGTTGATGGCGGTGTCGTGGACGATATCGTTTAACTGCGCATAATGGTGCTCCATTTAAACGGCGTGAATAGGGGTCAAAAACTGATATTCACGCTTTCTCTCCTTTGATGAATAAAAAATGCTGATAATTTATTCGTCCCTCCACCCCGTTATAATTACATATAAGCACTGTATTTGTGAGTTATTAATAAGCGGATGGTAACACTATTAATCTGCATTTTTTTAGTGGGTATCGCTCAAGTGATTAATAAATAAAGAAGCCTATTTTAAAAGGATGTAGTTACTCACTGAAGTCAATTAACCAGTTAATGGTTTGTTTCTTCATTGCCAAATTTGTTAATCAAATGTTCCGTAGTAGTGGTTAAAAGTGTGTGGATTTACAATTGTTGACATTTTATTAACACAAACATACAGTCCGTCCGATTTTGACTTTATTGTTACACATTCACACAGTCGGGGAGTGTATGGAAATTAAGCAAGGAAAACCGCGGCATCGTTCCGGTTTATCATTCGTGTTAAGCATTGTTTTTGCTGTATTAACAGTGGCGACCGCCGTCGCCATTATTCTTGGAGGGGGTAAATTACTTTCATTGGGTGGATCGGCTTATTATTTGATTGCCGGTGTAGCTTACCTTATTTTAGTGGTGCTTTATTTCAAAAAGCCGAGTGTTGGGCTCTATTTCTCCAGCATCATTTTTGTACTGACAATAATCTGGTCGCTGATTGAAGTTGGTGGTCTTAATTATTGGGATCTTTTGCCGCGTCTTGTTGTCCCTGCATTGTTATTCCTGCTCAGCTTGCTGGTGACATTCACTGATAAGGCTGCCGCGCCAAAGCAGCGCCGGCTTTCTGGCAGCGCCAGCTTGGTGGTGTTTGTGGCGTTGATCGCCACGTTTATTGGCGGTTTCTTCCCACACAATACAATTTATAATCCTGAAGCCATTTCATCTGAGCCGCTTAAGCCCAGCGAAAATGATGCCGCACAAGAGAATCAGGATTGGCGCTATATAAGTCGTAATGCCAGCGGAACGCGTTTTTCTCCGCTTGATCAGGTCAATGCCGATAATGTCAAAGACCTGCAGGTCGCCTGGACCTACCGCACGGGGCGCCGTCTGACGGGTAATGCTGCTGGCGTCGATGAAAATACCCCTATCCAGGTCGGCTCGGTACTTTATACCTGCACACCTGAGAACCTGATCGCTGCAGTCGATGCCGATACCGGCAAACCGATCTGGAAGTTCGACCCACATGCTCACACCTATGAGCATGTGACCTGCCGTAGCGTGGGTTATTACGATTACGACACAGATGAAACGCTGAGCGCGGATCAGAAAGCGGCTTACATCGACACATCTTGCCGTCAGCGAATTATCGCTTCAACCGTGGACGCGCGTCTGATTGCACTGGATGCACACACCGGTGAGTTGTGCCCGAATTTTGGTCAAAATGGCACTGTGAATCTGCAACAGGGCATGGGCGATACCGCAGAAAGTCGTCGTTATCACCCGACCAGTGTGCCTGTGATGATGGGGCACCTGACGGTCTTTGGATCATGGGTGCGTGATATCACAGAGGATGAACCATCAGGGGTGTTACGTGCTTATGATGTCCGTGACGGTTCACTGGCATGGGCGTGGGATGTGGGCAACGTTGAGGGTGCGAAACAGGGTGATGAACACTACACACTGAGTACGCCTAACGTCTGGGCCATTCCAACTTACGATAAAGATCTGGGTCTGGTGTATGTTTCTACTGGCAACGGTCCACCTGATTATTGGGGCGGCAATCGTAACGCGGCAAAAGAGAAATTTGGTTCTTCAGTGATTGCGTTAGACGTCAACACCGGTAAAACCAAATGGGTCTTCCAGACGGTGCATCACGATGTCTGGGACTATGATTTACCGTCACAACCTGTGATGTACAACATGAAGAATGAGCAGGGTGAAGTGGTTCCTGCCCTGATTCAAACCAGTAAAATGGGCGAGATCTTTGTTCTTGATCGCCGTACGGGTAAACCGGTCAGTAGGGTGGTGGAGAAGTCGGTGCCTACTTCGCCAGCGGCACAAGACGAACATCTTTCCCCGACACAGCCCTTCTCGGTGGATATGCCAACGATTGGTCTTGAGCAGTTAAACGAGAAAAAGATGTGGGGCGTCAGTATGTTTGACCAGCTTTACTGCCGCATCTTGTTTAAATCGGCGCTTTACTCAGGCATTTTCCAGCCGAACAGCGAAAAAACCTATCTTGAATTCCCGGCGACCATGGGCGGTATGAACTGGGGGGGCGTATCAATCGATGAGACCTCCGGCATTCTTTACGTCAATGATATCCGCTTGGGTACGCTGATGGCGCTTAAGAGCAAAGAGGCTGCCAAAGGACAGAAAATCTCTCTGGACGAAGTGCCACAGTGGGCTGGTACCGTGCGTCCGCAGATCAGTGGGCCGTACGTTGGGGTGAGAATGGATAACTTTGCCTCCTTCCTGCAGGTTCCTTGCCAGCATCCACCGTTCGGCACTATGACAGCTATCGACTTGCACAGTAAGAAAATCGTCTGGCAGGTACCGATGGGTACGGTTGAAGACACCGGTCCACTGGGGATTAAAACGCATCTGGCGATGCCAGTGGGTATGCCAACGTTAGGCGGTCCAACCTCGACGAAAAGTGGTTTAGTGTTCTTTGCGGGTAGCCAAGATAACTACCTGCGTGCGCTGGACAGTAAAACGGGCAAAGAGGTGTGGAAAACACGCCTGCCGGTTGGGGCGACCGCTTCACCGCTGATCTACCAGTCCCCTAAGACGGGTAAGGAGTACATCGTCATTTCGGCGGGTGGCGCAGCGCACTCACCGGATGTGGGTGATTATCTGATCGCCTACGCCTTACCTGACAAAGCGTAATGTTTAGCACGCCCGGTGTTCGCACTGGGCGTGTGCGCCCAGACAAAAGTTTACACAGCAATGCTTGGTGTTTCTGCTTCATCTGCATAAAATGCCCGCACTTTTCTCTGGGGCGGTGGCATGACGAAATCAGCACAACGCGCAAAATGGATTCTGGCACTGCTTTGTCTGGTGCTGGCGTTTTGTCTCGCCCAGCGTAGCTTTAATCTACCCGCCCCATCGCCGGTATCCGTCAGCAGTTCATCCTTCAGTGATGTTGAAAGCGTCGGTGGCGACAAAATCTGTTCTATTAGCGCCAAATCTCTGCACGCTGCCGCACCGCTACTCGATAGCGTCATGCCGTTTTTGTTGATGGTGATGGCGTTGATCACCACCTTATTGTCATGCCGAACGCTGACTGGCTTTCGCCGTGAAGCTCTTTTTCCGCCCGTCCAACGGCGGCACCTCACTTTCTGTGTCTTCCGGGAATAACACGGCGCGCTCCATCGCGTAACCCTGTTATTTACTGGAGAAATCGACATGAAGATGTTTATCAGGAGCCTGATGCTCCTGTTGATGTGCTGTGCAAGTCTTACCCAAGCTGCCGACACTGGCTGGCTGCGCAATGCGCAAAATAGCCATGCTGAAGTACGCCTGCGCAGCGCAAGCCTTGGTGATGAGCAACAGCTGTTGCTGGATATCCGCTTACAGCCGGGCTGGAAAACTTACTGGCGCACGCCGGGTGAAGGCGGCGTAGCGCCGGAAATCCGCTGGCAAACCCCCGATGTAAAGGCCAATTGGTTCTGGCCTGCGCCAGCACGTTTTGATGTGAGCGGACTGACCACGCAAGGCTACAAAGGCGATATTACTCTGCCGATAATGCTAGATAAGGTGGCAGGTGCGACCCTGGCTGGCACGCTGACGTTGTCAACCTGTAGTGATGTTTGCATTCTAACCGACTTCCCGTTCCGTCTTGACCTCACGCAAGCTGCGAGTAGCGATTTCGCTCGTGACTACGCGCTGGCGATGGGACAGATTCCTGCTGAGCGCGGCCTGACCGACCAACTTGACGCCAGTTTTATCAATGGCGAGCTACAGATTCGCGCGCAACGTCAGGGCGGTTGGACCCAACCCGCGCTGTTCTTTGACTATCCACAAGGCAGCATGCTGGCTGCACCACAAATCAATGTGCAGGGCGATACGTTGAGCGCACGGGTGGCGGTGACCGATGAATGGGGGGAAGCCGCGCCCGATCTGCGTGGTAAAACCTTGTCACTGGTGGTGGCTGATGCAGGTATGGCACAACAAAGCTCGGTGACCATTGGGGCACAGCCCCTTGTCGCAGACAGCGGAGCGCAGACTCTGTGGTCGGTGGTATTGCTGGCCTTGTTAGGGGGATTGATCCTCAATCTTATGCCCTGCGTGCTGCCCGTGCTGGCGATAAAACTCAGCAGTCTGGTGCAGCAACAGGGGCAAACTCGCCGTCAAACCCGCCAGCAATTCCTCGCCTCCAGCGCCGGTATTCTGTTCTCGTTCCTGCTGCTGGCGGCAGTGATGACAGGCTTACGGCTGAGCGGTCAAGCGCTGGGTTGGGGCATTCAATTCCAAAGTAGTGGCTTCCTGCTGGCGATGGTGCTGGTGATGTTCCTGTTCACCGCCAGTTTGTTCGATTTGCTCCATTTTCGTTTGCCTTCGGGCCTCAACACCAGGTTGGCTACGCAAGGCGGGAATGGGTTGCTCGGGCACTTCGGGCAGGGCGCTTTTGCCACCTTGCTGGCGACGCCATGCAGTGCACCTTTCCTCGGTACGGCAGTGGCCTATGCATTAACCGCACCTTTGCCACAGCTGTGGGTATTGTTTGCTGCGCTAGGCATCGGCATGAGTTTGCCTTGGCTTTTGGTCGCGGCGCTTCCCGGTTTAGCCCGTTGTTTGCCGCGTCCGGGGCGCTGGATGGTGCATCTACGCACCTTGCTCGGTCTATTCATGCTGCTCGCCACATTCTGGTTGATCACGCTGTTAATCCCACATTGGGGGGAAACTTTCGCGTTGATATTGAGCGGGATTTTGCTGCTGGTGATGTGTGCGTGGTTGGTTCAGCGTCGCGCGCTGCACCAAGCCGCTGTGGTATTTATCAGTCTGACGCTGGTCGGTGCCGCGTTCCTGATAACGCGCATTGCGCCAGAGGAAGAGACGCTGGACTGGCAGCCCCTGACCGAAGCGGCGATTAATCAAGCACTGGAACAAGATAAGCGTGTGTTTGTTGATGTTACCGCTGACTGGTGTATCACCTGCAAAGTGAACAAATCCCGCGTGTTGAACCAACCGGACGTGCGTGCTGCGCTGAAAGCCGATGATGTTGTCCTGCTGCGCGGAGACTGGACGCAACCCGATCCGGCAATCGGTGAGTTCCTGCGTCGACGTGACCGCGTTGCCATCCCCTTTAACCAGATTTATGGCCCGGCACTGCCGCATGGCCACATTTTGTCACCGTTGCTGAGTCGTGAAGCGGTGATTTCAACACTCTCTGAGGCCAAAAAATGATGAAAAAATCCCTGTTATTGCCCTTGATGTTTCTGACTCTGCCTGCGCTGGCCGCTGCGCCGTTTACGCCAGAACAGGAGGCACGTATCAAAGAACTGATTCGTGAAACCTTGGTACAGAATCCGGCGATTCTGGCAGAAGCGGCTGATGCGTTCGATAAAGAAGCGTCACGCCAGCAGCAGAATGTTGTCGCGCAGGTGGTGAAGAAAAACCACGATGCCCTGTTTAACGATAAGGGTTCGCCGCGTATTGGTGCGGCAAACCCGGCGTTAACGCTGGTTTATTTCACAGACTACAACTGCGTTTTCTGCAAAAAATTTGATGCGGATATTGAGAAGCTGCTGAAAACCTATCCCCAAGTGGCCGTTGTTTTAAAACCACTGCCTTACCGTGCTGAAACATCACTGACATCAGCGCGGCTGGCGTTGACGGTGTGGGAACAGCAACCGCAGAACTTCCTAAAATTGCATGAGCGCTTGATGGCGAAAAAGGGCAACCACGACGAGGCAAGTATTGTGGCTGCATTGGATAAAACAGGCATTAAGCTGAAGGATCCGAGTAAAGCGAGTCTCGATACCATTAATTTAAACCTGACATTGGCACAGCAACTGGGTGTGCAGGGCACGCCTGCTACGCTGGTGGGCAATGAGTTGATCAGCGGTGCAGTGCCTTATGCCCAGTTGGAAACGGCAGTGAAGGGCGCGTTGCAGGCGAAGCCATGAAGCGTCTGAAGCGCTGGCTGCGTGAAGCTCTGTGGCTGGTGCTGATTGGGGCTGCAATCCTTTGGGGCATGGATTGGTTGCGAGCACCGCAACTGCCTGCCGATTTGGCGCAGCAGCCACTGACGTCGTTACAGGGTGAGGTTAATCTCGCCGCGTTGAGTCAGGATCGTCCGGTGTTGGTGTACGTTTGGGCGACCTGGTGCGGTGTGTGTAAACTCACCGCGCCCACCGTGGCCGCGTTAAGCCAGCAAGGCACGCAGGTGGTCAGCGTGGCACTGCGCTCCGGTGACGACAGCCGTGTCGCCACGTGGCTGGAGAAAAAAGGGCTACAGGGCGTTGCGGTGAATGATGAAAACGGTACGGTGAGTCAACGCTGGGATATCAATGTGACGCCGACCTTTATTGTGCTACAGCGCGGCAAAGTGGTCAGCACCACGACCGGTTGGAGCAGCGCGTGGGGACTGAAGCTGAGACTGTGGTGGGCGGAACACTTTAGCGGGTAAACCGTCGGTTTAAGCCTGGTCGCCATCAATAGTGCCCCTACGTCGTGCGATCTCCTGTCCTTAATGGAGAACGATGGCGTAGGGAGCGCATTGATACGTTTCAGGATTAACGTGCCGCCAGAAAATCTTCACGTTGCGGGGTAAAGGTATCCAGCAGCGTACCCGCTTCCAGACAGACACAACCGTGTACGATGTTGGGCGCTTTATAAAGCGTGTCTCCCGCGCTGACTTCCTGTGTGATGCCATCAATCGTAAAAGCAAAACGTCCTGACAAGACATAGGTCAGCTGTTCATGCGGGTGGTGATGCAATGGGCCAACGGCATCTTTAGTAAAGGTGACCTCAACGGCCATCATTCGGCCTCCATGGGCCATGACTCGGCGCGTTACGCCACCACCCAAGTCTTCTACTGTGGTCGCGTTTCTATAAATAAACATGGATTCTCCTGAATCATGACATCGTTAATGTGTGAGCTGAATCACAGTGAAAAGAGCATTTCATGGCTGCATTTTAGCGCGTCTTGATTAAAATGAAACGGTGTTTCAATTTAATCTGAGGATGGATCATGAAAATTGCTTTGATGATGGAAAATAGCCAGGCCGCTAAGAACGCAACCGTATGGAAAGAGCTGGAAACCGTCGCGCAACCGCTCGGCCATCAGGTGTTTAACGTCGGTATGAGTGACGAGCAAGATCATCATCTGACTTACATTCACCTCGGCATCATGGCTGGGCTGTTGCTGAACAGCAAAGCGGCTGACTTTGTGGTCGCAGGTTGTGGTACAGGTCAAGGGGCGTTGGTGTCGCTTAACCTGCATCCCGGTGTCGTGTGCGGCTACTGTATCGATCCCGCCGATGCTTATCTGTTTGCGCAAATTAACAACGGCAATGCGCTATCGCTGCCTTTCGCCAAGGGTTTTGGTTGGGGAGCCGAGCTGAATCTACGCTTTATCTTTGAGAAAGCCTTCACCGGTGAAAAAGGCTTAGGCTATCCGCCAGAGCGCAAAGAACCGCAGGTACGTAATGCGGGCATTCTCAACCAGGTGAAAGCCACGTTGCTGAAAGAAGATTACCTTGATTCACTGCGCGCACTGGATCCTGAACTGGTGAAAGCAGCCGTTGGCGGTTCTCGTTTCCAGGCGTGTTTGTTCGAACATGGACAGAATCAGGACATCGTGCGCTTTGTGCGTGATCTGCTGTAACGATGGATTGCGTTAAGCCGAGAAAATTTTGTCTCGGTATGCAGGTGCGCCTGAATGCGCGCCTTGCAAAATCGAACCCAATAATCCTACGATGATGATTTAGTTGATATGATATTGAGATCAATTAGTTAAGTCTATAATCGGTCCAAGCTGACTTTTTCAAAAAGGCAGTTTTCTTTCATCTGCAAGGGTACGGGCCTCAGCACCTCTGCTGCTGCCACGGGCCGTCCTCGCGCCGCTACGCGGTGCCTTCGGCTGCAACGTTATGCCGAACGGACCGTTCGGGTAAGGCCATCCAGGCCAACCCGACCTGCCTGTCGCATCCCTGCGACAGGCTCCTGGCATAACGTCTCCGCCTCAGCGCTGCGGATAGCCCGTGGCAGCAGCAGAGGCGCTGTGGCTTCAGACATTGTGCCCTTTGTGGCATTAAAAGCGCTATCGCCTGAGCCATCGCGCCCTTTCCAACAGCGTAAACGGAGATTCGCAAGCAGGCTGGTGCCGCTCTGGGGATGGCATTTCGCAGCGCTGAACGGAATGAGGAAGCCAGGAGAGCCAGCATGGATGCTGGCGAAAGGTGCAGCCGGGACAGGGAAAGTCCCGTCTGCACCGGTCCGTCAGGCGGACGAGTGAAGTGAAGGTACCGCGTCAGCGGCGCGAGGACAGCCAGCCCCAGAGCGGCACCAGACTGCGTTATCATCTGTAACGCCAGCCACTAACCGGCACCAGACCGCGTTATCACCAAATGCTTAATTGATAAGCGCTAAACGCTTTAACAGGCCAAATCATTTAAGCCCGGCTGGATTCCACCAGCATTCGCGTATAGGGCACCTGCGCACCATTCCCCACCAAGGTATCCACATCTAATGTTTCCAACAGCTTGCCATGCTGCATCACCGCCACTCGATGGCACAGATGCGCCACGACGCCCAGATCGTGCGTCACCATCAGGTAGGTCAAATTCTCCTGCTGCTGCAAATCACTCAACAAGTTCAGAATCTCTGCCTGCACAGAGACATCCAGCGCGGAGGTGGGCTCATCCAGTAACAGCACACGTGGTTCGAGAATCAACGCACGGGCTATGGCCACACGCTGGCGCTGACCGCCAGAGAGCTGATGCGGATAGCGGGTTTGCCAGGCTCGATTGAGTCCTACCTTTTCCAACATGGCAATCACCCGCTGGGTTCGCTGCCCGATGCCATGAATATGCAGCGGTTCTTCCAGAATATCGCCAATGGTGTGGCGCGGATGCAGAGAACCATAGGGGTCCTGAAACACCATCTGCACCTCGCGACAACGCTGACGGGCAATGCGATGCTCAAGCGGTTGGCCCGCGATGGCTAATTCGCCCTCCCAGTGGGTAAACAATCCGGCGAGGCATTTCAGCACCGTAGTTTTCCCCGATCCTGACTCACCGACCAAACCAAAAACCTCACCCTCGCGCACCGACAAATTGACGTTAAACAGCACCTGATTGCGCTGCTCGTCTTCGCCAAAGCTCAGGTTAAGGTCACTGACGCGAATCATCTCGTTCATGTGCACTCCTTAAGGTTGTAGCCAACTGGCCTGACGTTGCAACACCGGTAAACGCACGCGGCGCTGATCCATATCGGGCAGGGCCGCCAGCAATCCCTGGGTGTAAGGATGTTGAGCCTGATCCAGTTGATTGGCCGCTAATGACTCAACGACACGTCCGGCATACATCACCAACACCCGATCGCAAAAACGCCTGACCAGATTAAGATCGTGACTGATAAAGATCAGACCTAACCCACGCTGTTGCACTAGCTCATCCAGCAGTGTCAGCACCTGCAAACGCACCGACACATCCAACGCTGAGGTCGGTTCATCGGCGATCAGCAGTTCAGGATCGGTAATCAGCATCATGGCTATCATCACTCGCTGCCCCTGTCCGCCTGAAATCTCGTGGGGGTAACACTGATAGACTCGCTGCGGATCGCGAATCTGCACCACCTCCAACATCTCCAGTGCGCGCTGGCGTGCAATATCACCTTGGCCGGGATGATGGCTACGCCAGGCTTCAGCGATTTGTTCACCGACACGGACCACGGGATTCAGCGAGTATTTGGGATCCTGCATAATCATTGAGATACGTTTGCCGCGCACCGCACGCATCTGAGCTGGTGAGGCGCGTAACAGATCGACATCGCCGAACTGCATGCGCTGTGCGGTGACTTGTGCAGTGCGCGGATGCAGCTGCAGCAGCGCGCGGCCGACCGTGGATTTGCCCGAGCCTGACTCACCGACAATCGCCAGCTTCTCCTTACCCAACTGAAAAGAGATACCGCGTACTGCCGGCGTTACCTGGCGTCCGTTAACGAAATTAACCTGCAGGTCTTGCACATCAAGCAAGGGAGCAGCGCTATTCGCTGCGGGGATCGAGGATGTCACGTAAGCCATCTCCTAAGAAGTTAAACGCCAGACTGTTCACCAGAATCGCCAAACCCGGCACGGTCACCACCCACCAGCACTCCAGCATATAAGTGCGGCCGCTGGCGATCATTGCTCCCCATTCGGGATCGGGCGGCTGTGCGCCTAATCCCAGAAAACCCAAGCCCGCAGCCGTAAGGATGATGCCCGCCATGTTCATGGTGATGCGAATAATCACTGACGGCAGGCAGAGCGGTACGATGTGCTTCCACAAAATACGCAATGATGACGCACCCTGTAAGCGCACGGCAGAAACGAAGTCAGCTTGACGCAGTGACAACGCTTCCGCACGCGCCAGACGGGCAATCGGCGGCCAGGCGGTAAGGGTAATGGCTATCACCACATGCTCCAGGCCCGGACCGAGTGCCGCAACAAACGCTAACGCCAGTACCAGGCTCGGAAACGAGATGAAGATATCGGTCACGCGCATCAGCACGCTGTCCACTTTGCCGCCGAAATATCCCGCCGTTACCCCTAATAGCAGTCCCAATGGCCCCACGGTGATGGAGACCAGCAGCACAATGTACAAGGTGATACGCGCGCCCCAAACCAGACGACTGAAGATGTCGCGACCGAACTCATCGGTGCCGAACCAGTGCTGGGCGTTTGGCGGGGTAAGCGCATTGTTCAGGTCCTGAATTAAGGGATGATAGGGCGCGATCCATGGGGCGAACAGTGCCACAATCAGTAGCAATAAAATGATGCCACCGCCGATGGCCGTCAGGGGATTACAGGCCATTTGCCACAGGAAATGGCCAATGCGCGTTAGCGTGCGGCGACAACGTGCCAGGCGCTCGCGTGCGCTGCTGGCATGAAGCAGATCGAGAGAGACAGTCATACTTTGGTCCTCGGATCGAATACCTGATAGAGCAGGTCAGAGAGCAGGTTGAGCATGACAAAAATCAGGCCGACCACCAGTACACAGCCCATCACGGCATTCATATCACCCAGCATCAGGCTGCCAGTGAGATAGGAACCAAAGCCGGGCCAGGAGAACACGGTTTCAATCAGCACTGCCCCCTCGAGTAAGGATCCATAGGCCAATGCCACCACAGTGAGTAGCTGTACCAGAATATTGCGGAAGGCGTGCTGCCAAATCACTTGCCACTCGGTAAGGCCTTTCACCCGAGCCGTTAAGATGAACTCCTGCGACAGCTGCGCCAGCATAAAACTGCGCGTCATACGGCTGATGTAGGCCAGCGAGTGAAAACCCAGTAATGAGGCAGGCAGGATCAGATGATTAAGCGCGTTATTGAACACGGTGATATTGCCCGCCAGCAGCGCATCCACCAGCATGAAGCCGGTGCGGCGGGGCACAATGCCATCCAGACTGAAATCGAGCCGACCAGCACCCCCCACCCAACCCAGATGCGCGTAAAACAGCAACAGCCCGATCATGCCGACCCAGAATATCGGCGTGGAGTAACCGGCGAGGCTAATGATACGCACCAGATAATCCACCAGACTGTTGCGGCGCGCGGCCGCCCACACACCAAGCGGTACACCGAGACCGGTTCCCAGCACAATCGCCAGCGTGGCGAGTTCGACGGTGGCGGGGAACACGCGCAGAATATCGTTGATCACCGGTTGACCGGTGAGCAGTGCCAGGCCGAGATTGCCATGCAGCAGGCCTTGCAGGTAGATCCAGAACTGCATCCACAGCGGCTTATCGAAGCCCAGCTGATGGTAAACCTGTTGATAGGTGGCGTGATCGGCATCCGGGCCGACAATCGCCAGCACCGGATCGAGCGGCATCACGCGGCCTATAAAGAAGGTCAGCAACAGTAGGCCAAACAAGGTGATGGCTACCTGTACCACGCGGCTGCGTATGCGCCGCCAGTGACGTTGGGTTAAGGTCATTGAGCACCTCCCGCCAGACTCTCTGGCGTTTTCCATACATCGCGCAGAAAAGTGGTGGCAGAAGGGTGTGGTACGTAATCCTGCACCCGATTATTCACCACCACGGAATCGGTCATTTGTGAAATCGGCATCAACGCCGGGATTAACAGGTCATAGCGCCGTTGAATGGCGAAGTAATCCTGCTGCTGTTTTTGTTTGTTCCGCTCCAGTAGCGCCTGATCGATCATCTGATTGAGTTGGGCATCGTAGAAGCCGGTGCGCCAGCCCTGAAAATTGGTGAGGCGAGCGCTGTCAGCGTTATTGGGGTTATACACCAGCGAACGCAAGCTGGAGTGCGGATGCGGCTCCACGCCACTGCCACCGCGGCCCACCAGCAGGTTGAACTGGCGCTCACGCATCGCACCATAAATTTGGTTACCGGTGCCGGTGATGATTTTGGCGCGAATGCCCGCCTGCATCAGTGTGGACTGAATGGCGATGGCGATATTGAGGAAGGGCTGATCCGCCAGTACACGCAGGGTGGTGTCAAAACCGTTGGGATAGCCCGCCGCCGCCAGCAAGGCTTTGGCGCGCGGTACATCCAGGTGATAACCGGGATCGGGTAGCGTTTCCGGCATACCCGATTGAATCGGTCGCTGGTGCAGCGTGCCATAACCGGCCATCAACGTTTTATTGATGCCCTGATAATCCACCAGATAGCGCACCGCCTCACGCACTTGCGGGTTGGCGAAGTGATCATCTTTCATGCTCATCGCCAGGTAATAAAGCGTGCCTTTTTGCACCGCATCAATGGTCAGATCGGGATCGTGACGCAATGCCTGCACATCCGGGATCGCCATATTGCTGGCAATGTCGATATCGCCTTTTTCCATCATCAAACGTAGAGTTTGTGATTCCTGCAAATGGCGGAACACCACGCGCGTCAGTTTAGGCGGACCGCGCCAATAGTGGGCGTCTCGGCTGATGCGCAGCACATCTTTGGCCTGCCACACATCCAGACGAAACGGCCCCGAACCGGCCTCGTGGGTGGTGAGCCAGCGGTTTCCCCAATCATTATTCACCGTGTGGGATTGCACGGTTTTACTGTCCAGCACTACCATGCTGCCGAGCGCGGCCAGAGAGTAGAGCACCAGCTGGGGATCGTTGGCTTTAGGTAGCTGGATCACCACCGTGCGCGCATCTGGTGCGGTGATCATCTGGTCCACGTTGTCTTTACTGAAGCCGTAGGATTTCCACACAGAGGCCTGCGCCAGATTGAGATGCAGTACCCGGCGCATCGACCAAATCACATCCTCGCTGGTTAGCGGTTTGCCGGAATGGAAATGCACGCCGTCCCGCAGATGGAAGGTAAGCTGACGATTGTCGGCGCTGATCTCCCAGCGTTCCGCCAGGGCAGGACGCACGTCGGTAAGCTGATGCGGATCGAGTTCGACTAAACCATCGTAAAGATTGACCACGATGCCCACCACTTCATTGCCGGTCATGGCGGCGGGGTCAAGCGTCAGCAGGTTATTCATGTTCATGCCCACAATCAGCTGATCGTCTGGCGTGGCGGCCAGCAGCGACGGGCTGCAAGTGAGCAGCAGCAGCGTGGTACACCACGCTCTGCAACAGCGAGAAATGTTCATAAGCAAAGTCCAGCAGGTCAGAGGTTTATTGTTGTTTGCCGTACTGCTTGTGTTCGACGCTTACCAGCGGTTGAGCGTGTGCGTTTCAATCCAACTAAAGTTGATGTCCTCACCCAAACCGGGGCGAGTGGGAAGGTGCACAAATCCCTCGCTATCCATCGGATCGACTAGCGTGTTGAGATAGGCGGGCGGCTGTTCGTAGTCAAGGAACGGATGCAGCAAACCACGCTCGTACCAGCGGCAGTTACGGATTGCCCCAACCACCGCTAGGCTGGCCGCGCCGTTGCCGTGCACTTCGCAATCCATGCCAAAGGCTTCTGCGAGGCTGGCGACTTTCATGGTGGCGGAGATGCCGCCAACGCCGTTGGCTCCGGCACGCAAGATGTCACAGGCTCCAGCCTTAACCCAATCGGCGCGGCTGTGGTGCTTGCCCCCCAGACTCTCTGGGCCGAGTACATCAATACTGAGGTTCTCGGCCAGCCAGGCGTAAGAGGACATACTTTCCTCTTCCATCGGCTCTTCGAACCAGGCGAAGTTGAGTTTCTCAAGCGCTTTACCAATGGTGAGGGCTTCGCTGCGGCTGTACCAGTGGTAGCCATCCAGCATCAGGGCGATATCCGGGCCCACCGCTTCACGCACGGCGGCACAGGCTTTGATGTCCATCACGGTACTGGGTGCAAACGAGACCGGCGGCATCCAGGTATGCAATTTAATGGCCTTGTAGCCGCGCGCCACCAGCTTTTCAGCAAACTGGGCATACTCATCAGGCGTTGACAGGCCCCCGTCCAGCTCATCACCACACATGGTGCTGCCATAGGCGGGAATTTTTTCGCGATAACCGCCCAGCAATTTATGCACGGGTTGTTTCAGCTTGCGGCCAATTAAATCCCACATGGCCTGCTCGACGGCGGAAAGTGCGCGTTCGGTAAGTTGATGCGCGCTGCCTCGCTGCCAGTGCACCAGATCTTGCCACAAACGTTCGCGGTCAAAGGCATTTTGCCCGATCAGCACTTTGCGAAAAAAAGCGTTAACCACGTGCGAGCGCACCACTTCTGCAGGGGCAAAAGCGTAGCCGCAATCGCCATCTTCACTGGTGATTGTGAGCAGCGCCATTTGCGCATCCGTTTCTGCGCCGGGATGCGAATGTCCGGCGCTGTCAGATACACGACGAGTAGGGTAGGAAAAGAGAGTGACATCAATGGCACTGATCTTCACGTTAACACCTCCAGAATGATTTCCATGCTCAGGTTGAGCGTCAAATTAAAAAATAAAACAGCGTTTCAATTCGTAATTTAGCGTTCACATTTTGTTTACGCATTAGCCAAAGTGCGGGAAGCGCGAACGATTAATTGGGCAGTTGCATGGTGTGCTGTGAGCATTTTCACGAAAGAGGTGCGTTTTGTGAGCGATTGCACACTGAAAATGAACATAACAGGATGTAAAAAAATGTGTCTCAGGGGCTTTTCATTTTGCGCCTGCCAGGTGATAGTGACGCCGCGAAAATTTAATAATAATCATTATCATTTGTACGGGTAGACGAAATGAAAAAATGGCTGTTAGCACTGGGGTTAGTGGCGGTAGCGAGTTCCGCCTCGGCAAAAATCATTACCGACATCGCAGGACGTCAGGTTGAGGTTAAAGAGGAGTCTAAGCGCATCATTCTGGGGGAAGGACGTCAGATGTATCTGCTAGCGGCTTTCGACACCGCGGCCCCTTTCCATCGCGTTGTAGGCTGGCGCGATGATTTCCCCAAGGCCGACTATGACGGCTATATGGCGTATGAAAAGAAGTATCCAGAGATTAAAAAGCTGCCAACGTTTGGTGGCGCGAAAGATGGCACCTTTAATGTTGAGCAAGCGCTGACGCTGAAGCCTGATTTAGTGTTAATGAACCTGGAATCAAAAGCCGCCACAGATGAAGGCAAGCTGATTGAGAAGTTGCAGGCGGTGGGCGTTCCGGTGGTGTTTATCGACTTCCGCGAGAAGCCGATGGAGCACGCCGAGAAAAGCATTCGCATCATGGGCGAACTGGTAAATAACCCACAGCGCGCTGAAGAGATTGTTGCGTTCCGTCGTGCAGAAATTGAAAAGGTGACCGATCGCCTGAAAAACTTCACCGGCCCACGTCCAAAAGTGATGATTGACCGTGCGGGCGGCTATACCGATGAATGCTGCATGTCGTTCGGTAACGAGAACTTTGGTCAGATGGTTGAACTGGCAGGGGGGAGCAATATTGCCAAAGACCTGATTCCAGGCACCTTCGGTACTTTGAATCCCGAACAAATCATTGCCAGCCGTCCTGATGTGGTGGTGGTGACGGGCGCAAACTGGAAGAACTACAACACCGTAGGCAAATGGGTGGGTGTAGGTCCAGGCGCGGACACCAAGGAAGCCACTGCACGTTTGAAATTACTGATGATGCGTGATGCCTTCAAAACCCTGCCAGTGGCGCACAATGGTAATGCCCATGCCATCTGGCATCAGTTCTATGACAGCCCTTATCAGTTTGTTGCGATTCAGGCGCTGGCGAAATGGCTGCATCCGGATCTGTTTAAGGATCTCGATCCTGACGCGACATTCCGTGAATTCCATGAGAAGTTTTTGCCTCTGCCGTATCAGCCGGGTTACTGGGTGACACTGCCTGCTGATAAGTCATAATCTTTAGGCTTTTTGCGGCATTTCCGCGCATAACTCTTCATCTTTACTAATATATTACAGGCGTTTGGCTGCGGTTTCGGGGAAGAGAAACACAGCCAGCGTCTGAAAAATAAACGTAAAGGGAGAGTCAAATGTTGTATACCTCGGGACGTTCGGCGTTTTTAGTCGGGCTTTATGCACTGTTGGAACCCTTGCCGCTGGGCTTTTTTGTTGCCGCCTGGCTGTTCGACATCATTTACCTGCAAACCTTTGTCATCATGTGGACCAAATCCGCCAGCTGGTTGATTGCCATTGGTCTGGTGATAGCCATCCTGCCCAGAATTATCAGCCTTGTTTACCTATTTCGTGGGCCTTACCCCAGTGAAAAAACGCACTTCTGGCTGTCGCTACTGGCTATTGTCATAGCCATCATCAATGCCTTTATTCACAGCCGCGACGCCTACGCCGTAATACCGCTCGGTGTGACATTATCGACGGTGGTCGTCGTTCTGCTGTTACTTGCCAATGTACAACTCGCACTGCGTGGACGTACCGTACAGGGAGGTCACGTATGAAACAGATTCTTGGTGCAGTAACGCTCGCGATGCTACTCAGCGCCTGCGATGACGGTGCGTTGATTGATCCGCAAAAGCAAATTGGCCCCGATCCCGAATTACCGCAAGCGCAAAACTTCTTTGTTCCCCCGATGCAGGTACCGCAAGCCACGCCGTGGAAAGCGGGTGAAATGCCGAAGGTGGCAGAGGGGTTGAAAATTGAAAAGATTGCCGAACATTTGCAGCATCCTCGGCAAGTCTTGGTGCTGCCAAACAATGATGTGCTGGTGGCGGAGTCCAATGGCACACCGAAACCGACTACCGCGCCGAAGGATCTGATTACCGGCATCGTGAAGAATGCATCTGGTAAGGGTGGGGCGGGTGGCAATCGCATTACGTTGCTGCGCAATGTGGATGGCAAGTGGGAGCAACATCGTTTTATCGACAACCTCACTGCGCCGTTCGGCATGCAACTGGTGGGCAACACGCTGTATGTTGCCAATGCCGATAGCCTGGTGAAGTTCCCGTATGAGAACGGCCAAACCGAGATTCGTACGCCGCCCGTGGTGGTAACCGAGTTGCCGGGTGGGCCGATTAACCACCACTGGACTAAATCGCTGGTTGCCAGCCCGGACGGCACAAAGCTTTATGTCGGTGTCGGTTCCAACAGTAACATTACGGAAAACGGCATCGGTGCAGAGTACCGCCGTGCCGCGGTATTGGAGGTTGATACGGCGAGTGGTGCCAGTCGCATCTATGCCAGTGGACTGCGCAATCCAACAGGTCTGCAATGGGAGCCGCAAAGCGGCAAGCTATGGGCGATTGTTAATGAGCGTGATGAAATCGGTTCCGACCTGGTGCCAGATTACATGACCTCAGTGCAAGACAAAGGTTTCTACGGTTGGCCGTACAGTTACTACGGTCAACATGTGGATGTGCGCGCCCAGCCGCAGCGTCCCGATTTAGTCGAGAAAGCTATCAAGCCGGACTACGCGCTCAGTTCGCATGTGGCTCCGCTGGGTCTACTGTTCTATGGTGCGGATAATATGCCGCAGTATCGTGGCGGGGCATTTATCAGCGAACACGGCAGTTGGAATCGCACACCGCTGAATGGCTATCAGGTGGTGTGGGTGAAATTCGAAAATGGAAAACCGGTTGGGCAACCGCAACCTGTGGTGACAGGATTCCTGACGGATGATCAAAAACAGGTGCGTGGCTTGCCGGTTGGACTCGCCGCTGATCAGCAAGGCGGTGTGCTGATAGCAGACGATGCGGGTGATGCCATTTGGCGAATCAGTTCAGCAAACTGATTACTGCAGGCAATAAAAAAGGATTTGGCTGGGTGGCCAAATCCTTTTTTTATGTTCGCTCACCGGCTGGTAACCGCGTTGCGAACGGGGTGCTCAGCACTCCTCACAATGCAAATCATAAAATGTGCGGGGAAATATTTCAAGTTTCGCTAAAATACTGTATGGTTATACAGGTGTTGAGTGGCGAGCGCAGTCTCATTGTTTCTGATGACTCCCAGGGGCGCGGATAGTCAAATCCCGGCAGGTATCAGGTGGTGCTGGCCTGTGGCTTCCACAATGAGTGGCGCTCAGCACTCCTCACAATTGTGCTCAGGCCATCGGCGGGTGGAGTCAAAGCCCCGGTAGCTGAAAGGCGCGCTCCTGTCAGAGGAGAAGGAAAGTGATGGAACTTGTTCGGCTACTCATGGATTTAGTCCGGGTTGTCTTGCAAATCATCGTTGCCCTTATGCAACTGACCGGTCAGGCGCACTGACCGGAACTTGAAACAAGGCGGAGCTAACCCCTCCGCCTTTTTCTCACAAGGAGTGAGCCTGAGTTTTGACTAAGATATGTTCATGCAATGCATTTGCATTGCCAATGCATATGCATTAGATTTAAGCCGTGTTTTGACTTGAGGCAATGGCATATGCAACTTATAACGACAGCGGGCGTGTCCCTACGTGCAACATCAAAACTCACTGCGCGGAGCCAAACTACCATCCCAGCTTCTGTGAGGGATGCAATGAATCTGCAGCCAGGTGAGAACATTGAGTACGCCGTGTTACCAGGGGGACAGGTTTTAATGTCCAGACAAGAATCGGCCAGTGAAGATGATCCGGTGATCGTCGATTTTCTTAATTTCCTCGCAGAAGATATGCGCAACAACCCGGCGAATCTTAAGCCACTCGATCGTACTCTAATCGCGCGTGCAGCATCGCTTACAACGGATGTGGACGTTGATCTGGATGCTCCTCTTACTGATGACGAGTGATATACATGGATGTAAATGCTGAAATCAATGGATGGAAAATATTCGTTCACCCTTGCTTTTCCTCTCAGCTTGAAGCGTTGATAGAAGAAGTTGAAGTCTTGAAAGAAAAGTATCCGGAGGGCTTCCAAAAGAAAGCAGCGACAAAATTATTGGCGGCAGTGCTAAAGGTTATTCATTCAGAAATTTGCGCAGATCCCACGCAAGTTAAGTTTCGGCAGGGCAGTACCCTTGGCGATGCCAATAAACATTGGTTCCGCGCCAAGTTTCTCATGCAGTATCGTCTCTTTTTCCGTTACAGCGAGCCGCACAAAACCATTATTCTTGCCTGGATAAATGACGCGGAAACTAAACGCGCTTATGGGAGCAAAAGAGATGCTTATAAAGTGTTTGCGACAATGCTGGCGAGTGGACATCCACCCAGTGACTGGGATGAATTGTTGGGGCAATCCCGCGTTGACCATCTCTTCATACAAGGCGTTTCGCAGCGTTAACCCTCCACAGACCAAACCCGGTTGCTAACAAGAATTAACCCATGTCAACCACGCTCATGCGACTCTGCTTCGGGAAAGAAAACTCACTCAAACTGATAGTTTTCTTTCGGTACTAAATTCTCTTAGCCAAAGGGTGAAAATGTGATTATCAGCATAGCTAACTTATGTTATGAATTTAGCCTTAGAAAAATATAATCAGGTAAAGGTTTTATGTCGTCGCAAAAATTATCCAAAAGCGTTCAACGCATTCATTCATCTGCCATTCGTGATTTATTGAAACACAGCAAAATGGAAGGGGTGATCTCACTCGGTGGCGGCATCCCTAATCCGGACCTGTTTGATACTGAAGGTCTGCAAATCGCGATGGATCGTGCGTTATCGCAGGATGGCCACAATGCGTTTCAGTATGGCTTGAGTGAAGGAGATCCGCTGTTACGTGAAGCGATCTGCCGCATTTCAGCCGATCGTGGTATTGAGTGCACGCCGGACGACGTTGTGGTCACTTCTGGGTCACAGCAATCACTGGATATTATTGCCCGTGCGTTGATCAACCCAGGTGATATCGTGGTGGTGGAGCGTCCCACTTACCTTGCGGCATTACAGGTTTTCCAACTGGCGGAAGCACAGTTCAAGTCTGTTGGTACCGACGGCGAAGGTATGATCGTTGATGAGTTGGCAGAACTGGTCAAACAGACGCCAATCAAAGCCGTGTATATCGTGCCAACCTTTGGCAACCCAAGCGGTGTCACCTTATCAGAAGCGCGTCGTCAGCAGCTTGTTGCACTGGCGAAACAGTATGATTTCCTGATTTTTGAAGACGACCCCTACAGCGAGATCAATTTCACCGATCAGACATTCCGCCCATTGAAATCCCATGCGCAAGCAATGGGTGCCAGTGAGAATGTCATTTATACCTCGACCTTCTCCAAAATTCTGGCACCGGGTGCGCGTGTTGGCTGGATTACCATGCCGAGTTGGTTGAAGTCGTCGGTAGTGAACCTGAAGCAGGCAACGGATCTGCACACCAGTTCATTGTCGCAGTCAATGACGCGTCATTATCTGGAAACCGGTCGCTTGCCGGAGCAGATTAAATTGATTCGTGCGGCTTACAAGCAGAAGTGTGATGCACTGTGTACGGCACTGGACACAGAGCTGGGCGACAGACTGCACTTCTATCGCCCGCTGGGTGGCATGTTCCTGTGGGCAACCTTCAAAGAAGCCTTCAACACCACTGAATGGCTGAAAACCACGCTGAGCAATGGTGTGGTGTATGTTCCCGGTGAGTTCTTCTACTGTGACAATCCGGATACCTCAACGCTGCGTATTTCCTATGCCTCGGTCTCGGAAACCAACCTGGCCTTGGCCGCACAGCGTCTGAAAGCGTCATTACCGCAGTAACGACCTAAAAGCCCTTTGCAGAAAGGGTTGTTCCTAGCCGTTGGCACTGTCCAGCGGCCAGGATTCAAACAGGTAACCATCAAAATAGATGTCGTCGACGTCTGAAAATTCCAGCAGTCGCTGTTTCACATTTTCCAGATGCTGCCACATGGCCTGCTTAGCGGCACGCGCGTCTTTCTTGATTAAGGTGGCGAGGATTCTTTTGTGATCGTCGAGCCACTGCTTGCGGTAATGCGTGTTGACCAGATGACGATGCAATTGGCTCCACATCACATTGTCTTCACGCCACTGCCAAGATTGCTTAAACAGTTCGACCAACATGCTGTTGTGGGTGGCTTCGGCAATCGCTAAATGGAAATTACGGTCGCCGTTCTCGCTTTCATTGACCGCGCCGGAAGCCAGCTCTTTCTCCTCCAACTCCAGCGCCTGACGCATTTTGATGATGTCTTCGCGGGTTGCCTGCAGGGCAGCAAACTCCGCGATATTGCTCTCCAGCAATTGGCGTGCTTGTAACATCTCAAACGGCCCCGCATCGTTGCAGGCGGTTTGCCCGCTGCTTCGTGTTGCTGGGCTGTCATTGACCACGTAAATACCTGCACCCCGCCGCACCTCAATCAAACCTTCCAGCTCCAGCATAATCAAGGCCTCACGCACCAGTGTACGCGTGACATCCAGCAGGGCAGCCAACTCGCGTTCCGGCGGCAGTCGTTCGCCCACGGCATACTGTTTTTGCATAATCATGTTACGCAACATTTCCCCGACTTCCTGATAAGGGCGCTGTGCTGAAGCTTGTGTTTTCATAGAGCTCTTTTCTGCTGATTAAGGAGTTTAGGACTGCAGATGCGGCCATCTTTCGCGCCCTGCACTATAGCACAGGGCGTGATTTTCACCTTGGGTTAAGGGTGAAGTAGCGCTGCGCGTTGTTGAAGCAAATATCTTGCAGCATGCTGCCGAGTACGGCTTCGTCGTGCGGCACAATGCCTTCATGTACCCATTGCGCGAGCAAATTGCACAGTATCCGGCGGAAGTATTCGTGGCGCGTGTAGGAGAGGAAACTGCGTGAGTCGGTCAACATGCCAACAAACTGGCTGAGCAAGCCGATTTGTGAGAGTTGCTCCAGTTGGCGCAACATGCCGTCACGCTGGTCGTTGAACCACCAGCCGGAACCAAACTGCACTTTTCCGGCGATGCCCGCACCCTGGAAGTTGCCTGCCATGGTCGCCAGCACTTCGTTGTCACGCGGATTGAGGCAATACAGAATGGTCTTTGGCAGTTGATCGTTTACATCCATCGCATCCAGCAGGCGCGAGAGCGGCAAAGCGATGTTGTTATCGCCAATAGAATCAAAACCGCTGTCGGCACCCAGCAGACGGAACAGGCGCGTGCTGTTATTGCGAATGGCGCCGATATGAAGCTGCATCACCCAATCACGTCGTGCGTACTCGGAACCCAACCAGACCAGCACCGCGCTGCTAAACTGTGCGATTTCCAGCTCGCTTAGCGTGTCGCCGTGGCGACGTTTCACCAGAATGGCGTCCAACACGCTATCGTCCGGAACTGGTGCAAAGCGCAGCACTTCAATCCCGTGATCCGCTGCACGACAACCATGGGTTGAGAAGTGATCTAAACGACGCAACAGCGCGGTGCGCAACGCATCAAAGTCGGTGATCGCCACATCCGCTGCTGCCTCCAACCGTTCCAGGTACTCGACAAACCCCTCAAGCTCAATCTTGAACACCTTATCCGGACGCCAGCTTGGCGCGACATCAATATCAAAGCTGCTGTCTTCGGCAATCTGACGATGATATTGCAGCGAATCAACCGGGTCATCGGTGGTGCCGACCATACGTACATTCATTTGACGCATAATGCCGCGTGCAGAAAATGCCGGGGTTGCCAGTTTCTCGGCGCATTCGTCCCATACGCGTTGTGCGGTGTCCGGCCCAAATAACGTATTGGTGATGCCGAACGGGCGACGCAGCTCCAGATGTGTCCAGTGATAGAGCGGATTGCCCAGCGTTTTCGGTACGGTGTGGGCCCAGGCGAGATATTTATCATAATCGCTAGTGGTTTTGCCGGTGATCAGTGACTCATCGACGCCGGCCGCTCGCAGCGCACGCCATTTGTAGTGATCGCCCTCCAGCCAAATCTGACCGAGGTTCGCGAACTGACGATCTTCGGCGATCTCCTGCGGGTTGAGATGACAGTGATAATCGTAGATCGGCATATCGGCGGCAAAGTCATGGTACAAGCGGCGAGCAATATCGCTTTGCAGCAGGAAATCATCATCCATAAAGCGTTTCATTTCGGCTCCTGATTCAGAGATGCAACGGCGGCACGGGCACCATACTGGCAAAGTTGCGCGTACACCTGTTGAAGATGGCTGACGAAGCCTGAATTGGCAGGCAAATCGTCTCCAAAAATGGTTCTCACAGCGAGCAGGGCGCTAATGCGCGCGTCGCCTTCTGGCGTGTGCTGGTTGATGTCACGCAACGTGGCACTTAATGGGTCAACCACGTCAAATGCTTCACCTCGCTCATTTTTTCCGAGCACGTAACGCATCCAGCCGGCAATTCCCAGCATCAAGTGGCGATAGTCACTGCCTTGCAGCAAGTGATAGCGCACGGAATCGAGCCAGCGCTGTGGCAGCTTCTGGCTGCCATCCATCGCAATCTGTTGCGTCCGGTGGCGCAGCGAAGGGTTGCTAAAACGCTCAATCAGCTGATTGGCATAGGCTTGCAGATCGATCCCTTCAGGCATCGACAGCGTCGGTGCTTGCTCCTGCATCATCAGTGCCAATGCTGCCTGGCGATAGCTCGGGAGTTGCATGGTGTCAGCGATGGTTTCACAACCACCCAGATACCCGAGGTAGGCAAGGAAGGAGTGACTGCCGTTGAGCATACGCAGTTTCATCATTTCAAACGGTGCAACGTCTGCCACAAACTGCGCACCAACGCGGTCCCACTCCGGGCGACCGTTGACAAAGTTATCTTCGATCACCCATTGGCGAAACGGCTCGCAGGCCACGCCGCAGGGATCCTCGACGCCCAGCAGCGCACGAATTTCCTGTTGGGTTTCATCGGTCACCGCGGGAACGATGCGGTCAACCATGCTGCTGGGGAATGTCACGTTCTTATCAATCCAATGCGCCAGTGCCGCATCGCGTAACTGCGCCAGGCCTACCACAGCGGCGCGCGCCACATGGCCGTTATCGCGCAGGTTGTCGCAGGACAGCACAGTAAACGGCCCAACACCGCGTTCACGACGAACACGTAATGCTTCGACAATAAAACCAATGGCGGATTTAGGCGTAGTGGGGTGCGCAATATCATGTTGTATCAACGTATTGTCAGCATCCAACTCACCGTTGGCACCTTGGGTGCAATAGCCTTTTTCCGTCACCGTCAATGAAACGATAGCGGTTTCCGGACGAGCCAGCGCTGCGATAATGCCATCGTGTCCATCCAGTGCAGGATGCAAGGCTTCTTTGATGGCCGCAACGAGGTGAACGTCGTTTTGCTTAGCACCTTTTTCCGTCACGCTGTAGAGCAGGTCTTGTTGGCGCAGTTGTTCGACCAACAGTTTGCCGCTCGCCGACATCAGGTTGACTTCACAGATGCCCCAGTCACTGTCGCTGATTTCAAGCAGGTGATGCAGATACAGTGCCTGATGCGCGCGATGAAAGGCACCGCAGCCGATATGCACAATACGCGGCACCAATCGTTGATGATTCCAGCTTGGGCGGGTGACGTTTAACTCGCCATTGGCAAGGGTGTGTTCCATGTAAACTCCATTCGACCCGATGCGCATCAATGCGCACCCTACAAAGAGCCGGGGTGCGGTAGGTTAGGCATCAATTTTCAGCGTATTGCTGCATTGTAGGGGCGTCATTAATGGCGCCCACAGACGCGCGATGTGTTTAGAAATAAGCGCGATGGATCGCCAGCTCCACACCGCGAATTTCCGCCAATCCTTTCAGACGACCAATCGCCGAATAGCCGGGGTTAGTTTTCTTTCTTAAATCATCGAGCATTTGGTGGCCATGATCCGGGCGCATCGGAATCAAATCCTCCTGACCGGCCGCTTTACGGCGATGTTCTTCTTCAGCAATCGCTTTGATCACCGCGAACATGTCGACATCGCCGCCCAAATGCGCCGCTTCGTGGAAGGTGTTTGGATTCTCTTCGCGTTTGGTTGACCGCAGATGCGCAAAGTAGATGCGAGGACCAAAGCGTTTCACCATGCCAGCGAGATCGTTTTCAGCTAATACGCCATAAGAACCGCTGCACATGGTGAAGCCATTTGCAGGGCTTGGAACGGTATCGATCATCCACTGCAAGTCTTCTGCATTGGAGACAATGCGCGGTAGGCCAAGGATAGGGCGTGGTGGGTCATCCGGGTGCACTGCCATACGAATGCCGGCTTCTTCTGCCACCGGAATAATGGCGCGCAGGAAGGTGGCGAAGTTTTCACGCAACTCAGCTTTGCCGATGCCGTCATAACGGGCTAATTGAGCACGGAACTGGTCCAGCGTGTAACCTTCTTCTGCACCTGGTAAACCCGCGATAATATTGCGCGTCAGACGGGTTTTATGCGCTTCGCTCATGTTGGCGAAACGGTCCGCTGCCTGCGCTATTTCAGTGGCGCTGTAATCTTTTTCCGCACCGGGACGCTGCAAAATGTGCAGTTCAAACACGGCAAATTCAATCTGATCAAAGCGCAGGGCTTTGGCGCCATCGGGTAACAGGTACTCAAGGTCCGTACGCGTCCAATCGAGGATCGGCATGAAGTTGTAGCAGACAGTTTTAATACCGCATTGCGCCAGATTTCGCAGAGACAGCTGGTAATTGCTGATCCACTTCTGACACTCACCGCTGCCGGTTTTGATCTCTTCGTGAATCGGCACGCTTTCCACCACTGACCACACCAGACCAGCGGCTTCCACGATGGCTTTACGCTGCATAATTTCGTCCACCGACCACACTTCACCGTTAGGGATGTGGTGCAGGGCGGTAACGATGCCGGTCGCGCCAGCTTGTCGTGCATCGGCAAGAGAAACGGGGTCATTCGGGCCATACCAGCGCCAGGTCTGCTTCATGTTGTTACCTCTTTTGGGTCCTGAAGATTCAACTCAAGACCATTCTTATATTGGTTGACCTATTTATCGGTTAGCGCACTGCTCTTCGCGTAATTTGCGCCTTCTGGCTCTAAAATTCGGCTCTTTAGCCACTCATGTCAACCTGACAAACCATTTTGGTTAACCAGATCACAATTGCAGCATCTGACTGGCGACCAGCCCAAGCATCTGTGGTTCACTCCTGGCGGATGGTTAGAGATGACTCACTGAAGTCGCTCCTCAACAACAAGCAACAATTCCTGGGCGGCAGCCAACGATATTTCCGGTTTATCGCATGCCCGCGTATTCACCACAGGATTTGTAAGCTCATGATGTTAATAAAGAATGGAGAACCAGATGAACCGCAGTTTGAATCCTGGGATCGCTGCCGCTGGCAGCAAACGCACTTTCCGCAATTTGCGCTGGTGGGTATTGGTGTTGTTCTTAGCGGGCGTTACCGTCAACTACATCACGCGTAACTCATTGGGCATTCTGGCGCCTGAGCTGAAAACCAGCCTGGGCATCACCACTGAACAATATTCATGGATCGTCGGTGCGTTTCAGCTGGCATATACCTTCTTTCAACCAATTTGTGGCTGGCTGATTGATGTCATCGGTCTCAAAGTCGGCTTCCTGATTTGTGCTTCGATCTGGGCGGTTGCCTGTCTGTTCCATGCCGGGGCGGCGAGCTGGGTGCATCTTGCCATTCTGCGCTTTGTAATGGGAGGCGCAGAGGCTGCCGCCACGCCAGCCAACGCCAAAGTGCTGGGCGAATGGTTCCCGAAAAAAGAGCGTCCGGTCGCGGCGGGTTGGGCCGGAGTGGGCTTCTCGATTGGTGCTATGTTGGCGCCCCCGATCATCTATTTTGCTCACGCTTCCTTCGGTTGGCAGGGTGCGTTCCTGTTTACCGGTTGTCTGGCGCTGGCGTGGGTGGTGCTGTGGTGGCTGCTGTATCGCGATCCGGAAATCCATCCCAATCTGTCTGCATCGGAACTGGAATTCATTCGTCAGGATAATGAACCGCCTGCCGTCAAACTCCCTTTCTTCAAGGCACTGAAAAGCGTTTCAAAAAATAAACGGTTTTACGGTATCGCCATTCCTGCCTTTATGGCCGAACCGGCGTGGGGTGTGCTGAGTTTCTGGGTGCCGCTCTATCTGGCAAAAGATCTCGGTATGGATCTCAAGCAGATCGCCATGTTTGCCTGGATGCCTTTCCTCGCTGCGGACCTCGGTAGTGTGGCCAGTGGCTATCTGACGCGTCTCTACACCCGTTTGTTTGGTTTCAGACTGGTTAATTCGGTCGTTGCCAGCTCGGTCACCGGCGCTTTCCTGATGCTTTCCCTCGCGCTGGTGGCGATGACGAAAGATCCGTATGTCGCCATTGCACTGATCTCAATCGGGGGCTTCGGTCACCAGATCATCTCCTGCATGCTGAGTGCGCTGGTGGTGGAGAAGTTTGATAAAGGCCAAATGGCGACGGTGAATGGTATGCGCGGTTCCTTCGCGTGGATCTCCAGCTTCTTGTTCTCGCTGATTATCGGTGTTACCGCTGACAAAATTGGTTTCAACCCGCTGTTTGTCGCGATGGGCTTCTTTGATTTGATTGGCGCGGTCTTCCTGATTGCTTTTATTGCTGAACGTCGCGCGCAGCGCGCCTGAAAAAGTAGGTAACAATGAAAACGTTAAAGAATTGGTCACTCACACATTCTGATCAACACCATGTAGCATTAACCGTGGATGGAAAATACACGCTGAACCTGTATGTGCTAGAAGCCGGCATGTTCCGCGTCGCGATAAAACGTCAGAGCGGATTCGCACTGGATCGCACCTGGAGCATTGCGCCAGAGAGCGATGTGCCGTGGGAAGGGCGTCCACGTGACAGTCTGGCAGGCTTTACCCTGCCAGGATTCACGCTGGAAGAAGAGGGCGATACGTTGGTGGTGTCCACCGATTTGCTGCGCGTGTTGGTGCACCAGCCGTTGGCGCTGGAGTGGCAATATCGAGATAGCGCCGGTGCATGGCAATTGCTGACCTGCGACCGCCCAACCAGCGCCTATCTGATCAATGCGCACGGCGATGGCGTGGCGCACTACCAGCGCCGCATGAATGACGATGCCTACTACGGCTTGGGTGAAAAATCCGGGGACTTGCAGCGTAACGGCAAGCGCTACGAGATGCGTAATTTGGATGCGATGGGTTACAACGCGGCGGCAACCGATCCCCTCTATAAGCATGTGCCGTTCACCATTACGCGCCGTAGCGAAGTGAGCTTTGGCCTTTACTACGATAACCTCAGCAGCAGCTGGTTCGATCTCGGCAATGAGTTAGATAACTACCATCAGCCTTATCGCCGCTGGCAGGCTGAAAGCGGCGATATTGATTACTATCTGTTTGTTGGCAGCAAAGTGCTGGATGTCACTAAAGCCTTTGTGCGTCTGACCGGTAAAACGCTGTTTGGCCCGAAATGGAGCCTGGGTTACAGCGGATCCACCATGCACTACACCGATGCACCGGACGCGCAGAATCAGCTGATGAAGTTCATCCGTTTGTGCGAACAGCACGACATTCAATGCGACTCCTTCCAGCTGTCATCGGGTTACACCTCAATTAATAACAAACGTTATGTGTTCAACTGGAACTACGACAAGGTGCCGCAACCGGAAGTGATGAGCCAGGCGTTTCACGATGCCGGTTTACGCTTGGCAGCCAACATCAAGCCTTGCTTATTGCAGGACCATCCGCGCTACGAAGAAGTTGCAGCGCAAGGTTTGTTTATCCGCGATTCGGAACAGGATGCGCCAGAGCGCTCGGTGTTCTGGGACGATGAAGGTTCACATCTCGATTTTACCCATCCGCAGGCGGTGGCTTGGTGGCAGGAAAATGTCACCAAACAACTGCTGGAGAAGGGCATTGACTCGACCTGGAACGACAACAACGAATATGAAGTGTGGGATGGTGAAGCGCGCTGCCACGGTTTCGGCACACCCATTGCCATCAAACATATTCGCCCGGTGATGCCATTACTGATGATGCGTGCGTCAATGGAAGCGCAGCAGCGTTTTGCCCCAGAGAAGCGTCCTTTCCTGATCTCGCGTTCTGGCTGCGCCGGCATGCAACGCTATGTGCAAACCTGGAGTGGTGATAACCGTACTAACTGGACGTCACTGCGTTACAACATCCGCATGGGCTTGGGGATGAGTTTGTCGGGACTGTACAACGTGGGTCATGACGTGGGTGGTTTCTCGGGTGATAAGCCGGATGCAGAATTGTTCGTGCGTTGGGTGCAAAACGGCGTGATGCATCCGCGTTTCACCATTCACTCGTGGAATGACGATCACACGGTGAATGAACCCTGGATGTATCCGACAGCCACGCCTGCGATTCGTGCTGCGATTGAACTGCGTTATCGCCTGCTGCCATACCTCTATACCTTGTTGTGGCAAGCGCATGCTGATGATGAGCCGATGCTGCGTCCAACCTTCCTCGACCATGAGCAGGATAAACAGACCTTCGCTGAGTGCGATGAGTTTATGCTGGGTCGCGATTTGCTGGTGGCCAGCGTAGTGGAAGCAGGTCAGCGTGAACGCCGTTTGTGGCTGCCAGATAACCAAACTGGCTGGTATGACTTCGCAACGCAGCAGTGGTATAGCGGCGGTCAGTGGATCACCTTGCCAGCACCACTGGAAACCCAGCCGATGTTGGTGCGAGCCGGCGCTGCATTGCCGCTGAGTCAGCGTTTGCGTCATGTGGATGCGCAAGCAGATGACCGTCGCACGCTGCAACTTTATCCATTACAGGGTAAAGGCGAGAGCAAAGGTCTGGTATTTGAAGATGACGGTGAGTCCTGGGGTTATCAGCAGGGCAACGCCTTGTGGTTAAGCTGGGAAATGCGCAGCGATGCCGAGGCGATTCACCTGAACTTCAAGCGCAAAGGCCATTACCAGCCAGCCTGGAAAACGCTGCAGATTGTCTTGCCGACGGCAGAACAGCGCCAGTTGTATATTGATGGCGTTGCTGTCAGTGCGACAGGTGCGCAACGGGTGCTGGAGGACGTGGTGAGCCACTAAGCAGCAGAATCCGAGATAAAGGTGCGCATCAGTGCGCACCTTTCAAAACGACGTGAACAACTCAATCCAGGATGCTCATCAATCTCTATCCAATGAAAACCCCACGTCATCGTGGTAGGGGCGCCATTTATGGCGACCGAAATCCCGTCATGCCATGGAATTAACCGGGATTAATCTATCAATCCTTTCGCCCGCGCCAGCAAAAACGCGGTCACGGAGGTGGCATCGGTGACTTTCCCTGCTAACACCAACTGCAGAAACTCGCTGATCTTCATTTTTCGCGCGGTCAGCCCAACTTCTTCCGCATCCAGGTTTTGTCCCTGATAACGCAACTCGCTGGCAAGGTAGATGTGGTATCCCTGCGCGGAGTATCCCTGCGCCAGTTTTTGGTAGCCAACATACTGCCAGCGATCGGCAATTAATCCGGTCTCTTCTTGCAACTCGCCAGCGGCCAGTGCTTCTGGTGTGGCGCCAGGATCAAGTTCCCAACTGCCTTGGGGAAGCTCAATGGTGCGTTCACTGATGGGATAACGGTACTGCTCCACCACGAAAATACTGTCCTGCTCTACCGGAAGAATCACCACAAAATCATTCTTTTCAATCACTGAGTAGATGCCTTCACTGCCATCAGCCCGTTGAATCTTATCTTCTTTAAGCGTCATCCAGCGATTGCGATAGATTTCTGTCGATGCGAGGGTGTGAATTTCAGGTTTCAAGATGGGCCTCCATGAAGTGAATCATTGAATCAATGATTTAAGCCTATAACTGCGGCGCGAGAACAGGGTATTTATCTGTTTTTCTCCATTGCTTGCTTCAGCGCGTTAAGAAATACCGTCACGCGTGCGGGTAATTGGCGCGTGGTGGGGAACAGCGCCCAAACGCCGAGCATCTGTGGTTGGGCATCGATTAAATCGATGGCGACCAGTGTGCCTGCCGCCAGTTCTTCCCTGATATCCCACTCGGATAACTGCGCAATGCCGCTGCCGGCCACACAAAGTGTGCGCACCCCCTCTACGTTACTGCCGCTAAAACGGCCTTCTACACTCAGGCTGGAAATATGCCCGTCGATCAGAAAACTCCATTGCACCACGCCGGAAAGACGCAGGCAGTTATGTTTGTGCAGGTCGTTAAGTGTCTGAGGTGTGCCGAAGCGTTGCAGATAATCGGGTGACGCGCACAGCATGCGCGGGTTATCGGCAAGGCGATGTGCCACCAGCCGAGAGTCACGTAATGGAGCAATACGGATCGCAATATCGTAGCCCAACCCCACCAAATCGGTGACGTCATCGCTCAATTGAAATTCAATGCGCAGCTCCGGGTTCGCTTCCATCAACGCAGGTAGCAGCGGAATGATGGTCCGCCGTCCAAAACCCGAAGGTGCAGTGATACGCAACTGACCGGTTGCACCTTGTTGATGTGGAGAAAAGAGGTTGCGCGCGCTCTGCTCGGTTTCGGCCAGTGATTTGGCGTAGGGCAGAAACTCTTCACCTTCATCCGTTAAGGCGATAGCGCGCGTGGTGCGATGCATCAGACGTACGCCGAGATCCTCCTCCAACGATGCCAGCCTGCGCGACACGGTCATGGGCGTGGTGTTGAGCCGCCGTGCCGCCTGCGTGAGGCTGCGGGTTTGCGACACCATCAGGAAAACCTCAATATCTTTGGAGTTCATTTTAACGATTTCCGTTATACAGACGTATCATCTTCGGCCATTTTTGCGGTTAATGCGACACACTATACTGCGCTCTGACGATAATCAGGAAGAACAAAGCAAAATGGCCGATAAACACTTATTTCAGAGCGGCACGTTAAATCGCCTCGCATTGAAGAACCGCATCATGGTCGCGCCCATGACACGCATCTCTGCCACGGTGGATGGCGTACCGGGTGATCGCATGAAGCACTATTACGCGCGTTTCGCTCGCGGCGGGTTTGGCACCATCATTACGGAAGGGCTGTATATCGATGAAGCCTGGTCGCAGACCTACGCGTTCCAAGCCGGTTTAGTGAATAGCCGACAGGTCGCGGGTTGGCGTGCCATCACTGATGATGTGCATCAGCATGGCGGCAAAATCATCGCACAACTGATGCATGCAGGCGCGATTTCCCAAGGCAATATCTACCGAAACGATACTTTGGCACCTTCAGTGGTGCAACCGCGCGGAGAAAAGCTGGGCTTTTACCATGGTCATGGCGACTATGCGTTGCCGTCAGAAATGAGCGAGGAGCAGATTCAGCAGGCAATTGACAGTTTTGCCGAGACTGCCGCGCGCGCGATTGGTGTAGCCGGATTTGATGGCATTGAAATTCATGGTGCTAATGGCTATCTGCTTGACCAATTCTTCACGGATTACACCAATCAGCGCCACGATCGCTGGGGTGGCGATATCGCAGCACGCTTGTCGCTGACCCTGGCGGTGATCCGAGCGGTACGCCAGCGCATTGGCCAGGATGTCACCTTAGGTGTGCGCATTTCACAGGGCAAAGTGAATGATTTCCATCATAAGTGGCAGGAAGGAGAAGCGGGCGCAAAGCAGGTGTTCCGTCTGTTAGCGGATTCGGGTATTGATTACCTGCACCTTACAGAATATGACGCGTTGCACCCCGCCTTTACTGACAATGCACGCTCGTTGGTGCAGCTTGCTCGCGAAGCGGCACCAGGCCTGACTATTGTGGCGAATGGCTCGCTGTCAGACTGCCATCGTGCCTCACAGGCGCTGGAGCAGGGGGCGGATTTTGTGGCGCTGGGCAAAAGCGCGCTGGCCAATCCTGACTGGCCGATGCGCATTCGTGATGCAGAACCATTGCGTGCATTCGATAAAAATCTCTTAGCTCCTTCAGCAGATGTGAAGGATTGCGAGTTGGTTTAATTATTTAACCGCGGTAAAAGAGGGTGATAAGCACGGGTGTAATGTACGCCCGTGCTTGCCATTACTGTTTAAACGCCCAACCCAATTTGCCATCTTCAGAGATCAGCTTCTCTAGTTTCTTCTCGTTGACTTTCTTCATGGCGCCTAGCTTTTCAGCGGTCAGCGGACCGGTATCGCTTTGCGCTATCACGGTATCTTTGGGCACGTCGGTGATTTTCTCAGCAATGGCAGTAACGGCAGCGCCGTAGCCCTTGCGGTCGTGCAAGTCGAAGGATTTCAACGGCAGTTCGGTCTCCAGCCATTGTCCCCAATAGAACTCGAGGAATGGCGGTGGCGTTTCTTCCTTCTCGAAACCAATATCGCGCACGAAGTAAACCAACGAGCGATACTCATCGTCCTGCATATGTTTGCGGCCCAGCTCTTTCGGCAGCGCATCTGGGGTGATTTTGCCTTTTGGCGTATCCAGCCACACCAGATGCGCGGCTTCCATCTGTTGCCAGAACGCGTTCATGTTGCCCAGGTTACGGAAGTCGTTGGTGATGCGCACCTGTACGCGCGTTTTTAAACCGCCAATGTCGGCAAAGTTGCTGAAGGTATGATGGCCATCGGTGAGGTAGAGCGCATTATCGGGGGCGATCACCGCCGTTTTCATCGGGCCGGGATGGGTGCCGACTGGGGCTTTGCAGGTAAAACTGTCGAGGTCAGAGATGCGTGATTTACTGCTGAATTTATCCACGCCTTTCTGTCCCATGCTTTCGCAGAAGTCATCGAACAGTTTTTTCGGATCCGCCTGGTAGCGGTGCAGCTTGTAATCCAGCTGACGATAACCAATCGCCGCTTGCGTGGGATGCAATTGTGCCAGCAGCACTTGCACAATATCACCTGCTTTGACATCAGCGGGCAGCGCAGCAGAGGCCTGTCCGGCTGACCATAACAGGGCCAACAGTGACCACGGTGTTTTCATTCCCTTTCCTTCAATCACCAGCATCAAGGGCGCTACGATAGCATTTCTGTCATCTTCCCGCTTTAGTGTTGTGGCTTCGCAGTTGACCGAATACATCTTGTTATCCAGACATCTGACCACATCGGAGCTTCTTATGGCACTCGCCGCTGTTCAACCGGCTAAACTGCAACACTCAATTATCGATCCCAGCGTGCGTATGCGCGAAACCCACATTGGTCAACAATGTGAAATCTTAGCCGAAAGTTATCTTGAATACAGCGAGTTGGGCGATTTTTCGTATCTTGGCGAACACTGCTGCGTGGCAGATGCGCAGATTGGGCGTTTTACCGCGATTGCCAATCAGGTGCGTATTGGCGCGCCAAATCACCCGATGGATCGTGCGTCGCAGCACCGTTTTACCTATTGCCCGGAATATTATGACCCTCAGGCCCAGCGTGATGCGGTTTTTTTTGCCAACCGTCGAGAAGACCGCGTGATCATCGGCAACGACGTGTGGATTGGTCACGCCGTGATTGTGCTGCCGGGCGTGACTGTGGGTGACGGTGCCGTACTGGCGGCGGGCGCGGTAGTAACCAAAGATGTCGCGCCTTACACTATTGTGGGTGGTGTCCCGGCAAAAGCCATCCGGGGCCGCTTTACGCCTGAGATCGCCGCACAGTTGCAGGCGATTGCATGGTGGAACTGGCCGCTGGAGAAGCTAATGGCGAATTTGGCGGATTTCCAGTCGCCGGATATCGCGGCCTTCTGCCAGCGGCACGCGGTGTAAAAGCTAGAGCGCTTGCTGGGCTGTCACTGCTGGTGCATCGGCCTGCAGGCGTTTTTCAGGTTGTAATAACGTCATCGCCAGCATACTGCCAAAAGCAACGCAGGCGGTGACGGTAAACATCGCGTTGTAGCCGTAATGCTCTGCCAACCAGCCACACAGCAAGGGGGAAATGATCGAGGCGAGATTGGCAATCGCCAGCGTCATGCCGCTGTAAGCCCCCACCGAGGCTTTGGGGGTCACATCTATCACCACTGACCAATAGACGTTATTCACCAACGCGTTGAGGGCATTACCCAGCGTCATCAGCGCGATAATGCCTGCTGCTGAACCCACCCAGGGAATCGCCATAAAGCAGCAAGCGGTGGCGCACAAGGTGACGGAAGCAAAGACATTTCTCGCCAGGCGTAAATTGTTGAAGCGTGCCAATAAACGATCGGCAATGCGTCCGCCGAGTAGCACCGTGATACAGGCCCCGCTCCAGGGGATCATGGCCACGTACCACAACGAGTGCAGATCGTAGTGGAAGTTATCCTGCAGATATTTTGGCAGCCAGGTAACCAAGGTAAAAGTGATGTAGAGGAAGCTAAAGTAGCCGAGAGCGTTACACACCAGCGTGCGGCTGGTGAAGAAGCGCCACCATGGCAACGCGCCTTCATGCGGGCTTTCGCGCTTTTGTCCGTTGATAATCAATTCACGTTCTGCGGCGTTGGTGCGCGGATGTAACAGTGGCGTATCGGTAAAATTGCGCGCAAATAGCAGCATAGCCAGCAGTGAGAAAACGCCTAACAGAATAAACATCATGCGCCAATCGTCGGTTAATAGCAGTAATCCCACGGCTATCGGCGCAGTAAGCAGTGAACCTACCTGAGTGCTGAGCAGACCGATACTCAGAGCAAAACCGCGTTCATTATCTGGTGCCCAGTGAGCAATGGTTTTGTTCATCAGCGCATAGGCCGGGCCTTCGGAAAAACCAAACAGGATACGTAACGCGGCAAACCCCATAATGGCTGAACCACCAAATATGGCCATGCCGACTTCACCGGCCCAAGCCGTAGCTATTTCCAGCAATGACCACAGGATGCCCGCCATCAACCACACCTTTTTGGTGCCAAGCCGATCGGCAAGAAAACCGCCGCACAACGAGCCAAATAGATAACCGAAACCGAAATAGCTCAGCACCGCGCCCAGTTGCACTTTGCTGAACTGAAACTCTTGGGAGATGGCGTTAGCAGCAAAAGAGAGTGCGCCGCGATCAATGTAGTTAATCAGCGCGATCAAAAACAGTAGAGAGAAAATGGTGTAGCGAGAAGAGGATGCTTGCATAGCGCGACTCCTAATAATTAACACAGGAATCATTAAGCAAAGCTGATGCCAAGATAGTAAGGCTGCTAACAATTAGTGAGTGTATGCAAGGGAAGGTAGAATTGTAGCGAGGGCGACCAGCAGGCCGCCCAAAGTAAAACTCTCTGCACCAGAATGATCACATAAGCGTTCTTTTATAGTGCGGCGGTCTGAGCGTGATTGACAGGATGACGGCTGCGCCACCAGCCAAAGGTCACTAGCGATACGCCGCCAATAATCACCAGTGCGCCGAGCAGGGCAAATCCGGATGTGTAGCTCCCCGTGCGGGCATATAAGATCGCAACCATAAAGCCTGCCAGGGTGCCGCCACCGCCTGCGCCCAAGCCGTTGACAATCCCTGCGGCAGCCCCCACGGCGTGAGGACGCACGCTAGATTGAATAATCGACCAAATGTTGGGCGTGAAACTGCTGGCGTAATAGCCCATTGCGAGGGTAATCAACGTCATTTTCATCACGCCACTCTGCACTAGCGGCAGCACCAGTAACATCGCGCCGGGTATCAGCAATCCAAGCGAGGCGATGAGGATGCGCTTACCGGTTTTATCGCTGAGCCATGACATCGGGATTGCCAACACCACGGCGAGCAGATAAGGCAATGCACTGGCTAATGCCGCATTCCATCCACTGAAGCCCAGCGAGCTGACCGCCATCGGAATCCACAAGGTAATGCCCCAAAACAGCATTCCCTGAGTGAGGTAAGTGACGATCAGCAGTACAAAGGAGAGTCCGCCAAAATCTTCGCGTGTCAGACGCGCCTGACGCGGGGCCACCTTTTCCTGTTGAATTGGTGCATCGCGGGTATTCAGCAGTACACGTGCGTACAACGGCACCATGATCAGCAGTCCAATGCCGCCACACAGGAAGAACAGATTACGCCAACCCATAAGGTCGTGCAGTGGCGTCAAAATGATGAAGCCCAGACCCAGCGCCAGAAACTGGCCATAGTAGTGAATCAGGCTGTTGGCGCGCGTCAGTTCTGAAGGGGTAAACCATAGACGAACAAAGCGGGACTGCTGCGGCCAGTAAATCCCTTCGGCGACACCTAAGACAAAGCGACAGGCGACCAAGAGGGCGACGGTGCTGGCAAACCCTGTCGCTAGGGTGGCAACTGACCAAAGTGCCATCATGCCAATGGCGATGGTTTTTGGATCGTAGCGTGTCGTGAAAATACCGCCAGAGATATTCGCCACTATGTAGCCAATCAAGAACGCTGTTAATACCAGGCTAGAGGTGGTGGCAAAATCAGCGCCACTAAAGCCAAGATCGCTTGCTACTTCTTTTAATGTGACTGAAAGGTTGGTGCGATCGATGTAGGAGATAAACATACCCAACATCAACGTGCCGCCGATACGAAGCCAGGGAGATCGCATAAGGAATACCTCAGTGAAGGCCGAAATTGGCGCGCCACAATGGCACGCCCGCTTTCAGGGTGAGTTGAGGCACCAGCAACTGGCTACCCGTAAGGGTATGCTGATGGACATCGGTGAAGGTGACATTGCGCTTTTCGAGCCTGAACAGTGCAACATCGGCACAGCTGCCGGGTTGTAATGTCCCTATTTGCTGAGACATGCCAAGCAGCGCGGCCGGGCGTGCGGTACAGCGCTCCACCACATCGAACAGTGACATGCCCATGGCAAGAAATTTAGACATCACCCAGGGTAGGCCAAACACCGGTGTACGATTGAGCGTCAAAGCGGAAAGGTCGCTGCTAATGATGTCGGGTAAGAAATCATCGCTGACTGCCAGTTGTGCGACGCGCTGAGAGAAATTATTGCGCCCGTGTGCGCAATCGAAGATCACTCCTCGTGCACGGGCTTGTCGAGCCGCCGATTTGACGTGCCCATTCTCGTCGAGCAGAGAGTCACCCTTACCGTGGAAACAATGCGCGAACACGTCTCCGCTGCGGAATATTTCCAGCAGTTGTTCAGTGGTTTGAATCGGATCGGTCATGTGAACGGCCACACGACAGTTAAGTTGCTCGGCCATCTCTACCGCACGAAGAAAGGGCCGGGAACCCAGTTCGCCCACTACAGCGCGCTCCTGTTTCAGCTTCAGGCCCAGCAGAGTATCGGGATAAAGGCGGAATAACTGCTGCAGGCGGGGAAAATCAAAGTAATCAGGGTTGTGGTTTTCCTCTTGCCAAAGTTGTCCACCAGGATACGCCGTCACAAACGCCTTGATGCGCACCAGGCTGCGCGGAATCTGGTCACGTAAAAAGCTTTCAACATTAGCGGAGCCTGCAGATCCAGCATCAACTATGGTTGTCACGCCAAATGGTAACGAGGCGAGATCAGGCGGTACGCTACTGTGCGTTCCGCCATAAAAGACATGTGCGTGATAATCAATCAGGCCAGGAAAAAGGTAGCAATCCTTAGCATCAATGATCTCGGTATGGGCGCTAACGGGCGTATCGGGGGAGGCAATCAGGTCATTGAGGATGTGAATATCCTGGCGCTCCTGGATATTCCTGGCGGGATCAATAACGTCAGCATTTCTAATTAAGATGTGACTTTCAGACATCGCAGGGCAACCTCTTATAGGGGGAGTTTACTTTTCCTGACATTCAAGTCTGACGATAAAAGTTGTGTTGCGCCTCGGTCATCTGCATGGAATTTTCATTAAAGCCACACCGTTTTATGGCAAAAAAGACAAACCAATTTTATCTACTTCACACTTATCCTGATTCTGTGATCGCTGCTGGAATACGCTATTCAGACACGAAAAAAAACGTACTGACACTTCTTTAATTGATGACTTCCAGGTCAATATTATCAGTCTGGAGCGAAGTTAATTAATCATAAATATCAGTATCTTATATTTTTAATTTTTACATTTGCCACCTCTGGACATCTCAAGTAAACTCAAAATTTATTATTTTTGAGGTTGCTTGAGATGAGATTACGCCGTCCACCCAAACAACTGGTTGATACCCAGACCAACGCTGAAACAGTTGAACTGCTGAGCCGCTATGCTGAGTGGGATATGCGCTATCTGCATTTCGACGAGCTCAGTCGTCGAATCAAGGATTCTGACGAACAGTTGGTCGTGTGGAGTGCATTAAAATTTAAACGGCGCAGCACGGCGCATCATTTTGTCATCGCGTCACAAGAAGTGAGCTTTAACTTCACCGCCAAGGTTAACGCAGCGATTTCGCTTGTTGATCGCATGACCTTTGCGCGTAATGGTGAGCCCACGGATGAAGACGCGGCTTCCTACCTGATGTCCCAATTGATTATGGAAGAGGCGATTTCATCCAGTCAGCTTGAAGGCGCTGCCACCACGTCACGCGTGGCGATGGAACTGCTGACGGTGGGCCGGGAACCCCGTAACGAAGATGAGAGCATGATCATGGGGAATTGGCGGCTAATGCAGCATATTGCCGCTATGGGCGAGGGACCACTGACCCGTGCCGATATCCTGCATATGCATCACATCGCCTGTTCCGGCATCAATGACGAAAAATATCGGCCCGGGGAAGTGCGCAGCAACAATGACGTATTTGTCGCCGGGCGAGATGGCGAAATCATTCATCAACCGCCCGATTATGCCGCATTGAATGGCATGCTGGATGCGTTATGCGCTGAAGTTGAGTTTCTTGAACAGCAGGGTACACACCCGTTGCTGGTGGCTTGTGTTTTACATTTTGCCATTGGTTATATCCATCCGTTTAATGATGGCAATGGACGCACGGCGCGAGGCTTGTTCTATCATCATCTGATTCGTCGTGGCTATCATGCTTTCCGCTATATATCGATCAGTAAACTCCTCAAGGCAGCCGCCGTTAAATACGGTATGTCATACCTCTATAGCGAAACGGATGAGCTCGATCTGACCTATTTTGTTCAATACCAATGTGAGGTCGTCATGCGCGCCGTGCACGCTTTCACAGAGCAAATTACTACGCTGCATCAGGAACGGGCGCGCCTGGTCCATTGGGTAGAAGAGAATATGTCGTTGGCTAAAGGTGAGTTGGATATCATGGCGATTGCGCTGCATGCGCCGGGTTCGCTGTTGAGCGCTGCAGGGGTGAAATCAAGACTCGGTGTTGCCGATAATACCGCTCGCAGTCGGTTAAAAAATTTGGCTGATCAAGGCTTATTGAGACCGATCAAAGAGGGTAAGGGCACGGTGTATCAAGCGCCGGTCTCCTTATGGAAACTCAAAGAGTGGCTGAAAAAACGTTGAGATATCGCAAGCAATCGCAAAAAGTATAACTTTTGCGATTGCTTGCGATCATCAGCGAATTCATCAATGAAAGCGATTAGCCGGCTTAGCAAGACCTAAACGGTCACGCAGTGTTCCCGCAGCATAATCCTGATGAAACACCCCTGCATCCTGCAAACGCGGTACCACCTGGCTGAGGAACAGATCTTCATTTTCATCAATATAAGTGGGGAGGATCACAAACCCATCACAGGCTTGATGTTGATACCAATCGATCATCTGTTGCGCGATATGATCCGCCGTGCCAGTGGGTGAAGGGAACGACAGACTCTCCGCATAGCGTTTCGCCATCTCGGCTAACGTCAGATTTTGCTCGATCGCGCTGGCAATAACATATTGAAAACGGCCTTTGCTGCCGGTGATCTGCTCGCGCAAATCGGGCACGGGTCCATCTACCGGATACTGTGACAGGTCGATGTTCATGCTGGCAGAGACAAAACTAAGGCCGGATTCCACGGTGATCAATGACTTGAGATATTCAGCGCGATCGATGGCATCCTTTTCACTCTGGCCAACGATGGGCACCAATCCCGGCATAATACGTAACTGATCGGGTTGGCGATGGTAGTGTTGCGCACGTTCCTTGATGGTTTGATAAAATTGCTGCGCCCGTTCTCGGTTCGGTTGCACCACAAAAAGCATCTCCGCGTGCTGGGCGGCCAAGTCGATAAAAGCCTCTGAAACACCGGCCTGAATCACCACCGGATGCCCTTGCTGCGGACGGGGCAGGTTTAAAGGCCCCTGCACCTCGAACGATTCGCCCTGATGGTCAAAGCGATGAAAACGCGCCGGATCGGCAAAGCGTGCGCTGCTTTTCTCCACCACCAACGCATCTTCTTCGAAGCTATCCCAAAGCGATTTCATCACCTCAATGAATTCCGCCGCACGGCGGTAGCGGTCTTCATGGCTAAAATGCTGACTACGGCCAAAGTTGCGCGCTTCGGCATGGGTTAGTGAGGTCACCACGTTCCATGCGGCACGCCCGCCACTGATGTGATCGATATTCGCCAACTGTCGCGCGGTGGTGTAAGGCTCGGAGTACGAGGAGGAAACGGTACCACCCAAACCAATATGATCGGTGACCGCGGCTAACGCTGCCAGTAAGGTCAGCGGTTCTGACCAACCAACCTGACGATGTTGCACGGTGTGCGCTAAGTGCCCGCCATACACATCATCAATCGCCAACTTGTCTGCAACAAAGATCATATCCAGCTTAGCCGCTTCAGCACGCTGAGCAATTTTACGGTACAGCGGCCAGTTACGGCCGCCGGTCGTGGCGGCCTGCGGATGACGCCAGCCACCCTGATGAATGCCGGAGTCGAGGTAAAGCGCCAGGTTCATCATGGCTTCGCGGCTCCCTGCTGCCCAAAGAAGGAGGCATCCACTAACGTGCTCGCTTGCAGGCCCGGCTTAATAAGGCCACTGCGTGCAAAGGTATCAATGGCCGCCTGCTGGCGCTGTGCCACCAGCGCGTAATCTTCAACCGGTGCATTGTTTTCACGCTGCACTTTACTCAATGCCACGGCGTCTGGCAGGCGCAGCAGTGACGCGATACCCTTGGCGTATTCCTGCGGATGTGCCACGCCCCAGGCTCTAGCGCGAATCAGGCGCTGGCGGAAATCGAGCAATGCAGCACGCTTTTCACTGATTGCACTGTCGGTAGCCACCAGATAGTTGGAAACGGGGGCGTCTTTACCGTCGATGGCAATGCGATCACCTGACTGGGCTACCGCAAAGGAGACATACGGTTCCCAGGTTGCCACTGCATCAACAGCACCGTTATCCAGCGCCAGTGTGGCTTCAGCCGGCGTGGTGAAAACAAAGCTTACGCTGTCATCAGATAAACCCGCCTGATGCAGCGCGTTGAGCACCATATTCTGCCCAGATGAGCCTTTCACCGTTGCGACTTTTTTGCCTTTGAGATCGGCAATGGTTTGGATGGTGCTGTTCTGCTTCACCAGCAGTCCATTACCCAGATATTGCGAGGCCTGTATGGCGCGAATGTTTGCCCCAGCCGCCACGGCAAAAGCCAGCGGACCATCACCGACTAAGCCGGCATCCAAATGTTGTGAGTTAAGTGATTCAAGCAGCGGCGCGGCGTTGGGAAACTCGTACCATTTTAATTCGTAAGGCAGATTGTTGAGTTCGCCGGCTGCAGACATCACCGCACGGGCATTGCCTTTCTGATCGCCAACCACCAGTTCGGTGCTGGCAGCATGGGCCGTGACAGTGATAGCCAGTACTGCACTGGCGATAAGCTTAAGTTTCATCTTGTTTCCCTGAGAAAAAGAAAACAGCGTAAGTTTTCCGCTACATCAGGCGTAGTAACAAATATGCAGAACGTTATGCGCAGGTGGCAAAAGCCGCTGTTGCGGTTAAACCAAGCAATTCGCGTTATCAAAAAATGCGATTTATCCTCACTAATGATTAATTCTCGCGACGAAAATTAAAACGTGATTTCAGTCACACATTAAGCGTGGCGGGATTCATCAGCAATTAGCCCAGCTACATTCATAAGCGGAGCTAACGACACACTCAGCAACGGGTTTTTACCTTTTGCTGACATACGTTAAAATTTTGTTGAAACTATGTGTGTTTATTTTGGGTGATAAATGATGAAAAACGTTGAGGGATTAGCATGGTTAACAAACTAACCAGCATCGTGCTCGCGATCCTGGCTTTAGCACTGCTCTATATGGGCGGAAAATTGCTAATGCTGGGTGGGAGCGCGTTCTATGCACTGATGGCGGTAGGTTTACTGATCACCGCGATTTTACTCTTCAGAAACCAGCGTAGCGCCTTAGCGCTGTATGCGGTTCTGATGTGGATTACCCTTGCCTGGATTATCTGGGAAGTGGGCTTTGATAAGTGGCAGTGGATCCCGCGTGGTGACCTGTTTGGTGTGATCGGTCTTTGGCTGGCTATGCCGTGGGTGGTTAAACCGCTGTATCAAGGCCAGCGCCGTTTCCACACCTTCCTGGGTGGCACGGTGATCGTGATGATTGTGGTGGTGATCGGTCTGTGCTTCTACGATCCCTTACCGCAGGCAGGCACCATCACTAACGCACGCGAGCAAACCAGCGAGCAGGGTGCCGCCAATGACTGGACGGCGTACGGTGGTACCACTGACGGTCAGCGTTTCTCCTCACTGAATCAAATCACCAAAGAGAACGTGCAAAACCTCGAAGTCGCCTGGACTTATCACACCGGTGATTTGCGTCAGGATGCGGATGCCAGCGAATACACCTTCGAAGCCACGCCGGTGAAAGCCAATGGCATGCTCTATTTCTGTACCCCACACAACGAGGTGCACGCGCTGGATCCAGAAACCGGCGCAGTGAAATGGAAGTACACGCCGAATAAAGATCGTTCGTATCTGCAGCAGCACCAAACTTGCCGTGGCGTGAGCTATTACGAGCAAAGCCCGGTTGCCGCGCAGGATTCTGCCGCAGCCCCGGCTATCTGCCGTAAGCGTATCTTCAATGCGACAACTGACGCGCAGCTGATTGCGCTGGATGCGGATACCGGCAAGCCTTGTGCTGATTTCGGCACCAACGGCGTCGTGGATCTGCATGCTAATATGGGCGAAGTGCGTCCCCATGCGCTGATGCAAACTGCAGCGCCATTGGTAGCAGGTAAGTTGGTGATTGTCGGTGGTTCCGTGATGGACAACGGCTTCAACAGCGGAAACCCATCGGGTGTGATTCGTGCCTATGACGCCGAAACAGGACGTCTGGTGTGGAACTTCGACCCGGCGAACCCAGCCAATACGGCACCCGTCGCGGCAGGACAGAACTATCCGCAGGATACGCCGGTCGCTTGGGGTACGCTAAGTGCTGACCTGAAAAATGGCCTGGTGTATGTACCTTTCGGTAATGCTTCTCCAGATGAAGTGGGCATTGAACGTGATGCCAACAGCAACACCGAGAAATTCCGCGACGCGTTAGTGGCGCTGGATCTGCAAACCGGTACGTTCAAATGGCGTTATCAGAGTTCCAACCACGATCTGTGGGATCGCGATAATCCATCACAGCCGTCATTGTTGGACATCGATTATCAAGGCCAGAAACAGCCCGTGGTGATCCTACCGACCAAAACCGGCAACCTGTTTGTGCTGAATCGTTTGACGGGTCAGCCAGTGTATCCGGTTAATCAAGTGAAAGTGTCGACCGAAGGCGGTGTGCCAGGTGAGAAATTCGCCGCCACGCAGCCGGTATCGAGCCTGAACTTTATTCCCGATCCACTGACCGAAAAATCGATGTGGGGTATCACGCCGTTTGACCAGATGTCATGCCGTATGGACTTCCGTTCACTGCGCTACGATGGCAACCCGTGGACACCAGCCACCGAAGCCGGTTCGCTGATCTTCCCAGGCAACATTGGGGTGTTCAACTGGGGTTCAGTGGCGGTTGATCCACAGCGTCAGATGCTGATTGCCGCGCCAGTGCGTCTGGCTTACAAATACAATCTGATCAAGCGTACACCGCAGACCGAAACTCAACGTCTGTTCACCAAAGACGGTCAGCCATACTGGAACGAAAACTTCCAGGGGGACTACGCGATTCATATCCAGCAGCTGGCGTCTGGCCTGGGTATTCCGTGTATCGCACCGCCGTGGGGGCGTATGGTGGGCGTCGATTTGAAAACCGGCAAAACCGAGTGGTTACGTCGTGTGGGTGTGACTAAAACTTGAAAACCAGCTTCCTGCCGGGCCGTTTCCCGATTGGCTTCCCGATGGGCATGGTGGCGCACGGTGGTCCATTGTTAACGGCGGGTGACCTGGTGTTCCATGGCGCGACGGCAGATAACTTCTTCCGTGCCTATGACAGCACCACTGGTGAACTGCTGTGGCAGACCGAACTGAGCGCAGGCGCGCAAGCCACACCATCCACCTTTATGGGTAAAGATGGTAAGCAGTATGTGGTGATTGCCGCAGGTGGACACGGTTCGCTTGGCACCCAAGCCGGTGACAGCGTAGTTGCATTCCGTTTGAAATAATCACGTTGTGATTAGGGCGCAGTGAGTGCTTAGTGCCTGATAGTTAAGACCATCATTGAGAGGCTGCCATTTTTGAGAATGGCAGCCTTTTTTCATGCTCGTATGAGTGCGGGCCGCAGCACCTCTGCTGCCACCACGGGCCGTCCTCGCGCCGCTGCGCGGTGCCTTCGGCGGCAACGTCGTGCCGGACGACCGTTCGGGTAAGGCCATCCAGGCCAACCCGAACTGCCTGTCGCATCCCTGCGACAGGCTCCTGGCACAACGTCTCCGCCTCAGCGCTGCGAATAGCCCGTGGCAGCAGCAGAGGCGCTGTGGCCTCAGACATTCTGCCCTTTGCAGAAGCAAGGGCGATGTGGCCTCAGACACAGTGCGCTTTGTAGCAGTAAAAGCGCTAAACTCTTCACCATCGTGCCCTCTCCAACAGCGTAAACAGATGTTAGTAAGCAGGCTGGTGCCGCTCTGGGGATGGCATTTCGCAGCGCTGAACGGAATGAGGAGGCCAGGAGAGCCAGCATGGATGCTGGCGAAAGGTGCAGCCGGGACAGGGAAAGTCCCGTCTGCACCGGTCCGTCAGGCGGACGAGTGAAGTGAAGGTACCGCGTCAGCGGCGCGAGGACAGCCAGCCCCAGAGCGGCACTAGACTGCGTTATCACCTGAACACCAGCCCCAGAGCGGCACCAGACTGCGTTATCACCTGAACATCAGCCCCTGAG
>NZ_MLFR01000019.1 GCF_002095475.1 Pantoea rwandensis
CTTCGCACCCAAGCTGAAGTGAAGTGTTAGCAACTATGCTGAAGCGTTGATTTCGCACCCAAGCTGAAGTGAAGCGTTAGCAACTATGCTGAAGTGTTGTCTTCGTACCGAAGATGAAGTGAAGCGTTAGCAACTATGCTGAAGCGTTGACTTCGCACCCAAGCTGAAGTGCGAGCAGGCAACGCTGTGGAGTAAAGCGTCACACGCCATGGATGGCGTGTGCCGAGCGATCAGGGACGAGACAGCGGCTTTACGCAACAGTGTTGCCTGCTCGCACACTCTCAAGCCCTGTCCTGCTGCTGCCTGCCCGCACACCCTCCCGCCCTGTTTTCCTGTAGTCATCCTGAGCTGAATGCCAGATCAATGCTATAGGGCTATTACATACTCGTCGGTGCAGGCACCGAAGCCGAAGGCACAACTTGAGTTGGCGAAGTTGACGGCACCGTTGTGGCCGCACCCGGTTGAGTTTGCATCGCCATATTCGTCACTGGTACCAGCAGCAGTTCGGCTTTGGTGCCGCCCTGATTAATTACTGGCTTAACGGTGTCCGTGATAAACGCCAGTTTGCCATCAATCGCAATCGCTGCACTCAGCAAAATCCGTGCGTTTGGCTGAATATCGGCCGGGTTAAACGGCAGCACAAACTGGAACGGCGCCTGTTTCCCTTCGGTACGCACGACATGCTGTGCCAGTACTTTCGATGGTGCATCAGCCAATGAAGCATCCGACAGCGTCACGGTCAGCACCGCATCCGGCGGCAAGGCAATACGTTGGCGAATATACACCGAACCACTAACGTTAGGCTGAGCGATCGCTGTCTGCTGTCCTGCAACTGCAGAACCCAGCGTTGGGGTCGCGACCGGCTTACTGTGATCGGCGCAACCCGTAATAGCTGCAGCCAGCGTCACGCCGCTAATAACATGCCAGAGTTTCATCGATGTCGTCTCCTTGAGAACACTATGATTGTCGGCGGTCAATTTGTTGGGTAGCTTTTCAGCCGCCGATTGACCTTAATTCTGGCACAAAAATCCGCATTGCGCCTAAATGCCCCCCTAGCCCGCTGAAATCGCGGCAAAATCATTGACGGCAACTGGTCGGATCTTTCAAACTGACGCGATCGGAATCATTGAGGAATCAGCTATGAGCCAGGCACTACACAACCTGCTTAACTTATTAAATCTGGAAAAACTCGAAGAAGGCCTGTTTCGCGGCCAGAGTGAAGACCTTGGTCTGCGTCAGGTGTTTGGTGGGCAAGTCGTGGGACAAGCGCTGTACGCGGCCAAGCAAACCGTGCCGGAAGAGCGCATCATCCACTCGTTCCACAGTTACTTCCTGCGTCCCGGTGATAGCGAAAAAGCCATAATTTATGATGTAGAAACCCTGCGCGATGGTAAAAGTTTCAGTGCGCGTCGCGTCAGCGCCGTGCAAAATGGCCATCCCATCTTCTATATGACCGCCTCATTCCAGGCACCCGAAAGCGGTTTTGAGCATCAAAACACCATGCCGCAGGTGCCAGGCCCAGACAATCTCCCCTCGGAGCAAGATCTGGCACAAAAGCTGGCGGCGCATTTACCGCTCAAACTCAAAGAGAAGTTTCTGGCCGAGCGCCCACTCGACATTCGTCCGGTGCAAATTCATAACCCGCTAAAAGGTCGCGTTGATGAACCGCTGCGTCAGGTCTGGGTGCGGGCTAATGGTCAGATGCCCGATGACCGTCGCATCCACCAATATGTTTTGGGTTACGCCTCAGACCTCAACTTCCTGCCCGTCGCGCTGCAACCTCATGGTAAAGGCTTCCTCGAACCCGATATGCAAGTGGCGACTATCGATCACTCGATGTGGTTCCATCGCCCGTTTGACCTCTCAGAATGGTTACTTTACAGCGTGATCAGCACATCGGCTTCTGGGGCACGTGGTTTTGTGCGTGGGGAGTTCTACACGCAGGATGGCACACTGGTCGCGACCACCGTGCAGGAAGGTGTAATGCGTCAACGCGAAGCATAAAAAAAGGGGCGATATCATCGCCCCTTCACGTTTTTATTGTTTTAGCGCACTGCTCTTCAGCAGCCCGGCACTTACTGGTTGTAAGCGTTTTCGCCGTGGCTGTTTACATCCAGACCTTCACGTTCCTGATCTTCTGGAACACGCAGGCCAACAATCATATCTGCCAGTTTGAAGCCGATGAAGGCTACAACACCGGACCAGACAATGGTCACACCGCAACTGAACAGCTGTACCCAAACCTGATGGCCCATGGTCACGCCTTCTGCGTAGCCTACGCCACCCAGTGAAGAGGACGCGAACACACCGGTCAGCACACAGCCCAAGATACCGCACACGCCGTGCACACCGAACACATCACATGGGTCATCAACGCGCAGCCATTTCTTCAGGGTGGTCACACCCCAGATACCTGCCAAGCCACCAGCCAGACCGATAATCAGCGCGCCGCCGACTCCGACATAACCACAAGCTGGGGTGATAGCCACCAGACCGGCAATAAAGCCTGAGCATGCGCCCAGCAGTGAAGGTTTGCCACGCATCGCCCACTCACCAAACACCCATGACAGTACTGCGCCTGCAGTCGCTACAACGGTATTCAGGAAGGCCAGTGCGGCGATTTCATTTGCCGAAGAGGCAGAACCGGCGTTGAAGCCAAACCAGCCCACATACAGAATTGCGGTACCGATGAAGACCATTGGCAAGTTGTGTGGTTTGAATGCTTCTTTACCGAAGCCCGCACGTTTGCCCACCAGATAAGCACCCACCAGACCTGCAACCGCAGCATTGATGTGCACAACCGTACCACCCGCAAAGTCCAGCGCGCCGTCTTGCGCCAGCAGACCACCTGCCCACACCATATGTGCGATTGGCAGATAGGAGAGCGTGAACCAGACCGCCACGAAAATCAGTACGGCAGAGAAGCGAATACGTTCCGCCAGCGCACCGACGATCAGACCCACAGTGATACAGGCGAAGGAAGCCTGGAATGCCACATGGATATACTGATAGAAGCTACCCATTAAAGCTTTCAGCTCAATGTTTTTCAGCATCGCCCACTGGAAGTTGCCGAAGAAGGCGTTGCCCTCGCTGAAGGCCAGCGAATAACCGTAAATCACCCACAGTACACAGACTAATGCGAAGGTTACTGCAACTTGGGTCAGCATCGACAAGACGTTTTTACCGCGGATTAAACCGCCGTAAAACAGGGCGATGCCCGGAATCGTCATAAACAGTACCAAAGCGGTGCAGATCATCATAAATGCGTTATCGGCTTTATCCGCAACGGCAGGTGCTGCCGCCATGGCCAGAGACGGTAACAGTGCCAGGCTGGTGAGGCCCAACTTAGTCATTAGTTTATTCATTTCTTTCCATCCCATCACAATTCAGAGCCCCAGTTACAGTGCTGCTTCGTCGGTCTCGCCAGTACGAATACGAATAACGCGCTGCAGTTCTGCGACGAAGATTTTGCCGTCGCCAATTTTGCCGGTGTAAGCGGCTTTGCTGATGACATCCACCACTTCATCGAGTTGATCGTCCGCTATCGCGATATCAATTTTTACTTTTGGCAGGAAGTTCACGCTGTACTCGGCACCGCGATAAAGCTCTGCGTGACCTTTCTGGCGACCAAATCCTTTTACTTCGGTAACAGTCAGTCCCTGAATGCCAATGGAGGATAAGGCTTCACGCACGTCCTCCAGCTTAAATGGTTTGATTACCACGGTAACCAGCTTCATACGTTCCCCTCCGGATAATAAATTGAGTGAGTCTCGCGGACACGTAGGGATATAAGCAAACGCTGTGCCATAAATTAAAAAAGGGGTGAAGTCAGTTGGATAGACGCGCTGGATCGCGCTTCGTTATGTGATGGGAGGCTCAGTCTAGGGAAGGAGAAAAAGAAAGGTGTTGCAATATTGCACTCCTTTGGTGCCAAGGGCCTCAAAGGAGTGCATCAATACAGAACAATCTGATAAATCTGCGCAAAAAAGGTGCAAATCACCCTTCTGCCTGTGCGGGGATGCTCGCCGCGAGTTCATCACCGGCCTGCTGCAACTGATACATTTGCCAGTAACGCCCTTGCGTCGCCAGCAATTCGGCATGTGTACCGCGTTCTGCCACTTGGCCACGATGAAGTACCAATATTTGATCGGCTTCGGTTATGGTCGAGAGGCGGTGTGCAATCACCACCAGCGTGCTGTGCTGACGGAGTGCGCGCAAGGCATGTTGAATCGCCTGCTCGGTGCCCGAATCAATATTGGCGGTGGCTTCATCGAGTATCAGAATCTGGGGTAACGACACTAATACGCGTGCCAGCGCCAGCAACTGCTTCTGCCCTACAGACAGATTGTTGCCCTGCTCACCCAAGCGCGTATGAATACCCTCTGGCATCGAGCGGGCCAATGTGGCGAGTTGTACGGTTTCCAACGCCTGCCACACCTGCTCTTCCGGTATATCGCGTCCCAGCTGCACATTCGCTAATAACGTATCGGCTAGCACCACCGGATCTTGCTGCACCATCGCGACGCTTTGCCGTAATGCGTTATGTGTTAACTGCGGCAATGGGCGGCCGTCCAGCTCAATGCTGCCGCGCGTCACCGGGTAATAGCCCATCAACAAGTTAGCTAATGTGCTCTTTCCACTGCCGGTATGCCCTACCAGCGCCACAAAACCGCGCGCGGGCACCTCCAGATTGACATGGCTCAGAACATCACGATTATCGCGATAGGCAAAGCTGACGTCGCGCAACGCAATACGTCCGGAGGCCAGCGGCTGATGATCAGTGCCATAGCTTTGCTGAGTGGCATCCATTAATTCAAAAATTCGCTCACCCGACACCACGGCCTGTTGCAGCATGGACTGCTGGGTGGTCAACTCAATCAGCGGTTCATTCAGCCGGCCAAGGTAGGTAATAAACGCATAAAGCACACCAACTTCAAACACACCCGGTGTGGCAAAACTGAACAGCATCAGCAAACCACACAGAATCATCGCTGAGAACAAGCTGAGCAGCGGACGCAGTAGAAAACCATCCAAACGCAGCGTTTCCATGCGCGCCAGATAGTGCGAGCGGCTGGCTTCACCCATACGCTCACCAAAACGCGCCTGTTGGCGAAACTGTTGGATCACGCTCATGCCGTTAATGACTTCATTGAAGCCGTTATTAATGTCTGCAAGATAGCTGCGCACACGCCGCGCGATAGGCGTGCTGTAGCGCTGATAAATTAGCATCACCGTTAAGACCAGCGGGAAGATGACAATCGCCACCAGCGCCATGCGCCAGTTGAGTGAAAACATCGCCACCAGCATCGCACCAATTAGCGCAGCACTGCGGAGCACCGTGGCCACTACCGTCACGTAAAGATCTTTAATCACCTCGGTATCGTTGGTCACCCGCGAGATAATTTGCCCAACCGGTTGCGTGTCAAAGGCACTGAGCGGCTGGCGCAATGCCGCGTTCATGACGTCTACGCGCAGCTGTTGCACGACACCAATCGCCGCACGGTTAAATAACAGCGCCTGAAAATAGTGCAATCCTGCAGCGAGCAGTTGCAGCAAGATAAAGCACACTAGGAGGCCGATAGCGATGGCCCATGGCATTTGATGTTTAGCCACCAGGTTGTCAATAAAGTAGCTCACCAGCACCGGGCCGGTCACTTCCGCCGCGGCGGCAATCCATAGCATCCCCACTGCCAGCCACAATGATTTACGCCAGGGTTTGCCATAAGCTAACAGGCGTTTCAGCGTGGGCCACAACCGTTGCGATTTAGCCATGGTTTGAGTCCTCGGCCGCTTCATCTTCATCTAGTGCCGCTTCCAACTGTTGATAACGGTACATATCGCGATACCAGCCCTCTTGTGCGGCGAGGGTTTCATGATCGCCCCGTTGTGTTACTGCACCTTGTTGAAGTACCAGAATCTCATTGGCCTCAGTCAGCGCAGACAAACGGTGTGCGCTGATGATTAAGGTGCGTCCTTTACCCCACTGGCGCAGGTTGTGCAGAATTTCATACTCGGTACGGCCATCAACCGCCGAGAGTGCATCATCCAGGATGAGGATTTCGGCATTCAGTAACAACGCACGCGCAATCGCAATACGCTGTTTCTGGCCGCCTGAGAGCATCACGCCGCGCTCGCCGACTTCAGTGTCATAGCCCTGTGGCAGACGCAAAATATCATCATGCACACACGCCATCTGCGCCACGTGTTCAATCTCCTGCTGTGTGGCGTTTGGGCGCCCCAGTGCCAGGTTATTCGCCACGGTATCGGAGAACAGGAACGGGGTCTGACTTACCACGGCCAATTTGCTGCGCCAGCTATCAAGCCTTAACTGACTGAGCGGCAGATTATGATAACGAATGTCACCCTGATCGATATCAAAGTGGCGCTGAATCAAGCTCAGCAGCGTACTTTTCCCACAGCCTGTTGGCCCGCACAAACCCAACATTTGCCCTGGTTTTAATTGGAAGTTGAGATGGCTAAGCACCGCGCCGGCGCTGGCCGGATAACGAAACTCACGGATCGCAACCTGCAAAATCCCGGGTTCTTGCGGCAACACGTTCTGGCCATCTTGTACCGCCGGTGCTTCGGCCAGTAGCGCACGGATGCGGCTCCACGCTGCGCTACCGCGTTCGACAATATTGATCATCCACGCCAGCGCCAGCATCGGCCAAATCATCAGGCCGAGATACATAACAAAACTGGTGAGTTGACCGAGGGTCAAGCTACCGTTCCACACCATCCAACCACCACCGGCAATTGCCAGTAGATTCGAGAAGCCAACCGCGATGTAAATGATAGGATCGAAGCGCGCATCGACACGCGCAACATGCAGGTTCTTTTTCCCGGTATCGCTGGCGATATCAGCAAACTGCTGCGATTGATGATCTTCCAAACCGAAGGCTTTGATCATGCGAATACTGGTCAGGCTTTCCTGTGTCTGATCGTTCAGACTCGAAAACGCTGCCTGCGCCACTTTAAAGCGCTGGTGCAAGCGCGATCCGTCTTTTTGAATAGCGATGGCCATCAGCGGCATAGGAATCAACGCCAGTAGCGTCAACTCCCAGCTAATTTGCGTACTCATCACGGCTAGAACGACCAGCCCCATCACCAGAGAATCCACCAGCGTCAGGACGCCTTCACCCGCCGCAAAAACCACACGATCCACATCGTTAGTGGCACGCGCAATTAAATCGCCAGTGCGATGGCGCAAGTAAAAAGCAGGATGCTGACGGCTGAGCTGACGATAGAAATCTTCCCGCAGCTCAACCGCCAATTGATAAGAAGCGCCGAACAGCAGCACACGCCATACATAGCGCAGCAGATACACAATAGCCGCAGTGACCAGCATCACGCCGATCCACATAAAGAGTTTGCCGCTGCTCAGGGTGTGCTGAGTCACACCGTCAACAATAATGCCCACAACATGTGGCGGCAGTAATTGCAGCAGTGCAATGACAATGAGCAAGCTAACGGCGCCCAGATATCGCCGCCACTCGCGCAGGAAATACCAACTTAACTGGCTGAATAATCGCACAAGAAACTCTCTTTCTGTGCCCGCTTAGGGCGCTACCGGCAACGCGGTGGTATATTTGATCTCTTCCATGGCGAAACTTGACGTCACATCAATCAGACCTGGCACGCCATTTACCAGGCGCTTATAAAATGCATCATAACTTTTCATGTCAGCCACCTGAATACGCAGCAAATAATCGTATTCGCCAGCCATGCGATAAAATGCCATGACTTCAGGCATCTGCTGCACCACGGCAACAAATTGATGGAACCAGTCGCTGCTGTGCTGTTGAGTCTTCACAAACATAAATGCCGTGAGAGAAAGCCCGATCTTCTCCCCATCCAACAACGCCACGCGCGCACGAATAATGCCATCATCTTCCAGTTTTTTCAGGCGTTTCCAGCATGGCGTGGTGGTGAGATTCACCGCGTCCGCCAGCGACTGCAGCGATAACGTACAATCCTGTTGCAGCAAGGCCAGCAGTGTACGGTCAGTTTTATCTAGCATTCGGCGCTCCGGGAGAAAAATTTTCTCTAATCGGGCCATTATAACCGGATTAAAGCAACCTAATTTTCCTGCCTGTGCCTTACACTGTGCACAATAATTATTCTGGACATGCCACATGCAAACGCCTTGGGTTCGCCACGCCATCAACGAAATTAATGCTGATTTTCAACGTTCTGCGGACACTCACCTGATTCGCTTTACGCTGGATGATTATCCCGGCATTCGCTTTTACCTAAAAGATGAAAGCACCCACCCTAGCGGGAGTTTGAAACACCGCCTGGCGCGATCGCTGTTTCTTTATGGATTAGCGAATGGCTGGATCCGCGAAAATACGCCGATCATTGAAGCCTCTTCCGGCAGTACCGCGGTATCCGAAGCCTATTTTGCGCGCCTGTTAGGCCTGCCGTTTATTGCGGTGATGCCCGCCAGTACCGCAAAACGCAAAATTGAGCTGATTCGCTTTTACGGTGGCGAGTGCCATTTTGTCGCCGACCCCTGCCAGCTGTATAGCGAGTCAGAACGACTGGCGCGTGAACTCAACGGCCACTTTATGGATCAGTTTACCTATGCCGAGCGCGCCACCGACTGGCGCGGCAACAACAACATCGCGGAAAGCATCTTCCGTCAGATGGCGCATGAACCCTCTCCGGTGCCGCATACGGTGATCATGAGCGCGGGAACCGGTGGGACTTCGGCCACGTTAGGCCGATATATCCGTTATCAGGGTTATGACACACGCTTGCTGGTGGTTGATCCACAGCATTCGGTATTTTTCGATTACTGGCACAGCCGCGACAGTGCGCTGCGCAGCGATCGTGGCAGCATGATCGAAGGCATCGGACGTCCGCGCGTGGAGCCGTCATTTTTACCCGACGTGATCGACGAGATGATAAAAGTGCCGGATGGCGCCACGGTGGCAGCGATGTTGCAACTGGAGAAGATTCTGGGTCGTCGCCCTGGCGCCTCAACCGGCACCAACTTCTGGGGCATGCTGCAGGTGGCAAAACGTATGCGGGAGAATGGCGAGCAAGGTTCGCTGGTGACACTGCTGTGCGACAGTGGCGAACGCTATCCTGATACCTACTACAATCCGGAATGGGTGGCACAGAATATTGGTGACATTCAATCGTGGCAACGTGACATATAACCCATACCCAAAATAATTCGAATTGCAGGACAAAAGAGTCAGGTGACACTTTTGAACAGCGCTTGCGCTGGCCCGAAGGGTGAGGCCAAAGGCCGAATCACGCGGCAAACGAGAGAATCCCGATGAGCTTACTGAAGTAAGTGATTCGGGTGAGCGAGTGTAGCCAACGCACCTGCAATTCGAAGTATGACGGGTATGAAATAAAAAACCGGACATCCTGTCCGGCTCACTATAATCCTCAGCATTCGGGGGAATAATCGAGGTGTGGTGTGGTCATCCAGTGATTTAAGTAGTGAGACACCGCCTGTGTCTCGCAATGTCCTATGATCGGTAAATGGGGTAATGAAGCTTTGAGCTGGTTCATGGCGTTGCCCATGATGAAACCATTACCTACCCGCTCCAGCATTTCGCGATCGTTCATCGCGTCACCAAACGCCATACAATCCGCCATTGATAACGTCAGATGCTGGCACAAGTGCGCCAGCGCCGCGCCTTTGTGGCAGTCCAGCGGCAGCACTTCCAGACAATCCCATGCTGAGAAACAAATGTTTGCGCGTTCGCCTAGCGCTTGCTGTAACTCTACTTTGAGTGCTAGCAGAATCTCATGTGGGGCGATAAAGCAGATCTTGGTGACTTCATGCGCTGGCATCTTACGCAAGTCGCGCAGCTGATAGTGAAAACCACTCATCACATGCGCTTCCATCACACCCAACAACGGCTTATCGGTAAACCAGCCTTCATCGTTAAAGATATGAATCGATGCCGGTGTTTGCCAGTGAGTGTGAATCACCTCCTCTGCTACGGAAGGAGACAAATCACAGCCAAACAGCTGTTGGCCATCTAGATCGTGAATACGCGTACCGTTACCCGAGATAAGCCAGGCAGGTAACGTGATTTGTTCGCGCACGGCCTGAATATCCATGAGATGACGGCCAGTAGCAAAAGCAATGGTGACATCACGCTGATGCAAAGCATGCAAGGTGTCGATAGTTTCTTTCCCAAGCCGATGCGTTGGCAGCAACAGCGTACCATCCATATCAAATGCTGCGAGGCGGGCCATGCGAAGTCTCCTGTCTGAATGAGAAATCTACTATCGCCTGGTAATTGCGGAACTAATAGTGAATACTTTTAGAAAACTGTTCCGGGTTTATCTATGCGTGAACTTCATCGGGTGAATCAGTTCCAGCGCCTGTGGCAATTGAGCCAAGGCGAGCCGCAGCGTCTGAGTGTGGCGGCAATGGCACAACACTGCTTTTGCAGCGAGCGTCATGTACGCACGCTGTTACGTCAGTGGCAGGATGCGGGCTGGCTGCACTGGCGCGGTGAAGCCGGACGTGGCAAACAGGGCGAACTGACGTTTCAGGTTTCACCGGATCAGTTGCGCCAGCAACTCTTAACCCAACAGTTAGCGGCAGGCGAAGCGGTGCAGGCGCTGCAAGTGTTAGATTTGCATCCCGAGCGCTTGGTGAAAATGCTGCGCCCGCTAATGGGCGGTCAGTGGCAAAACCAGGCTCCGGTGCTGCGTATTCCCTATTACCGTGCCATGGAGCCACTGCGCCCGCTGAGCCTTACCGGGCGTGCCGAGCAACATTTACTGAGGCAAATTTTTTCAGGCTTAACGCGCTTCCGTGGCAATGACGTGGAAGGTGACCTTGCCCACCACTGGCAGCATGATGGCAGCGGAAAAGAGTGGTATTTCTGGTTGCGCCCGCAGCTCAGCTGGCATAACGATGAACCGATACACGCGGCGCAATTAGCCACTCAGCTGCAGCAGATTATGCAAACCGTCCGTGGCGGCCGCTTACTGGCTTCCATTGAACGCATTGAGGCACCACATCCCTTGGCTCTACGTATTCAGTTGCGTCAGAGCGATTACTGGCTCCCGCAGCGACTGGCGCATCAATTCTGTCTCCTCCCCCACCCTGACTCGCCAGAGACAGGATGCGCCCCTGGAAACTGACGCATTTTACGCCTGAATGGGTTCGCCTTGAGAGCCATGCCCGTTGGCACCTGCAACGCCCCTTGATTCAGGTAGTGGAATATTGGATCACCCCACAGTTATTTGCGCATGGCTTGGGCACCAGCTGTCGCCATCCGGTTCAGATTGCGATTGGCGATCCCGATGAACTGGATGCGCTGCGCCCGGTGGATCACAGCATTAGCCTCGGTTTTTGCTACCTGGCGCCACGCATTTCACACCGTCTCAGTGCTGCTCAAGCCAAAGCCCTGATCGCTTTAATTCAGCACAGCGGTGTGATTCAGCAATTACCCCTGGATGAGGGGCTGATTACTCCAAGCCAGGAATTGCTGCCCGGCTGGCCCGTACCACCTATGAAAATGACCCGAGCAACACTGCCGGAAAAACTGACGCTGCACTATCATCTGCCGATTGAGTTGCATGTTATGGCCCAAGCGTTGGTGTCCTTGCTGGCTCAACATGGATGTGAACTGACCTGCGTTTTCCATGATGTAAAAAGCTGGCGCGATGATACCGACCTGAGCGAGGCCGATGTAGTGATGGGCGATCGCCTGATCGGAGATGCCCCTTTGTTTACCCTGGTGAACTGGCTGGAAAATGATCCGCTATGGAATCCGCTACGCGCCTCAGTGCTGCAAGCACTCCTCAGCACCATCGCGCAACAACAGAGCCCAGAACGACGCACCGCATTGACGCATCAACTGTTTCAGCAGTTGATGTATGAAGGGCATCTACTCCCACTGTTTAACTACCGCTATCAGGTGTTTGCCCCCCCGGGTGTTGAGGGGATCCAACTCAATACACTGGGCTGGTTTGATTTCACCCGCGCGTGGATTCCACCACCTGCCAAAGCCAGCACTGTTCAGCCCGCGCATGAGCCAGTACCATAGGCGCACTGATTTATGGGGAAAATAAGATGAAACGAGCCGTTGTGGTATTCAGTGGCGGACAAGACTCCACCACCTGTTTGATTCAGGCACTGCAACAATATGATGAAGTGCACTGCGTCACCTTCGATTATGGTCAGCGCCATCGCGAAGAAATTGAAGTCGCGGCGGAACTGTCACAGAAGTTAGGTGCCCGCGCGCATAAAGTATTGGATGTTACGCTGCTTAACGAACTCGCGGTCAGCAGCCTGACACGCGATAACATTCCAGTACCCACTTACGATCCTAACGCCAGCGGTTTACCGAGTACCTTTGTTCCCGGTCGCAATATTTTGTTTCTGACGCTCGCGGCCATTTACGCTTATCAGGTAGAAGCCGAAGCGGTGATCACTGGGGTCTGTGAGACCGATTTCTCCGGCTATCCTGATTGCCGCGATGAGTTCGTCAAAGCGCTTAACCATGCTGTGAGCTTGGGTATGGCGCGCGATGTTCGCTTTGAGACGCCACTCATGTGGCTGAACAAGGCCGAAACTTGGGCACTGGCGGATTACTGGCAGCAGCTACCCTTGGTTCGCGCAGAAACGCTAACCTGTTATAACGGCGTTAAAGGTGACGGCTGTGGCGAATGCGCTGCCTGTCATTTACGCGCACGGGGATTAGCTGATTATCAGGCCAACGCCGCAGCCGTGATGTCGGTCATGAAACAAAAAAGCGGCCTGAACTGATTCAGACCGCTTCAAAAGTTGGCGTTCATACGCCAACTTGCTTTAACGATTAATGGCTTTCCACCATTAACGCCGACAGACGGTCGCGTAACTCCCCTTCCATCGGCACCGCTCGTTGGGTGCGCAAATCAATGCAGACAAAGGTTAATGCTGCGTCAGCGACCACTGAGTTATCACTCGCTAACAGAACGCGCTGAGTAATGATGCCGCTTTTACCACTGAGCTGCGACACCTCGCTCTCAATATGCAGGACATCGCCCAGCACCGCTGGACGACGATAGTTAATGTTGATATTCACCACCACAAATGCCAATTGCTGCTCCATCAGCCAATGAAAGGCATCAACATCTTCCAACCACTGCCAGCGCGCCTCTTCAAGAAACTCCAGATAGCGCGCGTTATTCACATGCTGATAAACGTCGAGATGATAACCGCGCACTTTAATGGTGGTTTGCATTATTGCTCCTGTTCAGGCTGAGAATGGCAACTGGTATGACCTGTTGAGCATAGCACAGCCCGAATCGTTGACAGATCAATCCTTCAAAGTCGCGAGCCGTCTCACAGTTTCAACCTGGCAAGATTGCGCTCAACCAGCGCGTTGCCAATTCCTGGAATCTCCTTGAGTTGCTCAATGGCGCTAAAGGGGCCGTACTGCTCGCGGTAATTCACAATCGCCTGGGCTTTTTTCAAACCAATGCCATTCATGCCCGCAGCGAGTTGTTCGGCCGTAGCCTGATTGATGCTGATTTGTCCCTCTTGTGGTGTGGAAACCTGTGTCGCCTGCGTCTCACTGGGACTCTCTGCCGCAGCCAGTCCGCTGGTATAAAGCGCGCCACCCAGTGCCAGTGTGATCCATAAAGCGCGAAAAGTTGATTTCACCATGCTGTGTTTCTCCTTGTGTTTGACAGCCACAGCAGAGTGTCACAGCGCCTTTCAAGGCTCAAAAGGGCAATTCCAGAAATGGAAAAGGCCGCAGAAGCGGCCTTTAGGTTATTGCAGTAGTTACACTTTTTTTGTGAGGTTTACTGGTTTTGTGCTGACGCGCCGTACTTGATCTTCGCGTCTTTACGCAGGTTTTCCAGCAGCGCTTCAAACGCAATCTGTGCGTTGTTCTGCGTCACGCCTTTCACCATCTCATCAATCTGCGCTTGCGGCATATTGCCCGGGCTGACTTTATCCAGCGCCACCAGCACCACATTGCCTTGCATATCTTCACTCACGCCCCAAGACGGTTTGTTGTCCGCTGGCTGTGGCAGATTGAAGGCAGACTGTGCGATAGGATCCTGCGCGTTGCGGTCAAAGGATTTGCTGGCGCTCAGGGTTAAGCCTGCGGCTTTCAGCACATCTTCTTTACCGGCTTTCAGATCGACCAGTAATTTGTCGGCCTGTGCTTTCGCTTGCTGGGTCGCTTTGTCGTGCTTAATGCTATCGGCGATCTGCGCTTTAACCTGATCCAACGGCTTAACTGCTTCCGGTTTATGCTCGCTAATACGCAACACGAAGGCACGATCGCCATCCACGCTGATGATGTCAGAGTTATTACCCGGTGCACCATTTTGTCCCACCAGACCACCGTTGAAAACCGCCTGCTTAACCTGATCGAAATCGAGGTCAGCCGGTACGTTATCATGGGTGAACCAATCGCTTTCAACGACTTTCAGACCAGAAGCCTGTGCTGCACCCGCTAATGATTCATTGTCATTGCTGGCCGCTTCGCTGACTTTTTGCTGCATCTTATAGAATGCATCAACCGCTTTTTCTTGCTTCACTTTTTCCGCGACAGCGTCATGGATCTCGGCGAGCGGTTTAACTTGCTCAGGTTGGATGTCATCCAGGCGGACCACCAAGTAGCCGACGGAGGATTTAATCGCGCCAGAGAGTTGTCCCTTCTGCGTCAGGTTGGCATTTTTAAGCTCATCAGGTGTGGTGCTCGGCTCCAGCCAACCCATATCACCGCCCTTGCGTGATGAAATCGGGTCGATGGACTTGGTTTTCGCCAGCGTGGCAAAATCCTCACCCTTTTTCAATGCATCCAATACGGCGTTGGCGTCAGCTTCAGTCTTAGTCTGGATCACGCTATAGCGGTTATGCTGCGGCTGTGAGTAATCCGCTTTGTGCTGATCGTACCAGCTCTGGATATCGGCATCGCTGACAGTTTCCTGCATGCTTGCCGCGTCCATCTTGATGTAGCTGACGCGGAACTGTTCTGGCGCCATAAAGCTATTCTGATGCTGCTGGTAATACTGCTTGATTTCATCATCGCTTGCGGTTTGCTTCGCCGCCAGGGCATTGACATCAATCACAGCCTGTCGCACTTCACGCTGTTGTGACACCAGGTCTACTAACTTGCTGGTTTCGCCTTTCAGCATGAAATCGGTGTTTGCCACGGCATTAATCAGCTGCTGAGTGGCTAGCTGCTTACGCAGTGCCTCAGCGTATTGATCGGCGGTAAAGCCCATGCTGGTAATCATGCCGCTGTATTTAGCGTTGTCAAACTGGCCGTTAGTCTGGAAAGCTTTCTGATTAAAGATCGCCTGCTTAACCTGCTCATCGCTGATGCCAATGTTAAGATCTTTGATGTACTGATCGAGCAGCGCTTGATCAACAAGCTGAGACAGCGCCTGCTGACGCATCTGCTGCATATAGCCTTCGTTGCTGGCTAACTGTGAGAATTGATCGCCCAACATCTGCTGTTGACGATTGCGCTCATTGTTATAGGCCTGCTCTAACTCGCCGCGGCTAATTTCATGACCGTTGACTTTAGCAGCGTAGTCGCCGCCACCGCCGATCAGGTAGTTGCCCACCCCGGTCAGTACGAATGACAGGATGATCAATCCTAGAATGATCTTGAGCACGACATGATTCGACGCCGCGCGTAAATTGTCCATCATGGTATGACAACACTCCGCTGTAGTGTGAATGTAAAGCTCTAACACGATGCCATCATCGTGCAACTGCTGTTCAGGCTGGCAGTTGGCAACCATGCGGAGACAACAGCCTCAGGCTATCGTCGCGCATCAAGAATAAAAAAGGCACATCAAAAATGATGTGCCCGTATGTTACATGAGAACGGCTTTTTCGTCCTCAATCCATAGAAGAAAATGCTTCAATGGATGTGTCAGCGGTCATTAATTGACTGAGTCTTTCAGTGCTTTACCTGCACGGAAGCCCGGTACTTTACCCGCTGGGATAGTAATTTCTTTGCCCGTTTGTGGGTTACGGCCAGTACGAGCAGCACGCTCACGTACAGAGAAAGTACCGAAACCAACCAGTGCCACTTCATCACCGCCTTTCAGCGCGTCAGAAACGGAGCCCATGAATGCATCTAATACACGTCCCGCTGCTGCTTTAGAAATGTCAGCGTCTGCAGCAATTTTGTCGATCAACTGTGACTTATTCACTCTATTCATCCCCTCTTTTATTATTCACATCGCACCCGCTCTTCCGGCCCGGTGCGAACGCGCAGCAAGTTATATCAAGCCTGTGGAGCCGAAACAACGGTATTCATCTTAATCGTTGATCCAACAGCCACCTAAATTAGCGGCACAAAAAAAAGCTGGCAAGCACCATTTGGCCTGCCAGCTTCGCTTTTTAACGCTTTTTGCCGTTAATCACTATTTTGCCGTCGCAACCTGCATACCGTAAGGCGCATTTTCCAGTGCCAGGTTCAGCACTTCTTCGATACGCTTCACAGGATGAATGGTCAGATCGGCAATCACGTTCTGTGGAATTTCTTCCAAATCACGCTTGTTCTCATCCGGGATCAGCACCGTTTTGATGCCACCACGATGCGCTGCCAGCAGTTTCTCTTTCAAACCACCGATTGGCAGTACCTGACCACGTAAGGTGATTTCACCCGTCATGGCCACGTCAGAACGCACTGGGTTACCCGTCAAACAGGACACCAGCGCGGTACACATCGCGATACCCGCACTTGGGCCATCTTTCGGTGTTGCCCCTTCCGGTACGTGCACGTGAATATCACGTTTCTCGTGGAAATCACCGTTAATACCAAGTTTCTCCGCACGCGCACGAACCACTGTTAACGCCGCCTGGATAGACTCCTGCATGACTTCACCCAGAGAGCCGGTGTAGGTCAGTTTGCCTTTACCCGGTACGCAGGCGGTTTCGATGGTCAGCAGATCGCCACCCACTTCCGTCCACGCCAGACCGGTAACCTGACCTACGCGGTTTTCAGTGTCCGCGCGACCATAGTCAAAGCGCTGCACGCCCAAGAAGTCGTGAAGGTTTTCACCGTTAATCTTGATGCTCTTCTTGGTCTTGTCCATTAACAGCGTTTTCACTGCTTTACGGCACAGCTTGGAGAGTTCACGTTCCAGACTACGCACGCCCGCTTCACGGGTGTAATAGCGGATAATGCCGATGATGGCGCTATCGTCAACGCTGATCTCTTTCTCTTTCAGCGCATTACGCTCAATCTGTTTCGGCAGTAAATGCTGTTTAGCGATATTGAGTTTTTCATCTTCGGTATAACCCGAGAGACGAATCACTTCCATACGGTCCAACAGCGGTGCCGGGATATTCATGGAGTTTGAGGTCGCCACGAACATGACATCAGAGAGATCGTAATCCACTTCCAGATAGTGATCGTTGAACGCGATGTTCTGTTCTGGATCCAGCACTTCCAGCAATGCTGAAGCCGGATCGCCGCGCATATCGGACGACATCTTATCGATCTCATCCAACAGGAACAGTGGGTTCTTCACGCCGACTTTCGCCATTTTCTGGATCAGTTTACCCGGCATAGAACCGATGTAAGTACGACGGTGTCCGCGGATTTCCGCTTCATCACGCACGCCACCCAGCGCCATTCGAACATACTTACGGCCAGTGGCCTTCGCGATGGACTGGCCGAGTGACGTTTTACCCACGCCTGGCGGTCCGACGAGACACAGAATCGGCCCTTTGATTTTGCTGACGCGACTCTGCACCGCAAGATACTCAAGAATGCGGTCTTTGACACGTTCCAAACCGTAGTGGTCGATATCCAGTGTTTCCTGCGCTTTCAGCAGATCTTTTTTCACCTTGCTACGCGCGACCCACGGCACCTGAACCATCCAATCGATATAGCCGCGAACCACTGTCGCTTCTGCAGACATTGGCGACATCATCTTCAGCTTCTGCAGTTCTGCTTCGGCTTTTTCGCGCGCTTCAGTCGGCATTTTTGCCGCTTCAATTTTACGCTTCAGTGCTTCGTATTCGTCCGGCGCATCATCCATTTCGCCCAGCTCTTTCTGAATGGCTTTCATTTGCTCATTCAGATAGTACTCACGCTGGCTTTTCTCCATCTGCTTTTTGACGCGATTACGAATGCGCTTCTCAACCTGCAGCAGATCGATTTCGGATTCCATCATCGCCATCAGATATTCCAGACGCTCATTCACGTCGGACATCTCCAGCACTGACTGCTTATCAGCCAGTTTCAGCGGCATATGCGCTGCCACGGTGTCGGCGAGACGCGCCGCATCGTCAATGCTGTTCAGTGAGGTCAAAACCTCAGGTGGAATTTTTTTGTTCAGTTTGATGTAGCCTTCAAACTGATTAATCGCCGTACGCACCAGCACTTCCTGCTCGCGCTCTTCAATTTCTGGCGAGATCAGGTATTCAGCTTGAGCAACAAAATGGTCGCCATTGTCAGCCAGTGTGGTGATATGCGCGCGCTGCAAGCCTTCAACCAGCACTTTTACCGTGCCATCGGGCAGCTTGAGCATCTGCAATACGGAAGCGACGGTCCCTACCGAGAAGAGATCGTTAATACCAGGTTCATCCGTTGAAGCCTCTTTCTGGGCAACCAGCATGATCTTCTTGTCATGATCCATCGCCGCTTCAAGGCAACGAATCGATTTTTCCCGACCAACAAACAACGGAATTACCATGTGCGGATAAACCACCACGTCGCGCAGAGGCAACACGGGGATTTCAATGCGTTCAGAACGCTCAGGATTCATAGAGCTCTCTCTTAGTTTAATGTCCGCCAGGTGATGGGTACCGCATAAAAGAAGTTTGCAGTTCAACCCACAGGATATTGAGTATATGGGGATGCTTGGTCGACATTCAATGTCACGGGTGAGAGAAAAACAAAAGGGGAAAACATTTTCCCCTTTTTAAGATAACCACATGGTGCGATTGCTTATTTATTCGCCAGAAGCTTGAGCTTCATGCTTACCATAAATCAGCATCGGCTCAGATTGACCATCAATCACTGACTCATCAATCACCACTTTTTCCACGTCATCCATCGATGGCAGATCGTACATGGTTTCGAGCAGCGCACCTTCAACGATAGAACGCAAACCACGTGCACCGGTTTTACGTGACATCGCTTTCTTGGCAATCGCCGTCAAGGTTCGTCACGGAACTCCAGCTCAACGCCTTCCAGGTTGAACAGCGCCTGGTACTGTTTGGTCAATGCGTTCTTCGGCTCACGCAGGATCTGAATCAGCGCTTCTTCACTCAATTCACTCAGCGTCGCCACGACTGGCAGACGACCGATGAACTCCGGAATCAGACCGAATTTAATCAGATCTTCTGGCTCAACCTGCGACAGCAGCTCACCTTCGCTGGCTTTCTGCGATTTTCCTTTTACCGTTGCACCGAATCCAATGCCCGATCCGGTTTCAACACGCTGGGAAATCACTTTATCGAGGCCAGCAAATGCACCACCACAGATAAACAGAATCTTAGAGGTATCAACCTGTAAGAATTCCTGCTGCGGATGTTTACGTCCGCCCTGCGGAGGAACAGCAGCCACAGTCCCTTCGATCAATTTCAGCAGAGCCTGCTGTACACCTTCACCAGACACGTCACGGGTGATTGACGGGTTATCTGACTTACGAGAAATCTTATCGATTTCATCGATGTAGACGATACCGCGCTGTGCTTTCTGCACATCGTAATCACACTTCTGCAGCAGTTTCTGGATGATGTTTTCCACATCCTCACCCACATAACCCGCTTCGGTCAGGGTGGTGGCATCCGCCATGGTAAACGGAACATCCAGCAGACGAGCCAGGGTTTCAGCCAGCAACGTTTTACCACTACCGGTAGGCCCGATCAGCAGAATGTTACTTTTGCCCAGCTCAATACCATTGCTGGTATCGCCATTGCGCAGACGTTTGTAGTGGTTGTACACCGCTACCGCCAGCACTTTTTTGGCCTTTTCCTGACCGATGACGTAATCATCTAAATGATGACGAATTTCATGCGGCGTCGGCAGAGCACTGCGCTCGCGATGCGGGGCAACTTCTTTAATTTCTTCGCGAATGATGTCATTGCATAGATCAACACATTCGTCGCAAATATACACTGACGGCCCGGCAATCAGCTTACGGACTTCATGCTGGCTTTTGCCGCAGAAAGAGCAGTACAGCAACTTACCTGAACCGTCTTTGCGCTTATCTGTCATCAGCTAACCTCTTTTCGTTCTCAGACCCAATTTGGTGTACGGCACTGGCCGCACATCAACGGCCGATTTTCATGCAACTCATCGTGCTGCCCCGTTAACTATAGCGTAAGGGGCAGCCAGATGTGTCTTATTGGCGATGCGTCAGGATGGAATCGACCAAGCCATACTCTACCGCTTCGCTGGCAGAGAGGAAACGATCACGCTCGGTGTCGCGTTCGATCTCTTCCAGTGATTTGCCGGTGTGTTCAGCCATCAACTCATTCATACGCTGTTTCACTTTCAGGATTTCACGCGCATGGATTTCAATATCCGTCGCCTGGCCCTGATAACCGCCCAGCGGCTGGTGAATCATTACGCGGGAATTCGGCAGGCAGAAGCGCTTGCCTTTCGTGCCTGCGGTCAGCAGGAACGCACCCATTGAACAAGCCTGACCCATACAAATGGTGCTGACATCCGGCTTGATAAATTTCATCGTGTCGTAAATCGACATCCCGGCAGTAATCACGCCACCTGGCGAGTTAATGTAGAGATAAATGTCTTTTTCAGGATTCTCAGCTTCCAGAAACAGCATCTGCGCCACGATCAGGTTAGCCATATGATCTTCAACCTGGCCGGTCAGGAAGATCACACGCTCTTTGAGCAGGCGGGAGTAGATGTCGTAAGAACGCTCGCCGCGCGAGGTTTGTTCGACCACCATTGGCACCAGCGCCATGTGCGGTGCAGTAAATTCACGATCGCCACTGTATGACATTACCGTCTCCTGATAAATTTCATTGGCAACATTCTGTACCGATATTACGTGAGGCGCGTCGGGAAAACTATGCGCTGCCCCCTCACTCCGACATAACAGGACGGTTAATCAGCCAGTCTCACTGTTTTCATGCATTCTCCCTGTATCTGGGGATGCTGCCCAGTTGTTTCAAGCATAACAACCTTTTGCCCATTCGCTAACACGGAAAAAGAGCTTAGCGAACAATTTGCCGATTAATTAAGCAAATAGAAGACAATTCTGTGCGGTTAACGCCTGAAAACGAAAAAGCCCGCGACTTTTCAGTCACGGGCTTAGCACTTTCGGTTAACTAACGAATCAAGCCGCTGAGGTCTGGTTCATCAGTTCCTGGAAGTTAGTTGCTTTGTCGGTGACTTTTGCTTTCGCCAGTACCGCTTCAACAGCCTGCTCTTCCAGTGCGACGTTGCGCATGTTGTTCATCAGCTCGTTGTTCTTGCTGTAGAACTCGATCACTTCCTGCGGATCTTCGTACGCAGAAGCCATCTCTTCGATCAGCGCTTTAACGCGGTCTTCGTCAGCTTTCAGCTCGTTGATGCGAATCACTTCGCCCAGCAGCAAGCCAACAACAACGCGACGTTTTGCCTGCTCTTCAAACAGTTCACGCGGCAGCTCGAAAGCTTGCTTCTCGTTGCCACCAAAGCGCTGAGCAGCCTGACGACGCAGAACGTCGATTTCGCTGTCGATCAACGCAACAGGTACGTCGATTTCGTTGGCTTCAACCAGACCATCAATCGCCTGAGTTTTCACGCGATTACGGATAGCGCCTTTCAGCTCACGGTCCATGTTCTTACGCACTTCTGCACGCAGACCGGCCACTGAACCATCTTCAACGCCGAAGCGCTTGATGAACTCTTCAGTCAGCTCTGGCAGTTCACGAGTTTCCACTTTCTTCAGAACGATTTCGAACTTCGCATCTTTCCCTTTCAGGGTTTCAGCGTGGTAGTCGTCTGGGAATTTCACGTCGATAGTGAAGGTTTCGCCTGCTTTATGGCCAACAACACCTTCTTCAAAGCCTGGGATCATACGACCCTGACCCATCGCCAGTACGAAGTCAGACGCTTTGCCGCCTTCAAACTCTTCACCGTCTACAGATCCGCTGAAGTCGATGGTCGCGCGATCTTCAGCAGTCGCTGCAGCATCGCTCTCTTTCCAGGTCGCCTGCTGCTTCTGCAGGGTTTCCAGCATGGTGTCGACATCAGCGTCAGTGACTTCAACGACTGGCTTCTCAACTTCGATAGCATCCAGGCCTTTCAGCTCAACTTCTGGATACACTTCGAACTCAACCGCGTAAGTGAAATCTTCGCCTTCTTTATACTCACCTGGCACGTAGTTTGGTGCGCCAGCTGGGTTGATTTTCTCTTTGATGATGGCGTCAACGAAGTTGCGCGTCATCAGCTCGCCCAGCACGTCCTGGCGAACAGAAGCACCGTAGCGCTGAGAAATGACGTTTGCAGGCACTTTGCCTTTACGGAAACCGTCGATACGGACTTTCTTAGCCACTTCCACCAGTTCTTTCTTCACTGCGCTTTCGATGCTGTCCGCTGGAACAGTAATTGAAATGCGACGGCCCAGACCCTGGGTGGTTTCTACTGAAACTGTCATCTTGTTACCTCAAAAAATCACGTGCTCGGTCAACTTCAGACACCACACATTAAATGCGCCGTATCCAACAATCGGGACGGCCTCTGCAGGCAGAACCTAATCCCTGTCACCAGAAGCGTCCCGAAGACATTCCGGAAAAATAGACGCCGCATTATAGCGGCATCGCTGGAATGAGTCGAGGCTGCAAACTCACCACTTTTTAGCGGTTTTGCTGCTTTTTTGCGCCATGGATCGCGTTTAAGGGTAATAGATGAAAAGAAAACGGCCCGCAGGCCGTTTTGAGAGAGGATGAAGTGAGAACTCAGGCGAGGGTTCCGGCGCCCCGACAGTTAGGGGAAGCCAGTACAGTATCTTGTAAACCATCCCACTCTTTTTGTGTGTAGGTATGCAATGCCAGCGCGTGCACACTACCTGCCAACTCTTCCGTCAATTCACCATAAATGGCGCGATGACGCTGCAGGAATCGCTGGCCGGTAAACAGGTCGCTGACAATCACGACTTTAAAGTGACTTTCAGAACCAGCGGGCACGTTATGACGGTAGCTCTCATCATGCACTTCGAGATGTGCAGGTTCGAACGCCTTACGCAGCTTTTCTTCTATTTGTTCGCGAATCATTGTTAACTCTCCTCAACGGCGAGCGCTGTGCCCATCTGTTTAAATATTAGTAGGTTTTTTGCCCAACCCGCAGGCGCGCCGGAAATAATTCCAGATCTGCTGCGCATCTTAACGAGCTCATTCGTCAGGTCAACGCTGTTACGTGACCGTCTGTCCGAAAAAAGCCTTTACAATCAATTTCCACTGGCACGGGGCTTTTTTCGCCGTCGCGCAATGCTATGATGGCCGCAGTTTTGCAAACCAACCCATATGCTAACGAGAATGAGTATGTTGAAAAAACTGTTATTCCCTCTGCTGGCTGCTTTTATTTTGGCCGGCTGCGCCAGCAATAACACCACCCTGAACATTCAGCCCAAGATTCAGCTGCCTCAGCAAGATCCTGGCTTAATGGGCGCGACCATCAGCGTTAACGGTGCCGATCAGCGTGCCGATCAGGCACTGGCAAAAGTGAATCGTGACGGTCAGTTAGTCACTTTAACGCCATCTCGCGATCTGCGTTTCCTGTTACAGGAAGTGCTGGAGAAGCAGATGACCGCACGCGGTTATATGATCGGACCTAACGGTGCGGTTGACCTGCAGATTGTCGTTAATGGTCTTTACGCTGATGTGACACAAGGCAACGTGCGTTACAGCATTACGACCAAAGCTGACATTTCCATCATTGCGACCGCGAAAAACGGTAACAAGCAGGTTAAAAACTATCGTCAGACTTACAGCGTAGAAGGCGCGTTTACCGCCACTAACGCGAAGATCACCAACGCGGTTAACTCAACCCTGAGTGACGTGATTGCTGATATGGCGCAGGACACCAGCGTTCACGAGTTTATTAAACAGAACGCCCGCTAATTCCTCAGCTATTCTGCCCGGCTATCTTTGGCCGGGCATCATTTCAGGTTGGTTATGACTTCTCACTATCTGCGTATTTTTACCCAACGTAATGCGGCCGTTTTGCTGCTATTGGGTTTTGCTTCAGGACTGCCGCTAGCCTTAACAGCAGGCACCTTACAGGCGTGGATGACCGTCGAGAATGTCGATCTGAAAACCATTGGTTTTTTCTCCCTTGTCGGCCAGGCTTATGTGTTCAAGTTCCTGTGGTCGCCGATGATGGATCGTTATACCCCGCCGTTTCTGGGACGCCGCCGGGGCTGGTTGCTGGTGACGCAATTGGCGCTCATTGCAGGCATCATCAGCATGGGCTTTATGCAACCTTCGCGTGACCTTACGCTGCTCGCCGCTCTGGCTGTCATCGTTGCCTTCTGCTCTGCTTCGCAGGATATCGTCTTTGATGCTTGGAAAACGGATGTGTTGCCGCCTGAAGAGCGCGGCAGCGGCGCGGCGATAACCGTACTCGGATACCGTCTGGCGATGCTGATTTCAGGGGGGCTTGCGCTATGGCTGGCGGATCGCTATCTCGGATGGCAAGCCACTTATTGGCTCATGGCTCTATTAATGCTGCCAGGGTTGATCGCCACCTTGCTGGCTAAAGAACCGGCAACTCCTGTACGCGAGCCCCACTCACTACGCCAGGCTGTATCACTCCCCTTAAAAGATTTCTTCCTTCGCAATAATGCCTGGCTTCTGATCACCTTAATCATCCTTTATAAGCTGGGCGATGCATTTGCCGCCTCACTGACCACCACCTTCCTGATTCGTGGCGTTGGCTTCAGCGCCGGCGATGTTGGTTTGGTCAATAAAACACTCGGCCTGCTGGCGACAATTGTGGGTGCGCTCTACGGCGGCGTGCTGATGCAGCGCTTGAGTCTGTTTCGCGCCTTAATGATCTTCGGCATCTTACAAGCGGTCTCTAACTTTGCATATTGGCTCTTAGCCGTCACCCCTCCGCATTTATGGAGTATGGCGAGCGCGGTGTTCATCGAAAATCTGTGTGGTGGCATGGGCACCGCGGCCTTCGTTGCCTTATTAATGACGTTGTGCAACAAGTCTTTCTCCGCCACACAGTTCGCTCTACTTTCTGCGCTCTCTGCTGTGGGTCGCGTTTATGTCGGGCCTGCTGCGGGTTGGCTGGTGGAGTTGTGGGGATGGCCGACATTTTATGCCTTCACTGTATTCGCCGGTGTGCCGGGATTGTTACTGCTCTGGGTTTGTCGTGGGACACTGCTGGCCCTTCAGCAAAGCGGTGAATTTGTGATGCGCAGCCTCTGGCCAGAAGGCTATCGCTGGACAGTGCGCTTGTTTAGCGTCGGCTGTGGCATGCTGGTGCTAGGGTTAGTGGCGCTGGCGCTCAATGCCGCTGGTATCGCAAAGATGGCGCATTTACTCGCTCCGCTTTTTGAGGCTGGCATGGCCTTGGCACTGGTCGCTGTTGCATTGGGGGTCATGCTGGACTGTTTGGCTTTACGAAAAATGGCGAGTAAAAATCTGAGTTAAGTATTCGGAAATTGCCAATCACTGGATATTTGGCTAAAAAAATAACAGTGCACTCATTTTAACGAATAGCATTTTTTTCATCGCGAAAAATAAACATTTAATTAACACCGCTAGATAATATTAAAACCCGGTGCGCAATTACTTTGTAGGAAATTCATCATTCAAATGCTACATAATTGTTAAATAAGTGAGCATTAAAAGTACGGTTTATGCTTTCCCTGATTTTTCTGCGGTTTCTATCATCTATTTTTGTTATATTGCCGCCAACTGCTTGTCGCAATTAATAATTTGTCACCCTGCGCAACATCTGTGACACCCTTAGCAAAAGGTGTCAACAGCCATCTGACACATCCTTAAGCTGGTTTACACTGCATAAACCTTCCCGTAAAATGCGCGCACACTTAAACGACAATAGAGCCCTATGTCATTGAGGTCGTTAAATGAGACTCAGGAAATACAATAAAAGTTTGGGGATTTTGTCATTAATTGCAGGCGCTGTATTACTCAGTGGCTGTGATAGTGCGTTGTTAAATCCCAAAGGACAGATTGCACTGGAGCAACGTTCGTTGATTCTGACAGCTTTCGGCTTGATGATGATCGTAGTTATCCCAGCAGTCTTCATGGCGGTATTCTTTGCCTGGAAATATCGGGCATCCAATACCAATGCAACATATAGCCCTAACTGGTCACACTCTAATAAAGTAGAAGCGGTGGTCTGGACCATTCCGATCCTGATCATTATCTTCCTCGGCGTGCTGACCTGGAAATCGACTCACGCTCTTGAGCCAAGCAAACCGCTCGTCTCTGACGTGAAACCGATTGAGATTGATGTTGTAGCGCTGGACTGGAAATGGCTGTTTATCTACCCTGAACAGGGTATTGCAACCGTTAACCAGCTTGCCTTCCCGGCAAATACTCCGGTGAACTTCAAGATCACCTCAAACTCCGTAATGAACTCCTTCTTTATTCCTACGCTCGGTAGCCAGATCTACGCCATGGCGGGCATGCAGACTAAACTGCACCTGATCGCCAATGAGCCAGGAATATTCGACGGTATCTCTGCGAACTTCAGTGGTCGCGGCTTCTCTGGCATGAAGTTCAAAGCCATTGCAACCAAAGACGATGCTGAATTCCAGCAGTGGGTTGATAAAGTTAAAGCGGCACCTAACGCGCTGACCAACATGGATGATTTCGAGAAACTGGCTGCGCCAAGCGAAAATCACCCAGTGGAATATTTCTCAACTGCGAATCCAGAACTGTTCAAGCAGGTTATTGATAAGTTCATGATGAGCCACGGGAAGATGGACATGCCAGAGCACAAAGGCATGGACATGAATCACGCCGCTGCTGCGGGAGCCGAGGAATAATACGATGTTCGGAAAATTAACACTGGATGCAGTGCCATACCACGAACCCATTATCGTGGTAACTGTTGCTGCTATCATCTTGGGTGGTCTGGCACTGGTTGCCGCGATTACCTATTTTGGTAAGTGGCAATATCTGTGGTCAGAATGGTTCACCTCCATCGACCATAAAAAATTGGGTATTATGTATTGCATCATGGCATTCGTGATGCTGCTGCGCGGCTTTGCCGATGCGGTTATGATGCGTACCCAACAAGTGATGGCTTCCGCAGGCGAAGCCGGCATACTACCACCGCACCACTACGACCAGATCTTCACCGCTCACGGCGTGATCATGATCTTCTTCGTGGCGATGCCTTTCGTGGTAGGTCTGATGAACATCGCGGTACCGCTGCAAATCGGTGCACGTGACGTTGCCTTCCCGTTCCTGAACAACCTGAGCTTCTGGTTTACTGCGATCGGTGTGATCCTGGTGAACCTTTCTCTGGGTGTGGGCGAGTTTGCACAGACTGGCTGGCTGGCTTATCCACCGCTTTCGGGCGCGGAATACAGTCCTGGCGTCGGGGTCGATTACTGGATCTGGAGTCTCCAGCTGTCCGGTATCGGTACGACACTGACCGGTATCAACTTCTTCGTGACCATTCTGAAGATGCGTGCGCCGGGCATGGATTTGTTCAAGATGCCTGTGTTTACTTGGGCAGCGCTTTGCACCAACGTCCTGATCATCGCTGCGTTCCCGGTACTGACCGTTACGCTGGCACTGTTGACGCTTGACCGTTACCTCGGCTTCCATTTCTTCACCAATGAAATGGGCGGTAACATGATGATGTACGTCAACCTGATTTGGGTTTGGGGTCACCCGGAAGTTTATATCCTTGTCTTGCCGGTGTTTGGTGTCTTCGCTGAAGTCACTGCGACCTTCTCTAAAAAGCGTCTGTTTGGTTACACCTCATTGGTGTGGGCAACCATCGCGATTACCGTACTGTCGTTCATCGTTTGGCTGCACCACTTCTTCACCATGGGTGCCGGTGCGAACGTTAACGCCTTCTTCGGTATTATGACGATGATCATCGCCATTCCAACCGGCGTGAAAATCTTCAACTGGCTGTTCACCATGTATCAGGGTCGCGTTGAGTTCCACTCAGCGATGCTGTGGACTATCGGCTTCCTGGTTACCTTCTCTATTGGTGGTATGACCGGTGTTCTGCTGGCAGTTCCAGGTGCGGACTTCATTCTGCACAACAGCCTGTTCCTGATTGCACACTTCCATAACGTTATTATCGGTGGTGTGGTGTTCGGTTGTATGGCTGGCGTGACCTACTGGTTCCCGAAAGCATTCGGCTTCACCCTGAACGAAAAATGGGGTATCCGTGCATTCTGGTTCTGGATCATTGGTTTCTTCGTTGCCTTTATGCCGCTGTACGCGCTGGGCTTCATGGGTATGACCCGTCGTATCAGCCAGGACATCGATCCTCAGTTCCACCCACTGCTGGTTGTTGCAGCAGGCGGCGCGGCGCTGATTGCATGCGGTATTCTGTGCCAGGTTATCCAGTTCTGGGTCTCTGTACGTGACCGTGATCAGAACCGTGACCTGACCGGTGACCCGTGGGGCGGTCGTACGCTGGAGTGGGCAACCTCTTCACCGCCACCGTTCTACAACTTTGCTGTGATCCCTCATATCCACGAGCGTGATGCGTTCTGGGAAATGAAAGAGAAAGGCGAAGCGTACAAACAGCCAGAAAAATATGAAGAAATTCATATGCCGAAAAACAGCGGCGCAGCTCTGATTATCGCAGCATTCATGACCGTATTTGGTTTCGCGATGATCTGGCACATCTGGTGGCTGGCTGGCCTCACCTTCTTGGCTACTATCGTGACTTGGATTGTGAAAAGCTTCGACGAAGACGTGGATTACTACGTACCGGTTGCCGAAGTTGAACAGATCGAGAACAAGCACTTTGATGAAGTCCGCAAAGCAGGTCTCAAATAATGTCTACTGAAACTGCAAAACACCACCACGACGCCCATGCGGAGCATGGGCATCACGATGCAGGAGCCAATAAAGTCTTTGGCTTCTGGATCTACCTGATGAGTGACTGCATTATCTTCGCAACCCTATTTGCGACCTATGCAGTTATGGTCAATAACACTGCCGGTGGCCCGGCAGGTAAAGACATCTTTGAACTGCCGTTTGTGCTGGTTGAAACCGCGCTCCTGCTGCTCAGCTCCATTACTTATGGAATGGCAGTGATTGCGATGAACAACCAGAACAAGGGTTCGGTCATCAGCTGGTTGGCATTGACCTTCCTGTTTGGTGCCGGCTTCATCGGTATGGAAATCTATGAATTCCATCACCTGATCATGGAAGGCTTCGGTCCTGACCGCAGCGGCTTCCTGTCAGCGTTCTTTACGCTGGTTGGTACCCACGGTCTGCACGTGACCTCGGGCCTGATCTGGATGGCTGTGATGATGTTCCAGGTTTCTAAACGTGGTCTGACTGCCACTAACCGCACCCGTATTATGTGCCTCAGCTTGTTCTGGCACTTCCTGGATGTGGTGTGGATCTGCGTATTCACCGTTGTCTATCTGATGGGAGCCATGTAATGAGTCATTCTGCTAACGAACATGGCGCTTCTCACGGTAGTGTGAAGTCTTACATGATCGGCTTCATCCTCTCTATCATCCTGACCGGTATTCCGTTCTGGATGGTAATGGATGGCGGCGCATCTCACGGTACCATTCTGGGTGTAGTTCTGGTGTGTGCAGTGGTTCAGGTGTTAGTACACCTGGTCTACTTCCTGCACTTAGACAGCAAATCAGAAGGTGGCTGGAACATGGTGGCCATTGTCTTCTCAGCACTCATCATTCTGATTGTTGTAGTAGGCTCACTGTGGATTATGTGGAACCTGAACTACAACATGATGGTTCACTAAAGAGTCGCGTAATGATTAAGCAATACCTGCAAGTAACAAAACCAGGAATTATTTTCGGCAATTTAATTTCTGTGATCGGTGGATTCCTGTTGGCTTCAAAAGGCAGCATTGATTACACCCTGTTCCTCTACGCACTGGTGGGTGTATCGCTGGTTGTCGCATCAGGTTGTGTTTTCAACAACGTGATTGATCGCGATATCGATATCAAGATGGAGAGGACGCGGAACCGTGTTCTGGTCAAGGGCCTGATCTCGGCGAAAGTAAGCCTGGTTTATGCAACCGCATTGGGTATTGCTGGCTTTGCGCTGCTGTATTTCGGTGCTAACCCGCTGGCCATGTGGCTGGCGGTGATGGGCTTCGTCGTATATGTAGGCGTTTATAGCCTGTATATGAAGCGTAATTCAGTCTACGGCACACTGATTGGTAGCCTTTCTGGTGCAGCGCCACCGGTCATTGGCTACTGCGCAGTCACCAACCAGTTTGATGCTGGTGCCCTGATCTTACTGGCTATCTTTAGCCTGTGGCAGATGCCGCACTCGTACGCGATTGCTATCTTCCGCTTTAAGGATTATCAGGCGGCCAACATCCCGGTTCTGCCCGTAGTGAAAGGTATCTCGGTGGCAAAAAATCATATTACGCTCTATATCCTGGCGTTTATGATTGCCACTCTGATGCTGACACTCGGCGGATATGCGGGTTACAAGTATCTGGTGGTTGCTGCGGCAGTGAGTGTGTGGTGGCTTGGGATGGCACTTTCAGGTTACAAAACTTCAAACGATAAAGTTTGGGCGCGTAAACTGTTTGTGTTCTCAATTGTCGCTATCACCGCATTGAGCGTGATGATGTCGGTTGATTTCATGACACCGGCATCAAAAGACCTGCTGACTTACGTCTGGTAATACAGCTCCGCAACTCCAGAAAGGGCGCGAATTTCGCGCCCTTTCTTTTTGTTACCACTGCTTAATAACAAATGTTTTACCCGCCCTGCCCTGCTCCCTAAAATGAGAGCTAAATGCCCAAAATAATTCGAGATGCTGGCAGGCGGCATGTGCGTGAATCCCTGGATATTAGTGACCTGGGTGAACGTGCGCAGCCAACGCATCTGCGGCTTGAAGTATGAAAGGCATAAACTTACAGAGGTTGGAATGAACGACAATAAAATGACTCCAGTAGAGCTTAGGGCTACATGGGGTTTAGGCACTGTTTTTTCCCTGCGCATGTTGGGAATGTTTATGGTCCTGCCGGTGCTTACCACGTACGGTATGGCGTTACAGGGTGCCAGTGAAACCTTAATTGGTCTGGCAATTGGTATCTATGGTCTGGCACAGGCAGTATTCCAGATCCCCTTCGGTTTGCTTTCCGATCGCGTCGGTCGCAAGCCTCTCATTGTCGGTGGATTATTCATTTTTGTTCTCGGTAGCGTAATAGCCGCAATGACCACCTCCATTTGGGGCGTGATCTTGGGTCGTGCGCTGCAAGGTTCAGGGGCAATTGCTGCTGCGGTTATGGCGCTATTGTCTGATCTCACTCGCGAGCAGAACCGTACCAAAGCGATGGCGTTTATCGGTATCAGCTTTGGCGTGACCTTTGCGATTGCCATGGTCGTTGGACCGATTGTGACCCATGCATTAGGGCTGCACGCACTATTCTGGATGATCGCTATCCTTGCCAGCCTCGGCATTGTCATTACGCTGCTGGTGGTGCCCAACGCACCTCATCACTTACTCAATCGTGAGTCCGGCATAGTCAAAGGCAGCATTCGTGCGGTGCTTACCAACCCGAAGCTGTTAAAACTCAACATTGGTATTCTCTGCCTGCACATTTTGCTGATGTCGAGCTTCGTCGCCCTGCCAGGTCAGTTTGAGCAAGCCGGTCTTCCGGCATCAGAGCACTGGAAAATTTATCTGGTGACTATGCTGGTGGCATTTGTAGCGGTCGTACCCTTCATTATTTATGCCGAAGTTAAGCGCCGCATGAAGCGCGTGTTCGTCGGTTGCGTGGCGTTAATTCTGATTGCGGAAATTGTGCTGTGGGGCGCGGCGGGCCATTTCTGGACGTTGGTCATCGGCGTACAGCTGTTCTTCCTGGCCTTCAACGTCATGGAAGCGATTCTGCCTTCTCTGATCAGTAAAGAATCACCGCCGGGCTATAAAGGCACGGCGATGGGCATTTACTCCACCAGTCAGTTTATTGGCGTGGCGATTGGCGGCAGTTTAGGGGGTTGGATCTTCGGTCACTTTGATGCACAAACCGTGTTCCTGGTCGGCGCGATTGTTGCAGTAGCATGGCTGTTTGTGGCGATGTCGATGCAGGAACCACCGTACGTTAGCAGCCTGCGCATGGTGCTCAGTGATGCCGTATTGGCGGTGCCTAACCTTGAAAAACGTTTAAAAGCGCAGCCAGGTGTCTCTTCAGTCTTTATCGTGCCAGAAGAGAAAAGTGCCTATATCAAAATAGACAGTAAAGTGACGAGCCGCGTTGAAATCGAAGCGCTGCTCGCCAGCTGTTAAGCAACGATTGCACACCTTGTAGTGGCGCGATAGTTCGCGCCACTACAAGACGTTCCAATGACTACAGTGACATATCCACCACGATACGCCCTTCAATCTTACCTGCGTGCATACGTGCAAAGATGTCATTGATGTTAGTTAACGGCTCAACTGCCACGCTCGCTTTCACTTTATGACGTCCCGCGAAATCTAACGCTTCCTGCAGATCCTTACGCGTGCCCACAATCGAGCCGCGCACCGTAATCCCATCCAGTACCATATCGAAGATAGACAGATCGAATTTACCCGGTGGCAAACCGTTTAACACCATAGTGCCACCACGACGCATCGTGCCAATCGCCTGTTCAAACGCTTTAGGAGAAACAGCTGTCACCAGAACACCATGCGCCCCGCCGAAGCTTTCCTGGAAAACTTTAGCCGGATCGACATTCTTCGCATTCGCCACCACGCTAGCACCAAGGCGCTTAGCAAATGCCAGCTTCTCATCATCAATATCCACTGCCGCCACGTTCAGCCCCATGGCCACCGCGTACTGCACCGCCATATGCCCTAAACCACCAATGCCGGACACCACCACCCAGTCACCCGGCTTGGTATCGGTCATCTTCAGGCCTTTGTACACCGTCACACCCGCACACAAGATTGGAGCGATTTCGTTGTAGTCGATATTGTCCGGGATAATCCCGACATAATTCGCGTCTGCGAGACAATATTCCGCGAAACTGCCGTTGACCGAATAGCCCGCATTTTGTTGTGAAAGACACAGCGTTTCCCAGCTATCGAGGCAGTGCTCACAATGACCACAGGCAGAATAGAGCCATGGCACCCCCACGCGATCGCCCAGTTTGAGATGCTTCACACCCTCACCCAGCGCCACGACCTGTCCGACACCTTCATGACCGGGAATAAACGGTGGATTCGGTTTAATTGGCCAGTCACCTTCAGCAGCGTGGAGATCCGTATGGCACACGCCGGTCGCGGCGATTTTTACCAGAATCTGCCCCGGCCCCACTTGCGGCACCGGCACTTGCTCAATCACTAAGGGTTCGCCAAACGCTTTCACAACGGCGGCTTTCATGGTGGTTTTGATTTGCATATTCATCTTTCACTCTCCATTTGATCGGATGCGGACTCAGAACAGGCCCAAAGGCGCAGTGCCATAGCTGACCAGCAAATTTTTGGTTTGTTGATAGGCGCTCAGCGCCATTTTGTGCGTCTCGCGTCCCACACCCGATTGCTTATAGCCACCGAAGGCCGCGTGTGCGGGATAGATGTGATAGCAGTTAGTCCAAACGCGACCGGCCTTGATACTCCTGCCCATCCGGTATGCCAGGTTAGTGTCTCGCGTCCACACACCCGCGCCGAGGCCAAACTGAGTCTCATTGGCGATAGCCAAAGCTTCGGCTTCATCTTTAAAGGTGGTGATGCCAATCACTGGCCCAAAAATCTCTTCCTGGAAACAACGCATCTGGTTAGTGCCTTTGATCAGGGTTGGCTGGATGTAGAATCCGTTATCCAATTCAGCAGCGACGCTGGCGCGATCGCCCCCTGTAAGAATTTGCCCGCCTTCATCACGTGCAATATTGATATAAGACAGGATTTTGTCGAATTGCTGGCGTGATGCCTGAGCACCGATCATGGTGTCGGTATCCAGCGGATCACCACGGCGGATATTGGCTACCTTATCCATAACGCGCGCCATGAAAGCGTCATAGATGGATTCATGGATCACGCCCGCGATGGGCAGGTACACACTTCACCTTGGTTAAAGAAGCCCAGCACCAAGCCTTCTACCGCTTTTTCGATAAAATCAGCTTCACCGTCCATTACATCGGCAAAGTAGATATTCGGCGATTTACCGCCCAGCTCAACCGTGCAAGGGATGATGTTTTCAGCGGCACATGCCATGATGTGACGTCCGACCGGCGTTGAACCGGTAAAGGCGATTTTGGCAATACGTTTACTGGTCGCCAGTGCTTCACCGGCTTCCCGACCAAAACCCTGCACCACATTTAACACACCGGCCGGGAACAGATCGCCAATCAGCTCCATCAGCAGCGTAATCGCGAGCGGCGTTTGTTCCGCTGGTTTCAGCACGACGCAGTTACCGGCTGCCAGCGCTGGAGCCAGTTTCCACGCCGCCATCAATAACGGGAAGTTCCACGGGATGATTTGCCCAACCACGCCCAGCGGCTCATGGAAATGATAAGCCACGGTGGTTTCGTCAATTTCTGCAGTACTGCCTTCCTGAGCGCGCAAACAACCGGCGAAGTAGCGGAAGTGGTCTACCGCTAGCGGTAAATCGGCATTCAACGTTTCACGGATTGGCTTGCCGTTGTCCCAACTCTCTGCCACGGACAACATTTCCAGATTAGCTTCAATGCAATCGGCCACCTGCAACAGCAAGTTGGCGCGGTGCTGTACGCTGGTTTTTCCCCAGGCGTCAGCGACCTGATGAGCAGCATCCAGTGCCAAATCGATATCGCGCGCATCCGAACGAGGAAACTGAGCAATATCGCTGCCATCCACTGGCGAGGTGTTAGTGAAGTATTGGCCGCTGAGCGGCTCTACGAATTTGCCCGCAATAAAATTGCCGTAGGTCGCTTTAAAACTGACTAAAGCGCCGGGCGTACCGGGATGTGCATAACGCATCGCAAACTCCTTAATGTAGGGTCAGGTGTTTCTTGGCTGGCAGCGGCAATCCGTGGGTCAACAGATTGAACAGCCCGCTGCCGTATACACCATTGCAGCGTCCGTGCCATTTTTTTTCAGCTTGCTAACTTTAAAAAAATAGTTTTATCTATCATCAATTTATAAAGCCAATAACCCTTTTGACTGCGTGGCTTCTGTCAGCAAAAATTCTTATCTGTGTTGCGTATCGCAACACCACAGAAACCGTAACGCTACACTGCTGCAACACTTTCGCTAGGCATGAGGTTACTAATGCAGGGAAATTCAGCCGCGCTTGCCGTTAATTCCAACCCGCTGTTAAGCGACTCCTGGTTCCGTAGCCAGCTGTATGGTCTTGACCGCACCGCCGATGATTTTCCTCGCGTTCGACAGGGTGAGCTGGCGGATGTGCTCGCCAGCAATGCCGGCTTACAACAGTTTGCGCAGCCCGTGATCAAACTCCTGGCGCAGAAACTGGCTGAAAAGCAGTCGGTGGTGATCCTCTCTGACGCCACCGGTCTGGTGCTGAATACCTTCGGTGATATGCAATCGATGGAAAAAGCACAGCGCTTTGCGCTCGCGCCCGGTAATTTGTGGAGTGAATGCGGGCGCGGCACCAATGCCATCGGCACGGCATTAGCCATTGATGACGGCTGTGAGATTGAAGGACAACAACATTTCCTGACGCTCAATCAAGGCCTTTATTGCGCCGCGATGCCATTGCAAATGCCGAACGGTCAGATTGCCGGTGTGTTGGACATTTCTGGCCCAGCGCACTTTCCGCATCCGAGAACGTTTCATTGGGTAAAAGCGGCAGCAAAGCAGATTGAATATTTGTGGGTTAAGCAAAGCTTGCACCCACAACAATGGCTGATGAGCCTGCACACTGAGCCACAGGGTATTGATACCAGCGACGAGCTGCTGCTGGTGTTCTCCGATAACGTGCTGACGGCCGCCAATCGCTTGGCCATGAAAGAACTGCAACTGAGCACCGAACAACTGGGCACCCTGACATTCCAGCAGCTGTTTTCCCCGCTTGAACAGCAAGCCAACACCCTTCCTTTACCGATGGATTATGCGCAGCAACGCTATTATTTCCGCCTGCGTGCCCCCAATCGTAAGCACTTTGCCACCCCGAGTGAGCCGGCGGTTGATCTACCTTTCTCCCTGCGCCGTGATGGCGAAAAAATGGTTCGTCTGATGAATGCCGGCGTTTCACTGTGTATTCACGGTGAAACCGGTAGTGGGAAAGAGTACGTCAGTCGCGCACTGCATCAACAAAGCCGCTGGCGCGACGGGAAATTCGTTGCCATCAACTGCGCTGCCATTCCGGAAGCACTGATTGAATCCGAGCTATTTGGGTATCAGCCTGGCGCCTTCACCGGTGCCAGCAAAAATGGCTACATCGGTAAAATTCGCGAGGCCGATGGTGGCGTGCTGTTTCTGGATGAGATCGGCGATATGCCGCTGGCGCTGCAAACCCGTCTGCTGCGGGTGTTGCAAGAGAAAGAGGTGGCACCGCTGGGCTCCAGCCGCAGCTGGCCCGTGAATTTCGCCGTCGTTTGCGCGACGCATCGTGATTTAGCGCAGCGGGTGGCGGAAGGCGAATTCCGCGAGGATCTGCTGTATCGACTGCAAGAGTTTTCCATGACCATTCCACCGCTGCGGGACTGGCCTGATGTGCAAGGCTTTATCAGCCGTTTGTGGCTGGAGTTGGGCGGTGCTGAACGCGACATTCAGCTTTCACCGGCCTTGCTGGCGTCATTAGCACAGCTGCCGTGGCCCGGAAACGTGCGACAGTTGCGCAGTTTACTGCGTGTACTGTTAGCGCTCGCCGATGAGGGCGAAGAAGTCACTGATGTGCATTTGCCAGCAGAATATCGTCGAGTAGCCTTGCCAGCGGAAGATAAGCAGAGCCATGATGAACGGCTGATCAGCGACACGCTGCAGCGCTTTAACGGTAATATCAGTAAAGCGGCAGAGGCATTAGGGGTGGCGCGCAGCACGCTCTATCGTCGTGCTGCACGCGACAAACGCGATTAATCGCGGAAGTTTTTGAACTGGAAGGGCTGGCCCAAGTTGCCGCCGCGCACCAGCGCCATGGCACCTTGCAGATCATCACGTGATTTACCCGTGACGCGCAGCTCTTCACCCTGAATTTGCGTTTGCACTTTCAGTTTGCTGTCTTTGATCAGTTTAACGAGCTTTTTCGCGACATCGCTTTCAATGCCCTTCTTCAGCTTGGCTTCGACGCTCCAGCTTTTACCGCTGTGCACGATCTCTTCAGGCACTTCAATCGCTGCGCCTTCGATGCCGCGCTTGAGCAGCTTTTCACGCACAATATCCACCAGCTGTTTAACCTGGAAATCAGATTCGCTGGTGATTTTGATGGTCTCATTCTTTTCGTTGAGCTCAATGCTTGCGCTCACGTTGCGGAAATCGAAACGGGTTGAGATTTCACGGTTGGCATTATCCACTGCATTACGCACTTCCGGCAGTTCGACTTCGGAAACGATATCGAAAGATGGCATCTTTTCTTCTCCTGATACTAAAGTGACATGCATAATACGCATCTTATGGCGCTAATAAAACACGATACGCGGAAAGCTATACTTACCGGTGTGGTGAATTTGAGAACCCCTCAGCGGAGGCGATATGAAAATTACCGTGTTGGGTTGCGGCGCCCTGGGCCAAATTTGGCTCGCCGCCCTTGCACGTCAGGGACATGAGGTTCAAGGCTGGTTGCGCGTGCCACAGCCTTACTGCTCGGTAAACGTGATTGATCCGCAGGGTCATGCCAGCAATCACACGTTTATTGCCAACGACCCACTGTTTCTTGCCGAAAGCCAACTGTTACTGGTCACACTGAAAGCGCCTCAGGTCTCTCCGGCGGTGAAAAATTTGCAAAGCGTGCTTCCCGCCCATGTGCCGATCCTGTTACTGCACAACGGTATGGGAACGCTGGAAGAGCTCAAAGAGCTTTCACACCCTCTGCTGCGCGGTATTACCACGCACGCCGCGATGCGCGATGGCACCGTGATCAAACACGTGGCGCACGGCATCACCCATATCGGTCCAACCAGCCGGGAAAGTGCCGCGCTGAGCGACATCGCCGATATTCTGCACCAGGCGCTGCCGGACGTCGCCTGGCATGACAATATTGCCTCCGCCAGTTGGCGCAAGCTCGCGGTGAACTGTGTCATCAACCCACTCAGCGTCGAACATGATTGTCAGAACGATGCGCTACGCGCTTATCCGCAACAAATCGCGACGTTGTGCGAAGAGATAGCCTGGGTGATGGAGCGTGAAGGCCAGCATATCGCGGTCGATAACCTGCGTGACATCATTTATGACGTGATCGATAACACGGCCGCCAATACCTCCTCCATGCTGCAGGACATACGCGCGCAAAGACAGACAGAAATTGATTACATCACCGGCTACTTGCTGCGCCGAGCCCGCGCACAGGGTATTTCATTGCCGGAGAACACCCGTATGTACGATTTGATTAAACGCAAGGAGTCCCAATATGAGCGCGAACGCATCGGTTCTGGTTTGCCTGGCACATGGCAGTGAAGAGATCGAAGCGGTCACCACGATCGATCTCTTGGTGCGCGCGGGTTTGAGCGTCACCACCGCCAGTGTTGAAAGTGACGGTACACGTGAGATTATCTGCTCGCGTGGCGTACGCCTGCTGGCAGATGCCCCCTTAGTGGAAGTAGCGGATAATGACTATGACGCTATCGTGCTGCCAGGGGGGCTGAAAGGTGCAGAAACGTTCCGGGACAGCCCACTGTTGGTAGAAACTGTGCGTCAATTTCATCTTTCCAGCAAAATTGTTGCCGCAATTTGCGCCGCGCCGGGAACGGTTCTGATACCGCACGACCTGTTCCCGGTCGGCAATATGACCGGTTTCCCTGGCTTGCGTGACACCATTCCAGATAAACATTGGATGGAACGACGCGTCGTCTGGGATCCGCGCGTCAATCTACTGACCAGCCAAGGGCCGGGTACTTCAATGGATTTTGCGCTGAAGCTGATAGACCTGCTGGTGGATAAAGACAAAGCGCGTGACGTGGCTTCACAGCTGGTGCTTGCAGCAGGGATTTATAATTATCAGGAATTTGAAGAGCGTGAATAAGAAAGGTCGCCAGCAGGCGACCTGAGGATTTGCTACGTGTTTTGGTCGCCATGAATGGCGACCCTACGGTTACTGAGTGCCGTTTTCGTAGGGTGCTCATTCATGCGCACCGGGTGTTTACGGGCGATAAACCTTCACGTTTTTAAAGCCCTGCTCATGCAGATACAGCGCCTGTAAGCGGCTCATCACGCCACGGTCGCAATACAGCAGCCAGGTTTTGCCCTGATCCAGATCGCCAAACTGCGTGCTCAGCTTGTAGAACGGCAGAGATTTCACCTCCACACCTTCCAGTGCCAGCGGTTTATCTTCCTGCTCATCGACAGAGCGAATATCCAACACCACGTCGTTACCAGTGAACGAAGCAACGGTCTCAACTTCAACCACTTCCTCTTGCGTCTGGGTAGCGATTTCGCGGATATCCACGTTAGTCGCTTCCTGCACCATGCGATTGAGAATTTCAAAATCGAAATTCTGTTCTTCGGCTTCGATCTTCGCCTTCACCGCTTTCACCGTTGGGCTTTTAGAAATCACACCACAATATTCAGGCATGGTTTTCGCGAAGTCTTCGGTGCCGATATGGCGCGCCAAATCGATGATGTGCTCTTTATCATGCGAGATTAACGGACGCAGAATCAGGGTGTCCGATGCGTTATCGATCAAGCGCAGGTTGGTCAGCGTTTGGCTTGATACCTGACCCAAGGCTTCACCGGTCACCAGCGCCTGCACGCCGTAGCGTTCTGCGACCATGGAAGCCGCACGCACCATCATGCGTTTCAGCACCACGCCCATTTGGCCATCATCCACTTTTTCGAGGATCTCGCCGACCACAGGCTCAAAGTTGATTGCCACAAAGCGTACACGGTGCGAACGACCAAAACGCTGCCACAGGTAGTGCGCAACCTGACGCACGCCAATTTCGTGTGCCGCACCGCCCAGGTTAAAGAAGCAGTAATGCACACGACAGCCACGACGCATCAACATGTAGCTTGAAACACCGGAGTCGAAACCACCGGAGATCAGCGACAGCACGTCTTCTTGCGTGCCAATTGGGAAACCGCCCAGCCCTTCGTAACGTCCAGTGATCAGCAGCAGACGATCGTCTTCAATCTCCAGATTCACCGTGACATCGGGGTTTTTCAGCTGCACGCGTGCAGTCTCAATGTGCTGATTGAGGCCGCCGCCGACGTAGCGCTCAACATCAATTGAGCTGAAGCTGTGCTTACCACGACGCTTCACGCGTACGCAGAAACTCTTCCCTTCCAGACGCTCGCGGTTCAACGCCAATGTCTGCTCGAAGATATCGTGCATGTCGGTATAAGAATGATCTTCTACCGCCAAGACATGATGGATACCGGGAATGCGCGTCAGCTCATCGATAACCGCGGCGCGCAACGCTTCTTTCTTGGCGCGCACTTCGATGTGATCCCAGTGGCGCACCACGGCGATCTCGTCATCGAGGGTTCGCAGGGTATTGCGGATGTTGCCGGTCAGGATTTTGATAAAGCGCAAACGCACCGACTGACTTTTGATGGTGATTTCAGGGAAGAGCTTAATGATAAACTTCATGGCGACACAGCTTCGTTGGGCAAATAAGTGCTAAAAGCATCGGCACTTAACTGGTAAAATCATATAATTACGGGTATCGCAGAGGCGCCCGCATCCGAGGCGCAAAAGTATACCACCTTTGTCAGATGACTGCTTCTGCTACCGCAATCACATTCATTATTTTGCTAATTAATCCTCGTCGGCTACCATGACCGATTGCAAGATGATTCCCAACCTGTGAGTTGACACTGATTATGCCGAAAAAAGCCGAAGCGCCAGCCAGTTTTGAAAGCGCGTTACAGCAGCTGGAACAGATTGTCAGCCGTCTGGAGAGTGGTGAACTGCCACTGGAAGAGGCGCTGAACGAATTTGAACGCGGCGTACAGCTGGCACGCACCGGCCAACAAACTCTGCAACAGGCAGAGCAGCGTGTTCAAATCCTGCTCAATGATGATAAAAACGCCGACCTTGCGCCTTTCACGCCGGAAAATGAGTAATGGATTTCGTTAACTTACTGAACGCGTACCATGAACGCGTCAATCTGGCGTTGACGCGTTTAATAGATCCACTTCCTTTTCAGAGTTCTCCTCTGGTGCAAGCCATGCAATATGGGGCACTATTAGGCGGTAAGCGTCTGCGCCCCTTTTTGGTGTATGCCACCGGTGAGATGCTGAAGGCCGATGCGGCCAGCCTGGATGCACCGGCCGCGGCCGTGGAGTGCATTCATGCTTACTCTCTGATTCATGACGATCTGCCGGCGATGGATGACGATGCGTTACGTCGCGGGCAGCCAACCTGCCATATTAAGTATGGCGAAGACACAGCGATTCTCGCCGGTGATGCGTTACAAACCTTGGCGTTCTCGATTCTTGCCGATCAGCCAATGACGGGCGTTAGCCCGCAAGCCCGTATTGCTATGATCTCTGAGCTGGCGCAAGCCAGTGGCGTAGCCGGTATGTGCGGCGGTCAGGCACTGGATTTGGCGGCAGAAGGCAAAAGTATCGACCTCGCGCAGCTGGAGCAGATCCATCGTCATAAAACCGGTGCGTTGATTCGTGCCGCCGTGCGTCTTGGCGCCCTGGCGGCGGGCGAACAGGGGCGTGCCGCTTTACCGATACTGGATACCTATGCCAACGCCATCGGATTGGCGTTTCAGGTACAAGATGACATTCTTGATGTCATTGGTGATACCGCCGTGCTGGGCAAAACTCAGGGTGCCGATCAGGCGCTGGGTAAGAGTACCTATCCCGCATTGATGGGACTGGACAATGCTCGCACTAAAGCCGCGGATCTGTATCAGGAAGCGTTGGGCGCACTGGAAATTCTGGCGGCACAGTCTTATAACACCACCGCCTTACAAGCACTGGCAAGCTTCATAATTGAACGCGATAAATAACTTTCATAATGAGTCTCTGATGAGTTTTGATATTGCAAAATACCCGACACTGGCGTTAGCAAGCACGGTTCAGGAATTACGTTTACTGCCGAAAGAGAAACTTCCGGCCCTGTGTGACGAGCTACGCCAGTATCTGCTGGATAGTGTGAGCCGTTCTTCCGGCCACTTTGCTTCGGGTCTGGGCGTCGTCGAACTAACAGTCGCGCTGCATTATGTTTATAACACCCCGTTTGACCATCTGGTGTGGGACGTGGGCCATCAGGCTTACCCACACAAGATTCTGACCGGACGCCGCGATCGCATTGGCACCATCCGTCAGAAAAATGGCCTGCATCCGTTCCCGTGGCGCGGCGAGAGTGAGTATGACGTGCTGAGCGTCGGTCACTCCTCGACCTCAATCAGCGCAGGTCTGGGTATGGCGGTTGCCGCCGAGCGTGAAGGTAAAGGCCGTCGTACTGCCTGTATCATTGGCGACGGCGCGATCACCGCAGGCATGGCATTCGAAGCGATGAACCACGCGGGCGACATCAAGCCCGATATGTTGGTGATCCTCAACGACAACGAGATGTCGATCTCTGAGAACGTTGGCGCGCTCAATAATCGTCTGGCACAGATTCTTTCGGGCAAAACGTATTCACGCCTGCGCGAAGGCGGCAAGCGCGTGTTGGGTGGGCTACCCCCGATCAAAGAGCTGGTAAAGCGCACCGAAGAACACCTGAAAGGCATGGTAGTGCCAGGCACGCTGTTTGAAGAGCTGGGCTTTAACTATATCGGTCCGGTAGATGGACACGATGTACTCACGCTGGTGAGCACGCTGAAGAATATGCGCGACTTGAAAGGCCCGCAGTTCCTGCACATCATGACCAAAAAGGGCAAAGGTTACGCGCCCGCTGAGCAAGACCCGATCGCCTGGCACGCGGTACCGAAGTTCGATCCTGCCAGCGGTTCACTGCCGAAAAGCGCACCGGGCCTGCCAAGCTACTCGAAGATTTTCGGTAGCTGGTTGAGCGAAATGGCTGCTGACGATCCGCGTTTGATGGCGGTCACTCCGGCGATGCGTGAAGGCTCAGGTATGGTGAGTTATTCCCGTGACTATCCGCAGCAATATTTTGATGTGGCGATTGCCGAGCAGCACGCGGTGACGTTTGCCGCGGGCATGGCGATCGGTGGTTACAAGCCAGTAGTGGCGATCTACTCGACCTTCTTGCAACGTGCCTACGATCAGCTGATTCACGATGTCGCCATTCAAAAACTGCCGGTGTTGTTTGCTATCGATCGCGGCGGCATTGTCGGCGCGGACGGTCAGACGCACCAAGGTGCCTTTGATATCGCCTTCCTGCGCTGTGTACCTGAGATGGTGATCATGACGCCGAGTGATGAAAATGAGTGTCGTCAGATGCTCTACACCGGCTATCACTATCAGGACGGTCCAAGTGCGGTGCGCTACCCGCGCGGCACCGGCACGGGCGCCACGCTGGAGCCATTGGCCAGCCTGCCGTTGGGCAAAGGCATTGTGAAACGTCGCGGCGAAAAACTGGCGATCCTTAACTTCGGCACCCTGTTGCCGGAAGCCCAGGCCGCTGCTGAAGCGCTCAATGCCACCCTGGTGGATATGCGTTTTGTGAAGCCACTGGATGAAGCGCTGATTGCCGAACTGGCTGCCAACCATGATTCCTTGGTGACACTGGAAGAAGGTGCGATTAAAGGCGGAGCCGGTAGCGGCGTCAACGAATACGTGATGGCAAAACGCCTGCGTGTTCACGTGCTGAACCTGGGTCTGCCAGACGAGTTTATTCCGCAGGGCACACAGGAAGAGGTTCGTCAGGATTATCAGCTGGATGCCGCCGGTATTCAGCAACAAATCACTGACTGGCTGGCGCAGTAATCCCCTCCCCGCTCCTGCTGCTATGCTTAGGGCATTCCTAACGCATAAGAGCAGGAGCTCCCATGAAAACCATTCGTTTAGGCCAAACCGACTTACAGGTTTCGCGTCTCTGTCTAGGCTGCATGACTTACGGCGATCCGATGCGGGGCAACCACGCATGGACACTGCCCGAAGAGAGTAGTCGCCCGCTGATTAAACAGGCGTTAGACGCAGGGATTAACTTTTTCGACACCGCCAACAGTTATTCTGATGGCAGCAGCGAAGAGATTGTCGGGCGTGCTCTGAAAGATTTTGCCCAACGCGATCGCGTAGTGGTGGCGACCAAGGTCTATTTCCCGCTCAGCAACCTCTCTCAGGGCCTGTCCCGTCAAAACATCCTGCAATCCATCGATGACAGCCTGACACGCCTCGGCATGGACTACGTTGATCTGTTGCAGATTCACCGCTGGGATTACAACACGCCGATTGAAGAGACGCTGGAAGCACTGAATGAGGTGGTGAAAGCCGGTAAAGCGCGCTACATCGGTGCTTCTTCAATGCATGCTGCGCAGTTCGCACAGGCTCTGGATCTGCAAAAACACAATGGGTGGGCGCGCTTTGTCAGCATGCAGGATCAGTACAACCTGATTCAGCGAGAAGAAGAGAACGAGATGCACCCGCTGTGTGAACGCGAAGGTATCGCGGTGTTGCCGTGGAGTCCGCTGGCGCGCGGCAAGTTGACGCGTGCCTGGGGGGAAACCACCGCACGTTCGGTATCGGATAACGTGATGGATAAACTCTATACCGGCACCGAAGAGAATGATGCAGCAATAGCTGAACGTCTTGCCACCGTCGCGGCGGATAAAGGCGTGACGCGCGCCCAAGTTGCGCTGGCGTGGCTGTTGCATAAGCCGGTGGTGACCGCGCCGATTATTGGCGCATCACGCGAGCAGCAGTTTGCAGAGTTAGTGAAAGCCGTGGATGTGGAACTGAGTTCAACGGACATTGCCGAGCTGGAAACGGTGTATCAACCGCATCCGGTGGTGGGATTTGAGTAAGCGTTAACACGCGCAATAAATTGCGCCGCTACCGATCAGGCACACATCCGTAGCAATGCGATTAAACGCGCAATAAATTGCGCCGCTACCGGTCTGGAACACATTTGCAGCACTGCGATTCAACGCGCAATAAATTGCGCCGCTTCCGGTCTGGCACACATCCGTAGCGGCGCGATTCATCGCGCAATATGAATTAAAGCACCAGCCCCAATCCATACAAAATCGCGGCAGAAATCACGCCCGCGATAATATCGTCGACCATGATCCCCATCCCGCCATGCACGTTCTTATCGAACCAGCGAATCGGCCAGGGTTTCCACATATCGAAAATACGGAAGATGACAAACCCCGCCAGTACCCACTGCCAGCTCATCGCCGGAATCGCCATCAGCGTAATCCACATGCCGATAAACTCGTCCCACACGATACTGCCGTGATCGTGTACGCCCATATCTTTTGCCGTGCGATGACAGAGATACACGCCAACACTAATACCAATCAGCACCAGCAACGAATAGATCTGTAACGGCAAAAACGTCATCAGATACCAGAAGGGAATGGCCGCGAGAGAACCTGCCGTGCCAGGCATAATGGGGCTTAACCCACTGCCAAAACCGATTGCCAACAAATGCCATGGATTACTCAGGCGCAGGCGGCTTTTGGCCACATCTTTACTTCGCATCAAAGTGATCAAATCCCTTGAAATTAACACTGCGTGGCTTGCCGTTTTCCAACAGCGTCAGGCCATCTGCTTCTGGAGCGATTTGCCCAATACACGTGTAAGGCACACCCAGATGACCAAGCGCCACATCCAGCGCACCACGGTTCACTTCTGGAACGGTAAAGCACAGCTCGTAGTCTTCGCCACCGCTCAGTGCCCACGTCAACACCTGCTCCGACTCAAAATGGTCGCGCAGTGCAGCTGAGAGCGGCAAAGCTTCCAGATTGAGGCGCGCGCCCACGCGGCTGGCTGTCAGAATATGGCCGAGATCGGAGATTAAACCGTCAGATATATCAATGGCGGAGGTCGCCAGATTACGCAACGCCTGGCCCTGTAACACGCGTGGCATTGGACGCAGATGACGCTTAATCAGTGCTTCATGCACTGCCGGATCATTCAAGCGATGATGATGCTGCAGCAGCGAGAGCCCCGCCGCACTGTCACCCAGCGTGCCAGTGACAAAGATCCAGTCACCCGGTTTTGCGCCAGAGCGCTTCAGCGCCCGCCCCACGGGCACCAGACCGTGAATACCCAGCGTCAAGCTGAGCGGCCCGCGCGTGGTATCGCCGCCAATGAGTTGCATGTCGTAGTAATCCAACAGCTCAAACAGGCTGTTGCTAAACGCTGAAAGCCAGCTTTCGTCAACTTCAGGCAGCGTAATCGCCAGCGTCAACCACGCAGGATCGGCGCCCATCGCCGCTAAATCACTTAAATTGACGGCCAGTGCTTTGTAGCCGAGATCGGCGGGATGGATATCACGTAAGAAGTGCACACCCGCCACCAGCGTATCCGTGCTAATGGCCAGCGTCTGTTTTTCGGAAACGTTGAGTAACGCGCAGTCGTCACCAATTCCTTTCTCCACATCGCGGCGGGAGCTGGTGACGCGGTTAAAGTAACGTGCGATCAGTTCGAATTCACCACAGGACATAAGTCAGGTCTCAATGAAAAAAGGCCGGTGAACCGGCCTTTTGCATTATTTTTTGTTGGGTCGAATTTGCGGGGCGGCTTTATCTAGCACACCGTTGACAAACTTGTGGCTGTCTTCAGCGCCAAACACTTTCGCCAGTTCGATGCCTTCGTTGATGGCCACTTTATAGGGCACATCTGAACGCTTGCTCAGCTCATACAGCGAAATACGCAAAATGGCTTTTTCTACCTGACCCAGCTCTTCCAGCTGGCGTGACAGGTAAGGCTTCATCAGACCGTCCAGGTACGCGCTGTTAGTCGCCACACCGGCCAGCAATTCGCGGAAATAGCTAATATCGACGTCTTTTACGTCTTGTTCCGCCAGAAACTGGTATTCCACATCGGCAATGTCATTCTTAGACAGCTGCCAAGAGTAAAGCGCCTGAACAGCGCACTCACGGGCGCGACGACGAGCAGCAGGTTTCACAAAATTCCCCTTCCAAAAATCAGGCTTTGATGGCTTTCAATACGTTAATCATTTCGAGTGCAGTCAGGGCCGCTTCGGCACCTTTATTACCCGCTTTCGTGCCGGCGCGTTCAATCGCCTGCTCGATATTTTCGGTAGTCAGTACGCCGAAGGTCACTGGGATATCGCTGGTCATTGCGACATTCGCAATGCCCGAACTGGCTTCACCTGCTACATATTCGAAGTGTGCGGTGCCGCCACGGATCACGGTGCCCAACGCGACAATTGCGTCGTGCTTACCGGCTTTCGCCAGCGCGCGTGCTGCCAATGGCAATTCGTATGCACCTGGAACCCAGACAACGGTGATGTTATCTGCTTTCACCTGGCCGATACGCTTTAAAGCGTCAATCGCGCCGTCCAGCAGGCTGTTATTAATGAAGTTGTTAAAACGCGCAATAACGATGGCAATGTTTGCATCTGGCGTGGCAACAGGAGCTTCGATAACTTTCATACATATCCTTTGGGTTATTTAATGGCCCCGCAGAAGGGGGCGGATTCTATCATACTCTTCGGCGACGCGCTCAGGCTTTTCAGTTGATGCTTAAGCAGGCGTCAGGGTCAGTCGCAGGTCCGCGCCAACCTTGCGCACATCGCTAAAATTCAGGGCGGGAGCATCGTTCAATTGCTCCAGTCCAGGCAGTTCACACAGGCCACGCGCGGCGTTGCCCAGCAACTTCGGTGCCATGTAGACAATCAGTTCATCGACCAATCCAACCTGCAACAGCGCACCGGCTAAGCTGGCACCGGCCTCCACCCAAACCGTGTTGATCTGACGTTGCCCGAGCAGCATCATCATCGCCACTAAATCGAGATGCTCACCGCGCAAAGGCACGGCGATCTGGCTGACGCTTTGCGGCCAAGACTGCTGATCAATATCACTGCGCATCAGCCAGGTTTCGCCAGGCTGCGTTATCAAGCGATGTTGAGGCGTCACGCGCTGCTGGCTATCGATGATCACGCGTACAGGCTGGCGCAGTGCGCTTTCGTCCAGCTGCTGGTGTACATCCTCGTTTAATTCATTCCAGCGCACAGTCAATGAAGGATCATCAGCCAGTACCGTGGCACTGGAGCTAAGGATAGCCGAACTCTGGGCACGAAAACGTTGCACATCGCGCCTTGCGGCCGCCGAGGTGATCCACTGACTTTCGCCACTGGCCATCGCGGTCCGCCCATCAAGGGATGCGCCGAGTTTAAGCTGAATCCACGGAAAACCGGTGCGCATGCGTTTCAGAAAACCGCGATTCAATGCTTCAGCTTCGCTCATCATTAAGCCGTGGCTGACTTCAATGCCGGCCTGCTGCAAGCGATATAACCCACGCCCCGCCACTTGCGGGTTTGGATCTTGCATCGCCGCCACCACGCGGCTGACGCCCGCGGCAATCAACGCATCGCAACATGGCGGTGTCCGGCCATGATGACTACAGGGCTCAAGCGTCACGTACGCCGTGGCGCCTTTGGCTTTTTCACCGGCCATGCGCAGCGCATGCACTTCCGCATGCGGCTCACCGGCACGGTGATGCCAGCCTTCGCCAACAATCTCATCGCCACGCACAATCACGCAGCCAACGTTAGGGTTAGGGGTAGTGGTAAAACGTCCGCGACGCGCCAGTTCCAGCGCGCGCGCCATGTAGCGTTCGTCAGTCATGGCTTAGTCCTGTAAGCGGGCGATCTCTTCGCCAAAATCACGGATATCTTCGAAGCTGCGATACACCGAAGCAAAACGGATGTAGGCAACTTTATCGAGTTTTTTCAGCTCTTCCATTACCAGGTTGCCCACCAGCTTGCTGGGAATTTCGCGCTCACCCGTAGCACGGAGCTGGGTTTTAATGTGGTTCACCGCGTTATCCACGGCGTCAGCGCTGACTGGGCGTTTCTCCAACGCTTTCATCATGCCGCTGGCGAGCTTATCTTCGTTAAAGGGTTCACGCACATCGTTGCTTTTCACCACGCGCGGCATGACTAACTCAGCCACTTCAAAGGTGGTAAAACGCTCATGACACACCAGACACTGGCGGCGGCGACGCACCGAAGAACCTTCACTGACCAGACGTGAGTCGATCACTTTGGTGTCTACAGCGGAGCAGAAGGGGCAATGCATGACGTATCCTGTCGCGAGATAAATAGGCCATATAGTGTAGCGCGATCTGATAGGCAACTAAATACGCGCGATTGAATCACAGCCCGGCTCACAGAGGCAGCAGCCCTTTGCCTGTAAAACGGCAAAAGCCACTACGCTTAAACAGCCAATCCGGCACATTTGCAGGAGGTTATATGGGACTGTTTAATTTCGTCAAAGAAGCAGGTGAAAAGTTATGGGATGCAGTTTCAGGCGCCGATGATCCGAGTAAAAAATTACAGGATCACATCAAGCAACTTGGCTTGCCTGATAGCGACAAAGTCAAAGTCGATGTCCAGGGCGATACCGTCACAGTCAGCGGCGACGGTATCTCACAGGAATTGAAAGAGAAGATTTTGGTGGCGGCAGGTAACGTGGCGGGCATCACTAAGGTTGATGATAAGGTCAGCGTGTCGGATGCTGCACCAGAAGCGGAATTCTATACGGTAAAAAAAGGCGATACGCTAAGCGCGATTTCCAAACAGCTTTATGGTAACCCCAATGAATACAACAAGATTTTTGAAGCAAACAAGCCAATGCTGACGCATCCTGATAAGATCTACCCAGGCCAGGTATTACGAATTCCGAAATAACAGAAAGGACAATGCATGACGATCAGGACGTTTTGGGCACCCGCAGCACTCTCGCTGCTGGTTCTCAGTGGTTGCAGCTCAACGCCGACTTCACCGCAGGTCAAAGAGTTACATCAGGAAGTGAGTCAGCTTAATCAGCAGATGCGTAAGCTGACCAATCAGGCAACGGCACTGGAAATTCAGGGACAGCTTAATGGGCAGTCAACACAAGGCGCATGGCTGTTACCGCAGGCCAACACGCCGGTGGAGCTTCAGACTCAGTTAGGTAAATTGCGCTTGTCGCTATCCCGAGTGGTCGGTGAAGCCGGTGGTAGTCATGCGGACCTGAATATCCGTTCAACAGATGACCAGCCGATCCCAGCACTTAGCGCCACGGTGGTGTGGGGAGAATTGGACCCAGCCAGTGGTAAACCGCTGAATGCGGAGAGTCTGAGCCAGACGATCCAGGTTGAAGCGAGTTTGATGCCACGCAGTTCCGTGACGGTGCCGCTGAGGTTAAGCGGACTGACGCCGGAGCAACTCGGCTATGTGCGCGTACATGATGTGTTGCCTGCAGCAGAAAAAGCGAAGACGCCCTGATCGCTTGAGCATGGCACGGTCACCATAAAGGGTGCCCCTACGGAGATACACCGTTGTGCTGTAATGGAAAGCTCACCACGTAAGGTGACCGTGCAGAAATAAGCCGTTGTGCTGTAATGGAAAGCTCACCACGTAAGGTGACCGTGCAGAGATAAGCCGTTGTGCTGTAATGGAAAGCTCACCACGTAAGGTGACCGAGCAGAGATAAGCCGTTGTGCTGTAATGGAAAGCTCACCACGTGAGGTGACCGTGCAAAGATACACCGTTGCGCTGTAGGGTACGCATTCATGCGTACCAGGCATAAAAAAACGGGCTGCCCAAGGGCAGCCCGTTTTCATATCACTCACCGCATTAAGGCAGGATAGAAGGCTGATCTGCGCCCTCTTTCTCGACTTTCTGCACCAGCATATGTTCACGTTTCATACCCAGTTTCAGCGCCAGAGCAGAAGAAACATAGATAGACGAAATGGTACCGATGGTGACACCGATCAGCATGGTCAGCGAGAAGCCTTTCAGCAGCGCGCCACCAAACAGGAACAGAATCATGATCATCGCCAGCGTGGTCAGCGAGGTGATCAAGGTACGGCTCAACGTTTGGGTCAACGACACGTTAGTAATATCGTAAGAAGAACCGCGACGAATCTTGCGGAAGTTCTCACGAATACGGTCGGAAACCACGATCTTATCGTTAAGAGAGTAACCAATCACCGACATCAAAGAAGCCACAATCGTCAGATCGATCTCGATATGCACCAGCGCCAAAATGCCGCAGGTGATGATCACATCGTGCGCCAGTGCCAGCACGGTTCCCAGCGCCAGACGCCACTCAAAGCGGATGCCGATATAGATCAGAATCGCAATCAGTGCCGACAACAGCGCCATCGCCCCTGCTTGCGCCAAATCGCTACCCACACTTGGGCCAACGAATTCGATACGCTTCACGGTCGCGTTCTGCTGCGTTGTCTGGTTAATCGATGCCAGAACTTTGCTGCCCAGTTCCTGACCCGCTGGGCCGGTTACTGGAGGCATACGCACCATCACATCACGGCTGCTGCCAAAGTTCTGTACCAGCGGCTCTTCAAAGCCCGCTTTCACCAGACCCTGACGCAGTTCATCCAGATCGGTTGGTTTTTCCAGGTTAATCTCAATCACCGTTCCGCCGGTAAAGTCGAGGCCCCAGTTGAAGCCTCGCACACCGATAATGGCGATAGACGCCACAATCAGCAGACCGGAGATGATGAAAGCCAGCGTATCCCAGCGCATAAAGTCAACGACCTTACGCCCATGGTTTAGCTGTTCAATACTATAGTCCTGTGCCACAACGCACTCCTCAGATAGACAGCTTGTTGATGCGTTTGCCGCCGTACACCAGGTTAACGATGGCACGGGTGCCGACGATAGCGGTAAACATAGACGTCGCGATACCGATAGCGGTGGTGATCGCAAAGCCTTTGATAGAACCGGTACCGACCGCATAAAGAATGATAACTTTAATCAGCGTAGTGACGTTGGCATCGACGATACTGGAGAAGGCGCCTTTATAGCCTTCATGAATCGCCTGCTGTACCGAGCGTCCGTTACGCAGTTCTTCTTTAATACGTTCGTTAATCAACACGTTGGCATCGACTGCAACCGCCAGCGTTAGCACGATACCGGCAATACCCGGCATGGTGAGCGTTGCGCCCGGCAGCAGTGACATGATACCGACAATCAATACCAGGTTGCACAACAGTGCACTGGATGCAATCAGACCGAACTTCTTGTAGAACACCACCATAAACAGAATGGACGCGATCAGACCCCACAAGCAGGCTTCGAGACCCTGTGTGATGTTCTGCTGACCCATGGTTGGACCAATGGTACGCTCTTCCACAATCTGAATTGGCGCAATCAACGCACCGGCACGCAGCAACAGCGAAAGCTGACGCGCTTCGTTCGGGTTGTTAATACCGGTGATACGGAAGCTGTTACCGAGGCGCGACTGAATGTTCGCCACGTTAATCACTTGTTCCTGCTTCACCAGAATTGAACGGCCATTGGCGTCTTTCTTACCGCTGTCCTTGTACTCCACAAACAGGGTCGCCATCGCTTTACCGATGTTGTCCTTGGTGAAGTTAGACATGATGTTACCGCCCGCGCCATCCAGTGAAATGTTCACCTGTGGCTGGTTGTACTCATCCATGCTCGAGGTAGAGTCGGTAATATGGTCACCGGTCAGAATCACGCGCTTGTACAGCACCACTGGCTGGCCATCTTGCGATTGCTTGACTTCCGAATCACCCGGCACACGGCCGCTAGCGGCTGCGCTTGGATCAACGGTGGTATTAACCAAACGGAATTCCAGGGTTGCGGTTGCACCCAGAATCTCTTTGGCGCGCGCGGTATCCTGAATACCTGGCAACTCAACCACAATGCGGTCAGAACCCTGACGCTGCACTAATGGCTCGGCCACGCCAAGCTGGTTAACACGATTACGCAGGATATTGATGTTCTGCTGAACCGCGTACTCACGTGCTTCGCTCAGACGCGCATCGGTCATCACCGCACGCAGCGTATCGCTGCCCACACTGGAGATCACCAAATCTTGATGACGCGGTGACAAGTAGCTGATCGCCGCATCACGGCTGGCAGCGTCACGGAAACGCAGTTCCACACCGTAGTTAGCGATTTTGTTCACAGTGGTGTAAGGAATGCTTTTGTCGCGCAGGTCACTGCGCAGGCCGTCAGCATTCTGCTCTTGCAGTTTGCCCAGCGCGGTATCCATATCCACTTCCATCAGGAAGTGAACGCCGCCACGCAGATCAAGACCGAGTTTCATCGGCTGTGCGGCAAGCAGTGTCAGCCAACGTGGAGTGGCCGGTGCGAGGTTAAGTGCCACCACGTAGCCATCGCCTAACGCGCTAGTCAGGGTATCGCGCGCGCGCAGTTGCACATCCTGATTGTCAAAACGGGCCAGGATGGCACCATTTTCCAGAACGAGGGATTTGCTCTGAATATTGTCTTGTTTCAGTACATTCTGGATCTGATCCAACGTTTGCTCACTGGCGGCGCCACCGCGCGCACCAGTGATCTGAACGGCCGGATCCTCACCATAAAGGTTAGGAAGCGCATAGAGCAGGCCGACGATAATCACGACGACCAGCATGATGTACTTCCACAAAGGATAACGGTTTAACACGGCAGTTCCCTTCGGGAAGAAAAAATTACAGCGCCTTCATAGTACCTTTCGGCAGAACGGCGGCCACGAAATCACGTTTAACAACTACTTCAGTGGTGTCGTTCAGGGCGATAGAAACATAGCCATTGTCAGCGACTTTGGTCACACGACCCACTAAGCCACCGCTGGTCAACACTTCATCACCTTTAGAGATGGAATCCATCAGCTTCTTGTGATCTTTTGAACGCTTCTGCTGCGGGCGCAGAATCATGAAATAGAAGATCAGACCAAACACCACCAGCATGATCACCAGAGAATAAGGACTTCCCTGAGACGGAGCGCCTGCTGCGGCAACGGCGTCAGAAATGAAAAAGCTCATTAAATTTCCCTCATTGATAGAATTATCAGACGTTTAACGGTGGAACCGCTTTACCCGTCCGTTGGTAGAACTCGCTAACAAAGTGCTCTAATTTACCCTCTTCGATGGCCTTACGTAAACCCGCCATCAGACGCTGGTAATAGCGCAGATTGTGAATCGTATTCAGACGTGCACCGAGTATTTCGTTACAACGATCAAGATGATACAAGTAGGCACGGCTATAATTGCGACAGGTGTAACAATCACACTCCGCATCCAGCGTTGTCGTGTCATCTTTATACTTGGCATTACGGATTTTCACCACGCCATCGGTCACAAACAGATGACCGTTACGTGCGTTACGCGTTGGCATAACACAGTCAAACATATCGATACCGCGGCGAACGCCTTCCACCAGATCTTCTGGTTTGCCGACGCCCATCAAATAACGCGGTTTGTCTTGCGGAATTTGCGGACAGACGTGTTCCAGGATACGGTGCATGTCCTCTTTAGGTTCACCCACCGCCAGGCCGCCCACAGCGTACCCATCAAAGCCGATATCTACCAGACCTTTAACTGAGACATCTCGTAAATCTTCGTAAACACCGCCTTGAATAATACCGAACAGCGCATTTTTATTTCCAAGCGAATCAAAGCGGTCACGGCTACGTTGCGCCCAGCGCAGTGACATCTCCATTGAACGTTTGGCGTAGTCCCAGTCTGCCGGGTACGGCGTACATTCGTCGAAGATCATTACCACGTCAGAACCGAGATCGTATTGAATTTCCATCGATTTTTCGGGATCGAGGAAAATCGGATCGCCGTTGATCGGGTTACGGAAATGCACGCCCGCTTCGGTGATCTTACGAATGTCGCCCAGGCTAAACACCTGGAAGCCGCCGGAATCGGTGAGGATCGGTCCCTGCCAGTTCATGAAATCGTGCAGATCGCCGTGCAGTTTCATGATCTCCTGGCCCGGACGCAGCCACAGGTGGAAGGTGTTGCCCAGCAAAATCTGTGCGCCGGTCTCTTTCACTTCTTCCGGCGTCATGCCTTTGACGGTGCCGTAAGTGCCCACTGGCATAAATGCTGGGGTTTCTACCACGCCACGATCAAAGACCAGACGGCCACGGCGCGCGCGCCCGTCGGTGGTATCTAATTCAAATTTCAAAGTAACCTCATCAGAAAAACAGTCTGACTTTTTATGCCCCAACGATTTCGTCAGGAGCCTGTGGATTACGGGTGATGTACATCGCATCCCCGTAGCTAAAGAAACGGTACTGCTCTGCCACCGCGCTCTGGTAAGCCGCCATGGTGTTTTTGTAACCGGCAAACGCCGACACCAGCATAATCAGCGTGGATTCTGGCAGGTGGAAATTGGTGATCAGTGCATCGATCACCTGATAGTGATAACCCGGATAGATGAAGATTTGCGTGTCGTCGAAGAACGGAGCAATCAGTGCGTCCTGGCTCGCTTTCGCCGCACTCTCCAGCGAACGGACTGATGTAGTACCGACCGCGACCACTTTATTGCCACGCGCTTTACACGCCAGCACCGCATCCACCACATCCTGCGGCACTTCAGCGTACTCAGAGTGCATGATGTGATCGTTGATGTTCTCCACACGCACCGGTTGGAAGGTGCCCGCGCCAACATGCAGCGTCACGAACGCCATCTCAATCCCTTTGGCACGCAATGCTTCTAACAGCGGCTCGTCAAAGTGCAGACCAGCAGTTGGCGCAGCCACAGCACCTGGACGAGCGCTGTACACCGTTTGATAAAGTTCGCGGTCTGCTTCTTCATCTGGGCGATCAATGTAGGGCGGCAGTGGCATATGGCCAACGCTGTTTAGGATATCCAGCACCGCGCGGTCGTCGGCAAACTCGATCTCAAACAGCGTATCGTGACGCGCCACCATGGTCGCTTTTACACTTTCATCATCACCCAGCAACAGTTCAGCGCCCGGTTTCGGGGCTTTAGAGGCACGAACGTGAGCGAGTACGCGCTTATCGTCCAGCATGCGCTCAACCAACATTTCGATTTTTCCGCCACTGGCTTTACGGCCATACACGCGTGCCGGAATGACGCGGGTATTGTTAAACACCAGCAGGTCGCCCGGATTGAGCTTATCCAGCACATCGGTAAACACTTCATGGCTTAACGCACCACTTGGGCCATCCAGCGCCAGCAAGCGGCAACCGCTGCGCTGCGCCTGTGGATAGTGGGCGATCAAAGATTCCGGCAACTCAAAAGCAAAATCGGCTACACGCATGCATCACTTCTTTCAGGACTCAAAAAACAGGCGGCATAGTTTAGCGGAAAAGCGGGAAATTCTGAACAACTGGCTGCATTTCTGCGATTCGGCTTTTACACAAAATCATTCGAGGTACAGAACAAACTCGTTTGGCGTTGGAGATTAGCGCTGGCGCTGGACCGGAAGAGGTGAGAATCATGCGGCAAACGAGAGAAGCCCGATGAACCTGCTTTGTCAGTGATTCGAGTGAGCGAGAGCAGCCAATGCACATGTAACTTGAAGTATGACGTGTATATAATGCGCCATGAACTTTCTTGCTCACCTTCACCTCGCACAGCTGGCTGACAGCTCCCTGCTGGGCAATTTGATGGCCGACTTCGTGCGCGGCAATGTGCAGTCACAATGGCCGGAAACGGTTGTGGCGGGCATCGCCATGCATCGCCGCGTCGATGTTTTGACCGACAGCCTGCCGGAAGTGCGTGAAGCACGGCAATTTTTCCGTGCTGAAACGCGCCGTGTCGCACCGATTACTCTTGACGTCATCTGGGATCACTTCCTTGCGCTGCATTGGGACCAACTGCATCCAGCACAATCCTTAGTGGACTTCACTTCGGCGGCCGAGCGGGAAATCCTGCCGCAACTGCCTGGCACACCGGAAGGGTTCGTTGAGCTCAATGCCGTGATGTGGCGCGAGCGCTGGTTTGAGCACTATGCCGAGCCAACGCGATTGGCACGCGTGCTCAGTGGCATGGCGCACCGTCGTCCACGCTTAGTGGCACTGCGCGACTCTTATCAGGATTTCGTTGATCATTATCAGCAACTTGAGCCACTGTTCTTCCAATTCTATCCACGCTTGATGAGTGCCGCCCGCGCGCAGCAGCTCTAATCCTTTTTTTTCACAATCCCTGCATTTGCCCCTCTTGCCAGCCGCAGCCATCTGCGGCTTAATGAAACCTTTCTTAACTTTTGTTAAGTGGGTCACACCGCCAGGTCGCCTTTTTCGGTGTTTTTTGTCACTTCGTTTGCCAGAAAATGATAAGAGGGAAAGATGTCATCAGCCACGCTAACCGAACTTGACGCGCGTTATCACTTTGCATGTGATGTCGCAAAGACTGCCGCCAGCCGGGCTTTATCTTGGTATCAGCAGCGTCACCAACTGGTTATTGAGCATAAAAAGGATTTGCAGGATGTGGTCAGCGAAGCGGATCGCAACGTTGAAGAACTGGTTAAACATCTGATTAGTGAACGCTTTCCCGAAGATGCGGTGCTCGGTGAAGAGAGTGGCGGAGAAACCGCCGGTGCACGATTTATCTGGGTGATTGATCCCATTGATGGCACCAGCAGTTTCCTAAATGGACTGCATAACTGGTGTGTCTCCCTCGCGATTGTCTGTGAAGATGAGCCGGTGATCGGCGTGGTGTGCGATCCTAATCACCATGAAACCTTCCACGCCTGCCGTGGCAAAGGTGCCTGGGTCAATGAAAAACGGATTCAGGCACATAGTGCTCAGCACCTCAATCAAGGTGTGCTCGGCTTGAGCAGCTCAAACAGTCAGCCAGTTGAACCTTTGACGGCCTTTATTGGTGGCTTGCTCTCGCAGGGCGGCATGTTTATCCGCAATGGTTCCGGCGCGTTGATGAGCGCATGGGCGGCGGCAGGCCGGCTAATAGGCTATTACGAAGCGCACATGAATCCCTGGGATGGTTTACCGGGGATCGTGCTAATGCGTGAGGCGGGTGGCCGCACCAATGACTACCTCAGCAATAACGGACTACAAAGGGGTAATCCGGTGCTGCTGGCGAATAACGTGATCTATCCACAACTCCAAGCCCTGTTACCCGACCATCTTCCACTGTGAAAGCAGCGCTCTCACTCCTGATACTGCTGGCATGCTCTGCCATGCCAGCGCATGCAGAAGATCATTATCAGCTGGAAAAAGTGGTAGAAATCAGCCGTCATGGCATACGTCCACCGACGCCGGGCAACCGTAAAGAGATAGAAGCGGCCACTGAACGCCCTTGGCCGCGCTGGCATACCGCCGATGGAGAACTCACCGCCCATGGCTACGCGGCCGTGGTCAATAAAGGTCGCAGGGAGGGGGATCACTATCGTCAACTCGGCCTACTCTCGCCAGGTTGCCCAGATAAGCAACAGATTTATGTGCGCGCCAGCCCAATGCAACGGACGCGGGCGACGGCGGATGCACTGGTGACCGGTGCTTTTGCTGGCTGTAACCTGACCATTCATCACGTTGCAGACGAAAATGATCCCCTGTTCCAGAGTGAGAAATTCGCTTTTGCTCAAGTCGATCCGGCTAAAGAGTATGCTGCAATTGCCAATAAAGCGGGCGATCTCGCCGCGCTGCAGCAACGTTTGCAACCCGCCATCCAGCAGTTGAAGCAAGCCGTTTGCGCCACTCACTGCCCCTTTTTTGATCGCCCATGGCAGCTTAAGCAAACGAAAAGCGGCAGCACCTATGTGCAGGGATTAAGCGTACTGGCGAGTATGGTGGAAACACTGCGTCTTGGCTGGAACGAACACCTGCCCTCCCCTCAACTTGCCTGGGGCAATATCACATCATCCGCGCAAATTAGCGCATTGCTGCCGCTGCTGACGGCCAATTACGATCTCAGCAACGATGTTTTTTATATTGCCCAGAAGCGCGGCTCCATTTTGCTGGATGCCGTGGTGAAAAGCCTGCAAGACAGCCCTGACACGCCAAATACCCGCTGGTTACTGTTGGTGGCGCATGACACCAACATCGCGATGGTGCGCACACTGATGCCGTTCAACTGGCAATTGCCAGGCTATTCACGAGGGAACATTCCGCCGGGCAGCAGTCTGGTGTTTGAGCGCTGGCGCGATACGCAAACCGGAACGCGTTACCTGCACATCTACTTTCAGGCGCAAAGTCTCGACGAATTACGTTTGTTGACGCCCATCACTGACACGCATCCGCTGTTACGCGAGGAGTGGCATCAGAAAGATTGTCGAACTACCTCGGTGGGCATGCTTTGTCCTTATCATTCGACCTTGCAGCAATTCAGTGCCGCCATTGATCGCAGCGCGCTCAGCCAGGTTAGCTACCCTCAATAGCCATAGCCGGATTCATTATTGATGCTAAATCATTTAGCTTGAACGATTCAGCGACACAACACTTATTTCCAGCCGAACCTGCGATTATTCTAATTTTTCCTGGTCATGATGTTTCCGCGCCGAAAACGCGTATCCTGACAGCGTCAATCATCCCTTAGAAATACCCCTTTTTCTCCTTTGTCACTTTTTTCGGCGACAGGACGCGCCGATTTATTTTTAGCACCAGCTATAACTGGAAAAAAATAAACATTCACTTTTGGGTTTTAAATATGACTGCGAATATTCCCCACCGCTATCGTGCGGATATCGACGGCCTGCGCGCCGTTGCCATTCTTTTGGTTGTGCTTTTCCATTCAGGCGTCACTGCGCTACAAGGCGGTTTCATTGGCGTCGACTTATTCTTTGTTATATCCGGCTTCCTGATTGGTGGCATTATTAGCAAGGAAATTGCCGAGAAACGTTTCTCGTTTTACCAATTCTATTTACGCCGTATTCGCCGCATTGCTCCCGCACTCTTTTTCATGATGACGATATTATTGGCGCTCGGTTTTATTTTGCTATCGCCTTTGGAATTCAGCCAGTTGGCAAAATATAGCGTGGCAGTATTTATCTCTGTACCCAATATGTTATTGCTGAAAAGTGGCGACTATTTCAGTACCGATTCCGATCTCAATCCACTGTTAATGACCTGGTCATTAGGCATTGAGGAGCAATTCTATATTGTGCTGCCTTTTATTTTGCTGCTGGCAGTGCGACTGCGGCGATCCATGGTCAGCGTGGTATTAACCATCAGTGTGGTTTCCTTCGTCGCCTGTATCTGGCTGACCTCAATTGACAGCACTCAAGCCTTTTATCTGCTGCCCACGCGTGCGTGGGAGCTTGGCGCGGGTGTGCTGCTGGCATTATGGAAACCACAGCCTGTTACTGGCCGGGCTGCCAGCCTGATGAATCTCTTGGGTTGGCTGTTGATTATCGCCTCTAGCGTGCTGATCAGCAGTGATGACCGTTTTCCTGGCTGGGTGGCTATCATCCCGGTTGTGGCTGGTTGCTTAATGATCGGCGCGCGTAGTGAACTCAATCAGTTACTGCTGGAAAACTCGCTGATGCGCTTTATCGGCAAAATCTCTTACTCGTGGTATCTGTGGCACTGGCCGCTGTTGAGTCTTGCCCGCATTTGTAGTGACAATCCACTGACCGTTTGGCAAGGGCTGTTGATTAGCACCTTCGCGCTTGGTATCGCGTGGATCTCCTGGCGCTTCGTTGAACAGCCCTTCCGCCAGGCACGCGCGGGCACGCGTTGGGTCATTCCCGGTTACTGCGCCTCGTCATTGTTAGCAGCGGGCGCGATGGTGTTGCTGTGGCAAACAGGGGGGATGAAGTCACGGGTCAGTGAGCTGGTGGTCAATGCCGATAGCTGGAAAATCTCGGCACAGCGTAACCCTTGCCTTCTCAGCTACGGTGCCAACCTGCCTTCACGAGATACCGAGTGTCAACCCAACACCAGCCGTCCGGGTATTGCCCTGATTGGTGACAGCCACGCTGCCGCACTCCGCGCGTCGGTATCCGGCTACGCCTTGCGACAAGATAAACCGCTGTACCAACTCACCAAAGCGTCTTGCCCCTTCCTGATTGGCGCGACCCGCGTGGTGAACCAGGTACCCAATCACGCGCAGCAGTGCATCACCTTTAACCAGAAGGTGTTGCAAATGGTGATGAGCGACAAGATTGATGAAGTGGTCATCAGCGCCTATTGGGCCTCTGGCATGAGCCTGTTACCCGGCGCGGGCTACCGTGAAATCGGCCATCCCGAGAAGAGCAACCTGGAAGCACTGCAAGCGGGGATGGACCGGGTGATCGCGCAGTTAAAACAAGCAGGTAAAAAAGTGACGGTGATTGAGGATGCGCCATCGGTGGATGTCGATCCGTTGCGTTACAGTAATAACCGCAATATGCCGATTCGTCGTGAACTGAGTGCCTGGCTGGGCAAGTGGGAAGCGCCGCCGCTGTTAAGCGAACGCACCATACTGTTCCAGTTCCCAGAAGAAGCGGTGGAGAAGTTGTTGCAAGCCTACAAGCAGCAAGGCGTGCGTGTACTGTCTCTGAGGGAAAATCTGTGTAATCAACAGGGATGCATGATCACCAGCGAAGGATTACCACTCTACTACGACAATAACCACTTGAGCCCAGCGGGCGGTGATATCGCGTTAGGGAAGAACTGGTAGAGGTATCACACGCGCAATAAATAGCGCCGCTACAACGTCATACTGGATTGTAGCGGCACGATTTATCGTACGATGTTGAATTAGCCTTTACGCTTTTTCGCCAGCGGCCAGGCCAGCAACAACAGCAGGATCCACGCGAAGCCCGCGTACAGTGACACGCGCGTATCCGGGAAATAACCAATCAGCGCAATGATAAACACCAGAAACGCCACGCCGACCCAAGCCGTTGCGCTGCCGCCGGGTAATGCAAACTGCAATTTACCGGCTTCCTGCGCACCAATTTTGCGGCGGAAGGCAATCTGCGATAGCAGGATCATAATCCATACCCAAACGGTGGCGAAGGTGGCCAGTGAGGCAATCACCAGGAACACTTTTTCCGGCATCAGGTAGTTGAGATACACCGCCATCAACAGCGCGACCATCATGACAACCACCGTCACCCACGGGGCGCCGCGATCGCTGGTATTAGTGAACACTTTTGGCGCATGGCCCTGCTGCGCCATGCCGTGCAGCATACGGCCCACGCCAAACACATCGCTGTTAATCGCTGACAGAGACGCGGTGATCACCACAAAGTTGAGAAGCGAAGCCGCCGCCGCAATACCAAGGTGCTGGAAGGTCAAGACAAACGGACTGCCCTGCGTACCCACCTGGTTCCATGGATAGATCGACATGATGACAAACAGCGTACCCACATAGAACACCAAAATGCGTAGCGGTACGGAATTGATAGCGCGAGGAATCGACTTTGCAGGATCTTCCGCTTCACCGGCGGTGATACCGATAATTTCAATGCCGCCATACGCAAACATCACCATCTGCAGGGAGAGCAGCATGCCCACAATGCCATGGGCAAAGAAGCCGCCATTAGACCAAAGATTATGAATGCCGGTTGGCTGGCCGCCGTTGCCGATACCCCAAAAGATGATACCGAAACCGGCAAGAATCATGATGATGATGGTGGCGACTTTGAAGAAGGAGAACCAAAACTCCACTTCACCAAACACCTTCACGCTCATCAGGTTAATGCCGCCGATGATCAACACCACGCTCAATACCCAAATCCAGTGCGGTACTTCGGGGAACCATACGCCCATGTAGATACCAAACGCGGTCACGTCGGCAATCGCCACAATCAGGATTTCAAAACAGTAGGTCCAGCCGGTGATGTATCCCGCCAATGGGCCAAGATAATCCTGCGCATAGCGCGAGAATGAACTGGCCTGGGGATTATTTACCGACATCTCACCCAGCGCGCGCATGATGATATACGCAATCGCACCGCCGATGATGTAAGCCAGCAATACGCTGGGCCCCGCCATTTTGATAGCATCAGCCGAGCCGTAAAACAGCCCGGTACCGATTGCCGATCCCAGCGCCATAAAACGGATGTGGCGCGTGCTCAGTCCGCGTTTGAGCTTGTTGGTTTCTTGCATAACCGCCTGTACCTTGAAAATGAAAAACCACGGGCAAGCCCGTGGTTGAAATTAACAGCAATGTTGCTTACTGATGGACAGCGACCTGTTCGCGTCCTTTTGCTCGATCCACCACCGCTGCAATCACCAGCATCACCAGCGATGGCGGCAACCAGGAAAGTCCCTGATCGGCCAGCGGCAAGTGCTGACTAAACAGCGGCAAGGCATCTTTAAAGTTGGTGGTTTTGATCGCATCAACAATACCAAACAGCAGGCTCACCAGCATGGTTGGCGCAATGATGCGCGTGCTTTTATTCCACCACTTCAGGGTGAAGCTCAACACCACCAGCACGATGCACGGCGGATAAATTGCCGTCAGCACCGGAATTGAAATTTGAATCAAATGGCTCAGGCCGAGATTCGACACCACCATTGAGAACAGACCCAGAATAAACACCAGCGTTTTATACGACAACGGCAGGTGCTGCGCAAAGAATTCAGCACACGCACAGGTCAGGCCAACCGCCGTCACCATGCAAGCGACGAAGATCAGCGCGGCAAGGAAGAAGCTGCCCATGCCGCCAAAGGTCTGCTGCACGTAAGCATGCAAAATCGCCGCACCGTTGGCATTCTGATCGACCAGGCCCGCACTACCGGAACCCAGTTTGAACAGGCTGAGGTAAACCAGCGTCAAGCCTACGCCCGCGATGACACCGGCCAGCATGGTATAGCGCGTCAGCAATTTGGCATCTTCAACACCGCGTGAACGCGCGGCGTTAACAATAACAATTCCGAACACCAGCGCACCTAACGTATCCATGGTCAGATAGCCGTTGACGAAACCGCTGGAGAAAGCCGCACGTTGATAATCCGCCGTGGCAGGCGCGATACCGCCCGCAGGCCATAACAGTGCTGCCAGACCCAAAATAGTCAGCGCAACGATTTTCAGCGGTGCCAGAAAGTGGCCAACGGTATCCAGCAGTTTGCCCGGATACAGAGAAATGCCGATCACCAGCGCGAAGTAAATCAGGCTGTAAACAAACAGCGGCAGTGCGCCATCACCGGTCAGCGGGGCAATCCCGACTTCAAAGGAGACGGTGGCCGTACGCGGCGTGGCGAACAGCGGGCCAACCGCAAGGTAGCAGACGGTCGCCAATAGCAGGCCCGCCGCTTTACCAATCGGTGAGCTGAGCGCATCAATACCACCGCCAACGCGTGCGAGCGCGATGACGGTCATCACTGGCAAGCCAACAGCAGTAATCAGAAAGCCGAATGCGGCAATCCAGACGTGTTCGCCAGACTGAATCCCCACCATCGGTGGAAAGATAATGTTTCCTGCGCCAACGAACAGGGCAAACGTCATGAAGCCCAGCGCCAGGATATCCTTGGAGGTTAAACGATGTGTCATAAACTTCTGTACTGCCTGTGGCTGATGTTGCGGTGGAAGTTGAGTTCGTGTTGTCCTCTGGATGCACGTAAACAAGGCCTTATCTGACGGAATCAGAGCGTTATGCGGGCCTAATCGTTAAAGCGCAGGTGATTTAAACTACTTTTCTTCTGTTCGCAGAGGGATAAATCGACAACGGCGCAAATTAAAACGTTTATAGCGAAGAAAGGCAATACGGGATCGAAAAACCAGAAGGATATAACAACAAAGTGACACAAAGCAGTGCATCAGCGGGGAATAGCGGTAAAACACCTCAGATGATTTGCTTAAAGTTTCCGCATCGCGGGAGATCTCTTTGCAAAATCCCCTATTAAGATGCACGAAAGGCGCGATTTACGCGCCTGTTTGCACAAGTTTACAGCATCACCACACTTGTTTCGCGATATCGACCACCAGACGAATCTTCTGCCACTGCTGATCTTCGCTCAGGCTGTTGCCTTCCTCGGTGGAAGCGAAGCCGCACTGCGGGCTCAGGCAGATCTGGTCAAGGCTCACGAACTGTGAAGCTTCCTCCAGACGTGCTTTAACCTGCGCCGGATCCTCCAGCTCACCGTTTTTGGTAGTGATCAGTCCCAGAACAACCTGCTGATGGCCTGGTTTGATGAAACGCAGTGGCTCAAATCCGCCGGAGCGCTCGTTGTCATACTCCAGGAAGTAAGCATCGATATTCACCTGACCGAACAGAATCTCTGCGACCGGCTCATAGCCGCCCTCAGAAATCCAGGTCGAGCGGAAGTTACCGCGACACACATGCAGACCGATGGTGAGATCGGCCGGTTTATCTTCCAGCGCTTTATTCAGCACCTCAGCATAAATGCGCGCCAGTTCTTGCGGATCTTCACCACGTTCACGAATCTGCTGCTGTTGATCAGATGAGCACAGGTAAGCCCATACGGTGTCATCCAACTGCAGGAAACGACAGCCTTCAGCGTAAAACGCGGCGATCGCATCTTTATAAGTCTGCGCCAGATCGGCGAAGTACTGTTTTAAATCAGGATAAACGGTGGCATCAATCACCTTACGGCCACCGCGGAAATGCAGCACGCTAGGGCTCGGGATGGTCATCTTCGCCACGGCATCACCGGCAATGCTTTTCAGGAAACGGAAGTGTTCCAGCATCGGATGGTTAGGGTTGAAGCCCACTTTACCGGTGACTTTCACCCCGTGCGCTTTAGTCTGCACGCCATTGAATTGAATGCCCTGCTCGGCTTCAAACAGCTCGACGCCCTGCAGATCGCCAAAGAAGTCAAAATGCCACCATGCACGACGGAATTCACCGTCGGTCACCACCTGCAAACCGTTAGCACGTTGCTGTTCGACCACATGACGGATTTCGCTGTCTTCGACCTGACGCAACTGCTCAGCGCCAATCTCGCCATTGGCAAACTGCACGCGCGCTTGCTTAATCGCCGCTGGACGTAAAAAACTGCCGACGGTATCGGCACGGAACGGTTGATGAGATGGCATGTTCACTCCTGGCTAAACGCATAATTGCGTCAGGGTATAATTTCGCGCGGTTATTTTTAGCCATCTGGATGGCTATATGTCCACAGAGTGACACGCCGCTTACGTGAGAGCAATGGAAGAAAATTCAGGTGACATGAAAAAAATTCACATTGAGATGTTCGTTCTTCAATTTCCCTCAATTGCCGCCCGCGCCTGCGCCATCTGCTGCTCAGATAACGGCAGATAACCCGCTTCGGTCACTCGGCGCTGCCCTTCTGCCGACAGCACCTGATGCAGGAAAGCATTCACCAATGGCGGTAGTGGCTTACCAGGCGCCTTGTTGACGTAAATATAGAGTGGACGTGACCAAGGATAGCGGCCGCTGCGAATCGATTCGGCATCTGGCATCACGCTATCGCCGCTGGCGGTCATAATCGGCAGCATTTTTACGCCGCTGAGATGAAAACCGAAACTGGCATAGCCAATGCTATTGGGAGTGGCAGCCACGGCTTGCACCACCGCAGCGGAGCCGGGAAACTCCGCGACATCAGAACGGAAGTCACCTTTGCACAGCGCCTGCTGCTTAAAGAATCCCCACGTGCCCGAGGCGGAATTACGGCCAAAGCGCTGGATACTGCGTTTCGCCCAACCAGGCTGATTCAGTCCAAGATCGCCCCAGCGCTGCGGCACAGGGTGTGCACCACACAGGCGGGTCACCGAGAAGAGTGCATCGAGTTGCGGTTGATCGATGTGTGGCAGCGGATTGTCCTGATTCACCACCACCACCAGCGCATCCATTGCCACCGGTACGGCCAGCGGCGGATAACCATAGCGCGTGGTGAATAGCTGACGTTCGTCTATTTGCATAGGACGGCTCATCGCGCCGAGCTGCGCGGCGCCAGCCGCCAAAGCGGTGGGTGCGGTTGAGGATCCGGCCGCCTGCACCTGAACGTTCACGCCCGGTGACTGGCGGCTGAAATCCTCGCCCCATAAGGTCATCAGGTAGCCGAGGGTGTCAGAACCGACGCTGCTCAAATTGCCGGTGAGCATGGTTTGTTGGCCTTGCGCCAGCGCAGAGCACAACAGCAAAGTGAACAGCAACAGCGATTTCATCAGATCTTCCGCAAATCAGGTCGTTAACATTGAAGTGCACATTCTGGAGCGGTGCGATTTATCACGCAATAAATTGCGCCGTTAAGTCGTCTTTAACTGACCTTCTCATGCAGGCCTTTTGCCACAATCAACCGTGGCGGCAGAACAAAACTAAAACAGGTTTCCTGATGCGGAATACTGGTGATCTCCAGGCGCGCATTGTGGTGACTCAGGGCATGCTTAACGATAGCCAGCCCCAAACCGCTGCCGCCAGTGGCGCGAGAGCGAGCTTTGTCCACACGATAGAATCGCTCGGTGAGACGTGGCAAATGCTCTTCGCTAATCCCCGGCCCATTATCACACACCTTAAATTGCGCCCCCTCTCTGGTACGCAGCCAGCTGATATCCAGCCGCGTGCCGTCCGGCGTATGATTGACCGCGTTGTACACCAGGTTGGAAATCGCGCTACGCAGTTGCTCATCGTTGCCAAACACTTTCAGGTGCGGATCGGTGTGGAAATGGATGCTATGGCGGCCCTGACTGAGCGTTTCGGCTTCGCGCTGCAACAACATCAACATGCCGGGTACATCCACCGTCTCCTTCAAGTCGATAGCGGGAGCAGCTTCAATGCGCGACAGCGTCAGCAGCTGTTTCACCAAACTGTCCATGCGACGTGTTTGCTCCTGCATGGTGTGCAACGCCTTGCTACGCGTGCGCTCGTTCATCGCCGCGTCATCCATCATCTCCAGATAGCCCTGCAACACCGTCAACGGCGTACGCAGCTCATGGCTGACGTTGGCGAAGAAGTTACGTCGTGCGCCTTCCAGTTGATGCATCTGGGTCACATCACGCGCCACCATCAGCCACTGACCTTCGCTGTAGGGCATAACACGAAATTCCATATGATGCTGGTTGTTCAGCACCAGCGTCAGCGGTTTATCGAAATCGCGTTGGCGGATATAGCGGGAAAATTCAGGATAGCGCAGTAAATTCAGGATGTTCTGACCGTTATCTTCTGGCCAGCGCAGGCCCAAATGCTGCTGTGCCAAACCGTTGCACCAAAAAATAGTGCCCTCTTCGGTGGTGAGTATCACCGCATCCGGCAGCGATTCTGCACCACTGCGAAAACGTTTGATCAGATTTCCGAGTTCACGGCGGCGACGGCGGTTACGCAGTTGCATCTGGTACAAGCCGTAAAACAGCGGTTCCCAGCTGCCACGACCAGAAGGAGGCGTCATTGAACGATCGACCCACAGCCAGTGCGACAAACGCATCAAGTTTCTAAAGTGCCAAAACATCACGCCGGATACTGCAATCAGCAGCAGCCAGGGCAGATAACCGAACAACAGACCAACCACCAGCGCAGGTAAACAAACCAGCGCCAGCTCGGTCAACAATCTCTTCCAGGAGAGTCGTTCCAGCACGGTAAAAGACTCCGTTTAGTAGCGGGCGGAGAAACGATACCCTGTTCCGCGAACAGTTTGAACCATGCGATCGTGGCCAGAGACTTCCAGCGCTTTACGTAAACGACGAATATGCACATCAACCGTACGGTCTTCAACGTACACATTGGTGCCCCACACGTGGTTCAGCAACTGTTCACGGCTGTAAACACGCTCTGGGTGCGTCATAAAGAAATGCAGTAATTTATATTCAGTCGGGCCCATTTCTAACGGGGTACTTTCCGACATCACACGATGTGAAGAAGGATCCAGGCTTAGGCCCTGCATCTCGATCACCTCTTCCACCGCCATCGGTGAAATACGACGCATCACCGCTTTGATACGCGCCATCAGCTCTTTCGGTGAGAAAGGCTTGGTGATGTAATCATCTGCGCCCACTTCAAGACCGCGTACGCGATCCTCTTCTTCACCGCGTGCCGTCAGCATCATCACCGGGATGTCGCGCGTCATCGCTTCACGTTTTAAATGTTTAATAAACTGAATACCGCTGCCGCCAGGCAACATCCAATCCAGCAGAATTAAATCGGGCCAAGGTTCGATCAGCTTACCAATCGCGCTGTCATAGTCTTCTGCCTCAATAGGCTGGTAATCATTCTGTTCCAGCACGAAACATAACATTTCACGGATGGGAGCTTCGTCTTCCACAACCAAAATGCGCTTAGCCATTATAACTCCTGCTTTTGTGACAATCTGTCACTGGGATTTGCGGCGCCATTATGCGTCAGTTTTATGACACTTTTATGAAAAACCCAACCTATGATAAATAGTTAAAAAACAGAAATGTGACAACGATTATCGCTTTTTTTTCTTTGCGATCTGAAGAGGTTATAATTCGCCTTCGCTTAACTAAGCACGGAGTTTTCATGCGTATCATTCACACAGCGGATTGGCATCTCGGTCAGTTCTTTTACAGCAAGAGCCGAGCGGCAGAGCATCAGGCTTTTCTCAACTGGTTGCTGGAGCAGATTGTTCAGCATCAGGTCGATGCCCTGATCATCGCTGGAGACCTGTTTGATACCGGCTCGCCCCCCAGCTATGCGCGCGAAATGTTTAACCGTTTTGTGGTCGCGCTGCAACCGAGTGGTTGCCAGCTCGTGGTGTTGGCGGGCAACCATGACTCCGTTGCCACCCTTAATGAATCCCGCGAGCTGCTTGCCTGTTTGAATACGCAGGTCATCACCAGCGCCACGCCGCAGGGTGAGCAGCAGGTGCTGACGTTACAGCAGCGCGATGGCACGCCCGGGGCGCTACTGTGCGCCATCCCTTACCTGCGCCCGCGTGACATTCTGCGCAGCCAGGCGGGGCAATCAGGCCGTGAGAAGCAGATCTCCCTGCTGGAAGCCATCGAGCAGCATTACCAGCAGTGTTATGCCGCAGCGCTGGCCGAACGAGCCGATCGCGCACTTCCCATTATTGCGACCGGCCATCTCACCACGGTTGGGGTAACCAAAAGTGACTCGGTGCGTGATATCTATATCGGCACGCTGGATGCCTTTCCAGCACAGGCATTTCCTGCCGCCGATTATATTGCGCTGGGTCATATTCATCGGGCACAGCGCATCGCCGATAGCGAGCATATTCGCTACAGCGGTTCGCCGATCCCACTCAGCTTTGATGAGCTTGGCCGTGATAAAAGCGTGTTCCTGTTGGATTTCAGCAACCAGTTAGAGGCAGTCACCGCGCTGACCATTCCGCTGTTCCAGCCGATGCAGATGTTGAAAGGGTCGATGGCGGAGATTGAGCAGCAGCTGAATCAATTCACTGCGGGTGATAGCCAACAGCCGGTCTGGCTGGATATTGAAATTACCACCCAAGAATACCTCAGCGATTTACAGCGCCGCGTTGAGCTGCTTACTGAATCGCTTCCGGTGGAAGTGTTGCTGGTGCGTCGCAGCCGTGAACAGCGCCAACGCAGCCTGGCGCGTATGGACAACGAAACCCTGAACGAGTTGAAAGTGGAAGAGGTGTTCGCCCGCCGTCTGGCGCAGGAAGACCAGCTGGATGCCGATCAAACCGAGCAACTCACCCAGTTGTTCCGCACCACCCTCGCCGCGCTGGAGAATCCCTCTGCATGAAAATTTTGACGTTACGCTTTAAAAACCTCAATGCGCTGCGCGGCGAATGGTTTATCGATTTTCGCCGCGAGCCTTTTGCCAGCAACGGATTATTTGCCATTACTGGAGCCACCGGCGCGGGTAAAACCACCCTGTTGGATGCAATTTGCCTGGCGCTGTATCACCAGACACCGCGCCTTGGCGTGTTGTCACAAACGCAAAACGAGTTGATTACGCGCGATACCGCCGAATGTCTGGCTGAGGTGGAATTTGAAATCAAAGGTGAAGCCTGGCGCGCCTTTTGGAGCCAGAACCGCGCACGCGGTCAGGCGGATGGCAAATTGCAGGCACCGCGCGTTGAACTAGCGCGCGTGGCCGATAACCAGATTATTGCCGACAAAGTGGGTGACAAACTCAAAGCGATAGAAACGCTCTCCGGACTGGATTTTGCGCGCTTCACCCGCTCAATGATGCTGTCGCAGGGCCAGTTTGCCGCCTTCCTCAACGCCAAACCCGGCGAGCGCGCCGAATTGTTAGAAGAGCTGACCGGAACCGAAATTTACGGCCAGATCTCAATGCAGATTTATGAGCGTTGGCGCACGGCGCGCACGGCATTGGATACGCTGCGCGCACGCGCAAGCGGCATGATGTTGCTGGATGAAGCTCGTCGCAGCGAACTGACTCAGCAATTGCATACGTTGGCTGCTGAAGAAAAAACGCTCAGCGAACAACTGGAACAGGCGCAACAGCAGCAGCAGTGGCTGGCACAATCCCAGCAGTTGGCACAGGAACAACAACAGGCGGAACAAGCAGGGCTCGCCGCGGATCACAGTTGGCTGCAGGCAGAGAACGATCGCCAGCGACTGGCACGAGCTGAACCTGCGGAAAAGCTGCGCGAGAAGCTGCAGCAGCGCGAACAGCTGCAGCGTGATCAACAGGCGCTCACGCAGCAGTCACAGCAGTTGCTTAGCCAGCAGCAACAGGCGCAAACCGCGCTGCTGCTGGGTGAAAGCCAGTATCAAACGGCACAGCAGGCGCGAGACCAAGCCGTGACCGATCAGCATCAGCTGGAAACCTTACTCACTGAACAAGTCATCCCGCTTGATCAGCAGCTCACGCACGGTGCGCAACAGCTGGCTGAACAGCATCGCCTGCACACGCAGCAACAACAGGTATTGCAGCAGAGCCAAAGCGCGCTCAACCAGCATCAACAAGCGAGTGAACGCTTACATCAGCAATTAGCGCAGCAGCTTACCTTCCGTCAACAGGAAGCAGCGCTCGCCAACTGGGGTGCCGAACTGCCGCGCTGGCAGGCAGAGATTGCACGCATTGAAGAGCGCGAACAGTCTCTGGCTCAGCTCAGTGCTCAACAGCAACAACAGCGCACCCAACTCACCCAGCAGCAGCAGGCCATTGCTGAACGTGAACAAGCGCTGCAACCTTTGCAGCACGCTGAAGCGCAAGCCAACCAGCAGCGCCAACAAGCGGAGCAGGCGCTCACTGCGCTGGAAGCTGAGTTTGCCAGCACTGGGTTACGCGATGCCCTGGCGCAGCATCAACATCAGCGCGCAGCACGCCAACAGCTCAGCCTGCTGGCCGCGCGTTGGCAATCGTTGCAACCTCAACGCCAGCAGCGTCAGCAAAAACTGGCGCAACAGCAGCAGCAGCACCAACAAGATCAGCTGGCCTTACAAGCGCTGCGCGAAGACTACAAACGAGAAAATCAGTCGCTGCTTGATATCCGCAAAATATGCGAACTTGAGCGCACTATTGCGCAGTTAGCCGACGAACGCGCCAAACTGCAGGCAGATCAGCCCTGCCCGTTATGCGGATCGTGCCAGCATCCGGCGATTGAACACTATCAGCAACTGCAACTGGGCGAGAATCAGCAACGTTTAGCAGTGCAAGAAGCGCTGGTGGCAAAACTGAAAGAGGATGGCACGGCCAAAGGAGAGCAGCAGAAGCTTTCACTGCAACAGCAGCAGGTTTTACAACAGGAGATAAGCGAGTTAGATCAGCAGATCGCCGCCACGAGTGAGCAATGGCAGCGCTTGAGCAGTGAGCTGGCACTTACCTTCACGCTTGAACAGCAGGATGCATTCTCTCACTGGCAACAGCAGCAAGACGCTCAGGAAACCGCTCAGCAACAACAACTGCAGCAACGAGAAAATGCTGCACGGGCACTGCAACAAGCGAAAGATGCCCATCTGCAACAGCAACAGCAGCTGCAACACCAGCAAAACGCACAACAACTGGCGCAGCAACAGCTAAATAGCGCACAGCAAGCGCTTGATGAGACTCACCAACGTGAAAGCCACGAGCGCAGCGCCTGGCAACAATTAACGCAGCAGCTGGAACAGCAGTTGGCGGCGCATCAATTAGTGCTGCCGGAACGCACCGCTCGTGGCCACTGGTTGCAGGAAGGGCTCCAGCGCTGGCACGCCTGGCAGCAAAGTGAAAAACAACTCAGTGAGTTACAGCCGCAGATAGCGAAAGCCGAAAGTGAGCTTAGTAACCTGCAAAACACGCTGACGCGCGAACAGCAACAGCTGGATACTCTGCAGCAAACGCTCAACACCTTGCAGCAGCACCAGGCTGAACAGCAGCAGCAGCGTCAGCAACTGTTTGGCGATCGCCAGGTCGTGGAGGCACGCCAGCAGCAGCAGGCCGCGCTACAGCAGTGTGAACAGGTTCTGACGCAGCAACTGCAACAGTGGCAGCACGCGCAAAGCCAGTTGCACAGTCTTAACGGGCAGTGCGAACAGATCACCAACCAGCTGCAGGCGATGCAAACGCGCACCCACGACGCTGAATCCGCCTTTCTGGCAGCCTTGCAGCAGAGTGATTTCAACGATGAAGACGCCTTACGCGCTGCACTGCTGGATGAGCAGGAGGTCCAGCGTTTGCGCCAACAGCTGCATACGCTGGAGCAGCAGCGCCAGCAACAGATCACCCTGAATCAACAGCTTAGCCAACGGATGAGCGCCCATCAGCAGCAACGCCCATCGACGCTGAGCGATGAGATCGCGGCCGGTCTCGAGGCGCAACTCGCTTCGCTACGCCAGGCCTTACGCGACAATGGCCGCCATCAAGGTGAGGCGCAGCAGCAGCTAAACAGCGATGCTCAGCAGCGTCAACAGCAGCAATCCTTACTGACGCAGATTGCCGATGATGACGTTTCACTGACGCATCTTGGGCGTCTGAATGATTTAATCGGTTCAGCTAAGGGCGATAAATTCCGTCGCTTCGCGCAAGGATTAACCTTGGATCATTTGGTGTGGCTGGCTAACCGTCAGTTGGATCGCTTGCACGGTCGCTATCTGCTGCAACGCCGCGCTAGCGAAGAGCTGGAACTGGAAGTGGTCGACACCTGGCAAGCCGATGCGACACGTGATACGCGCACGTTGTCAGGCGGTGAAAGTTTTCTGGTAAGCCTGGCGCTGGCATTGGCGTTGTCGGACCTGGTCAGCCACAAAACGCGTATTGAATCGCTGTTCCTGGATGAAGGCTTCGGCACCCTCGATGCTGAAACGCTGGACACCGCGCTGGATGCCTTGGATGCGCTGAACGCCAGCGGCAAAACCATCGGTGTCATCAGCCACGTAGAGGCGATGAAAGAGCGGATTCCGGTGCAGATTAGGGTGCGTAAAATGAATGGCTTAGGCTACAGCAAGCTGGAGTTACCGGGAGATTAAACACAAGCCGCGCAGATGATTACGCCAGGTTTTGTAGGGTGCGCCCACTTCGGATGAAGGGCGCGCCAAGGCGCATCCCGACAACTTAACCCTGACGGCGCAAGTCAGTATGCCATCTCTTTCCTTCAGAGTCAGAGTAATGCCATAGCATTCCCCTTCTCTCTCGGTAAACTGGTGGCAGACTTTTGTACAATCAGGCAAATCAATGAACTCACTGAACCGCACCGCTGGTTTGCTGGCGTTGGCTATGTTGCTCAGCGCTTGTCAGCATCCGTCGGCACCGCCATCCACATCTGTCGCCAATCTGTGCCAGCCACAAAGCGAACCTGGCAGTACATCCTGTAAATGGACTGATGCGATGCAGCACCAGTTGAATCAACAATTTCAGGACGCGGCGCGCTATGCCGGGCAACAATGTATGGTGCGACTGGAATGGCAAAACAGTGGGCGTTATGCGGTGACACAGACGCAAGGCGACGAAACCTTGTGCCTGCGCGCCTGGCAATTGATTGGTCAGTCGAAAGGTTTACCGCCGCCACCCGATCGCACACAGCCAGCGTGGTTTGGCTTTGCGCCGCATCGGGCTAGTTCACCAGCCCATCCTGACGCCACTGGCGCGGGCTGATGCCGAACCAGCGACGAAATGCCCGTGAAAAGGCGCTGACCTCTGAGTAACCCAGCAGCAGCGCCATTTCAGAGATCGGTAGTTGCTTCTGCTGGAGGTAGTGCGTGGCCATCTCGCAGCGCACTTTATCCACCAGCGCGGTAAAGCTGATGCCCTCTTCGCGCAGCCGCCGTTGTAGCGACCAACTCGACAGCCCCATTTTCTCGGCAATCTCCTCCAGCACCGGTTCGCCCTGCATCAGCGACAGATTAACCTGCGATCGTGCCTGCTCCACCACACTCTGCAATGAGGCGCTGCTGTTGAGGCGACGGATCGCATCCTGCATCACCATCAGCAGCATCGGGTCTTGCTCTGGCATGGTACGCAGCAGATCGCGCTTCGGGATCAGCAGCGAGTTGAAAGGCTGATCGAACCACACCGGCGCATCAAATACTTTGCAGTGCTCATGCCACTGTTCCGGTCGCGGGTGCTCGAAATGCACTTCACGCGGCGCCCAGTTTTTTCCGGCCACATGGCGGATCAGATTCAGGAACATGCCCAACGTTAATTCGGCATCCTGACGACGGGAGAGGATCGCCCCATGACGCACCTGGTAATCAAGCCGCCAGCAGTCGCCTTTATCTACCAACCGCGTCAAGGTATCGTGCTGATGCCAAGGGAAGGCATTCACCACGTTATGCAGTGCCTGCTCAAGCGTGGGTGAACACAACCCAATATAGCCAATCAAGCCTAATGACTGCGGTTTGAACTGCCTGCCGTAGTGCAAACCGAAGTTATCAAAGCCCGAATGGCGTGCCGCTTCTTCCATCACGCGGCAGTAGTTGACCAGACCAAGGCTGAGCGTAGGACTGGCCAGCAGTTCGGAATTGATACCGCTGATGCCAAAAATACGGTCCACATCGCCGCCTTTGTCGGTGATGAAGGTGCTTAAGCCGGTTGCCGCTGCCGCCAGCACGCCACGGTTGTTGGCCTGAGCAGAGAGCGAGCTGTACGCTTCAGAAGGAGTCATGAGTGATTGCATCGGAACCTCACAGGGATCGCGCGAGTGAAACTAATAGGGAGATCCAGCAAGATTCGTACCATGACGCACCATTCCATCAGGTCGTCATCAATGACGCCCCTACAACGTCCTGCGACACCTCGCAAGGAGTGCCTTCATACGCCGCAATTCCCCATAGGGTGCGCATTCATGCGCATCGGGTGAAAATTTGAGGGAAAGGTTGATGGCACTGCGCTGTTTCGACGCAGTGCTGCTCATTACTGGTGCAACTCAAACGCCCACAGGCAGCAAATTGGTTTCAAGATAGCGACGACACAAACGCACTGAATGATCCGCCCAGCGCGGTCCCAGACTCAGCGCCATCTCGGTGTCTGCATGCGTACCCATCCATGCGGTCATCTGGATGCGACGTTGAATCAGCAGCGTTGGCACCATCGCCATCTCCTCATCGCTGATGTGTGCCACCCGCTCGTAGCCTTGGATCCAGTTATCCACCCACTCGGCGGCACGAGGATGATGCTCAACAAAACTGATCGCTGCCGCCAGATCATGCAGATACCATCCCATGCCGCAGTCATCGAAATCGATCACCCGGGTTTCACCTTTGTGTAGCAGTAAATTGGTGAGGCGCAGATCGGCGTGGATCAATCCATAACGATCCGTACCTTTGCCAAAGCCCTGCAGCTCTTGCCCGACTCGTGCCATCGCTTCAGTGACAATGCCATGATCGGCCGGATTGAGGTTTGGCGCATCCTGCCAGCGGCCCCAATGGCTCTGATCGCTGACCATGGTGTGATGATCCCAGATGATGCGCTGGAACCCGGCAGGTTTCTGCCAGCTGCGGCTGTGTAGATGCAGGCGCGCCGTGATGTGCCCCAACTGCTGGAAGGCTTTAGGATCGACATCGGTGGTTGGCATCTCGCCTTCGATCCAGTGGAACAAGACCGCGTAACGCACGCCGCCATCGGTCATATTCAGTGACAGCACCGTCTCACCATCGTTTGCCGGGATCGCCTGCGGCACCATGATGCCAATCTCGCGCAGGGCGTCCAGCCACAGTAGCTCGCTCTGAATATCGGCTTTGCTGTGATAGTCAGGACGATGCAGGCGCAGCGCATAGCGTTCCCCACCGGCCTGCAGCAAGAAGGTGGCATTCTCAGAGCGGCACAGGAGCTTCAGCTCGCCCTGCAATGGCGCGGGGTAACAGGCCAGTGCCTGCTGCGCCAATATCGTCATTTCAGCATCGGTCAGGGTATCGGACTGTTTAGCGCTCATTCATCAATCTCCAGCATCAATCTTAAGGTAGGCAAGTGTTATCAGCATGGGATGACAGCGTCCTGACTGCTTGACCACAGACAACCCAAAGTTGACCGCAGCGTGCATCTGGCACTTTTTTTGCCTCAGAGTTGACCGTGGGGGACAAAACTCACTGCGCCCGCGTCAAGTTTTCCCGCCACAGGCAGCGGCATTATCACTTCACTGTAGTGCATACAAAAAAACAGCGCGGTGCAGCCGCCGCACAACAATCACGACGGGGAGACGATTATGACGAGTAAGCTCAAACCCACGCTGGGCACTCTGCATTTGTGGGGTATCGCGGTTGGACTGGTAATTTCCGGGGAGTACTTTGGCTGGAGTTATGGCTGGGGCGTGGCAGGCACGTTGGGATTTCTTATCACCACCGCGCTGATTGCCACGATGTACACCTGCTTCATTTTTAGCTTTACCGAACTGACCACCGCCATTCCGCACGCTGGCGGTCCGTTTGCGTATAGCCGCCGCGCCTTTGGTGAAACCGGTGGTTTGATTGCGGGTCTGGCGACACTGATTGAGTTTGTGTTCGCCCCACCGGCCATTGCCATGGCGATTGGTGCCTATCTCAACGTGCAATATCCCGACCTCAATCCGAAAACCGCCGCGGTCGGCGCTTATCTGGTGTTCATGACGCTCAACATCCTTGGCGTGAAGCTGGCTGCGATGTTTGAATTAGTGGTAACGGTGTTAGCGGTGCTGGAACTGCTGGTGTTTATGGGCGTGGTCTCGCCGGGCTTCAGTATCGCTAACTTTGCCGCCAATGGTTGGGCCGGAAGCGATCACTTCGGCATGCCCGCTGTTTCGGGCATCTTTGCCGCGATCCCCTTTGCCATCTGGTTCTTCCTCGCTATTGAAGGTGCTGCTATGGCCGCCGAAGAGGCAAAAGATCCTAAGCGCACCATTCCCAAAGCCTATATCACTGGGATTTTAACGCTGGTGGTGCTGGCGATAGGTGTGATGCTGCTGGCGGGTGGTGCGGGCGACTGGCGTAAGCTGTCGGACATTAACGATCCGCTGCCGCAGGCAATGAAAATGATTGTGGGCGAGCACTCCAACTGGATGCATATGCTGGTGTGGATTGGCTTGTTTGGTCTGGTTGCCAGCTTCCACGGCATTATTCTTGGCTATTCCCGCCAGTTCTTTGCCCTGGCTCGCGCGGGTTATCTTCCGCCAAGTCTGGCGAAGCTGTCGCGCTTCCAGACACCTCACCGGGCGATTATTGCGGGTGGCGTGATTGGTATCGCAGCGATTTACAGCGATGGGCTGATCAACCTGCAAGGTATGACGCTGACCGCCGCAATGATTACCATGGCCGTGTTTGGCGCCATCGTAATGTACCTGATGAGCATGCTGAGCCTGTTTAAATTGCGCCGTACCGCACCCGAGATGGAACGCAGCTTCCGCGCGCCGGGCTATCCAATTGTCCCCGGTATCGCGCTGGTATTGTCAATGGTGTGCTTGATTGCGATGTTGTGGTTCAACCCAGTGATCGGCGCGTTGTTCGTGGCGATTATGGTGGCGGGATATATTTACTTCCTCGCCACTAAAACCCAGCGTCAGAATGCGCCGCAGGATGCAATGCTGATGGGAGAATAATCACAGGATTGCCTCGCGCGCAAAAATACACATGCGCTGTCAGGGTCCTTTTATTCAACAGCACGCACAATAGGTAAATAGCAGGCTAGCGCCGCTTAGAGGCTGGCAATCTGCAGCGCTGAACAGAGTGAGTCTGCCAGGAGAGCCCGCAGGACGCGGGCGAAAGGCGGGTCGGCACATGGATGTGCCATCCCGCCGGTCCGTCAGGCAGATGAACGGCGCGAGGACGCCAGACGCTAAGCGCCGCCAGACTGCGTTATGGTCAGATACTTCATTAACGAACTTACGCTATCAAAACGACCTTTTTCTTACGATTTCAGCGGCCACAGCCACGCCGCACCGCGCACACCGCTGGAGTCACCGTGTACCGCCTTCAACACCGGCGTTTCACATTCACGGCCAAACACCCATTGTTTCATCAGTGCGGGCACGGTCTGATACAACCGATCGTTGTTACTCATGCCGCCGCCCAGCACGATCACATCAGGATCGAGTAAATTCACCACCTGCGCCAATGATTTGGCCAAGCGCATTTCGTAACGGCTCATCGCTAATTCCGCCACAGGATCCTGCTGCTCAATTAGCTTGATGATCTCCGCGCCCTTCAATGCTTTGCCGCTTAAGCGTTGATAGTCGATGGCAAACCCTGTGCCAGAGACAAAAGTCTCAATACAGCCCTGTAAACCGCAATAGCAGGGTACCTCTTCGCGATGCCTTAACTCATCTGCGTCCATCCACGGCAACGGATTGTGACCCCACTCGCCCGCATTACCGTTGCCGCCAATGCGCGACTCACCGCCAATCGCCACGCCCGCACCTGAACCGGTGCCGATAATCACCGCAAACACCAGCGGCTGGCCTGCGCCTGCACCATCCACCGCTTCAGACACCGCTAAACAATTCGCGTCATTGGCGATGCGCACGTCACGATTCAGCGCCTCGGCCAAATCCTTGTCCAGCGGCTGGCCGTTGAGCCAGGTAGAATTAGCATTTTTTACCCGCTGGGTGTACGGCGAAATGGTGCCGGGAATGCCGATCCCCACGGTGCCCTTTTCCCCGGTTTTCTCTTCTGCCAGCAGCACTAAATCCACAATCGCCTGCACCGTGGCGGCATAGTCATCGCGCGGGGTATTGACGCGGTGACGGAACAGCTCTTGTCCATGATCGGAGAGCGCAATCACTTCAATCTTGGTACCGCCTAAATCAATCCCAATACGCACGATTTATTCCTCATTATTCGTTCAGGTGACAGATACAGTAGAAGGCTGAATCGGGAAAGGCAATGAAACCGATCCGATGTTTCGCTATCATGCGCGCTGACTTTGAGACTTGTGCGCCCGATCGCACCCACGGTAAGGAATCCCGATGTTGTGGTTTAAAAATATGATGGTTTATCGTCTGAATCGTGACATCCCGCTGTCCGCAGACGATCTGGAGAAGCAGCTCGACGCCTTCACGTTTTCACCGTGCGGCAGCCAGGATATGGCGAAAACCGGCTGGGTGTCACCGATGGGCAACCGCGGCGAATCACTGACCCATGAGATTAAAGGGCAGATCGTGATCTGCGCGCGCACCGAGCAGAAAATCCTGCCTTCACCCGTTGTGAAGCAGGCGCTGGAAGCCAAAATCGACAATCTGGAAGCCGAACAGAGCCGCAAGCTGAAGAAGACCGAGAAAGACTCGCTGAAAGATGAAGTACTGCATAGCCTGCTGCCACGGGCGTTTAGCCGTTTCAGCCAGACTTTCATGTGGATCGACACCGTTAACAACCTGATCATCGTCGATTGTGCCAGCGCCAAAAAAGCGGAAGACACCTTAGCGCTGCTGCGTAAAAGCATCGGTTCACTGCCGGTGGTGCCGCTGACGCTGGAAAATCCGATTGAGCTGACGCTGACCGAATGGGTGCGTTCGGGTGAACTGCCAGCCGGTTTCGCGCTGATGGATGAAGCCGAATTAAAAGCGATGCTGGAAGATGGCGGTGTGATCCGCTGTAAGAAACAGGATCTGATCTCTGATGAGATCGCCACCCATATCGAAGCCGGAAAAGTGGTGACCAAACTGGCTCTGGACTGGCAGGAACGCATTCAACTGGTGATTGCTGATGATGCCTCCATCAAGCGCCTGAAGTTCAGCGACACGCTGCGTGAACAGAATGATGACATCGACCGCGATGATTTCGCCCAGCGTTTTGATGCCGATTTCATCTTGATGACCAGCGAACTGGCCGCGTTGATCAGCAATCTGGTGGAAGCATTAGGCGGCGAAGCGAAGCGCTGAAGCCTAAATAAACTAAACCCCGCTGCATGCGGGGTTCATTTCAAAATTTGAAAGCGATATAGGGTGGTAACAAAATCCTGTTTCATGCTGAGAAACATCAAAATTTGTACCGTTTCTCCGTCAAAATCGTAAAGCACACGATATTCGCTATCAGGGTCTAGCCTCTCTCGCAGGTTCAAACCTCTCTGCGATAACAGATGACTAAAGCGATACCGTAAGGGGTCCTGCATAATAGCTGCCAAGGCATCTATCAGCAGTTTATCGACAAACCCTGCCGCAAGCTTCGCGCCGATTGTCCCCATTTTATACGACTCAATATCTTTCAGGGTCCATTCCGCCATCGGCGCAATAACGATTTGAAACTGACGCATCACTGGTTCATCCCTAATTACGTTCTGGCGCTACGTAATCTCGCTAAAACTTCTTCAGGTGTCATTCCCTGATCGTCATTAATTTCCTGTTTTGCGATCATTGCCAGCTTAAACAGCGCGTTAATCTGTCTTTCTTCTTCGATTTTCTTTAACTCAGCTTCACGCTCTGCAGCAGTTTGGACGAACAGCTCAGCAACGCCATTTTTAGTAATAAATACACCGCCTTCAAACAGTTCAGGATTTCCCAAACCCTCGCGAGCAGCCTTCTGGGACATCGTCTGTGCCATACAAATGCAACCTCAACTAAGCAGCGATAACGCGCTTGGGGATAAAATAGACAATCTGAAGCCTAGCACTCATCTGCCCGCGAGGGCAAATTTATGCTTAATTTGTACACCAAAGTGACTATGGCAGTGTTGCTGCTTTTAAAAAATAAAACCGGAAATTCTTTGCAGAATTCCCGGTTCAATAGCAGCTAATGTTGAAGTTTAGGCTTACAAATAGCGGCACAGATAAGACGTTGGCTCTGCCACTTGCAGATGGAATTCGCTGTTGCCGGGCACGTTGAATACGGAACCCGCTTCGTACCATTTCCACTCGGCTTCGCCTGGCAGCAGCACTTTCAGTGCGCCGCTCACGACCGTCATCTCTTCCGGCTGTCCTGTACCGAAGGTATATTCACCTTCTGCCATCACGCCAACGCTGGCACGGCCAATGGTTACACTTTCGAAACCAATGGATTTCACTTTTCCGTCGAAATACTCACTTACGTTGAGCATGTTACTTCCTCACAGCACATTATGGTGTCTGGCAGATTACAAGGGAACTCGCTGATCTGTCACGCGAAAAAGCAGCGCAGATCGCGAGTTGTGATCGTCCTCAGTCAGAGGATCAATTCTGCCGCCAGCTTCGCCACCAGCACGTTAGATAACAGTACCGGAATGCCCAGCATTTTCTGCAGGAAATCGCGGTGCTTCTGGTGATAGCCAATGCAGTCGAGCACCACCACATCCGCGCCCTGCTCTTGCAAAGATAAACCTGCTTCAATCAAATCGTTCTGCTGCGCCAGATAGGGACTGGCAACCGCAAAACATGGCGCGCTGTTCAGGTTGCGCCATTTATTGGCCTGTTCCGCGATTTGCTCTTCCACCGGCACCACAATGCCCACTTTATGCTGTTGCACAATGGCTTTGACCAGCGGTGGGATAATACGATCCGGCTCCAGCAACAACGCTTTTTGCGTTTTCAGCGTGCCAAATTCTCCGGTGCATAACAGCAAAATCGTGTCGTAACCCTGCTCTTCCAGCGCATTGATTTTGCGCTGCAGTCCCTGCTCAACTTTCGGTCCCGATAAACGCACTTGCTCGCCGCTGGTCATACGTGAAACCAATACTTTTTCACCCGCTTCAGGTGAATAGAACTGCCCCACCTCAGCTAAGGTCAAACCGTCGAGTAATCCGGCATGAGCAACCCACTCTTCCGGTAAGTGATCCTGCAGCAGCGGTAGAATGTCGCTACGTGGGGATTGACCAATCGTTAAGGTAACCAGGGACTGTTTCATCATTAGGCTTTCCGCGTGCGCAGGTGGCTGAGACTACCATACAAAGATAGCAGTAAAGCGTACTCTTGCTGGTCATAGAACTGGCAGGTTTCACGCCCGAACTCTTTCGCAACTTCCACCGCAAACTTCACCGTGGCCGCGATATCAACTTCATGGCTGGCACCCGTACCGCAACCTGGCACCACAGACTCCGCGCAAATTGCCACGCCTACCACAGGAACATCGGTGGCGGTTGACGGCTGCAGGATGCTGTTGAGGTGATAAACACCGTTACCGTAAGGCGTAATGTCTTGGGTCGTGATCGGGAACGTCACCGCGGGCTGACCGCTGGTCATCTCCATGATGCGCAGCAAATCTTCTGACACGCGCAGGATATAACCTTCTTTCACCGTTGGCGAAATCGCATAGCCTTTATGGTTGAGGATGCGGTTACCTTTAGTGGTATCGATGGACAGGATCGCATCGACGCCCGCGATCACTTCGTTGTCATTCATGGTGATGTCGTCGCAAGGCGAATCCATGAAGTCCACCGGCTCATGCGGACGAGTTGGCGCATCCGGGCAGATATGCGTGGTGATGATAACGTCACCGGCCAGCACATCCCCTTTGGTCTGCATCTGTGCCAGCTTCAACGCACTGCTGACGGCGGCCACTGCGCCATCCGCATCTGATACCATCCCGATGCGCGTTGGACGCGCACCAATACCACCCAAGCGCCCGACAATGCCCAGCGTTGGCGCAGTGCCGCCGTTACTCTTCCCCTGCGCGCCTGGAATGTCGATGCGCACGAAATCGGTACGCCCTTTTGGTCCGGTCACGCGTTTAAAGCTGGCGGTCACGCCTGGGTAATGGGCGAAGAGATCCACCACCTGCTGCCCATCAACATAGGCGCTGTCGAGTAACTCAAAGACTTGCAGTGTCTGCTGTAAACTCATATTGAATTCCCTGGGTTATTTCTTGGTGCTACTGGCAAAAATAGAATGGAAGAAGCTGTACAGCGCGTCGCCCGCAATAAATCCTGCGGCCATCACCTCCATCGGTGAACGTCCACGCTCGCCCCACACACGAATAATCAGGATACGCAGCGCGATCCCAACCATCACCGCCCAACCCGCAGCGGCGTTATTGATTAACAAACCGGTCGCCAGCAACACACCTAACTGACGTTTTGGCCCACCGATAAACTGAATGATGGCGCCCGGAATCGCCCACATCAGCAGGTTTCCGGCAATACCCGGCTCGGCACCAGCCTGAATGGTTTTTGCGTAAACGCGTGCCACTGGCGGCAACAGGTTCTCGGCAAAGAACAGATTGTGTGCGTACCACACCACCGGAATACAGATCACGAAGGCAATCATCGCCGCGATCAGCTGAATGCGCCGACCCCACAGCTCTTGCTGCATATCAGCACCGTTACCGCGCAGAATAAAGCCCGCTTTCAGGTCGTAGCCCATGTCGGCAAACGCCGGGCCCGTTGCGGCAGTGAAGCCACACAACAAGCAGAGTGCCAGCGGCGGGAAGCCGAGCAGAATACCGAGAATCAGGGTAATCAGCGCCACCGCAAAGGCTGGGAACCAACCGGAATGCATCGCAGCAATCCCGACGATCAACTCATGCACGAAAGCAGCAAACGCGGCGTAGACGATAAACAGCACCAGCATCGGCAAGCCCATTTGGCTCCACAAGCCACCTGCCAGTGCCAGCAATGTTGAAATCACGATATAGCCGACAGTGCCGAACCCAAGTGAGCGCTTCACTTCGCTGTCGCTACGGCTGACGTTGAGCTGATCGTTGCGACGGCTAACAATCACCTGCACCACCTGAATCAGCGCCACCAATCCTGCGCCGACCATCATGCCGTGCGGGATGTACAGTGCATTGATATCGATACCCGCAACCGGTTGCGCATAAGCTCGCAACAGGAAACCAATGCCGAGCATGCTCAGCGCCCAGATGTTGCCAATAAATGCCGTGCCAAATGCCGACATCGGTATTTTCAGCATCGAGCCGACAATACCGCCGACAATGCCCACCACCAGCAGCCACGCCTGGCGACCACCCTTATCACCGGCTTTAATCGCCTCAGCTGCCGCCACGCCCGGAGGCCAGGCATTGGTGGCCGGGAAGACGCGGGTATCAAACAGGCGGTAAAGCAGATAAGCATCAAGCAGCATGGCAGCACTGACGCCGACGAACAGTGGTAGCACCAATTGTGGTTCGCCCAGTGCCCACGGCACGGCGATCGGCATTAACAGGCTGTTAGCCGCACCAAAAGTGGCAGAGGAGATGGCGGTTTGCGCAAGGTTCTGGACTTCGATCGAGCGATAGCGACGGAACCATTGCAAAGGAATGCGCGCCAAGAGCATGGCAAACAGCGCACCGATAATAGAGGTATTGGGTGTCACCCCAATAGTCGTAATAAGCTGAACCCCGATAATGGCACCCGCTACGGAAAGCAGAACCAGCATTAAGCCCACGCCGAAACTTTTTATTGGATTATGTTGACGCATGTTATCCCCGTATTTTCACCCTGTAGAAAACGCGTAATACGTTTACGCCCGACACGCGGGACACTAACGTTTTTTATAAATCGTTCCCTGATTTTTGAAATAAGCAGGTCCGAAGACCTGTTATTTCCCTGGTGTGGCGCGAATAAACGCCTTTAAATCGAAAATAAGGTTATGCGCCGTATTTCTCAGCCATTAAGGCTGCGGTTGTGCGCAATTCGCTGAGCAGCGCTTCCGGGTAACCCGGGGCCGCTTCTTGCGAAAGAAACGAGAGACACAGTGCGGCACTTTCACCGCGATGTTTGTTAGTGACCGCAACGGCCAGCGAACTGATACCTGGCAACGTCTCATTGCGTGCCAGTGCCCAGCCTTGCTGACGAATCACGGCTAATTCTGCACAGAGTGCATCAAGATTGAGCGGTGAGTTCGCCGATGCTGCTTGCCAGTCATCGGCAAAACGTGCACGCACTTCTTCATCACTCAACTGTGCTAACAACACACGGCCAGTTGATGTCCCGGAGAGCGAAACGCGGGTACCCGGTGGCGTCACTAGTTGCGTGAAAAAACGGCCATGGTACATACGCATCACCAGCACATCGTCGCCATCCAGCACCGAGATGTATCCCATGCAACCACTGCTGGCCGCGAGACGGGCCATGGGTGCGGATGCGCTATCAACCAACGGCGTCGACAGATAATGACCTGCCACGGAAAGCAACACGCGACCTACCTGAAAACAACGACTCTCGGCATCACGCTCAAGCAATCCTTCACTTTCCATGGTCGCCAGTAGGCGAGAAACTGTACTTTTCGGCAAACCCAGTGCGTCAACCACCTCGGTAAAGGTCAGGCCCGGATGGCCTTGCGTCACGCCAAAACGCTGGAACAGCTTCAGCACGGCGGCAGCATTTTCGAGTGTGGTCATGGCGTTAGTTTCATTATGTGGAACCGAGTTCCTATATCAATAACCCGAAAGTAAAACGCTACGCTTTTGCGGTCAAGCGCAAATTTTGAACCGGGCAAAATAATGTCGATTTAGCGCAGCATAAAATGTGGCACAAACCTAAAAGCCAATGACGTTATCAGGCTGCGAGGAGGAGGAGCAGAATGGGTGATGGCACTGAGTAGGTATATCCACTTTTTTACCAAAGCTGACATTTTATTAAGCAGCGAAGAGGATGGGATATATTGGCGTCCTTGCCAGAGGCGATAATTACTCTTTATCAGCGTCTTCGTATCGCGCTTTGGCATCCTGCGCTTCAGCTTGGGTTTTATGTTCGCTAATTAAAGAATCGGGTTTCGGATGGTCGGCGCGTAATTCGTACCACGTCACGGTGTCAGCGGCTGAACCTTTTTCGACGGCGACAATGCGTGCTTCTCGCGGATAGGGTGGTTTAGATGGCATAGCTTTCCCTCTTATGTCAGATGTCCACACGGACAGCGGCGATCCCCTGTCTGAACGTTAAGTATAGACAATGGAGGATCGCGGTAAAAAAGAGGGATAAATCCGAGGGTTTAGCTGGCGCGCGCCAGAGACAGCGACTGCAGGATTTGATCAACGACCTGTTCTGGCGCCTGCATGGCGTTCACTTCATGGTGTGCAGACTGACGATAAAGATGCGCACGCTCACGCAGGATATCGCTCATCTCTTCGGCAATAGGGCGACCTGTCAATGTTGGACGCTGTGCCGCTTCCGGCTGGCGTTCCAGACGATCGGCCAATACCGTGGACGGCGCATTCAGCCAAATCACCTGGCCATGCTCACGCATAAAACGTCGATTCACTTCCGCTAACACCATACCACCGCCGGTCGCGATAACGGTCGCCGACGCTGTCACCGCACGCAACGAATCCGTTTCACGTGCACGAAAGCTGTCCCATCCTTCAGAGGAGACAATATCTGCCACGGTACGTTGTGTAGAGAGTTGCAGGTGGTGATCGGTATCGCTAAAGGCATAGCCCAGCGCTTGTGATAGCGCCTGGCCGATAGTGGTTTTACCGCAACCGCGTGCGCCGATCAGATAGATGGGTAATGACATCCGGGCTCATCCTCCGCCGTATGTATGCCGCACGGGCAAGTTCATCAGGTCAATATTGCGTCGCATGATACCTGGATTTTATTTTGTCAGCCACCCGCGAAGCACGATTTACGCGTGTTTAACACCACTATTTTATTATCAATCTGATTATTAAGAAAAAAATGATGCGTGATCCGTGCATCAACCTAAATGTAAGCGCGGGCAACATTTCCTTACCAGGCCATTGATTTACTTTCTGTCACGTTGCCCACATATAAAGGGGTACGAATCATTGGAGGTTCACACCATGCAGAATGAAGAACAACAACTCATCGATAGTTTGTTCAGCCGACTGAAACAGGCTGAAACCCAGAGCGGCCCGCGTGACGCCGGAGCCGAGCAACTGATTAAGCAGCATTTACAGAGCCAGCCGGGCGCGCCTTACTACATGTCGCAGGCGATCCTGATTCAGGAAGCGGCGCTGAAAAAACTCAATGCACAGGTTGAAGATCTGGAAAATCGACTGGCGCAAGCGCAGCAGCAGCAAGCCCCACAGCAAAGCAGCGGGGGTTTCCTGTCGAGCCTGTTCGGAGGGGGTTCACGCCCTGCCGCACCACAGCAGCAGCAGCAGCAGCCAGTGTGGAACAGTGCGCCGCAACAGCCGCAGCAGCAATATGCCCAGCCACAACAGCAGTATGCGGCTCCGCCAGCGCGTGGCACCGGTTTTCTGGGTGGCGCCCTGCAAACCGCCGTCGGCGTGGCGGGGGGTGTGGTGATGGCGGATATGCTGACCAGCATGTTCCACCACTCACAGCCAGAAGAGATTGTGAACATCATCAACGAACCGGCGCTGCCGCAGGTGGATAACAACCTGGATACCTTTAACGGTAACGACAGCAACAATGCCTTCCTGAACGACAACGCCAGCTGGGATAACAACAGCTTTGCGGATAACAACGACTTCAGTGATTTTGGTGGGGGCGATTACGACGACGATGACAGCTTTGTCTGATCAGCGTTGACGTAACCACTTATCCAGTTCGTTAGCAAACAGTTGGCGGTCGCGTTGGTTTAGTGCCGACGGACCGCCGCTTTGCACCCCACTTGCCCGCATCGTTTCCATAAAATCGCGCATCGTTAAACGCTGACGAATAGTATCCGGCGAATAGCGTTCACCACGAGGATTTAATGCCGACGCGCCCTTCTCCAGGACTTCCGCCGCCAGCGGAATATCACCGGTAATCACCAATTCTCCCGGCTGGACACGTTTCACAATTTCATTGTCTGCCACATCAAAACCCGCCGCGACCTGCAACGTCTTCAGCCAAGGTGAAGGCGGCACGCGCAGCGGTTGGTTCGCGACAAACGTAACCGTGATGTTGGCCCGTTCTGCGGCACGGTACAGCACTTCTTTGATGACATTGGGGCAGGCATCGGCATCAACCCAAATTGACATGTGTTTTCCTCTTTAACAGCGAATTACTGGCGATCTTGCCCTCTTACACCAGAATGGCAAATGTTATTTGTCCGGGTTGTTATTCAGCACAGCTGACGTAAGCTAATCCGCACGAGAAAATGAACCATTTTAAGGATAGAGCGATGCTGGAGAAGAAAATCGGGTTTATCGGCTGCGGCAATATGGCGAAAGCCATCATCAGCGGACTGGTTAACAGCGGGCTGATTGCCCCGGCCAATATCTGGGTCTATGACCGCAAAGCAGCGACTAATCAAGCGATGGCGCAGCAATATGGCGTGACCGCAGCAGAGAGCGCAGAGAGTCTGGCCCGCGAAGCCGATATTCTGTTTGGCGCAGTGAAACCGAATGTGATTCTCAAAGTCCTGAATGACCTTGCCAGCCAACTGAAGAAGGATGCGCTGGTCGTGTCGATTGCCGCTGGCGTAACCCTGGATTCGCTGGCAGCGGTGCTGGGCCACGATCGTAAGATCATCCGCGTGATGCCCAACACCCCTTCATTGGTGAATGAAGGCATGACATCGGTCACGCCAAATGTTCTGGTGACAGCGCATGAAGTGGATGAAGTGGTGGGCATTTTCGAAAGCTTCGGTAAAGCGGCGGTGGTAAATGAATATCTGATTCATGCCGTGGTCGGCGTCAGTGGTTCTGCACCGGCGTATGTGTTTATGTTTATTGAAGCGATGGCCGATGCGGCAGTGCTTGGTGGGATGCCGCGTGCGCAAGCCTATCAATTCGCCGCGCAAGCCGTAAAAGGTTCAGCACAAATGGTGCTGGAGACCGGCAAGCACCCAGGCGAATTAAAAGATATGGTCTGCTCACCGGGCGGCACCACCATCGAAGCAGTGAAAGTGCTGGAAGAGCAAGGTTTCCGCGCCGCCGTGATCAACGCCATGCAGCAGTGTATGGCGAAGTCAGAGGCGTTGAGCAAGCAGTAATAACCGACAAAGTTAATCGGGTGCGCCTGAATGCGCACCTGATTAAATCCTCCGCGACCATTGTCGGATGCCCCATCAAAGCAGCCCAACAACCTTAGGCCTTATAGGGCGGGCTTGTTGAACGCTTACCCTTGATACGCCTCGAACAGAGCCATCCCCTGCTCTACGGTCATCGGTTGCTGCATCTCCTCCACCAATGCCGCCGTCAGCGTGTACATGCCTGCGGAACACACCGCCGCAATCATCCCCTGCCGACAGTAAAACGCGATAAAACGCTTCTCTTGCAGCGATCCCAGCAGTCGATAATCGTCCCACTCCTCCGCATGGCCTAAATACTCGTAGCGCGTGCCATAGTGTGCGGTCCAAAAGAACGGCACGCGATCATACATCACTCCTTTACCGAGGATATTGCGTGCCGCGATACGCCCTTGCTGATGGGCTACGCGGTAATGTTCAATTCGCTGTGGGCCGCGTGGCGTCAGATAGGTGGCGATATCCCCTGCCACCCAGATATTTTCTGCAATGCGAAGCTGTCCATCCACCAACAGGCTGCCATCCTTCTGCAGCGTTAAATCATGGATAAAATCAGTGGCAGGAACCACGCCCGTGGCGAACAGCACCAGGCTCGTCGGCAAGGCTTTACCGCCCTTCAACCGTACAGCGCTGACATTGTCCGCGCCTTCCAGCGCTTCCGGTTCACCCTCCACAAATTTCACGCCGTTGCTACGGTGCAAGTCATAAAAATGGCGGCCAATCTCTTCACCAAACTGCTTCGCAAACGGCAGTGGATGGCGAGCGACGACCGTCACGTCAATGTCCCGATTACGCAGCGCTGACGCCATCTCCATGCCGATAAAGCTGTTACCGATAATCACCAATTGCTGGATATCATCGACCTGTTGCAACAGTTCCTCAGCCTGATTGATGGAACGTAACAGATGTACACCCTGCAAATCTTTGCCGGGAATATCGAGCGGCTGCGGCACACCGCCGCTGGCAATCAGTAACTGGTCAAAATGGATCTGTTGGCCGCCTGCTAGCAGCAACATGTTGTCTCGGGCTTTGAGTTGCACCACCTCGCCCTGAATGCGTTCCACTGTGCCTAAAACCTCGGGTTTAAGCAGCTTGGGCACATCCTCAATGGCCATTTTTCCTGATGGGACGAACTTGCTTAATGCGGTGCGATCGTAGGGTGCGGCGGATTCGCGTTCCACTAATACCAACTTTCCGCTGAAGCCTTCATCGCGCAGTGTCCAAATAGCCGCGCTGCCGGCCGCGCCGGATCCCAAAATCACGCAGACCGGTGTTTCACCTTGTGCAACAGATGGGCTGGCCGGTGACATGGCTTGCGGATTGACCAGGACTTTGCCCTCTTCAATGCGCACCGGATATCGCTTGAGATGAGCCAACGCCAGCGGCTCACACATTTTGCCATCACGCAGTTGAAACACCGCTTTGTGCCACGGGCACACTAGCTTGTCACCGCACACCGCGGCCTGTTCCAGCGGTGCCCCCGCATGAGGACATTTTGCTTGTAACGCCTGCACCCGCTCGCCATCGCGAACCAGTACCACATCGACATCGCCCACGGTGAATTTGGTTGGTTTGCGCTGCGCCAGCGACTTGAGTTGCACGACGGATTGATAGCTCACGTTTGGCCTCCTGCGTGGTTATGGGTTAAGTGACCTTAAATCCCTACAAACAGTAAGTGTGGCAAAGCGTAGAGATTTCGCAGAATAAACAAAGCGTAACGGTGAGTAAGCTGTTGTTTATCACACCGTTGCACGACAAATTAATGTCAACGGCGGAAATTAAAAGGGCCCATACAAAATATGAGCCCTGAATATTGGCGGATAATAATTTAGGATTTTTTAAGGCAGGAGCTCATATAAGTTTTACGTGCATCACCGCTGAGCTTTTTATCGCCCGCTTCAGTGTTACAGGTTTTCATCTTCATTTGCTGAGGCGTCATGCTGCCCATTTTGCTGTCTTTTTTCAGACAGTCGCTCATAAAGGTTTTACGTGCATCTCCTTTTAAATCCTGCGAGGAGGCATGTTGATTACACATGGTCATCTTATTTTGCTGTGCAGTTTTTTCTGCCGCACCCGCACTGCCCGCCAACAGCAGGCCTGCTGCCATCATTGCCAAAAGACACGATTTCATTGCCGGATTCTCCATAGCATCATTGCCCATTAATCATGGCAGGAAATAAGCAAAGCAGAAAAAAATATATCTCCTCATGACTTTCGCGCTGCAAGCTCACTGACTGCAACACGAATGACGAATAGCGAAGGAGAGTAAACCGTTAAATGCGGGGGTGGTTCAGCAGTTTTTCGACGTAATTGCGCAGTAGGGTGGTATCCGGTGTTTCTGCGGCGGGCGCAAGCGGAGGCATGGCAGACGTAATACCCGCGGCAATCTCATTAAAATGGTCGGGGTCCAGTTTGCGTAACATCGCTGTCAGCACAATTTCTAATGCCTCAACCTGAGCCACTAACTCCTTGGACTCTTCTTCTTTCTCAGCCAGCTTAAGCAGAAGTTCCGCAATAAGGTTTTTCATGCGACAGGCTCAATAAGCGATGGAAAACAGACGTTAGCACCGAGAAGGTTAAAACAACAGGGAATTCTCACGGTTTTAGGAAAATAAACGACAAGCGCAGCGTAAAAAAGAAACGTAATTTCAACATCTAACAGCGAAACGTTTCACTCGATAATCAGAGGTATTTCCGAAACGTTTCGCTCGTCTTTAACTCATTTACTGCTGGCGCTAATTAATGCGGCCCCATAAAACCTCGACCCGGGCCACCGCCATGTCCACCCCAACCACCTCCGCCGCCCGGCGGTGGGAAGATACAACCGCTCAGCGCGGTAACCAATGCCACTACGGCAGCAAGTTTAATAATACGGACCATAATTACCTCAGAATGGTGAAATCGAGCTGAGTGTATGAGGCGCCATCAAGCACGACAATACAGAATTCTCCGCAACCTGGCGCTATTCATCTCTGCTCACCACGCTTAACAATTTACTGGCACTACTCCTGCGAAAAACCCACACAGGCATCATGATAATGACCAAAAAATCGTCCATTAATCGCAACGGAGTACTTTACAGGGCGCGAGAAAACCCTCAATGTGAGCGCATTACAAATAATGAGATCTTACCATGACCTTACCCACCCTCTCTTTGAGTGATATTCTCGCCCGCCGCGACTGGGAAAACCCAGTGGTGACGAGCCTTAACCGACTGGATGCGCACCCGCCTTTTGCCAGTTGGCGTGATGAAAACAGTGCACGTAATGATGCGCCTTCCTCCTCTCGCCAATCGCTGAACGGGCAGTGGTGCTTTAGCTATTTCAACCAGCCCGAGGCCGTGCCGCAAAGTTGGTTGCTGCAAGATTTACCGGGATCGCATTCACTGCCAGTGCCCGCCAATTGGCAATTACATGGCTACGATGCACCGATTTACACCAATGTGCAGTATCCTATTCCCGTTAATCCACCTTTCGTGCCCCAAGAGAATCCCACTGGATGTTACTCGCTCACATTCAATGTCAATGACGATTGGCTGGCGCAAGGTCAGACGCGCATCATCTTTGATGGCGTCAATTCCGCTTTCTTCCTGTGGTGCAACGGCCAGTGGATCGGCTATTCACAGGACAGCCGTCTTCCCGCTGAATTCGATCTCACACCGGCATTGCAGTACGGACAGAATCGACTGGCCGTGATGGTGCTGCGCTGGAGTGATGGCAGCTATCTGGAAGATCAGGATATGTGGCGTATGAGTGGCATATTCCGAGACGTAACGTTGCTGCACAAACCGCAGACGCAGTTAGCCGATGTTCAGATCGAAACCGTGCTCAGCCCAGAATACATTCGTGGCGATCTGCGCGTTAACGTGAAAATTCATGCAGGTGAACGTTCGCTGGAACAGTGCCGTGTGCGTGTGAGTCTATGGCAGGCTGAGAGTTGTATCGGCAGCGTGGATCAAACGCCAGGCAGCGCCATTGTTGACGAGCGTGGGCACTATCCCGAACGTGCGCTGCTGGTGTTGCCGGTACTGAATCCTCAACTGTGGAGCGCTGAAACCCCGCATCTCTACCGCGTCGTGGTGTCGCTGCTGGAAAGCAACGGTGACATGATCGAGGCTGAAGCTTATGACGTTGGTTTCCGTCGCGTCAGCATTGAGAATGGCCAGCTGTGTGTGAACGGCAAAGCGTTACTGATTCGTGGCGTCAATCGCCATGAGCACCATCCGGAAAATGGCCAAGTGGTGGATGAAGCCAGTATGCGCCGTGATATTGAGCTGATGAAACGCCACAATTTTAATGCGGTACGCTGCGCGCATTACCCTAACCATCCGTTATGGTATCGGCTGTGTGACCAGTACGGATTGTACGTGGTTGACGAGGCCAATATTGAAACCCACGGAATGCAACCGATGAACCGACTGTCGGCCGACCCGCGCTGGTTCGCCGCCTACAGCGAACGTGTCACACGCATGGTCCAACGCGATCGCAACCATGCCTGCATCATTATTTGGTCACTCGGCAACGAATCCGGTCACGGCAGCACGCACAATGCGCTCTATCAGTGGGTAAAGAGCAGTGATGCAACGCGACCTGTTCAATATGAAGGCGGGGGGGCAAATACTGCCGCCACCGACATTGTTTGCCCGATGTATGCACGTGTCGATCAGGATCAACCCTTCCCTGCCGTTCCGAAGTGGTCGCTGAAGAAATGGATTGGCCTGCCAGGCGAAACCCGCCCGCTGATTTTGTGTGAATACGCTCATGCTATGGGCAACAGCTTCGGCGGCTTTGCTAAGTACTGGCAGGCGTTTCGTCAATTTCCTCGCTTACAAGGCGGCTTTGTCTGGGATTGGGTCGACCAAAGCCTGACACGCTACGATGATCAGGGCCAGCCGTGGCAAGCTTACGGCGGGGATTTTGGCGATACACCGAACGATCGCCAATTCTGCATGAACGGCTTGGTGTTTGCCGACCGCTCACCGCACCCTGCCCTGTTTGAAGCTCAGCGTGCGCAGCAGTTCTTCCAGTTCCAGCGTGATACGAACAATGCTTTCCGCTTTAGCGTCTCCAGCGAATACCTGTTCCGCCGCACCGAGAATGAAGTCTTGCGCTGGTCAATTGAGCAAGAGGGAGCCGTGATCGACAGCGGTGAACTGCCGCTCAACCTTGCCCCTCAGGAAACGCAACACCTCGATATTCCGCAACCCGAGCATTTGCAGGGTAATGCCTGGCTCAATCTGTCCGTGTACCAGATCGCTGCGACACCTTGGTCAGAAGCTGACGCGCGCGTCGCCTGGGACCAGTGGCCGCTGCCTGCTGCATTCGTGGCCCGTGCCCATGAGAACAGCATCACTGCACCGGAGTTGATCGCCAATCACAACCTGGTGGCCGTCGTGCTGCCACAACAACGCTGGCACTTCTCGCGTCGCACCGGTGAATTACTGCAGTGGTTTGTCAACGATGAAGAGACGATGCTGACGCCGCTGCAGGAATGCTTTATCCGTGCCCCGATCGATAATGATATTGGTACCAGCGAGGCAGCCAATGTCGATCCCAATGCGTGGGTGGAGCGCTGGAAACGTGCCGGATATGATCAGTTGGAAGCCGTATTGGTTGATATGCAGGTAGATAGCCTGAAACACAGCGTGCTGATTGAAACCCTCCATCACTGGCAGGCTAATGGCCAGCTGATTTTCACCAGCCGTAAGCGCTATCAAATCAGCGGTTGCGGTGAGATGTCGGTGGGCGTGGAAGTGGAACAGGCGCCAGGTTTGCCCTCGCCCGCACGTATCGGTTTACGTTGCCAGCTGGCGCAAACGCCACAGCAGGTCAGTTGGTTGGGACTGGGTCCGCATGAAAACTACCCGGATCGCCAGCAAGCAGCGCAATTCTCACGCTGGCAACAACCACTGGCAGCACTCAGCACCGCCTATGTTTTCCCTGGGGAAAATGGTTTGCGCTGCGGTACACGCCAGCTCGACAGCGGCAGTTGGCAGGTGAAAGGCGACTTCGCCTTCTCACTCAGCCGTTATAGCCTTGAACAGCTCCGTGAGATCTCACATCGACACCTGTTGCAGCCAGAAGCAGGATGCTGGCTGCATCTTGATGGATTCCACATGGGGGTGGGTGGCGACGACTCCTGGAGCCCCAGCGTCAGCCCGGAGTTTTTGCTTTCTCAGCAGCGCTGGCACTATGCGCTGAGGTTGCGTCAGTAGTGGATTCTGCCGCCTGATCACGCGGGGTGACAGGGGATTCCAGCCTGGTTTTCGGGCGGCGATAAAAGCGACGCAGCAGCACTACGTTAATCAGCACCACCAGTGCGGTGGCAAAGAATACCCAGCGATAACCGGTTGCGGCGGAGACCGCCGCACCGAGCAGGGGGCCTGCCACGTTGCCAAGATACATAAAGGATTGGTTATAGCCAAAGATCCGGCCTGTGACGTTATCTCGTGAGTGGCGGACCAGCAGTGTCTGTACCGCGGGCATCATCGCGCCATCAGCAAATCCCAGCATAAAGCGCAGTACGCCCAGCTGAGTGGCGCTGGTGACAAATGACATCGCCATTAGCAGCACCAGAGAAAACAGCATGGTGCCAATCAAAATGCGTTGCGTGCCGATGCGGTCCCCCAGCTTACCCAACCGTGGCGCAGAGATCAGCGCCGACACGCCCGGTAGTGCGGCAATCACCCCACTCAAAAATGCGATATTCTGTGCATCCGGCGCCAGCTCGCGCACAAACAGGGTCAGAATCGGGTTCACCGAGCCGTTACACATCTGGATCACCATAGTGGTGACAAACAGACACATCATCAGACGAGGATTATCGAGGCTGCGGAAAACGTCACGGCCACTCATTTTGTCCTGTTTGCTCACCGGCGTATAACCGGTCTCTTTGATCAGGAACAGGGTGACGAGGAAACTCACCATCAGCAGCACGGCAGTCACAATAAACACCATGCGCAGGCCAAGCCAGTCGGCGAGCAGCCCACCAATCATCGGCCCGAGAATCACGCCTCCAATTTGTCCGGTAGAGACACAGCTCAACGCCCAGCCACTGCGATCGCGCGGGACTTGAGCCGCCACCAGCGCCATGGCATTAGGAATGTAGCCGGAGGTCAGCCCCATCAACGCACGTAGCAGCAGCAGTTGCCAAGCCTGAGTGACAAACGCTTGCAGCAGAATCACTGCCCCCATGCCAAACGAGGCTCGCAGCAGCATTAACTTACGGCCTTTGCGGTCAGCTAAGCTGCCCCAGAGCGGCGCCACAGCAGCAGAAACAATGAAGGTGACACTGAAGGTCAGACCTGACCAGATACTCAGTGCATTGCCGCCGTGGATGCCCAGTTCTTCAACATACAGCGGCAGGAAGGGGATGATCTGACTGATAGCCAATCCGGTAAAGAAACAGCCAAACCAGACGGATATCAGGTTGACCTTCCAAGACTCGATGGAGCGTAGCATGAGCGTGTACGTCAGAAAAAATGAAATGAGGGTTCAGTCTAACAACCTCATAACATCGCTGGACGGCAAAACATGGCATAGGAGTAAAAACGCAGTTTTCCGCTGCCGAGCGTGATTCTGCTCACAGCAAATAGTGTAAGGGATACGATTTGTAGTGTCTTTATGTGCTGTAACAATCAACTCCGCAAGATAAGCGCATCGCCAAGGCACGCCAACGTGAAAAAATATGTCTACCCGTTACTGACAATATTCGACGCCGCATCTATGTTTAAAAAATCACCGGCTATCGCTGGCGAGGCGCTGCCCGTCCTGGACAGTTCCCATGCTTAACCATAATTTCCCAATGCTGCCGACAGGCGGCGGGTTTCGTTGTCTCTGCGGAGGTCAGCCATGAGAACCCATCCAAACAGCGCCAGTCGGGCGATCACCGACTACTTTAATAGCCCCGCCTGGCATGCGCCGCATGAAAGCGACTTGCTGGCAGCGATCATGCGCGAACTGATGGATGACGGCCAGCCCGCCACCAGCAAAGCCATTATTAGCCGAGTGATTGCTAAGCTGGAGTTTGAAGGGGATGAGCAGCGGCTACAGAGTTATCGTAATCTGTTGGCGCAACTGCTGGAGTCTGGCACCCAGAAGTAACGGCGCGGATTATTTCACAGCACGCAATGTGTCAGCTTCGCTCACGCTGGCTTTACCACTCTGGCGTTGATACAAGCACAATTCACGCCCGACCTGATTCTTCATGTGTTTCTGCGGATAACGTCCTTCCAGCAGCAGCACATCGTAGCCCACGCTATCGTCGTATTGAATGGGTTTCCCCACGACGCGCACTGACTTCAAACCACTGGCCTTCAGGCACGCTTGCTGTCTGTTGTGATCGTTTTTCTGCCACGCAGCTTCGCTTGATGCGTGCGCCAGTGGACTCAATAACAGGGTGATAAGCAGAAATGTATTGGCGTTTCTCATCTTCGCTCCTTAATCAATCGTGCACCGATCGACAGAAAAAAAAATTCCCGCCGAGGCGGGAAGAAACAAGACGAGCATTGCATATTCGAGAGTGACGAGGAAATCTCCGTAATGCGCTGCTATCCTCGCCCGGCGCCATGACAGCCCGATGACAATGCGATGTCTGTTTAAATTTATCCGCAGTAAACCTTGGAAATTTTACCACTCTGATCGGCCATGAAATTCAGGCGACGCAGGTTGAAGTCCATTGTCACGGCACCGTTCCACGGAATCGCGCGTACTGGGACGTCAAAGCGTTTGTTATCAAGGCTGGTGAGGGGTTGACCGATAAGGTTTTGATACTGCGATGCACCGCATTGGTCGGTTTCTGGATCATGGCTAACGTCTGCGGTGCTGCTAGATTTTGTGGCGGACTGGCAGGCAGTCAGCGCAAAGAGCGCCGTCGCTACCAATACTTTTCCATAATGGGTCACAAGTTTCTCCTCCTGGATGAATAAACAACATGTTCCTGAGAGTCGTAAAGGGTGCCCATGATGAGGAAAAATTTCCAGCATATTGGTCGAATAAATGCGATTTATGGCGCGATCTTCCTCTCACTTTCCTGCATTAACCGCACTCAGTGTCTAAATTTCGCCCCCTCAGACGCTACAATTATCTAAGATTTTTCTGAGGTGCTAATCATGGAACTCGCCATTTTTATTGGTTTTACCCTCCTGATGACCGTGATTGCGGTCCAGGTACGTTAAACCCGGTTAGCGGCCCAAGGCCGCTACTCCGTTACCCCATCAGTATGTTCTTTTAGTCGAGCGTTAAACGCTTCCAGTGGCATCGGTCTGCCCAGGAAATAGCCCTGCCCTTCTTCGCATGAGAGTGCTTTTAACTCGATGAGCTGTGCTTCAGTCTCGATACCTTCAGCGGTGATGGTGAGTGCAAAGGCGCGCGCCAGCCCAACAATACCCGCGACAACCGATTGTGCCTGTTTTGATTCAGGAAACTCTTTCATCCACGAACGATCAATTTTCAGCCCGTTGAACGGGAAAGTTTTCAGGTAGCCCAATGCAGCATAACCGGTCCCGAAATCATCTACTGTCAGCCTCACGCCCAATGCACGCAGGCCCTGCATAATTTCCAGCGCACGGTCGGGGTTTTCAAAGGTGACGTTTTCGGTGATCTCCAGCTCCAGTCGGGTGGCAGGTAAACCACTCTCTGCCAACGCATGGGCGACACGATCGACCAAATCGTTATTGCGGAATTCCGTCGGTGAAATGTTAACGGAAACGTAGCGCTGCTCGCCCCAATCACACGCGTCCTGACATGCCCGCATCAGCACCCAGTCGCTAATGCCCGAAATCAAACCGTTCTCTTCGGCCAGCGGAATAAAGCGGTCGGGCGTAATCCATTTGCCATCAGCCCGTTGCCAGCGAATCAACGCTTCTGCACCCGCTAACTCACCTGTTTGCAATTGATAGCGTGGTTGATAGTGGAGCATAAAGGTATCGTTAAGCAGTGCCTGTTCAATCGCCTGCACCATTTCACGTTTTGACTCCAGATGATTTGCCATATCGTTGGAGTACCAAACCCAACGCGCACGTCCGGCACTGCGCGCCTGTCCCAAGGCAATATCCGCTAACCGCAGCAGTGCTTCAGGTTGCGTGGCGTCTTGCGGTGCGCAAACAATCCCCATACTGGCGGTTAAACTCAGCTGGTGGGAGCCACTGACAATAGGTTGATGCACCACACGCTGCAGCGCCCGACAGCGATACTCCACCGCAGCGCGCGTGCTTTCTCGCAGCAACAAAATAAACTCATCCCCGCCCAGACGTGCGGCCAGTTCATTGGGGCCAATCAGATTTTTCAACCGCTGGGAAATCTCGTTCAGCACCAGATCGCCTACGGTATGGCCCCAGGTATCATTGATGGGTTTGAACTGATCGAGATCGAAACTGATCACAAATAGCGGATCGTCCTCGCTCGCCTTTTCAAGATGCGTAGTTAAAAACTCTTGTAACTGGATGCGGTTGGCTAAGCCCGTCAGCATGTCATGGCGTGATAAAAATTGAATACGCGCTTCAGCATCAACTTCATGGGTAATGTCTGAAACCGTGCCACGAAAGCCGGTGCGCAGCCCATTGCGGCGAATCGTTTTCGCGATTAACTCACCAATGCGACGCTCGCCGTTGGCCGCCATGAACTGGCAACGCAACGGCGCATGTTGAATTTCATCACCTTGACGCAGTAACCATGCCACCAGCGAATGGCTAGGATGACTCAAAAGATGATCAAGAGGACGCCCGATCCAGCCCTTCACATCATGTCCGGTCACCGCGGCAAAGCGTGAGGAGAGATAGCAAAGTCGTCCCTGGTCGTCGACTTCCCAAATCCAGTCCGAGGCCGCTTCTGCCAGATCGCGGAAACGCTCTTCACTGTTTGCCAGCTCACGCTGGCTGATCGTCAGCATCTCAAAGCGGCGGTCGGAGATCACCGCATTGTGCAACGCATGGCGGATGACTCGACGCGTCACCCACGCCACGGCCAGTGCGGTAAAGCACAACAATGGCATCATTAACCAGATCACGCCAAAACCAGGATTTTTCGCTTGCCAGCGCAAGACCAGCGGTTCGCCCTGAATCACCGGTTCAACCAAGCGTGGCTCATCCAGTGCATCATCCAGGCCATTCGCCACGCGCGGTGCAGTCACATTGAGAGATTTACCCAGCAGCTGCAACTTGCCCGGCGTTAAAATATTGACAAAAACCATCACCGAAGAGGGGCCAGGGATGGTGGGCAAATCCGGCACTTTGCCGGGAGTAATCGGTGCTGCCACCACCATGGCGGGCTGTTCATTGATCATGACATTGCGGGTAATGCCCTGGTCAGACTGCTTACGCGCTGTAGCCAGCAGGATTGCCGTTTGTCCGCCTAACCAACTCTCCAGTGAAGCCTCTGACAATTTACCGTCTATAACCGCATAGCGTGTTTTGCCCGCGCCATCGATCACAAACACACCGTCGTAGTGATACTCCTTGTAGAGGCCAGGACCAAAATTTTCCTCATCCCATGCCCAGACTTTGTTTACCGTCAGATGCAGGTTTTTCCAGCCTTCACCCCAGCTTGCATAATCGCGCACATCAATGATCATCTGCTCTTGTTGCTGCTGCCACGCACGATGCATCAGGTTGATATCCTGCTGCATTGAGTCGCTGTTTTGTCGATGGGCAATTACCAGCACCATCACAACCGAAAGCAACAGCACGCCAAACAGTAGCGAGGTTAGCGTGCGCAAACTGCGCCGCGTAACTCGTACCGTGTGCGCTTCCATATTAGCCCTGGCAGGCAAAGTGGCGTGTCGGTGATACTCAGAATTCATGCATTATGCTCGCAAAACAGAGGCAGCAAAAAGAGGACCGGTTACGTGATAGTGACGCCCGGGTCCTGTAATGGTTTTTTCGGTTATCGGCGCAGACGGCCACAGATTTAGTCCCCGTGGTGGAATATTTGAGCAATGCAATTCTCCATCGGGCAATCTCGACAGCGATTATCGGCGTTGCTACTATGCGTTTTCCTCTGCCCATTGAGCCGACTATGGACACCCAATCCGACAAAGTGACGTTGACGCTGTTCTACGCTGCGAGCTTTGTGGTGTATTACATCGTGACCATGCTGATTACGCTGTTCCCTAACTATGGGGCGCTGCGTAATAACGGTTTGCTGGTGCCGGTGCTCTGCCTGTTCGAATTCGCGGTGATTTATCCGCTGTACCGTTTTTACTGCCAACGTCGTACGGATATCCCGTTAGGCTACTTACGTCCCGGTCAGGCATTGCTGTTTGTCGCCGCTCTGGTCGCGCTGATGGTGGCACAAACCCAATTCCTCCAGCCTGAAGGCTGGTTGATTGCGCAAAGCCAGCAAGGCCGCAGTTCAATGTTGATTCTGTTACTGACGGCCGTATTACTGGCACCGGTATTTGAAGAAGTGCTGTTTCGCGGATTTCTCCTGCAAGGCTTTCTGCTGTGGGCGCCGAAGAGCCGCTTTGCCTGTATGTTGCTCACCTCACTGCTGTTTGCCGCCATGCACACCCAGTATGTGCATTGGGAAACCATTGTGGCTTTAACCCTGTTCTCGCTTTTGCTGTGCTACGCGCGCTTGCGCAGTAACAGCCTCGCGCTGCCTATTTTCCTGCACACATTAAATAACCTGATCGCCATACTCCCGGCGTGGTTCTACGCCTGATCCCGCTCACTGTTTCTTCACGTTCTCATCAATTTTTTTAGCCATTTCAGGTAGTATCGCGGTTTACGCGTTATGGATTGATGGTCGGGAAAGTCGATGATTACCATGTTGGATGTGGCCCGTAAGGCCGGAGTCTCCAAAGCGACTGTGTCACGCGTGTTGGCGGGCAATCGCTATGTCAGCAAAACCACACAGCAGAAAGTCTTTCAGGCCATTGAGGAGACCGGCTATCGGCCGAATTTGCTCGCGCGCAGTCTGGCGACGCAGAAATCACAGAATATCGGTCTGATCGTTACCCACTCTCTGTTCAATGGCCCCTACTTCAGCGAGCTGCTGTATCAAACCGCAACATTGACCAATAATTATGGCCGCCAGCTTATCCTTGCCGATGGCAAAACCTCCGCGGATGATGAACGTGCCGCGATTGAGTTTCTGCTCGATCTTCGCTGTGATGCCATCATTATCTATCCGCGTTTTCTTGATACTGAGGCGCTGGAAGCCATCATTGAGCAGCATGAGGTGCCCATTATGGTGGTCAACCGACAGCTGCAACGCCATGCCGATCATTGCGTATGGGCGACCCATCAGCAAAACACCGTCGATGCCGTCAGCTATCTTATTGAGCGTGGCCATCACGATATTGCCTTTATCACCGGTTTAGCGGGTTCACCCACTGCAGCCGCACGTCTGGCAGGTTACCAACAGGCACTCACTCAGCACGGGCTGAGGGTAAATCCGGATCTTGTCATGCAGGGCGCGTGGACACCGAACAGCGGTCAGCAAGCTGCACAACAGCTACTGGAGAGCGGCACGCCTTTCAGCGCAGTGATGGCGAGCAATGATGATATGGCGATTGGTGCGGCACTGGCCCTGAATGCGGCCGGAAAACGGCTGCCGCAGGATGTGTCGCTAATGGGGTTTGACGATATCCGCATGGCCGAATTTTTCCTGCCACCGCTGACGACCGTGCATGTCCCGGTTGCGGAGATGATCCAGCACACGCTGGCACAACTGGTGGCGATGCTGGAAGGAGAAGAGATTGCAGCACTGCCGCCCTTTAGCGGCAGGCTGATTGAACGTGCATCTGTGACGGATGGCCCGTTTAAATCCTGATGTGGATTTCCCTTAGCACTTCCCTAAGCCGCAATGGGCGGCCTGAAGGTCGCCCCTGCCACTGTCTGCGGTTTAGTACTCGACTTGAGCCGCTAACGTTGCGCCATTATTGCGGATTAGCTGCTGATACCAGAAGAAACTTTTCTTGCGGTAGCGCGCCAGATCCTTCAGATCATGCTCGTCGCGATTTACGTAAATGAAGCCATAGCGTTTGCTGATCCCCTGATGCGTACTCACCAAATCGATTGCTGACCACGGGCAATAGCCAAACAGCTCAACGCCATCAGCAATTGCCAACTGAAGCTGCGCAATATGTTCACGCAAATAGGCGATGCGATAATCGTCGTAGACTTTGTTCCCTGCTTCCAGGGTATCGAACGCACCTAAACCGTTTTCGGTCACAATTAACGGCAGCGCATAGCGGGCATAGATCTGCCGCGCCGTAATGCGAAAACCTACCGGATCGATATACCAGCCAAACTGATTTTGTTTGAGATGCGGGTTGTTACAGCCGACGTACACTGAAGTGTCGATGCCCGCCATCTGCTGATCGGCGCGCTGTTTGCTATTAAGTTCACCGTGTGCCGCCTCTGGCATATCCGCGCTAACGGTAGCCGAGGCGTAATAGTTGAAGGCGATAAAGTCAGGCTGACCGGCAGCAATGATCGTCATATCATCGGCTTCAATGGAAGGCAGCCAACCGCGCTGTTGTAGGAATGCCCACACCACATGGTTATAGCGACCGTGCACTGCCAAATCGAGATAGAGCCAGTTACGGATGGCTGAGAAGTTATCCGCCGCCAGCACATCTTCCGGCCGCGAACTGGCGGCGTAGATGCACGAGATATTCGGTGCCGGGCCAATTTTCGCCTGGGGCAAGCGCTGATGGCAGGCAATCATCGCTTTGGCTTGCGCCAGCATCATATGGTGATTTTGTTGATACAGCGTCTTTTGCGGGTCGGCGGTGCCCGGTGGTAAGGTGCCAATCACCTCCCCTTTCAGGATCATCATGTTCTGTTCGTTGATGGTCAGCCAGTATTTGACCTTGTTGCCATACTGCTCAAAACAGGTGATGGCAAAGCGCTCAAACGCGGCCACCGTGCGACGATTGGACCAGCCGCCCTCTTGTTGTAGTGCCCACGGCAAATCAAAGTGGTAGAGCGTCACCAGCGGTTCAATGCCGTGGCGGCAAATCTCATCAATCAGTTGCTGGTAAAAAGCCACACCTGCGGCATTCAATTCACCATCACCTTCAGGATAGAGGCGGCTCCAGGCAATCGAGAAGCGGTAGGTCTTTAATCCCAGCTCTGCCAGCAGCGCAATGTCTTCCTTAAAACGATGGTAATGATCGCTGGTCACGGTGAAATCAGTGATGCCTTCATGGAACTGGGCTTTATCAATCACCGATGGCCCTTTGCCATCTTCCTTCCACGCCCCTTCGACCTGATAGGCTGAAGTGGATGCGCCCCAGAGAAAACCGTCAGGAAACGCGCCCAATGTTGGATGTTGCATGTTTACCTCCTGTTAACGTGCGGCCAATTCGCGCCGCAACTGGATAATCTCCTCGGCCAGCTCACGACACAGCATGGCGTTCATTAAATGATCCTGCGCGTGCACCATGATCAGGTTCACCGGGATCTTGCCGCAGCCTTCGTCAGCCCCAATCAATGCCGTTTGAATGCGATGAGCGGCCTTGGCGGCAGCCGTCGCATCGGTCAACATCGCGTCCGCTCGCGTCCAATCTTGATGGCGTGCCGCCCGCAGTGCTTCCATCGAACAGGATCGTGCTTCCCCCGCCTGAATGATCAATTCCATTACCGTGCTTTCATCAATTTCCATCGATTACTCCTTTAAAGGTTGAACGGATGCGACTTGTTCCAGCTCTTGTTGCAGTAACTGGCGCTCGTACATTTTGAAAAACGGGTAGTAGATCAGGGTTGCGATGGCGACCAGCACACCGATCAACACGATCACCCGCCAGTCCCAGCCTGTAGACCAAGCTGCACCAATCGGTGCCGGTGTCGTCCAAGGGGCGAGGGATACCACGTGATTGATCAGGTTAGTTTTGGTCGCGATCCAGGCAATGACCGCATTGACCAGCGGCGCACAGATAAACGGGATAAACAGAATCGGGTTCATGACCACTGGCGAGCCAAAAATCACCGGCTCGTTGATGTTGAACATGCTTGGCACAATGCTGAGTTTGCCGATGGAACGCAGATGCGCCGACTGGCTGCGCAGATAGAGCAGCACCAGCCCCATGGTAGAACCTGAACCGCCAATCACGATAAAGAACTGCCAGAATGGCTCGATAAACACGTGGGTGACGGGTTCTCCCGCATTGAGTGCCTGCTGGTTAAGCCCCAGGTTGGTGAGCCAGAACGCCTGTAAAATCCCACCCACAATCACCGCACCATGGATGCCAGCAAACCACAGCATATGACACAGCAAAACCGCCACCAGCACCGCGGGCAGCGAGTCGGAAGCAGAGATAATCGGGGCAAATACCGCCATGATCGCCTGTGGCAGGAGCATGCCAAACTGCGCCTGCACCCACAGGCTGAGTGGGAACAACGTGATGAAAATGGCGATAATGGGGATCAGCAGATCAAATGACTGGCGGATTTTCGGCGGCACCTGCTCCGGCAGTTTAAAACCGATGTTGTGCTTCTGCAGGAAATGCATCAACTCCGTGGCAAACAGCGCCACCAGAATAGCGGTGAAAATGCCCTCTCCACCCAGTGATCCCACCGGGAGCGTTTTGCCACTTTGCGGGGCTGCGACCACCAGAAATGTCATCAATGACAAGCTGGCCGCCATAAAACCGTTCATCTTGTAGCTGTTGGCGAGGTTGTAGGCGATAGCACTGGCGATGTAGAGCGCCATAATGCCCATGGTCATGTTATACGGCATCATGATCTGCTCTTCATGCGCCTGCACCATGCCAAGCCACCACTGTGCAAAAGCCCACGAACTGTCAGCGGAAAAAGGAGGATGCGCAAACAGCAGCATAAAAGAGCCGACGATCAGGAACGGCATTGAGGCGATGAAACCATCGCGAATGGCAATCACATGACGCTGGCTGGAGAGACGCCCAGCGAGTGGGCTGATACGGTTTTCAATCACACCAAATAAGGATTCGCTTATGCTGCTCATACGTGAGCTCCTTGCATCAGGCAAATAGAGAATAGGCCTGTGCGCTGAGTCACAGGCGATGACTATTATTTTTTGTATGAATCAGGGATCAGGTGTGAATCAGTTTTAGTGAATCATTTAATATTTTCTCGCCATTCATCATGCCGTAATCCATGCTATTTATGACGGATATCGGCTTATTTAACTGCTGCGCCAGCGGTTGAAAGTCAGCGAGTTTGTATTTGATTTGCGGCCCTAACAGGCAGCAGTCATAGTGGACAATTTCATCATTAAACTCTTCAATACCAACGGCTTTTATTTCAACCTCGATGCCTTGCACTTTGGCAGCCTTCTCCATTTTTTGCACCACCATGCTGGTGGACATCCCGGCGGCACAGCACAGTAAAATCTTTGGCATTGTTAGTTCCTCCATGTGGGGTTTAATTAACGAATACACACAGCAAAGATTTTCTGCAACCGGTTTCAGATTTGGTTACAGGAACTGTGAGAAATATCAAAACTCAGAACAGGGAAAATAAATCGGCAAAAAATAATACAGCTGAGGGATTATAAGATTGCGGAGGATTGAAGGTATCTCGCGGCACCTCGGCTCATGCTGGTTCGTTAAGCATCTGGTAATAACGTTGTCTGGTTCCGCTCAGGGGCTGATGGGTGCAGGTGATAACGCAGTCTGGTGCCGCTCAGGGGATGAGGGGGACAGGTGATAACGCAGTCTGGTGCCGCTCAGGGGC
>NZ_MLFR01000020.1 GCF_002095475.1 Pantoea rwandensis
CCGGCCGGCACGGTGACATTGACGGTGATCGGATAGCGGCTCGATTCCGCTTGGTAAGATTCGCTCTTCAAGTACAGTTCAGGCTCGACGTCAGTCGGCCCACTGGCAATGACTGCACCGTCGCTAAATTGCAGACTCATCTGGTAACCGCGTGACTCGCCAATCGCGTGCATGAAGTCCATTAAGTACTGACCGTCGATCACTGCCCAAAAACCGGTGCTGTCGGGGAGTTGCCGCACAAACACGACGGCAGGACGATTGGGCACACCAGAGGTGCCACGCACAGAAATACTCCACCAAGCTTTGCCGGTGATAGGAGGCGGTTGCATCATCATTTCGGCCAGCGAGCCGTGGTTCAGACCATACGCAGAGGAGCAATCGATATTGTCGCCGCGCAGCGTGCCTATCGAGCGAAAGTAGGCATTAAGGGTGCCAGCGCGTTGCAACTGGTTTTCAATTTGTGAACAGGGTTGATAGTGGTACTGACGCAGCTGGGTGATCATATCCCAGGCGTTATCACTCATCTTTTCTGCCTGCGTCAGCAGGGTATTGGCGGTGGAAATCTGCTGCTGGCTCACCGTGTGGCGCGCTTCAATTGCCGTACAAAGGATGCCCAGTACCAGCGGTAATAACCCGGCACAGACAATTAACAGCCAGCCAAAATCGCGATTTCGTTTTTGCGGTGGCACCTGACTTTCCTCGGTCGGTTAAGCAGCAGATGATGGGCAGCCTGCGGCGTCAGCAGCATACCACTTCCAGGGGCCGTGCATGTTAGCGTTTTGATTTTCCTCCGAACTGATACAGGTCAATTAACGTCCTCGCTTTGCGTTTATTGACAATGATTTGCCGTTATTGGCACTTCCCGGCGGGAAAAGCGCTGTGCCACGATGTTAGGCAAGCATATTGACCTGAAATGAGGCGTGAAAATGAGCACGAAAACCCCTGAGGCTGCCTCGCTGCTGCAGCACATCAGGGAAGGAGGAAGGGGGTAGTTTTATCGCGGCCGCGATCCTGGTCGTCCAGTGCCGAGTAAGATGGCTAATCGACTGCCACCCGGCGTGGTCTCCATCAAAATCTTTGTCACGCTGGTGAGTGGGACGGACAGTAACATGCCAATTGGACCCAGCAGCCAGCCCCAGAAAATCAGTGAGAGAAACACCACCAGCGTAGAAAGTCCCAGTCCGCGCCCCATCAGTTTTGGCTCCAGCATATTGCCAAATACCATATGAATGACGCTAAACAGCGCGACGACAAACAGCGCATCGTAAGTGCCGTTTAACACCAACGCCTGAATAAACGGCGGGATGCCTGCAATAATCGGTCCGATGTTAGGGACAAAGTTGAGGATAAAGGCGACCACACCCCAGAAAAGTGCAAATTTCACGCCGATCAACGCCAGTACTAGCCAGACGGCCAAACCGGTGATCAGACTGACCAAGGTTTTAAGTGCCAGGTAGCGGGTAACACCTTTGAATGCCCGGTGCAGCCCCGCAATTCGAATTTGCGGATTGACCATCGCATTGCGCATTTTGTAGGGCAGATGGCGCACTTCAAACAGCATAAATACCACGGTGAGGATCAGCAGCAGCACGTTGGTCATGGCACCGGAAAATTGCTTCAGCAAGGTGGTTGCCATATCCATCATCACATTAGGATCGAGCCGTGCTGCCAGCGCTTCGGTGGAAATATTGATATGAAAGCGGGCGGCAAAATGCTGAACAACAGAGAGTTTTTGTTCCAGCATGGTACGAATTTGCGGATAGGTATCGCTGAAGTCACTGGCCGAACTCGCCATTACGCCAATCAACAGCAGAATGACGATGAAAATGACGCTGATCACCAAGGTAATGGCCAGGGTGCGCCGAACGCCACGTCGCATCAGCAGAGTCACTAGCGGGTTGAGTACAATCGCCAGGAAACTGGCGAGCAGAAAGGGCACCAGAATTTCCGACGCGGCGCGGATGCCCGCCAGAATAATCACCAGCATCGCCATTTTGACCAGCATATTCTGGCCAATTTTTTCCTGTGGCAGATTGTTCATTCCCTCTCCTGAGTCATTAATGGCTCAGAAGAGTGTAGCTGAATGAAAGTAAGTGATTGTTTGTTTAGGATTAAGCGAAACGTCGCGTGGCGTGCGTCGGTAAGGGATTCATCAATGCGTCATTGAACCCGGTGCGGTTTGTCACCACGTACGCAAAAATGCGTCATTGAATTACGTGCGGTTTATAGCCAGGTACGCATAAATGCGTACCCTACAATGGTGTTGGGTGGTCGCCATTGATGGCGACCCATGGCGTTACTGACCTTGACGCCGTACCAGCACCGTAGCACCCAGCATCAAGGTCAGGCTGGCGAAGAGCGTGACAGTTGCCATCGCCATGCCTTGTCCCACTGAACCTTGTTCGAACTGACGCCAGATAAAGATCGCCACCGTCTGCGTGCCTGCGGGTGCCAGCAGCAGTGAGGTCACCAGTTCGCGCGAGGCCACAGCAAATACCATCATCATCGCGGCTATCAGGCTTGGTGCCACTAAAGGCAGCACGATTAAACGCAGAGCCTGCAAGCGTGAAGCGCCATGGACGCGCGCGGCGGGTTCAAGGGTAGGAGCCAACTGACGCAATGCGCTACTGACATAGCGCACCGGCCAGGGAAGCAGCAGACAGCTATAGGAAAGCAGTAGGATAAACATCGTGTTATAGGGGGAAGCCGGCCAGAAGCCGCGATTCCATAGCAGAATTAAACCGACACCCACCACCACACCCGGCATCGCTGCAGGCAGCAAAGCCAATCCATCCATCATTGCCAGCAAACGGGTTTTGCCCTCTGACACGCGCCAGGCAATCAGGAATCCTAGCAGGCCCGTTAACAATGCCGCCCCGAGCGCCAGCCCGATGCTGGTGGAAAAAGCGGCCAGCGCGTCACCCTGTTGACTAAACAGTGCGCCGAAGTGGCGCAACGTCAGGTTATCCAAATGCACGCCGCCGGAAAGGGTATTGAGCAGCCCACTCAGCGTCATGGCTCCCAGTGGCAGAATTACCGCCAACAGTACCGTCAAAGCGAAGGGTAATAGCATCAGCGGCAACCAGCGACCAGCAGTGGCGAGTTCCTGCACCACCGGTTTTCCGTTCACCGCCGTCACGTCGCTGCTGCCGGTCAGTTTTCGTTGCAGGAACCAGGCCGTCAGCGCCACCAGGCTTAACATTAAGGAAAGCGAGGCTGCACCCGGTAAGTCGATGGGCCAGTCTGCCAGTTTGGTTTCGATACCGACGGTCATCAGGGTTAGATGTGCCTGGGCGCCAAGTGCGGCTGGCACGCCGTACTCTTCGATAGCCAGCGTAAAGGCCAGCAATACACCCCCCGCCAATGCGGGTAGCGTGAGCGGAAAGGTCACCTGGGCAAAGGCACGCCATGCTGAGGCACCATGCACCCTGGCCACCCAAGCGAGGCGTTGACCGCTGGCCATTAGCGATCGCGATACCGCAAAGTAGACCACCGGGAAGATATTCAACGTCATCACCAGCGTCATGCCGGTACTGCTGAACAGCAGGCTGTCAAAGTTGATCCCCGTGAGTTGTTCAACATAGCCGTTGCGTTGCAGCGCCAGCGTCCAGGAGAGCGCCACGATATAGGGGGGCGTCAGGAAGGGGATCAGGAACAGCAGATCCCATAGCGCCGCACCCGGCAGACGAAACAGGCCGCGCAGTGCGCCGAGCGGTAAGCCCAGCAACAAACTGCATAACGCCACACCGCCCCCGATTTTAAGCGTGCCCAGCCACATGGGCACCAGTTGTGGGTCTTCAAACAGCGCCGGTAGCGCGCTAAAGGCTCCACTCAGGTTACCCTCGCTGAACTGCGGAAACAGCGCCTGCAGCACAATAAACAGCAGCGGCAGCGCCACCAACAGCGTCAGCGCCAGTAGAATTAATCCATTCAGGGCACGCGACATCATTTACTGTCCGAACAAGGTGCCAAAACGCTTAAGCACCGCCGAACGCTCGCTGCTGCCATCGCTATTGGCGGGCAGCAGTTTGATCTCAGTGAACAGCGGACGCTGCGCTTTGATATCACTACGGGCAGGCATCAACCAAGCCTTAGCAACCTGCTCTTGGCCTTCATCCGACAGCACGTAATCGACGAACTTCTTCGCATCATCGGCATGCTGGCTGCTTTTCAGAATCATCATCGGACGCGGTGCGACCACGGTGCCGTTCTCAGGGAAGATCACTTTCACGCTCTCGCCCTGGGCAATGTTGTTATAGGTGACGTAATCCACCGCACCAAACACGGCGGCTTTAGCCCCCTGCAGGACAGGGGTGACCGCTTGGGCATTCGGTCCACTCATCACCATGCCGTTGGCTTTCAACTGGTCAAACAGCTGCCAGGCTTTTTCGCCTTCGCTGTTTTGCAGGCCAATCAGCAGGTCGAGTGAAGCGCCCGACAATGCGGGATCAGGCGTTGTCACTTTGTCTTTAAACGCGGGCGCGGTCAGATCCTGCCAGGTTTTGGGTTCCGGCGTGCCGCTTTTGGTGTTCCACACAATGCCGAGTGCGGAAATGCCCTGTGCGACATAGTTCGCGGTTTTGAATTGATCCGGTACTTTCGCTGCGTTGACGCTTTCATACGGCAACAGCCAGCCACGATGTTGTAAATCTTCGGCGGTATCCCATGAGGCGGAGATCAACACATCGGCTTGTGGATTGGCCTGTTCCGCCTCCAGACGTGCCATCACTTTGCCGGTTGTGGCCTGGAAGATATTCACTTTAATCCCGGTTTGTTTTTCAAATCCGGCGGCAAGACTTTTCGACAGCGATCCCGGACCGGCGGTATACACCGTCAGCGCCTGGGCATCGTTCATCATCATGGCGGAAGTCAAAATCATCGCGCTGATGGCTCCTGTTTTAACTGACTTGAGAGATGGCATTGCGGTCCCCTGAGAGGTGAGTAACGGAAACAATCTGGCCCTGTGCCAGGTGAATAATGCGGTCGGCGAGCGTGTTGGCTTCCTCGCGGTCATGCGTGACATAAACAGCGGTGATGCCCGCGCCGCGCAGCAGATCGGCCATGGTGTGCACCAGGGTTTCACGCAGATCGCGGTCAAGGTTGGAGAGCGGTTCGTCGAACAACAAAATCGCGGGCTTGGCGACCAGCGCACGGGCAAGGGCAACACGTTGCTGCTGTCCGCCGGATAACAGCGCGGGTTTGCGATCGCCAAAATCAGCAAGGCCAACCTGCGCCAGCGCGGCATCGGCTTGTTCACGGGCAGCGGTTTTTTTCATGCCACGCATGCGCAGTGGAAACGCCACGTTCTGCGCTACGGTCATGTGCGGCCACAGGGCGTAATCTTGGAACACCATACCGAGGTTGCGCATTTCAGGCGCATCGCAGTGGCGCGCGGAGGCAACGCAGCGGTCACCGATCCACAACTCGCCCTCGGAGGGTTGCAGCAGGCCCGCTAACAATTTCAATAGCGTGCTTTTGCCGCAGCCGCTTGGGCCGAGCAGGGCAAGGATTTCACCTGCGGGGATGGTCAGGGAAAGATTGTGCAGAATCGTCAGATTGTTTACTGACCATCTGAGATTTTTTAGTTCGATAGGCACGGCATGCGTCATTGGCCACCTCCCAACAAGGAGTGGCGCTGTGGCACGCGCGCCTGACAGCAAATCAGGAGCATCATAAATTTTCCTTAATACCCAAAATAATTCGGGTTGTAGCAAGGCGGCAAGCGTGTGAATCCCCCGGAGCTGACTGAAGTCAGTGACTGGTGGGAGCACGCGCAGCCAACGCTGCTACGGCACGAAGTATGCCGGGTATATCCTCTTTGGGATTTAATGGGCGCGAGTGTAAGTGGGCGATATGACGAAATGATGACCATAAATTAGGGCGATCTGCAGATGCACGGTGTATGAAAAGGCGTATAGTTAGTCTTCTAACTAAAAATTCAGTCACCCACGAGCGCAATTACTCATGCCTGACCAGCCTGCCGCCGCACCTGAACACGGCCGACTTCGCCTTAATCTCCTGATCCTTTCTATCGTTAAGTTCAACTTCGCCAGTTATCTGACGATTGGCCTGCCGTTGGCGGTGCTGCCTGGCTTTGTCCATGATGGGCTGGGCTATAGCGCCTTCTGGGCCGGCGTGGTGATCAGCCTGCAGTACATCGCCACGCTGTTGAGCCGCCCGCACGCAGGTCGCTATGCAGATTTGTGGGGGCCGAAAAAAGTGGTGGTGCTCGGGTTGGTGGGCTGTTTGATCAGTGGCATCTGCATTTTGTTGTCGGCGCTTACCGAAGGGCAGGGGGTGCTGAGCCTGATCTTACTTTGTTTGGGTCGCATGATATTGGGCGTGGGGCAAAGCTTCTCAGGCACCGGCACCTCGCTGTGGGGAGTGGCGCGTGTGGGATCGCTCCATATTGGCCGTGTGATTTCATGGAATGGCATCGTCACCTACGGAGCGATGGCCATTGGTGCACCGCTCGGCGTGGTAATTTTCCGCAGCGGCGGCTTGCTGCTGCTTTCTGGCATCATTATCGCCATCTGTGTGTTGGCGATTGCGTTGGCGCTGCCGCGTGCGCCGGTGAAAGGCAGCAAAGCCAAACCGCTACCGTTCCGCGATGTGCTGGGCAAAATCTACGGTTTTGGGTTGATTCTGGCGATGGGTTCCGCGGGCTTTGGGGTGATCGCAACCTTTATCACCCTGTTCTATCAGGATAAAGGATGGGATGGTGCGGCCTTTGCCCTGACGATGTTCAGTGCGGCGTTTGTGGGCACGCGGCTGCTGTTCCCCAATGCCATCAATAAGCTCGGCGGGCTGCAGGTCGCCAGCATCTGTTTTGCCGTGGAAGCAGTGGGGCTGTTTCTGGTGGCGGGATCGTTCGACCCGTGGATGGCAAAAATGGGCGCATTTCTTACCGGTGCTGGGTTCTCACTGGTGTTCCCGGCGATTGGTGTGGTGGCAGTAAAAGTGGTGCCGCAGCAGAATCAGGGAAGCGCGCTGGCAACCTATACCGCCTTTATGGATCTGTCTCTCGGCATTACCGGACCGATTGCGGGCTTTATTATGAGTTACGCTGGCGTGTCGTTGGTGTATCTGCTGACCGCGTTGCTGGTGTGCTTAGCGCTGTTCTGCACCCTGAGAATGATCAAGCGTATGCCCGAAGAGGCGGGTGTTGAAATTAAAGAGAATGCGTAGCCGTATGGATTGAAGGGGCGATGTTCTCGGCCTGGCTGCGTATCTCTGAAAGAACATGGGTTATGTTGCTAGGTGGTCTGTTGGATCGATACCGCTCACTGAAGCACAACATTAAGTCTTTATGCTGATGCATATGAATGTGCCCCTACGAAAACCACGCACAATCGTCGTAGGGGGGCTATTTATGGCAACCGGTAGGCGCTAAGCCTAGAGGTATCAGGCCTCTTTGTTTTCTTTGATATTCCATCCAGACTGCGATTCTGCCCCTTTCCCACCATTGGCCGACTGCTCCCAATACTGGTTTTTAACTTTTGCAGCCTGGAATTGATAGCTGATGCCAATAAGGTCGCGCTGTGTCGCTCCGTGAAAAATGACATTGGTGATTAACACGTCTTCAAGGGTGATGCGACAGTATTCGATCTGGCTCCCGCCCGCTTTGCAAACGGAGACCTCAAGTTTGCTCACGTGTTTACCGTTAGAGAGATAACGCATAATTGCCGGTGTTGCTTTATCAATACTGGCCTGCACGGTGAGATCTCGATACTGAACTTTACCGGCCCCCCCACCGCCACCAACGCCCATGTTACCCGGTTGCATGGCACCCCAAGTGAAGGAATCCACATTTATCCAACCTTGATGGTTCGCATCTTGTGATTCACCGGTAATTCCTTCAATCCTTAAAAAAATATCTGTGCTCATAGAGTAATCCTTTCCGTTTTATAAGATATCTGATTTAATTCCTTTAATTTCCTGTTCACCTATAGAGGTAATGTTATGGATAACTACTGGGATAATAAAAAATTATCCGGTTATTTCCTCACGATGGCAAATCTGGAAGCGCAGCAGTTATACAACAAAGCGAATGAAGTGTCATTAATTCATCTGAGAAATGGATTCACGCAAATGAATTTTATGGATGATGTGAAGAAATTTATCGATCATCAGTTAAAAACTATTCGTTCAGCTAATTCGGAAGTTATTTGTCAGGAATGTCTGACAAACTTACAGAAAGAGCATAAAAATATTTCCATTCAGGATCAGATGCTGCGTTCTGGTCAGGCTGCACTTCATGCATTGGTGCAATTTATTAACAGTGATGGAGTTTGGCACTGGATTATTAACGGTGTAGGGGTTGTGCTTGGGAGCCTGCAGGTCATCGCGGGTATTGGTGTTATTGAGGTTTCTTTAGCAACGGGCATGGTATTCGGTGTGGGTTTTGGTGCGTTGCTGGTAGCCCATGGGGCAAATAGTATTCAGGAATCAATATTGAATTTATATGAAGGTGTTGATGACAGTAAGGGGTTTATGAAAAAAACCTATATAGCTGGTGCTGAATTCTTTGGTTTTGATCAGAGAGCAGGTGAGCTGGCATATAGTGTAATGGACTTAGGATTATCAGCTTATGGCATGGGGCGACTCATCATTAAACCAGAAATCTGGCGCCTTTTCAGGTACCTACCAACCGACTATGTTCGAGGAGTCAAAGAAATGAGCCGGTTTGACCTGGGTGTCGAAATCTATAACGATTCGATGGCTATAAAATCATTTTTCAATACTACGGATGACTGATTTTTTGATTTTTCCTTCTATACCTGAAAGATTTAAAGCTTAGTTTTACAGCACCAAATAAATAGATCAGTGGGAGTACGAATATCATCGTTATCGAGAAGGATAAAATTGATTTATCGTCTCCCGAAATGATGATGTATAGCCATACTCCCATTAAGAAAACGATGATTCCCACCATAACGATGAACTGAGAGTGTAGGGCTTTTATGAGAGCCGGGTAAGTTATCCCATACTCGCTAAGCCTCTTTCTCATTGCAGCCAGATCCTTCCCGGTAAATCCACTCTTGACGAGTTCTTCCTCAATCTTGACGCTGTTCATTTTTCATTATCTCCAGACTGGGAAAGTTTGCGAATTTTCGGCGTCATTGAAAGCCCGTAACCCATACACCCTAATGCGAGAAGCGACTGAAAAACAGAAATAGTCGAGTTTGGATCAGTGACGATATTTAGTAATACTTGTGCTCCAACAGCAAAGCCGCCAATGATGCTCCACCGGCGCATTTTTATCATATTGTGCAAAACCTTATCCTTGTCTGCAGGCTTCTGCTTATCCTTTTTCATGACAATCCTTTGTTTGAATAAACGATAACGAGTGATTCTAGAGGCGGGATAATTGGCTGGCAATGCTTTGTGGGGAAATTAACCGGTGTCTGGCCCACAAAAGAAATAAAAAAAGGCCTCCGACCGAGGCCAACACTAACAAAAGTGTCTTGTTTTAGACACAGATAAGGGTTCGTTTCAGGCCTGCAGCAACTCAATGCTGCGGCGAATTTCGCGTTCAATCTCTTTTGCGCCCCATTTCTCCAATTCGGAGGAGAAGGGCTCAAATGCATAGATGCCTTTATAGCCGAGCATTTCGAGGCGCTTCACCTGCGCTACGCTGTTCAGCACATCGCTGTCGCTCAACATAATGCGTTCTTCATCGGTCAGCTGCTCGGTTGGGCGGGTATCCTCCACGCCAGAAAGATGCACTAAACCAATCTGGTTAACGTCAATCTCCTGCGGGAACTCCTGTTCAGCGTTCTCATATAAATGATGATGGAAAGTATCCAACAGCAGCTTAAATGGCACGCCCGCCTGCTTGATCAGTTTCTGCGTTTGCACCGCTGAACGCAGTGAGCTCACCGGGAAGCCGAGCGGTTCCACATAACCCTGAATACCATACTCAGCAAACAACGGTGCCAGCTTTTGCATCGCTGCCAACGTCTGTTCTGGCGCAATCGCAATGCCTTCATTGAGTGGGCACATCACCAGCGCCTTCGCGCCGATCGCTTTGGCTTCTTTCAGCAGCGCCTCGGCTTTCGCCAGCAATGCATCATCCGCACGGTTAAACGGGTAGAGCGCGTTAATGGTCTCTATTTCAATGTGGTACTTATCGGTTAATGCCCGGAGCTGCGTCACGCTCAGATCATCGGTTACCTTGCCACTCGACATATCGTTGCGCAGCTCAACTTTGCTCAATCCCAAGCGTTGTACCAGCTGGAAGAACGCTTCAATAGAGAGCGCAGGCGCAATTTTACGGTTGATACAGAAACGGGTTGGATCGATGGCCATGTGCGGCTCCTGTAATAGTATGCGGGTAAGATGCTGCAAAGAGAACATTTATTTCATTGATAGTGAATTATGAAATGCAGGATATTGGATCTCACTCGCAAAAATTTCATATTTCGTTTCGCGTAACATCATGTAAGCGTGCTCTCAGTGAGTGTAGGGGGGTCACATAAGGTTAAGATGCAGTGTGAATAATCGAGCTTGAACGCCCGTAGAGCGAGGGTTACACCCGTATTAGGTCGAAAAGAAGAAAAATGCGATCCATGCCGCTAAAAGTAAATTTTCCAAAAAGAAGTATTTGAAAAATTTATTTCATTGTAATAGCTTCATAGCACGCTTTTCGTATTGCCTGATCAGGTGGTGTTGCAGTGTCAACCGACTGCCTGCAGGGAACTTCACATCAAAGAGGCAACGACATGACTATCGTAGGAAACTTTATCGGCGGCAAGATTACCCACAGCGCCAGCAATGAAACCATTCCGGTATACGATCCGGCCACCGGCAAAGTAGCGCGCGAACTGACTCAGAGCACCTCAGCTGAAGTCGAAAAAGCGATTGAAATCGCCCATGCCGCATTCCCAGAGTGGTCAAAAACAGCACCGCTGCGTCGTGCCCGCGTGATGTTCAACTTCAAAGCACTGATGGAAAAGCACCGCGAAGAGCTGGCTGCGCTGATCGTGTCTGAGCACGGCAAAGTGTGGTCAGATGCCTTAGGTGAACTGACGCGCGGTATTGAAGTGATCGAGTATGCCTGCGGTATTCCGCACCTGATTAAAGGTGAAAACTCCCCAACCGTCGGAACAGGCGTTGACAGCTACTCGCTGATGCAGCCAGTGGGCGTGGTCGCCGGTATTACCCCATTCAACTTCCCAGCGATGGTGCCATTGTGGATGTTCCCAATCGCGCTGGCGTGCGGTAACACCTTTATCCTCAAGCCACCGGCGCTGGACCCATCAGCCTCAGTACGTATGGCTGAGCTGCTGAAAGAAGCGGGCCTGCCAGATGGCGTATTCAACGTGGTGCACTCGTCTAACGAAGATGCCGAGCAGCTGTACAAAGATCCGCGCATTGCAGCGGTGAGCTTCGTCGGTTCTTCCGGCGTGGCAGAACATATCTACAAAACCGCCAGCGCCCATGGCAAACGTGTTCAGGCATTTGGTGCGGCGAAAAACCACGCCATCGTAATGCCGGATGCCGATCTGGATGCCACCGTGAATGCCATCATGGGCGGCGCGTTTGGTTCTGCCGGTGAGCGTTGCATGGCGCTGCCAGTGGTGGTCGCTGTGGGGAACGACACCGCAGATAAACTGATTGCGCGTCTGACGCCGCTGATCAAAGCGCTACGCGTTGGCCCTGGCATCCAGAAAGGTGCTGAAGAGAACGAAATGGGGCCGGTGGTTTCTGCCGCGCATCAGAAAAAAGTACTGGGCTACATCGACCAAGGTGAAGCCGAGGGCGCGAAACTGGTGGTGGATGGCCGTGGCGTGAAAGTTGCGGGTCATGAAGAAGGTTACTACGTCGGTGGCACGCTGTTTGATAACGTCACTCCAGACATGGTGATTTGGCGTGAAGAGATCTTTGGACCGGTGCTGAGCATCATGCGTTCAACCGATTTCGACAGTGCGCTGAAGCTGGTGAACAGCCATGAATTCGGCAACGGCAGCGCCATCTTTACCAGCAACGGCCACACCGCACGTGAGTTTGTGCAGAACGTCGAAGCGGGCATGGTAGGCGTTAACGTACCGGTGCCAGTCCCTATGGCGTTCCACAGCTTCGGTGGCTGGAAACGTTCGGTGTTTGGTGCGCTGAATGTTCACGGTCCAGATGGCGTACGTTTCTACACCCGTATGAAAACTGCCACAGTGCGTTGGCCGAGCGGTCAGCAGACGGTGTCTGAGTTCAGCATGCCAACACTGGGCTAATCTCGCTCAAACAAGGAGATCGATGATGTCTTTGATTTCGAAAGCGCAACAGCCAGACAGCAATGGCCGTATCCAGCACGTTACGCCAGAAAGCGCGGGCTGGGAGTACGTGGGTTTTGATGCCTATCTGCTGAAGAAAGGTCAGAGCCTGAAGCTCAGCAGCGGCGACAAAGAGCTGTGCCTGGTGCTGGTGGCAGGTTTTGCCTCGGTGAAAACACGCCATGCGGAGTTCCCGAACCTGGGCAAACGTCTGTCGCCATTTGAACGCATTCCGCCTTACTCGGTATATGTGCCGCACAACGATGAAGTGGAAGTGTATGCGGACAGCGATCTGGAGCTGGCAGTCTGTAATGCGCCGAGCAAAGGTAATCTGCCTGCGCGCCTGATTGCGCCGGAAGATGTGGGTGTTGAGCAGCGTGGTAAAGGACGCAACCAGCGTCTGGTGCATAACATTCTGCCAGACAACAAAGAAGCGGACAGCCTGCTGGTGGTGGAAGTGTATACCGACGAGGGCGCGACCAGTTCGTACCCGAGTCATAAGCATGACCAGAAAACTAGCCCGGACGAAACCTATCTGGAAGAGACTTATTATCACCGTTTCGATCCAGAACCGGGTTTCGCCATGCAGCGCGTTTATACCGACGACCGTTCACTCGACGAGTGCATGGCGCCGTATAACCGCGATGTGGTGACTGTACCGCGTGGCTACCATCCGGTGGCGACCATCGCAGGTTACGATAACTACTACCTGAACGTGATGGCAGGTCCAGTGCGTTTGTGGAAGTTTACCTGGGAAAAAGATCACGCCTGGGTGAACAGCGATAAATATCCGCGCAGTAAATAACCGGTAAAAAAGTAGAAGGGCAGCCAAATGGCTGCCCTTTTTTATCAACAAGGTTTAACGCGCGATACGTTGATCCCAGCGACGTTTGAACACGGATTCACCGTTGTGCTGAACATGCATTTCACCACTCACAATGAAATGAGTGAGATCGCTCCTCATCTCCAGCGTAATATCCGTCTCCGTCCACCAATCTTCGCGACCGATTTTCATCGACTGGGTCAATACATAGTGAGCTGACAGTGGGTCGTGGTTTTGCAGCGTCAACTGACGTCGCAGGCTATGGTCAACGGTGGTATCGATATCATCAAAGCGATACACGCCCTCACCGAATACGCCGCCCACGCCGTTGGTGATGCTCTGCCAGCTGTCGTTAACCACATCGTAATGCAATTCTCTGTCGACTCGGCCAGGAGAAAGTATTGTCAGTGGTGTATTCGCCGCGGTGGCCGGATGCGGATTCGGCCCGGCAATCGGCTCAACCTGTTTGCAAACGGGAAGCTGCAACGTTGCGCTTGCCAGGTTCACACTCAGCGTGGCGTGTTCGGCCATCGGCCAAATCATTGGCCAGAAGGTGGTGCCCAAGGAAATGCGCAGCCGATGTCCCGCAGCAAAGCGCCACGCGATGCCATCAAGCTGTACGGTAACCTGCACGCTCTCACCTGGCGTGAGCGGTACGCATTGTTCCTGTCCTTGCAAATGGCTGAGATTGATCCAGCCATGTGTCACGCGCGTTGACGCGCCATCGGGCGCCACATCGGATAGGCGAACGTACAGCATCGCGGCGGGTTTATCGCTGGACAACGTCACGTTGAATTGCGGGAAGCCATAGATGCTCAGACTCTCGCTGAGTGCCGGGCTGTCGAAGTTTTCGGTTAAGCCTTCATCCATACGCTGATCGCTTGGACTCTCCCCCAACACGCCCGCTCCCATCCACTCGCCTGCAAACAAGCCGTGATTTTGCAGCGTAGAGATCGACTGCCAATGATCTTGCGCCAGCGGAGTCTGTGTCATGACGGCGGGTTGCAGATGCCAGTGCTGAGCCTCTGTCACCTCATCGGTATCGCCGTCAATGGCGATCCATTCACCTACGGCCTGAGGACGTTGTGAGTTGGGGCGTTGACTGTCGTTCAGCCAGGCCTGAATGCGTGGTCCTGCCAACACATCGTTATCATCTTGTTTTAACCAACGGTCCCACCATTGCACCGCTTCTTGCAAGAAACCTATCGCAGGTTCAGGCGTGCCATCTTGCGGATAGATGTGTGCCCACGGACCGATGATCGCTTTGCGCGGCACATCAAGATGGTCCATCAGGCGGAAAATCGCATTACTGTAAGAGTCAGCCCAGCCGCCTACCGCCATCACGGGGCACTGAATTGCGGCCCAATCTTCTCCCACAGAACCGTGTTTCCAGTAAGCATCTTTCAGTGGATGTTCCATCCACAGGGCGGGGAAGAAGGGCATGTTCTCCAGGCGGTGCAGCCAATCCTGATACCATCCATCACCGACGAGTGCGGGATCTTGTGGGCGGCTCTGATAGGCCAGCATGATGCCTCCCCACCAGAGGTTGTCATTCAGCAAGCAGCCGCCTTTGTAATGAATATCGTCGTTGTAGCGGTCATCGGTGGAACAAACGGTGATGATCGCTTTCAAGGCAGGCGGGCGCCGAGCAGCCAATTGCAGGCAGTTGAAACCGCCCCAGGATTTACCCATCATACCAACCGCACCGCTACACCACGTCTGCTGGCTGATCCAGTCGATGACTTCTAATGCATCTTCCTGCTCTTGCAGCAGATACTCATCCGCTAGCAAGCCGTCAGACTCTCCACTGCCGCGCATATCAACACGCAGTACGGCATATCCCTGGCCAGCAAAGTAGCCATGCATGGGTTCATCACGCGTGCGGGTACCATCGCGTTTACGATAGGGAATGTATTCAAGGATCGCGGGAACCGCGTGCTGTGAGGCGGATAATGGCAGCCACATGCGGGCGGCTAATCGGGTGCCATCTTTCAGGGTGATCCACAAATGCTCTGTCACACTGACGTTGTGCGGAAATTGCGTTACCAAGGTTTTCATGAGGCTCCTGCCATCGCGTTTGACTGGCGCTGACCCAGTACCTCATCCAACCAGGATGGGCGCATCTCCGGAACGGAGGTCAGCAATTTTTCGGTGTAACTGTGCATTGGGGCGCTAAAGACTTGGGCGGTCGGGCCTTGTGCCACCACATTACCTTGGTACATCACCGCCACTTGCTGAGCGATCCGTTTCACTGTGCTGAGATCATGAGTGATGAACAGGTAAGAGAGTTTCAGTTGCTCCTGCAGGCGGCGTAACAGGTTCAGCACCTCTTCCGCGACCAGTGGATCGAGCGCAGACGTGGCTTCATCACAGATAATGAGGTCGGGTTGTGCAGCCAGTGCCCGTGCGATGCACACACGCTGTTTTTGCCCTCCGGACAATGCACCTGGATAGCGATCAATCAGGCTAAGCGGCAATTCGGTCAGACGTAGCAACTCCTCAACACGTGCCCGCACCTGGCGTTTATCCAGCCCAAAATAGAAGGCGATGGGCCGACCAATAGCTTCAAGAATGGTCTGGCGTGGGTTGAGGGCGACATCGGGTAACTGATAGATCATTTGAATGCGGCGCAGTGTTTCTTTGTCACGCTTTTGGTAGCGATTTGCCAGCGTTTGCGCACCAAAGGTCACTTGTCCTTGGGTATCATTCAGCAGACCGCATAACGCGCGCGCGAGCGTACTTTTTCCGCTGCCAGATTCACCAATGATGGCCAGCGTTTCCCCTTTGGCCAGACTCATTGAGACACCGTGCACGACCGTTTTACCGTTGTAACCGGTCGAAAGATTACGCAGCGTCAGGAGCTGGCCCTGTGGGGACGTCTCAGCATGAACAGCGGTGAGAGCGTGCGCGCGTTCAGACACCAGTTGCTGGGTGTAACTTTGCAGGGGATTTTGCAGAATATCCGCGGTTCGGGCGCACTCAACTTCACTACCTTGGCGTAAAACCATAATACGATCGGCGATCTGTGCGACCACGGCTAAATCATGGGTGATATACAGCGCCGCAGTATTGAATTCCCTCACCAGCTTACGCAGCATCACCAGCACTTCGATTTGCGTGGTCACATCCAGCGCCGTGGTGGGTTCATCCATCACCAGCAGGTTAGGCTTGCATGACATCGCCATAGCCGCCATCGCACGCTGCAGTTGACCACCAGAGAGTTGGTGTGGATAACGCTCACCAATGGTTTCGGGTTCTGGCAGATCAAGGGCGCGAAACAATGCGATGGCCCACTCTTTGGCTTCTGTGGCGGTCATCAATCCGTGGCGAATTGGGCCTTCACACACCTGTTTACCGATGGTGAGTGCGGGATTAAACGCGGCGGCTGCACTCTGCGCCACATAGGCGACGCGTCTACCACGGATTTCGCGTTTCTCTTTACTGGAGAGGGGAACGATATCCTGGCCTGCAATACGTACTTCTCCGCCAGCAATACGACATCCTGGACGCGCATAGCCCAGGGCTGCCAGACCAATGGTGGATTTTCCCGCACCTGACTCGCCAATTAAACCCAGTACTTCACCGGGCTGCAGGCTGAGGGAAATATCCTTCACCAGCGGCAGTCCTTGCTCAGTCTCAATACGCAAATTGCGCATCTCTAAAATAGGCTGTGTCATCCTTCATCTCCCAGGGAAAGGTTATTTCGCACCAGTAACCAATCCACTACCAGGTTGACGCCAATGGTGAGCAACGCAATGGCCGCAGCAGGATAGAGAGGAGCGAATTGGCCAAAGTTAATGGCTTGAGCGTTGTCACGCACCATGCTGCCCCAATCGGCCCACGGTGGCTGAATGCCCAGCCCCAGGAAACTTAATCCGGCAATAAACAAGAAGGTAAAGCAGAAACGCATGCCGAACTCCGCCAGTAAAGGCGGTATGGCGTTGGGCAAAATCTCTTTGCGGACGATCCAGGCTAAGCCTTCACCCCGTAAGCGAGCGGCTTCCACATACTCCTGGCAGACAATACCTTGGGCGACCAAACGCGCCAGGCGGTAAACCCGCGTGGCATCCAGCAGCGCAATCGTGCCGACTAAGACGGGAACGGAGGTGCCCAGAACCGACAACACGATTAATGCCAGAATCAGTACCGGAATAGACATCAGCGTATCGACGATGCGCGTCAACACCACATCGACCCAACGGCCGTAAATCGCCGCAGTGAAACCGGTGATGATGCCGATGACAAACGAAATCGCGGTGATTGCCAGTGCGATTGCAATGGTGGTCCGCGCACCAAACAGAATGCGCGACAGCATGTCACGCCCCAGGCTGTCAGTGCCCATTGGCATTGAGAACGAGGGGAGCATCCAGATATCGCCGACTTGGGCAGTCTCACTGTGTGGGGCTAACCAAGGGGCAAAAACGGCGGCGATCAAATTGACCGTAATGATGGCAAGGCCCAGCATCGCAGATAACGGAACCGCACGTATGTTGACTTTCTTCATCATTTATCTCGCATGTCGCAGTCGCGGATTGCACCAGATGGCCAGCAAGTCTGCGAGGGTATTGAGCAGGATATAGGTACCACCAAATAACAAGCCGCAGGCTGAACCACAGGAATATCGCGCTTGGTGACGGCATCGACCATCAGTTGTCCAATACCGGGATAGACGAAGACCACTTCGACCAGAATGACCCCCACAACCAGATAGGCGAGGTTGAAGGCGATAACATTGATGATGGGTGCCAGCGCATTGGGTAAAGCATGACCCAGTACGATTTGCCAGCGTGACAGTCCTTTTAACAGGGCTGTCTCAATATAGCTGCTGGACATCACTGCCCCCACGGATGCGCGAGTCATGCGCAGCATATGGGCCAGCACCACCAGAACTAACGTCAGCATCGGTAAGGTACACGCGTAGAGGCGTCCCAGAATGCCCGCATCCGGATCAACCAGCGCCAGGCTGGGGAACCACGCCAGGCGGATGGCGAAGAAGATCACCAATACATAGCCAACAAAGAACTCGGGTACGGAGATACTCATCAAGGTGAGAGAGTTCGCTAAACGATCAAACCATGAACCGCGCCACACGGCAGAAGCAATGCCCAGCATCACCGCAAGGGGGATAGCAATGATGGCAGCATACCCCGCCAGAAACAGCGTATTGGCTAAGCGCGGCAACAGCTCGGCACTAATGGGCTGGTTATTCGCCAGTGAGGTGCCTAAATCACCCTGTAATACGCCAGCCAGCCAATGCAGGTAGCGATAGATAGCGGGCTGGTCGAGTCCAAGCTGGCTGCGTAATGCCGCAATGGTTTCAGGCGTGCCATTCTGTCCAAGAATGGCACTGGCAACATCGCCGGGCAGCAATTCAGTGCCGATAAAAATCAGCACTGAAACCAGCCAGAGTGTTAAGAGCCCCAACAACAGGCGATGAACAATCTGCTTTTTCATTACGACTCCAGCCACACACGTTCAGCTAAGCGACCACCCATAAAGTTGAACAGCGGATGCGGTTTAACGCCGCCCACTTTTTTACTGGTTGCATCTAAGTAGTCGCCAAACAACGGAATCATTGCGCCGCCATCATCACTGGCAATGCTCTGCAGTTCGCCATAGATCTCAGCACGTTTTTGCTCATCCAGCAGTGAACGCGCCTGCAGTAAAAGGGCATCGAATTTTTCGTTCTTCCAGTGTGTGTCGTTCCATTTGGCGGTGGACTGCCACGCCGTGGAAAACATCTGATCTGCCGTGGGGCGGCCACCCCAGTAACCCATACTGAAGGGGGCTTTCATCCACACATCATCCCAGTAGCTGTCCGCAGGTTGGCGTTTAATACTGACCTGAATGCCTGCTGGAGCGGCCTGTCCCTGGAACAGAGCGGCGGCGTCCAGTGCGCCCGCAAAGGCTGCATCAGATGAGGAAAGCTCAACGGGCAGGGTGCTGATCCCGGCTTTGTTGAGATAAAATTTGGCTTTATCGGGATCGTAGGCACGTTGCGGCAGCGCTTTGTTGAAGAAGCGATCGGTTTTAGGAATCGGATGGTCGTTACCTAAGGTGCCGTATCCACGTAACACGGTTGTCAGCAGTTTTTCGCGATCTATTCCGTATTTGATCGCCATGCGCACATCGTTGTTATTGAACGGTGCAACGCGACAATCCATCAGGAAAGTAAAGTGCTGCCCGCCAGACGAACGAACGATGTTGAGGGCAGGGCTACGCTTCAGGAAATCGACGGTTTTAAAATCCACGCGGTTGATGGCATGCACCTGGCCGGAAATTAAGGCGTTAGTACGTGCAGTGGCATCATTGATCACCAGCACTTCGACAGCATCGACAAACGCACGATTCGGTTTCCAGTAGTTAGGATTGCGTTTGAAATAGGAGCGCACGCCCGGTTGGTACTGATCGAAAACAAAGCCACCGGTGCCAATCGGGTGCTTCCAGTCGGTAAAGCCATCAGGCACAACGACCAGATGATAATCCGCCAGCAGGAAAGGCAGGTCGGCATTGCCGCTATCCAGCACAATACTAATCTGATTATCGCCACTCTTTTTCAATTCTTTGATGCTGGCTAACTGGGTCTTAATCGCGCTGCGAGACTGGTCACCACGATGCAGATTAATGGAGTAGAGAATATCTTCAACGGTGAGTGTTTTACCGTTATGGAACGTTACGCCCTGGCGTACGTTGAAGGTCCATTCCTGCGCGCCGGGTTTGGCCTGCCAGCTCTCCAGTAATTCAGGTGTGGCTTGGTTATTTTCATCAATCTCCACCAAACCGTTCATCAGCATGTATGCCTGATTGAGTGGCACCCAGTCGCTGAACAGGGTCGGATCTAATGAATCGCTGGTGTTACCACCAGACATACCGAGCTTTAATACGCCCCCTTTTTTGGGCGTTGCTTCTGCGGCAAAACCAGAGAATGAGGAGAGCGATAACGCCGTGCCTGCACCGATCAGTGCCGCGGTATTGATAAATGAACGGCGGCTTACGTTCATGGCTTGCAGATATTTATTAGAATTTGAATGCTCGTCTTTCATTTATTTTATTCTCCGTTGAAATTCACCCTGTCTCACTATTCACAATCTAAAAGTCGCACAGTGATTTATGTTTTATATCAAAACCGATAAATTCTGATGTATGAATTTTGCGTATTAGACTATGCGAAAAACGCGCAGCAGAACACCCACAAAAGCGATAACGTGCCGATCATTAAGTCATGTTGGGAAAAAAGATGTGGAACTGCACACGGTCGTAGGTCTGATAGGCGTTGTCTGCTACTTGCTCGCTTATGCACTCATGCAGATGAGGAAGTTGGCAATTGATTCATATAGTTATGCTTGCCTTAATATTGCGGGAGGCATTTTCGGTTTGTATTCTCTCAGTCATGATTTTAATTTAGCAGCGGCTATTTCACAGACGATGTGGTTAATTTTTACGCTGGTGGGGATGCATGCTTCATATCGCAGGCGTGGTGCACTGAAAAATAAATTACCGCCGTTAGATACCCAGCAATAACGTGCGGGTTTGATCGGGTTTAAAATATTTTCTTTTTCGATGTTAAATATAAGAAAATGTTATGACGCGGTGGTGAGAATAATAACCTGCAATGTATTTCAATTAGGCGATATTCTGCTTTCAGCATGCGACGTTAAAAGTGCGTGGCTATAGTTTGTTGCTGCTGTAGCCAGCTCATGACATGTCGGATAATCGGCTTGATATAGCGGTCTTGTGGGGTAAGCAAAAAACATTTTCCATTGGCCGCCAGCTTTCCTGGGTGCGCGGGCACTAATTCCCCGTTATTGAGATGATCCTGTACCAACCCTTCCCAGCCGAGCAATATCCCGTCACCACGCAACGCGGCCTGAACTAAAAAAGGGTAGTTATTCGCCCGCCAGGTTTGTCGGGGGAGAAAATTCGACACCTCTTGCGAAGCAAACCAGTCACTCCAGCCTGTCCATTCACGCTGCGGATCATCCTGAATTAGCAAGGTATGTTGTTGTAATGCCTCTGCAGGTGCAGTGAAATCAAGCCGGGTCAGATAGTCGGGTGTGCACATGGGGTAGCAAATTTCGTCAAACAGCGGGACGGCGTGAAAACCGGGTGGGGATTCGCGGAGGTAAAAGATCGCCAAATCAAATTCTGAAGAACGCAGATCCGCAAAGCTGTCGGAAATTTTCATGCGAACCTGCAGGTCGGGAAGCTCTCGATGGAGATCCGAAAGACGAGAGGAGAGCCAAAGCGACCCCATCGCGCTGGTACAGGCTATCGTCACTTGGGGCAATCCATTCCAGCCCATCACTTCTGCCGTCGCATGCGACAAGGCTGCGAGTTGCTGCCTCACCAGGGTGGCATAAATTTCCCCTCTCGGGGTGAGCAATACGCGCCGCTGCGTGCGGGTAAAAAGCTTACAACCGAGCATCTCCTCCAGCTGAAGAATTTGTCTGCTGGTTGCGCTTTGCGTCAGATTGAGCTCCTCAGCAGCGCGCGAGATGTTGCCATAGCGGGCAACACATTCGAAAGCGATTAGCGTATTGAGCGGTGGTAGGGGTTCAATCTGCATCAATCCAGCCTCAAAACAGGAGAGAGCACCGCATCAGCGGTTGCCATCTCCACACACTAACGAGACTGCTTAGGGCTGGCAAGCGGCAACTTAAACCGCTTGTTCAGAAGTGGTATTCAGCGCCAAAGAGACCGCCAGCGTCTGTGCTAAACACAGAGACGCTACTTGTGAACGGAAACCATCAACCTGCGCTTCACGCACCACAAAACACACATCACTGAAGGCGGCCAGTGGGCTGACCTGGCTATCGGTGATGGCGATCAGATGTGCACCGCGCTTGGCACCCAGCTCAACCAGTTCTACCGCTTCACGGGCGTACGGTGAGTAACTGATGGCAATCACCACATCTTTTGGGTTCACCATGCTTAACTGCTCAGTGAACATGCCACCCAGGCCGTCGATCAGGAAGGCACGGCGCTCCAGATGGCGCAATGCGTACACCAGATAGGAGGCGACGCTAAATGAACGACGCAGACCTATGATGTAAATGTTCTCGGCTTCATCAAGCATTTTTACCGCTTTATTCAGCTGATCCGGGTTCGTCTGCATCGCCAGTTGTTGCAGTGCCTGGCTGTTGACCATGGTGAAGACGTTAAGGATTTCCACCGGGCTTTCCGGTGAGCTGGCACTGTCATCTGTGGCGGTTTGGCGGAACAGACGGGCGCGCTCGGTGTAGTTCACCGTTTCTTCCATCAGGTGCTGACGGAAAACCTGTTTCATTTCGTTGAAACCGCTGAAGCCAAACGCGTTGGCGAAGCGGATCAGCGTCGAAGGCGGCACATCGGCCTGCTGCGCGATGGAAGCCACGGTATCGAACGCAATGCTGTTACTGTTATCAAGAATATAACGAGCCACCTGCTTCAGGCGTTTACTCAGCGTCTCATAGCGACGACGGATATCGTCCTGTAACAAGGTTAATTGGGTTGGATTATTGGTCATGACTTCGGCCCGTCAAAAAAGAAAATATGGCTGGATAATGAGCGCTATAGTACCAGATGGATGGAAAATTTCATTTGTTTGACGCTATCGTGACGCTTATTTCATCGGTTTATGAAATGCCTCACAAAATAAGGTGGTTAACAGCGGAAGGGAAAGAGAACAGAGGCGGCTTTGTGGGCCGCCTCTGAACGGGCGCATCACATCGCGCCCGGATGAAGAAAATAACCTGTTAGCCGCGCGCTGCGCGCCAGTAGCCGATCAGTCGCAGATAGTTGCCTTTTACCGTCTCAATCAGCGCTTTGTCATCCAGCTCACCGTTGAGCCACTGACGCGAAGGCTGACCAAATATGGTACGGCCAACAGCAAAACCTTTCACCCAAGGTGCCTGTGCTGCGTCGGCGAAACCGGCTTTCAGTTTCTCTTCCGGTGCATCGAGGCCGAGCAACAGAATGCCGCGGCAGTGGGGATCGTTCTGTTCGATCAACCCGCTGATGGACTGCCAGCTCTCTGGTGACAGCGGTGGCAGCTTCCACCAGTCCGGCTGAATGCCCAGGCTGTAGAAGTGGCTCAGCATGTCGTAATAGTACGATTCGTTACGGTCTGGATTGCTTTCAGGCAGAATCAGCTCCAGCAGCAGTTCATGCCCGCTCTTGTTACAGCCGTTCCACACGTCGAGTACCAACTCATCCTGCTCTTTACGCAGTTCGGCGCTGTCGTGCGGATGGTAGAATACCAGGCACTTCACCACGTGCTCAGCCGGCCAGTCGATCAGTTGCGAACCGATGTTACCGTGCTCCAAGCGTAGAGGACGCGAACTTGGTAGCTCGATCGGGCGGCCAATCCACCAGTTTTTGCCGGTAATCGCGTTTAGCGCTTTCTGACCGTAAGTGGTATCCGCCAGAATGCCGCTCTTCTCATTCAAGCCGGCCTCGTTAGCGGCTTCTTGTGCGGCCTGCAACAACAGTACTTTCAGCTGTGGGATCAGGTCTTCGCTCACACCAGCTTCGCGCGCCATATCGGCCAACTGTTTACGATGGTCAAAGGCGAAGACGTTCAGCTCTGGCCACTGCTGCTTACGTGTGGTGACGCGATGCAGGTGGTTCAGTCGTGCATCCAGATCCGGACGTTTCACGTCTTTGTCACGGCTGAGGAAATCGTCCAACTCTTCTTTGGTTGGCATCGCGGGGGCGCAACCGTGGCGTGACACCACCAAAGCGCCACAGGCATTGGCGTAACGGCAAGCCTGCTCCCAGCTCTCATCATTCAACCAGCCACGCAGCAGGCCAGACATAAAGGCATCACCTGCGCCCAGCACGTTCAAGACTTCGACGCGCACGCCGGTTTGCAGCTTGGTTTGCTCCCAGCTATCCGGGATATCCCCTTCAAACACCACACAGCCCATTGGACCGCGTTTGCAGACCAGCGTGGCTTTGCTCGCCTGACGGACATTCTTCAGTGCGGTCAGCGTATCGGTGCTGCCACCGGCAATATGGAACTCTTCTTCCGTTCCTACCACTAAATCGAAATAGTGCAGCACTTCCTGCAGCTGTTTAGTGACTTCACCGGACTCAACAAAACGGGTTTCACCGTCGCCGAGCGAAGTCAGACCCCACAGCACGGGACGATAATCGATATCCAGTGCGGTGCGCAGACCATTACGTTTGGCGATATCCAGCGCTTTCAGCACCGCTGCTCGGGTTTGCGGATGCGAAAGATGCGTGCCGGTCACCGCGACAGCGCGAGAAGAAGTAATGAACTCTTCTTTAATGTCTTCCGGCACCAAGCCCATATCGGCACAGTTGTCGCGGTAGAAAATCAACGGGAAGGTGTCTTCATCTTTAATGCCAAGGATCACTAAACCGGTCAGACGGTTTTTATCGGTGATCAGGCCATCGGTGTTACAACCCACGCGTTGCAGTTCTTCACGCAGAAAACGGCCGTTGTGTTCATCCCCTACGCGCGCCAGCATGGCCGATTTCAGACCCTGAATGGCCGTACCGTATGCCACGTTGCCAGACGAACCGCCCAGATACTTGTTAAAGCTGGTCATATCTTCCAGGCGTGATCCGATTTGCTGACCGTAGAGGTCGACGGCGATGCGTCCAATACAAATCACATCAAGCCGCTTCTGTTGTGTACTCATACCTATTGTTTCCTTCTGTGATAAGCAGACACTGCGGGCGACGCCGCCCTACATCGAGCGCTATGCTTCCGGGTTCTCAAGGTGCCTGATTGGCTTTGGAGGCAGTATGAGGAATAAAAATTCCAAATACAATATGAAATGAAACATCCATCGCGATTTTGTGAGCCAGGTAAAACTCTGACTTAGGCGGGATTACGGTATGCCTTTAAGCATGAGTTTCGCGGATGCTCTGGCTTGTGAGCCAGGTCGCAGGAAAATCCGCAGAAATAAAGGAAGCTACTGAAGTGAAATGAAATTTCGTTATCATCCTTAAATGACAATTTGCTGTTCCACTTCCCCCCTTCTTATCATGGCGCTGACCCACGTTTCATCTCCGAATTTGATCTCCATCGCAAAATGAAATGTTTCTTCTGTAATCGTGTTTAATGAAAAAAATATTTGTTTATAATCGCCACACGTTTCACTTATCCGCGGGTGCCACTTAAGGCAGCAAAAACCCGAACCGCGTTGTACTCATTACCTGAGTACCAGCATGTAAAGGAAGAAGCATATGGGCACAATCAGACTTACCACGGCACAGGCGCTGGTGAAATTTCTTGATAACCAGTACCTGAACGTTGACGGCGTTGAAACCAAATTTGTGAAAGGCATTTTCGCCATTTTCGGTCACGGCAACGTGCTGGGACTGGGACAGGCGCTGGAACAAGACAGCGGCGATCTGGTCGTGCATCAAGGGCGTAACGAACAGGGCATGGCGCATGCGGCGATTGGTTTTGCCAAACAATCTCTGCGTCGTCAGATCATTGCCTGTACTTCTTCTGTGGGACCGGGCGCGGCAAACATGATTACTGCTGCTGCCACGGCGACCGCTAACCGTATTCCTTTGTTGTTGCTGCCTGGTGATGTGTTCGCGACGCGTCAGCCCGATCCCGTATTGCAGCAGATCGAGCAGAGCCACGATCTCAGCATCAGTACTAACGACGCCTTCCGTGCAGTGAGCAAATATTGGGACCGCGTGAGCCGTCCTGAGCAGCTGATGACGGCCTGCATTAACGCCTTACGTGTACTGACCGATCCGGCTGAAACCGGTGCGGTGACCATTGCGCTGCCGCAGGATGTGCAAGGTGAGGCTTGGGATTTCCCGGAATACTTCTTCCAGAAGCGTGTACACCGTCTGGATCGTCGTTTGCCGACGGCGGCACAGCTGGAAGATGCGCTGGCGCTGATTGCGCGCAAACATAAGCCGTTAATCATTGTCGGCGGTGGCCTGAAGTATTCAGACGCGGGCGCCGCGCTGCTGAAGTTTGCTGAGCGTTTTAACATTCCCTTTGCGGAAACCCAGGCGGGCAAAGGCACTATCGTTTCTGATCATCCATTGAATGTCGGTGGTGTGGGTGAAACCGGCTGTCTGGCGGCAAACCTGCTGGCGAAAGAAGCCGACCTGGTGATCGGGATCGGCACGCGCTACACCGACTTCACTACCGCGTCGAAATGGATTTTCCAGAATCCAGAGGTGAGCTACCTGAACCTCAATGTCAGCAACTTTGACAGCTACAAGCTGGATGCGGTGCAGCTGTTAGCGGATGCGCGTGAAGGTCTGACGGCGCTGGAAAGCGGGCTGAAGGGCTTTGAAAACCATTGGGGTGGCCAGATTGATCAGGCACAAAGCAAGCTGTTGAAAGAGACGCAGCGCGTTTATGCCGCCACCTATAACACTGACGATTTCATTCCAGAAATCGCCGATCACATCGACCGTGAAGCGCTGTTTGCTGAGTTCGAGCGCCTGACCAATTCGGTGCTGACGCAGAGCAGCGTGCTGGGCACCTTAAACGAGCAACTCCCAAAGGATGCAGTGATTGTCGCGGCAGCGGGCAGTCTACCGGGCGACCTGCAGCGCATGTGGCGCACCAAAGATTACAACTCGTACCACGTTGAGTACGGCTATTCCTGCATGGGCTATGAAGTGAACGCCGCACTAGGCGTGAAGCTGGCGCAGCCGCAGCGTGAAGTCTATGTGATGGTTGGGGATGGCTCGTTCATGATGCTGCACTCCGAGCTGGTGACCTCGATTCAGGAAGGGGCAAAAATCAACGTGGTACTGCTGGATAACATGACCAACGGCTGTATCAACAACCTGCAGATGGAACACGGTATGGACAGCTTCACCACCGAGTTCCGCTTCCGTAACCCGGAAGGTGGCAAGTTGGATGGCGGTTTTGTTCCGGTGGATTTCGCTGCGATTGCAGGCGGCTACGGCTGCAAAACCTATCGCATCACCACGCTGGAGCAGTTAGAAGCCGCGCTGATTGATGCGCAGAAGCAGACTGTTTCGGTGCTGTTCGATATTAAAGTGCTGCCAAAAACCATGATCCACAAATACTTCAGCTGGTGGCACGTCGGTGTGGCTCAGACCTCAACATCAGAGCGCACGCAGGAAGTAGCAGACAATCTTAACGTGCATATCGAACAAGCACGTAAGTACTAACACCCTTTTTAGGCCGGCGTTCGCCGGCCTTGTTTAACCCTATGTACCTAAAATAATTCGAGAGGCAGGAAGGCGGCCAACGAGAGCAGCCAACGCACCTGCACCTTGAAATATGAAGGGCATACTTATCCGACTCTACAGGTGTAATTATGACGCTCAAACTCGGTGTAATTGGTACCGGTGCAATTGGTCAGGACCACATTCGTCGCTGCAACAATGTGTTGCAGGGCGCGAAGGTGGTGGCGGTTTCAGATATCAACGTGGAAGGAGCCCGTGCGGCGCTGCAGCGTTTAAATATCGAAGCTGAGGTGTATCAGGATGGCCATCAGGTGATTAACTCCCCGAACGTGGATGCCATTCTGGTGACATCATGGGATCCGACCCACGAAGAGTTCACGCTGGCCGCCATTGCTGCCGGTAAGCCGGTATTTTGCGAGAAGCCACTGGCGATGAGCGCCGACGGCTGCCGTCGCATCGTCGATGCTGAAATCAAACATGGTAAACGTTTGGTGCAGGTGGGCTTTATGCGCCCTTACGACTCGGGCTATCGCGCGCTGAAGAAAGTGATCACTGACGGTGAGATCGGCGAGCCGCTGATGCTGCACTGTGCGCACCGTAACCAGAGCGTCGGTGAGAATTACACCACGGATATGGCGATCACCAACACCCTGATTCACGAGCTTGACGTTCTGCGCTGGCTGACCGAAGACGATTATAAATCGGTGCAGGTGGTGTTCCCGCGTTCAACCTCGAAGACCCACGCCAAATTGAAAGATCCGCAAATCGTGCTGTTCGAAACGCAGAAGGGCATTCGTATCGATGTCGAGATCTTCGTGAACTGTGCTTATGGCTATGACATTCAGTGTGAAGTGGTGGGTGAAGAGGGCATTGCCAAACTGCCTGAACCTTCATCCATTCAAATGCGCAAAAACGCGCGTCTTGGCAATGCGCTGCTCACCGACTGGAAAGACCGTTTCATCGAAGCCTATGACGTCGAGCTGCAGGCCTTCATCAATGACGCCACGGCGGGCAAGTTGAGCGGTCCTTCTGCATGGGATGGCTTTGCCGCATCCGTTGCCGCGGATGCCTGCCATAAAGCCCAGAATAGCGGTGCCATTGAACCGGTAGTCATGCCAGCGCGTCCGGATTTTTACGCCAAATAACTGAGCCCGTGGGCTAACACTTCTCTCAGAATCAGGGAATTGAAATGAACAAAGACAATGTAAAACTGGCGATTGCGCCAATCGGCTGGACCAACGATGACATGCCAGAGCTGGGCAGCGAAAACACCTTCCAGCAGACGGTGAGCGAAATGGCGCTGGCAGGTTTCACCGGCAGTGAAGTCGGCAGTAAATACCCGAAAGATCCCGCAGTGTTGAAACCGATGTTGGATATTCGTGGTATCCAAATCTGCAATGCCTGGTTCAGCACCTTCTTTGCCAACGGTGACAAGGCGAAAACCATCGACGAGTTCACCAATCACATGAACTTCCTGCACGCCATGGGCGCGCGCGTGATTGGTTGCTCTGAGCAGAGTAAAAGCATTCAGGGCACCACGCTGGCGGTGCTGGAGCAGAAGCCAATCTTCACTGATGAAGAGTGGCGTCTGACGGCCGAAGGCTATAACGAGCTGGCGGAGATCGCCGCGAAGAAAGGTATGCGTGTGACGCTGCACCACCATATGGGCACCGGCATCCAGACCCCTGCAGAAATCGATCGCTTTATGGAATCGACTAATGAGAACGTCGGCCTGTTGTATGACACCGGCCACATCTACTACTCCGAAGGTTCACAGCAGGTGATGCTGGATGTGCTGACCCAATACCTGCCACGTATCTTCCATGTGCATTTAAAAGATGTGCGTGACAGCGTGGTGGCAGAAGTGCGTCAGAAATCACTCTCTTTCCTGGACGGCGTGAAGAAAGGCACCTTCACCGTTCCGGGTGATGGTGTGATCGATTTCAAACCGGTGTTCAAAATCCTCGACGATTATGGCTACAAAGGCTGGATGGTGGTGGAAGCGGAGCAGGACCCGGCGCTGGCTAATCCATTCGAATATGCGGTGAAAGCACGTAAATATATTCGTGAGAATACGGGTTTGTAAGGTCAACTGCGCGCAATGAATTGCGCCGCTACGGATTTTGTGATGTTTAGCGCTACGCAAACAGCATGCACGATTCGGTAGCGGCGCGATTCATCGCGCTCTTTTAATGTTTGATGCAACAAAAAAGGCCGTCATCCCATACAGGATAACGGCCTTTTTATTGGCGATAAATTACGAAGCCAGTGACAGAGCCGGTTTCTGACCGTTAACCGCCAGCCACTCGCGAATGCGTGCCTGCTCGGCTTCCGTCAACCACATGCCCTGTTTAGTACGACGCCAAATTGCATCATCCAATTCGCGCACCCACTCGTTTTTCACCAGGTAGCGCAATTCGGCTTCATAGAACTCGTGACCGAAGTTCTCGCCCAAATCTTCGATGCTCTGCGCGCCTTCCAGCAGCACTTCAGTACGACTGCCGTAGGTACGGGCAAAGTGACGCGCCATGCCTTCGCTGATAAACGGATAGCGACGACGTAAGCCCGCTGCGTAATCTTCACGCGAGCCAGAGAAATCACCACCTGGCAGCACCGCTGATTTCGTCCAGGCTGGACCGGCGTTCGGATAGTACTTAGCCAGTTTTTCCAGCGCATGTTCTGCCAGCTTACGGTAGGTCGTCAACTTGCCACCGAATACCGACAGCAGCGGTGCCTGACCGTTGTCATCATGCACATCCAGCGTGTAATCACGGGTGATCGCTTGTGGTGAATCAGATTCATCATCACAGAGCGGACGCACACCAGAGTAAGTCCAGACGATATCTTCTTTGCTCAACTGCTGTTTAAAGTGTCCGTTGAACACTTTCAGCAAGTAGCCGATTTCGTTGTCATCAATCTTCACGTCTTTCGGATCGCCTTTGTACTCCACATCGGTGGTGCCGATGATGGAGAACTCATCCATCCACGGAATGACAAACACGATACGGTTATCTTCGTTCTGCAGGATATAGGCTTGTTTTTCGCGGTGTACACGCGGCACCACAATGTGGCTGCCTTTGATCAAGCGAATACCGTAAGGTGATTTCAGTTTCAGACCATCGTCGAACAACTGCTTCACCCATGGACCTGCGGCGTTGACCAGGCCCTTGGCGCGCCAGGTGAAGATCTTGCCGGTATCGATATCTTCGGCTTCTACCATCCACAAGCCGCCTTCACGCCATGCGCGATTGACGCGGGTGCGGGTACGGACTTCGCCGCCCTGTTTCACCACTTCTTGTGCATTCAGCACAACCATGCGCGCATCGTCCACCCAGCAGTCGGAATATTCGAATCCGCGCGTAATTTCAGGTTTCAAGGCCGATTCCGCGCCAAAACGCAGGCCTTTACTGCCTGGCAATGTGGTGCGTTTACCCAAGCGGTCGTACATAAACAGGCCAAGACGAATCATCCACGCTGGGCGCAAATGCGGACGGTGCGGCAAGCGGAAGCGCATAGGGAAGGCAATATGTGGCGCCATTTTCAACAGCACTTCACGTTCAGCCAGCGCTTCGCCAACCAGACGGAATTCGTAATGCTCCAGATAGCGCAGGCCACCATGGATCAGCTTCGAGCTATTGGAGGAGGTTGCACAGGCCAAATCCCGCGCCTCCAGCATTAGCACTGACAGTCCGCGTCCTGCAGCGTCCACTGCAATGCCGGCTCCGTTAATGCCGCCGCCGATCACGATCAGGTCTTTGGTTTCCACGTCATCTCCTCCGATGTTCGGAATAGTTCTAAAATGTTCGTTTTCGAGCGTAATAATAATCGGAAACCAACATTGACGCCAGCGCTTAACTCAATAAAAACATTTTTGCGTGATACAGCTAACATTCCTGCAGGAAAAAAATCCATAGCCATAACTTTTGTCAGGTTATGGCAACGGATTCTCAGGTTAAACTAGGCGCTAATTGTGACGACGTGATGAGAGACACCATGGAAACCTTCGAATGTATTACGGTTCAGCAAGCTAACGAGCACCTGGCACAAGGCGCACAGCTGGTGGACATTCGCGATCCGCAAAGCTTTGCCATGGGCCATGCTGCGGGCTCGTTGAACTTGTCTAACGACAACCTCGCAGACTTTATTGCGCAGGCTAATCAGGATCTGCCGGTGCTGGTGATGTGCTACCACGGCAACAGCAGCAAAGGTGCGGCCCAGTTCCTATTGGGGCAGGGTTTTAGCGCTGCCTATAGCATTGATGGCGGTTTCGACGCCTGGCGTGGTGCGTTTCCAGCGCAGGTCGCGACTGGCAGCGTCTGAGCCGATTCCTAAAAGGAAGGAGAGCACGCACGATGCGCATTACCCAGTTTAACCATCCCCGTATGGCACAGGCGTTTGTGGACTACATGGCCACGCGCGGCGTCACGCTGCGCATTGAGCGCGAAAGCCACTATGTCATTATGTTGGATGATGAAACGCAGCTTTCAATGGTTGAAAACGAACTCGCACAGTTCATTCGCGATCCCAACCATGCGCGTTATCAGGCGGCCAGTTGGCACACCGGCAGTACCGAGAGTGGCTTGCGCTATGAGCGCAGCAATATCTGGGCGAATATTCGTGAACGCGCAGGTCCGCTCACCATGACCATCATGATCGCCTGCGTGGCGGTGTTCATCATGATGCAGATTGTCGGTGATGATGTGGCACTCGATTGGCTGGCGTGGCCCGCAGATTCTTCACAATATCTTCAGATCTGGCGCTGGTTTAGCCATGCGTTACTGCATTTCTCACTGCTGCATATTCTCTTCAATCTGATGTGGTGGTGGTATCTCGGCGGTGCGGTGGAGAAGCGTATCGGCAGCGGTAAGCTGTTTGTGATTATGCTCATTTCCGCGCTGCTGAGTGGCTGGATGCAGGCGAAGTTCAGCGGGGTGCTATTCGGTGGATTGTCGGGTGTCGTCTACGCATTAATGGGTTATTGCTGGCTGCGAGGCGAGCGCGATCCCGAAAGTGGTATTTATCTGGAGCGCGGATTGATGGGCTTCGCTATTGTATGGCTCATTATTGGCTGGTACGGCGCATTTGGCCTGTCGATTGCCAACGCAGCCCACGTGACGGGGTTGCTGGTGGGTCTTGCCATGGCATTTGTTGATACGCGCAACATCGCGCGTCGCTAGACAGAAAAAAGAAAACGGCTTTGAGCCGAGGAGAGTGATGTGAAGCAGACGCAACGTCATGACGCGATTATCGATCTGGTCCGGCGTCAGGGATATGTCAGCACAGAAGAGTTAGTGGACCACTTTGAAGTGAGCCCGCAAACTATCCGGCGCGATCTCAACGATCTGGCCGATCAAAACAAGATTCAGCGTCATCATGGCGGAGCGGCGCTGCCTTCCAGCTCCGAAAATACCGCATGGCAAGATCGTAAAATGATGTGGTCGGCTGAGAAAGCGCGTATTGCTGAACGTGTGGCGAGCCAAATCCCAGATGGTGCCACGCTGTTTATCGATATTGGTACGACACCCGAAGCAGTGGCACATGCGCTGCTCAATCACAATAATCTGCGCGTGGTCACCAACAACCTCAACGTTGCGATTCTACTGATGGCGAAGCCCGATTTCCGTGTGATCATCGCAGGTGGGGAAGTGCGCACGCGTGATGGCGGTATTATGGGAGAAGCCACGCTCGACTTTATCTCTCAGTTCCGCCTCGATTACGGCATTCTCGGTATCAGCGGCATCGACATGGATGGGTCGCTGCTGGAGTTCGATTACCACGAAGTACGCACTAAACGCGCAATTATTGAAAACTCACGTTGTGTCATGTTAGTGGTGGATCATTCGAAGTTTGGCCGCAACGCGATGGTTAATCTTGGCAACATGAGCCTGATTGACTACATGTACACCGACCAAAATCCGCCCGCGAGTGTGTTGAAGGTGATTGAGCAGCATGAGGTTCATCTCGAACTCTGCTGATCGTCAACCGTAGCGGCGCTGTTCGTCGCGCGATAAATCGCGCCGCTAAAACATCTTGTATGCACTGGCATCGATTTTTTTCACTGCATCCGCATTTCTCTGTCGCTTTTTTCTCCGCCCCCGGCTTTACTTATCCTTTCTGGTTATGCGCTCGCCCGTCTTTACCGCTAACGGACTCGAAGGGATTGATATGTCGCAGCAAAAATTTAATAAAACACGTTTCGACGCCGCACTCACCCGCCAATGGCAGCACCTTGGACTGACTTCCGCTCAACAAATGACGCCACACCAATGGTGGCAGGCGTTAAGCAGCGTAATGGCTGAAATGCTCGCCACTCAACCCCCTGCAGCGCCACGCATGGGACAGCGCCACGTAAACTATCTTTCGATGGAGTTTCTGATTGGCCGGCTCACCGGCAACAATTTACTCAATCTTGGTTGGTACAACGACGTGCAGGCAGCACTGGCGGAGCATCAGGTGGAACTCAGCGAGCTGCTGGAAGAAGAGACCGACCCCGCGCTGGGCAATGGCGGGCTAGGGCGTTTAGCCGCTTGCTATCTGGATTCGATGGCGACAGTGGGTCAGGCAGGTATGGGCCATGGCCTCAATTATCAATACGGTTTGTTCCGCCAAACCTTTGAGGACGGCCAGCAAAAAGAAGCGCCCGATGACTGGCAGCGCGACAGTTACCCGTGGTTTCGTCACAACGCAGCGCAGGATGTGCAGGTCGGCATCGGCGGCAAGGTGAAGAAAAATGACGATGGCACGCTACTCTGGCGGCCCAAATTCCAGTTAAAGGGTGAAGCCTGGGATCTGCCCGTGGTGGGCTATCGTAATGGCGTCACGCTACCGCTGCGCTTGTGGAAGGCTAGCAGCACGCATCCGTTTGATCTTACGCTGTTCAATAATGGCCAATTCCTTCAGGCCGAGCAGCCGGGCATCGATGCCGATAAATTGACCAAAGTGCTCTATCCCAATGACAATCACGCGGAAGGTAAGCGGCTGCGCTTAATGCAGCAATATTTTCAGTGTGCCTGTGCGGTGGGCGATATTCTGCGTCGCCATCATCTTGCAGGACGCTCTATTCACAGCCTGCCTGATTTCGAAGTGATTCAACTCAATGACACCCATCCCACCATCGCCATTCCAGAAATGCTGCGTATCTTGCTGGATGAGCATCTATCAAGTTGGGATGAGGCCTGGCAGATCACCAGCCGCGTCTTTGCTTACACCAACCACACCTTGATGCCGGAAGCGCTGGAGCGCTGGGATGAATCATTAGTACGCAGCCTGCTGCCGCGCCATATGCTCATCATTCGTGAAATTAATCAGCGCCTGAAAAAAGTGGTGAAAAAGCAGTGGCCAGGCGATCGCGTAGTCTGGCAAAAGCTGGCTGTGGTCGCCGACGGACAAGTGCGTATGGCGAATTTGTGTGTGGTGAGCTGTTTTGCCGTTAACGGTGTGGCGGCGCTGCACTCCGAACTGGTAGTGAAAGATCTGTTTCCGGAGTATCACCTGCTCTGGCCTAACAAATTCCATAATGTCACTAACGGCATCACGCCTCGTCGTTGGCTCAAGCAGTGTAATCCGCTGCTGTCGAACCTGATTGATGAGACGCTTCAAGTTGAATGGGCCAACGATCTTGACGCGCTGGAGTGGCTGGCGCCTTATGCGCGCAAGAAGGCGTTCCGCCAGCAATTCCGGACCATTAAACAGCAGAACAAGCTGCGTTTGACGGTGTACATCAAACGCGTCACCGGGATTGATGTGAACCCTGATGCGTTGTTTGACGTGCAGATTAAGCGACTGCACGAGTACAAGCGTCAGCATCTTAGCTTGCTGCATATGCTGCACTGTTATCGCCAGCTGCGAGACGACCCGAAAAATCCTGACTTCGTTCCACGCGTGTTCCTGTTTGGCGCGAAAGCGGCTCCGGGCTATTACCTCGCCAAAAACATCATCTACGCCATCAATAAAGTGGCGGAGGTGATCAATAACGATCCGAAAGTTGGCGATCGATTAAAGGTGGTGTTTATCCCGGATTACCGCATTACAGCGGCAGAGTTGATGATTCCCGCCGCCGATCTCTCGGAACAGATCTCCACCGCCGGGTATGAGGCGTCTGGCACCGGTAATATGAAGCTGGCGCTTAACGGCGCGCTGACCATCGGTACGCTGGATGGGGCCAACGTCGAGATCGCCGATGCCGTGGGTGAAAAGAATATCTTTATCTTCGGCAATACCGTGGATGAAGTGAAGGCGCTCAAAGCGGAGGGTTACAGCCCGAAAAAGCTGCGCAAACAGAACAAATATCTGGATAGCCTGTTGAAAGATTTGGAGAAGGGCAAGTTTAGCGATGGTGACAAGCATGCGTTTGATTTGTTGCTCGACAGTCTGACGAAAAACGGCGATCCCTGGCTAGTACTGGCAGATTTCGATGCCTATATCACCGCACAGCAGCAGGTCGAGGCATTGTGGAAGAACCCTGAAGCCTGGACCAAGGCAGCGATTCTCAACACCGCACGCACCGGGCGATTTAGTTCGGATCGATCCATTCGCGATTATCAGCAGCGTATTTGGCAGGCTGCGCGGTAATTTTCAGGTCGCTATAAATGGCGTAGTGCTTGCGTTTCGGTCGCCATTAATGGCGACCCTACATGGTTCGGTGTGCCATTAATGGCGCCTCTGCATTGTTCGGTCTGCCATTAACGGCGCCCCTGCATTGTTCGGTGTGCCATTAAAGGCGCCCCTGCATTGTTTGATACGGTTTTCGTAGGGTTAGCATTCATGCGTACCGGTTCAAATACGCACTCATTGGCTTAAGTGAGCGGCATTACGCCATAAATGGCCTCCCTCTTTTGTTCGATACGATTTTCGTAGGGTGCGCATTGATGCGCACCGCATTCAAGGAGACGCGATGACGCTGAGCAAACTCGATCAGGCGGCGCTTGCCGCAGGTATCGCCGTGGAATTCATCAATGCTAAAGGTGAGCCGGAAAGTATCAGCGATGATACCAAGCGCGCACTGCTGGCGGTGATGGAGACGCCGCAAGGCAAGGCTCCGCCGCTACCACCGGTGCAGGTGTTTACGCCGGGCAGCCAGCGCCATCTTATACCCCAAGGCAAAGGCGAGTTTCGCTGGCAGCTTCAGACAGAACAAGGCAAAGCATTCAGCGGTATTGTGCAGGGCGGAGAATCGTTAGCCCTTCCGGCACGCTTGCCGCAGGGTTATCACCTGTTCACCCTGCATCAGGGGCGTAAGCAGTGGCAAACGCGCATTATCATTGCACCACGCCGCTGTTATCTACCGGAACCGCTCAAACAAGGTGAGAAGCGATGGGGGGCACTGGTGCAGCTTTACACGCTGCGCTCCGACCGCAATTGGGGTATTGGTGACTTTGGCGATTTGCAGCAGATGGTGGCGCACATTGCGGCCAACGGTGGCGATTTTGTTGGCCTCAATCCATTGCATGCGCTTTATCCCGCACAGCCCCAATACGCCAGTCCATACAGCCCCACCTCTAGGCGCTGGATCAATGTGCTGTATATCGACGTCAATCAGGTCGCGGCCTTCGAGCATAGTCAGGAAGCACAGCGCTGGTGGCAACTCGCCAAAACGCGTAAGGCGTTACAGAAGGCGCGCGACAGTGAATGGGTAGATTATAACGCGGTGGCGACCCTCAAAATCACGGCGCTGCGCTTGGCATGGCAAGCCTGTCAGCCCGATGCTGATTTCCAACAATTTGTGGTCGAGGGTGGCGAACATCTGCGTTATCAGGCGGCTTTTGACGGTATTCTCGCTGAACGTGCAGCTGACCATCCTGATGAATGGGGTTGGCAAAACTGGCCAGAAAGCTGGCGGAGTGCTCATCAACCCGAGGTGCAGCAGTGGTGCGCTGAAAATGAGGGCGAAATTCAGTTCTGGAGCTGGTTACAGTGGCTGGCTCAGCAGCAGTTTGCGGCCTGTTGGCAGCACAGCCAGCAGTTAGGCATGGCGGTTGGCCTTTACCGCGATCTGGCCGTGGGGGTCGCGCAGCACAGCGCAGAAACCTGGCAAGACCCGCAGTTGTATAAGCTGGGGGCTTCCGTGGGTGCGCCGCCCGATCGACTCGGTCCTCTGGGGCAAAACTGGGCACTGCCACCGCTTGATCCGCATGTGATGCGCGCGCGTGGTTATCAGCCGTTTATTGATTTGCTGCGGGCTAATATGCGTGACTGCGGCGCATTGCGTATCGACCATGTGATGGCGCTGCTGCGTTTGTGGTGGATTCCCTATGGTGAAGGCGCAGAGAAGGGGGCTTACGTCTCGTATCCCGTGGAGGAGTTGATGGCGATACTGGCGTTGGAAAGTCAGCGTCATCGCTGCATGGTGATCGGCGAGGATCTTGGCACTGTACCCCCGATCATTGTGCGCATGATGCGCAGCCACGGTGTCTTCTCGTGGAAGGTCCTGTTTTTCGAACAGGATCGCGATGGCCGTTATCGCCAACCTACCGCATATCCGCGCCAGTCGATAGCCAGCGCCAGTACACATGACTTACCGACGCTGAGTGGATTCTGGCAGGCAGGCGATTTGGCGTTGGGCGAACAACTCGGCATCTACCAAGGTAGCGTGTTGCAATCATTGCAGCAGCAGCGGGATACCCAGAAGCAGTCGTTACTGGATGCGCTGCAGCAGGCGGGGGCGATATCTGCACGCGAGGCTAAGCCCGCGCAGAAACAGCCGATGACACCGAAGTTAAATTTGGCTATGCACTATTTTCTTGCTCGAACGGATAGTGCGCTGCTTGGATTGCAGCCAGAAGATTGGCTGGGGATGACTTCACCCGTCAATGTGCCAGGCACGGTGGATGAATATCCTAACTGGCGACGTAAACTGGGTGTCACGCTGGAAGTGATGTTTGCCGATAAAGCGGTGAAGCAGGTGCTAAAAGCGGTGAGCAAGGGGCGCAAAGAGGGATAAAACAAGCGGCAGCTCGGGTAGGCTGCCGCTGTATAAATCAGTAGTAAGAGTGCTCGCCGCGCTGGTGCTCGGTAAGATCACGTACACCTTTCAGCTCAGGGAAGGCTGCCAGCAGCTCTTTCTCAATGCCATCTTTCAGCGTTACGTCAATCATCGAGCAGCCGTTACAGCCGCCGCCAAACTGCAGAATGGCGTAACCGTCATCGGTGATTTCCATCAGCGATACGCGACCACCGTGGCCTGCCAACTGAGGGTTGATCTGTGCTTGCAGCAGATACTCTACGCGCTCAACCATTGGCGCTTCGTCAGACACCTTACGCATCTTCGCGTTAGGCGCTTTAAGCGTCAGCTGGGATCCGAGGTTATCAGTGACAAAATCAATTTCCGCATCTTCCAGATAGGGTGCGCTCAGTTCATCCACGTAAGCGGAGAGCTTTTCAAACTTCAATTCGGTATCTGTGGCTTCTACAGCGTCCGGCGGGCAGTAAGAGACGCCACATTCAGCAGTTGGCGTACCCGGGTTAATGACGAATACGCGAATCTGGGTGCCATCTTCTTGTTTTGACAGCAATTTTGAGAAGTGCTCTTGCGCTGCATCAGTAATAACGATCATGGCGATTGCTCAATAGTTAACTAAATTACTTGGTTATAATACGCCCAACGCCGACGCTCTACAAGGTACGGCACAGGCAGCCAATATGTACGCTGGCCGCGCCTTGCGCCAGCAAAATGCGGCTGATTTCAGTCACTGTACTTCCGGTGGTGACCACATCGTCGATGAGTAAGATATGGCGTCCATGCACCGACATTTCAAGGTGAAAAGCACCACGCAGGTTCTTTTTACGCGCTGCGGCAGCTAAAAAATGCTGAACTGCACCCTGCCTTCGACGTCGTACGCCTTCGCGATACTCACAACCCAACCAGCGAGCCAAAGGTTTTGCAATTAACGCTGCCTGATTGTACCCGCGCCGCCAGGCTCGATGGCGATGCAACGGGACGCTTAACACTAAATCTATACGCGGCAGGCGATTATCGCGCCGATTTGTTAATAATTTTAACAAAAGCAGCCGCGCGAGCATCACTCTGAGTGCGGTTGCGCGAGAAAATTTCAGCTGCAATACCCAGTCGCTGATGGGAGGGCGGTAATCGCTAACGCAGGTCATGCTCTGCCACGGCGGCGGATGCCGGATACAGCGCCCGCAAAGCGAAGTACCACTCGCAGGTAATGCACAGCATGGGCAGAGAGGTGGCAGAGAAGGGATCAATGTGGCACAGCGGCTGCATAAGCCATGCCCGGCAATCTGTAGCGGCAAGCGGCATAGCCAACATAGGGCAGGGATTGATAGCATAGCGGCCTCTTTTTCTCTTTTCGGGAGTGTAACCGATGAGTTCGCTTTACTGGCACACCACAGGCGAGGGTGATTGCGATCTTGTGCTGCTGCACGGATGGGGATTAAACGCCGAGGTGTGGCAAAACATCGTTCCTCGACTCAGCCCGCATTTTCGTCTGCATTTGGTGGATTTGCCTGGCTTTGGGCGCAGCCAGGGTTTTGGCGCGCTGACTTTGGCCGAAATGGCCCAGCAGCTGCTTCCCCATCTGCCTGAGCGAGCACGCCTACTGGGATGGTCATTAGGTGGCTTGGTGGCCAGCCACATAGCTTTAACGCAGCCAGAACGCGTCAGTGGCCTAATCAGCGTGGCATCCTCACCCTGTTTTACCGCGCGAGGTGATTGGCCGGGAATTAAGCCAGAGACGCTGGAAAGCTTCCAGCAGCAGTTGAGTCATGATTTTCAGCGCACCGTTGAGCGCTTCCTGGCGCTACAAACCATGGGCACCGAAAATGCGCGCCAGGACGCACGTCAATTGAAAGAGGTGGTGCTGTCACAGCCGATGCCATCGGTGGCGGTACTCGAGGGGGGATTGGCGATTCTACGTCAGGATGATTTGCGTGATGCACTGGATACGTTAACGGTGCCATTCCTGCGCATTTATGGCTATCTCGATGGGCTGGTACCACGTCGCGCGGCTGAAGAGTTGGATGCACGCTGGCCGGATTCCCCTTCTGTAATGATTGAAAAAGCGGCGCATGCGCCCTTCATTTCGCACCCTGATGAGTTTTGCCAACAGATTATTGATTTCGCACAGTGAGTTACGGGTTAGTTGCCTTAAGAAGTGGCAAATCTGTCACAACCAGCAATACTTTTGTCGTGAGCTGCGCCGCAATGCGGTGTGAATAGAACGTTTTTCTCATCTGATGTGCCTCGCGGCTGCTTACATCTCAACAATGGAAAATGTGCATGAGGGTAATGCTATGAAGGTAATGAAATGGGTTGTGGCTTCAATGGTGATGGGTGCTGTGTCGTTTTCAGCATTTGCGGCAAAGGAAGTGACCAGAGAAGAAGTACAAAAAATGAACTTGAAGAAGATCGGTACGGTAACCACCACGGCGGAAACCACTTCGCCCATGGATGCCAAGCGCGAACTCTCTAAAGCGGCCGATGAAAAAGGTGGGAAATACTTCCTGGTGATTGCTGGCCGTGAACATGGCAAGTTCAGTGCCACGGCGGATGTCTACGAGTAACTAGCTGCGTAACCACATAAACTGCCAGGCGGCGAGCCTCAATGGCTCGCTGCCATCTATTTTTTCCCCGCTGATGACATCCTGAAAGTACTTAGCCTCGGGTAAATGCGCACTGACGTCGCGGCTACTGAGATTAAAGACGCACAATAACCCTGCCTCACTGTCAGGTGAGTATCGGCGCAGCATCAGCAGTGCATTTTCACTCTCCAGCAGCGTCATCGGATTATCCGGGTGAAATGCAGGCTGGCGTGTGCGCAGCTGAATCAAAGCACTGAGGCGTTCAAATACCTGCTGGCGTAGCGCGTTATCGCCGCTGATCCACTTTTCCATCTCATGCAGGCTGAATTTTTCTCGATTAATGGCGCGGTTGTGTCCGGCCGCGCGTACCCCTTCGTTATCATTACGAGAACCCAGGATGCTTTGGATATAGATGGCCGGTACGCCAGGAAAAGCGAGCAGGATAGCGTGCGCCAGTAGGAAGCGACGCAGGCGCGTATCATCGTCGTCGTTCTGCTGGTTAAGCGCATCGAGATAAGTGACGTTGATTTCATAAGGACTGGTGGTGCCGTCGGGATTGTTCTTGTATGAAACCAACGCCCCCTCGAGCGCCAATTCACGGACCAGGGCCACAATTTCCACTTCCGATAAAATTCCACGGGCAGGATTGAGGCCGATGCCATCATGCGAGGCGAGAAAGTTGAAGAATGTCGTTCCGCCGTGACGGGTGTTCAGTGTACTGGCCCACTGGCGTAAAGCGCGAGCTGAACCAGAGTGAATGGCGTGCAGCACCAATGGGGGCAAAGAGAATTGGTACACCATCTGCGCTTCATCCTGACCATTGCCGAAATAGCTGATGTTGTCTTTGTGCGGCACATTGGTTTCCGTGATGATCACCGTACCGGGCGCGACTTCATCAGCGACAGCGCGGAACAGCTTCACAAGCTGGTGCGTTTTGGGCAGATGGATGCAGTTTGTACCCGGTGTTTTCCACATATAGCCGACGGCGTCGAGCCTGACGTAATCAGCCCCCTTATTCAGATAATCCAGCAAGACATCCACCATGCGTATCAGCACTTCCGGGTTGGCGAAATTGAGGTCAATTTGGTCGGCGCTAAACGTGGTCCAGATAAAACGTGTCTCACCGTTTGCCAGGGTGAAAGGGGTCAGCAGTGGCGAGGTGCGCGGGCGCGTTACAGCGCTCAGATCAGTGGCGGGTGGCATGCTGATAAAAAAGTCATCCCAGCCCGGATCCTGCGCCAGAAAGTGTTGAAACCACTGGCTGTGGGCAGACATGTGATTACAGACAAAATCGAACATCAGCCGGGTTTCACTGTGCAGTGCAGCAATGTGCTGCCAGTTGCCGCAGACAGGGTTGACCTGGTGATAATCAATGACTGAGAAGCCATCGTCTGAAGAGTAAGGAAAGAAGGGGAGCAGATGCACCAAGTTAAACGTGGATTGTAGGTGCTGCTGATAAAAGTGCGAGAAGCTGGCTAAGGTGGGTTGATCCGGCTCGCGAAACTGGTCGGCATAGCTGATAAGCACCACATCTTTTTCATCCCAGCGTGCTTTGCGTGGAAGTTTGGCGGTATCTCGCGCTGCGCGAATATGGGAAAGCAGGCGCTCACGTGCTGCGACGGGAAAGAGGCCTTCGTAAATTTCATCGAGTAATGCGTTGATAATGTCCATTTGATCGCTGGGCCACGCGGAAGGTCATTTTTTTCACACGGATTTTTTCAGCGTAGACGGGTGAGGGGATTTATCCAATATTTAGATTATATGCGCGGAGGCGGGCTGGCCTCCGCGCATCATTCAGGACTTACACTTAGCGTTTCTTACCGAACGCCGCTGCAAGTGCGTCGCCCATGGCGCTATTACCTGCTGGGGCGCTGGCGGGTTTGCCGCGTGCTTTGTTATTGGCTGCCGGACGTGCACTCTCTTTGCCGCTGCTGCGGTTGTTGCCGCCGCGCGCATTGCTTTCACCGGGCTGCTCATCGAGGCGCATAGTGAGGGCAATACGTTTGCGTTGCATATCCACTTCCATCACCTTCACTTTGACGATATCGCCCGCTTTCACGACTTGGTGTGGGTCTTCAACGAATTTATCGGAAAGAGAAGAGATATGGACCAGGCCATCCTGATGTACGCCGATATCTACAAAGGCACCAAAATTGGTGACGTTGGTGACCGCGCCTTCCAAAATCATACCCGGCAGCAGATCGTTCAGCGTTTCCACGCCTTCGGCAAACTGCGCGGTTTTGAATTCTGGGCGGGGATCTCGACCCGGTTTCTCCAGCTCTTTGATGATGTCAGTGACGGTAGGCAGACCGAAACGCTCATCGGTGAAGTCGCGCGCGTTGAGGTCACGCAGTCCACCGGCGTTGCCCATCAGCTCGCTCAGTGCCTGCTCGGTGGCGGCCAGAATGCGTTCGACCAGCGGATAGGCTTCTGGGTGCACGGTTGACGCATCCAGTGGATTATCACCGTGATTGATGCGCAGGAAGCCGGCGCACTGCTCGTAAGCTTTTGGCCCCAGTCGGCTGACTTTCAACAACTGCTGACGATTCTGGAAGCGGCCGTTCTCATCACGCCAGGAGACAATGTTCTGCGCCATCATGCGGGTTAAGCCCGCTACACGCGTCAGTAACGCCACCGATGCAGTATTCAGATCCACACCCACGGCGTTTACACAGTCTTCAACCACCGCATCCAGCTTCTTCGCCAGCTGGCTTTGGCTAACATCATGCTGATACTGGCCAACCCCAATGGATTTCGGATCAATTTTCACCAGCTCTGCCAGCGGATCCTGCAAGCGACGTGCAATAGAGACCGCGCCGCGAATGGAAACATCCAGATCAGGGAACTCCAGTGCTGCCAGTTCCGATGCAGAGTAAACCGATGCGCCGGCCTCACTGACAATCACTTTCTGCGCGTTGATTTGCGGGAACTGCTTCTGCACGTCAAGGAAGAAACGCTCGGTTTCACGTGAAGCGGTGCCGTTACCGATCGCGACCAACTCAACCTGATGTTTGATGCACAGAGCCGCTACAGCCGATGCGGCTTTTGCCGCCTGACCGGTGTGAGGGTAGATGGTGTCATACGCAACCAGTTTCCCCGTGGCATCCACCACCGCGACTTTCACGCCGGTACGCAGCCCGGGATCGAGGCCCATGGTGGCACGCATGCCCGCCGGTGCTGCCATCAGCAGATCGTTGAGGTTGCGGGCAAAGACATTGATAGCTTCATCTTCAGCGCGTTCACGAATGGTGCCCATCAACTCGGTTTCAAGGTGCAACAACACCTTGATACGCCAGGTCCAACTGACAACGGCTTTGCGCCAGCTATCGGCTGGAGCATTATTCAGACGCAATTGAAGATGTTCAGCGATCAGTGTTTCACCGTGGCTTTCGCGCGGCGCTTCTTCGAATTGTGGATCGGCGTTCAGAGAGAGTTGCAGCACGCCTTCATTGCGACCACGGAACATCGCCAAAGCGCGGTGGGAAGGAACGGTGCTGAGTGCTTCGTGGTGGTCGAAGTAGTCGCGGAATTTAGCGCCTTCTTCCTCTTTACCTTCCACCACGCGAGCCACCAGGTGCGCATTCTTCCAGAGATAATCACGTACTTTTGCCAGCAGCGTGGCGTCTTCGGCAAAGCGTTCCATTAGGATATAGCGCGCGCCGTCCAGCGCTGCGCGCACATCGGCCACGCCTTTATCCGCATCAACATAGCCTGCGGCCAATGACTCTGGCTCTTGTGAAGGATCGCTCCACAGCGTCTCAGCCAGCGGCTCCAGGCCTGCTTCGATGGCGATTTGCCCACGCGTGCGACGTTTCTGCTTATACGGCAGATAAAGGTCTTCCAGCTCGGTTTTATTCAGCGTGCCATTGATGGCCGTGGCGAGTTCAGGAGTGAGTTTACCCTGCTCGTCGATGGATTTCAGAATCGACTGGCGGCGATCTTCCAGCTCACGCAGGTAGCCAAGACGGCTTTCCAACTGACGTAACTGGGTATCATCCAGCCCACCGGTCACTTCCTTACGATAACGTGCGATAAATGGCACGGTGTTCCCTTCATCTAGCAAGCGAACGGCGGCGTCAACCTGGTCGGCGCGTGCCTTCAGCTCACTTGCGATAATCTGGCTCAGTGAATCTTTCATCATCATTAACAATGCTTACACAGGGTTGGAAAATAGGGGACAGTTATACGGATTGGGGCGGCAAATTGCCAGTCGGGGACAGGCGAATCCGTCTTTTTCTGAATGCAGCGCGCACATTGTGGGACGCACCTTGCTGAAGGAAGAGCAGTCGCTTATTGTTGGCGCTTCTTTACCGTACTGAAACGCTGTGAGCACGAGTAGACGCGATGAAAACCCAACTGATTACCCGTGAGGGCTACAACAAATTACGTGCAGAGCACGACCATTTGTGGAACGAAAAGCGTCCGGAAATCACCAAAATTGTTTCCTGGGCCGCGAGCCTGGGTGACCGCTCAGAAAACGCTGATTACACCTACAACAAGCGTCTGCTGCGCCAGATTGACCGGCGCGTACGCTATCTCCGTAAGTGTCTTGCCGATCTCAAAATTATTGATTATGCACCGCAACAGGAAGGCAAAGTGTTCTTTGGTGCTTGGGTTGAAGTGGAGAATGAGCAGGGCGATGCTAAACGCTTTCGCATCGTCGGGCCGGATGAAATCTACGGCGAGGCGGTAAAAGAGTACATTTCGATCGATTCACCGATGGCGCGTGCATTGATTAAAAAAGAAGTGGATGACGAGGTTGTCGTCAATACGCCGGAAGGGCAGAAAACCTGGTTTGTAAATCGCATCGAGTATGTGAAAGAAGCAGAATAAAAAAGAGGCGGAGAATAATGGCTTGGGTAAAAAAGCCTTGGGTGCGACTTATTCTCCGGTGGCGAAATGGGCTGGCAGTAAAAGGGGTAAGCGCCGCAGCCTTGCCGCGCCTGAATCGTACAGTTTATTTACCGGGCGTCGTTGCTGTGGTTGTAGAGGTACTGCTGGTGCCTTTGTCTCCGCCACCCATGGTCGCTAATGCGATTCCGAGCAGTGCGCCTACTGCACCGACACCAATAGCATCTGAGTTGCCTTTAGCGGTCGTTGAGGCTTGTGCCCCTGCTGCTTCGCCCGCGCTGGTGGCCGCTTGCGCTTGAGAAAAGCTGACCAGAGCCAGCGCACTCAGCAAGACCATCGTTTTTTTCATCTCTCTCTCCAAATACACGTCAGTACAGCAAGATTTGGTGCAGTTTCTGAGATTCAGTCCCAAGAGAAAAGAGATGTTTACTTGCTGATAAATAGAACTTTATTTTAGGTTGGTCTTGTTGGGCGCGGGCAGGGGAATGTTCCGAGAGCAGTCAGGAACGGAAAGCAAAAACAGCCAGATATTGTGCTGTAACGCATGCGTCATTTAGCGATAGTTTGCTGCGGACTTAAGTCAAATGGCCCAGCATCACAGACTATTTGATGGCCCAATGCAATGTGATCCAGACCCAAACAGAAAATCGCTGAAATTTTCGGATTAGCGCTAAGCGGCTGGAAAGCACAGACAAAAAGCGCGAGACAGAGCGCATTTCAAGTCTAAAATTAAATATAAGCTGCTGTTTAATATGCTTTGTAACAATTTCGGCTAGAATATAAACCATTAATGACTGTCACATGTGGGCATCTTTTTTACACAATATTGGCTCAGGCAATGGCGCCTTTGGGAGTTGAACATGCAAGAGAACTACAAAATTCTGGTCGTCGATGATGATATGCGTCTGCGCGCACTGCTCGAACGCTATCTGACCGAACAGGGCTTTCAGGTGCGCAGTGTCGCCAACGCCGAGCAGATGGATCGTCTGCTGACTCGTGAATCATTCCATTTAATGGTGCTTGATTTAATGCTGCCGGGCGAAGATGGCTTGTCCATTTGCCGTCGTTTACGCAGCCAGAGCAACCCGATGCCGATCATTATGGTCACCGCGAAGGGTGAAGAAGTGGATCGTATCGTTGGGCTGGAAATCGGTGCCGATGACTACATTCCTAAGCCGTTTAACCCACGTGAATTGCTGGCGCGTATTCGCGCTGTGTTGCGTCGCCAGGCGAATGAACTGCCGGGTGCACCTTCACAGGAAGAAGCAGTCATTGCTTTTGGTAAGTTCAAGCTGAACCTCGGTACTCGTGAGATGTTCCGTGAAGATGAACCGATGCCACTGACCAGTGGTGAGTTCGCGGTGCTGAAAGCGTTGGTCAGCCATCCTCGTGAGCCGTTATCACGCGATAAGCTGATGAACCTGGCGCGTGGTCGTGAGTACAGTGCGATGGAGCGTTCTATCGACGTGCAGATTTCTCGTCTGCGTCGTATGGTTGAAGAAGATCCTGCACATCCACGCTACATTCAGACCGTATGGGGTCTGGGCTATGTGTTCGTTCCGGACGGCAGTAAAGCATGAGGCGATTGCGCTTCTCTCCTCGCAGTTCGTTTGCCCGCACCTTGTTGTTGATCGTTACCTTGCTGTTCGTCAGCTTGGTAACGACCTATCTGGTGGTGCTGAATTTCGCCATTCTTCCTAGCTTGCAGCAGTTCAATAAAGTTCTCGCTTACGAAGTGCGTATGCTGATGACTGATCGGCTGCAGCTGGAAGATGGAACGCAGCTGGAAGTTCCACCGGCATTCCGTCGCGAGATTTATCGTGAGTTGGGTATTTCGTTGTACACCAACGCCGCGGCAGAAGAGAGCGGATTACGCTGGGCGCAGCATTACGAATTTCTCAGCGAGCAGATGGCGCAACAGCTTGGCGGTCCGACGGATGTGCGGGTCGAGGTTAATAAGAATTCGCCCGTGGTATGGCTAAAAACCTGGTTGTCGCCAGACATCTGGGTGCGCGTACCCCTGACCGAGATTCATCAAGGCGACTTCTCACCGCTGTTCCGCTATACCCTGGCCATAATGTTGTTGGCGATAGGGGGTGCTTGGCTATTTATCCGCATCCAGAACCGACCCCTGGTCGACCTGGAGCATGCAGCGCTACAGGTCGGTAAAGGCATCATCCCTCCGCCATTGCGCGAATATGGCGCGTCTGAAGTGCGTTCAGTAACACGCGCTTTTAATCAGATGGCTGCGGGGGTAAAACAGCTAGCGGATGACCGTACGCTGTTGATGGCGGGTGTCAGCCACGATTTGCGCACGCCGTTGACACGCATCCGTCTTGCCACTGAGATGATGAGTGAACAGGATGGCTATCTGGCTGAGTCGATTAACAAAGATATCGAAGAGTGCAATGCGATTATCGAGCAGTTTATCGATTATCTGCGAACCGGCCAGGAGATGCAGACCGAACGCGCCGATCTCAACAGCGTGCTGGGTGAGGTAGTGGCAGCGGAAAGTGGCTATGAACGCGAGATTGAAAATGCGGTCATGGAAGAAGAGTTAATCCTGGACATCAACCCGCTGTCGATCAAACGCGCGGTGGCAAATCTGGTGGTGAACGCGGCGCGTTATGGCAATGGCTGGATCAAAGTCAGTAGTGGCCAAGAGCTCAATCGCGCTTGGTTCCAGGTGGAAGATGATGGTCCGGGTATTAAGCCAGACCAACTTCAACATCTTTTCCAGCCTTTTGTCCGCGGTGATAGCGCACGCAGTACCAGCGGAACCGGTTTAGGCTTGGCGATTGTGCAGCGAATTATTGATGCGCATGAAGGATCACTTGAGATTGGTGACAGTGAACATGGCGGGTTACGTATTCGCGCGTGGTTACCGATCCCTGAGAATAACGGTACGGCATTAATCATTAGCAATCATAGTGAAAGAACGTAGCAGGGTCATTTATTGCGCATCTGCTAGCAGCCTTGCTGTTCAGGTTTGCACGATAAATCGCACTACTGCATAAGTCACTCATAAGCCGCCATTTGGCGGCTTATTCACATCACAAGTGCGGGCCAGCCTGAATCAGCGCTTTGCCTGCATCGATAACGCGCATGTGGCTGCTCCCATAGCATTTTTATGAGGAATGCGGGCGACATTGCCGCCCGTAAGGGAATTAATGCACTTGATCGCTGCTACTGGTGGGTGCGCTACGAATGGCAGCAATATCCACTGCATCGTACACATAGTGAGAACCGCAGTAGTCACAATGCATATCGATTTTACCGTCCTCTTCGAGGATTTCGTCCACTTCTTCCACTGGCAAGGTGTTCAGCACTTCGCCACAACGCTCGCGAGAGCACGTGCACTTAAAGCTAACGGGTGTCGGATCAAAAACGGTAGCTTCTTCCTGGTGGTAGAGGCGCCACAGCACATCGGTCGCAGGTAATTCGATCAGTTCTTCACTTTTCACGGTTTCGGTCAGTGTCGCCAGATGATTGAAATCATCTTGGCTTGGTTCTTGTGCAGGCAGTACTTGCAGCAGAATGCCGGCGGCACCTTTGTCGCTGGTGCGGATAAACAGGCGCGTAGGCAACTGTTCAGAACGCATAAAGTAATCTTCCAGGCAACCGGCCAGCGTATCCGCCTCCAGACCGACGACACCCTGGTAGCGCTCCCCTTTTTCTGGCGAGATAGTGATCACCAGATAACCGTTGCCAACCATCTCTTTCAGACTGCTACCCGGTGCAATTTCCGCGTCCTCTTTCACGCGCGCTACGCCACGTAACTCCTGCTTGTTATTGCCGTTAATCACCGCCAGCGTCAGCGGCCCATCGCCCTGAAGCTGTACAGTGATATCGCCATCAAATTTCAGCGTAGCGGTCAACAGGCTGGTGGCAACCAACAGCTCGCCCAACAGGATTTTAACCGGCTCAGCATAGTCGTGATCTTTGACAATCTCGCGCCAGGTTTCAGAGACGTTAACCAGCTCGCCGCGTACGGCGACGTTTTCAAACAGATAACGGTGCAGTTGATCATGTACAGACATAGTGTTTCTCTCGTGGGGGCGAAGATTATTTATCGCCCGACAATTTAAATTTCATCAGATCGCGGCGCTCTTTTTTATCCGGACGGCGATCGGGATGCGGCATCGTAAGGGCATTCATCTTGCGTGCCTGCGCGGTTTTTTCACGCTTCTCAATACTGGCGTCAGTCTCCGCATACATTTCCTGTGCCTCACTGGCAGGACGACGTTGCTCACCAATGGCAGTGATAATCACTGTACGCTCGTCGTTGCCTTGCCGTAGGGTCAGCTCGGCTTGCAGTTCAACGATTTTACTCGGTTTGCTGCGTTGGCCGTTGTAGTGCACTTTTCCGCCTTCAATCATTTCGCGAGCCAGTGCGCGGGTTTTATAAAAACGCGCGGCCCACAGCCATTTGTCGAGGCGGATGCTTTCACTGATTTTCTCTTTCATTGCGGCTCCTGCTTTAACGCAGCGTCTCACACAACTGGCGATAGTCTCGCACCGCAGCATGACGCTGGAAAGATTGATCGGGCCGACCGGAATCCGGATTGCTGACGCCTAAACACCAGCGAATGCCCCAGCGTGCGGCTGCATCGAGGACCGGTTCGCTGTCATCAATGAACAGCGTGCGTGCGCTATCGAATGCGGTTTGCTGCTGAACCGCCTGCCAGAGACGTGGATCCTCTTTCGGATACCCAAAGGTATGGGTGGAAAGTAATAAATCAAGGTGGGCAGCCAATCCCGTCTGCTCCAGTTTCACATCGAGATTGTACGGATGTGCATTGGTCAGCAAGATGGTGCGTTTGCCTGCAGCCCGTAGCGCTTGCAACAGAGGAAGCGTATCTTCACGCATTGCTGCGCGGTGGCGCTTTTCCCACGTCATGACGCGAATATCCAGTGCCAGCTCCCGCGACCAGTAATCAAGACAATACCAGTTTAGCGTATGCGCTACGGCTTGATATTTTTGCTGTATCAACTGGTGTGCTTCAGCCAGAGTGATATTGCGCGTGCGACTCAGGGTTTCTGGAACGTGCTCCAGCCAAAAATGGCGATCAAAGGCGAGATCGAGCAAGGTGCCATCCATATCCAGCAGCACAGTATCGATCTCAGACCAGTTAAGCGTAATCGGCATAAACCCCCCACCCTAAAAAACAGGGCGACAGGTTAGCACAGAAGGGAAAGGCTCAGAACAGGGAGCGCACGCTCTGCATAGTGCTCAGATTATGGTTGAAGCATTTATCGTAATACTGCTGAATCTCCACCATCCGCAGGCGATTGCGGTGGATTCGGCGTAGTGCCAGCAAGCCATTAATGACGCCGCAGAGAATCAGTACCAGCATCAGTAATGCCGTGCCCAGATAGCGCCACTGTGCCATGGCATCCGGTTCATTATGCAACGCAATGTGACGTGTACCGTTCGCATCCGTGGTGATGCTGGTGATGATGCCATTCGCAGCGAATGGAGTATGCAGCAGCATGCCGGAGATGCGTTGCAACTCGCGCCACTGGGAAGGGGCATCAAGATCGAATAGCGACACAGAAGGTTGCGGTTGCGTCACCATTTGGCGGCCTTCATCGCTGATGATCAGAAAACCCCCTGGCGGTGGGCTGTTTAAGGTTTCCGCTGCACGACGGGTTTCACGTGAGAAGAAGGTCGATGTTGCCGTGTTGACCAAATTCTCCAGCGCCTCCGCACTCACTGGGCGTAACAGAACATTCATGCCGTTGAGCTTGCCAGAATCGGCTCTGTGGATCAGCGAATCCCAGTCTTTGGCATTGCCAAGATTCACCAGGGCGTTTTTTCAACCGCACGCAATCCTGTTGCTGACTACATAAATCCTGCGTTTTCAGTACCAGATCCGAGAAATCATCCAGCAGAATCATGCCTGACTTCTGAATTGCTGAGGCCAACTGCGGGTTGAGTTTAGGATCGGTATTGGTTTCTGGATGCAGCTGACGTGTGGTGGTATCCAGCAGCGCAGCGGCTTTATCGATAATGTCCGACTGGGGCTGCGGCAGGGGAGGTGCGTTGTTCCAGTAAATGGCTGAGCAGTCGAACGGCATATAGGTATAACTTCGGTTGCTCTGATAATTGCCGGGTACGGAACACATGCCGGTGCCACTGACTTTCAGGCTGTCACCAATGTGCAGCGGCAGTGCGCTGAGCTTATCAACACTGCTGACTTCAATGCTTTCCGTGCCTTTTACCCACGCAAGACTGAGCTTGATCGGCATCCCGAGTGGGATCCAGGTAAACAGCATCACCAACACCAACAGCGAGCCACACGCCAACACCAGATTTCTGCGCCAGCGTTGTACTGGGAAGTTACGTACCTCGTCATGCAAGGAGAGGAATCTGCCTTGACGCACCACTTGCCGATTAAGGTAAATATCGACATCGGTCACCTGGCCTAAATCATGTGCCACATAGGGCTGCCAATGCGCTGGGTAGACTAAATCAATGATGCCGAGTGAGATATTGCTCTGTTCCTGGTTGGATTCACCAAACAGGCCCCAGCGTTTAGGTGCACCGCGCAGGCAGTGCACATCACGTAATCCTTTGTCGCCGGGAAAACGGTAAAGGAACCACAGGCTGGTGGCGATCACTAAACAGGCGGGCAGAGCTATCCACACCATCAAGCTACCGGGCAACACCAGGCTTAAGAAAAAGAGCAGGAAGGCAAAGCAGATGGCGACGGCTTCGCGCGTGCCGTCTGTTCGTGAGAGTCGATACTCTTCAGGCGTCTCTTTGCGCACCTGCAATAGCTCGACATTTTCACTTTCTTCTTTGCGGATGGAGGCGTTGGTTGACATCGACCGCACCAGTGGCGGCAGAGCTGGCTGCTCAATGGCATAGTTGACCAGCGAGTGGCCGTTGAGTGAGATCACCAGCGGTAATGTCTGGGTACGAATCAGCTCAACATAATTCTCTTCAGCGATGTATTGTTCCCACAACGGGGGAAGGTGGACTTCCACTTCATCGAGGTAATAGCGCCATTGGTGGGCATCATCGGTAGAGAGACCATAACGCGTGATGGATCGCGTGACGGGATAAACATTGCTGCTTTGCGCAGTCAGTGTCAGCGCTTCAGGCTCACGTGACTTCTTTGTAGAACGTGTATCACTGTGCTGTCGCTGTTTGACCAGTGACGCAATGTATTTTTCAACGGCGCGGCGTTCTTCATCGGTGAGTTTTCGACAGGGTGGACTAATGAACGGCAGTGGTTTCGCCAACGGCGGACGATGCCGCATAGCGTACCAATAACCTATTCCTGCTACTAATGAGCAGGTTAGCATGACAGCCAGAATGATGATAAAAGTGCTCATGCTTTGCTCAGTCCAGCCAAAAAACTGCCTTCACGTTTACGATGTACTCCCGGTAAAACCATCAATACAAGTCAATTTTGGCGAGCAGAAGTCATTCTGACAAGAAAAAACTCAGATAAAATAACGCGCAAAATCATTGAATTATAATTTATTAGATTATTCCTTCATGGGAGGTTAACCCGATGGTACTCAATTAAATATCGGTATTTTCTGAATTTACCCAACCACCGTTGACTTATTGTGAAATTTTAAGTGTAGAGATAACAAGAAGTTGTTAGCAGCCGTAAGCAAATATGTGTCACCATGCTTTCCTTCTGCTGCGTGTCGCACATTGCCTCATGCTTCGGTATGCTGGCGTCATCGCGTTTCACAAGGCTGTGCAAAGTTTGAGGCTGATATGAAGAATCCACTGATAAAACCTGACATCCTCAACGTGGAAGCGGTAGCCCGCTCCCGTCTGTTCACCATTGAAGCGGTTGATCTCGCTTTCAGTAACGGTGCACGCCGCGTTTATGAACGGATGAAGCCTTCCGACCGTGAAGCCGTCATGATTGTGCCAATTATCGGTGACGATGTAATCCTGATTCAGGAATATGCTGTTGGCTTAGAAAGCTACGAACTCGGTTTCCCTAAAGGATTGATCGACCCTGGTGAAAGTGCCTTTGAGGCAGCAGACCGAGAGCTGAAAGAGGAAGCGGGTTTTGGCGCAAGGCATCTGGAGGCGTTAGGCAAACTCACTATGGCCCCGTCTTACTTTTCCAGCAAAATGAATATTGTGGTGGCAGAAGGCTTGTACGAGGAGAGGCTTGAGGGGGATGAGCCTGAGCCGCTGATTGTGCATCGTTGGCCGCTGAACAATCTATTGGCGTTGCTGGATGAGCCGGATTTCCGCGAAGCACGTAATGTTAGTGCGTTGTTTTTGGTGCGCGAATGGCTAGTGAAGCAAGGGCGTTTAAGCTACTGATTTTTACAAGACAATAAAAAACGCCGGCAAATCTGCCGGCGTTTTTGTTTAGAACAACTCGTGGCTTTGGCCATTGTCCATGAGGGTGGTGCCGACATCATGAACCGAGTACTCCGTAGGCTGTGTGCCATTGATGAAGTACTCCTGGCGGGTGTTGCCACCTCCGTTCGCCAGTTTGCCGGTACCACGATCAATGGTCACGGTGACCACACCATCAGGCGGGGTCAGTGGCTGAACAGGTACGCCATCCAGCGCGGATTTCATGTACTCATCCCATGCAGGCTGCGCACTCTTCGCTCCGCCCTCATAGCCTGAGATTTGATCCGGAATCACACCTGACATGGTCGAGCGGCCCAGTGCACGTGAATCATCGAAACCAATCCACACTGAGGTAACGACACCCGGACCGTATCCTGAGAACCACGCGTCTTTCGAGCTATTAGTCGTACCGGTTTTGCCGCCGATATCGTTACGCTTCAAATCGCGGCCTGCACGCCAGCCCGTTCCCATCCAGCCCGGCTCACCGAAGACGTTAGAGTTCAGGGCACTTTTGATCAGGAACGACAGCGGTGTGTTGATCACATGCGGTGCGTACTGCTGATCGCCAGCGGGCTGCGGTTGGGCGGGCACTTGTTCCAGCTCTGGCTGCGGTACTGTCTGGTTTTGTGATTGATCGGAGGTTGAAACGTTTTCAACGCTCTCTTCGTTCAATGCAACGGACTTCTTCGTCTCACCGTAAATTACTGGCAGATTACACTGCGGACAGGCAACCTTAGGCTTCTCTTCAAATACGACACCACCCTGTTCGTTCTCAATCTTGGAGATGAAGTAAGGATCGACCAAGAATCCGCCGTTGGCCATAACGGAATAACCGCGAGCCATTTGCAGAGGCGTGAACGATGCCGCGCCCAAGGCGAGGGATTCGGTATGGATAATGTTCTGAGCTGGGAAGCCGAAGCGCTGCAGATACTCTGCGGCGTAATCCACGCCCATCGCGCGCATGGCACGCACCATCACGACGTTTTTCGACTCACCTAAGCCCTGACGCAAACGGATAGGACCCGCGTAGGTCGGTGGGGAGTTCTTCGGACGCCAGTCAGCACCGGCACCCGCATCCCAGCGTGAAATCGGTACATCGTTGAGGATAGAAGCCAGCGTCAAACCACGGTCCATGGCAGCGGTATACAGGAAGGGTTTGATGTTTGAACCGACCTGGCGCAGCGCCTGAGTCGCACGGTTAAACATACTCTGATTGAAGTCGAAACCTCCCACCAAAGCACGCACCGCACCGTCTTCCGGATTCAGTGATACCAACGCTGAGTTCACCAGCGGTACCTGACCTAACCACCAGTCATTGTTCACCTTGCGTACCCAAATCTGCTGACCCGCTTGCAGGACTTGCGTCACGCTGCGCGGGGTTGGGCCTTGCAGGGTGTCAGATTTATACGGACGTGCCCAGCGTACACTCGCCAGGCTCAGCGATACGCTGCTCCCATCTTTCATCATGGCAGTGGCTTCATCGGCGCTGGCGCTGGTTACCACGGCAGCATTAAGCGGACCGTAGGTTGGCAAGTCTTTTAACGCATTCTGAATACGGCTCTTGTCCCAGCTGGCTTCGCCCACTTTCCACAACACGTTGGTTGGGCCGCGATAGCCATGGCGCATGTCGTAAGCCATCACATTGTTACGCACTGCCTGCTGTGCCGCTTCTTGCAGACGACGCGTGACTGTGGTGTACACCTTATAGCCATCTTCATAAGCGCCATCACCGTAACGTTTCACCATCTCCTGGCGCACCATTTCAGTCAGATACGGGGCAGAGAAAGCAATTTCTGGGCCGTGATAGGCAGCCACCAACGGTGTGTTGCGTGCTTCATCGTATTGCTGCTGCGTGATGTAGTTCTGGTCGAGCATACGCGCCAGTACCACATTACGACGCGCCAGGGCACGTGAATGAGAATAAAGCGGGTTGAACGTTGACGGCGCTTTAGGCAGGCCAGCAATCATCGCCATTTCACTCAGCGAGAGCTGATCAATGGGTTTACCAAAGTAGACCTGTGCCGCTGCTCCCACGCCATAAGCGCGATAGCCGAGATAGATTTTGTTGAGATACAGCTCAAGAATTTCATCTTTAGTCAGAAGCTGTTCAATGCGAATGGCAAGGAAGGCTTCCTTAATTTTACGCATGAGGGTGCGTTCAGGACTGAGGAAGAAGTTACGTGCCAGTTGTTGAGTGATGGTACTCGCACCCTGTGAGGCATGGCCGGACACCAGAGCAATACTGGCGGCACGGAAGATCCCCACAGGGTCAACACCATGGTGCTCGTAGAAACGGCTGTCTTCGGTCGCAATGAACGCTTTAATCAGCTCAGGCGGCATCTGTTGCAGAGTGAGGGGCACGCGGCGCTTCTCACCAAACTGGGCAATCAATTCACCCTCAGCGCTGTAAACCTGCATTGGAGTTTGCAGACGCACGTCTTTCAATGTGTTCACATCAGGCAGCTGTGGCTCAATGTATTTGTACAAGCCATAGACCGTGCCGGTTCCCAGCAAGATGCAACACACTGCAAGAATCAATAAATACTTTACGAACTTCACCTGAGAATTCCCATCTGTTGTCGTTTGGGCAGTTTATAAACAATCGCGCGGTAGTATAAAGGCAAGCCTGACGCTTTGATATACCCGTCATACTTCAAGTGGCCGCTGTGCTGATAGCCCCTCGAATTATCTCGGGCAAACGTCCTTTTTCCCTTTAGAGATAAGGAGATCGCGCATATGGCTTTTCAACGCTGGCAAATCGGATTGGATATCCAAAATGGGCAACTCTGTGCCCTGGGCATTGAACGCCGACGTCATGGTTGGCAGTTACGACATTGGTGGCAGCAACCGCTGCCGCACGATACGTTACGCAACGGTGTGTTGCAAACCACGCCACTGTTACAGGAGATGTTAACGCACTGGCAACGTCACCTGCCGAAACGATATTCACTGCGCGTTGGATTGCCGCCGCAACTGGTATTGCAGCGCACGTTACCGTTACCGGAATCTTCACTCAGCGAACCGGCCATGAGCCGCTATGTTGCCTCATCGGCACCGCGCTTATTTCCGGTTGAACCTGCCTCACTCTCGATTGACTACCGTGCAGCGGGTGATGCTTCACAGCTTTGCATTACCGCAGCGCGGCGCGAAGTCATCGCGCAGTGGCTGGCACCGCTGCAAGCGTCCGGCCTTCGACCCGACGTATTTGAATTAAGCAGCCTGGCGCTGACGCAGATTGCTATGCGTATGCCACGGCAACACAACCGCCTATTGATTCATCCGCTGTGTGACCATTGGCTTTGGGCGTTGACTGGGGAGCAAACCACCTCGGGCGCGGGAACCGAGCCGTTGACGCATACACAACTGCGCGAAACCTTTCCGCAGGCGTCCTCTATTTTTTGTACCGCACCGCAAAGGCTATCAGGGCCTGGCGTGATGCACTGCCTCCCTCTGTCATTATTGCAGTATCGACAACCGCCGCTCCCTGCCGAAGAAGGTGAGTTTTCCATCGCGCTTGGTCTGGCTCTGCGCCCAGAGGATGCATGATGCTCGCCGTCAATTTATTGCCCTGGCGCACGCAACAGTGGCAGCGGCGCCGTCAGCAGAGTTTCTCGCTATTGGGAGGCACCCTCGCGACAACTGGGTTAATTATCATGGTGCTGTGGTGGCGCGGTGATGAGCAATATCTTCAGCAGCAGGTGATGCTGACGGACGCCAGCCAGAGGCGCGACGTGCTGCAACAGCAGCTGGCCTTACAACACTCGCTGCTTCAACAACGAGATGGGTTGCTACAGGTGCAGCGCGCACTGCAACAAAAACGCCAGGAACATCGCCGCTGGCAGCAATTCTGGCAGCAGCTACCCACGCTGATGCCGGATGCGCTGTGGTTGAACCGCGTTGAGCGTCGGCAGCGGATGCTGCTGTTTGAAGGGCAGGCACAGAGCATGCTGGCGGTTCGGGATTTTCGTCAACGGCTGGTCACACAGTCACTGTTTGCCAACGTCAAGCCGGGCAGCGTGCAACGCCAGGCAAGTGGCGAATATCGCTTTGTACTACAGGCCCGCGTGCAGGAGATGGCTGATGAATGAATCACTGCTTCACTGGCTGGCCCTGTCACTTTCGAAGCGCATTGCGTGTCTGATGATGATGTCATTCGTGCTGCTTACGCTGGCTTGGTTTGCACTGTTATACCCTCAGCAGCAGAGGCTTGATTCACAAACGCAAGAGCAGGAGGACGTGGGGTTGCAGCTACAACAGCGCCAGCATCAGTTAGCGGTGCGCCCCTCCATTGAGGCGCTTGAAATCGAAATTGCACGGCTTTTGCAACCAGCCAGCGAAAACGCAGAGCGACAAACGCTTGAAAACGTTGTTACGGCACGCGGAACACAATTGGAAAACTGGCAGCCGGGTAGCCAACCACAGCAGCTGCAACTCCGAGTCCAATGGTCACAATTTCTGCCGTTGTTTGGTGAACTGGCTCTCGCGCGGTTATCCGTGCCGGATCGTTTTGAATTAAGTGCTGAGCAGGGGGCGTTAAAGACGCTGCTGTGGCTGGAGGATGGCGATGCGGAGTAGTGCATGGTTGCTCTTATTGTGCAGCAGTCTGGCGTTGGCGCGCGATCCTTTTCAACCACCATCAGAAGGCGTGTGTCAGCCGCAGGTTGTCGTACCCGATGGCTGGCGTTTGCAGGGGATTGTGGGGTCATCAATGCACTATGTTGCCTGGCTTGTCTCACCGCAGGGTAAAAGCCATCGCCTCACTTTACTGGCAATGTTGCCGGATTCCCCCTGGCAGGTGACGGAACTCACTGCAAGAAGTCTGATACTGCGTGCGGCACAGAGCTGCCCGCCGCAGCAGATTACCTGGGTAATAAAAGGAGGATTTTATGAAAAGGATGGTTCTCATATTCTGTCTGATCTTTAGCGTCCCGCTGAGGGCCAGTAACGACCGTTTGAGTTTGGTATTTGATGATGCGCCAGTCGAACGTATTTTGCAGGCACTGGCAGATTATCAGCAAACCAATTTGCTGATTGCGCCGGGTGTAGAAGGGCGGCTTTCGCTACGCCTTGATGAGATTGATGGCGAGCGGGCATTGGCACTGGTGGCGCGGCTGGCAAAGCTCACGCTAATACAGGAGGAGGGCGTACTTCTGGTCTATCCAGAAAGCTGGCAGCAAATGCAGGCGCTGCAATCTAAAGCTGAAAATGAGGAGAGGGAGCAGCAGGTGCCGCTTGAGCAATACCGGGTGACGCTGCATTACGCCACAGCCAGCGATGTCTATCGCAGTTTGCAGACCGAACGTTCCTTGCTTACGGCGCGCGGAAGCGTGACAGTCGATAGCCGAACTAACAGTTTGCTACTGCGTGACACGGCTAAAGCGTTGCGCGATACCACGCGCTGGCTCACTGCGCTGGACAGGCCGCTTGAGCAAGTTGAGCTTTCAGCACACATCATTACTATTCACGAAGAGCATCTTCGCGAACTAGGTGTTAACTGGAGCACTTCTCCTGCGCAAAACGTGACCGCTGCGCTGCGCAATCCGCAGTTGGCGATCCCCCTAACGGTGGAGAATCCAGCCCTGCGTGCGGGGGTGACGCTGGGGAAGCTCAGTGGTGAGTTGCTCAATCTTGAACTCAGTGCACTGGAGCAGGAGAACCAGATCGAAATCATCGCCAGCCCGCGCTTGTTTACCTCCAATCAGCAGACCGCCTCCATTAAGCAAGGCACCGAAATCCCTTATGAGGTGAAATCAGGCAGCAGCGGCGCGACAGCGATTGAATTCAAAGAAGCCGTACTGGGGATGGAAGTCACGCCTGTCGTGCTAGGCAATGGGCGTATCCAGCTCAAGTTGCGACTCAGCCAAAATATGCCAGGACGCAGCTTAAGCGTGGGCGAGAATAAGGTTCTGAGTATCGATAAACAGGAAATAGAAACTCAGGTCACGCTGCGTGATGGGGAAACCCTGGCTCTGGGCGGCATTTTCCAGCAGCAGCGCACGCAGGGTGAAAAACGCGTTCCGTGGTTAGGCGAAGTTCCTTTGTTGGGAAATTTGTTCCGACACCAAACGGAAGAGCAAAAAAAGAAAGAGTTGGTGATCTTTATTACCCCTCGACTGGTCAGGGAAGCAGCGCTTACGGGTGGATAAAGCGGAAAATTCGCTCTGAAATGCCAACTGCGTTGACGCAGGGCAGGAATTAGCTTACAAGGTTTAGCGATTTTTAAAACGGTGTAACGGAACGCGGCAGGATAACCTTCCGATGGGCGTCAGTCACAAGCGATACTGACGTCAGAATATGTTTTCCCTAAAAAAATCGAGTTAATTCACGCGGGCAAAAACGTGAATTCTTAACCTGACAAGCGTCAGTTTTAGGAATGCACAATTGCAGCCAGCGCGCTTGTAGCTTGAAGTGTGAGGGAAAAAAGGAGGGGCGTTACCGTCTCGCGAACCACAGACCGGTCCTGTTAATAGGTCGCCGGGGGCAATTTATTCGGTTGCCAAACGGCCATGAGTGTTGAGATAATTTTCCGTCTGACTCTTGTTAATGCTCATGAGGTCTCAGTTCCTGTCCCGCCAGCACGCGCTGAACGCGGGGTATCATCAACGAATTCTTAGTAATACCGATAAAATGGCAGAGAAACGCAATATCTTTCTGGTTGGGCCGATGGGTGCCGGCAAAAGCACTATTGGTCGTCAGTTAGCTCAGCAACTCAATATGGAATTCTTCGATTCCGATCAGGAAATTGAGCGACGTACCGGAGCGGATGTAGGCTGGGTATTTGATGTGGAAGGCGAAGCCGGTTTCCGCGATCGCGAAGAGAAGATCATCAATGAACTCACCGAGAAGCAAGGCATTGTCCTGGCTACGGGTGGTGGGTCTGTTAAATCCCGTGAAACTCGTAATCGTCTCTCCGCCCGCGGCGTGGTCGTTTATCTTGAAACGACGATTGAAAAGCAACTTGCTCGAACTCAGCGTGATAAAAAACGTCCGCTGTTGCAGGTTGATGAGCCGCCGCGTGAAGTGCTGGAAGCGCTAGCTGACGAACGCAATCCACTTTATGAAGAGATCGCTGACGTCACCATTCGCACTGACGATCAAAGTGCAAAAGTTGTCGCCAATCAGATCATCAACATGCTGGAAAAAAATTAATCCAGTGTCCTGAGGGCTCAGCAATAGGTATCGGTCATCATGGAGAAGATCACTGTCTCACTCGGGGATCGCAGTTACCCCATCACTATCGCTGCCGGACTGTTTAATGATCCGGCTTCTTTTTGGCCGCTAAAAGCTGGCGATAATGCCATGCTGGTGACCAACGAGACGCTTGCCCCGATCTATCTCGACAAGCTTTCTGCTTTGCTGAGTCAGGCGGGCGTGAAAGTGGATCAGGTGATTTTACCTGATGGCGAAAAGTATAAGACGCTGGCCGTGATGGACGAGGTCTTTACTGCGCTGCTGCAAAAACCCCATGGTCGTGATACCACATTGATCGCCCTTGGCGGTGGTGTGATTGGCGATCTGACGGGATTTGCTGCCGCGAGCTATCAGCGTGGCGTGCGCTTTATCCAAGTACCTACCACATTGCTCTCTCAGGTTGATTCCTCCGTTGGCGGCAAAACGGCCGTCAATCATCCGCTTGGCAAAAATATGATTGGTGCCTTCTACCAGCCTGCGTCAGTGGTGGTGGATACCCATTGCCTGGCGACGCTACCGGCACGCGAATTGGCGTCCGGTCTGGCGGAAGTGATCAAATACGGCATTATCCTTGATGGCGATTTCTTCCAGTGGCTGGAACAGAACCTTGATGCGCTCCTGGCTCTGGATGAGAAAGCAATGGCGTACTGCATTCGGCGCTGCTGTGAACTCAAAGCTGAAGTTGTTGCTGCCGACGAACGTGAGATGGGTCTGCGCGCGCTGCTTAATCTGGGCCATACTTTTGGCCATGCGATTGAAGCGCACATGGGCTACGGCAACTGGCTTCATGGTGAAGCAATCGCTGCTGGCATGGTGATGGCAGCGCGAACGGCAGAACGTCTGAAGCAGTTCTCGTCAGCGGATACCGATCGTATCATTGCGCTATTGCTGCGTGCGGGTTTACCTGTGCATGGCCCTGAGAGCATGAAGGCTGAAGCGTACTTACCGCACATGATGCGCGACAAAAAAGTACTGGCAGGTGAAATGCGTTTGGTGCTGCCTCTCGCAATTGGCCGCTCTGAAGTGCGTGCAGGTGTCGCCCATGATATGGTGCTGGCTGCAATTAATGATTGCCAGAAACCCTGATTAAAAGTAGTGAGTGGTGATGCGGTGCGTGCTAGCGTGCCGCTTACGGAGGAGGCGAGATGGATGAGTTCAAACCGGAAGACGAGTTAAAACCTGATGCCAGTGACCGCCGTCCTACGCGGCCTCGCAAACAGTCTTCTGCCCCAAAAGCGAAGGTGCCGGTATCGCGCCAGCATATGATGATGGGCATCGGTATTCTGGTTCTGCTATTGGTCGTGTTGGGAATCGGTTCCGCGTTAACAGGCCCGGATGAGAAAAAGCCCGCAGCGACGACAGCCAATAATGGCACCGCCGCGCCGGCCTCCGGTGGCAGTGAAAAGAACATCGACCTTTCCGGTTCGACGTCTATGAGCGGCCAGCAGAACGCTGCCCCTACTGCGGATGCAAACGCGCCACAAACGCCTGCGGGTGCTCAACCTGCTGGGAATCAAGCGGCGACGGGAAGTGATTCCAATTCGATTTCAATGCCTGCAGTTTCCTCCACACCGACTCAGGCTGCAGCCGTTGAGACGCCAGCTAATCAGCAACGTGTCACACTACCAGGCGATCTCAACAGTGCGTTGAACAATCAGCAAGGTCAGGTTGATAACGCTGCACAGGGTGCACAGGGCAACTCGTCATTGCCAACCGCTCCGGCGACGGTCAGCGGGAATGGCAAGGCGATAACACCGCCTGCTATGCGTTCTGAAACACCTGCGCGTTCAAGCAGTAATGGCGTGCGTGAGTCTCACAACAGCACGGCACACAAAGCGCTGACCAACACCAAACCGGTACCGGTAGCAAAAGAGAACAAAACGCACACCACGGCAGCGCATAATGCGCCTGTTAGCGCCAGCAACAGCGGAGCCAGCAAGTCATTGCCTACCGGCGGCAGCTACACGCTGCAACTGAGTGGTGCTTCGAAAGAAGAGAGCTTGAATGCGTGGGCGAAAAAACAGAATCTGAGCGGTTATCACGTGTATAAAACGACGCGTAACGGTCAGCCATGGTATGTGTTGGTGAGTGGTGCTTATGCCACGCCAGCAGATGCCAAACGCGCGGTGGCATCATTGCCTGCTGAAGTGCGTGCGGCGAATCCGTGGGTCAAACCGTTGAGTCAGGTGAAAAAAGAAAGTCAGTAACTGATGTGGGGCTGCGTTAGCGCGGCCCCGTTTAAAGCGCAGAGCTGCTGTCGGTTCCACCACAGCCAATATAAGATGTAATAACCACGACAGCATGAAGAAAAATCGCGCTTTCCTTAAATGGGCCGGAGGGAAATACCCACTGCTTGACGATATCCGTCGTCATTTGCCACAAGGTGATTGTTTAATCGAACCCTTTGTCGGTGCCGGTTCCGTATTCCTCAACACTGATTATGACCGCTATCACCTGGCGGACATTAACGGTGATCTGATCAATCTCTACAACATCGTCAAAACCCGCACCAACGCATTTATTGAAGATGCGCGCCTGTTGTTTACCCCTGAAGGGAACATGGCGGAGACTTACTATGCACAGCGTCTGGCGTTTAATGCCAGTACGGATGAGTATCAGCGCGCATTGCTGTTTCTTTATCTTAACCGCCACGGCTATAACGGTCTTTGCCGCTACAATTTGCGCGGTGAGTTCAATGTGCCTTTTGGTCGTTACCGCAAACCTTACTTCCCTGAAGCGGAACTGCTGTGGTTTGCCGAACGGGCGCAAAAAGCGACCTTTGTCTGTGAATCGTACGATGTTACTCTGAACAACGCCCCTGTTGGCTCAGTGGTTTATTGCGATCCGCCTTACGCGCCCTTGTCGGCGACGGCGAATTTTACCGCTTACCACACCAACAGCTTTAGCCTGCGCGAGCAGCAGCATTTGGCGGAATTGGCCAATAAGCTGGCGCATGAAAACGGTATACCGGTACTGATTTCCAACCACGACACGCTGCTTACTCGCGAGTGGTATCAGAATGCGGTGTTAAATGTAGTCAAAGCCCGGCGTTCCATCAGCCGAAGCATAAGTGGTCGCACTCAGGTTGACGAACTGCTGGCGCTTTTCCGCTAGCTTGTTTCGTCCGCGACCAACGCATTACGTCAGCTCTGGCTGGCGCACAAAATTGGGAGAATCGGATGAAACAATTTTTACTGGCCCCTTCAATTCTTGCTGCTGATTTCGCCCGCTTGGGTGAGGATACTGCGAAAGCACTGGCGGCAGGGGGTGATGTGGTTCATTTCGACGTGATGGACAACCACTATGTTCCCAATCTGACCATGGGTCCGATGGTGCTGAAAGCGCTGCGCGATTACGGCATCACTGCGCCCATTGATGTGCATCTGATGGTTAAGCCGGTTGATGCGCTGATCCCAGAATTTGCTAAAGCGGGTGCGACTTACATTACCTTCCATCCTGAAGCGAGCGAGCACGTTGATCGCACGCTGCAACTGATTAAAGAACATGGCTGCAAAGCCGGCCTGGTGTTTAACCCTGCGACGCCGCTCGATTACCTCGATTATGTGATGGATAAACTCGACATCATCTTGCTGATGTCAGTCAACCCAGGCTTCGGTGGTCAATCCTTCATTCCTGGCACGCTGGATAAACTGCGTCAGGCGCGTCGACTCATCGACCAGAGCGGCTACGATATTCGTCTGGAAGTGGATGGCGGTGTGAAGATCGATAACATCGGTCAGATCGCGGCGGCGGGTGCGGATATGTTTGTGGCCGGTTCTGCGATCTTCGGTCACCCCGATTACAAAAAAGTGATCGACGAAATGCGTGGCGAACTGGAGAAAGTTAATGGCTCATTTCACTGATATCCGCGCACTGGCTTTTGACCTGGATGGCACGCTGGTAGATAGCGCACCGGGTCTGGCGCAGGCGATTGATCATGCCTTAGGTGATTTGCAGTTACCGCCGCCGGGCGTTGCGCTGGCCTCCACATGGATTGGTAATGGCGCAGATGTGATGATGGCCCGCGCCCTGAAGTGGGCGCTAGGACGTGAGCCGCATGCTGAAGAACAGCGTGATGCGCGCAGCTTGTTTGATAAGTATTACGCCGAAACAGTGGAAGCGGGCAGCACGCTGTTTCCACAAGTGAAAGAGACGCTGGCCGCGTTGCATGCGAAAGGCTTGCCGATGGCGATCGTCACCAACAAGCCGACGCCCTTTGTCGCGCCTTTACTGCAATCGTTGGGCATTGCCGACTACTTCACGCTGATTATTGGCGGTGATGATGTGGTAGTGAAAAAGCCGCATCCAGCAGCGATCTTCCTTGTTCTGGGTCACTTTGGCGTGCTGCAAAAAGAATTACTGTTTGTGGGCGATTCTCGCAATGATATTCATGCGGCTCAGGCCGCAGGCGTACCGAATATCGGCATGACCTTCGGCTACAACTATGGCGAGCCGATTGCCGCCAGCCAACCCGACTTAACTCTCGATACTTTTAGCGAACTTTTGCCCGCTCTCGGGCTGTAATTATCAGGACATAATATGAGCAAACCCATCGTTTTCAGCGGCGCCCAGCCTTCCGGTGAACTGACCATTGGCAACTACATGGGTGCGCTACGTCAGTGGGTGCAGATGCAGGATGATTTCCACTGCATTTACTGCATCGTTGATCTGCACGCGATCACGGTTCGCCAGGATCCGGTTGCGCTGCGCAAAGCCACGCTGGATACCCTGGCGCTGTACCTTGCCTGCGGTATCGATCCGGCTAAAAGCACCATCTTTGTTCAGTCACACGTGCCAGAGCACGCGCAGCTGAGCTGGGTGCTGAACTGCTACACCTATTTCGGTGAGCTGAGCCGCATGACGCAGTTTAAAGATAAATCTGCGCGTTACTCAGAAAACATCACGGCAGGTCTGTTCGATTACCCGGTGTTAATGGCAGCGGACATTCTGCTGTATCAAACCAACCAGGTACCGGTGGGTGAAGATCAGAAACAGCATCTGGAACTGAGTCGCGATATCGCGGGTCGCTTCAACGCGCTGTACGGTGATGTATTCAAGGTCCCTGAGCCGTTTATTCCAAAATCAGGCGCACGCGTGATGTCGCTGTTGGAACCGACTAAGAAGATGTCGAAGTCGGATGACAACCGCAATAACGTGATTGGCCTGTTGGAAGATACCAAAGCGGTGGTGAAGAAGATTAAGCGCGCAGTGACTGACTCCGCTGAGCCACCCGTGGTGCGTTACGACATTAAAGAGAAAGCCGGTGTTTCTAACCTGCTGGATATCCTTTCCGGTGTGACTGGCAAGCCGATTCCGCAGCTGGAACAGGAATTCGAAGGCAAAATGTATGGCCATCTGAAAGGTGAAGTTGCGGATGCGGTTTCCGGCATGCTGACTGAGCTGCAGGAGCGCTATCATCGTTTCCGTAATGACGAAGCTTTCCTGAACCAGGTCATGCGTGAGGGTGCCACTAAGGCGCGTGCTCAAGCGCAAGAAACCCTGAAGAAAGTCTACGAAGCGGTGGGCTTTGTCGCACAGCCATAAACTGCTAGCGACATCATTCAAAACGGCGAGTTGTCATGACTCGCCGTTTTTTATTTCTAGAACCAGCGTAACTGACTGCGCAAACTCACCACGTGACCAACGATAATCAGAGCCGGGCTAGCAAACTGCTGAGCCAGTTGACTGAGTTCCGCTAATGTGGCGGTTTCCACCCGCTGCTGTGGTGTGGTGCCGTTCTGCACGATAGCCACTGGTGTCCCGGCATCCATCCCATGCTGCAACAGCTGGCGCTGGATTTCAGGTGCCTGATTCAGACCCATGTAAAAGACCAGCGTTTGCTGGTCGGCTGCGAGTTTATCCCACTCAATTTCCCCGTGCTGCTGCAGATGACCGGTGACAAAACGCACGCTCTGCGCGTGATCGCGGTGCGTAAGCGGAATGCCGCTGTAGGCTGCACAACCGGAAGCGGCAGTGATCCCCGGCACCACGCTAAAGGGAATGTTGTGCTGCGCCAGCACTTCCAATTCCTCTCCTCCACGTCCGAAAATAAACGGATCGCCGCCTTTGAGTCGCACCACACGTTTGCCACTTTGGGCTTGCTCCAGTAACAGTTGGTTGATTTGCGACTGAGGCACGCAGTGGTTGCCTGCCTGTTTCCCCACAAAGATGCGCTCAGCATCGCGACGGACCAGATTGAGAATCGGCTCGGATACCAGGCGATCGTAAACCACCACATCGGCCTGCTGGATGCACTGCAAGCCTTTCAGCGTCAGTAATCCGGCATCTCCCGGACCCGCGCCTACCAGCACCACTTCACCCTGTTGTGATAGCGGCGCATCAAACAGCGTATCAACGATATGATCGGCGCGTGGTTGGTCACCATTGGCCAGCGTTTGTGCCAGACGATCGCTGGCGAAGAATCGCTCCCAGAAAGCACGGCGCTGCCCCATGCTGTTGAACGTCTTTTTCACCCGGCTGCGCAATGAGCCGGCCAGAGTAGCCAGTTGGCCGAGATGCTGCGGCAACATGGCTTCAAGCTTCTCGCGCAGCAGGCGAGCCAGCACCGGAGCACGGCCGCCGGATGACACGGCAATCATCAGCGGTGAGCGATCGACAATCGACGGCATGATGGCGCTGGCTTCCTGCGGCGCATCCACCAGATTGCAGAAGATGCGGCGTAATTCGGCGGCATCGCCCACCTGCTGATTGACGGCGTCATCGTCGGTGGCGGCAATCACCAACCAACAGCCCTCCAGCCAGCTCTCCTCAAAGGTGCCGGGTAATAAGCGCAGCTTTCCCTGTTCAGCCCATTGTTGAAAAACAGGGGAGAAACTCAACGCACCGACATGCAGATCGGCACCCGCATCCAGCAACAGACGCGCTTTACGCTCTGCGACATCACCTCCGCCAACCAGCAAACAACGTTTGCCCTGTAGGCGGCAAAACAGGGGGAAATAGTCCATCGCTCATCCTCAAAAAGCCCGCGAGCCGTGTGATGGTCATCAGTTAAGCAACGTGGTTTTGGCATGCACAATCTGTAGCGGCGCGATTTATCGCGCAGGGGTTAAACACGCGCAATAAATTGCGCCGCTACAAATTTGTGTGACCGTTAGTGTTGATAACGTGATTCACATAATAAGGTTCGTGGGCTCAGAAACATTTAAACCGATTTGAGCGCAGTGACTTTTGGCGCCACTTGCGGTCTCTGAGCTTGCGGTGTGGCGTACCAGTAACCGAGGCCCATTAACACCATACCAGAGAACATGTTGCCGAGTGTCACCCACAGTAGGTTGTGGCCGATGCCGTTTAATGTCAGGTCGGCATTGTGCTGACCAAACCACGACAGGGCGAAGACTGTCATGTTGGCTACTGAGTGCTCATAGCCGGAGGCGATGAACGCCAGCAAGCACCACCAAATAGCGAGGAACTTCGCAGTGCCTTCGGTACGTACTGCCATCCAGATTGCCAGACAGACCAACCAGTTACAGAGTGCGCCTTTAAAGAACAGCGCCATCGCGGGCTGGGTGGTTTTGGCCAATGCCGCGCTGTGAATCAGAGCGCTAGCGTTGGGCAGCATGGCACCTGCGGCATAGTAATGAAGCAACGCGACAAACACCGAACCAATCAGATTACCCAGCCAGGTCTGCGGCAGCACACACCACATTTGCCCTTGGCTAATGCTGCCGGACTTAGCGCCAATCATCAGAAACATGGTGTGGCCGGTAAACAACTCCGAACCGGCGATGATCACCAGTGTCAGCGCGATGCCAAAAGTGGCCCCCATAATCAGCGGCCGCCAAGCGGGATCGGCCAGATTACCGAGCGTGAAGATCAAGATGATTGCCAGGCCAACGTAGGCACCGGCCATTGCCGAGCTGATCCAAAAAGCAAGCGGGCTTTGCTGTGCCGTACGCACAATGCGCGCCGCATTATTAGCGCAGCTGTTCAGGGTGTCAGTAAACATAGTGACGTCTCATAAAGTGAAGGAATTCTCTCAACTGCACACCTCGACCCGACCTTCATTAACGCGTACCGGATAACTCGCCACTGAACGGGATTCGTCCTCCAGGCAGATGCCATCACTCAAGCGGAAGCGCTGCTTTTTCAATGGACTGGCGACCCAAAGTGTTTGCTGATGTTCAGCAATCAAGCCGCGTGATAACACACTTGCTTCGGAGAAAGGATCGATGTTGCTGAGTGCATACAGTTGCTCATCGTCATGCGGGCGGAAGATGGCAATCTGTTGCCCTTTTACCAGCGCACAGACGCCGGTAGCAGGCAGGATTTGCTTGAGTTCACACACGGAATGCCACTGGCTCATGCGTCAATCTCCTCAATCAGGGTGACCGCAATGCGTTCGGCGGGACGTGCCGGGCGATGCTGATCGCGCTGGTGAATGTGTTGCACCAGCGGGTCACGCTGATTGCTGTTAATAAAGGTGCTGAAGTGGATTTGCTGCTGGGGATCGTTCACCGTTGCAGCCCATTCGCACTCGACTGCGCCGCGCAGGCGTGTCAATTCACTCTCCAGCTGCGCGTTAAGGCCGAGTTTGTCATCCACAATCACGCTGCGCAGATAGTTGATGCCGCCTTCCAGGCTTTCCAGCCACAGTGAGGTGCGCTGCAAGCGGTCACCGGTGCGGATGTAGAACATCATGAAGCGGTCGAGATAGGTGAGCAGGGTGTCGCGATCCAGATCGGCTGCCAGCAGATCGGCGTGGCGAGGTTTCATACCGCCGTTGCCGCACACATACAGATTCCAGCCTTTTTCGGTGGCGATGATGCCGACATCCTTACCTTGCGCTTCGGCACATTCGCGGGTACAGCCCGAGACGCCAAACTTCATTTTGTGCGGGGTACGGATGCCTTTGTAGCGGTTCTCCAGCTCAATACCAAAGCCAAGGCTGTCGCCCACGCCGTAGCGGCACCAGGTGCTGCCGACGCAGGTTTTCGCCATGCGTAGTGCTTTGGCGTAGGCTTGGCCGGTTTCAAATCCAGCATCAATCAGTTGGGCCCAGATGGCGGGCAGGTCATCGCGCTGTGCGCCGAACAGACCAATACGCTGCGATCCGGTGATTTTGGTATAGAGGTTGTACTGACGAGCCACAGCACCCACGGCCATCAAGCCTTCCGGCGTGATTTCGCCGCCTGGTGAACGCGGGATAACGGAGTAGGTGCCATCTTTCTGGATGTTGCCGAGGAACAGATCGTTGCTGTCCTGCAGCGGCGCGAGCTGTGGTTTGAGCACATATTCGTTCCAGCAAGAAGCCAGCAGCGAACCCACGGTGGGTTTGCACACTTCACAACCATAGCCTTGGCCGTATTTCGCCAGCAGCGCATCAAAGGATTTAATCTCTTCAACGCGAATTAGGTGATACAGCTCTTGGCGCGAATAAGGAAAGTGTTCGCACAGGTGGTTGTTGACTTCGATACCCTGGCGACTTAATTCAGCGTTTAACACTTGAGTAATCAGTGGGATACAGCCGCCGCAGCCGGTTCCGGCGCGGGTTTCACTTTTCAGCATCGCCACCGTGTGGCAGCCGCCTTGCACCGCTTTTACGATGTCGCCTTTGCTGACGTCAAAGCAGGAGCAGATTTGCGCACTGTCCGGCAGTGAATCCACGCCCAGCACCGGCTTTTCCCCGCTGCCAGCGGGGAGAATCAGCATTTCCGGATTCTCTGGCAGAGTGATGTTATTCAGCGCCAACTGCAGCAGATTACCGTAATCGCTGGTGTCACCGACTAACACCGCGCCGAGCAACGTGCGGTTGTCTTCACTAACGATGAGACGTTTGTAGATGTGTTTGTGCTCGTCGAGCCACATGTAGCTGCGCGCACCCGGCGTGCGGCCCTGCGCATCGCCGATGCCACCGACATCCACGCCAAGCAGTTTAAGCTTGGCGCTCATGTCGGCCCCGGAGAAGGCGTTTTCACGTCCCACTAAGGTATCGCTGGCAACCTGAGCCATTTTGTAGCCCGGTGCCACTAAGCCGAACAGACGGTTCTGCCATGCAGCACATTCACCGACAGCGTAAATCGCGGCATCACTGGTTCGGCAGCGATCGTTAATCGCGATGCCGCCGCGTTGACCAATTTCCAGCCCGCACTGTTTTGCCAGTTTGTCCTGTGGGCGAATCCCGGTGGAGAACACGATAAAATCGACATCCAGCGCGCTGCCATCGGCGAACTCCAGCGTTTTCCCGCCTTTAGCATGATGCACAATCTGCTGCGTGTTTTTACCCGTATGCACCCGCACACCCATCTGCTCAATTTTACGGCGTAGCTGTTCGCCCCCTTGCACATCCAGCTGTTCTGCCATTAACCCTGGCGCAAACTCAATGACATGGGTTTCGATGCCAAGGTTTTTTAGCGCTCCCGCTGCTTCCAGACCCAGCAGGCCGCCGCCAATCACGGCACCCCGTTTGCTGCGACGCGCGCAGGCTTCAATGGCATTGAGATCTTCGATGGTGCGATAAACAAAACAGTCAGTGCCCTCCGAGCCCTTGATGGGCGGGATCCACGGATAAGAGCCCGTAGCAAAAATCAGCGTGTCGTAATGCACCGCACGACCGGTGTTGGAGTGGATGAGTTTTTCGTCGCGATTAATAGTGATAGCGCGTTCGCCAATCAGCAGATTAACCTGATGTTTTTCGTAATAGCCCGGCCGCACCAGAGACAGCTCTTCCGCGGTGTGATGGGAGAAGTAGGCAGAAAGGTGGACGCGATCATAGGCGACACGGGGTTCTTCACAAAAGACGGTAAGGGCGAATTGGCCAGGTTCGGCTTTGTCGATCAGTTCTTCTATAAAGCGGTGGCCGACCATGCCGTTGCCAATAATCACGACATTGTGCTTGCTCATGCTTGCCTCAAAATTTGCGGTATCTGCGATTACGATAGCGCGCTACTTTTGCCGCTCATTGATGTATATCAAGCGCACCTTTATATACCTATTTTGAGGTATGTAACTGATTTTGAACAAAATCAGTAAGTGGCTTATTTGGCTCGAATTTGTTCAGTCTGATCGGTCTGTATAGCAACCGTAAATCGATGACGCGGGTAAACGGATTTTCGTGCTAGCTTTACCTGTTGCTTTTAAACAGGAGAAAGGCATGGCGAACCGGTCACTGAAGTGGATCAACAACCTGCGTATCGCGGGCCAACAAGGTTTGTGGCAGATGGAAATTAACGGCGCAAAAATCGCCGCGCTTCGCCCACAGCCATCAACGCTGGCGATGCAAAACGATGCGCTTGATGCGGAAGGAGGGCTGGCAAGCGCCCCCTTTATAGAGCCGCATATTCACCTCGATACCACACAAACCGCCGGGCAGCCCGCCTGGAACCAGTCTGGTACGCTGTTTGAAGGGATTGAGCGTTGGGCGGAGCGCAAAGCGCTACTCAGCCATGAGGATGTCAAGCAGCGGGCGCAGCAGACGTTGAAATGGCAAATCGCCAATGGCATTCAGCATGTGCGCACCCACGTCGATGTCTCCGATCCTACGCTCACCGCATTGAAAGCGATGCTTGAAGTGAAAGCCGAAATGGCACCTTGGATCGATATCCAAATCGTCGCCTTCCCGCAGGAAGGCATTCTTTCCTACCCCAATGGTGAGGCATTGCTGGAAGAGGCGCTGCGACTCGGCGCCGATGTGGTGGGTGCCATTCCGCATTTCGAGTTCACGCGTGAATATGGTGTGGAGTCGCTGCATAAAACCTTTGCGCTGGCCAATCGTTATGACCGCATGGTGGATGTGCACTGTGATGAAATCGACGATGAGCAATCACGCTTTGTCGAAACCGTGGCGGCGCTGGCGCATCGTGATGGCAACGGTGAGCGGGTGACGGCCAGCCACACCACGGCGATGCACTCCTACAATAATGCCTACACCTCACGCTTATTCCGGCTGTTAAAGCTCTCAAAGATCAACTTTATCGCTAACCCGCTGGTGAATATCCACCTGCAGGGGCGTTTCGACAGCTACCCTAAACGGCGCGGCATCACACGCGTGAAAGAGTTGCTCGACGCCGACATTAACGTCTGCTTTGGTCACGATGATGTATTCGACCCCTGGTATCCGCTGGGCACGGCCAGCATGCTACAGGTGCTGCATATGGGATTGCATGTGTGTCAGATGATGGGCTACGAGCAGATTGATAATGGGCTAAGCCTGATTACCACCAACAGCGCTAAAGCTATGCAATTGAAGGATTACGGCCTGGCCGTGGGTGATGATGCCAGCCTGATTATTTTGCCTGCCGAGAATGGTTTTGATGCGGTGCGTAGGCAAGTACCCGTGCGCTATTCGGTGCGTCAGGGAGGGTGGTGGCAGCCACGCAGCCTGCGGTCAGTGAGATTTACTTAGGTGAAGCGGAAGCGGTTAACTTTAAGCGGTAGCAGCAGGGGCGACCCTCAGGCCGCCCCTCATTCTTAGTGTGTCACATGACCGTGCTGGCGATGTTTCGTCACAAAGCCAAGCAGAACACACATCACAAACACCACGGCATAGAGACCGTTGGCGGTGGAGAGTGCCGCATGCGCGCCACCTTTAGCCACAATCGGTCCGGTGACCACGAAGGTCAGCATGGTGCCAACGGTGCCGCAAGTCAGGATAAAGTTCACCAGCTTCGGTGATGAGACCTTAGTTTGCAGCGAGCCGAGCGTGATAATAGTGGTGTAAATGGCGCTAGAGCTGAAGCCGAGAATCATGATGATCCAGTGCAGCATGCTGGCGTCTTTGGTGCTGACGAACCAGTACATCAAACCCGTCGCCAGCGCGGCCAGCACCATCAAAATGCGTTGCAGATCAAAGAAGCGCAGTAAGAAGCTAAACGCCCACATGCCGACCATGTACGCGGTCCAGAAGTTACCGACCAGCTGTCCCGCTGCGGCGATATCCATGCCCATGGTGTTAGTGGCATACAGCGGCACCCAAGAGATGAAGCCCAGTTGACCGAGGATGTAACACAGCGCCGCAATCGACAGGAATAGCACACCGATGCCCCATTTCTCTTTTTCGCCGCCCTGAACCGCCGCTTCGCTTTTCAAGACCGGGAATTCGACAAAGAGCGTTAGCACAAAAATCGCCACGTAAATCAGGCCGATGCAGGCATAAACCCAATACCACGGCAGTGCGCGCGCCAGCAGCATACCGGCGATGATTGGGAAGATAGTGCCTGCCATGCTGAAGAATGAGTCAGTAAACAGCAGACGCGCACCGCGCTGGCGACCATCATACAGATGTGTGATCAGGAAGGTCCCGATCGACATGGTGATGCCGCTGACCACACCGAGCACAAACATGCACAGCGAGAAAATGGTGAGATCGTGGCTGGTCATTAAACCGGCCACCGCAAAAATCATCAGTACGAAGCCGAAAATCAGCTGACGTTTCAGCGGCACAATCACCATCAGCCAGGCATTGAGGAACACTGCCGCTAAAATACCTGCATTGAGGAAGGTGAAAGTATTGCTCATTTCAGAAACGGGCAATTGGAAGTACTGGGCGATATTTTCCAGCACCATGCCAGTAACGATGACCAACGCGCCAGTGAGCGCGTAGGAAAAATAGCTGATCCAGGAAAGGCCGATGCGATTACGGTTTGTCATATTCTGAGCCTGTTAAGCGCCGTGGGTGGCAAAAAGTGTCATGAATTGTAAATGCAACTGTGATCTTAATAAACAACGAGTGAAACAAGCGCGAAATATTTCATTAATAGTGTGATTTTCGTCACGCAAATGATTGCGTGAGCGCAAAAGTATGACAATCGCAACATCAGCGTAAATATCGGTAAAACGCTGGCTCTTGTTTGGCTTGCTCTTTACAATCAATCTCGTTTTGAGCTTGCACTCCATGGTAAGGAATCTTTCATGTTTAAACGTACTTTGACAGCGGCAGTCGCCCTGTTAGCGCTCTCTTCGGTATCCGCTACGGCTCTGGCAGCCAAAGGGGATCCCCATGTGCTGCTCACCACCTCTGCGGGCAATATCGAACTCGAACTGAATAATCAGAAAGCCCCCGTCTCGGTGAAAAACTTTGTTGATTACGTCAACAACGGTTTCTACAACAACACCATTTTCCACCGCGTGATTCCTGGCTTTATGATCCAGGGCGGCGGCTTTACAACAGATATGCAGCAGAAGCAGACTGTCGCGCCAATCAAAAACGAAGCCGATAACGGTTTGCGTAACCTGCGTGGCACCATCTCGATGGCGCGCACCGCTGATAAAGATAGCGCGACTAGTCAGTTCTTCCTTAACGTTGCGGATAACGCCTTCCTCGATCACGGCCAACGTGACTTCGGCTATGCGGTATTTGGTAAAGTTGTGAAAGGCCAGGATGTCATCGATAAGATTGCTCAGGTGCCAACCAAAGATGTCGGTCCGTACCAAAATGTGCCGTCAAAACCGATTGTTATCCTTTCTGCAAAAGTCCTGCCTTAATGATTTAACGCGCCGCTGCTTGCTGGCGCGTTCTGCTGCTCTCCGGCAAAGCTAAAATTTGCTCTTATACTTAGGGCAAATTGCTTGTCGGAGGCGCGATGACCAGCCAACTCACCGAAAAACAGAAAGCCACCCTGTGGCAACAGCGCCGCATGGCCAGTTTTCAGGCCAGTTGCCGTCTTGCCGGTTACGTACTCAGCGATATCACAGCTGAACAACATGAAGAGCGACTTGAGTCGCTGAGGAGGCAATATGGCGGATAACAGTCTGGCCATGCGCGACCCTTACGTCTGGCACAATGATACGGTGCTGAAAAACCGCCTTGATATTCATGATGAAGCGCAGTTGCGAAAAGCCGAGCTGGCCTTCAGTGCCGCACGGCTGGCCACGCTGGAACTGGGTCCGCGCAGCACCGGCATGCCGTGGCTCTGCCACATTCATCGTACGCTGTTTCAGGATATCTACAGTTGGGCGGGGGAATTACGTAGCATCGATATCTGGCGAGATGAGACGCCCTATTGCCATTGCGAATATATTGAGAAAGAGGGCAACGCGCTGATGAGCGCGCTGGAAGATGAACAGCAGCTGACAAACTTGCCCCAGGATGAGTTTGTCGCGCGTCTTGCGCATTATTACTGTGAAATCTTCGTATTGCATCCGTTCCGCGCGGGTAACGGCCGCACGCAGCGCATTTTCTTCGAGCAGCTGGCGCTACATGCCGGTTACCTGCTGACGTGGGACAAGCTGGAGCAAGAGACGTGGCGTATCGCGCTGTTTGCCGGTGTGGCGGGGGATTTGGCACCGCTAACGGCGCAGTTTGCAAAAGTGGTGAGCCCTGCGCGGTAAAATGCGTAGAATAGCGGCGGTTTTACTGGCCTGAGGGCATTATGCTGCTGCTAATTGATAACTACGACTCCTTCACCTGGAATCTCTACCAGTACTTCTGTGAGCTGGGCGCGGATGTGCGCGTGGCGCGCAACGATGCCATCACCCTTGCGGAGATGGAGGCATTACCGCTGACGCATCTGGTAATCTCGCCGGGACCTTGCACGCCGGATCAATCCGGTATTTCACTGGATGCCATCCGCCATTTTGCCGGACGATTGCCGATCCTCGGCGTTTGCCTGGGTCATCAGGCGATTGCTCAAGCTTATGGCGCAAAAGTGGTGCGCGCGCGCCAAGTGATGCACGGTAAAACCTCGCTTATTCAGCACACGAGTCAAGGTGTGTTCCGTGACCTTAATAATCCTCTCACCGTAACGCGCTACCATTCATTGATTGTGGCTCACGATACGCTGCCTGCTGAATTTGAAGTCACCGCATGGAGCCTACGTCATGGCGAACCGGATGAGATCATGGGTTTCCGCCACCGTACGCTGCCCTTAGAAGGGGTACAGTTCCATCCGGAGAGCATTCTGAGCGAGCAGGGGCATCAGCTGCTGGCGAATTTCCTGAATACGTAACTTATGTTTGCCTTCGTATGATTTTTTATGCATATTTTGTGATTATAATTTCACTTCAGATTAATAAACAACCCAATGAGGTCGGCAATGGCAGCGGAAAAACTAGCGGTAACCCGGGAAACGTTCGATAACGTGATTTTGCCTGTTTATGCACCTGCGCAGTTTGTGCCGGTAAAAGGTAAAGGCAGCCGAGTCTGGGATCAGCAGGGCAAAGAGTATATCGACTTTTCCGGCGGCATCGCGGTGACTGCACTGGGCCATTGTCATCCTGCGTTAGTGGAAACGTTGAAAAGTCAGGGTGAAACCCTATGGCACACCAGTAACGTGTTCACCAATGAACCGGCGCTGCGTCTGGCCAGCAAGCTGATTGCTGCAACCTTTGCCGATCGCGTGTTCTTTGGTAACTCCGGCGCGGAAGCTAACGAAGCGGCTTTCAAGCTGGCACGTTATTACGCGTGTAAAAAACACAGCCCATTCAAAAGCAAAATCATCGCTTTCCACAATGCGTTCCACGGTCGTACTTTGTTCACCGTCTCCGTAGGCGGTCAGCCGAAATATTCCGACGGCTTCGGTCCTAAGCCTGCCGACATCGTGCATGTGCCGTTTAACGATCTGGATGCAGTGAAAGCGGTGATTGATGACCATACCTGCGCCATTGTCGTTGAGCCGATTCAGGGCGAAGGCGGCGTGGTGGCGGCGACTCAGGAATTCATGCAGGGTCTGCGTGCGCTGTGTGACGAGCATAAAGCGTTACTGGTGCTGGATGAAGTGCAGAGCGGTATGGGACGTAGCGGCAAGCTGTTCAGCTACGAGCATTACGGCATCAAGCCAGACATCATCACCACCGCGAAAGCGCTGGGCGGCGGTTTCCCAGTAAGTGCCATGCTGACGACCAATGAGATCGCTTCTGTGATGGCACCCGGCGTGCACGGCACCACTTACGGCGGTAACCCGTTGGCCTGTGCGATTGCCGAAACGGCGTTGGATATTATCAATACCCCAGAAGTGCTGGGTGGCGTGGATGCCCGTCGTCAGCAGTTCGTTGAGGCGTTGCAGGCGATCAACAGCAAATTCGATCTCTTCAGTGAGATTCGCGGTAAAGGCTTGCTGATTGGCGCGGCGCTGAAGCCACAGCACGCCAGCAAGGCGCGCGATATTCTCAACGCCTCGGCGGCAGAGGGATTGATGATCCTGACCGCGGGCACCGATGTGATTCGCTTTGTGCCGTCACTGGTGATTGAACCCACCGACATCGAAGAAGGCATGGCGCGTTTCGCTACCGCTATCCAGAAGGTTCTGGCGGCGTAATTAGCCTTCTGACGTAATGCCTGGAGCCAGCGACCATGATGGGGGCGCTGGCTCCAGGCCAGTGAAGAGATGGTGTGCATCACGTTCAGGTGCTGCAAGATACGCTTCACATGCTGCTCAACAATCGTTACCGGCCCCTCATTAAGATTCTCCGGCGCTTCCAAAATGTTGCTGTCATTCCCTGGCCCATCGTACGCCAGTCGCTGCTGACAGCGCTGCAGCGCAATTTCACAGGATTGCAGATAACGCTCCGCCAGCTTAGGCGTCAGCATGGTGTGTTCACGCGCCAGAATGGTCATCGCATTGAGATGTTCCACAATAAACTGGCTGTGTGTGACCCACATGCGCATGTCTTTCAGGTATTGCGCATCAAACCCCGGTTCACTAGAGGCCTGATTGAGTGAGTTGAACAGCGCGTTATGCGCCTGGTTCACCTTAATACGCTGGTATGCCAGCTTTTCAGGCGATTGCTCCGGCCCCAACAGCATCCTCAATGCTTCCTGATACGCTTCCAACGCATCGTGCGCGTTGCTGCGCAGCAATCCACTCTGCCACTGTGGCCATAGCCAAATCATTCCCGCAAAGGCGATCAGGCAGCCCATCAGCGTGTCCATCATGCGGGGCAGCAAGAATTGGGCGCCGTTCAAAGACAGCAGTTGCAGGGAATAGACGGCGGTAACGGTGAAACCGATCATCGACCAGCCATAATATTTACGTGTCACCAGATAGCTGGCGAGCGTGATGACCAGCATAAACAGCAGGGTGGCCGATTCGGGCACCGCCAGCCGCAGCGAGGCGGCAGCAATCAGCAATCCAGCAAAGGTACCCAGCGCACGGTGTTGAATGCGAACACGTGTCGCGCTATAGCCATTTTGGCTGACAAACATGATGGTCATCAGAATCCAATAGGGCTTGGGGATATTGAAGAACAGCGCCAGCGCGCTGCCGAACATCAGCATTACGGAAATACGGGCGGCGGTACGTAATGCGGCGGACTTCAGGGACAGGTAGCTTCGCAGCGCGGGGAACAGGGGCAGACGGCGCTGGCGGTCAGCCATCAGGTCACGGGTGTAAAGCGGCTTCTGGGTACGCAGCACGCGCGCAATACGGCTGAAATGATAGTAACAGAAGTTTCCGACTGGGTTATTTGGATGCTGGCGTGCAATCTTTTCTAGCGCCCCGAGTGGCTTCTCCATGTGAAAACGGTCTGGTAATTGATGATAGAGAATGGCATCGGCCAACAGGCGCAGGCGCGCGGAGATAGTTTTGGCGTTCCAGCGGATAACCGCTTCAGCGTGACTTTGCTCGACCAATTTTTGCACTTCTTCCGGCTGGTGCAAGCTCACGGAGATGTGTTCCTGTAAATCAAGCGCGACTTGAAAGGCGCGCGTCAGTCGCTTGTGACTGTTATCACGGCTGGCAGAAAGCATATGCATTTGCTGATAACAGGTGGTGATCAGATCGACGGCTTTTTGCTGACGTGCCAGCAGCGGCGGCAAGGCCTTTTCGGGATCGGTAAGCTGTGTGAGCAGCGTGTACTTGGCATCGCAGTAATCCGCCAGCTCGCGGTAAAGCAGGCTGAGGGTTTCGCGCATCGGCTGCTCTTTCCACAGCCAAAACCAGAACCAGTTGAACAAGCCGTACCATAGCGTGCCGCCGATATACAGCAGCGGCGGTACCCACACCGGCATACGTCCGATCAGGCTCAGGCTGAAAATTGCAGCGATTAAGGTTGCTGGCAGCAAGCGACCATGCAGCGGACTGATTTCACCCGTGACGCCAACCAGTAACGGTAACACGAACAGAATCAGCGGTAGCGGTATTTGGTAGTCGGTGAGGATTTGGATAAGAAAACTGCCGGTGGCAAACAGTGAACCACCCACAATCAGACGTTTGAAGAAGCGTTTATGCGGCGTGTCGAGTCCCGCCATGTTGCAGCATGCAGGCACTAAGGAGAACAACAGGCCTTTTTGCAGATCGCCAAACAGCCAGCCAAGAGCCACAGGCAGGCACAGCACCAGCGTTTGCCGCAGCGCGTAATTGACCTCAGGATGATAGATGATTCGGCGCCACATCAGCTCACCGCAAATAAAAACGGCGCAATGTTGCCATCACGCCGTGGGTGATAAGAAATTAGCGGGTGCCGTAGACGACGATGGTTTTACCGTGTGCGGAGATCAGATTCTGATCTTCCAGCATTTTCAGGATGCGTCCCACGGTTTCGCGTGAGCAACCCACGATCTGACCAATCTCCTGACGGGTGATTTTAATCTGCATCCCGTCTGGGTGAGTCATCGCATCTGGCTGTTTGGCCAGATTAAGCAGTGTTTGCGCAATGCGGCCTGTCACATCGAGGAAGGCAAGGTTGCCTACTTTCTCGGAGGTGACTTGCAGACGTCGCGCCATTTGCGACGAGAGTCGCATTAAAATATCCGGGTTTACCTGAATCAGCTGACGGAATTTTTTGTAGGAAATTTCAGCCACTTCGCAGGCACTTTTCGCACGTACCCAGGCACTACGTTCCTGACCTTCTTCAAACAGGCCGAGTTCGCCGATGAAATCTCCCTGATTGAGGTAGGAGAGGATCATCTCTTTGCCTTCTTCATCTTTGATCAGAACCGCAACGGAACCTTTCACGATGTAGTACAGCGTTTCCGCTTTCTCACCCTGATGGATGAGCGTGCTTTTGGACGGATATTTGTGAATATGGCAATGGGACAGGAACCATTCGAGTGTAGGGTCTGTTTGCGGTTTGCCGAGAACCATTCGCTATTATCCTCTATTGTAATCGTGCCCAAAATACAGGGGGCAGTTTTCCCTGTCAGGCGGTGTAATCGTCGAGCGTTTCCTGTTAAGGAAAATTATTTCCGGGTGATTCTTAAGCTACGCTTTTGATTCTTCCCGCCTTCGTCTGTTACGACGAAAATATTTTCAGCACTGTTTGTAGCACAGCTTTTGCGAGCTGTCTTCTGTTGTCTCGCTTCAGCAAAGGGCGGATGAGTCTGGATTGCTGTTTATCAACTGAAAGCGTACTCTGGCGGCAAAATAGCCGCTTCTGGAGAAAGAATAATGCAAGCACGAGTGAAATGGGTGGAAGGGCTGACCTTTCTCGGAGAATCCTCATCCGGTCATCAGGTATTAATGGACGGAAATTCCGGTGACAAAGCGCCGAGCCCCATGGAGATGGTGCTGATGGCGGCGGGCGGCTGCAGTGCGATTGACGTGGTAACCATCTTGCAAAAAGGACGTAACGACGTGGCGGATTGCGAGGTAAAACTCACCTCTGAACGCCGTGAAGAAGCGCCACGTATTTTTACCCATATCAATCTACATTTTATTGTCACCGGCAAAGAGCTGAGTGATAAAGCGGTGGCTCGTGCCGTTGATCTGTCCGCCGAGAAGTACTGCTCAGTGGCAATTATGCTGGGCAAAGGAGTGGAAATGACGCACAGCTATGAGGTGATTGAGCTGTGAAACAGCGCAGCGGCCCTATGGCCGCTGCTGAAGAAAATCTGGATTATTCAATCCGTTTACCTTCTATCAGACGCTGCACCAGCGGCGTCATGATCAACTCCATTGCCAGTCCCATTTTACCGCCCGGTACCACCAGCGTATTCATGTGTGAAATAAACGAGCCCTGAATCATCGCCAGCAGATAAGGGTAGGCAATGCCCTCCAGCCCACGAAAATGAATGACCACAAAACTTTCATCGAGCGAGGGAATTTCACGTGCGGCAAACGGGTTGGAGGTATCGACTGTCGGTACGCGCTGGAAGTTGATGTGGGTCCGTGAGAATTGCGGCGTAATGAAGTTGATGTAATCCTCCATTGAACGCACCACCGAATCCATTACCGCTTCACGAGAATGGCCACGCTCGCCGGTGTCGCGCACCAGCTTTTGAATCCACTCCAGATTGACGATCGGTACCACGCCGACCAGCAGATCGACATGCTCGGCGACGTTTTGCTGCTGTGTCACCACACCGCCATGCAATCCTTCATAGAACAGCACATCGGTGTTCTCCGGCAGTGGCTGCCAGGGCGTAAAGGTGCCGGGTACCTGATTCCAGGGTACGGCTTCATCGTAGGTGTGCAGATATTTGCGTGATTCACCCAACCCGGTTTGTCCGTAGTGCTTAAAGGTGTGCTCTAACAGACCGAAGTCATTGGCTTCTGGGCCGAAGTAGCTGATATGGCGACCCAAATCGCGCGCTTTACGGATCGCCATGTCCATTTCAGGACGGGTATAGCGATGGAAGCTGTCGCCTTCAAGTTCCGCAGCATGCAAATCCAGCTGCTGAAATATTTTACGGAAGGCGAGGCTGGTGGTAGTGGTTCCGGCACCGCTGGAACCGGTGACGGCAATAATTGGATGCCTGGCTGACATAACAGCGCTCCCTGTGAAGTCCGGCGATGAGCATTGTTAGCACGAATTGCCGCGCGGTGCATTAACCGCGAAACTCACCTTTTGGCATGATATTCACTGATTCATGCAGTTCTGACCACACTAATACCACCTCACCGCGCTCCAGCTGGCGACGCACGTCAGCCACTTTCTGCGCCAGGCTGCGCTCTTGTTCGCCATAGTCGGTGCCTTCTCGCAGTACAAAACTTTCAATCAAGTTTTCCAGCGTTGCGACCTCAAGTTCTTGCCAGGGAATAATCACTATCACACATCCAGATAGGTTGAGAGCCAGTCAGGCACACGTTGTTCCAGCCACATTTTCGGCTTCAATAAAGTGCCACCGACAAATCCAACGTGACCACCTTGTTGCGTCAGCTGATATTCAATCGAAGGCGAGAGCTGCTCCGGCTGCGGAATGACCGCATCGGTCATAAACGGATCGTCTTTGGCATGGATAATCAGCAACGGCTTGCGCACGCCGGTGAGCAGCGGCATGGCGCTGGCACGTTGATAATAGTCGTTGGCATCCAGAAAACCGTGCGCCCGCGCGGTAATCGCATCATCGAACTCACGGATACGGCGGAATGCCCGCAGTTGGCTCAGTTCCACTGGCAACGTGCCGGGCCAGGCCAGCAGTTTGCGCGTGGCATTCTGCTTCAGCTTGGTCAGCAAATAGTGCTGATAGAAACGAGAGAAGCCGGCATCCAACTTTTCGCTACAGGGTTCGAGCGCAAAGGGAGCCGAAATCGCGACGGCTGCATCCACAGGCACATCATTCCCCTGCATGCCCAATAAGTAGGCCAGCATGTTGCCACCGAGTGAAACGCCCACTGCTGCAGTAGGCACAGTGCCCCATTCGCGTTGCAGCCAGTGCAGGAAAAAGGTCGCGTCTTCGGTTTCACCGGAATGATAGATGCGCTCCAGGCGATTGGGTTCGCCACTGCAGCCACGGAAGTGCATCACCACCGCTAACCAGCCACGCGCCTGACACGCTTGCATAAGGCCGTGTGCATAAGGGCTGCGGAAGCTGCCTTCCAGTCCGTGGAACATCACCATACGCGGCTTGTGACGTGCTTGTGCCGGATCTTCGCTCCATGCGAGATCGACAAAATCGCCGTCAGGCAGGTCAAGTCGCTGCCAGTGCGGACGTAAGGTTACGCGCCGTCGCAATATGCGCGGCAGCAATGTTTGCAGATGCGCGTTACTGAATCCGCGCAGCGGTTTAAAGCGCTCGCCGTTCAGGCGATCAAAATAGCTTGGGTAAAGGCTTGTCTGATGCATAAGTCGCTGATAGCTTCGATGGGTTGTCCGCTTTACTGGGTGAGGAGCACCCGAATATACATGGAACTGAGTCTTTTTTTATCAATGTTGGGTTTTCTTTGGGTCGCTGCCATCACGCCAGGCCCCAATAATATGTTACTTACCGCCTCAGGTGCTAATTTTGGCTTCCTGCGCACCATACCTTTGCTCATTGGTATCATGATTGGCATGCAAGTCATGTTGCTGATGGTGGCATTTGGCATCGGTGGCCTCATCTTGCTTTATCCCTCACTGCATCTGGTATTAAAAATTGCCGGTAGCCTCTACTTGTTATGGCTGGCGTGGAAGATTGCGACTGCCGCATACGAGAAATTGGAAACGGAAGATGAAACCGTGAAGCAGATGCCCTTCTGGCAAGGGGGATTGCTGCAACTGATCAACCCGAAGGCTTGGTTGATGGCGCTGGGTGCGGTGGCCAGCTTTAGCCTCGCAGGCGATGCTTACCTGCATTCGGTGGTTGCTATCAGCATGGGCATGGCGCTGGTTAACGTGGTCTCCGGGGTGATTTGGATGGGCTTTGGTTCGTTGATTGGCCGCCTGCTACGCAGCCCGCGCGCATGGAAAATCTTCAACCTGGCGATGGGTGCGCTCACGGCCGCCTGTGTGCTGCTGATTTGGCGTTGAGTTAGCTGAGTTGTTGAGCGCATAGGGTAGTAACCTTTTTGTAAGAAATCAGTGTGGGCATGGGGAACTGGGAGTTCACCATGCCCACACTCTTCTTGCAAAGGTGGTGTTGTCGTCGCATACCTGAAAGTATGGCGACGTTATAACGGCTGGTCTTGACCCCCAGGACAAGATGGATGATGGCCTGGGGATGAACCAATGAGGTATTTACGAAACTATGCTATTGCTGAGTTGAGAACTGCATTTCATGCAGCTTGCTGTACAGACCCGTTTGTTGCAAAAGCTCTTTGTGATTTCCTCGTTCACTCATTCTGCCATTATCCATAACAATGATTTCATCACAGGCCTCAATCGTTGACAGCCTGTGAGCAATAATCAACAGCGTGCATTCATGCCTGATATTATCCAGTGACATCTTGATTGCGTGCTCAGATTCATTGTCCAACGCAGAGGTGGCTTCATCCAGTATGAGTAATGGCGTTTTCTTCAACAGAGCCCGCGCGATGGCTATTCTCTGACGCTGACCGCCTGAAAGCTGTACGCCATTTTCACCTGCCAGCGTATCTAGCCCTTCAGGCAACCTGTTAATGAACACATCTGCATAGGCACGAGACGCCGCCTCACTGATGTCCTCACGTGTGACAGAGTCCGGACAGGCATAGGCGATGTTTTCCGCAAGGCTGGCATCAAAAAGGTGAACATGCTGGGATACAAGGGATATTTTTTCCCGCAACGATTTCAGCTGGTAGCTTCGAAGCTCCTGCCCATCGAGCAGAATTTCTCCTTCGTAATCATCATAAAACCGCGGAATAAGACTGACTAAAGTAGACTTCCCTGAACCCGACCGCCCAACAAGAGCCACTGTTTTACCCGCTGACACTTTGAAGCTCACGTTACGTAGCGCATAGTCCTCTGAGTTTTCGTAACGAAAGCTAACGTTGCGAAATTCAAGCTCTCCCTTCGCACCCTCCGCAGAAAGTGTGCCTTCGTCACGTTCCTTTGGCATATCAAGAAGGTTAAAAAGTGAGTGGCATGCCGTCATTCCCTGTTGAAAACCGGCGTTAAGACTTGTTAGCGATTTAAGCGGGCGCATTATCATAAACATGGCGGAGAAAACCACGGTTACCGACCCTGCAGAAAGTGTTTCCAGCACTGAGGGGAAGCTCGCTGCATAAAGAATCGCAGCCAGAGCTAATGAGGCTATGACCTGTATGAAGGGCTCGGAAAGTGCGGCAACAGAAACCATTCTTAGGCCGTGCTTACGCATCGCATCGCTGGTGTTAGCAAAGTTTTCCCGTTCAACAGATTGGCCGCCAAACATGCGCACCTCTCGGTGATTTCTCAGCATCTGTTCTGAGCTGACGGCAACGCTGCCCATGGTGTTCTGCAGATCCCGACTGATACGACGGAATCTACCAGACACGGCGCTGACGCTCAGTGCAATGACTGGAGCAGCGATCAGAAGCACTAAGGACAGCTGCCAGCTGTTCCAGATCATAAGTACCATCAGGCTGATGATTGAAGCAGTGTTACGGACCAGAGAGATGAGCGTATCAGAGGAAGCAGACGCAACGCGTTCAGAGTCATAGGTAATCTTGGTCAAAAGACTTCCTGACGAATTGCGATTATGGAAGCTGACAGGCATCCCCATCAGATGACTAAAGATCTGACGGCGCATGGACATCACAACGCGACCTGATACCCATGCCATACAGTAATCTGATACATAGCCAGATACTCCACGGATTATAACCAGTCCAATCACAGCAAGCGGTAGCCAGCGCAACGATTCAGGTGTAACACTTCCAAAGCCAACACCATTCATTAGAGGCTTGAGCAGTGAAAGTAGACCAGCATCGGTCGCGGCGTTGATGACCAGCGCAAAACTCGCGGCAAACAATCCCTTTTTATGGGGGGATATATAGGGGATAAGCCTGCGGAACGTTGCCCGCGTTGAGAAATCACTATTTTGATTCACGTATTAGATTCCGCCTGCTGATAAGTCATGCGGGCGTTTTATACATGCTGTTGGCACAAGTCCAGCATAATTTTTATGTCCAGCCGGGCGTCAGTGTTCTGGTTGAGGTTGAAGCTGGCTTTTAGAGGTCGCTGTGGCTAACCCTTGCTTTCCGCATAAAGCCCGGATAAGTCATAAAGATTTTTTTACTCCATGAAAAGCGTTAGCATAGAAACACTAAGCCAGTCGTTTCGGCACCGTTGTTTTCTTATGAAAACGATAACCGCCTGATCTCTTTATATGGAAAGATCCATGCAGTTTCTGAAAGCCATCAACAGAAATAAAAATGTTTTACTCAGAAAAATTAAAAAAGTTATGCTGCATTCTTTTCTCAAAACTCAACGTAGGCAGCGTCATTTCGATCCTGAAAATGTTCGTCATATATTGCTGCTACGTCTTGATGACAAAATCGGGGACATGGTCGTCACCACCGGAACCGCTTTTTTACTGACTGAGCAAGGTTACCGGGTATCTGTGCTAACTGGGCCTGTCTGTGCTCAGATGCTAAAAAAATGTGACTATCTGGATCAGGTCATCCTTTACAAAAATCGAATGTCTCTGGATGATCTTTCTGCTCAGAACTTTGATGTAATCGTCGATTTTGATGATGTTCAAGATTATGAACGCTTAAAACTGGCATGGCGGATGAGACGTAGCCATCATGTTGGGTTTAACAAAAACCTTCCGGGTATTTATAACTTGTGTATTAGTTATCTTGACGCCGAAAAGCATATCATTGAGCGCCATAAACGGGTGCTGGAATTATTTAACATCTATAAGAATGAATTTCAGTATCAACTTGGGAAATGCCTTCATGAGCAAGATAGAGTTAAAGGTGCGCTGAATTTTACTCCAGAGGATGTCATCGTATCTGTGAATCCTTATTCCGGCGCGCAAGACAAGGATTTTTCAGAAGAACAAGTGGTTTCACTCATCCATTTTATTCAATCAGTCAACCCTGCTATAAAAGTTGTCATTGTTGGGCAGGAGAATAAAGTGCGGAAATACAATAAGTTTGGCGCGGTTATTGTTCCTGAAAGTACGATAAATACTGCTATCGAAATCGTCAGGTTATCAAGCTTAGTCGTCAGCACTGATACCTCGATTGTCCACATTGCTAATGCACTCAACCGCCCACTTATCTCTATTTATAATAAGCGTAAACTGAAAGATACCGGCTTACCAGGTTATAAAATCTGGGCTCCTAACTATCCACTGGGCAAACAAGTCATTGTCGAAGGTGCTTACATTGGGAAAAGTCCAATTAATCAAGTCTTCCCGATGATTGAAGCTGCACTCTTGACGACCAGAGTCCATGATTGATGCAATCAGGCAGTCACGCTGCCTGATATACATTTTCTTCCAGTGATTATCTGTCCTCTAAATATACAGTTGCCAGGCAGAACGTAGGGATGTACTGAAAACATTGATTCAGCAAAGCCTTGAGTACTGAAAGTCATTTTGCTTACGGATCATATGTGAGTTGATAAATAATCTATTTTTTTAGATTAATAATCACATGGATGTATGGCGGACTTTTAATTAAAGATTGTTAAAAACACGTTGTAGGAAATTTTCGCCTTAAATAGAATGACCTCAATTAATATCTGTAAAGTGTTGTTCCATCAGCTACAGATTGTTTGACTCCTCACAGATAATCATTATCCCTTAGCTTGTAAAGGAAGGTCACTGACTCTAACGTAATAAATGAACGTTAGAGCGGTGAAACACTTTATCAAGGCAATGGGTCAATACAGTATTAAAGGCCTCTATGCATCAGATGGGACCTAACTGGAAGCGCGTTCGACGCGCTTCCACGGCAGCACCTCGCGTACCACTTCACTGTGCGGCTGGCGAATGCGGTTCAGTAATAGCTGAACGCTGCGTGCGCCCAGCCGGTTCATCGGCTGCTCGATGGTTGTTAGCGGCGGATTGAGGCTGCTGGTAAACGGGATGCCATCGAATCCCACCACCGCCAGATCTTCCGGCACGCGCAGTCCGGCATCCAACGCCGCGTGGATCACACCGACCGCCAACACATCCGATACTGCAAACACCGCATCTGGCCGCTCCGGCTGTGCCAGCAATTCACGCAGCGCAGCACTTCCCGCCTCACACGAAATATTCTCCGCGTAAGCCACCGCTCCCCAGTTGAGTTCAAGCTGTTCCAACGCTTCACGATAGCCACGCTCGCGTTGATGAGAGTAGAGATAGCGCATATCACAGTTTACCAGTGCAATACGGCGCCGGCCTTTGCCCGCCAAATAACGCACAGTCTCAAATGCGGCTTCTTTATTATCAATCGTGACGCTGGAAGCGGGAATCGACGGGTCGTATTCCGCGCACTGTACCCAAGGGGCATTGCCAATCAAGCCTTTCAGCTCTTGCAAACAGGCGGCCGCATCCATGGTGATGACGCCATCCACCACTTTGCCGCTCAGCAGCGCCAGATAGGCGGCTTCTCGTGGCAGCTGTGAAGCTGAATTGCATAACAGGATGTGATAACCCTGCGCTTCGGCTTCAGCTTCAATGCCTTGCACCACACGTGAGCAGAAGGGATTAGTGATGTCTGAAATTAACACCAGTAACATATGACTCTGCGATGTGCGCAGCTGACGAGCCAGCAAATTGGGCTGATAGTCGCAGTGCTCGATGGCTGCCAATACCTTTCCTCGCGTGTCTGGCCGCACGCCCGGATGTTGATTCAACACCCGCGATACCGTGGCTTTAGATACGCCAGCCAGACGTGCAACTTCCTCAATCGACATGGATTTCAGTACCGCAAACAGAGTGAAAAACAGAGAATCTATCAATAGCACAGCCAGGATGTGAGCGCGTGACATATTTCTGTCTTTACACCTTCTTTGCATTTGCGCATTTCGCATACCTTTGCCCGATGATGATCTAAGAACAGATTTTCATTAGGGATAATTTTTAATTCCTTTATGAAATTACAGCCGCTGGAGAAACTGCCGTCACGACATAACATTGGGGTGAATGATGATGGCAGTAAAAAAAACAATAACGGCAGTGGCGGCAGCATTGGCCCTGATGGCTTTTCAGGCACAGGCGGTCAACGTCACTGTGGCGTATCAAACCTCAGCGGAACCGGCCAAAGTGGCGCAGGCTGACAACACCTTTGCCAAAGAGAGCGGCGCGACGGTGGACTGGCGCAAGTTTGATAGTGGTGCCAGCGTGCTGCGAGCACTGGCTTCAGGTGATGTGCAAATCGGTAATATCGGGTCCAGCCCGTTAGCAGTGGCGGCAACACAGCAACTGCCCATCGAAGCCTTCTTACTGGCATCACAGCTTGGCAATTCCGAAGCGCTGGTGGTCAAAAAATCCATCACCAGTCCCAAGGATTTGATTGGCAAACGCATCGCCGTGCCATTCATCTCCACCACCCATTACAGCCTGTTATCTGCACTTAAACATTGGGGCATTAAGCCGTCACAGGTGCAGTTAGTGAATCTGCAACCGCCAGCCATTATTGCGGCGTGGAAACGCGGTGATATCGACGGCGCCTACGTCTGGTCGCCAGCAGTTAACGAGCTGGAAAAAGACGGCACGGTGCTGACCGACTCCTCACAGGTAGGCAAATGGGGTTCACCGACGCTAGATGTGTGGGTAGTGCGTAAAGATTTCGCCCAGCAGCATCCTGAAATCGTCACTGCCTTTGCGCGCAGTGCGATTGAGGCGCAGCAAGCCTACATTGCTAATCCAGAACAGTGGCTGAAGCAGCCCGACAATCTTAGCAAACTGGCGCGACTGAGTGGCGTACCGGAAAGCGATGTGCCGGTGCTGGTCAAAGGCAATACCTACCTGACCGCACAGCAACAGGTGGAACAGCTGGGTAAACCGGTCAACAAAGCGATTGTTGATACCGCACACTTCCTGAAAGAGCAGGGCAAAGTGCCGGATGCGGCTAACGATTACAGCAGCTTTGTCACTACGCGCTTTGTTGCGCCCTTAGCGAAATAACGGAGGCGTTATGCTCAGCATCACCAACCTGAATGCACGTTACGCCGGACAACCCGCGCTGCAGGATATTAACCTGCAGCTGGATCAACGCGACCTGCTGGTGGTGCTGGGGCCCTCTGGCTGTGGCAAAACCACACTGCTGAATTTGATCGCCGGTTTCCTGCCGTTGGAGTCAGGCAGCATCACGCTAGATGGCCAAGCGGTAAAGGGACCCGGCGCCGAACGCGGTGTGGTATTCCAAAACGAAGGTTTACTGCCGTGGCGCAACGTGATCGATAACGTGGCGTTTGGTTTGCAACTGACGGGGATGGCGAAAGCAGAGCGTCATGTGATTGCGCGTCGTTTGATCCGTAAAGTCGGATTGGAAGGGGCCGAAAAGCGTTTTATCTGGCAGCTCTCTGGGGGTCAGCGTCAGCGCGTGGGGATTGCGCGTGCGCTGGCGGCTGACCCTCAGCTGCTGCTGTTAGATGAGCCATTTGGCGCGCTGGATGCCTTCACCCGTGAACAGATGCAAACCCTGCTGCTGACGCTGTGGCGCGATACCGGCAAACAGATTTTGCTCATCACTCACGATATTGAAGAAGCGGTGTTTCTCGCCAGCGAGCTGGTGCTGCTGTCAACTGGGCCTGGTCGCGTGGTGGAACGTATCAAACTCGATTTTGGTCAGCGGTTCGCTGCCGGTGAACCGTGCCGCAGTATCAAATCCGATCCGGCCTTTATCGAGCGCCGCGAATATGTGCTGAATCAGGTCTTTTCTCAGCGGGAGGCGTTTGTATGAGTGCGGTTATTGATGAGAAAACGCAAACTCGCCGCCGCGCACTGCGCTGGCCGTTTTCAGCCCAGTTTTCACTGAGCTTGCTGAGTGTCGGTTTGCTGCTGCTGGTGTGGTGGGGCGTGACGGCGCTCGGTTTAGTTGCACCCCTGTTCCTACCGCCACCCCAGCAGGTGCTGCAAAAGTTACTGCTGATCGCCAGTCCGCAAGGCTTTATGGATGCGACCTTATGGCAGCACTTGGGTGCCAGCCTGACGCGTATGTTGGTGGCGTTGTTCTTCGCGGCGCTGATTGGCATCCCTGTGGGCATTGCGATGGGTTTAAGTCCGGCGATTCGCGGGCTGCTCGACCCGCTGATTGAACTCTATCGCCCGGTGCCGCCGCTCGCCTATTTGCCGCTGATGGTGATTTGGTTTGGCATCGGTGAGACCTCGAAAATTTTACTGATTTATCTGGCAATCTTCGCGCCGGTCACGCTCTCGACACTGGCGGGTGTGAAGAATGCTCAGCAGGTACGGATACGAGCGGCGCAAGCTTTGGGGGCTTCACGCTGGCAGCTGCTGCGCTTTGTCATCTTGCCGGGTGCCTTGCCGGAAATTCTTACCGGTTTGCGTATTGGCCTCGGCGTCGGCTGGTCAACGCTGGTGGCTGCCGAACTGATTGCCGCCACGCGCGGGCTGGGATTCATGGTGCAGTCGGCGGGCGAGTTCCTTGCTACTGATGTGGTGCTAGCCGGAATCGCCGTGATTGCCTTGATCGCTTTTAGCTTAGAACTGGGTCTGCGCGCTTTGCAGCGCCGATTAACGCCCTGGAATGGAGAACAGCAATGAACGAACGTCTTACTTTTACCGCGCTGGGCCCGTATATCGGTTCGCAGGTTAGCGATGTGGATCTCAGTCGACCATTAAGCGACGCGCAGTTTGAGCAGCTTTATCATGGCCTACTGCGTCATCAAGTGTTGTTCCTGCGTAATCAGCTGATCACGCCGGAGCAGCAGCGTGCGTTAGCGATTCGCTTTGGCGATCTGCATATCCATCCGGTGTATCCGCACGCGGAAGGGGTGGACGAGATCATCGTGCTGGATACCCATCAGGACAATCCACCGGATAATGATAACTGGCACACCGATGTGACCTTTATCGAAACGCCGCCAGCGATAGCGATTCTGGCCTCCAAGCTGTTACCGGAAAGCGGTGGCGATACGCTGTGGTCCACGGGGATTGCGGCTTATGAAGCCCTGTCAGAGCCCTTTAAGCAGCTGCTGGGTGGCTTGCAGGCGGAGCACGATTTCAAGAAGTCATTCCAGGAATACAAATACCGCAAGACCGAAGAGGAACATCAACGCTGGCAACAGGCCGTGGCGAAGCATCCGCCGGTGCAACATCCCGTCATTCGCACACACCCGGTGAGTGGGCGCAAGGCGTTATTTGTGAATGAAGGCTTCACGACGCGTTTATTGGGATTGAGTGAGAAGGAGAGTGAGGCGCTGCTGAATTTCCTGTTCTGGCATACGGCGAAACCGGAGTTTCAGGTGCGCTGGCGCTGGCAGCCGAATGATGTTGCGATCTGGGATAACCGCGTGACGCAGCATTATGCCAATGCGGATTATTATCCGGCACGCAGGGTGATGCATCGGGCGACAGTGCTGGGTGATGTTCCGTTCTAACTGGCTGATTCATATCCGTAGCGGCGCGATTTATCGCGCGTGTCTAAAAAAATGAGCAATAAATTGCGCCGCTACGAAGTGTGCAAACATCCAGGCAAGCGCACAAGATACAGCGATGAGAATCTAAACAGGACAGGAAATCCCCGCCAGAAGAGCAAAGCGTCCGCCACATGGATGTGGCGGTCGATCAGCATGGATGCGTGATCCCTTTGCGATCGGGCGGGGCTTTTCTGGCCCTTACACCAAACCCGGCAGCAACATAAACAGCAACACAATTTACCAGGTTCGTAAAATGCGAACCCTACAGAACCAACCTGTCGGCTATCCCGCCAGCATTTGCTCCAGCTGCTCTTGCGCATCCAGCCAGGCCATTTCAACGTCTTCTAAAGCAGATTTGCTCTCTGCCTGACGTTGCAACGCCACGTTCAAATCCGCTTTACGGCTCTGATCGTAAATTGCACTGTCTGACAGCATCGCTTCCGCTTCACTCAGTTGGCTCTGCCATTTCGCCATCTGCTTTTCCAGCTTCTCTATCTCTTTGCGTAATGGCTGAGTCTGCGCGCGCAGTTCGGCATCGCGGCGCTTCTGATCTTTACGAGACTGGGCGCTATTGGCGTTATCTAGCTTTGGCGTTGCATCCTGTTGGGCCTGCTGCTTTTGCAAATCGCTCAACCACTGCTGGTAATCATCGAGATCGCCCTCGAACACATCGACTTTGCGGTCATGCACCAGATAGAGATCGTCGGTGGTGGATCGCAGCAAATGACGATCATGCGAAACCACCACCAAGGCGCCCTCGAAATCAATCAGTGCTTCGGTCAATGCCTGACGCATGTCGAGATCAAGGTGGTTGGTCGGTTCATCGAGCAGCAGCAAGTTTGGACGTTGCCAGACAATCAGCGCCAGCACCAGTCGCGCTTTTTCACCGCCCGAGAAGCGCTCAGTGATTTCGCTGACTTTGTCACCCTGGAAGCCGAAGCCGCCGAGGTAATCACGCAATTGCTGTTCGAGCGTTTGTGGCGCAATACGTGCCAGGTGCTGCAATGGCGATTCATCAGCGCGTAGATATTCAAGCTGATGCTGAGCGAAGTAGCCGAGTTTGATGCCTTTCGCCAAGCCGACTTTGCCATCCAGCGCTTCAATCTCGCCGGCCAGCAGTTTGATCAGCGTTGATTTACCCGCACCGTTACGGCCTAAGAGGCCGATGCGCGAACCGGGCACCAGGTTGAGCTTAATGGCATCAAGAATGATGCGTTCACCGTAACCTGCCGTGACTTTTTCCATTTTCAGCAATGGATTCGGCAGGCTTTCGGGGGCACGGAAGCTGAAACTGAACGGGTTATCGACGTGTGCAGGGGCAATCAACTCCATGCGCTCCAGCATTTTGATACGACTCTGTGCCTGCTTGGCTTTGGTGGCCTGCGCACGGAAGCGATCAATATACTTTTGCAGATGCTGCACTTTTTCCTGCTGACTCTGGAACAGCGCCTGCTGCTGCGCCAGTTTGGCGACGCGCTGGCGCTCAAACGAGCTGTAGTTGCCGGTGTATTCGAACATGGTTTGCTGTTCGATATGGATAATCTTATCCACCACCGGATCGAGAAAGTCTCGGTCATGCGAAATCAGGATCAGCGTGCCTTCATAGCTTTTCAACCAGCGTTCAAGCCAGATCACTGCATCGAGATCAAGGTGGTTAGTCGGTTCATCCAGCAGCAGCAGATCGGATCGACACACCAGTGCTTGCGCAAGGTTGAGGCGCATACGCCAGCCACCGGAAAAGTCGCTCACCGACCGCATTAATTGTTCCTGGCTAAAGCCCAATCCGTGCAGCAGGCTGGACGCACGAGCGTGTATGCTCCACGCTTGGATCGCATCCAGTTTGCCGTGTAGCAGTGCGATAGCGTTGCCGTCATCTTTTGCATTTGCTTCTGCTAATTCGGATTCAAGCTGACGATATTCGCGGTCGCCATCAATAACATATTCAAGTGCGGCTTTGCTCAGCGCAGGGGTTTCCTGATTCACCCATGCCAATGCCCAACTGCTGGGGAAGGTGAAGTGACCCGCATCACTGCTGATTTCACCCTTCAGTAGCGACAGCAGCGTGGATTTACCGCAGCCGTTTTTGCCCACCAGACCGACTTTTTGGCCGGGATTAATGGTGGCTGTTGCGTTATCCAGCAGCACATTGGTGCCGCGGCGGATTTGTAATGAGGAAAATACAATCATAAGCGCCGTATCGTCAGAATATGTTAATTTATTGGCAACATAATTCGATAATGGTTAGTTGCGTCGAGCATGGTAGCGGAATTCCTCTGCTGTGACGACGCCTTGGAGGGGAACGATGTCGCAGCCACCTAAAATATTGCTGCTTTATGCCCATCCGGAAACACAGGATTCGATTGCTAATCGGGTTTTGCTGCAGTCGGCTATGGAACTGGACCACGTCACGGTGCACGATTTATACGCCCACTATCCGGATTTTTTTTATTGATGTTCACTACGAACAGCAACTGCTGCGTGAACATCAAATCGTGGTATTCCAGCATCCGCTTTATACCTACAGCTGCCCGGCGTTACTGAAAGAGTGGTTGGACCGCGTGTTGTCGCGCGGATTTGCCAGCGGTATCGATGGCAATGCGCTCGAGGGTAAATACTGGCGTAGCGTGGTCACCACCGGAGAGCCGGAAACGGCTTACCACCACAGTGGGCTGAATCGCTATCCCATGAGCGACATCATGCGTCCGTTTGAGTTGACGGCGCAGATGTGCCGCATGCACTGGATGACGCCAATGGTGATCTACTGGGCACGCCGCCAGACGCCAGAGGTGATGCGTAACTATGCGCACGCCTATCGCGACTGGCTCTCTTCACCGTTGCCGCAGGGAGTGGTGTGATGGAAGGACAAACATTACTGACCGCTGGGGTCATTTATCTGGTCGCGGCGGTGCTGATCGTGCCCATAGCCGCGCGCCTTGGCATTGGCGCGGTGCTGGGATATTTGCTGGCAGGTATTGCCATCGGCCCATGGGGATTAGGGTTCATCAGCGACGTTGACGAGATTCTGCATTTCTCTGAACTCGGCGTCGTGTTCCTGATGTTCATCATCGGACTGGAACTGAATCCCGCCAAACTTTGGGCGCTACGTCGCTCCATTTTTGGTGTCGGTGCCGCGCAGGTGCTGATCTCTGCTGCCATTCTCGGTGTGCTGCTGTGGCTCACCGACTTTAGCTGGCAGGCTGCGGTGATTGGGGGGATTGGCTTAGCCATGTCCTCCACCGCGATGGCATTGCAGTTGATGCGTGACAAGGGCATGAACCGCAGCGAAGCAGGGCAACTCGGCTTTTCGGTACTGCTGTTCCAGGATTTGGCGGTGATTCCCGCCTTGGCACTTGTGCCGTTACTGGCAGGGGGCGATAGCGGCCATGTTGACTGGTTGAAAGTGGGGATGAAAGTGCTGGCCTTCGCCGGGATGTTGGTGGGTGGCCGTTATTTGCTGCGCCCGATTTTCCGTTTCATCGCTGCATCTGGCGTACGTGAAGTCTTTACTGCTGCCTCATTATTGCTGGTGCTCGGCTCGGCGTTGTTTATGGATGCGCTGGGGCTGTCGATGGCATTGGGCACCTTTATCGCCGGTATCCTGCTGGCGGAAAGCGAATATCGCCACGAACTGGAAGTGGCGATTGAGCCCTTTAAAGGCTTGCTGCTGGGACTGTTCTTCATTTCCGTTGGCATGGCGCTGAATCTTGGGGTGCTTTACACCCACATCGTTGAGATTGTTCTTGGCGTAGTGATTTTGGTGGCGGTGAAAACGTTGGTGCTGTATGTGTTGGGCCGCATCTACGGGTTGCGAAGCTCTGAACGACTGCAGTTTGCGAGTGTGTTGAGCCAGGGAGGTGAGTTCGCCTTTGTACTGTTCTCTGCCGCTTCTTCCGCCAAACTGTTTAGGGGCGATCAGCTCCCACTGCTGTTGGTGACGGTGACGCTGTCGATGATGACCACTCCGCTATTGATGCAGGGCGTGGATAAAATTCTCGCGCGTCGTTTCAATGAGCCCGATGACAACAGTGAAAAACCTTTTGTTGAAGACGACCAGCCGCAGGTGATTGTGGTGGGCTTCGGTCGCTTTGGCCAGGTCGTGGGCCGCTTGCTGATGGCCAACAACAAGCGTATTACGGTGCTGGAGCGTGACATCTCTGCTGTGAGCCTAATGCGCAAGTATGGCTATAAGGTTTACTACGGAGATGCCACTGAACTTGAGCTGCTGCGAGCGGCTGGCGCGGAGAATGCGCAATCCATCGTGATCACCTGCAACGATCCCGAGGACTCGATGACCATCGTGCATCTCTGTCAGCAGCATTTCCCACAGTTGGAAATTCTGGCGCGTGCGCGTGGACGTGTTGAAGCACATGAACTGCTTGAGGCCGGTGTTACACTGTTCTCACGTGAAACCTTCTCTAGTGCGCTGGAGCTGGGGCGCAAAACGCTGATTTCACTTGGCATGCATCCTCACCAGGCACAACGCGCGCAACAACATTTCCGTCGGCTGGATATGCGGATGCTGCGTGAGCTTGTGCCGAGTCATGATGACAGCACGCAGGCCTCGCGCGTTCGTGAAGCCCGTCGCGAGTTGGAGGACATCTTTCAACGGGAAATGCAGCATGAAAAACGCCAGATTGACGGTTGGGATGACGAGTAAGACTACACTTAACATATCCGTTTCTTAACAACGGGCAGGAAAGAGTATGCGTAAACGTTTTATTGCCGGTGCGGTATGTCCGCAATGTCAGGAAAAAGACACGCTGGCACTGTGGCGTGAAAACAATGTCGAGGTGGTGGAATGCGTGCAGTGCGGCCATCAGATGCGTGAAGCGGATAAGCAAGTTCGCGATAAGGTGCGCAACAATGAGCAAGTCATCGGCATTTTTCATCCTGAGTAGCGTAATGGCGCAGCTTTTTTTAAGCTTAAACTTACAGCGGGATTGAATTCCGTTACAATCGGCGCCATTAACGCTGAGCAGTATGCAGCAACACATTTGTTGGCATTCTCAGTCTTGAACCTTTCTGGTTGGTTATTGCACGCAAAATAGACCAATGAGACAGGATCTCAGTTCTCAACGGTTAGGAGATATCATGAAAGTAGCAAAAGACCTGGTGGTGAGCCTGGCGTATCAGGTTCGTACCGAAGACGGTGTGTTGGTTGACGAGTCACCGGTGAGTGCACCGTTGGACTATCTGCACGGTCATGGTTCCCTGATTTCTGGTCTGGAAAAAGCGCTGGAAAATCATGCAGTAGGCGATAAGTTTGATGTGCATATCCCAGCAAACGATGCTTATGGTCAGTACGATGACAACCTGGTTCAGCGTGTTCCTAAAGACGTGTTCATGGGCGTGGATGAACTGCAAGTTGGCATGCGCTTCCTGGCAGAGACCGATCAGGGTCCTGTGCCAGTTGAAATCACCGAAGTGGAAGACGAGCACGTCGTGGTTGATGGTAACCACATGCTGGCGGGCCAGAACCTGAACTTCAACGTGGAAGTGGTGGCGATCCGTGAAGCAACGGAAGAAGAAATCGCACACGGCCACGTACACGGTGCAGATGGTCATCATCACGATCATGACCACGACCATGGTCACGACCACGGCCAAGGCGGCTGCGGCTGCAGCCACTAAGTTTGACGTTGATGTGCGAAAGGCCACCTTTGGGTGGCCTTTTGCTTTTAATAATGGGGAGGAGGCGTCTCTTCGGACTGTGAGGCAATCGGTGAGGGTGTGGCAGCTTTGACTTTATCCACCAGCAGGCGTACCTGTTCGCGCATCCTGCTCATCTCCAGTTCGTGCTGAGTAACCGTCTGATTGAGCTGATCAATGGTGTGCTCCTGAAAAGCTAGCTTGCTCTCCAGCGCCTCAAGGCGTTGTTCCCACTCTTCATGTTGCATCATCTCTTCTCCTGTTACGGTGCTGCGCTTGGCGCGTATCGGGCGAGATTCTACGGCCTTTGGCGCCAGAATCACCCGATTTTTAACCTTTATGAGCCCCTGCGGTTGAAAACAGCGCTAATGCCTTCATCTCTGGTGAAACTTCCTGATGCAAAAAAGGTCGGATGTTAAGCGGGTAATTACGTTGTGGGAGTGTTCGCAGCTGCCACGTAAAGTTATAGTGTGGGCCACTGTCCGCAATGATTCCCGAGGTTTTGACGCTTCGGTTTTGGAGAAAGGATGAATTCACTGTTTAAAGTCACATTGTTAGCTACCACCATGGCCGTCGTGTTAAATGCACCGCTGGCTATGGCCGCAGAAACCACCGCAGCGCCAACTGATGCAGCTCAAGCTGCACCACAGGCACCAAAGAATGCTGCCTTCAAAAATGAAGACCAGCAATCAGCCTATGCGCTGGGCGCTTCTCTGGGTCGCTACATGGACAATTCTCTGAAGGAACAAGAGAAACTCGGTATCAAACTGGACAAAGACCAGCTGATCGCGGGTGTTCAGGATGCATTCGGTGGCAAGAGCAAGCTCTCTGACCAAGAGATTGAGCAGACGCTGCAAGCCTTTGAAGGCCGCGTGAAAGGCGCTGCACAGGCGAAGATGGAAAAAGATGCGAAAGAGAACTCTGACAAGGGTGCTGCATACGCTGACAAATTCGCTAAAGAAAAGGGCGTGAAGAAAACTGAATCTGGCCTGCTTTATCAGGTTGAGAAAGAAGGCACCGGTGACGCGCCTAAAGATAGCGACACTGTTGTGGTGAACTACAAGGGTACGCTGATCGACGGTACCGAGTTCGACAACTCTTACACCCGTGGCGAGCCGCTGTCATTCCGTCTGGATGGTGTTATCCCTGGCTGGACTGAAGGTCTGAAGCACGTGAAGAAAGGCGGTAAGATCAAGCTGGTGATCCCACCAAACTTGGCTTACGGCAAAAATGGCGTTCCGGGTATTCCGGCTAACTCCACGCTGGTCTTCGATGTTGAGCTGCTGGATATCAAACCAGCACCAAAAGCGGATGAGAAAGCGCAGGCTCCAGCCGCCGCTGATAAGAAAGCGCAGTAACCTGCCCTTTCTTACACCGCCGCCTTCGGGCGGCGGTTTCATTTCTATCCCCTGACAAAGCTCTGGCTAAACACCACGACATTTGCCAGACTAGCGCCTGCACAACTATCACAATATGAGTCTGCCCCTACGCTGTCGAGACAGGCTCCAGCCACTTAGGGTAATGTCTTCGATGTCTAATCCATTCAATCCCGGTGAACTGACTGACTTCGATTTACTGGAGCAGCGTCCGTTCGAGCAAGCAGATTACGATATCCTCAAATCTTACGAAGCGGTCGTTGATGGTCTGGCGATGCTGATTGGCTCGCACTGCGAAATCGTGCTGCATTCACTGGAAGATTTGAAATGCTCTGCCGTGCGCATCGCCAACGGTGAACATACAGGCCGTAAAGTGGGTTCTCCGATTACCGATTTGGCACTGCGTATGCTGCACGATATGCATGGCGCGGACAGTAATGTTTCCCGTGCTTACTTCACTCGTGCAAAAAGCGGCGTGTTGATGAAGTCAGTGACCATTGCGATTCGTAATCGCCAACAGCGCGTGATTGGCCTGCTGTGCATCAACATGAATCTCGATGTGCCGTTCTCACAGATTATGTCTACTTTCTTGCCGCCAGAAACGCAGCAGGTGGATTCCAACGTCAACTTTGCCAGCTCGGTAGAAGATCTGGTGATGCAGACGCTGGAATTTACGATTGAAGAAGTGAGCAACGATCGCAACGTCTCCAACAACGCTAAGAATCGTCAGATTGTGCTCAATCTGTATGAGAAGGGCATCTTCGATATTAAAGATGCCATTAACCAGGTCGCCGATCGTCTGAATATCTCGAAGCACACGGTTTATCTGTATATTCGCCAATTCAAAAGCGGCGATTTCCAGGGGCAGGAACGCTAATGCGTTACACCTTGCTGGTCACTGGGCCGGCATACGGCACCCAGCATGCCAGCAGCGCGCTGCTGTTTGCGCGTGCGCTGATTAAAGAAGGGCATCAGCTAGCAAGCGTCTTCTTTTATAGAGAGGGTGTGATGAATGCCAATCAGCTCAGCGCGCCCGCCAGTGATGAAGTGGATGTGGTGCGTGCATGGCAGCAACTACGTGAAGAGAGTGGCGCTGCGCTGAATATCTGCGTGGCTGCTGCATTACGCCGTGGCGTGACGGATGCGCAGGAAGCTGCTCGCTTGCAACTGGCAGGCAGTAATTTGCAGCCCGGCTTTGAACTGAGTGGCTTAGGTGCGCTGGCAGAAGCCGCGCTGACTTGCGATCGTCTGGTGCAATTCTGATGAATCGCGTGGCATTTCTGTTCACTCAGGCACCACACGGTAGCAGCGCGGGCAGGGAAGGGCTGGATGCAGTGCTGGCCACTGGCGCGCTCAGCGAAGATATCGCCTTGTTCTTTATAGGTGATGGTGTGCTGCAACTTCAACGCGATCAACATCCAGAGCAGATTTTGGCGCGCAATTACATTGCGACTTTTGGCGTGCTGGGTCTGTACGATATTGACCAGTGCTTTATCTGCCGCGAGTCACTGGTCACGCGTGGACAAAGTCTGACAGCGAAGCGCGTTCTGGAAGCAGAGGTGCTGGATGCCAAAACGCTGCACCAGAAACTGGCTTCCTATCATCGAATCATTCGTTTTTGAGAATCGCCTATGCTTTACACGCTGCTGCAATCCCCTTGGCAATGCGACATCGATAGTTTGTTACTGCTGATGCAGGAGGGCGATGATTTGCTGCTGCTGCAAGATGGCGTGACGGCCGCACTGGAGGGTAGCCAGATGTTTATCAAGTTAAGTGCTTCACCTGCAACGCTTTGGGTATTGCAGGAAGATGTGGTCGCGCGGGGACTCGCTGAGCAAATTTCAACCAAAGTAGCACGTTTGGACTATACTGGTTTCGTTGCGATGACGGCAAAGCACCAACAACAAGTGGCCTGGTAACAACGAAAACCTGGTTATTTCTTGACACCCTTTTGACACAGCCCTAAAATTCTGCCTCCTCGTAGTAATACGAGGCGATTTATTACGTGTTTACGAAGCAAAAAGCTAAATCCCAGGAGCTATTTAATGGCAACAGTTAACCAGCTGGTTCGCAAACCACGCGTACGCAAAGTTGCAAAGAGCAACGTGCCTGCGCTGGAAGCTTGCCCGCAGAAACGTGGTGTTTGTACTCGTGTGTACACCACTACCCCTAAAAAACCAAACTCAGCACTGCGTAAAGTTTGCCGTGTGCGTTTGACTAACGGTTTTGAAGTTACCTCCTACATCGGCGGTGAAGGTCATAACCTCCAGGAACACTCAGTGATCCTGATCCGTGGCGGTCGTGTTAAAGACTTGCCAGGTGTGCGTTACCACACCGTTCGCGGCGCGCTTGACTGCTCAGGTGTTAAAGATCGTAAGCAGTCACGTTCCAAGTACGGCGTGAAGAAGCCAAAGGCTTAATGGTTCTCCGTTAAGTAAGGCCAAACATTTTCACTTTAATGTCAAAATAAACTCGTAGAGTTTTGGACAATCCTGAATTAACAACGGAGTATTTCCATGCCACGTCGTCGCGTCATTGGTCAGCGTAAAATCCTGCCAGATCCTAAGTTCGGATCAGAATTGCTGGCTAAATTTGTAAACATTCTGATGGTAGATGGTAAAAAATCTACTGCAGAATCTATCGTCTATACCGCACTTGATACCCTGGCTCAACGTGCAGGTAAAGACGGTCTGGAAGCTTTCGAAGTTGCACTCGAAAACGTACGTCCGACTGTAGAAGTTAAGTCACGTCGCGTTGGTGGTTCAACCTACCAGGTTCCAGTTGAAGTCCGTCCGGTTCGTCGTAATGCTCTGGCAATGCGTTGGATCGTTGAAGCTGCTCGTAAACGCGGTGATAAATCAATGGCTCTTCGCCTGGCGAACGAACTTTCTGATGCTGCAGAGAACAAAGGTACTGCAGTTAAGAAACGTGAAGACGTTCACCGTATGGCTGAAGCCAACAAGGCGTTCGCACACTACCGCTGGTAACAGCCACGTAGTTGTTATTAACCCAGCGGGCGTCCCAGTGACTTACCTGCTGGGCTTTTTTAACTTAGAACGTCTCAGAATCAGAGGAATCAAATGGCTCGTAAAACACCCATTGAGCGCTATCGTAACATCGGTATCAGTGCTCACATCGACGCCGGTAAAACTACCACTACCGAACGTGTTCTGTTCTACACCGGTGTAAACCACAAAATCGGTGAAGTGCATGACGGCGCCGCAACCATGGACTGGATGGAGCAGGAACAGGAACGTGGTATTACCATCACTTCCGCTGCGACCACCTGTTACTGGTCAGGTATGGCTAAGCAGTTCGAGCCACACCACGTCAACATCATTGACACCCCGGGACACGTTGACTTCACCATCGAAGTTGAGCGTTCTATGCGTGTGCTCGATGGCGCAGTGATGGTTTACTGTGCGGTTGGTGGTGTTCAGCCACAGTCTGAGACCGTATGGCGCCAGGCTAACAAATATAAAGTTCCACGCATCGCGTTCGTTAACAAAATGGACCGCATGGGTGCTAACTTCCTGAAAGTTGTTGATCAGATGAAAGTGCGCTTGGGTGCAAACCCGGTTCCACTTCAGCTGGCAATCGGCGCAGAAGAGAAATTCACCGGCGTTGTTGACCTGGTGAAAATGAAAGCCATCAACTGGAACGATGAAGATCAGGGCGTTACCTTCGTTTACGAAGATATCCCAGCTGATATGCAGGAACTGGCTGACGAATGGCGTGCAAATCTGGTTGAAGCTGCAGCTGAAGGTTCTGATGAGCTGATGGAGAAATTCTTCGGCGGTGAAGAACTGACCGAAGAAGAGATCAAAACTTCTCTGCGTAAGCGCGTGCTGAAAAACGAAATCATCCTGGTGACCTGTGGTTCTGCATTTAAGAACAAAGGTGTTCAGGCGATGCTGGATGCGGTAGTTGAATACCTGCCAGCACCGACTGACGTTACCGCGATTAACGGTATGCTGGACGACGGTAAAGACACACCGGCTGAGCGTCATTCTGACGACAACGAGCCGTTTGCTGCTCTGGCGTTCAAAATCGCAACCGACCCGTTTGTTGGTAACTTGACCTTCTTCCGCGTTTATTCTGGTGTTGTTAACACTGGTGACACCGTGTACAACCCGGTTAAGTCAAACCGTGAGCGTCTGGGCCGTATCGTTCAGATGCACGCCAACAAGCGTGAAGAGATCAAAGAAGTCCGTGCAGGCGACATCGCAGCTGCGATCGGCCTGAAAGATGTGACCACTGGTGACACCCTGTGTGACCCAGATAACGTCATCATCCTTGAGCGCATGGAATTCCCAGAGCCAGTAATCTCTATCGCCGTTGAGCCGAAAACCAAAGCTGACCAAGAAAAAATGGGTCTGGCTCTGGGTCGTCTGGCGAAGGAAGATCCATCATTCCGCGTATGGACTGATGAAGAAACCAACCAGACCATCATCGCTGGTATGGGTGAGCTGCACCTCGACATCATCGTTGACCGCATGAAGCGTGAATTCAACGTTGAAGCGAACGTGGGTAAACCTCAGGTTGCTTACCGTGAAGCGATTCGCGCGAAAGTTACCGATATCGAAGGTAAACACGCCAAGCAGTCTGGTGGTCGTGGTCAGTATGGTCATGTTGTTATCGACATGTACCCGCTGGAGCCGGGTGTAAACCCTAAAGGCTACGAATTTATCAACGATATCAAGGGCGGTACGATTCCAACTGAATACATCCCTGCGGTTGATAAAGGCCTTCAGGAGCAGTTGAAGTCAGGTCCTCTGGCCGGTTATCCGGTAGTAGACTTGGGTGTTCGTCTGCACTTCGGTTCATATCATGATGTCGACTCCTCAGAGCTGGCCTTTAAACTTGCTGCTTCTATTGCATTTAAAGAAGGCTTTAAAAGAGCAACTCCAGTTCTGCTTGAGCCGATCATGAAGGTTGAAGTTGAGACTCCGGAAGAGAACACCGGTGACGTTATCGGTGACCTTAGCCGTCGTCGTGGTATGCTCAAAGGACAGGAATCTAACGCTACTGGCGTTCAGATCCATGCTGAAGTTCCACTGTCTGAAATGTTCGGATATGCAACTCAGCTGCGTTCTCTGACAAAAGGCCGTGCTTCTTACTCCATGGAGTTCCTGAAGTACGATGATGCGCCGAACAACGTCGCTCAGGCCGTTATTGAAGCTCGTAGCAAATAAGCTACGGTTTAAAAATTGTTAACTGATGCCTTCATGACTCATGAAGGCACAACGTAAGGAATTATCGCCATGGCGAAAGAGCAATTTCAGCGTAACAAACTGCACGTAAACGTCGGCACCATCGGTCACGTTGACCATGGTAAAACCACTCTGACTGCAGCTATCACCACCGTTCTGGCTAAAACCTACGGCGGTAAAGCAAGCAAATTCGATGAGATCGATAAGGCGCCAGAAGAGAAAGCACGTGGTATCACCATCAACACTTCTCACGTTGAATATGAAACCCCGTCACGCCACTATGCGCACGTTGACTGCCCAGGCCACGCCGACTAT
>NZ_MLFR01000021.1 GCF_002095475.1 Pantoea rwandensis
ATCAAGTTTAAAGTTGTAAGCCGCTCCTCGAGCGGGTCGTTAGCTCAGTTGGTAGAGCAGTTGACTTTTAATCAATTGGTCGCAGGTTCGAATCCTGCACGACCCACCACTATGTAGAAAGGCGCCCTAAAGGCGCCTTTTTGCTTTTCTGCGTTTCTCAAATCTGTGACTCTCAAAATTTAGCCGTTATGGCTGCAGGTCCGTGCGTCAGCCCGTCAAGGCGGGACGGATCGCGCAGGAATCTCACATCCCTGTGGATCGGCCTCGCCATCCATGGCTCGGACGCTTCGCTCTTCCGCTCCCGCCTTAACTGGCTTATGAGGCTGATCGCTGCTTCATAAAAAGTGCATAGATGTGGCATGAAGGCGGTGATGAGGGGCGGTGGAGTAAAGCATCCGGCGCAGGGATGCGCTGGCTGAGCCTACAGGGATGTATTCACGGCGACTTTACGCAACCGCCCCTTATTGCCGACTGGAACGCTCAGGTTTATTTCTTGCCCGATTTATCCGGCGTCAAACTCTTCCAGATATGCAACACCGCATAGCTGCGCCACGGTCGCCATACCTGCGATAACTGTTCCGCCACTTTGGCACTTACCCCGCCGAGATTATTACGAATCGCAATATCCTCTTTAGGGAACGCATCCGGCCAACGTAGGGCGCGCATCGCAATATAACTCGCTGTCCATGGCCCCACGCCCTTTAATGCCAGCAGTTGCTGCTGCACCACGTCAGGATTCACCGCGCCATTAAAGCGCAGCGCACCGGAGGCGCAGGCCTGCGCGAGCGCCTGAATCGCCTGCGAGCGAGCACTCACGATGCCGAGGCTGGCAATATCATCAATGGTGGCTGTCGCGAGAGATTCCGCCGTAGGTGGTAAGCGAGAAAGCTCAGGCCATGGGGTTGCAAGTGGCTCACCAAAACGCTCCGCCACGCGGCTACTTAGGGTTGTGGCGGCTTTCACAGTCACCTGTTGACCAAGAATCGCTCGCACACCCAACTCAAAGCCGTCAAACGCTCCAGGAACGCGTAATCCTGGATAGCGTGCCAGACTGTCAGTTAACAACGGATCCTGGCTTAGCTGCTCGCTGATGCGCTGTGGTTGGGCATCCAGATCAAACAGGTCGCGCAGGCGACGCAGCAGGGCAGGCAGAACCGGTGTTAACGTCGTGGTGAACTGTACTTTGAGTGCCTGCTTCTCAGGCAGATGGCTGACGCGCACCCAGCCCCGACAGTTGCCTAGGGCCACGGTGCGGTGATAAGCCCCTTCGTTGACCCACTCCACCTCTTTCATCACACGCTGTTGCAGAAAATCGAGTATCGCATCCCAGTCATAGGGCGGACGATAGCTGAGACGCAGCTCAGCGCTCTCTTGCACCGTTGCCATACTCTCGGGCTGACTTTGCTTACGCAGGCGCGAGGGCGTCATACGATAGCGTGCCTGAAACACATCATTGAAACGGCGCAAACTGCGAAAACCACTGGCGTAGGCGATTTCGGTGACGGGTAGCGAGGTCTCGGTCAGTAACTGCTTCGCCAGTAGCATACGGCGCGTTTGCCGCAACTCGATTGGCGAGACGCCCAGCTCCTGTTGTACGACGCGGCGCAGTTGGCGCTCACTCAACGCAAACTCACTGGCAATCTCGGCAAGTGTCTCTTGCTCTTCCAACAAGCCCTCTTCAATACGTCGAATCAGGCGGTCGGCGATGCGGTGATGGCTGTCCACCGGCGCGAACCCTGGCGCTAATTCAGGGCGGCAACGCAGGCAAGGACGGAAGTGCGCTTTTTCAGCGGCTTCAGCGCTGGTGAAAAACAGGCAGTTTTTCTGCATCGGCGCTTTTACCGGGCAAATTGGTCGGCAGTAGATGCCCGTTGAGGTCACGCCGACGAAGAAGACGCCATCAAAGCGGCTATCGCGCGAGGTCAGCGCCTGGTAAGCAATGTCAGGATCAAACATCATCATCTCCAGCAAATAAAACGCATCGTCGCGCAAGTGGCTGAGCAAAACTCGCTGCTTTCGGACAGCTAACCAGTTTATGCTCATGGCCGAAAACAGCCAGTTTATCGTGGAAGAAGTGCGATAATGACGCACTGATTTACGCCGGAGGTGCACTATGTATCATGCCAAAATCATCCCCACACCCGTGGGCGAACTGACGCTGATCGCGACTGACAAAGGTTTGTCAGCGATTTTGTGGGAGAACGAAGGCTCCCAGCGCGTACCCTTGAAGCCGATTAGTCGCAACGACCTACACCCCATCTTGTGCGAGGCCGAGCGCCAGCTACGGGAGTATTTTGCGGGTGAACGCCAGCAGTTTGATATGCCCTATGACACGGTCGGCACCGAATTTCAGAAGCAAGTCTGGCAAGCGCTGCTCACGATTCCCTTTGGTGAAACACGTAGTTACCTGCAAATTGCGCAGCAGATCGGCAATCCTAAAGCGGTGCGCGCGGTTGGGGCGGCGAACGGTAAAAACCCGCTGTCGATAATGGCACCCTGCCATCGTGTGATTGGCAGTAACGGTAAGCTCACAGGTTTCGCGGGTGGTTTGGACGTCAAAGCCTTCCTGCTGGAGTTAGAAAGCCCGCAAAAAGCGTTAGGCGGCCTGTAAGTCGCATAAAAAAGAGACGACACTCTCGCGCATTTCCGCTATCGTGTTTAGCATATAAAACACGATAGCGGTTTTGATGCCGCATCATCGCTTTAATAGGCGATTTTGTTAAATTGAGAAAACGAGATCCGTGTCATGAGCCTAATGTTCGATCCTGAAAGCGCGATTTATCCTTTCCCGCCGAAACCGGCGCGTCTAAGTCAGGACGAAAAGTCCCATTACATCTCTGAAATCAAACGCTTACTAAAAGAGCGTGATGCGGTATTGGTCGCGCATTACTACACCGACCCTGAAATTCAGGCGCTGGCGGAAGAGACCGGCGGTTGTGTCTCGGACTCACTAGAAATGGCGCGCTTCGGCAGCAACCATCCGGCGAAAACGCTACTGGTGGCCGGGGTGCGTTTTATGGGCGAAACCGCGAAGATCCTCAGCCCAGAGAAAACCGTGCTGATGCCGACCTTACAAGCCGAATGTTCTCTGGATCTCGGTTGCCCGATCGAAGAGTTTAACCGTTTCTGTGACGAGCATCCGGATCGTACTGTCGTGGTGTATGCCAATACCTCCGCTGCCGTGAAAGCGCGTGCAGATTGGGTGGTGACTTCCAGCATTGCGGTGGAGCTGATCGAACATCTCGACAGCCTCGGAGAGAAAATCATCTGGGCGCCCGATCGCCATCTGGGCCGTTACGTCACCCAACAGACTAAAGCAGACGTTCTTTGCTGGCAGGGCGCGTGCATCGTGCATGATGAGTTCAAAACCCAAGCCTTGCAGCGCATGAAAACGCTCTATCCAGAAGCGGCAGTCCTCGTCCATCCTGAATCCCCGCAGGCCATCGTCGATTTGGCGGATGCGGTGGGTTCCACCAGCCAGCTGATTCAGGCAGCGAAAAACTTGCCGCATCCGCAAATGATCGTGGCGACCGATCGCGGCATCTTCTACAAAATGCAGCAGGCAGTGCCCGATAAAGAGCTACTGGAAGCGCCAACAGCGGGCGAGGGTGCCACCTGTCGTACCTGTGCGCACTGCCCGTGGATGGCGATGAATGGCCTGCAAGCAATAGCAGAAGGGTTGGAGCACGGTGGCAGCGAGCATGAAATTCATGTTGACGACGCACTGCGTGAAGCCGCATTGATACCGCTTAACCGCATGCTAGACTTTGCAGCACAACTCAAACTCAAGGTGAAAGGGAACGCGTAAGCGGCTTTCATACAGGTGCAGATCATGGACTTCTTCAGCACACAAAATATTCTGGTTCACATCCCTATTGGCGTCGGCGGCTACGACCTGTCGTGGATAGAAGCTGTGGGTACGATTGCGGGGCTGCTGTGTATCTGGCTCGCCAGCCAGGAAAAGATCATCAACTACTTCTTCGGGCTGATTAACGTCACGCTGTTTGCAGTGATCTTCTTCCAGATTCAGCTGTATGCCAGTTTATTGCTGCAGCTGTTCTTCTTTGTTGCCAACGTCTACGGCTGGTACGCGTGGAGCCGACAAAACACCGCCAATGAAGCAGCACTCAAAATTCGCTGGCTGCCGTTGCCAAAAGCGCTCGGTTGGGGCGCGGCGTGCGTCATCGCCATTGCGCTGATGACGCTGTATATCGATCCGGTATTCGCTTTTCTGACCAAAACCGCCGTCGGTATCATGCAGAGTCTCGGCCTTAACGTGACGATGCCACAACTGCAGCCGGATGCATTCCCGTTCTGGGATTCCTGCATGATGGTGTTATCGATTGTGGCGATGATCCTGATGACGCGTAAATACGTCGAAAATTGGCTGCTGTGGGTAGTGATCAACGTGATTAGCGTAATGATCTTTGCTCGCCAGGGCGTGTACGCGATGTCGCTGGAGTACGTAATTCTCACCTTGATTGCGCTTAACGGTTCGCGTCTGTGGATGCAAAGTGCGCGTGAGCACGGGTCACGCGCATTGTCGAATTAATGATGGTGGTGAGCGTGGCCTTCCAGCGCAGCATGTTCATGGTGATCGTGCTGCGCTGAACTATTTACAGCACAGAGTTCACAATCCGGTCCCACACATGGCTGATACTCCATCTGCACTGTGGCGTGGGCAATTTGATAATGTTGATGCAGATACTGGTGAATGCTGCGCAGCAACCCGTCATGATCGTATGGCGGAATTACCTGCACATGCAGCGTCAGCACCGGCTTCTCACCCACTTGCCAGACATGCACGTGATGCACATTGCGCACTTCCGCAATGTTGCGTGTCAACTCGCGCGCCAGCTTATCGACGTTAATGTTGCTCGGTGCGCCTTCCAGCAGTTCGTGCAAACTTTCGCGCAGCAGTGACCAGGCACTGCGTACCACCAACAAAGACACCAGCAAGGACAGAATCGGGTCAATCGGTGTCCAGCCGGTCAGCATAATGATCACCGCGGCGACAATCGCGCCCACAGAGCCAAGTAGATCGCCCAGCACATGCAGTGCCGCGGCGCGCACGTTAAGGTTCTTCTCTTCACTGCCTCGGTGCAGCAACCAGAACGACAGCAGGTTGGCCAACAAACCGGCGATGCCAATACCGAGCATCAATCCGCCAGCAACAGGCTGAGGCTGATAGAAACGGCGCAGCGCTTCCCAGACGATGAGCGCCGTGATCACCAGCAGCGCGATAGCATTGATGAATGCTGCTAGCGTGGTCAGCCGCAGTAAGCCAAATGTATGACGTGCGTTGGGCTTGCGCTGGGCAAATTGCACCGCCAACAGCGCCATCAATAACGCCGCTGCATCGGTGAGCATATGCCCGGCATCGGCCAGCAGCGCCAGTGAACCTGAAACCACGCCGCCAATCACTTCGACAACCATAAACAGTGCAGTGATGCCAAATGCTGCTGCTAAACGTGAACGGTTGCCGTTATGCTCGCTGTGAGAATGAGTGTGTGCCATAGCTTTCCAGTTGTTCCAGTAACCTGTTCGTTAATGATATCAGTAAATTGAGCGCATCAGCGTCCACCTGCTGCTGTTTCGCACGCTCGATCAGTTGCTGGCACGGCTCAGCGATGTGATCCATACCCAATAGCAACCAACTGCCTTTCATGCGATGCGCGGCGCTCTCCAGTGCCGCCCAGTCACCTTTCTCACTGGCATTGAGCAGCGCATCGCGATCCTGCTGTAATGTTCGTTGCAGCGTCTGGCAGATGCGGGGAATGAAGGCGTCATTATGCTGTGCCAGAATCTGTAGGCTTTCAGGTAAGCGACTGAGGGGATCGGCCACCGCACGCGCCAGCAGTGGCGCCAAATCCGTCAACGTAATCGGTTTCAGTAACAAAGCCTCATGCTGCTGCAGCGTGAATTTCAGCAGTTGCACATCAGCCGAACAGAGTATGCGCAATGCGGGGCTGAGGCGATGCCGCTGACGACGGCGCAATATACGCAGCAGTGATAAGCCATCCGGTCGAGGCATCATCTGATCGATCAGCAGCACATCAAAGGGCTGATGCGCATCGGCGCGCAACAAGCTGCGCCCTTCCTCAAACAATTCAGCGGTGATACCAAAATGGGCTAATTGCTGCTGCATCACCAACAAATTGGTGGGATGGTCATCGACAATCGCCACACGCAGATGGGGGTAACGCGGCCAGCTATCTCGATGATCGGCCGGAACGCTCTCGCACACCTCCAGCGGCAATTGAACGTTCACCTGAGTGCCTTTGCCAGGTTCTGAGGTGAGTGCCAGGCTTCCCCCCATACGCTGCACAATCTCGCGACAGATAAATAAGCCTAAACCGCTGCCCTGCACCGCATGGCTTCTGCCTGATGGAGCCTGATACCAAGGCTCGAACAGTTGCGCCTGCTCATTCAATGGGATCCCACTGCCGCTATCGGCGACGGTGAAGTAAATTTGATCATCCACCTGCAGTGTTAATCGCACTTCACCGCTACGCGTAAATTTGAGTGCATTCGCCACCAGATTGTTGACCACCTGCTGTAAACGGTCGCCATCCAACATCACCCAAGCGGGCAGCGGTGTTAGCGCTTCAACAATCAGCACCGGTCCTGCGTCGCGCATCAGTGGATGGTAGAGCTGTTGCTGCTGTTGCAGCCAGTGCGTCAGATTAAGCGGGCGCGGTGTCAGGCGGAAACTCTGATTCTCAATGCGCGCGTGATCTTGCAGATCGTTGAGCAGGGCCATCAGTGAGCGAGCGCTGCTGTGCATCAATGTCAGCCGCTCGCTGGGATGTTGCTGTTGCTCCAGCTCCAGCAGGCCCAAAATGGCCTGCATCGGTGTGCGTAGCTCATGGCTGGCTGTGGCAAGGAATTGGCTTTTGGCCGCGTTGGCGCGTTCGGCTTGTTCACGCTGTAGCCGATCTCGACGCTGTTGCAGGTAACGGCGTAGCAACAGAAACAGCAGCAGCAGGATAATCAGGCCAGAGGCGATCAGGATCATCAGCGGGATATTGCGCATTGCCATACTGGTGCCGGGCTGTGGCGGCTGCGACCAGCTGATGCGCATCTGATTTAGCGTATCCGGTGGAATTTGTTGTAGGGCATGATCCAGCAGCGCGCGCAGTTGCGGCTGATCGCCACTGACTTGGGGGGCGAGCGGCCACGCAATATCACTGGCGGCAAAGGCCAGATGAACGCGATTGTCGGTATGGCTGGCCATACGCCAGCGCGCCGACAGCACGTTATCCACCAGCGCATCGATTTGACCACTGTTGAGGGCTTGCCACAGTTGCGCACGATCATCGAACAGTTGTGGCGTAAGATTCGCAGGCAGCAAGCGCTGAGCTAAATCACCTCGTAACACACCCAATCGCCCACTCTGCAAAGATTGCCATCCCATGGGTTGCTGAGTATTCAGGGTATAAATCCCCCAAATGGCGCGCCAGACGGCAGGGTGTTGCTGCTGGCATCGTCGCCGTACAACGGCTGCAAAAGGTTGAGCATCACCTGATGTTGTTTTAACAGCACCTCAGCCTGTTGAGGACTGCTGACCCAGTGTGGTGTAAAGCGCAGGCCGGTGCTTTGGCTCAAAGCATTGAGTAGATCGATACCGAATCCTCGCGCATTACCGCTGCTATCTCGATAGCTCCAAGGCGCGTTATCCGCTTCGACAGCGAAGGGAATGGCTTGCTGCTGGGCCAGCCACTGTTTTTCGTCGCGAGTTAGTATCAGCGTTTGCGTATCTTGGTAACGCAACAGCGGCGGACTCCAGCGCTGTTGCACGCGATTGCTAAATTCAGCAGGCAGCAGTCGAAGTTGCGTGTTGAGCCAGTGAATCAAAGTGGGATCGCGTGCCAGCGCCCGCAAGGAGAGTTCACCAGCGCCGGGATCGGCGGTGATTTGGTAAATTTGCCCCTGTTGCAACTGACTTAACAGAAAACCCGCACTGGCTTCATCGGCAACCAGATAATCGCTCTGTTGGTTGAGCAGGGCATACATGGCCTGCAAATCGCCTGGCAGGCGGTGCCATTGATGGCTGCGCACAAAGGTATCGGGCAGCTGTGCCAGTGTCGCCTCGGCAATGGTGAGCTGTGCATTATCACTGTTGAACATCACGGCGCGCTGGTTTTCACGGTTACGGTAGATGCGTATTGGGCTGTTGTACCAGCTGTCGCTCAGCAAGAAGTCGTCAGGGAGTTGAGCGTGTTCGTTACTCAATACGAAATCGACTTTACCCTCCTTCAACGCGGCCAGTTGCTGGGTGCGATCGGGATAGCTTTGTAGGATAAAATGGGTGCCCGTGAGTTGGCTTAATGCACTGAGGTAATCTGCATCAATACCCCAGATACGATCCCCGATACGCATAGCCCAGGGCGCACTGTTTTGTGCCGGTACGGCAACCCGCAGCGTCGGGGACGGCCAGGGTTCAGCGTGCGGGGCTGGCATCATGGCGGGGAGCATTACGCTGCTGGCGGGTTGTAACTCGGCACGTGCGGCGATGCTAAACAGCAGCGCGCACAGCAGCATGATGACTTTCACTGTTGTGCTTTCCACAGTTCAGCCAGTTCAACCACCGACTGTACGCCGGTTTTCTCCAGGATGTTTTTCTTATGGGTGCTGACGGTTTTATTGCTGATATGCAGCTGTTCGCCAATCTGCAAATTCGACAATCCACGCACCAGCAGGGCGACAATTTGCTGTTCTTTCTCCGTGAGCGGCAGTTCGATAGGTCCCGGCAGCGGTGGGAAGGCCTGATGACCGCCCAGTACCGCCAGGATCGCGCTCAACAACTGCGCCATACTTTGACTCTTTACCACATAGCCCGATGCACCCAGCGATACCGCGCTCAGTAACGTATGGCGATTTTGTTGTGCTGAATAAATCAGCACTGGGCAGTGTTCATCGCGTGCGCGCAGCCGACGCAGTAGCTCTAATCCATCGCTATGCGGTAAGCCAATATCGAGCACGATAAGATCGATTTTATGCTGTTTCAGCAACTGCCTTGCCTGTGCCTCATCAGCCGCTGCGTGCAACTGCAAGGGAATGGGCGCATTTACGCAGGCCGCTTCCAGCGCGACTTCAACTAAGGGATGGTCGTCAATAAGCAATAGTGAAGCCATGAAACAGTTCCTGTGAAATTCATGGCTTTAGCATAGCGGAAAAGGGTGATTGAAAAAATAAAGGGAGAGCGAAAGCTCTCCCTTTGTGTGATTAGCGACACGCTTACTGCGTTGTGCCATCTGTTTTATGTTTAACGTGGCCGCCACCTTTTTTGGTTTCGACCTTTTTGTTCATATCCGGACATTTGCCGTCTTTGCACATTGTATTTTTGTGCACCTCATTAGCCGACATATTCCCACTGCTGGTCCCGGAGCTGGCTGCACTGTTGGTATTCATGCTGCCATTATTAATTTTGCTGTTATCCACTTTATTTGGTGGCAGATTTTGTTTTGCACCACCCGCTGCCGCGCCAGCCTCTGCTGAAGCATTAGCTTCACCGTTATTATCTGCAGCCATAGCTACGCCGCTGCCTAACGTCATCGCTGCCGTGAGAAAGATAATTGCAAACTTATTCATCATTATGCTCCTTTAATCGATGGAGAGTTGCCGTCTTACACCCGCTGGTGCTGAGCGACGCATGAAACTGGTGGTGACGGAATATAATTCCATCATTAACGCTTCGCTTAAAAATTTAATATCGAAAGTAAGCTATTCCTCAGTGCTTACGTTTAAAAAGCTTAGTCGATGACCGTATAAATGCAAATTTAACAAATGCATTTCCACGCGTGTGGAATTTACACCTGATGCCTGAAGGGATACATTTGACAGGTTGCGCCCGGCGAACGCTGGGCCAGAAATTTGAATGGAATTATGTATGGATTATCAGAACGACGATTTACGCATCAGAGAAATCAAAGAATTATTACCGCCTGTTGCTTTGCTCGAAAAATTCCCCGCTACCGATAAAGCCGCTGAAACCGTTGCTCAGGCACGTCAGGCTATTCACCGCATTCTGCACGGTCAGGACGACCGTCTGCTGGTGGTGATTGGACCATGCTCGATTCATGATACCGAAGCCGCAAAAGAGTACGCTGGCCGTCTGCTGACGCTACGCGATGAGCTGAAAGGCGAGCTAGAAGTGGTGATGCGCGTTTATTTCGAAAAGCCGCGCACCACAGTCGGTTGGAAAGGGCTGATCAACGATCCGTTTATGGACGGCAGTTTCCAGATCAACGATGGCCTGCGCCTGGCGCGTAAGCTGCTGGTCGATATCAATGACATCGGTCTGCCAGCTGCAGGCGAGTTCCTGGATATGATCACTCCGCAGTACATGGCGGATCTGATGAGTTGGGGCGCGATTGGCGCACGTACCACTGAATCACAGGTACACCGCGAACTCTCTTCTGGTCTCTCTTGCCCGGTTGGCTTTAAAAACGGCACCGATGGCACCATCAAAGTGGCCATTGATGCGATCGGGGCAGCCAGCGCACCGCACTGCTTCCTCTCCGTCACCAAATATGGTCATTCGGCGATTGTCGAAACCAGCGGTAACGAAGATTGCCATATCATTCTGCGCGGCGGTAAAGAGCCGAATTACAGTGCAGAGCATGTGGCAGCGGTAAAAACCGGTCTGGATAAAGCAGGATTGCGTCCGCAGGTCATGATCGATTTCAGCCATGCGAACAGCAGCAAGCAGTTCCAGCGTCAGATGGTGGTGGCAGAAGACGTTGCGCAGCAGATCGCAGGCGGTGAGCAGGCGATTACCGGCGTGATGATTGAGAGCCATCTGGTGGAAGGTAATCAGAGCCTCGACAGCGGTAAACCACTGGTTTACGGCCAGAGCGTGACCGATGCATGCATTGGCTGGGAAGATACTGAGAAAGCATTGCGTCAACTGGCGCTGGCGATCAAACAGCGTCGTGGCTAACCTCTTCCGCGCAATAAAAAAGGCCAGACTCGCGTCTGGCCTTTTTGTTTTCTAGCCGGGAATTACTTGGCTTTACCCTGGTTAGCAACGGCTGCAGCTTTCGCGGCAATCTCGTCTGCATCACCCAGGTAGTAACGCTTAAGCGGTTTGAAGTTCTCGTCGAACTCATACACCAACGGCACGCCGGTTGGGATGTTCAGTTCAAGAATCTCGTCTTCGCTCAGGTTATCAAGATATTTTACCAGTGCACGCAGTGAGTTACCGTGTGCAGCAACGATCACTTTCTCACCACTTTTGATGCGCGGCAGAATGTTTTCATTCCAGTAAGGAATCACGCGCTCAATGGTCAGTGCCAGGCTTTCGGTGGTTGGCAGCTGTGCATCGGTCAGTGATGCGTAACGTGGATCGTGGCCAGGGAAACGCTCGTCCGCACGGTCCAGCTCTGGTGGAGTGATGGCAAAGCCACGACGCCACTGTTTAACTTGCTCGTCACCGTATTTGGCAGCGGTTTCAGCTTTATCCAGACCCTGCAGCGCACCGTAGTGACGCTCGTTCAGACGCCAGGTTTTTTCAACCGGCAGCCAAGCCTGATCCAGCTCATCCAGCACGTTCCACAGGGTGTGGATGGCACGTTTCAGCACAGAGGTGTAGGCGAAATCAAACACGAAACCTTCGTTCTTCAGCAGCTGACCGGCTGCTTTGGCTTCGGTGCGACCTTTGTCAGACAGATCCACGTCATACCATCCGGTGAAGCGGTTTTCCTGGTTCCACTGGCTTTCGCCGTGTCGCACCAGAACCAGCTTAGTTACGGCCATAGCTTAACTCCTTAATACTTGATGTTTCGATGATTATAGAAACCGGCTGCGGCCACCTGAACAAGCGGCTCACTGATAGCGCCATACCATAGCGGAAAACAACGCACGGCGTAAGCCTGTCGGCAACGCAGTGCGCGTTTTTCATCCGGCGTCTTACTGCGGCGTAAAGCGATAACGCGTCTCAGACTGCCAGCGGTCGCCTGGTTGCAGCCAGCAATCAGGCTGCGGCCACTCGCTATGGTTGGGCGAATCCGGTAAAAATTCACTCTCCAACGCGATGCCCTGGAAAGCAGTATAGCTGCCCTGTTCACGGGCGCGTGTTCCATCCAGATAGTTGCCGGAGTAGAACTGCAGTGCCGGTGCAGCGGTAAACACGGTCAGCGCCAGCTTGCCATCGGCCGACCAGAGCTGGGCAGCGGGCTGAGTGCTGTCGCCCGCGGTGTTGAGCAGAAACGCATGGTCATAGCCTTTCACCGCTTTTTGATCGTCATCGGCGAGGAAGTCATCCATCACGCACTTCGGCTGATTGAAATCGAAGCTGGTGCCGGCCACCGCTTTCAGTGGTGCGTTAGGAATGCCTGCATTGTCGACGGGTAAATAACGATCCGCGTGCAGTTGTAAGCGATGCTGGCGTGCATCGCCATGATGCGCATCAAGATTGAAGTAAGCATGGTTGGTCAGGTTAACCGGGCAGGCTTGATCGGTCTGCGCTTCATAGCGGATCGATAGGCAGTTATCATCGTCCAGGTGGTACACCACATCGGCAATCAAATTTCCCGGGAAGCCCTGATCGCCATCCGGTGAATCGAGACGATAATGCACCTCAGTCTCGCTCTGGCTGACAATCTGCCAGCGGCGTTTATCAAAACCCTCAGGTCCGCCGTGCAACTGATGCGCGCCCTGATTGGCTGCCAGCAGCCGATTAATTGGCTTGAGCTCGGCGGAAGCAATGCGGTTGGCATAACGGCCAATCGTCGCCCCGAGATAGGCATCCTGATGCAAATAATCTGAAGGCGTGGCGCAGCCGAGTAACGCCTCACGCACGCTGTGATCCGGCATTGTTACGCGCGCAGAGAGCCAGGTTGCACCCCAATCCATAAACGTTGCCACCATGCCATTGCTGTTGCGCAGCACGGTGATACGCCACGGTTGCCCGTCTGGCGCATGCGAATTCACGTCACTTACCATTGGCCCGCTCCTGCTGAAGCTTTGCAAACGTAGAAGGTTTCTTTGATACCGGTTTGTGCTTGGTATTTTTCCGCGACCACGGCTTTCACCTGATCCACCAGATCGGTTGGCATCAGTGCCACGATACAGCCGCCGAAACCGCCGCCGGTCATACGCACGCCGCCGCGTGGTCCGATTTCTGCTTTAACGATCTCAACCAACTGATCGATCGGTGGCACGGTGATCTCGAAATCATCACGCATTGACGCGTGTGACTCCGCCATTAATTCGCCCATACGTTTCAGGTCACCTTTGCTCAATGCATCTGCGGCTTCCAGCGTACGAGCATTCTCGGTGATAACATGGCGCACGCGTTTCGCCACCAACGCATCCAACTGAGATTCCGACGCTTCGAATTCTTCTAACGTCACATCGCGCAGTGCCGGTTTGTTAAAGAAGCGCGCACCGGTTTCACACTGTTCGCGGCGGGTGTTGTATTCGCTGCCCACCAGTGTTCGACGGAAATTAGAGTTGATGATCACGACCGCGACATCTTCCGGCATTGAAACTGCGCGTGTACCCAGCGTACGGCAATCCAGCAGCATGGCGTGATCGGGCTGACCCAAGGCAGATATCAACTGATCCATGATGCCGCAGTTGCAGCCGACGAATTGGTTCTCCGCTTCCTGACCGTTAACCGCAATGGCGGCCCCATCCAGCTTCAGCTGATACAACTGCTGGAACACGGTGCCGACTGCCACTTCCAGTGATGCCGATGAACTCAGACCCGCGCCCTGAGGCACGTTGCCGCTGATCACCAGATCGGCACCGCCGAAACTCGCATCACGCTTCTGCAAATGTTTCACCACGCCGCGCACGTAGTTGGCCCACATCGGCTCTTTTAAGGCTTCAATCGGTGTATCCAGCGAGAAGCTATCCTGCTGGTTGTCATAATCAACCGCGACCACACGCACTTGGCGATCGTCGCGCTTGGCGCAGGCAATCACGGTTTGGTAGTCGATGGCACACGGCAGGACAAAACCGTCATTGTAGTCAGTGTGTTCGCCGATCAGGTTCACACGGCCTGGTGCCTGAATGCTGTGGGTGGGCTGATAGCCGAAAACGTCAGCGAATACCTGTTGAGTAATGGATTTTAATGACATTTATTGCGCCTCGCGGAAATGGATATCGCTGACAGAACGCAGACGTTCTGCTGCCTGTTCCGCCGTTAAATCGCGTTGGGTTTCGGCCAGCATTTCGTAGCCAACCATAAATTTACGCACCGTGGCTGAACGCAGCAGCGGCGGATAGAAATGGGCATGCAGCTGCCAGTGTTCGTTGGACTCGCCATTAAACGGCGCACCGTGCCAGCCCATTGAGTAGGGGAAGGAGCACTGGAACAGATTGTCGTAGCGACTGGTGAGCTGCTTGAGCGCCAGCGCCAGATCACTGCGCTGGGCCGGTGTGAGGTCGGTAATGCGTTTGATATGAGCTTTTGGCAGCAGCAGGGTTTCAAACGGCCACGCAGCCCACCACGGCACGACGGCGAGCCAGTGTTCGGTTTCCACTACGGTACGGCTGCCATCTTTCAACTCGCGCGCGACGTAATCCACCAGCATCGGCGAACCTTTTTCGTCAAAGTAGCGGCGCTGATTATCATCTTCTTTTTGCGCTTCATTTGGCAGAAAACTGTTGGCCCAGATCTGGCCGTGCGGATGCGGGTTCGAGCAGCCCATCGCCGCGCCTTTGTTCTCAAACACCTGCACCCACGGATAGTGCTGCCCAAGATCGGCGGTCTGCTCTTGCCAGGTGCGGACGATATCTTCCAGTCCACTCAGCGGCAGCTCCGGCAGCGTTTTGCTGTGATCAGGCGAGAAGCAGATCACGCGGCTGGTGCCACGTGCGCTTTCACAACGCATCAGAATGTCTTCGCTTTCTGGTGCATCAGGCGTATCGGTCATCAACGCGGCAAAGTCGTTGGTGAACACATAGGTGCTTTTGTAATCGGGATTTTTGTCACCGGTGATGCGCGTGTTCCCGGCACACAAGAAGCAGTCAGGATCGTGCGCGGGCAGTTGTTCTAAGGCAGGGGTTTCCTGCGCGCCTTGCCACGGACGTTTAGCACGATGCGGTGAGACCAGCACCCACTGATCGATCAATGGGTTATAACGGCGATGTGGGTGATCGACCGGATTAAATTTTTCCATAACAAGTCCTGGTAAACGGCAAACGGATCAAAATGACTGCGGTAAAAGTAGCACAAAGGCCAGTGTGAAAGCGTGATCCAGTCTGGATAAATGGTATCGTTTACACAAGGTGACGATTCTCATTTTGTGGGGTTATAGCGATTGTTTGCTGAAATACCAGGCAGGTAAATGGTAGCGGTTACATGTCCCGTTTGTTGAGGTGCGCATAAATGCGCACCCTACATATTGGGGCGCCATTTATGACGTCCGAATTATCGTATGGATGTGCATTCTAGGGTGTAGGGGCATCATTTATGACGCCCGAATTATCATATGGATGTGCATTCTAAAGTGTAGGGGCGCCATTTATGGCGCCCGGATCAACGCAGGTCATCCTGCTGATAGCCGTAACCCACATCCTGTTTCACAAAACTCAAGCGATGCGTAATACACTGCGGCGCATCTTCGGCGTGGTGTGAGACAAACAGCAGCTGTGTGCGGCCTTCACCAATCAGCACATCGACAAAGCGCCGCACCAACTGGCGGTTGATCGGATCCAACCCCTGAAGCGGTTCATCGAGGATCAGCAGAGTAGGGTGTTTCACCAACGCACGAGCAATCAACACTAATCGCTGCTGGCCCCATGAAAGGCTGTGGAACGGCGAATCGGCCAGATGATTATCCATGCCCAGCAGTGCCAGCCACTGGCGTGCCAGCGCTTTCTGACGGTCAGAAGCAGGTTGGTACAGGCCAATCGAATCGAAAAAGCCGGAAAGCACCACGGTGCGCACGTTACAACTCACGCGATAATCAAGGTGCAAGCTGCTACTGACATAACCGATATGTTGTTTGATGTCCCAAATGGTTTCACCGCTGCCGCGGCGAATGCCGAACAGCGTTAAATCGTTGCTGTAGCCCTGGGGATGATCGCCCGTCACCAGGCTGAGTAGGGTGGATTTACCCGCGCCGTTTGGACCAACAATCTGCCAGTGCTCACCGGGATTGACCTGCCAGCTCAGCCCATCTATCACTGCCACATCGTTATATGACACCACGCCGTTACGCAGTACCACACGCGGCGCATCATCAGCGAGATGCGGTAGCTGATCCGGCTCATCGGGTTCCGGCAACGCCATGCCTTCCAGTTTCTCACTGTGTGCCAGCTGGGCCACCAGCGCTTCGGCCAATATCGCCTTGCGTTCACCTACGTGGGTCAAGGTACATTCCGCTAGCACGCCCACCCGCTGCACAAAGTCAGGAATATCATCAAAGCGGTTAAGCACCAGCACCACCGAATAGCCGTGTTGATGCAGATCGCTCAACGTATCCGCCAGACTGGCGCGTGAGGCGACATCCAGTCCGTCGAAAGGCTCATCAAGAATTAACAAATCCGGTTGTGCCATCAGCGCCTGACACAGCAGCGTCTTGCGCGTCTCGCCAGTGGACAAGTATTTGAAGCGACGATCCAGCAAATAGGTGATGCCAAACTGCTGCGCCAGCGCCTGACAGCGCGCTTCGTCTTTCACTTCGTCCTGAATGATTTGCGCAGCGGTGCGGCCAGTATCGTCCTCACCTTCGCTCAGCATATCCGTGTTGTTGCGTTCCCACTCATCTCGGACCAGTTTTTGCAGCTGTTCAAGTGACAGGCGCGTGCGGCGTTGAAAGTCCTGCGTTACGCGGCCTTTGCCGGGCGCGAGTTCGCCGGAAAGTGCGCGCGCCAGCGACGATTTACCGCTGCCGTTCGCACCGACAAAGGCCCAACTTTCGCCGCTGTTGAGGGTGAGATCGTTAAGTGACAGTGCTCGAGTGTCGCTAAGGTGAAATATGCCTTGCGAAATTTGCAATGAAGCCATGATTCATTCCATTTTATGCATCGTGCACTCAGTTGTAGCGAGCGAAGCAGGTGAAGTCAAATCATGGCCTGGATTTCAGAGCAGTGTGGCGATGATGGCGTGTTCAGCATTAAAACTGGCGGTTACGCTGTCGCCTGGCTGTAGATTCTGCTGCTGTACTTGCGCATTGTTCACGGTGGCACACAGGGTTTCACCGCTTGGCAATGCCATCAGGATTTCGCTCACCTGATCACCCACCTCGATCGCGCTGATCGCCACCTTGAGCTGATTATCGCTCCCCGATGCCTCACGACTCACCTGAATCCACGGCGCTTTAATCAGCACTAATACCTCTTTACCGCTGTCGAGCTGTAGGCGTTCGGCGCTGCGTTCTGTAATTGCCACCTGCAATCGCGTCACGCCGTCCGCTAGCTGTACCTCAATATGCTGTTGTACCTGATGATGATCGCGCGCCATGACCTTACCAAAGAGCTGGTTTCGCGCACTGGTTTGCAATGAAAAACGCGCAATCGCCGCCAGCAAACTGTCGAGCGGCAGACTGTCATTTTGCAACGCATCATAGGCTTTTTGCTGAATCTGCTCCATCAGGTGGAACAGTTGAATCAGACGCTCACCATAACGCGTCAGCTGCGCACCGCCGCCGCCTTTGCCACCGGTTGCCCGATCAACTAAAGTTTGATCAGCCATCTGATTCATATCGTTGATGGCATCCCAGGCACTTTTGTAGCTGATGCCGGCTAATTTGGCCCCCTGACTGATGGAGCCGGTTTCCTGCACGCGTTTCAGCAGTTCGATGCGGCGAGGATCGGCAAACAGCTTCTGCTGAAGACGAATGTGGAGAGAAAGTTCTGCCTGCATGTCAGCTCCTTAGGTTATTCCGACAAGTGTAAGGCCAAAAGTAAAAGCACGAAAAGGGCAGTGCGTTTTTTTCCCTAACCGTTACAATCACTTTTTTATTTTCTGCGTGAGGTTTCCATGCTGGAACTGCTTAAAAGCCTGGCTGTGGCTGTGATCATGGTGCCAATTGTGATGGCCATTATGCTCGGTTTGATTTACGGCTTGGGTGAAGTTTTCAACGTCATCTCAAAATTTGGCCGCCGCGACGATCGTCCTGCCAACAGCTCACATCATTGATTTCTAAACGCCCGCACCCTGCGGCGTTTTATCCTTAACTTCCGTCAATTTCTGCCGATATAAAGCTCATGACAGCATTAATCCTCACGTTGTATTATCAAATATATAACGTAACAAGGAGTAAAAAATGCTGAAAATCAATTACCGCTGGGCTGCTGCAACTGTATTAAGTGTTTCCATGTCAGGCCACGCTGTGGCTGCTGAAAAGATTACCGTGTTCGCTGCGGCATCGTTAACCAATGCGATGCAGGATATTGCGGCGCAGTATCAGAAAAAGAGTGGCGTGGAAGTGGTCTCGTCCTTTGCCTCCTCTTCAACGCTGGCGCGACAGATTGAGCAGGGCGCACCCGCCGATCTGTTTATCTCTGCCGATCAGCAGTGGATGGATTATGCGGTGGATAAAAAGAGCGTAGTAGAGAACACACGCTACACGCTGCTGGGTAACGATTTAGTGCTGATTGCGCCGAAGAGTGACAGTGCAAAAGCCGTGACCATTAATGCACATACCGACTGGAAAAATCTGTTGAAGGGTGAGCGTCTGGCCGTGGGCGATCCGGACCATGTACCGGCTGGGATTTATGCCAAAGAGGCGCTGCAAAAACTGGGTGCATGGGACACTGTCTCGCCGCTGTTGGCACCGGCTAATAATGTCCGGGCTGCGCTGGCGCTGGTGGAACGTAACGAGTCGCCTTATGGCATTGTTTATGGCTCTGATGCGGTTGCCAGTGACAAAGTGCAGGTGGTAGGACATTTCCCGGCAGACAGCCATAAGCCAGTGGAATATCCGATGGCGGTAGTGAAAGAACATCAGAACGCAACGGTTGACGCCTTCTACAGTTATCTGCAGGGGCCGGACGCCGCTGCAGTGTTTAAACAGTATGGATTTACGCCGAAGAAATGATATTAAGCGATCCCGAATGGCAGGCGGTGTTTCTCAGCCTAAAAGTGTCCTGCGTTGCCGTGCTGTGCAGCTTGCCGTTTGGCATCATGATGGCCTGGATTCTGGCACGTTGCCGGTTTCCAGGCAAAACTCTGCTCGATAGTGTGATTCATCTCCCCTTGGTGTTACCACCGGTGGTGGTGGGTTACCTGCTGCTGATTGCTTTGGGCCGTCGCGGATTTATCGGCGAATGGTTATATGACTGGTTTGGTTTTACCTTCGCCTTTAGCTGGCGCGGTGCGGTGCTGGCCTCCGCAGTGATGGCTTTTCCGTTGATGGTGCGGGCCATTCGTTTGGCTCTTGAAGCTGTAGATACTAAATTGGAACAGGCGGCACGCACGCTAGGCGCAGGGCGCTGGCGCGTGTTCTTTACCATCACCATTCCGTTGACGCTGCCTGGCATTATTGTGGGTACGGTTCTGGCCTTTGCGCGCTCGCTCGGCGAATTTGGTGCCACCATCACCTTTGTCTCTAATATTCCTGGCGAAACGCGCACCATTCCCTCAGCCATGTTTACCCTGATTGAAACTCCTGGTGCGGAAGGCACGGCCGCGCGCTGTGTGCCGTGGCGATTGCGCTGGCACTGTTGTCGCTGGTGGCTTCTGAGCTGCTGGCACGCTGGGGCCGCAAGCGGTTAGGTGGGGCCTGATGCTAAATTTGAATATTTCCCAACTGCTGGGCGATCACCAGCTTGACGTGAATGTACAGATTCCCGGAAGTGGCATTACCGCGATTTTCGGCGTGTCGGGGGCAGGCAAAACTTCGCTGATTAACGCGATTGGTGGCCTGACGCAACCGCAGAGTGGACAGATACAGTTGAACGATCGTCTGCTGTTTGATTCCGCCAGTCGCGTGAATCTTCCACCAGAAAAACGCCGCATTGGTTATGTATTCCAGGACGCGCGCTTGTTCCCGCACTATCGGGTGCGTGGCAATTTGCAATACGGCATGGCGGCCTCGATGAAGTCGCAGTTCAACAGCTTGGTGGCATTACTTGGTTTGGAGCCGCTGCTGAACCGTTTTCCGGCCTCACTCTCTGGCGGTGAAAAGCAGCGGGTGGCGATTGGTCGTGCACTGCTCACCGCGCCAGACATTTTATTGATGGATGAGCCGCTGGCGTCACTGGATCTGCCGCGCAAGCGCGAGTTGATGCCGTATCTGCAAAAGCTGGCGAAACAGGTCGATATTCCTATCCTCTACGTTTCGCACAGTCTGGATGAGATCCTGCAACTGGCCGATAACGTGCTAGTGCTGGACAGTGGCAAAGTGAAAGCCTTTGGTTCGCTGGAAAAGGTGTGGAGCAGCGCGGCGATGCGCCCTTGGCTGCCGATTGCCGATCGCACCAGTGTGCTACGCGTGCAGGTGCTGGAGCAGCATCCCGATTATCCGATGACCGCATTGTCATTAGGCGATCAACACATCTGGGTAAGCCGAGTGAATCAACCGCTGAAAACAGCGTTGCGCATTCGCATCGCTTCCGGCGACGTTTCGCTGGCCTTACAACCGCCGCAAAACACCTCGGTGCGCAATATCCTTCCCGCGCAGGTGGTTGAACTGCTGGAGATTGACGATCAGGTTGAAGTGAAACTGCGCATTGGTATCAGTGAGCTTTGGGCGAGGATTTCACCGTGGGCACGTGACGAGCTCGGCATCCGCCCCGACCAGTGGTTGTATGCGCAAATCAAAAGCGTGGCGATCACGGCGTAGTTATCGGCATGATCAATAACAGCCAAGAGTCATTTGTAGGGTGCGCATTTATGCGCTAATGCTGGTCATTTAAGTGCGTTTCGGTCGCCATAAATGGCGACCCTACAAAGTTTGGTGCGGTTTTCGTAGGGTGCGTATTCATGCGTACCGGGTTAAATATGCACTCATTGGCTTAAGTTAGCGGCATCAACGCATTTATACGCGCCTTTTAAATCAGAGAGTTATAGAACCTCTTTGTAAATCACTTCTGCAATTCCGGGTTCCAGATTGGTGCCAATCACCTTTTTAGCGCGCGCTTTGATCGCGTCATCGGCATTGCCCATCGCGACACCTAACCCCACTTCTTCAAGCATGCTGAGGTCGTTGTAGTTGTCGCCGAATGCCAGCACATCTTGCATGCTGAAGCCCTGGCTCTCCACCCACTGCGCCAGACGTTTGCCTTTGCTGTTGCCTGCCTGAGCGATATCGACCTGATCGTGCCATGACCATTCACAGGCCAAACCCAGCTCCGCTTCGGTGCGCTCAGCGAACTGCTGTAACGCACGGGTGTCAGGATGAGAAAGAGCGAACTTCCAAATTGAGCGAGCATCCAGCGCCGCCTGCGCCAAATTGGGCACCTGTAAGAACAGTGGGCGCTGCGCTTCTGGCAGAGACTGTGCCCAGTTTAGCGTGCGCGTCACGTGGCCAGTGGGTTCCTGATACAGCATGGCATCATCCACATACAGCAGGCCGTGAATGTTTTCCTGATCGAGCATCTCAATCACACGCGTGGCCTGATTTTTTTCTAGCGGATCAGAAGCTAACACCTTTTTCGCTTGATAATCATACAAGTAGGTACCATTGCAGCAGATTGCGGGTGTATCCAGCTGCAGCGCCTGATAAAAAGGGTGGATAGCGCAGTGGTGGCGACCGGTGACGATCAGCACTTTGACACCCGCCTGTTGCGCGCGGGCCAGCGCTTCAATGGATTCAGGCAGAATGGTTTTATTGGGGGTCAGCAGGGTGCCGTCGAGGTCAAGGGCGATTACGCGGTAGCTCATTACACTTTCCATCCGGGAGTTAGCAAAGCGTTAAGTCTACACCCGGCAGCGGCCCTGAGACAAAAAACAGGGCACAAATGAATCCAGCGCGGCAAAATGAAACGCGCTACAGTTATCCCTTTCATCAGGCAGCGAATAAGGAAAAACGCATGAAACAAGTCGTGTATACCGCCAGTCCCGAGAGCCAGCAGATCCATGCATGGCAATTACAGGAAGATGGCGCACTGACGTTATTGCAGGTCACGGATGTGGCCGGCCAGGTGCAGCCGATGGTGGTGAGCCCGAAGAAAGATTTCCTCTATGTCGGCGTTCGTCCGAATTTTCGCGTGCTGGCCTATCGCATTGCGGCCGACGGTTCCCTGAGTCTGGCGGGAGAAGCGCCACTGCCAGGCAGCCCAACCCATATCTCCACTGACCGCCAAGGCAACTACATTTTCTGCGGTTCTTACAACGATGCGTGTGTCAGCATCAGCCCGATTGACAGCGAAGGTTTACCGCAAGCTCCAAGTCAGGTGATTGGCGGGATGGATGGCTGCCACTCAGCCAATATCGATCTCAGCAACCAAACGCTGTTTGTTCCGGCACTGAAGCAGGATCGTATTTGTCTTTTCCAACTGAACGCTGATGGCACGCTGTCTCCGCGCGAACAAGCGCAAGTCACCACGGTTGAAGGTGCAGGCCCGCGTCATATGGCGTTCCACCCGAACGGTGCTTATGGCTATGTGGTGAATGAACTGGATAGCACTGTCGATGTCTGGGCGTTAAACAACGTGCACGGGCAGGTCGAACGCGTACAGAGCCTGGATATGATGCCGAAAGACTTCAGCGATACGCGCTGGGCAGCGGATATTCATATCACGCCAGATGGCCGTTTCCTGTATGCCTGTGATCGCACCAGCAGCACCATTACCGCATTCAGCATCAGCGAAGATGGCTCAGTGCTGGCGATTGAAGGTTACCAGCCGACCGAAACCCAACCGCGCGGTTTCAATATCGACCACAGCGGTCAGTATCTGGTGGCGGCGGGACAGAAATCGCACCATATCGAAGTGTATAAGATTGCCGAGCGCGGTCTGTTGCAACCGCTGGCGCGTTACGCCGTGGGCCAAGGCCCGATGTGGGTAGTGATTCACGCGTTGGATTAATTGTTGCTTAATATAGAGTCGCCATTTTTGGCGACTCTATGTTGTTCGGTGCGGTTTTCGTAGGGTGCGCATTTATGCGTAACGGGTTAAATTCGCACTAATTAGCTTAGGTGAGCGGCATTACGCCATTTATTGCGGCCTCCATTCCAGGTGCGCATGAATGCGCACCCTACGCAGCTCAGCACATCAAGCGTATTTCACCGTTATCGACGCGCTCGCCAGTGCATGAAAATGCACGTTAAAGCCGACCATGGCGCCGCTCGCGCCTGCATCTACGTCAATCTTGTCAGTGTCCATCGCATGGACAGTAAAGATATAGCGATGCGATTCGCCCTGCGGAGGTGCCGCGCCGCCGTAACCAGTTTGGCCAAAATCGGTGCGCGTCTGAATCGCACTTTCTGGCAGCTCTGCCACGCCTGAACCCGCACCCTGCGGCAGCACTGTGACTTGTGCTGGAATGTTGGCGACCACCCAGTGCCACCAACCCGAACCGGTGGGCGCATCAGGATCGTAACAGGTCACCACAAAACTTTTGGTCCCGGCGGGCACATCATCCCAAGCCAGATGCGGTGACAGATTATCGCCTTGATATCCCATGCCATTGAAAACGTGTCGCTCTGGCATTTTGTCGCCATCGTTAAAGTCTTGGCTAAATACGCGCATGTTCTCTCCTTATCTCGATTGTACAGTGCCTTCCATCATGGTGGAAAATGGTCAGCACTGCCAGCGCACTCATGTCAGGAAATGTGCCTCGACATCCAGAGCTGCGCGCACCGCCTGGGTTAGCTGGGTCAATTCCGCAGCCGAAATCAGATAAGGTGGCATCAGATAGATCAGCTTGCCAAACGGACGGATCCACACGCCGCGCTCCACAAAGAACTGTTGGAGCGACGCCATGTTGACGGGAGAATGGGTCTCAATGACGCCAATCGCACCGAGCACACGGGCATCCGCTACCGCGTGATGCTCACGCAGCGGCAGCAACTCACGACGCAATTGCTGCTCAATTGACGCCACTTGCGTTGTCCAGTGTCCTTCATTAATCATCGTCAGACTTTCGACCGCGACCGCACAGGCCAGCGGATTACCCATAAAGGTGGGGCCATGCATAAAGCAACCTGCGGCACTGCGGCTGATGGTGTCGGCCACTTCACGTGTGGTGATCGTGGCAGAGAGCGTCATAGTGCCACCAGTGAGTGCTTTACCTAAGCAGAGAATATCCGGTGTGATGCCAGCATGTTCGCAGGCAAACAGCTTGCCGCTGCGGCCAAATCCAGTGGCAATCTCATCGGCAATCAACAAGATGCCGTAGCGATCGCACAGCTCGCGCACCTGTTGCAAATAACGTGGATGGTAGAAACGCATGCCGCCCGCGCCCTGCACGATGGGTTCGAGAATCACGGCGGCAATCTCACGGTGATGCGTCTCCGCTAACTGGGCGAAATCTGCAAAGTCAGCCTCATTCCACTCATCATCAAACCCACACTGTGGCGCAGCAGCGAACAGGTGCTCAGGCAGATAGCCACGCCATAAACTGTGCATGGAGTTCTCGGGATCGCACACCGACATGGCGGCAAAAGTGTCGCCGTGATAGCCGCGTTTCAACGTCAGGAATTTTTGTCGCGTTTCACCGCGCCCCAGCCAGTACTGCAATGCCATTTTCATCGACACTTCAACGGCGATCGATCCCGAATCGGCAAGGAACACGCACTCCAGCGCTTCAGGTGTCATCTCGACCAGTTGGCGGCTTAGTGCCACCGCCGCGGGATGAGTAATACCGCCAAACATCACATGCGACATCTGCGCCAACTGCTGCTGCAACGCTTGATTAAGGCGTGGATGATTGTAGCCATGAATCGCTGCCCACCACGAAGACATGCCATCCACCAGCTCGCGTCCATCGGCCAACTGCAACTGACAACCGTGCGCCGCCACAACCGGATAACAAGGCAGCGGATCGCGCATTGAGGTGTAGGGATGCCAGATGTGCTGGCGGTCAAAGTTGAGGTCGTCCTGAGTGAACATGTGCATTGTAAACCATTTTACAAAAATTTAGTTTACAAGTATAACCACGTTATTCGTCGGGATGAACCCTTTTTCTGGAGTAAGCAATGGCAAACCGCTGGACACTGACACAAGCTCAGGCACTGTTCGATAAACCTTTTCTTGAGCTGATGTTCGAAGCACAGCAAGTTCACCGTCAGCATTTTGACCCGCGTCAGGTGCAGGTCAGTACGCTGCTGTCGATCAAAACCGGTGCCTGTCCGGAAGACTGCAAATACTGTCCGCAGAGTGCACGTTACAAAACCGGGCTGGAGTCCGAGCGTCTGATGGAAGTGGATGCAGTAATGGAATCGGCGCGTAAAGCGAAAGCGGCCGGATCGAGCCGTTTTTGTATGGGCGCAGCGTGGAAAAACCCGCATGAGCGCGACATGCCGTATCTGGAGCAGATGGTGCAGGGCGTCAAAGCCATGGGCATGGAAACCTGCATGACATTGGGCACGCTGGACAATACGCAAGCAGCGCGTCTGGCCAGCGCCGGGCTGGATTTCTACAACCATAACCTTGATACCTCGCCAGAATTCTACGGCAGCATCATCACCACCCGCAGCTATCAGGAACGATTGGATACGCTGGATAAAGTGCGCGGTGCGGGCATTAAAGTGTGTTCAGGCGGCATCGTGGGATTGGGCGAAACCGTGAAAGATCGCGCCGGATTGCTGGTGCAGCTGGCGAATCTGCCTACGCCGCCGGAGAGTGTGCCAATCAACATGCTGGTCAAGGTCAAAGGCACGCCGCTAGCGGATAACGATGACGTTGAGCCGTTTGATTTTATCCGTACCATCGCGGTGGCACGCATCATGATGCCATCGTCACACGTGCGCCTTTCTGCGGGTCGTGAGCAGATGAGTGAGCAGACGCAGGCGATGTGCTTTATGGCGGGTGCCAACTCGATCTTCTACGGCTGCAAGCTCCTCACCACGCCGAACCCAGAAGAAGATAAAGATTTAATCCTGTTCCGCAAACTTGGCCTTAATCCAGAACATACCGCCACGACCGCCGGTGATAATGAGCAGCAGTATCAGCTTAGCGAACAGCTGGTGCACGCGGACACTGAACAGTTCTACAACGCGGCGGTGTGATGGGCTGGTCGCAACGTATCGAACAGGCGCTGGCCGCACGGCGCGATGCCGATGGCTGGCGTCTGCGTCGCCGTGTTGAACACAACAGCGTGCGAGAAATTACGTTGGAGGGGCAACGCTATTGTCACTTCTCCAGCAATGATTATCTCGGGTTGAGCCAGCATCCGACGGTGATTGCGGCCTGGCAGCAGGGCGCCGCCGAGGCGGGTGCCGGTGCGGGGGCCTCTGGTCACGTCACTGGTTACAGCCGCCATCATGCCCAGTTGGAAGAGCAGTTAGCTGACTGGTTAGGCTACAAACGTGCGCTGCTGTTTATTTCTGGTTTTGCCGCCAATCAGGCGGTGATCCACCTGCTGGCGGAGAAGCAGGATCGTATCCTCGCGGATAAACTGGCGCATGCCTCTTTACTGGATGCCGCCAGTCACAGCCCAGCGACGTTACGCCGCTTTGCTCACAACCAACCCGCTAGTCTGGCGAAATTATTGGCGACACCGACAGACGGCGGCACGTTGGTAGTGACGGAAGGGGTATTCAGTATGGATGGCGACAGCGCACCGCTCGCCGCCCTTGCTGAGGAGACACGACGCGCCAACGGTTGGCTGCTGGTGGATGATGCACATGGCATTGGCGTGTGCGGTGAGCAAGGACGCGGCAGTTGCTGGCAGCAGGGCGTGAAGCCAGAATTGTTGATTGTCACCTTTGGCAAAGGGTTTGGCGTCAGCGGTGCGGCGTTGTTGTGCAATGACGCCACGGCTGATTACGTTGAACAGTTTTCTCGCCATCTGATCTATTCCACCGCCATGCCGCCCGCCCAGTGCTGTGCGTTGCTGGCCTCGTTGCAGCAGATTCAGCAGGGCGATGAACTCCGCGAGCGGCTTCACAGCCATATCGCACGTTTCCGCGCGGGAGCCGCCAATCTGCCGTGGCAGCTGATGCCATCGACCAGTGCGATTCAGCCGCTGATTGTCGGCGAAAACAGGGCAGCACTGGCATTATCGCAGCGTCTGGCTCAGGCGGGCTGCTGGGTCAGTGCAATCCGGCCGCCAACGGTTCCACCGGGTACGGCGCGGCTGCGCATTACCCTCACCGCTGCACATCACACCGATGATATTGATCGTCTGCTGGAGGCGCTGTATGACGCTGCAGGTTAATAAGCAGGCGGTGGCGCAGGCGTTTGGCCGTGCCGCGCAGCATTATGAACAGCATGCGGAGCTGCAACGCCAAAGCGGTGATGCGTTGCTGGCGCTGGCACCCGCAGGATTTGGCCCTCATCTGCTGGATGCCGGCTGCGGGACGGGCTGGTACAGCCGTTGCTGGCGCGATCGTGGCCGCACACTCACCGCACTCGATCTCTCTGACAGCATGCTGGCAGCCGCGCGAGAGCAGCACTCCGCGCATCACTATTTACAAGGCGATATCGATGACCTGCCGCTGGCAGATAACAGCGTAGACGGCGTCTGGAGCAACCTGGCGGTGCAATGGAGCAGCGATTTACGCCTCGCCTTGCAGCAGTTCCTGCGTGTGACGCGGCCTGGTGGCACGGTATTGTTTTCGACCCTGCTCAATGGCTCGCTGCACGAGGTGCATCAGGCGTGGTCGCAGTTGGATAGTCGTCAGCATGCCAATCGTTTTCTCAGCGCAGCACAGGTGACATCAGCCGCGGCTGGTTTGGCCTTGCGCAGCGAGCAGCAGATGATCACGCTGCATTTTTCCAGTGCATTGAGCGCCATGCGCTCGCTGAAAGGCATTGGCGCCACGCATCTGCACAGTGGACGTGGCGCGAGTGTCCTGACGCGTAAACAGCTGGCACAGCTTGAGCAACACTGGCCGCAGGATGAGCACGGTTATCAATTGAGTTACCACCTGATGTATGGAGTTTTAAGCAAATGACACGCTGGTTTATTACTGGAACGGATACTGAAGTTGGCAAAACCGTTGCCAGCGGCGCATTGCTGCAGGCGGCAAGCGCCGCGGGTTTGCGTACCGCAGGCTATAAGCCGGTGGCATCGGGATGTGACATCACTCCCGCAGGCATCCGCAACAGCGATGCGCTGGCCTTGCAGCGCTACAGCAGCCTTGAACTGAGCTATGAGCAGGTAAATCCGCTGGCGTTTGTTGAGCCAACGTCACCACATATCATCAGCGCAGAAGAGGGCAGACCGATTGAGTTCGCCACCTTATCCGCGGGATTACGTGCGCTGGAGCAGCAGGCCGAATGGGTATTGGTAGAAGGCGCGGGCGGCTGGTTTACGCCCCTGTCAGAGACCCAGACTTACGCTGATTGGGTTGAAGCTGAGCAACTGCCGGTGATTCTGGTCGTGGGTGTGAAGCTGGGCTGTATCAATCACGCGATGTTAACGGCAGCAGCGGTGAAAGCGCGCGGGTTGCGTCTGGCAGGATGGATTGCTAACGATATTCAGCCGCCAGGCAAACGGCATGCCGAGTATATGGCTTCGCTGCGTCAGCGCATTGACGCGCCGTTCCTTGGTGAGATTCCCTATCTCGATAATGACGCGCAGCAGGCCGAATGCGGCCGCTATTTGACCCTACCTCAATAGCCTTGTTATTTTCAGGTACGCGTAAATGCGCACCCTACGAAAACCGCGCACGATCATCGTAGGGTTGCCATTTATGGCGACCGCAAAATGCCTGCTCGCTAAGTTGCCGTTAACCACTTGCTTACCGTGATATCGTCCAATTGCGCGACGCGGCCTTGGGCCACATTGCGCCCGCGGTGCAGCAGCAGGAAATAATCCGCCACGCGGCGAATAAACGACACGTGCTGTTCCAGCAGCAGCACCGTCAAGCCGTAGTCGCGGTTGAGACGACGAATCAGGTTCCCCATCTCCTCTTCTAACCAAGGCGACATGCCTTCCGTTGGCTCATCCAAAATCAACAATTTCGGCTGTAAAACCAGCGCACGCGCGAGTGCCAAATGCTGCTGCTGATCCATCGGTAATTCGCCGCTGCGTTGATGACGTAATGAATAGAGCGCTGGAAACAGATCGAACACCATCTCAGGTATGGCGCGACTGCGGCCGTCTTGCGCCGCCATCAAAGCAATCAGAAGGTTATCCTCCACGCTCATTTGCGAGAAAATATGGCGACCTTGTGGCACATAGCCAATACCCATACGCGCACGCTGCTCGGCCGGTTGCAGCAGTAAATCCTCAGGCGGCGAGCCATCCTCCTGCCAGGTCATTGAGCCGCTATTTATGGGCAAACGGCCCATAATGCAGTTCACTAAAGTGGTTTTGCCCATACCGGGACTGCCGAGCACACCGGTACAAGTGCCGGGCGGCAGATCGAGATCCACATCCCACAGGATATGGTTATGACCGTAAAACTGATTCACCGAACGTAAACTCAGCATCTGACATACTCCTTCCAGATTATTTGCCTGAATGCTCCCGCTCTGTGTCGTATGGCATACAGTCGTGCACGATTGATAGTGGACACTGCTGTTTCAGGTCTGCGCAGCAGACCCGATGGACTCGTCACCCCATGGTGATACTCCTGCAATTCCCAGGCCAGGTTAGGGCTACAGGGGGAACTTAGGCAGAATCGCGGTAAGACGCCGATAAAAGATGAGTAATGCTTAATAATTCCATCCAGAAATAAACGGCTTGCACTTTGACGGTGCTGATCGCTTAACGTTTCTGGTGCATCTGATCCTTCGTAAGGCAATGACTGAAGAAATAAATGGTCTTAACATGCAGTTTTTACAAAAAGAGTGCTTGCTTAAGCTGTAAAAAGAATAGTTAACGCTGATTGAGGTGGGGGGAAAATAATCGCAAAAAAAATATTTCGCACGCTTGGACATGCTCGGGGAAAATTATACACAGCTGATGGACTCGGGGCTGGATCCAGTTATCCACTATTCCTGTGGATAACCCTGTGCATTAGCGACTTAAAACCGGGGGGAAGCGAGGAAATACGCGGCTTGCATACATTATGCTGAGAAACTGGACTTTAACATCATTATCAACAAATTCAGTATGTTAATTAAAAGCAAGCCTGAGATTTTTCTGTCTTGTCATCGGACTGCAATTTAATGACGGTCTCTTGACAAATGTTAAAAGCATCTTGGCTCTGGGGATAACCTTGCGCAACAGCATTTCGTCTTTTGCCGCTTAAATTGCACTGAAGCGAAACAGTGACTTTCACCGCCATCGTGCAAGATATCTGTAAATATATCCAGTATTTTTTTCTGGCAAATTCGCTATAGCAGAGTAGAATTAGCAGCCTGCCCGTCGACTTCTTCCGCAGGAACCGCAAAACCATGAGTAAAGCCTTTAAACTCAACTCTGATTTCAAACCTTCAGGTGACCAACCTGAGGCGATTCGTCGTCTTGAGGAGGGGCTGGTCGATGGGCTGGCGCATCAAACCTTGTTAGGGGTCACCGGTTCGGGAAAAACCTTTACCATTGCCAATGTGATTGCCGATCTTAACCGACCGACCATGGTGATGGCACCCAACAAGACGCTGGCTGCCCAGTTGTATGGCGAGATGAAAGAGTTCTTTCCGGATAACGCGGTAGAGTTTTTTGTCTCTTACTACGACTACTATCAGCCTGAAGCTTATGTTCCCAGCTCCGACACCTTTATCGAGAAGGATGCGGCGGTCAACGAACACATTGAGCAGATGCGCCTGTCAGCCACCAAGGCGATGTTAGAGCGCCGCGATGTGATCGTCGTGGCGTCGGTTTCCGCCATCTACGGTTTGGGCGATCCTGATCTTTATCTGAAAATGATGCTGCACTTAACGCGCGGCATGATTATCGATCAGCGCAGCATTCTGCGCCGTCTGGCTGAACTGCAATACACGCGTAATGATCAAGTTTTCCAGCGCGGCACCTTCCGCGTACGCGGTGAGGTGATCGACATCTTCCCGGCGGAATCCGACGACATTGGATTGCGCGTTGAGCTGTTCGATGAGGAAGTGGAGCGCTTATCGCTGTTTGATCCGCTGACCGGCCAAGTCGAGTCGGTGATCCCACGCTTCACCATCTATCCCAAAACACACTATGTCACGCCGCGCGAGCGCATCCTGCAAGCGATGGAAGAGATTAAAGATGAGCTGGTGGTGCGCAAAAAGGTGCTGCTGGAAAATAATAAGCTGTTGGAAGAGCAGCGTATTAGCCAGCGTACCCAGTTTGACCTGGAAATGATGAATGAGCTGGGTTACTGCTCGGGTATCGAAAACTACTCGCGCTACCTTTCAGGGCGCGGGCCTGGCGAGCCACCTCCTACCTTGTTTGATTATCTCCCTGCGGATGGTCTGCTGGTGGTTGATGAATCACACGTTACCATTCCACAGATTGGTGGCATGTATCGCGGTGACCGCGCGCGTAAGGAGACATTGGTTGAGTACGGCTTCCGTCTGCCGTCAGCGTTGGATAATCGCCCAATGCGCTTTGAAGAATTTGAAGCGTTGGCACCGCAGACCATTTATGTTTCAGCAACGCCGGGCAAATATGAGCTGGAGAAATCCGGCGACGACGTGATCGATCAGGTGGTGCGTCCGACTGGATTGTTGGATCCGATTCTGGAAGTGCGTCCTGTCGCTACCCAAGTCGATGATCTGCTGTCGGAGATCCGTAAACGCGTGGAGGTCAACGAACGTGTGCTGGTCACGACACTGACCAAACGCATGGCGGAAGATCTCACGGAGTATCTGGTGGAGCACGGCGAGAAGGTGCGCTATCTGCACTCCGATATCGATACCGTAGAGCGTATGGAGATCATTCGTGATTTGCGCTTGGGTGAATTCGATGTGCTGGTCGGTATCAACTTACTGCGTGAAGGCCTGGATATGCCAGAAGTGTCGCTGGTGGCGATTCTGGATGCTGATAAAGAGGGCTTCCTTCGCTCCGAACGCTCGCTGATTCAGACCATTGGCCGTGCGGCGCGTAACATCAACGGTAGAGCGATCCTTTACGCCGATAAGATCACGCCCTCCATGGAGCGTGCGATGGGTGAAACCGAACGCCGACGTGAGAAGCAGCAGCGCCATAACGAAGAGAATGGCATCGTGCCACAAGGGCTCAACAAGAAAATCACCGATATTCTTGAGTTGGGCAAAAACGTGGTGAAAACGCGTGGTAAAGGTAAAACGGCTTCACGTATAGCGGCGGAAGAAGAGGCTAACTATCTGTCGCTGACCCCGCAGGCGATGCAGAAGAAGATTCGCGAGCTGGAAACCCAGATGCAGCAGCATGCGCAGAATCTGGAGTTTGAAGAAGCCGCCAATGTGCGCGACCAGTTGCATCAACTGCGCGAGCTGTTTATTGCCGCCTCCTGATAGAGGAGCGATGGTTTTGGTCGCCATTAATGGCGACCCTACAGGGTTCGGTGCGGTTTTCGTCGGGTACACATTTATGCGCACTGCCTTTGCGAGCTTAAAATGCCTGAATCGCCTGTTCCAGCGCAATGCGCAGCAGCTGGCGATCGTGGCGATATTTGATATCAGCCGCTTCCAGCGGTTCGCGCACAATCAGGCGGCCTTCCACATCACGAATGTCTGCGGACGGGCTAACCACTACGGCATCGATCACCCGCTTACCAATCGCTTTTTCCATCATGGCCAGCTTATCTGCCACCGTTAAACTGGCAGCGGCGGGGCTTAACTCTCGGCCCAAATTGCCAATAAATACCATGGTGGCAGGTGTGCGGCGTAGCGCGCGCGTCATCTCTTCCATCAACAGGATCGGCATCAGGCTGGTGTAAAAACTGCCGGGACCGATCAAAATCAAATCGGCTTCGGCAATCGCGTCCAGCGCTTCCTTGGTGGGGATCACGTTAGGATGAAGCATCAACTCTTGCGGCGGCTGCTTCATCTCATCAATCGCAGTCTCACCGTACACCATGTTGCCTTCGCCATCCTGCGCCACCAGATCGACCGGTTGTTCTGACATCGGAATCAAAAACGCGTCGACTTTGAGCAGATTGCGGATGATGTTGATGGCTTCTAAGGGACGCACGCTGAGGTGATCAAGCGCTTTGAGGATCAGGTTGCCAAGATTATGTCCGGCTAACTCTCCGTTTCCGGCAAAGCGATACTCAAACATCGCCGATGCCACACTGGGTTCGGTGATGAGCTGATTAATGCAATTGCGCATATCGCCCCAGGCAATGCCGCCTTCCGAGCGGCGAATGCGCCCGGTGGATCCGCCATTATCGGTGGTGGTAACGATACCGGTGAGGCGCGAACCCAGCGGCGCCAGTGCCGACATCACACGGCCAAGGCCATGTCCGCCGCCCAGCGCCACCACGCGATCTAAATCTGCCAAGGTACGATTCATGCTTTTCCTTTTAACGGACAACCGCACATTGAGGCGCAGTTGAAGTGATGTGTATCAATATCTGTCGCGCATTTTAACGTATCCTGCACCGAAAATGCGGTGAAAAAACGTTATGTATCAGTATATATAGCGAAATTCACTGATGGATGCGAGGGGCAAATCGCGCTACCATTCGTATTAACCGTGTTGTCGAAATCGGCAACAAACTCCCAAGCCTTGCATACCTAAGTCGTCAAGATAAGGTTGCCTGGCCGTAGCGTAAGCTGCCAGGGTGCAGAAAGAAATGACTGCATCTCCCGTATTTGGAAAGGTGTTCAGGTGCCACAATTTACAGATGCCTATGCGCGCAGCTTTTATTATCTGCGCCTGTCGGTCACGGACGTGTGTAACTTCCGGTGTACATACTGCCTGCCTGACGGTTACAAGCCGAACGGTACGCACAACAAAAGTTTTCTCTCGCTAGACGAGATCCGCCGCGTGACGCGTGCCTTTGCGGCCGCGGGCACTGAAAAAGTGCGCCTGACCGGCGGCGAACCCTCTATGCGTCGCGATTTCACCGATATCATCGCTGCGGTGCGTGAAAATGCCGCCATTCGCCAGATTGCGGTTACCACTAACGGTTATCGTCTGGCACGTGACGTACGCGCGTGGCGTGACGCAGGGCTCACCAACATTAACGTCAGTGTTGATAGCCTCGATGCGCGTCAGTTCCATGCGATCACCGGCCAAGACAAATTCGCCGAAGTCATGGCCGGGATCGATGCTGCATTTGATGCCGGTTTCGAAAAGGTCAAAATCAATAGCGTGCTGATGCGCGATCTCAACAGCCACAGTCTGAGCACCTTCCTAGACTGGATTCGCACGCGTCCGATTCAACTGCGCTTTATCGAATTGATGGAAACCGGCGAGGGCGGCGATCTGTTCCGTCGTCATCACATCTCGGGCGAAGTCATTCGCGATCAGCTGATTAAGCAGGGTTGGCAGCGCCAGCCGCGCGGTCGCAGTGATGGCCCGGCACAGGTGTTCTGCCATCCTGACTATCAGGGTGAAGTTGGCCTGATCATGCCTTACGAAAAAGATTTTTGCGCCAGCTGCAACCGCCTGCGCGTCTCAGCGATCGGCAATCTGCATCTGTGCCTGTTTGGCGACAACGGTGTGCCGCTGCGCGATCTGTTGGCTTCAGATGCGCAACAAAGTGAGCTGCAAGCGCGCATCGCCCACAGTCTCGGCCAGAAAAAGCAGACGCACTTTCTGCATCAGGGCAACACCGGCATTACACAAAATCTCTCCTTCATTGGTGGCTAAACACAGGAGTTACAGCCATGGGTAAACCTACCGGCGAATTTGTCGCCTTGAATGTGGCGGTGATGACCGTCTCGGACAGTCGCGATGCCAGCAATGACAGCTCAGGGGATTATCTGCGTGAGGCGCTGGCGGAAGCCGGGCATCAGGTGGTGGATCGTGCGATTGTGCCTGACAACCGCTATCGCATTCGCGCTACGGTGTCGCGCTGGATTGCCAGTGAAGATGTGCAGGTTGTCATTATCAACGGCGGCACCGGCTTTAACAGCAAAAACAGTACGCCAGAAGCGCTACTGCCGCTGTTTGACCGTGAAATTGACGGCTTTGGTGAACTGTTCCGCATGTTCTCCTACGAAGAGATTGGCAGCTCAACGCTGCAATCACGCGCAGTGGCAGGACTGGCTAATCAGACGCTGATTTTCGCCGTGCCAGGTTCCACTAATGCTTGCCGTAGCGCCTGGGAACGTATCATTGAAGAACAGCTGGATGCCCGCACGCGTCCCTGTAATTTTGTCTCTCATTTGAAGAAGTTGTAAGCATGTCATCACTCACTCATATCAATGCCGCTGGCGAAGCCCATATGGTTGACGTCTCCGGCAAAACTGAAACGGTTCGCGAAGCCCAGGCCGAAGCGCTGGTGCTGATGAGCGCGGAAACGCTGCAGATGATCATCGACGGCAGCCATCACAAAGGCGATGTGTTCGCTACGGCACGCATTGCCGGTATTCAGGCCGCGAAACGCACCTGGGAGCTGATCCCGCTGTGCCATCCGCTGATGTTAAGCAAGGTGGAAGTCACGTTGGTCGCAGAGCCCGAACACAGCCGCGTGCGCGTCACCTCCCGCTGCCGTCTGACCGGTAAAACTGGCGTCGAGATGGAAGCGCTGACTGCCGCGTCGGTGGCCGCGCTGACTATTTACGACATGTGCAAAGCGGTGCAGAAAGACATCGTCATCGATCAATTACGCTTGCTCACCAAGAGCGGCGGTAAATCCGGCGATTTTCAGGCGGTGACGCATGATTAAAGTGCTGTTTTTTGCGCAAGTGCGCGAGCTCACCGGCACCAGCGCATTAGAGCTGGCGCCAGAATACCAGGATGTCGCCACCCTACGTGCGGCACTGGCTGAGAAGAACGATCGCTGGGCGCTGGCGCTGGAATCCGGCAAGTTGTTGGCGGCAGTGAATCAAACACTGGTGCCGATGAGTCATCCATTGCGCGCTGGCGATGAAGTGGCGTTTTTCCCGCCGGTCACCGGAGGATGAGCATGACCACTCGCATTCGCGTCGGCGTTGACCCTTTCGATGTCGGTGAAGAATATCGGCAGCTTGCTGAGCATGACAGTGACGGCGCGGTCGTCACCTTCACCGGCAAAGTGCGCAATCACAATCTGGGTGACAGCGTGGCCGCTTTAACGCTGGAACATTATCCGGGCATGACGGAAAAGGCGCTGGCAGAGATTGTCGAAGAGGCGCGTCAGCGCTGGGCATTGCAACAGGTGACGGTGATCCATCGCGTGGGCGAACTGTTTCCTGGCGATGAAATCGTGTTTGTCGGCGTCAGCAGCGCACACCGCAGCAGCGCCTTTGCAGCGACGGAATTCATTATGGATTACCTGAAAACCCGCGCCCCTTTCTGGAAACGTGAAGCGACGGAGCAGGGCGAACGCTGGGTCGATGCGCGTGACAGTGACCATCAAGCCGCCGAACGCTGGAAGTAGCGCGTAAAATCCTCCCGCTCTGATAGCCGCAGCCCACTGAAAACGTTAAGGTACGGTTTTTGCTGGCATGTCAGGGAACAGGATGAAAACCATTAGAATGCTGAAAGGCGCAGCGCTGCTCACCGCGCTGATACTGGCCGGTTGTAGTACCAAAAAAGAGCCGCAGGCACCCGCGCGTCAACCCGCTGACGTCAAAAGCCAAATTCAGCAGCTATTGCCCAGTGATGTGACGCAAAAGAGCGTGTGGGCGAATGACATTTACACGGCGTTTCGCGTCCAGCAAATCGATCCCAGCGCCAGCAATGTGTGCGCAGTGATCGCGGTGGCCGATCAAGAATCCAATTTCAATGCCGATGCCCCGGTACCCGGTTTGCCGAAAATCGCGTGGGGCGAAATCGATCGCCGTGCCGCAAAGGTGCACGTTCCCGCCTTTTTAGTGCGTACCGCATTACTGATCAAATCCCCAACCGGTGAAAGCTATGCTGCACGCCTTGATAAAGTGCGCAGCGAGAAAGAGTTGAGCGCCATCTTTGATGACTTTATCGATATGGTGCCGATGGGGCAGAAGCTGTTTGGCAATCTCAACCCGATTCATACTGGCGGCCCAATGCAGGTCAGCATTGAATTTGCCGAAGCGCATGCCAAAGGCTATCCCTATTCGATTGACGGTTCGATTCGTCGCGAAGTGTTTACCCGTCGCGGCGGTATCTACTTTGGTACTTTGCACCTGCTGGGCTATCCGGCAGATTACAGTCAAATGCTGTACCGCTTCGCTGACTTCAACGCCGGATGGTATGCCAGCCGCAACGCCGCGTTCCAGGCCGCCGTGGCGCGTGCCAGTGGCATCAAATTAGCGCTAGATGGTGACTTAATCATGTACGGTAGCGAGCAAGCCGGTTCGACTGAGCTGGCGGTGCGCACCCTGAGCAAGCAACTGGATATGAGTAACCGGGAAATTCGCCGCGATCTGGAAAAGGGGGATAGCGAAAGTTTCAGCAACAGCACATTATGGAAGCAGACGTTTATCCTGGCCGGTAAAATGGCCGGTAAACGCCTGCCGCGCGAGATGCTGCCGGGTATCAAACTGGAAAGCCCGAAAATCACCCGCAACCTGACCACCGCGTGGTTTGCTCAACGCGTGAATGGCCGATATCAACAGTGCTTGACGCGCCGTTGACGCAGCGAAGTGTAGACTCCACACTTAGAGCGTTTGTCTAACTTAATGAGGTGCATCATGGACCGATATCCACGTAATGATTCAATTGTGCAGCAGGCAACCACCGGGCTGCAAACGTATATGGCGCAGGTCTATGGCTGGATGACCTGTGGTTTGCTGTTAACGGCATTTGTTTCTTGGTTTGCAGCGCGTACGCCTGCCATCATGGAGCTGGTGTTCGCTAACCGCATAACCTTTTTTGGGCTGATCATTGCGCAATTGGCTGTGGTGTTTGTGCTTTCAGGTATGGTGCATCGCCTGAGTAGTGCGCTCGCAACCGGCCTGTTTATGCTCTATTCAGCGCTAACCGGGCTGACGCTGGCGAGTATTTTCCTCGTCTACACCTATTCATCTATTGCCAGCACCTTCTTTGTGACGGCAGGTATGTTTGGTGCCATGAGCTTCTACGGTTACACCACTAAGCGTGACCTAAGCCGCTTCGGTAGTCTGCTGTTTATGGCGCTGATCGGTATTGTGCTGGCCTCGCTGGTGAACTTCTGGCTGAAAAGCCCCGCGCTGATGTGGGCCATTACCTATATTGGTGTGGTGGTGTTTGTCGGTCTGACGGCCTATGACACCCAGAAGCTGAAATCGATTGGTGAGAACATCAACGTTAATGATAAAGAGAACCTGCGTCGTTACTCCATCATGGGTGCGCTGACGCTGTATCTCGACTTCATCAACCTGTTCCTGATGCTGCTGCGTATTTTCGGCAACCGCCGATAATTACAGCATATTTGTTTACAGCACATTTGTAGCGGCGCGATTTATCGCGCGCATCTGCAGCGATGGTCATGCTGAACGATGGGCAACGAATCGCGCCGCTTTTCTTCAATACGAATATTCACCGCAACAAGCGGCTCATCTCATCAACGTGCCGCCATCTTGCGCTCATTTTTTTGCCGCAACTGTTTCGCGCGACTCTCCAGCAGTAAATACAGCACCAGTGCCAGCAACAGCGGCAAAATGAAATACAGCACACGATACGCCAGTAGCGCGGCGATAATGGTGCCGTGCGACACCTGCTCTCCGCTCAGGAGTGCGAGAAACACCGCTTCCAACACGCCAATTCCCGCCGGAATATGGATGATCACCCCCGCGATACTGCTGATCAATAACACGCCCAGTACCTGCGGGTAATCCACCTGCCGGGCCAATAGTAGCCAGATAATGGCACCCATCACCAACCAGTTCGCGCTTGAAACAGCAAATTGCAGTAACGCCATGCGCAGCGACGGCAACTGCAGATGCTGGCCTTTCACCGTCCATTGGCGTTTTTTGGCGAAGGTACAGGCCCACAAATAAATAGCCACCAGCACCAGCAACACTGCACCAATAATGCGCAGGGTGTTTTCGCCGATAAACCAGCGCGGTGGAATCGGCACCATCCCCGCCACAAACACCACGCCGGCCAGCAGAAGATAGCCCAGCCAGTTGGTGGCGATACTCATGGAAAAGATCCGTGTGATGGTGCCGCCGGGCAGTCCAAGGCGCGAATAGAGTCGATAGCGCATCGCTACGCCGCCAACCCACGTACTGAGCGTCAGATTAAAGGCGTAGCAAATAAACGACACCAGCATCACCTGGCGTTTAGCCAGCTTGTGGCCGCAATACGCTCGGCCAATTAAGTCATAGACGCCATAAGTCAGGTAACTCACCACCACCAGCGCTGCCGCGCCGAGCACCACATAGCGGTTGTAACCGACGATCACCTGATAGACGTCTTGCCAGTACACTTTGCGGGCGTAAATCACCAGCAGCACAATCACTGCGATGAAAAACAGCCAGGTCAGGATTTTCTTCACCCATTGCCAGCGCGAATGTCTCTTGCTCATCAGGGTTTGGCTCCTTGATTGTCTGTTTCGACCCGGTCCTGCGTCTCCATTTCCGGCTGTACCGGCGCTTCAACCTGGCTCAGTAGCGGTGTGTGCGCGGGTAACCATCCGGCAATCGCAGGAAAATGGCGTAGGAAGTGAAATACAATCACGCTTTTGGTCAGATGCCACCAGGTGCGCGGCGGTAATTTGTCATCTTGTACGCGTTCGCAATCCTGCTGGATCAGGGCTTCAAGATTATCGCGCAGCCTGTGGTTGAAGGCACGATCGTGCACCATCAGGTTGGCTTCAAGGTTAAGTGACAGGCTAAGGGGATCGAGGTTGCTGGAACCCACTGTAGACCAGTGTTGATCCTGCACCGCTATCTTGCCGTGCAGCGGACGGCGGCAATACTCATACACTTCCACGCCGGCATCGACCAAATAGTTGTAGAGCATCTCCGCGCCCACTTTCACAATCGGCATGTCCGGTTCGCCTTGCACAATCAGCCGCACGCGCACCCCGCGTTGTGCTGCGCTGCGCATTTCGCGCAACAGTCGGTAACCTGGAAAGAAATAGGCATTGGCGATGATGACGTCGTGCTTTGCTTTACGCAGCATATCCAGGTAATGCTGCTCAATGTCGTCGCGGTGCTGGTCATTATCACGATAGACAAACAGCACCTGCGCATCCCCCGGCATGGCATTGACTGCCACGCGCTGCGAACGACCTCCCCACCAGCGGCGGGTCACCTGTTCACTGCCCATGGCTTGTTGCACATAGCGCGCAATATCCAGCACCACCGGTCCTGTCACTTCAACCGCGTAATCCTGTTTCGCTTGCGGACCATAAGTGGTGTTGTGCTCGTCAGAGAAGTTGATACCGCCAACGAAGGCGAGGGCATCGTCCACTACCACAATTTTGCGGTGCAGGCGCCGGAACACATTGGTGCGCATGCCTAACACCAGCGGGCGCGGATCGTAATAGAGAAAGCGCACGCCGGCTTCGGTCAGGCTATTAACAAAATGGTCTGAAAGATCGGGTGAGCCATAACCATCAACCATCACTTCAACCTTGACGCCACGCTGAGCCGCAGCCAGCAAATCAGCGTGCAGTGACGTGCCCACCTCATCCTCAAACAGGATAAACGTCTCCAGCAACAGCGTGCGCTCGGCGCGTTGAATAGCGGCTGAAACGCGTGGGAAAAACTGATCGCCATTTTCCAATAGCTGCAGCTGGTTACCTTCACGCCAGCTAAAATTCATAGAAATATCTCCACCGCCAACGGCGCATGATCGGATAAATGTGACCAGGGTTTCACCGGCAATGCCCACGGATGGCTGACCGTAGCATTGCGGATGTAAATTCGGTCGAGGCGCAGCAGCGGAAAGCGCGCAGGGAAGGTGCGTGCCGGGCGGCCGGTCTTCATGCTGAACACCTCTTCCAGGCCCGCGCTACGCTTTAGGAAGCGGTTAGCACGCACCTGCCAGTCATTGAAATCGCCGGCCACCACTAGCGGAGCATCGTGCGGCAGCGTATCGATGCGCTCACTCATCATTTTCATTTGCGCCTCGCGATGTTGCGCTTTTAACCCTAGATGAACACACATCACGTGCAGCGGCTGTGCACGATCGGGGAGGCTTATTTGGCAGTGCAACATGCCGCGCTTTTCGGTTCCAGCGACAGAAATATCGAGGTTTTCATATTCAATAATGGGAAAACGTGACAATATCGCGTTCCCGTGATGACCCTCGGGATATACCGCGTTACGGCCATAGGCGAAATCATGCCACATGGTATCGGCCAGATACTCGTAGTGAGAGTTTTCCGGCCAGTTCTCAATGTGCAGCGAATGGATAGCGTGAGTGCCCATCACCTCTTGCAGGAAGACAATATCCGCCGATGTCGCCCGAACAGCATCGCGCAATTCCGGCAGGATAAAACGGCGGTTAAAGCTGGTGAAACCCTTGTGGGTATTGATCGTGAGGACTTTAAATGAAAACCCTTGCGTGATTTGTGGCATACTGCGACGCGCTCCTTTTCATCATCAACAGCACAAAGTGTAGTCTTTGTCACAAATGGATGGTAAGCGGGGCAGAAAATTAGGGCGTTATCCGAAATTTGCTTTACATTGAGGAAATCCGTCTGGCCGCAGCCAGATACACTTGGGCGACCTGTTGGGTCTGCCAGGAGAAAAGAATGAAATGGTCTAATCGTGTTCAGATTGTTACCGGTCAAACTTGTCTGCACATTGCGATGCACCTGCTGGTGATCGCGGCGCTGGTTTGGGGTTGGAAGCATAAGGCACTGGTTGAAGTGAGCAGTACCCTGGTAGCAGCTTATGCGCTGGTGTTTATCGCCATGCTGGCTCTACAGCGTAGTGCCCGTTTACGCAGAATGGGTGACTCTCTGGAAGAAGTCACGACAACGTACTACTTCGGCGCGGCAATGCTGACGCTGTTCTTGATCTCCCGCTTCATCCATAACAACCTGCTGATTGGTTGTTTAGGCGTGGTGATGCTGGTAGGACCCGCGCTGGTGTCATTGTTGGCGAAAGAGCCCACGCACCGCATCGAGAAGAAGCGCAGCTAAGCTCGCGTGACGTTGTGAAGAGAAAGGAGCCGAATCAGGCTCCTTTTTTATTGCGCGCAATAAATTGGAGCACCAGGGCAGATGCGATTCATCACGTGGCGCTTTGTTACAGAACAGCGACTATTGGGATTCGCAGTCACTTCTGAAACCTGCTAAACTCTCGCCCTTACGCATGGTAGTTTGTGCCCTTTTCACACGTGAGCCTCAGGCTTGCGTCATAGTACCCCCTGAAAAACTACATCGCTCACGGCGAACAGGGCGGTTCGGAGTAATACACCTGCATGTCATTTGACTCTCTCGGCTTAAGTGCCGATATTTTGCGTGCGGTAGCGGAACAGGGCTACCAAGAACCGACGCCAATTCAGCGTCAGGCAATTCCAGTAGTACTGGCCGGTCGTGACCTGCTGGCGAGTGCTCAAACCGGTACCGGTAAGACCGCCGGTTTCACGCTGCCACTGCTGCAGCGTCTGACGGCAAATCCTTCACCTGCGCGTGGCCGTCGCCCGGTACGTGCACTGATCCTCACCCCAACCCGTGAACTGGCGGCGCAGGTGGGCGAGAACGTTCGTGAATACAGTCAGTACCTCAACATCCGTTCGCTGGTGGTCTTCGGCGGCGTGAGCATTAATCCGCAGATGATGAAACTGCGTGGTGGTGTTGATGTGTTGGTCGCGACACCGGGCCGTTTGCTCGATTTAGCGCATCAGAATGCGGTTGATCTGTCACAGGTTGAAATTCTGGTGCTGGACGAAGCGGACCGCATGCTCGATATGGGCTTCATCCACGATATCCGTCGTGTGCTGGCGCGTCTGCCGGCCAAACGCCAGAACCTGCTGTTCTCTGCTACCTTCTCGGATGAGATCAAAACCCTGGCGGAAAAACTGCTGACCAACCCAGAACAGGTTGAAGTGGCGCGTCGTAACACCGCGTCTGAGCAGGTTTCTCAGCAGGTGCATTTCGTTGATAAGAAGCGCAAGCGGGAACTGCTGTCGCTGATGATCGGTCGCGACAACTGGCAACAAGTGCTGGTGTTCACCCGTACCAAACACGGCGCGAACCATTTGGCAGAACAGTTGAACAAAGATGGCATCACTGCCGCCGCCATCCACGGCAACAAAAGCCAGGGCGCGCGTACCCGTGCGTTAGCAGACTTTAAGTCCGGTGGGATTCGTGTGCTGGTTGCTACCGATATCGCCGCACGCGGTCTGGATATCGAAGAGCTGCCACACGTAGTGAACTACGAGCTGCCAAATGTCGCTGAGGATTACGTACACCGTATCGGTCGTACGGGTCGTGCTGCGGCCACAGGCGCGGCGTTGTCACTGGTGTGTGTTGATGAACACAAACTGCTGCGTGACATCGAGCGTCTGCTGAAGCGTGAGATCCCACGCATTGAGCTGGAAGGTTTCGAAGTCGACCCAAGCATCAAAGCTGAGCCGATTCAAAACGGCCGTCAGCAGCAAGGTCGTGGTCAAGGCCAAGGTCGCGGTCAAAGCCAGGGACGTGGGCAGGGCGCTAACGTTTCTCGCCCACACACGGGTAACGGCCAGCGTCCGCAAGGCGGAAGTGGTGCACGTCCACAAGGTGAAGCCCGTCCAGCACGTCGTCCAAGTGCGAGTGCCGGTCAGTCTGCGCCAGCCGCTAACAGCGGTCGTCGTCGCCCGGCAGCGAAAAAGAGCGGGAACGTATAACGCGATGAGGGTGTTACTGGCGCCGATGGAGGGCGTGCTGGATTCGCTTGTACGCGAGCTGCTCTCCAGTGTGAATGATTATGATCTGTGCGTGACGGAGTTTTTGCGCGTGGTCGATCAGTTGCTGCCAGTAAAATCCTTTTGGCGTTTATGTCCTGAGCTGCATAACAGCAGCCGCACGCCTTCCGGTACGCGTGTGCGTATGCAACTGCTCGGGCAATATCCCGAGTGGTTAGCTGAAAACGCCGCGCGTGCGGTGGAGCTTGGCTCCTGGGGCGTCGATCTCAACTGCGGTTGCCCGTCAAAGCTGGTTAACGGCAGTGGCGGCGGTGCAACGCTGCTGAAAGATCCTGAACTGATCTATCGCGGCGCGAAAGCGATGCGTGAAGCGGTTCCGGCTCATCTACCGGTGACGGTAAAAGTCCGTCTCGGCTGGGATTCCGGCGAGCGTCGTTTTGAGATTGCCGATGCGGTGCAGCAGGCCGGTGCCAGCGAACTGGTGGTGCACGGTCGCACCAAAGAAGATGGCTACCGCGCAGAAAGCATTAACTGGCAGGCGATTGGCGAAATTCGCCAGCGCTTGACGATTCCGGTGATCGCTAACGGTGAGATCTGGAGCTGGCAGGATGCACAGGAGTGCATGCGCATTACCGGATGTGATGCGGTGATGCTAGGGCGCGGTGCGCTCAATATCCCCAATCTCGGCCGTGTCGTGAAGTACAACGAAGCACCGATGCCATGGTCAGACGTGGTTGAACTGCTGCTGAAGTATACTCAGCTGGAAAAGCAAGGCGACACGGGCATGTATCATGTGGCGCGCATCAAACAGTGGCTCGGGTATTTGCGTAAAGCCTATAACGAAGCCGATGGTCTGTTCAGCGAAATCCGCACCTTACGCGTTTCAGCCGAAATCGCCACTGCGATTGAACGCCATGCGCATCAGCTAGCCGCACACGCATAGCCCCCCTCATTTAAACGCCGTGGTATATTGCGTCTGCTTACTGGATGAATAAAAGCGGACCAGCTGCTCGCTGAATTTCTCCGGATCATGTTGTTCTGCAATTCTCTTCAGTGATTGTGCCGAGTACTGCGTTATCATCCCCGGGTTGCGCAAAATATCCACGATATGTGTTTTCAGTTGCTGGACGATTTGCTGGCGAATGTGCTTTTTCTTCTCATCTGAATCCACCACATACTCAAATTCATCGTTAAGCGGTTGATGGATAAGCCAGCCACTCCCTTCAGGGTTAATCTCCGGTAGTGCGCGCACGTTGGTGGTGATCACGGGGCAGCCGCTGGCCTGCATTTCCAACACTGAGAAGCCGTAGGTATCCTGCCAGCTTGGCAATAATCCCACATGAGTGCTTTGGAGTAATGCCAGCACCTGAGCGTTAGGCATGGTGGTGGAATGCTGAATATGTGGCGAGGTTTTGATCAAATGCTCAATTCGGGCGTAAAACGCTTCATCATCCTGGAATTGTCGATGGGCAATATTATGTCTCAGCGCCAGATCACCAATCAGCGTCACCTGAATCTGGCTACGGGTAAAAACATCCTCTTCTGTCAGTTGTGAAATGGCCAGCACCACTTCTGCCCCCCCTTTGCGATAAAACTCACTGCCAATAAAAGTGAAGTGAATTTTCCCCGGTGTGATTAAACGTGGTTTTGTACAGAGTAGGGCTTGAGGCGGATGCAGCATAATCAGCTTATGCGCCACCGCCTTTTTGATTACTGGAAAAGCCTCCAGCAATTTCAGTTGAATGTTCAACGTGGCCTGCGAGATGGCAATCAAATAGAGGCACTCGCTTCTGGCGATGAGCTGAAGCTGCGAGTGCAGTTCAGGATTAGCGGTCTTTGCAACGCCCGGCACAGGCAATACACGCGGGATTTCTGTTTCAAAGGTCGCAATCCAGTTTCTATTGGTATGGGCAACTTCATTAAAGAGATGGATAACATCTGCGTCATTTGGCAGCGTGCCAGGCAAGGGATGGAAGATGAACTTTTTATTTTTATGCAGGATTTTCGATCTTACGGCGTTGAGATAGAAATAAACATTCTTTTTCCGACAATCTACATAGTTATGGTGGGATTGGGTCATGATATTTCTTCTTTCAGGATATCCGCTTCCACTGATGATTATCTTCATAATCTCTCCAGACCGGTAAGGAACAGATTGAAATAAAGCAGGTCAACTGACTCGCCGCTTCACTGATATTGGGGGATGTTAAGTGCTGAGTGTAGTGAACTCGGGTTGGTTTAATAATGGCTAAGCTAAAGCCAGAACACCGTAGAATCTATGTTTTAATGCAGGGCTAAAATATTAATCATAATAATGATTGAAAAGGCCGAGCGTTACTGATTGGTTTTATTGTGTATTTTTATCATTCGATTTTTTAATATTAGGAGGAGGTGAGTACTTTTTCAGATTTGTGAGGGTGATGGTTTAATATCGCTGAATTGAACATCGTTATTAAAGTGAATTTATGATGATTTTCAGTGAAGCTATATATCTATAACGCTATTTAATCTGTGATATACAGAATTATGCTATTACACAGTTCCCTGCAAAGTCAGGTTCAAGCTGAACGCTATTTGCGCTATAGTAGCGATTCACATTCATTTGTAATGCCATCACTTATGTCTGACGCCGCTGTACTGAGTCATGCTCAGTTAAATAAACGAATCATCTCCGTCATCGTCTTCACCTTTTTCTGCTACCTCTCGGTGGGATTGCCACTGGCAGTACTACCAGGATTTGTGCATAACCAACTCGGTTTTAGCTCGTTTATCGCAGGATTAATTATCAGCCTGCAATACTTTGCCACTTTGTTGAGCCGCCCGCATTCGGGCCGCCTCGCCGACCGCTACGGTCCAAAGCGCGTGGTAATGATGGGATTGGTATGCTGTGGTATGAGCGGCGTGCTATCCATCATCGCGGCGCTGTTCAGTGGAATACCGCTGTTAAGTCTGGCACTGCTGGCCGCAGGGCGCTTGTTTTTAGGCGTGGGTGAAAGCTTTAGCAGTACCGGTTCCACGCTGTGGGGCATGAATATCGTCGGGCCGTTACAGACCGCCCGGGTGATTTCGTGGAACGGCGTGGCAACGTATTTTGCCATGGCGATCGGCGCGCCGCTGGGCGTATTACTTAACCAGGTGTTTGGGATCAGCGGCTTTGCCGGTTTGGTGGCGCTGATGGGTATCGTCGGTTTTTATATGGCAAGCCGTAAAGCACCCGTTCGCGTCACTGCGGGTGTACGTATTCCGTTTCACCGTGTGGTCAGCCGCGTCTGGATGTTTGGTCTGGCGCTAGGTTTTGGCACCATCGGCTTTGGCGTGATCTCTACCTTCATTACCCTTTATTTTGCCAGTCGTGACTGGAGCGGGGCGGCGTTTGCGTTGACCTTGTTCAGCCTGGGTTTCGTCATAGTGCGACTGGCAGGTGGCCGCTATATCACCCGGTTCGGCGGGATAAAAGTGTCGCTGGTATCCTTTGTGCTTGAGTGCGCGGGCTTGTTACTGATCTGGCAGGCTGACAGCAGTTGGCTGGTGGATATCGGTGCGTTCCTCACCGGTGGCGGCTTCTCTCTGGTGTTCCCTGCATTGGGTGTAGAAGCGGTTAAGCGTGTACAGCAGCAGGATCAAGGCTCAGCCCTTGGGACATACTCAGCATTTCTTGATTTAGGATTGGGATTAACCGGTCCGGTGGCGGGGTTGTTGATTGGTCACTGGGGCATGCAGTCAGTGTATCTTGCGGCGGCCCTGATGGTGCTGGGGGCATTTGTGATCACTTTGCGCTTGCAACAGCAGCACGGCCGACAGGCAGCCGTGCGAACTGTTCATTAATACTTCTCTGGCACCACCATGTTTTCTGGCACTGGCGCGCGGCGATAATCTTCATGACGTTCGCGCGTCGGTAACATGATCGACTTCGATTCACTCTCTTCGTATGGCACCTGTTGCAACAGATGGCTGATGCAGTTCAGACGTGCGCGCTTCTTATCCACACCTTGCACCACCCACCACGGCGCCTCAGGGATGTGGGTGCGCTCCAGCATCTCTTCTTTCGCTTCGGTGTAATCTTCCCAGCGACGACGGCTTTCAAGGTCCATCGGACTCAGTTTCCACTGTTTCAATGGATCATGAATACGGCTGAGGAAGCGAAGTTCCTGCTCTTCGTCGGTGATTGAGAACCAGTATTTGACGATCTGAATACCACTGCGCGTCAGCATCTTTTCGAATTCAGGCACGCTGCGGTAAAACTCTTCCACTTCGGCTTCGTTACAGAAGCCCATGACGCGCTCAACGCCAGCACGGTTATACCAGCTGCGGTCAAACATCACGATCTCACCCGCAGCAGGCAGATGCGCGATGTAGCGCTGGAAATACCACTGCGTTTTCTCACGATCGTTTGGCGCGGGCAGGGCAGCGACACGGCAGGTGCGCGGGTTCAGGCGTTGGGTGATTCGTTTGATCACGCCACCTTTACCGGCTGCGTCACGGCCTTCAAACAGAATCACGATGCGGTGACCGGTGCGCATTACCCAATCCTGCATCTTCACCAGCTCGCCCTGCAGATGCAACAGCTCGCGGAAATAGTGACGGCGGAAGGCTTTATCACCTTCTTCCTGAGGTTCACCGTTATCCTTGAAGCGCAGATCATCCAACTCCATTTCCAGCTCTTCGTCGTAGCTGTCATAAAACTCCTGCAGCAGCCGTGCATTAAACGTCTCGCTGCGGAAGCTATTGTCGTGTATCGCCATGACTTTTCCCCGTTACAGATGAATAAACAGAGCGTAAAGCAGCCCTGAAAGTAAGACTGAGACCGGCAGCGTCAGCACCCACGCTAAGGCGAGGTTACGGATAGTAGAGAGCTGCAGGCCAGATTTATTGGCTGCCATAGAACCGGCAACGCCTGATGAGAGGACGTGCGTGGTGGAGACCGGTAAACCGAAGACGTCAGCGGCGCCGATGGTTGCCATCGCCACTAATTCAGCACTGGCACCTTGCGCGTAAGTCAGATGCGTTTTGCCGATGCGTTCACCCACGGTAACCACAATACGGCGCCAGCCCACCATGGTGCCGAGACCCAGGGCAATCGCCACCACCACTTTCACCCACATCGGAATAAAGCGTGTTGCCGCATCCAGCTCTTTTTTCACCGCGGTCAGATTGCTGGCAATCTCTTCCGGCAGCGCCACTTTGGCCGACTGTAAGTGTTTGATGGTTTCTGAAGCGAGATACATGTCGTTACGGGTGTTGGTTACGGCTTGAGCGGGAATATTCTCTACCGCGCCATAGCGGCGAATCTGATCGCCGATATCACCCAGCATCATGCCCAGCGCTGGCAGTACCTGCGGTCGGTTCTGGCTGGTACGCACGAATTCTGTCAACACTTCACGCGGTGCTGGCATTGCGGCGGGAGCGGGTTGCAACGTCAACAATTGCTGCTCAGTCACCTGGGTTAACGCCGCCACGCGTGGGATTTGGTCCGGCGGCAGAGAGCGGTTGAGTGCGTAAGCAATCGGCATGGTGCCGACCAGAATCAGCATAATTAAGCCCATGCCTTTTTGGCCGTCGTTTGAGCCATGTGCAAAAGAGACGCCAGTACAGGTCAGGATCAGCAGGCCACGAATCCACGGTGGTGGGGGCTGGTTGCCTTTCGGTGCTTCATACAGCTGACGGTTGCGAATAAGGGCTTTCATCGCCAGCAGCAGCAGAGCGGCACAGATAAAGCCCACCACCGGTGACAATAACAGGGCGTAACCCACTTTAATCGCCTGGTCCCAATCTACACCGCTGGTGCCGCTACGACCGTGCAGCAAGGCGTTTGCCACACCTACACCGATGATTGAGCCAATCAGCGTATGCGAGGAAGAAGCCGGCAGTCCGAAATACCAGGTGCCGAGGTTCCAGATGATCGCGGAGAACAGCAGGGCATAGACCATGGCAAAACCGTTGCCGCTGCCTGCTTGCAGAATCAGTTCCACCGGCAGCAGCGAAATAATGCCAAACGCCACCACGCCGCTGGAGAGCAACACGCCGAGGAAGTTACAGAAGCCAGACCACACCACGGCCACACCCGGTGACAGTGAGTGGGTATAAATCACGGTAGCCACCGCGTTGGCGGTATCGTGGAAACCGTTAACAAACTCAAAGCCAAGTGCAATGACCAGCGCCACGCCGAGTAGCAGGAATGGGGTATAGCTGGTGACCGGTGCGCCGGTGTCTTGAACGTCATTGAAGAGGTTGATGGCGGTAAACAACAGACCGCCACACAACAGCACCAAAAAAATGATGCGTGAGATTTTTCCATTGCCTTGGTTAAGATTCGGACGTCCGCTAGGGGACGATGATGTAGATGTTGATGCAGGTAAACTGTTTTCAGCCATAACACACCCCGGTGTGGATTGACGATGCTCGAATGGCATCCGTTACCCACAGTGTGATACGGAGTTTGTATGACAGAATGATGATGGCGATCACGCTTTGTCATCGTGCTGTAACACGCCTGTCGCAGGCTGTGGATCTGACCGCTTCGGGATCATCACGCTAACATGTTACAGCCCGTCTTGCCGTTTGCCTCCCTGCCTGACTTCAATAACGAAGTCGCCGGACTTATTCATGGTTACTTGTTCACACCGGAAGCCACCCCACAGCGGTTAAACGCGCGTGAAGCTTCCCAGCTGGCGAAACAAGACCTGCCCGAGTCATACTTTCTTTGGCTACACATCAACCTCAATCACGCCCGTGCAGAACGCTGGGTTCAGGACCACTTTAGTGTAGATAATGATTTTTTCGACGAGATTCATTCTGCCTCACCGCGCACCCGCTTAGCCCATCAAAACGATGCACTGTTAGCGGTGCTGAATGATGTGAGTTTCAGTAAAGAAGAACGCAGCACCCAAAATGCCACGTTGTGGATATGGTGCTGTGCGCATGTCATCGTCACTGCACGCTATCGGCCGGTGGGCATGATCGAACGTATGCATCAGCAGATTGACCATCTCACTTTCGCAGAGCCTGACGCCATGCTGCTATGGCTGCTGGGTGAGCAGGAAGCGCAGCTGGAGCAAGTGGTGCGTCGCTCCAGTCAGGCGGTGGATGCGATTGAGGAGCGGCTGCTCAGTGCGGCGATAAAAACCAACCGCAGAGAGCTGGGCCATCTGCGGCGCATGTTGTTGCGCGTGCAGCGGTTGCTGGCACCTGAGCCCGCAGCCCTGTTCCGTTTGCTGAATCGCCCACCTAAGTGGCTAAAGCGCGAGCCACTGAGCGAACTGCGCATCTTTACCGAAGAATTTAGCGTGGCGCTCAGTGATCTAGCCGGGCTGATGGAGCGCATCCGACTGCTGCAAGAAGAGATCGCCGCCAGCCTGATGGAGCAGAGCAACCGCACACTGTTTTTACTGACGGTAATTACGGTACTGGCGCTGCCGATCAACATCGTGGCCGGTTTTTTCGGGATGAACGTGGGAGGAATTCCGCTGGCGAACAATCCGCACGGTTTCCTGCTGCTGGTGATAGTGGTGTTGGTATTTACGCTGGGGGCCGGTTGGCTGGCGCTTAAGCGGCGGCGGGAATAACCCTGTAGATGAGCCAATGAGTGCGTATTTAACCTGGTACGCATGAATGCGCCCCCTACGAAATCCGTACTGAACGTTGTAGGGTCGCCATTGATGACGTAATGCCGCTCACTTAAGGCAAGGAGTGCGTATTTAACCTGGTAAGCATAAATGCCCCCTACGAAAACCGCACCGAACGTTGTAGGGTCGCCATTGATGGCGACCGGGCAAAAAAAAGCCAGCCGCAATGGGCTGGCTTTTTTACTGCATGGCTAACTAATTAGCGATTACAGGCTGTTGCCGGTCGCTGGTGCGGCCTGAGCAGCAGGCGCTGCATCAGTCTGCGGTGCAACTGCATTCGCGCCTTGCGGGGTCATCGGCTCTTCTTTCGGCGTTGCGTCAGAAGACTCCTGCACCGGTACCGGCGCTGGCATCACTTCACCCTGCGGACCGTTGATCTTGGTTGGCATGCCGTTACGCGCCTGGATTGCGTTGTTCACCGCATCCTGGTTGGTGCTGGCATCAGCAATCACTTTGGTCACGGCAGCGGTCAGCGTAATCGGCACCACTTCACGCGAGTTGAACTGCTCTTCGGTCGTCGACAGTGGATTGTGCACTTCAACATAACGAGAACCGTCTGGCTCAACGGTGGCTTTCACCGGCTGATCAATGAACTGCACGCGCGTGCCGACTGGCACGTTGTCGAACAGCCATTTGATATCATCCGCACGCAGACGCACACAGCCGTGGCTCACGCGCAGGCCGATACCGAAGTTGGCGTTGGTGCCGTGAACCGCATACAGACGACCGATGTACAGCGCATACAGGCCCATTGGGTTGTCTGGACCAGCAGGGAACACTGCCGGAATGGTTTCACCGCGCGCAGCATAATCCGCGTGCATGCCTTTGGTCGGCGTCCAGGTTGGACCGGCTTTTTTACGCTGAACCGTGGTGGTCCAGTTAACCGGCGTGTCTTTACCTAACTCGCCGATACCAATTGGCAGCACGACCACGGTCTTGGTGCCTTTCGGGTAGTAGTAAAGACGCATTTCCGCACTGTTGATCACGATGCCGTCACGCGGTGCGTCAGGCAGAATCAGCTGCTGTGGGATCACCATCTTGGTGCCTGCTTTTGGCAGATACACGTCAACGCCCGGATTGGCTTCCAGCATGTTGCTGAGGCCCATCTGGTACTGTGCAGCGAAGGCTTCCAAAGGAAGTCGGCTGTCATCAGGTACGGTGATTTCAAGGTTTTCGCCGATCAAACGGCTGTTAGCCGCTGGCAGCGGATACACTACTGCGAATGCCGACTGGCTGAAAGCCGCCAGTACCAAGGCGAGTGAAGCGAACGCGCGAATGCTCATTTTCATGTTTTTCAAGTCGTTATGGCCATTTTTCAGGCTTGTCAGTGTGTCGAATCCATCTCGGTCAGCATGACCGGCTGCGCATTATATGTTCATAGGCGTCAGGATGGGAATCATGATTTTCACTAGCTGATGATACTTTACCCAATTAGCACGATTTACCCGACCCATCTCGTTATGATACCGCCCAAAATGTGAATTTTCTTAAGGTTGCCACAGCGTCACTTCGTTGCTCAATTTACGATTGAGGAAAAAAGCGGCACTGATTAATGCCAGATGTGACAACGCCTGCGGCATATTACCTAACGCTTCACCATGAGTGGTAAATTCCTCGGCATACAATCCCAATGGGTTGGCATAACTCAATAGCTTTTCAAACTCAAAATGCGCCTCATGCACGCGCCCGGCTCGTGCCAGACACTCCACATACCAGAAGGAACAGGCGGCAAACGAACCTTCTCCTCCGGTTAACGCATCGGCAGGCGTTTCGCTAATGTTATAGCGGCGCACTAAACCATCGCTCACCAAGTGGGTTTTGATCGCATCCAGCGTGGCAATCCAGTCGGGATCGGTTGAGCTAACAAAGCGCACCAGCGGCATCAACAGCATTGAAGCATCGAGGTATTTACCGCCGCGCGTGGCGGTAAAGTGGCCCAGTTCCGGGTTCCAAAAGTTTTGCCAAATATCCTCGCGGATTTCACTGCGCACGCGGTCCCAGCGCTCATAAGGCATCGGCAATGAACGTTTCAGGCCAAGGCGCAGGGCGCGGTCCAGCGCCACCCAGCACATCAGGCGTGAGTGCAGGAAGTGTTCTGGCTCGCCGCGCATCTCCCAAATGCCCGCATCAGGTTGATTCCAGTTAGCGCAGACGTAGTCAATCATGTTGGAAACGTGTCGCCAGCCGCGCTCAGAAATGGCTTCACCGTATTTGTTGGCCAGATAAACCGCGTCCATCAACTCGCCATAAATATCGAGCTGAGTTTGTCGCCACGCATCGTTGCCGATACGCACCGGACGCGAATTGGCATAGCCAGAGAGATTGAGCAGCTCGGTTTCATGCAATTCTGTACCACTGTCCAGACGATACATCACTTGTAAATGGGGCGTGTCGTCATGGCTGTGCTCAACGCAGCGGCCCACCCAATGCGTAAAATCGCGGGCCTCTTCCACATAGCCCAGGCGCATCAGCGCATACATACTGAACGAGGCATCACGGATCCACGATGCGCGATAATCCCAGTTGCGTTCGCCACCCAGCTCTTCCGGCAAACCAAAAGTGGCCGCGGCGGCAATCGAACCGTGCTGTTTTGAGGTCAAGAGTTTGAGTGCCAGAGCGGATCGCGTCACCATTTCCTGCCAGCGGCCGCGATAGGTGCTGTGGCTACTCCAGTGACGCCAGTATTGCAGCGTGTCGCTAAAGCATTGCTCGGTGGCGATGTGGGCAACGAAGGGATCCTCATCGCTGCCAAAGACAAACTCAGCAGAGTCACCGGCTTTGAGGGAAAATTCAGCCACCGCACTGTGGTTTTCACGGGTCATCACCACCGTGGCGCTGAGTCGTAACGTCGGTTGTCCTTCGGCAATAAATGCGATGCCGCCGGGGCGCAATTCGGTGCTTGTTTCGGCACGCGCATAGTCATGGCGCGGGGCGCACAGCAGGTGAAAAGTTGCGGAGCCGCGCACCATTTTTACCCGACGCACCAGGCGTGGCACCTTATTGGGTTGATCGCAGATGGGCATGTAGTCGGTGATTTCCGCTACCCCCGCATCACCCAGCCAGCGAGTTTGTAAAATGTTGGTATCGGGCAGATACAGCTGCTGCTGGCGGGCGTTTTTCCAGTCGGGTGCGAGTGAAAACAGGCCTGCCTCGTCACCGTCGAGCAGGGCGGCAAACACGGAGGGGCTATCGAGCTCAGGCCAGCAGAGATAATCAATGGTGCCGTCGTTAGCAATCAGGGCACAAGTACGTAAATCACCGATTACGCCATGGTCATCTATTCTGCGTTTAATTTTGCTCATCCTGCCTCCTTGACTGCATCTGATTGTTAACTATAGACGAAAAGGTTTTTTCGGCTGGCGCGAGGCACAGAACGATAACTTCTATACTGTGAGGACACCCTTAACGCAGGAGAATGTTATGGCACTCGGAAAACAGAAAGTGGCTGTCGTGACCGCATCGGATTCCGGCATTGGTCGCGCTTGTGCACTGATGCTGGCGGAAGCAGGTTACACCCTCGGCATTACCTGGCGCTCAGACGAAGAGGGCGCGCAGGAAACGGCGCGGCTCGTGGAGAGCAAAGGTCAAACGGCACAAGTTCGCCAACTGGACCTGTCCGATCCTGAAGCCGGGGGCAAACAGCTGGCGCAATTGATTAATTCGTTGGGGCGTATCGACGTCCTGGTCAACAACGCGGGCGTGATGCTCAAAGCCGATTTCCTCGACGTTACCTTTGAGGATTGGCGTAAGACGTTCAGCGTGGATGTGGATGGTTCCTTTATTTGTGGGCAAATAGCGGCACGCCATATGGTCGATCAGGGCGATGGCGGGCGCATCATCAACATTACCTCGGTGCATGAGCATACGCCGCTGCCGGATGCCACCGCGTATACGGCGGCGAAACATGCGCTGGGTGGCTTAACCAAATCGATGGCGCTTAGCTTGCTACCGCATAACATTCTGGTGAATGCGGTGGCGCCAGGCGCCATCGCGACGGCCATGAACCATTTAACCAACGACCAGGCGCGCAGCACGCGTATGCCGGAAATCCCGATTGGCCGTCCTGGCGATACGCGTGAAGTGGCGAGTTTAGTGGCGTGGCTCTGTTCGGAATGGGCGACCTACACCACGGGGCAATCCTTTATTGTGGATGGCGGCTTTATGCTCGCTAATCCACAGTTTAAAGGCTACCACCACTAGCCCGCGCGGCGGTGGTTCCAGCGGCGAATGACGTAACGCAGCACGATGCCGAACACAATCGCCGCCACTAACCACAGCAGATGTTTTAGATGCTGATCCAGTTTATGCAGCCACGGCGTAATGATTTCCCCGGCAAAATAGCCCAGGGTGACAAATATCACTGACCAAAGCGCAGCGCCGATCACATTGAGCACAAAGAAACGCAGCGGTTTCAAACGACTGGTGCCAATGATAATGGGCCCGACGATACGAAAGCCGTACATAAAGCGCACGCCAATCACGAACAGGCTGGGGCGCTTTTGAATCAGATGGTTGGCTTTACGTATGGTGTCCTGATGTTTACGAAAACGGCGCAGAATACGCGTACCGTAACGACGGCCGAGCCAGAACAGTAGCTGGTCGCCAATAATCCCGCCAATCATGGCGGCCAGCACTACGCCGCCGAAATGCAGCAAGCCTTCATGCGCCGCGACACCGCCCAGTAAAGTGAAGGTTTCCCCTTCGGCAATACAGCCAATCAGCAGGGCCAGATAGCCGTACTGCGTAATTAATCCATTGATATCGATGTGCAAATTTTCCTCCCTGTGGCGAGTGGCTCAGCTAACAGTTTATACGCCAACGGCTTTTTTTGTGCCGCTGTCCGCAAAAACAGCAGCGCCGATTATACTTGAAGGGAAGCTGCCTGAGTGAGCCAGCCTGATCGCTGAAGTGGCAGCCCGTCGCATCAGAGGAGTGATTTTATGAATCATGTCTGGGGTCTACTGGCGCATCCAAACCAGGAAATGCGCGATATCAAGCAAGAGAACGAGAGCGTTTCGCACCACTACACCCACCATGTTTTGATGATGGCCGCGATCCCAGTGATCTGCGCGTTTATCGGTACAACACAACTGGGCTGGAATCTGGGCGAAGGGCAGTTTGTTCAACTCAACCTGCTGACCGGCATCGGTCTTGGCATCCTGTTTTATCTGATTATCTTAGGCGGCGTGGCGGTGATGGGCCGTGTCATTCACTGGATGGCGCGTGATTATCCACAACGGCCAAGCGTTGCGCGTTGTACGGTATTCGCCGGTTATGTGGCAACGCCGCTGTTTATCAGTGGCTTAGTTGCACTCTATCCGCTGGTGTGGCTGTGTGTATTAGCAGGCGCTGCGGCGTTGCTTTACACCGGCTATTTACTCTACGTCGGCATACCGGTGTTCCTTAATATCGATCGCCAAGAGAGCTTGCGTTTTTCTGGATCAACCTTAGCGATTGGTGTTCTGGTGTTTGAGGTGCTGCTGGCGTTAACGGTGGTGCTGTGGGGGTATGGACCGCGTCTTTTTTAGGATGGAATAAAACAGCAAACGGGAGGCCTTTTGGCCTCCCTGTTTTTTAACGCCCGGAAACAATCTACCTAAGAAATTTCGTAGGGAAATGGGTATGATGCTGCTGCCAGCCCGCATCCCGTCTGGTTTGATGCGCGCGGCCTGTGTGATTCACACAGCGCAAAACTCCTCACCGGATTTTTTTGACACGATGTCTGTAAAAATGCGTATTTCTTTGCTGTCGCTGGCGCTGTTTGTCGCTGCGCCGGCTGTTACAACACCGGCACTGGCCGCGCCTGCTGCGCTGTCTAATTTGGCGCCGATTGCTCAACCGCAAATCGCCTCCGGTAGTGCCATGATTGTCGATCTCGAAACCAACAAAGTGCTGTTCTCTAGCCATCCCGATCGCGTGCGTCCGATTGCGTCACTGACCAAGCTGATGACCGCCATGGTGGTGCTGGATGCCAAGCTGCCAATGGATGAGATGCTGTCTGTGGACACTAGCCACACACCTGAAATGCGTGGCGTGTTTTCTCGCGTCAAATTGAACAGTGAAATCAGTCGCCGCAATATGCTGTTGCTGGCGCTGATGTCGTCGGAAAACCGTGCTGCAGCCAGCCTGGCGCATCACTATCCAGGTGGTTATGATGCGTTTATCCGCGCGATGAACGCCAAAGCGCGCGCACTGGGCATGACGCATACCCACTATGTTGAACCGACCGGATTGTCGATTCAAAACGTCTCGAATGCGGAAGATCTGATCAAACTGGTTAAAGCCACGCGCCAGTATCCATTGATTGGTGAACTGAGTACCACCAAGGAAGACACCGCGGTATTTAAGCATCCTAACTATGCGTTGCCATTCCGTAACACCAACCATCTGGTTTACAACAATAACTGGCGTATTGCGTTAACCAAAACCGGTTATACCGATGAAGCGGGACACTGTTTGGTGATGCGTACGGTCATTAACAACCGTCCGGTGGCGTTGGTGGTGCTGGATGCCTTTGGCAAGTACACCCATTTTGCCGATGCCAACCGTCTGCGTGACTGGCTTGAAACCGGCAAAGCCGCCCCTGTGCCTGCCGCCGCGCTGGCGTATAAAAAACAGAAATCTTCGCAGACGGCGAATAACGAATAACCCGGCACCCACAGTGGGCTGTTGTCGTCGCCATTCATGGTGTAATGCTTGTTACTTAGGTGCGTTTCGGTCGCCATTAATGGCGACCCTACGTTGCTCCGTGCGGTTGTTGTAGGGTGCGCATTCATGCGTACCGGGTTAATTACGCACTGATTGGCTTAAGTGAGCGGCATCACGCCGTTTATGGCGACCTTTTTATAAGCAAAATCCCTTATCGTTAGCACCAATGATTTACCGCTTCATTCCTATAGTTTCCGCTTCGGCTACGCTCTACACTGGCCGCCATTCATGGTTAACTGGCAATTATCGGCTGTTCTTACGCTGGAATCTTACTCTTATGTCCAAGCTTCGTTCGCTCTTTACCCCACTATTACTGCTGCTGGTGCTGTTAAGCCCGGCACTGAGTTTCGCGGATGACAACACGGCCGCTGCGGCTCAGCAAGAGGACGCCGCACCGAAAGTGAATCCATCGGTCGAGCTGCCGAAAATGCAGAAAATCCTCGATAAGCTCAAAGGCCAAGTCTCTGGCGATACCAATGAAAGTCAGCTGAACCAGCTCAATGAGATGGCGCTGGAGTTATCCGGTAACGCGGAAACCCTTAGCCAGGCGCTGATCCCGCAGGGGCAGCAGCTGGATGCACAGTTGGCGGTGCTCGGTCCAGCGCCTAAACCGGACAGCGGCGTGAAAGAGACGCCGGAAGTGACGCGCAAACGTGCCTCGCTGGAGAGCCAGAAAAGCAAACTGGATGACCAAATCAAGCAGGCCGATGGCATCAAAAACGGCGCGCTGGTGCTCTCCTCCCAGATCGTCAACCTGCGTCGTGACCAGTTGAAAAGCCAGCTGGCGCTCAATTCTGGCAGTATCTTGGGGCCGCGTTTTTGGGCACCCATGGTCAGCCGTCAGGATTTGGACGGTGAGAAGATCAGCGATTTTATCGCTGAACTGCAGGACACGGCGGCACTCTCCTGGGAGCCGGGCTGGCGTTTTGGCACCATCGCTTGGTTGATTGCGGCGATGTTGGTGATGACCTTAGGTCGTCGCTACAGCGAAGAGTTTTTGGCTTGGGTTAGCATCAATAAATTGCCAGAAGGGCGTCTGCGTCGTAGTTTCCTCGCTGCGGCAATTGCCCTGACTACCTTGGCCGCCGTGGTGCTGACCTTTAACTTTATCTCGCTGGCCTTTACGCGTCGCGATGAAGTTTCCACTGACGTGCAAGATTTTGTTGAGCGCCTGGTGCAACTCAGCGTCTATTGCGGTTTGATCGCGGGGTTAGGTCGTGCTTTCCTGTCAACCCGCCGTCCAAGCTGGCGTTTGCCGAGCATATCTAATGAAGTGGCTCAAGCGCTGAAGCCATTCCCACCAATTACTGCTGCGCTGGTGTTTATTTTCCAAACCGCCGAATCCTTTAACTACAGCGTTGGCACCAGCCTGAATACCACCATTTTCGCCAACGGGTTGACCGCGTTGCTGATCGGGAGTACTGGGCTGGCGATTAGCATGCGCACTAACCGTGTGCGTCGTCGTATGGTGCAAGAGGGCAATGCGCCGGAAGCGAGGCCGACCATCGTCGGATTGGTGCAGCTTGCGCTGACGATTACGGCGCTGGCAATCCTGATTTCACTGATTATTGGCTATGTCACCCTGGCGCGCTTCCTGAGTTATGAAGTGATCTGGTGTGGCATTCTGTTTGGTTCGTTCTACTTCCTTAGCCACTTGGTGAATGACGGCTGTGAAAGCCTGTTCTCTACCAATAATGCCACCGGAAAACGCCTGCAAACTTCGTTAAATATCGACGAACGGCATTTGCAGCAGGCGGCAACCCTGCTCGGTGCCATCTGCAAAACCGTGCTGATCGGCTTTGTCGCCCTGGCGCTGCTTAACGGCACCTTTGCGTCATCTACGCCGATTGAACTGATTCAGAAGGTGATTGAGTTCTGGGGGGGCAAAGGCCTGGAGTCGTTGAACATTGTGCCGGCGCACATGGTCAATGCCATTCTTTGCCTGGTGGTGGGCATTTACGTGCTGCGTTCGGTGCGTCGCTGGCTGGATAAAGATTTCCTACCAAAAACCACCATGGACGTTGGCATGCGGGTGTCGCTGGTGACGCTGTTCAGCAATATTGGATATGTGTTGATCATCCTGCTGACACTGTCGATTATGGGCCTGCAATGGAACAAACTGGCATGGATCGTCAGCGCCTTGTCAGTGGGTATCGGTTTTGGCTTACAAGAGATTGTGAAGAACTTTATCTCCGGCCTGATTCTGTTGACAGAACGCCCAGTCAAAGTGGGAGACTTGGTGACCATCAGCGGTATCGAAGGGGATATTCGTCGCATCAATGTGCGTGCCACCGAAATTCAGCTCAGCGACAAATCCACGGTGATTGTGCCCAACTCACAGTTCATCTCGCAAAACGTACGTAACGCCACCATGGGCAATGCGCAAGGCGTGGTGACCATTTTGCTGACGTTCCCGTTGGATATCGATCCGGTGCGGGTGCGTGAAATTCTGCTGGAGGTTTACGAGGAGAACGAGCGCATTCTGGACACGCCGGAACCTTCGGTGTCATTCAAAGACCTCACCTCGGCAGGGATTGTATTGAGTGTGACGGGCAACGTGGCGGGGCAACGTCAGATTTCCAGCGCGAAGAGTGACTTGCTGTTCGATATTCTGACGCGTCTGCGCAAAGAGGGCATTATGCTGTCTACGCCGCAGACGATGATCATCGAACGCCGTGCAGTGCCTGCTGCGGCGCACGATGAAGGTGAGCCGTTACCCTAATTGCAGCCAACCGTAGCGGCGAGATTTACTGTGCATTTTGACGCAATCGCGTTGCAGAAAGACGCAGCCGCTACGGTAATTTCACTGAGTATCAGACTTTCACCGCCCAACCTTTCTGTTTGCTGGTTTTACCAATCCCTGGATTAAAGGTATTGGTCGGGTCCAACTGGCGGTAAAACGCCTGCAGCTGCGGTTTGGCCTGATACAGATGTCCAACATTGTGCTCGGCCGGGTACTCGGCCCCGCGCTCGCTCAGAATCGCCAGCATTTTCTCTTTTAATGCGTGGGCATCTACACCTTTCTTCACGATGTAATCCTGATGGAACACATGGCAGAAGAAGTGACCGTAGTAAAGACGATGGCTGATGTCTTGGTCAAACTCCGCCGGTAAGCGCTCGAACCACTCTTCATCGTTACGGCGTAGCGCAATATCCAGCGCCAGAATGTCTTCCACTTCATTCGCATGCACCGCGTGATAACGCACGGCGGCTCCGGCAGCGGCGAAGCGATGCAGGAAAGCATGTGCGCCTTCCTTGCCGTCGCAGGCAAAGAACTCACCGCCACCTTCACGGAAATACTCGTGCAGATACTCCTGTGCTTCTGCTACGCCGTCACCGGACATTTTCAACATCAGGTGATGCTCAAACTTATCGCGATACTGCTTCATGCGTTTTGGCAGATGCGCTGGCAGCCAACCGCTGACGCGTTGCAGTAGGCGATCGGTGAAGTGCGGTTTAACAAAACTCAGTTTGCCGAGCCAGGCATCCACGCGACCTTTCAGCGTGAAGAACTGCGGCATTTTGTCAGTGCCGAGTTTGTCGATCATCACAAAGGTGTCTTTGCCGTAAACCTCGGCGATATCGAAAATATCGCGATGCATGTACTCACCGGCCACTGGCAAATGGCTAAACTCGGCCAAAATATGGCGGCGCAAATCGCCCAGTACCGCCGGATCGTTGGTGCCGATATAAAAGACCTGCTGCTTCGGCTCGGTGGGGAAGGTATCAAGACGCACCGCAAACACCGCCAGCTTACCGGCACAGCCTGAGGCTTCGAACAGACGGCGTTCATCGGCGTTAAAACGCGCAGGGGTGTCGGCATGAATATCGCGCACGCGCTCTGCATATTCGTGATCCGAGGCGTGGCGCTCATCCCAGCGCACATCATGTTGCTGCCAGCGATCGTCATCAAGGCGACCCAGTATCTCTTCGGGTGAGTGACCGAGATCCATGCCCAGATGATTCACTAATTTGAGTTTGCCTTCGGCATCAATCTGCGCGTACAGCGCCATTTCGCTATAGGCTGGACCGCGTTTAATCAGCGACCCGCCAGAATTATTACAGATCCCGCCCATCACGGACGCCCCAATGCATGAGGAGCCAATCACTGAATGCGGCTCGCGGCCCAGCGGTTTCAGTGCTTTTTCCAGCTGATACAGGGTGCTACCGGGGAAGGCGAGAATCTGATTGCCGCCATCAATCAGCTGCAATTTATCGAGACGCAGGGTGCTGATGATCACCACCGGGCGATCGTAATCGTTGCCATTCGGCGTGGAGCCTTCGGTCAAACCGGTGTTAGCGGCCTGCATCAGAATCACCGCATCGGCTTGCACCAGCGCCTGCAGTACGCGCCACAGTTCCAACAGTGAACCAGGGAATACCACCGCCAGCGCATCGCCTTCACCAGAACGAAAGCCTTTGCGATAACGCGCGGTCTGCTCCGCCTCCGTTAACAGGTGCGAAGGCCCGACGAGGCGGCGTAGTTCAGCGAGCAGTGTAGGGTGTGAGGTGTTGTTATTCATGAACCTGTCCTTGTCGTTTACGTAGCGCTTCTACTGTAGCACGCGTCAATCGCATGGTCGCGGTGTGACATCAGTGGCTACCTGCTATCCTCATCTTATGGCACACTGCCCCGGTTATTTTTATATTGCGCAGTCACTTAAGAGAACCCGACCTGATGAAATGGATTTGCTCTGTTAGCCTCGCTGTCTCACTTGCCATGCAACCTGCCTTCGCAGATGACCTGTTTGGCCCCCATCCGATGACTGAACAGGCGCGCGACGCCTTTGTGAATCAACTGCTCGGCAAAATGACCCTCGATGAAAAAATTGGGCAGATGCGTTTGATCAGCGTGGGGCCGGATACGCCGAAAGAAGCGGTTCGCGACATGATTCAGCACGGTCAGGTCGGCGCCATTTTTAATACCGTCACGCGGCAAGATATCCGCGCGATGCAAGATCAGGTGATGCAACTCAGCCGCCTGAAAATTCCGCTGTTCTTTGCCTATGACGTGGTGCACGGGCAGCGCACGATTTTCCCGATCCCGCTCGGTTTAGCGGCCAGTTGGGATCTGGATGCGATTGGCGAAGTGGGGCGCATTTCAGCCTATGAAGCGGCCGATGACGGTCTGAACATGACGTGGGCACCGATGGTCGATGTGTCACGTGAGCCGCGTTGGGGACGCGTGTCTGAAGGGTTTGGTGAAGACACCTTCCTGACCTCGCAAATGGGCAGCGCCATGGTGAAATCGATGCAGGGCAAAAGCGCCGCCGATCGTTACTCGATCATGACCAGCGTGAAGCACTTTGCCGCTTATGGCGCAGTAGAAGGCGGACGTGATTACAACACCGTCGACATGAGCCCGCAGCGTCTGTTCCAGGATTATCTGCCGCCGTACAAAGCCTCTCTGGATGCCGGCAGCGGTGGCGTGATGGTCGCGCTCAACTCACTTAACGGCACACCTGCCACGGCCGATGGCTGGTTGCTGAAAGATCTGCTGCGCGGTGAGTGGAAATTTAAAGGCATCACCATCAGCGACCACGGCGCAATCAAAGAGCTGTTGAAACATGGCGTAGCCAGCGATCCGCAGGATGCAGTGCGCATTGCGCTGAAGTCCGGCATCGACATGAGCATGAGCGACGAGTACTACAGCAAATATCTGCCGGGCTTAGTGAAAAGCGGCGCGGTAAGCATGGCGGAAATCGACGATGCAGCGCGTCACGTGCTGAACGTCAAATACGATATGGGCTTGTTCAACGATCCCTACAGCCACTTAGGGCCGAAAGAGAGCGATCCGCAGGATACCAATGCCGAAAGCCGTCTGCATCGTGCTGAGGCACGTGATGTGGCGCGCAAAAGTATTGTGCTGCTGAAGAACTGGCATGAAACCTTGCCGCTGAAGAAAGAGGCGACCGTGGCCTTGGTCGGCCCATTAGCGGACAGCCAGCGCGATATTATGGGCAGCTGGTCAGCCGCGGGTGTGGCAAAACAGTCGATTCCGCTGTTGCAGGGGATGCGTAACGCGATGGCAGGTAAGGGCACGGTACTGTATGCCAAAGGTGCCAATATCACCGACAACAAAGGGATTCAGGATTTCCTCAACCTGTATGAGCAGGCGGTCAGTGTTGATAAACGTTCACCACAGGAATTGATCGATGAGGCCGTCGCTCAGGCGAAAAAAGCCGATGTGGTGGTGGCTGCCGTCGGCGAAGCGCAGGGCATGGCGCATGAGGCCTCCAGCCGCAGCGATTTGGTAATCCCACCTAGCCAGCAAAAACTGCTGGCGGCGCTGAAAGCAACCGGTAAGCCGTTGGTGATCGTGCTGATGAACGGTCGTCCGTTGACGGTGGTGAACGAAGACCGCATGGCGGATGCAATGGTTGAAACCTGGTTCAGCGGCACTGAAGGCGGCAACGCGATTGCCGATGTGCTGTTTGGCGACTACAACCCGTCGGGCAAATTGCCGATGTCCTTCCCGCGCTCCGTGGGCCAGCTGCCGATTTACTACAACCACTTGCCAACCGGTCGTCCGTACAACTTCGCCAAACCGAACAAGTACACCTCGCACTACTACGATGCGGTGAACGGCCCGCTTTATCCGTTTGGTTACGGCCTAAGCTACACCACCTTTACGGTCTCACCCGTGAAGATGTCCGCCAAAACCATGCCGCGCACTGGTACGGTGGAAGCCAGTGTCACCGTCACCAATACCAGCAAGCGTGATGGCGCAACGGTGGTGCAGATGTATCTCAACGATCCGGTGGCTAGCATTAGCCGTCCGGTGCAGGAGCTGCGTGGCTTCAAACGCATTATGCTGAAAGCCGGTGAGTCGCAGACCGTGAGCTTTAAGATCGATGTCGAAGCATTGAAGTTTTGGAACCAAAAAATGCAGCACGTGGCGGAGCCGGGCAAATTCAATGTGATGATTGGTCTGGATTCCGTGCGCACGCAAGACGGACAGTTTGATTACCTTTAAGCGTTAATTTTTGCACCTGATGTAGCGGCGCGATTTATCGCGCCGCACCCAATCGCAGTATATGATATGCCTCAGCGAATTTTGCCAACGGGCATAACCACAGATCACCATGAACCTCCGAAACCGCATCGAGCAGCAAGTCTTTCGCCTTAACGGCCTCTCTCTCAACGAATTCGATATCTCGCAACCTCCTGGCGATCCTGGCTTGTTTGGTCCCGATCACGTGATCTGGCGGGTGCACGGCGACTTTCCATCGATGCTGTGCGGTGGTATTAGCGCGCTGATGCTGCAAATGCTGCACCCGGCGGCGCTGGCGGGCGTGTGGGATCACTCTAATTTTCGGCAGGACATGATGGGCCGCCTGCGTCGAACAAGCCAGTTCATTGCCGTCACCACCTTCGGTAACACGGTAGATGCCAACATCCTGATTGAGCGTGTCAAACGCATTCATCTGCGCGTGACTGGCATCGACAATGCCGGGCAACCTTATGCCGCCAGCGATCCGCATCTGCTCACGTGGGTACACGTGGCCGAAACCAGCCGTTTCCTTGCCGCCCATTTACGCTACAAAAATCCGCAGCTCACGCTGGCTGAGCAGGACCGTTATTACGACGAAGCCGCGCTTATCGCCGAAGCGTTAGGTGCGGAAAAGGTGCCCAAAACGGTACAGGCGGTGGAAGATTATCTGCAGGCGATGCGCTCAGAACTGATCTGTGATGAACGAACGTTGGAAGTGATGCAGTTGCTGATCAACGCTCCTGCGCCAAGCTGGCAGGCCAAACCAGCAATGCGGGTGATGCTGAAAGCCGGGATGGGATTGCTACCGGATTGGGCGCAACAGCAAATTCAACAGCCGATTAGCCCGTTGACTCAGTGGCGCGTGGATAAAGAAATTGCGGTGATTGCAGGCTTACTGCGGTGGTCGATTCAACGCGGTGCTTATGCGCGCGCCATGAAACGCATGGGACGCGCTGCGCATTACAGATGAAGTTCATCCCGCTTTTTCGTGTAGGTCCGGGGTGTTCGCGCTTCTCGCTTCAGCGCGAGTTGGCGCAGTTGATAATCATGGAATAGCATGCCCAGACCTAATCCCAGCAGGGCCAGCGGAAGTAAACTGTAATAGATATCGAGCGGCAACAGTATTAACAGTGCCGCGCCAGCAAGAATAATCGTCAGTGCCGACATGACCCAGGTGTAGCGCATAAACAGCCACACCAAAATCGCGAAAATCACGATATCGCGTAGGTTAAAATCGAGGTTTTGCAGCACCATGCTGGGTTTGTCCGTGAGAGAGAATACGCTGACAATAACATGCGAAGCGGCAAAAGAATGGCGAATTAATTTGATGCTTGTCAGCGCATCATGCTGGCAATGATTAACACTCCTCACGTTTCAAATCAGCACTTTGAGAGTTTTACCCTTGTGTCACATGGTGCGAGTGTCGATCCTGCTCTATTCTCAGGGAAAATGGATCCCTCAAGGCTTTGTCGAGGCGTTATGACACACCAACCTCTGATTGCTGAGGTGCCGAATCAGCAAAATACACTTACTGCGATCGTTGAACAGGACGCGCGTACCGCCTATTTCTACATCTGGCCAAACGACCTGTTCCGCAGTCAGTATGCCGTGCGCGGCTGTTGGCTGCGCAACTTACTGCCGGCACCGGCACGCGAAGATCGTGAAGCGATGGAGCAGGGCATTGCGCCGCTGTTGAGTGCGGAGTATTGCCGTACGCTGGAAGCTGAGCCGATGCTCGATCCCGCCGGTTTGCAAATTCTCTGGGAGCCGAGTGATGACGGTGCAGCGCTGTGGTATTACGGTCAGCTGCTGGCGGTGATCCCCGGCTGGAGTTTGTATCAGGACAAGCAGGTGAGTTTCTCTGCGGGTTGTATTAAAGAGAATCGCCTTACTGCGCCGCTAGGCTCGGCCTCGACCAACGATTACTACGCACGAGCTGAGCAACAGCGCCACTTTTGGCGAGACTGGCATGATGGCCACCTGTGGGATGTGGTCCAGCGCGAACTGATGCAGTGCTATCAGGCTCAGTTTGGTGAATCGGTGAAGTATTACGCCATCGATCAAGGTAATTGGCCACCGATGGCCATCTCCCAGCACTGGCACCAAGGCGTGTGGTATTTTCTGACGCTCGGCATGGGGATTCGCCCGATGCCACAGGTGGATTATCTGTTCGATGAGCTTGCTCCTCAGTATCGCCGTGTTGAATTAGCAATGGCAGTAGATGGTGAGGTGATGACTGAAGCCAATGCGGTTCAGATGGCCAGCGCGCTGGCCGAGTTCGCGCATCTACCTTGGGCGCGCCTGACGTGGATAGGTGAAGGGCACACGCTGGCCTCTGAAGTGGCACCGGTCGGTTTTGAGAGCTTCCTGCTGGCGAATGGGCTGGCACCAGAAGTGGCGCAATTCCGTTTGCCGAAGCGCGATGGCGACAGGCCGAATCTACTGTGGGCAACACCGATCACCGAAGCGGAACGCCAGTTTGCACAGTCAGATGAACGCGGTGGCCAGCAACTCTTGCAGCGTTTGCAGGCAGAAGGGAACGATCATGTCTTCCGACCACGCCAGGAAGTGGTGGACCCTCCCTCTGCCTAATGAAGATGATTTCACCGGGGAGTGACGCAATTTATTGCGCACTTTTCAGCGAAATTTCTGTGCCAAACAGGCGCGATAACCCGCGCCCTTACAGGATTCAACGGCGTTTTTGGACATAAGCGCACCGTTAATAACCCAGCTAATGATCACTTAAATCAACTATTTGCATTTTTGTGATCAGGCTCACCTCAAGTTCCCCGATAACACGCCGTTAACCTCGATCAGGCAACTCGCCAACCAGGGTAAGGGCACATCGATGTTAAAAACTACACAATCTCGTTTTACCGCGACCTTAGTCGCCTTTTTCGTGGTCCTGATGCTGGTGACCGTGGTGGTGATTAATCAGTTTATTGCACCGCAACTGAGCCAAAATGAAAGCCGCCTGGTACGTTATGAAGTGGACGGGCTGGCGGGACGTATTGTTGAACAGATGAACCGGGTACAAGCCCAGCAGCGAGCCATCACGGAGGCCGCGGGCGTGATGGACAGCGCCGCGATCGATACGCTTTTGCCTGCTCTGGTAAACCAATACCAGGACAGCAACGTGTTTGGTGGCGGTATTTGGCCGTTGCCCAACCGTCGCGATCCGGCAAAAGAAAAAGACAGTTCATTCTTCGCACGCAATGCCAGCAATCAGTTGCAGGTCAACACTTACTGGAACTCGGATGCGGCGGATAAATACTGGGAACAGCCGTGGTACAAAGACGGCATGGCAGCAGCGAAGGGGCAGTGTGCCTGGGCGAAAGCCTATCAGGATGCAGCCAGTCCACAACCGCGAACCAACTGTGCCATGGCGATTTACCGTGACGGCACAGTATGGGGCGTGGCAACCATCGACGTGACGCTTGGCTTCTTTAATCAGTTGGCGAAACAGATGGGTGATGCGATTCAAGGCCGCGTATTGATCGTTGAAGCTGATGGCAAAGTAGTAGGCAATGCCGCGCTGCTGGAGGGCACGCCGAAGTTGGAAAATCTGTCTGATACCCAACTGCCAATGGCTACCGCATTGAAAGGTCTGTTGACACAAGCGGGCAGCCAGCCGACACAAACCACCTTCAAAGGCGAAGATGGCGAACACACGCTGTTCCTGCAGGCCATTGCGGGAAGCCCGTGGTATCTCGCCAGTGATGTGCCTTCCAGCTTGTTGGATGCGCAAACCCACAGCATGCTGACGCGTCTGGGCTTGGTACAGATCCCTCTGGCGGTGATTCTGCTGTTGGTATTGCTGGGCTTTGTGCGTGCCATGATGAAGCGTTTAAGCTCGTTGAATCGCAACATCGAAGCCCTGTCGACCGGTGGTGCGGATTTAACGCAGCGTCTGCCTGCCAGCAACAGCCCGGAATTTAACGCTGTGGCGCAGAGCTTCAACCAGTTTATCGAGTATTTACAGGGGTTGATGCGTCAGGTGGGCGACAGTGCGCTGGCGATCACTGCGGCGTCGCGTGAAATTGCGAGCGGCAATGCTGACCTATCAGCACGTACTGAGTCTCAGGCCAGTTCGATTGTTGAGACGGCGGCTTCCATGGAAGAGCTGACGGGCACCGTTCGTCAGAACGCGGACAATGCGACACATGCAAATCAGCTGGCAGATGGTGCATCACAAGTGGCGGCGCGCGGCACCGATGTGGTACGTCAGGTGGTGAGCACCATGGGCGCGATTAATCACTCATCACGCAAAGTGGTGGATATCATCAGCGTGATTGACAGCATTGCCTTCCAGACCAATATTCTGGCACTTAACGCTGCGGTTGAAGCTGCACGTGCGGGCGAGCAGGGGCGAGGATTTGCGGTGGTGGCGTCTGAAGTGCGTAATCTGGCGCAGCGCTCGGCCAACTCAGCACGTGAGATCAAGAAGCTGATTGAAGAGTCTGTCGCCAACATCGATACCGGTAGCCAACTGGTTGAGCAGGCTGGGCAAACCATGGATGAGCTGATGCAAGGTGTGAGCAGTGTGACCACATTGATGAGCGAAATTATGTCTGCCAGCCGTGAACAAAGCATGGGCATCGAGCAGGTTAACGTCGCGATCACCCAGTTGGATGGCAGCACGCAACAGAATGCCGCGCTGGTGGAGCAGGTCTCCGCTGCAGCCCGTGCCATGGAAGAACAAAGCGTGCAGCTGGAGTTGGTGGTGCAGAGCTTTAAGCTGTAATCATGGCGGTGTCGACGCTAATTCAGAGTCACTAACGCGACAAACTGCCTGGCGTGCATTGATGCACACCAGGCAAACCTTGTCACAGATTCCCCCCTTTGACTTAGGGCTGCTAAGATTATCTTCATCGTACCAGCGCACGGAATGTGCGCTTTTTTCTCCGCCGCGCTACGCTCGATTGTGTACAATGGCTGAGAATTATCCGAAGGAGTTGTCATGCCCGCCATTGAAGTTATTCTCGTTGACCACCTCGATCGTCCCACCGGCAAGATGGAAAAGCTGGAAGTACATGAGAAAGGATTGCTGCATCGTGCGGTGACGGTTTACGTGTTCAATTCGCGTCATGAATTGCTGCTGCAACGCCGCGCTAACGGTAAATATCACTGTGGCGGCTTGTGGAGCAACACCTGTTGTGGTCATCCCTATCCGCAAGAATCGACGCGTGATGCCGCTGAACGCCGTCTGCGTGAGGAGATGGGCATGCAACTGGCCCTGACGCCGGTGTTTGAACTGAGCTACAACCTGCCATTGAGCAACGGATTAACGGAACACGAGTATGGTCACGTGTTCTTTGCCATCAGCGATGCAGAGCCAAAACTGAATCCTGAAGAGGCCGATGCCTGGTGCTATCGCTCGATTGAGCAGATTCAGCAGGAGATGCAGGACCAACCTGAGCAATTTACCCCTTGGTTCCTGCATACCTTCCCGCGCATTCCCCACACGCTCGGTGATTTCCGCCTGACGGCATAATAAATGGCCCATAGTTGGGACCATGTTTGCCAGTTCAACATGTTGTGATAACGCAGTCTGGTGCCGCTCTGGGGCTGGCTGTCCTCGCGCCGCTGACGCGGTACCTTCACTTCACTCGTCAGCCTGACGGACCGGCGCAGACGGGACTTTCCCTGTCCCGGCTGCACCTTTCGCCAGCATCCATGCTGGCTCTCCTGGCTTCCTCATTCCGTTCAGCGCTGCGAAATGCCAACCCCAGAGCGGCACCAGCCTGCTTGCTAACATCTGTTTACGCTGTTGGAAAGGGCGCGATGGCCCGCACCAACATGCCCACCCGCGCATAATAAAAAAGGCCGCCATTTCAAGAAAATGACAGCCTCATCAGAACAGGGCCTTAACTAACAACCACTACCCCATGATTAGGGCGTTGTGATCTCAATTGAAGTCTTCTGCATCCACGTCGTAGCCCGATGCTCCCAGCGGATCGCCAACAGCGCCAGTAATCCAATCAGCGGTGCGAGGAAGATCACCCAGAATACGCCGGTGCCGAAGGCTGCCACCAGCAACGGGAAGACAAACAGTGACACCGTGGAGCTGCCACGCATCAGCGTCTGGTTAAAGCCCACGCCGACGCCGCGCAGCGAAGCGGGGTAGCTTAACGACGCAAAGGTCATGGTGTGAGAGCCAGGACCAAACCCCTGACCAAACAGGAACAGCGCCAGCATCGCGATCGCCACGGCGGCTTGTTCGCCACCTTCAGGACGACCAATCAGTGCCAGCCCGAGCAGTGCCACGCACTGGCAAGTGTAACCCGTTACCGACATCTTCCATGCCCCAAGGCGCGGCACCAGACGCACGGCGAGCAATCCCCCGACAAAGGCGAAGAGCAGGTTCAACGCCAGCGACACCAAAATGGTGGTCAGCATGGATTGCGCGAAGAAACTGGAGATAATCACGGGCAAGCCAAACGCGACGGCGTTATAGGCAAAGGAGGAGGCGATGGAGGTGACGGTCGCTAAAATAGTGCGACGACGATAGACACCCTGCAGCAACGCGCCATAGTTGCGCCAGCTGGCCTTGCGAACCGGTTTGGTTTGCGTCAGATCGGCATCATCTGCCACTTGTGCATTGATGTTGTAAGAGCGCTGCAGAATCTCCGCCGCGCCTTGTAGATTGCCCTGATTCGCCGCCCATACCGGAGACTCGCTCATATAACGACTGCGGATGGCAATAATCAGAAGCGCAGGCACGGCGCCAAAACCAAGAATCAAGCGCCACAGCCAATCAGTGTGACTCTCCGGCAGCACGGCGTACAACAGCAACACCAGCAGATAGGAAATACTGATCGCCGCGTACCAGGTGGGGCACCACATCGCCACGCTGGCCGCTTTATTCCCTTGCCCGCGTAATTTGGAAAACTCAGCAAGAAACGCCATCGCCACTGGAAGGTCGATGCCCACACCCAGCCCCATCACAAAACGCGCGCCACCCAACACATATTCGTTGGGGGCAAAGGCGCAGGCCAGTGCGGCAACCACGAAGAAGAACATATCGGCCATAAACACGCGATAACGGCCAATTTTATCGGTGAGATAACCGCCAATCAGCGCACCGACGATAGCGCCAAAGGTGATGGCTGATGCCACCATCCTGTACCGGTCGGGGTGAGATTAAACTCACGAGTGACGTCTTTGATACCAAAGGCCAGTGCGCCCAAATCATAGGCATCGAGAAACACACCGCCCAAGGCGATGGCGACCACGATGCGTGCATTGCTACGCGATTCGTTACTGTGGTTGACGAGATTCGACACGTCAGCCGCGCTGCGAATCCATTTGGTTTCGCCGGTTGGCGTATTCCCTGTCAGCGCAACGTGCGCCGGAGATGCTAAGTCTGACATGATGTTGTGTATTTTATTGTAAAGAGTGGGCCTATGAGAATAATCCTCAGTTAACGCTTTAAAAATTCCATTTGGTTATAAGTCCTGCGTAATGGTTATAAACAATGCGCAATGCATAGCAGAAAAAGCTCGAAGTTCAGCCCTTGACCATCCCCATCTGGTTTCGCCAGGCTACGCTTGATAGTCACAGAGCGAAACATAAGCAGAGGAAAGCGACATGATTAAGCAGGGTTTATTGGGGATGATCGCATTAGCGATGAGCGTGAGTGCGGCCAATGCTGCCGATCCGGTGAAGGTAGGTTCAAAGATCGATACGGAAGGTTCGCTGCTGGGCAATATCATCCTGCAGGTGCTGGATAAACACGGCGTGAAAACCGTTAATAAAATCCAGCTCGGCACCACGCAGGTTGTACGTGGAGCAATTACCGCAGGCGAGTTGGACATTTATCCAGAGTACACCGGCAACGGTGCGTTCTTCTTTAACGATGAGAAGGATGCGGCATGGAAAAATGCGCAACAGGGCTATGAAAAAGTGAAAAAGCTCGATGCGGATAAAAACCATTTGGTATGGCTAACGCCTGCACCGGCCAACAACACCTGGACCATCGCCGTACGAGGCGATGTGGCGCAGAAAAATAATCTTAACTCCCTCGACGATCTCAGTGCTTATCTGAAAAAAGGCGGCGCCTTTAAGCTTGCCGCGTCAGCGGAGTTCATCGAACGGAGTGATGCTTTGCCGGCCTTTGAAAAAGCCTATAACTTCAAGCTGGATCAAGCGCAGTTGCTGTCGCTGGCAGGTGGTGACACTGCTGTAACCATCAAGGCTGCGGCGCAACAAACCTCGGGCGTCAATGCGGCGATGGCGTATGGCACTGATGGTCCGGTAGCCGCGCTAGGCCTGCAAACGTTGACCGATCCTAAAGGTGTCCAGCCGATCTATGCACCCACTCCGGTGGTGCGTGAAAGCGTGTTAAAGCAGTACCCTGATATCGGCAACTGGTTACAGCCAGTATTCAGCAAGCTGGATGAGAAGACCTTACAGCAGCTCAATGCGCAGATCGCCGTGGATGGGCAAGATGCCAGCCAGGTCGCGAAGCAGTGGTTACAGCAGAATAAGTTGCTGTAAGCGGTGATATCTCGGTTTCTACAACCGCGTCAGCAGCCGGTGTTGCTGACGCTGACGCTGCTTATCACGCTGGCCTTGTTTGCAATGCCGTTACTCAGCTTCGCCGCGAATCGGCTGGTCTCCGGTCAACCATTGATGCTTTGGCAGGTGGCGCAATCCTGGTTATTGCTGCTACCCCTGCTGGTATTGTGGCTGAGACTGTGGTGGCAACCTAGCCGACGCAATGCATTTGTGGCTCTGCTGGCGACGGAGGTGCTATTCGCGCTGTTAGTCGCCCTCGGCGGCCATACGGCCAGCGCATTGGCGAACGGCGGCAGCACGCTGGCACGCACGGCTTTTGGCAGCGGGTTATGGTGTGCCGCAGCGCTGGCATTATTGCTGGCAGCGGAGGCGATTCGCCAGCTCACCAATAACACGTCCTGGCGCATCTTGCTGAATCTGCAAATCTGGCTTGTGCCGCTCATGTTGTTACTTAGCGGTTACCTCGACCAACTCTCCCTGCTGAAGGAGTATGCCAACCGTAGGGCGGTGTTTGATGCCGCTTTCAGCCAGCATCTGTTGCTGTTGGGCGGCACCTTGTTACCCACGCTGCTGATGGGATTGCCATTGGGTATCGCCATAGCGCGACGGCCCCGCTGGCAAAGTGCAGCGTTTAACGTGCTTAACCTGATTCAGACCGTGCCCTCGGTGGCGCTGTTTGGTCTATTGATTGCGCCCTTGGCGGGCTTGGCCGCCGCGTTCCCGCTGCTGGCAAGCTGGGGAATTAGCGGTATCGGCCTGGCACCCGCGCTGATTGCCCTGGTGCTTTATGCGTTGTTACCGCTGGTGCGCAGCGTGGTGGCTGGGCTGCAACAGGTGCCGCAAGAGGTGCGGGAAACCGCTAAAGGTATGGGGATGAGCGCACTGCAACAGTTCTGGCATGCCGAGCTGCCGCTGGCGTTACCGGTATGGCTATCTGGCTTACGTGTCGTCGTGGTGCAAACCATTGGGTTGGCGGTAGTGGCGGCGCTGATTGGCGCGGGGGGATTTGGCGCGATTCTGTTTCAGGGATTGTTGAGCAGTGCACTGGATTTGGTGCTGCTTGGCGTGATTCCGGTGGTGGCATTGGCGGTGATTTTTGATGCCGCATTACGCTTACTTTCGGCACTGCTGGAGAGAGCACATGATTGAGTTTCACCAGGTAAGTAAAGTGTTCGCGGGGAAGGAGGCAGTACGTAATCTGACACTGCATATTGAGAAGGGCAGCTTTACGGTACTGATTGGTACCTCCGGATCAGGCAAATCCACCACGCTGAAGATGATCAATCGTTTGGTCGAGCATGACAGCGGGGAGATCCGCTTTGCCGGGGAGGCGATCGAACGTATGGATGCCCGTGCATTGCGACGACGCATTGGCTATGCCATCCAGTCGATTGGCTTGTTTCCGCACTGGAACGTGGCGAAAAACATTGCCACCGTACCTGCGCTACTGGGTTGGCCGAAGGCAAAAATCAATCAGCGCGTCGAAGAACTGCTCGCACTGTTAAATCTGGACACTCAGCTGGCGTCGCGTTTTCCACACCAGCTCTCTGGCGGACAGCAGCAGCGTGTCGGCGTGGCGCGTGCGCTGGCGGCCGATCCGGAACTGTTATTAATGGATGAGCCCTTTGGCGCACTTGACCCAGTGAACCGCCAAGCGCTACAGCAAGAGATGTTGCGCATTCAGAAGCTGTCAGGACGGACGGTGGTGCTGGTCACGCATGATATCGATGAAGCCTTAACCTTGGCCGACCAGTTGGTGCTGATGGACGGCGGTGAAATTGTTCAGCAGGGCCGTCCTGTCGAACTCCTAACGCAGCCCGCTAACGCATTCGCCCGCGAATTTTTTGGACGCAGTGAGTTAGGTGTCCGCTTATTGGCGTTGGGGCGTGCAGGCAGTGCAGCAAGGCGAGGGGAGTGGCTTGAGGGGGAACCCATTGCGGCTACTTTGACCTTGCGTGAAGCATTGTCGCAGTTTATTGCCCGGCGCACGGATAAGCTGCCGGTGGTTGATCAGCAACATCAGCCGTTAGGGGTCCTGCATTTCAGCGATCTGCTGCGCCAGCGGGAGACGAACTGATGCGCTTACTGCGCGATCCACTCTCCTGGCTGTTGCTGGCATTTCTGCTGTTGCTGTGGGGATTACCGCACAGTGGCCCGCTGTTTGCCCACTGGTTTCCGCAGCTGGAACGTCCTCTGTACCAGCAGGAGAGCTTCTGGAAGTTAGCCTTGGCGCACCTCACCCTGGTGCTCAGTGGCAGTACCTTGGCGGTGGTGGTTGGCATAGGCTGCGCGGTATTTGCGACGCGTCGGGCAGGGCGAGCCTTTCGCCCCTTGCTGGAGACGCTGGCGGCCGCGGGGCAAACTTTCCCACCTGTCGCGGTGTTAGCGATTGCGGTTCCGGTCATGGGCTTTGGCGCAGCACCGGCGGTCATGGCGCTGTTTCTTTACGGTCTGCTGCCGATTTTACAGGGCACGCTAGCCGGTTTAGACAGCGTACCGGATAGCAACCGCGAGATTGCTATTGGATTGGGCATGGGAGCATGGCAGCGTTTGTGGCAGATTGAGTTGGCGCTGGCCGCACCGGTGATCATGGCGGGAGTGCGCACTTCAGTGATGATCAATATCGGCACCGCAACCATCGCTTCCACCGTGGGGGCAGAGAGCCTGGGCTCACCGGTGATTATCGGACTGAGCGGCTTTAACACCGCCTACGTCATCCAGGGGGCGCTACTGGTGGCACTGCTGGCGTTAATCTGCGATCGCGTGTTGGAGCGCGTGCAGAGAAAACTCAGTGGCTGGGAAGGATAAGACTGTAACCCACTAACATCATGCCGCCCATGCCACCAATGGCCATCACGGCAAACAGCGTGCCGATGAAAATTTTATTCCAGTTCATATCGGAAACCTGAGAAAAGTCATGGAGTGCGGCATGATAACGCGCACACCCGGCCAGGCAAAGGCCGTGTGTGCGATTTTTCACTAGGAAGGGTCGTGAATATGGACGGCAAATCCCTGCGCCTGCCAGTGTTCGAACTGCTCAAGCTGGCGGCGGGTGGGCTTTTTACCGGTCCAGATAAACAGATTCTGGCCTGGGAACAGCTCGGGACGTGGCATATCCAACGGCTCTGCTAACACATCCATGCGCCAGCCCTGCTGTGATAAACGCCAGGCTTCCAACCAGATGCGGGTGCGGTCTTCTGCCCCCCAGCCAATCATCAGAGCATCCTTACCGGCTTTTTTACGTCCAGAGGCCAGGCAAAATGCGACGTAATCAATCAGCGCACCATCCAGCAAACTGCACATAGTGCGTGCGGTGTTTTGATCTAAGCCGAGGCGTTGACGCACCGGAACAAAGACGTGATCAATCAACGCATCCACCGGATGTTCGCGTCCGATCGTGGCGATTTTTGTTCGGAGTTTTGCCGGACGAACATGACGCAGAACGCTCATTAACTCTTCCTGAAGCGCCCCCCAACCGTCATGCACATTGATCGTTTCGCCTTCCAGTAGGGCTTTTACCTTACCGACAGGCACACCACTCTCAATCCAGCGTTTAATCTCTTCAATACGCTGAACATCTTCATCATCGAATTGGCGGTGTCCGCCTTCGGTGCGCTGGGGTTTTAACAGACCGTAACGGCGCTGCCAGGCGCGAAGTGTTACCGGGTTGATTCCACAGCGCTCGGCAACATCGCCGATACTGTATAAGGCCATAGCATCCTCAAAAATTCTGACCTGCATAACAACACCTTAACCGTCACGCTTTGGTTGTACAATGATTTTTTTTCTGTACAACTTGACGGGGTGCACGATTTTTGGTCACATCTCATATATGAGATTTAATTCCCGTAAATGAGAGGTGACGATGACAGCTTCAAATTCCGATGATCGATTGGCTGCCCGGTTGGCTGAGTTACGCGTGCAACGCGGCTGGTCACTAGACGAGCTGGCGATGGCGACAGGCATCAGCCGGGCATCATTGTCGCGCATTGAGCGTGCAGAGACTAGCCCCACAGCCGCTTTGCTTAATCGGCTGTGTGTGGCCTATGGATTGACCATGTCGCGCCTGTTAAGCGAAGTGGAAGAGGAGGCGGCGCTGTTGTTAAAAGTCGCTGATCAAACAGTGTGGCATGACGATGCCAGCGGTTATCAACGCCGCAGCGTGTCACCCCCTGCGAGTCATTTTAAGGCAGAAGTGGTGGAAGGGGTATTGCGACCCGGCGCTCGTATTGAGTATGACGCGCCGCCGGTACAGGGTCTGGAGCAGCATATCTGGCTGCAATCCGGCGAGTTGACCTTCGCTATGGACGATCAGCGCTGGACGCTTCAGGCGGGCGATTGCCTGCGTTTTCATCTCACCGGTAAATCCTCTTTTACTGCCCACGCGGAAGGCGGGGCGCGTTACATCTTGGTGGTGTGTAAACCATGATTGAGATCGAACAATTATCCGCGACCCAAGCGCAGCCGTTACTGGCGGCGCTGACCGATGTGTTACAGGGCTGCGTGGCGGACGGCGCCAGCGTGGGTTTTATCGATGCGGCAGACCGTGAGGCAATAGAACGCTTCTGGCAGGACAAAATTTATAGCCTGGCAAGCGGCGACAATCAGCTGCTGGTGGCCTGGCAACAGGGCGTGATTGTGGCAACGGTGATGGTGGGCTACAGCGCCATGCCAAACGGGCGTCATCGCGCCGAGATCAGCAAATTATTGGTGCACCCAGGGGCGAGACGTCAGGGGATCGCACGACGTTTGATGCAGCAGGCTGAACAGCTGGCTGTAGAGCGGGGTAAAACGCTGCTGGTATTGGATACGCGCAGTGGCGACGTCGCGACCGATCTCTATCTTTCGATGGACTGGCAGGTTGCGGGTTCAATCCCCGATTATGCAGAGTCCACGGCAGGGGTGCTGGATGCCACCACCGTAATGTATAAAGGGTTGAAGTAAACGCGCCAGCCCACAGTGGCTTGCACCAACTCAGTGCGCGCCTTCGGCATCACTGAGCCCTAACGCCTGCATAAACAATCGAATAATGGGATTAATTTTCCGACCTTTTTTGATTATCAGGCAAAACGGATTTTCACGTCGCACGGTTTCATCACCTAACTCGCAGAGCTGGCCACGTGCAATAAAGGGCGCGGCGTAATGTTCGGGCAAATAACCGATAAAATGACCGGTTAAAATCAGCATGGCGACAGATTCAACCTGCACGGCTTGCGCGCCGCTGTCTTGCAGCGGAATGATGCGGCGATCGTCACGCGGCGTGACATATAAATGATTTATAATCTTCTGCTCACGTAATATTTCCACTGATACTTTTTTATCACAAGATCCAGAATATAAATGATGTGACATAGAGCAATATAATTTCGAATATTCTTTATAAAGCGGGAAGTAATCAAAATCACTTTTCATTTCATAAACTGGCGCAATCCCACAATGAAAACGACCTTCGCTGACGCCACGTTCAATATCATCTAATTGCGCGGTTTGTAATCGGATTTGCACTTTTGGCGCATTCTGGTGCAACTGCTGCACCGCGGCGGTGACGGGGGATTGGGGATCGGAAATGGTGTTATCCACCACGCAGATGGCGATATCACCGAGCAGTTCATTGCGGCTGTTGTGCAAGCGTTCACGGAACAAATTCAGCGATACGAACAGCTCCAGCGTGGCCTGATAGACATTGATACCGTATTGCGTCAGCTCAAAGCCTTCACGCCCACGACTGCATAACGTCATACCTAGCCGGATCTCCAGATCGGAAACCTGTTTGCTGATTGCCGCCAAGCCAATATTCAATTCGTGGCTGGCGGCCGTTAATCCACCGGCTTCTACCACGCATTTAAATACTCGAAGCAATTTTAAATCGATATTACTCAGTGCCAGAACCGCATTGTCGCCGCGATTATTTGCATTGTTTCCAGACTGGGAAACTTTACTTTCCATCTTTGCTATTCAACTCCGGAATAATTGCGGTGAAAGTACAGTGAACCTGAAATATGACGTATTTACCAGCGTGGTAATAAAATAAGTTTTTATTATCACTTCTGAGCTAACCATATCTTTTTCATATTGCTGACGATTATCTGTAAGGAGAAATAGCATGTCTGATAATGCCGAACTGTTATGGGGCGCGCGTTTTAAAGCGGCACCGGCGGCCAGTTTAACCGCACTGTCACGTAGCCCGGATTATTACTTTGCATTGGCTCCTTACGATTTAGCGGGCTGCCGGGCACATGCGCGTGAACTGGCGCGTGGCGACCTGCTTAGCGCTGATGAGCTTGCGACCATGCTCGCGGCGATCGAGGCGCTGGATGCGGATTACCGCGCGGGAAAACTGTATCCGATTGCGGCCGATGAGGATGTGCACACCTTTATCGAGCGTGCGCTGACAGAACGTTTAGGTCCATTGGGCGGCAAACTGCGCGCTGGACGTTCGCGTAACGACCAGACCGTTAACGACCTGCGACTTTACCTGCGCGATAACGGCCGCAAGGTGGTTGCCGCCTTGCTGACATTGCAGCAATCATTGGTGGAACAGGCGGCTCAGCATACCGAAAGCGTGGCGCCGGGTTTCACTCACTTGCAGCAAGCACAGCCGATTGTCTTTGGTCATCAGCTGTTGGCGCATGCCCAGTCGTTTGCCCGAGATATCGAACGGATGCAGGACTGGGATCGCCGCAGTGCGCGTTGTCCACTCGGTGCCGCAGCAATGGCGGGATCGGCGATTGCGCGCCAGCCGGAAAAAGCGGCTGAAGACCTGGCATATCTCGCGCCGTGCGAGAACTCCATTGATGCCGTCGCCAGCCGCGATTACGCCGCAGAGTTCCTGTTCGTTACCAGCATGATCGGCATCAACCTGTCGCGCCTGTGTGAAGAGGTGTGCATGTGGGCCTCGCGCCAGTTCCGCTGGGTGGAGCTGCATGACAGTTACGCCACCGGCAGCTCAATCATGCCGCAGAAGAAAAACCCAGATATCGCCGAACTGACACGTGGTCGCTCTGGCCGCCTGGTGGGCAACCTGATGGCGCTGCTGACCACCATGAAAGCCATGCCACTCTCCTATAACCGCGATCTCAGCGACGACAAACGCAACGTCATCGACGCTGTCGACACCCTGCTGCTGGTGCTGCCAGCGATGGCGGGCATGATGTCCACGCTGAAATTCAACAAGGATGTGATGCGTGAACAGGCGCCCGATGGATTTACGTTGGCAACCGAAGTGGCCGACTGGCTGGCGATGCGCGGCGTGCCTTTCCGTGAAGCCCATGAAATTACCGGCCAACTGGTGCAACTCTGCGAGCGCGAAAACTGTGGATTGTCAGATCTCAGCGATGCGCAATTGCAGGCGGTCGATATACGTTTGACGCCAGAGGTGCGCAGTGCGCTGACGCTGGAAGCCGCACTGGCGGCTCGCAGTGGTTATGGCGGGACTGCACCGGAACGAGTGCGTGAACAGTTGGCTCGTTTGCAAACGCTGATGCAGGACCAGCAGCGCTGGACTGAAGATTACGCTGGCCCGCGTGCCTGAGGAGACGATTATGTCGCAATCGACCCCGGTTGAACCCAGCATCAACAACAGCCGTGAGCAGACACACTACGATCTGGATCGTTATCAGGTGGTGCCACGTCGTTATTACGGACGCATCACCGCATCGGCAGTGATCCTGATTCTGCTGGCACTGCTGGTGAATGCGTTCGCGCATGGCAACATTGAGTGGTCATTCGTCGGCCAGTTCTTTACCGCGCAAGCCATCCTCAATGGCGTGGTGAATACCCTGATCATGTCAGTACTGGCGATGGGGCTGGGCATCCTGTTCGGTGTGGTCACTGCCATTATGTACATGTCGCCGAACCCGGTGTTGCATTACATCGCCGTGGGCTATGCCTGGATCTTCCGTGGCACGCCGTTGATTCTGCAATTGCTACTGTGGTTCAACCTTGCGCTGGTGTTCCCTACCATCGCCATCCCCGGCCTGTTCAGCGTGCAAACTGTCACCATCATGACGCCATTCCTGGCGGCGTTGCTTGGCCTGAGCATCAACCAGGGGGCTTATACCTCGGAAGTGGTGCGCGCCGGTTTGTTATCAGTGGATACCGGTCAATATGAAGCGGCAAAAGCCATTGGCATGCCGCGTCTGCAAGCGCTGCAACGCATCATTCTGCCGCAGGCGATGCGCGTGATTTTGCCGCCCGTGGGTAACGAATTCATCAGCATGATCAAAACCACCAGCCTGGCGAGCATGATCCAGTACTCCGAACTGCTCTACAACACGCAAACCATCTACTTCGCCAACGCGCGCGTGATGGAGCTGCTGTTCGTGGCGGGCATCTGGTACCTGATCATCGTGACCGTGCTGTCGTTTGGTCAAAGTCGCCTTGAGCGCTTCTTCTCACGCGGTCACCGCCAGCGTCAGTAATTGGGAGAGAGAGATGAGAAACATCGTGCGCGCCGTCAAGGTGAACAAATATTTTGACCAGTTCCATGCGCTCAAGGATGTCAGCCTTGAGGTGAATTACGGCGAGGTAATGTGCATCCTCGGTCCCTCCGGTTCGGGCAAAAGTACCTTCCTGCGCTGCATCAACCAACTGGAGAAGATCGATCAGGGTGGCATCTGGGTCGACAACGAATTAGCGGGCTATCGCATAGCTGGCAACAAACTGCATGCGTTGAGCGATAAGCAGATTGCACGTCAGCGGTTGCAAACCGGCATGGTGTTCCAGCGCTTTAACCTGTTCCCGCATAAAACCGCGCTGGAGAACATTATCGAAGGACCTTGCCGGGTACTGCTGCGTCCCAAGCGTGAAGCCAGTGAAGAGGCAATGGCGCTGCTGGATCGGGTGGGACTGGCGCACAAAGCGCATGACTATCCGCAGTCGTTGTCTGGCGGGCAACAGCAGCGTGTGGCGATTGCCCGTGCGCTGGCGATGAAACCCAAACTGATGTTGTTCGACGAACCGACGTCGGCGCTGGATCCAGAGATGGTTGGTGAAGTGCTGGCGGTGATGCGGCAGTTGGCAAAGGAGGGCACCACCATGCTGGTGGTGACCCACGAAATGGGCTTTGCCCGTGAGGTGGCTAACCAGGTGGTGTTTATGGACGAGGGACGCATTATCGAGCAGGGCGCACCAGAAGACATTCTGTTGAACCCGCAAAATCCACGGATGAAAAACTTTATTAACGCGATTCTTCTTTAACGTGACCGGGGTGAAAAACATGAAAAAACTGTTATTGAGTGCCATCAGTGCCGCGCTGTTACTGCAATCTTCGGCTTGGGCGGATATTGCCGTACCCGCCGCGATCAAAGAGAAAGGGCTGACGGTGGCCATCATGCCGAACTACCCGCCGATGGATTTTAAAGATCCCGCGACGAACCAGCTGACAGGCGTGGATTACGATCTCGGTCAGGCGATTGGTGAAAAACTGGGTGTGAAGATCAACTGGCAGGAGATCGCCTTTGAGCAGATGGTCAACGCGGTGGTGACCAAACGCGTCGATCTGGTGATGTCCGGTATGACCGACACCAAAGAGCGCCAGAAAGTGGTCAACTTTATCGACTACTTCAAAACCGGTCCGCAGTTCTACACCTTGAGTTCACACAGTGAGATCAATAGTGCGATGGATCTGTGCGGCAAGAAAGTCGGCACCAGCCGTCGCACCACCTTCCCACAAGAGATTGCCAACTGGTCAAAAGCACACTGCGAAGCTGCCGGTAAACCTGCGATTGTCGTGGTCGGCGCAGAAGGGACTGCGGATGCACGTACCCAATTGCGCCAGGGACGACTGGATGGCGCGGTGCAGGGGAGTGAAACGCTGCCGTACATCATGAACCTGGAAAAAGGCACCTTTAAGCCGCTGGATAAAGCCTTCTCCTTCCAATACACCGGCATGGCGATGGGCAAAGACGCCACTGAGTTGACGACGGCGGTGCAGGCAGCGATTGATGCCATGATTGCCGATGGCAGCTACCAAAAGATCCTCAGCAAGTGGGGCTTGACCGACAACGGCATCACCAAAGCGCAGATCAATCAGGGCTAAAGGAGCAAGCAGATGCAACAACCGGGCGCAGTACGCTGGCCGCAGGGTAAACGCGGCTGTATGGCGCTGGCGTTTGACCTTGACGGTCCCACCGGCGATGCCATGTTGAATGGCAGCCTGTGGTCAACGCCAGAGTATTTTACCTTTGGGGCTTATGGCCCGCACCGTGCGCTCGGCCGATTGCTCGACCTGCTGCGCGCTTTCCAGATTCCCGCCACGTTTTTTGTGCCAGCATGGGTGGTGGAGCAGTGGCCGCAGCAGTGTCAGGCGATTATCGAACAGGGCCACGAAGTGGCCTATCACGGCTACCGTCATGAATCCTTCTGGGCGATCTCACCGGCAGAACAACGTGCGGTGATGGCGAAATCGGCCGAGATCTTTAAACAGCATCTGGGTATTACCGCCTGTGGATTCCGCACGCCGTCAGGTGACTGGCATGCAGAAACACCGCAAATTTTGCGTGAGGCTGGCGTGATTTACTCCAGCAGCATGCGCGGTGACGATCGTCCCTACGCAATGCCAGTAGCAGGTCATACTCCGTTGGTCGAGATCCCCGGCAAGTGGGAAATGGATGACTACGCCTCGCTGGCTTACACCCGCCAGCCTGACTTCCCTAAAGGGGGCGATCGTATCGCCAGTTATGCGCAGACGCGCGATAACTGGCAGCGAGAGTTTGACGGTGCAATGGATGAGGGCTTGTGCCTCACCACGCTGTTTCATCCGAAAATTTCTGGCCAGCCGGGACGTATCCTGCTGCTGGAGCAGTTGTTTGAACATATGACGGCGCGTGACGACGTGTGGTTTGCCCGTTGTGATGCAGTTGCGCAGTGGTTTTTGCAGGAGCAACAGTATGACTGAATCTTCCCGCTGGCCGCTGGGCTTCCAGTCAGCCGCACTCCTCACCATTGATTTCAACGATATTCACGGCATTTTGACCCAGGCACCCGCCGTGGCCGGACGGGATAAAACCTTGTCCGTCTGGCGATACGGCACGCTGCGGGGTGTCGATCGTTTACTGGCGCTGCTGGCAGAAAAACAGCTGAAAGCCAGCTGGTGCATCCCGGCGATTGTCGCTGAGGAACAACCCGAACTGATTGCCCGCATCGTTGGCGAGGGGCATGAAATCGCCTGCAGCGGCGATCGCCATGAAGATTTCTCGGTGCTCTCACTGGATCAGCAGATAGCCAGCGTTACGCGCGGCTGCGACAAGCTGGCGCAGTTGACCGGCCAGCCCATTCAGGGATTCCGCACACCCGCAGGACAGTGGAAACCCGGTCTGGCAGCAGCGCTGGTGGAAAAAGGGATTCGCTGGTCATCCAGTTGGCGTGGCGACGATTTACCGTACTTTCATCCGGGCACCCGCTTAGTCGAACTGCCCATGCATTATACGCTGGAAGACGAACCCTACTTTGCCTTCAACCTCAGCCCTGCGATTCCGCCGGGGCAATCGCGCATTGCGCCATACGCAGAGACGTTGGCGAACATGACGCAGGACTTCCAAGGGTTCCACCGTTTTGGCCTGTGTTATCTGTTGCGCCTGCATCCGGAAATCATCGGCACCGCCGGGCGCATTGGATTGCTGCGCGAACTGATCGAGACGTTACAACAGCACAACGTATGGATCGCCACCGGGGAACAGATTGCCGCACATTGGCAATCACAGCCGGACAATGATTTCTCCCATCCAGCCGAAGTCTTTACTCGCATTATTGGAGGTGCGCATGGCCTCAACGCTTGAGCAACTGGCGGCGTTCATTGCTGATACCGATTTTGAACAGTTGCCACCGTCGCTGGTGGAGCAGGCGAAGCGTCATTTGCTGGATACGCTCGGGGCTTCACTGGCGGGCAGCGACAGCCCAATCTGGCGCGAATGTCTGGCATTGGTGCTCGCAGAAGGGGGACATCAGCAGGCGCAGGTTTGGGGCAGTTCACGGCAAGTCAATCCGCGCCAGGCTGCGTGGCTCAATGGCGTGGCCGCACATATGTATGAACTGGATGATACCGGCGGCTGCGATCACTCCGGCGCGGTGGTCATTCCCGCCATACTGGCGGCACTGCCTTTGGCGACACAGCCGGTTGACGGTCAGGCATTGCTGGTGGCGATGGTGATCGGTTATGACGTTGGACGCCGGGTGCTGGAAGCCTGCGGTGGCTACTCTGCCCACAATGGTGCAGGCTGGCACTCCACCGCCAGCTGTGGCGTATTTGGTGCAGCGGCGGCTGTGTGTTCACTGTTACAACTGGATCGCGCCCAGTGCGCCTCAGCATTGGGCATTGCAGCCAGCTTTAGCGGCGGTTTATGGGGCTTCATTCATGACGGCTCACACACCAAAAAGCTGCATGCGGCGCGTGCGGCAGAAAGCGGCGTGCAGGCAGCCTTGCTGGCGCAGCGCGGTATCAACGGACCATCAGCGGTATTTGAAGCGAAGTGGGGCGGATTCCTGCAAACCCTTGCGCCAGAGACACAGCAGCCGGATGCCTTGACCGCCGATCTCGGCACGGTTTGGAAATTAGCGCGCTGTTCTATCAAACCCTATGCCGCCTGTCGTGGCACCCATTCGGCAATCGATGCGCTCGGCATCTTGCTAACGCAGCATCAGGTTACCGTTAACAATATCGAACGCATTGTGGTGGGGCTGAATCCGTTCCTACTGGAAATGTGCGGTGGACGAGAGTTGCAGAGCCTGGCAAGTGCGCAGATGAGCCTGCCGTATGCATTGGCGGCGCGTGCGTTGTATGGCTCAGCGGAACTGGCAAGTTACGATGATGCGAAACGACTGCATTCGCAGGTGGATGCCTTGATGGCGCGAATTGTGTTGGTGATTGATGAGCAACAGGGCCGCGACGACGAGCCGTGGGTGCGGATTGAAACCCAGCAGGGCGATCACTGGCAGCAGCATGTCGCTATACCATCGGGGGCGCCGGCTAATCCGCTGAGCCTTGAAGCGCTGCTGGCTAAATACCGTAGTTTAGCGGGGCGCGTGTTGCCGCTGGAGCAGGTTGAACAGCTGGAGGCGATTTGTATGGAGTTGGATGACGTCGCGGATGTACGGGAAGTTGTGGCGCTGCTGGCTCGTGTATAGGGTTTGGGTGCTAATTTTTCACCTGAATTTGTAGAAAAAACTGAGGCTGCTGATGCATTTGCATGCTCGCAGATTAATTCACGGCTGATGTTGTTGTTCGCAGGTAATGATGATGTTCACAGGTGTTAACGCAGGCTGGGAACGCGTTGGCGCTGGCGTCCTCGCGCCGCTGACGCGGTGCCCTCACATCGTTCGTCTGCCTGACCGGCATGGCCGTCAAGAAAGTAACGTACGACCTCTAACTTGAACTGAAAAGAATATTTTGGCTCCATGATTTATCCCCATTATGTCGGTTTAAAGTCCAACATTTTGGGTTCAGTTCAGGATGGCACATCCCTGTGCCGACCCGCCTTTCGCCCGCATCCCTGCGGGCTATCCTGGCAAACTTACTCTGCTCGGCGCTGCGGATTGCCTGCGCCAAAGCGTACCCAGCCCGCTGATTAACCATCGTGCCTGCTGTTGAAAAGGACTGTTTGTAAAGGCCATGGCGTATGTTGATCCCAATATCCCAGTCTGCTGATGAGCTGAAGTGAATGCTGTTGAAAGGGGCACAATGTTTGAAGTAATGCTTGTCACTAAAGTGTGTGGCATTACGTCAGACATGGCGCATTTGCAAGGTTCAGCGCACTGTTTTGGGCGCCATAAATGGCGCATCTGCAAGATTCAGCGCACTGTTTTGGGCGCCATAAATGACGCCCCTACGATGTTCAGCGCGGTTTTTGTAGGGTGCGCATTCATGCGTACCGGGTTGAATATTCACTCATTGGCTTAAGTGAGCGGCATTACGCAATGTTTGAGGCCGTAGCACCTCTGATGCTGCAAGGGCTATTCGCAGCGCTGAGGCCCGCACTCAGTACCTCGCACTCACCCCAGATTTAAACCCGCTCTGCCAACCCTTCAATCCGCTGCATCGCCGCCAGCAGACGGTCTTCGGTCACCGCCACCGACATATTCTCCATATCCGGTGCATGCACCGACTCACGCACAATCAGTGTCAACTCGGCATTATCCAACTCGGCAATCTCACGCAGCGTTAATGGCACACCGCAGTCACGCGCCAGACGCATCTCATCCAGCACCTCTTCATCGCTACGATCTTCCAGCGCCAGCAAGCACAGATTACCGAAACCCACCAACAGGCCATGACCAAACTCACGCGTCTTATCGCAGAAGGTAAATCCTTCATAAATCGCATGTGAAGCCGCTGCGTGGGCACCGTTGCTCATCAACGAGGTTAATCCAGCCCAGGTAAAGATCGCATCCAGCACCTGATCCAGTGAGGTGCTGCTCTCACCACGCAACACGGCGGCATAAGCGGCTGGGCCGTGCTCGGCAATCACGTCATAACAAATCTGGCTGTGAGCCAGTGAAGACAAGGCATTGCCTTCACGCGCCGGATGACGCGTACTGACCGCGCGGAATTCGTACCATTTGGCCAAGGTGTCACCCAGCCCGGCGGCAAGCCAGCGGGCTGGGGCTTTAGCCAGCAGCTCGCTGTCGATGATTACCGCTGCAGGAGCTTGCGGCAGCGGGAAAATGTCAAAAAAGTTGCCGTTGTCATCGTAGCGAATACTCAATGGCGTCACCGCCGAACAGGTGGCGGCGATAGTGGGAATCGTCACAAACGGCAAACCCAACTGGGCACCGACCGCTTTTACTGTATCCAGCGATTTGCCGCCGCCGACACCAATGATCACTTCAGCTTGCAGTTCAGTAGCGATGGCCGCCAGACGGTTGATTTGATTGATCGAGGTTTCGCCGCCAAACCACTCCTGTGCCAGCAGCGTGACATTGGCTGCCAGCAGCTGTGCACGCACTTGTGCTTCCACGACTTGCAGCGCCTGGTGCCCGCCGATCAGTAAGGCGCGTTTGCCCAGTCCTGCGCAAATTTCGCCAAGCTGGTTGATTACGCCCGCACCGCGCAACACGCGCGCTGGAAACACTAAATTCTGTTGTGTCATTGCTTGTTCTCTGAGTAACGGACGCCGGGCAACACGCACAGCATCTCATAAAGGATATTGGCCGCCAGTTGCGAAGTCATGCCGCTGATATCATAGGGCGGCGATACTTCGACCAGGTCACCGCCGATCAAATTAAGTCCGCGACAGCCGCGCACGATCTCCAACCCTTGCATTGAGGTCAATCCGCCCACTTCTGGCGTACCGGTACCGGGTGCCCAGGCAGGATCGAAACTGTCGATGTCATAGCTGAGATAAACCGGGCCAGTACCCATGCGGGCGCGTACCTCGGCCATCAGCGGTGCCATGGAGCGATACCAGCACTTTTCGGCAGGCACCAAATGGAAGCCCTGATCGACACCCCATTGAAAATCACCCGCCGCATAGCCTTGTGCTCGCTGACCAATCTGTACCACGCGCTGGCAATCGAGCAGGCCTTCTTCCACCGCACGGCGGAATGTGGTGCCGTGGGCAATCTTTTCACCAAACATTTCTTCATTGGTATCGGTGTGCGCATCAATGTGGATCAAGCCCACCGGCCCATGTTTTTTCGCCAGGGCGCGCAAAATCGGCAGTGTCAGGGTGTGATCGCCACCGAGCGTTAACGGGATAATCGGCCAATTGTTCAGCTCGGTATAATAGTTTTCGATGATATCGACCGACTTCAGCAGGCTGTAGGTGTTGATCGGCACATCGCCGAGATCACCCACGCGTAGCGAATCAAAAGGGGCTGCGCCCGTTGCCATGTTGTACGGACGAATCATCACCGAATCGGCGCGAATCGCGCGTGGACCATATCGCGTACCGCTGCGTTGTGATGTTCCGATATCCAGCGGAATGCCAACGAAGGCGACATCAAGACCGGCGGGTGATTCGGCCGCCGGCAAACGCATCATGGTGCCGCGTCCGGCGAAGCGTGGCATGTCATTGCCGCCCTGCGGCTGAGGAAAATCGGTCATCATGAACTCCTTCGGCTAAGTGAGTCCCATCATGGCTTGATGGGGGCACGGGAAAAATCCTTGACAGCAAATAATCACTTCATAGATTGGTTAACTTTAGTCAGTAATCACTGAAGGAATTGCAGTGCAATCACTCCCCAATCTCAAACTGCTGCAGGTGTTTGCCAGCGTGGTGGAAAACCAAGGCTATTCTCGTGCACAGCAGGCACTCAATATGACGACGCCGGCTATCAGCGCTTACATGAGCGAACTGGAGACGCAGCTCGGTTTCATCCTGTGCCAGCGTGGGCGTGGCGGGTTTACCTTAACCACCAAGGGCGAGCAGTTTCATCGTTACAGTCAGGAGATGTTGGCAACGCTGGCTGGTTGGCAGGAGCAAGTAGAAACACTAAAGAGTGCGCAGGGCGGGACCTTCTCGCTGGGCGTAGTGGATGCCACGGTAACGGACAGCACGCTGGATTTACCGGCGGCGATTGCACGGTTTAACCAACGTTTTCCGGCGGTGTTTTTCAATCTCAGTATGCGCGATCCAAACGAGTTACAGCAGCAATTACTGGAGGATCGGCTCGATCTCGCTATCGGTCACTTCCCGCTGCGTGCCAGCAATTTAGTGACGATTCCGCTCTACGAGGAGCAACACTGGCTTTACTGCAGCCCGGCGCATCCTTTGGCGAAGGGTGATCCTGATGTGCGCACCGTGCAGCAAACCGGCATGGTGACCCGGCGCTACTGGAACCAGCAGGAGCTTAACAAGCGCGGATTTCGCCAAAGCAATGCCTCGGTCGAGAGCATTGAGGCGCAGTTGACGCTGATCCTCTCTGGGCGGTTTATCGGCTATTTGCCCGAGCACTATGCGAAAAGTTGGGAGCAGCAGGGCGTGCTGTGTCGTTTGTTACCGCAGCATTTCCATTTCCGCGCGCCGTTTTCCTTTGCCTTCCGCCGCGGGCGGGCGCGCGAAACGCTGATCCGCGCGATGCGTGAAATCCTGAATCCAGCGCGAAAAAATAGCAGTGAAAGCTGACGCTGCGGCGATACTGTGTAAAAATACAGGCCAATTCAGCAAACAGTAATGAACATGGCCCTGACAGCAGCGATAAAAAGCCAGATTGCGCAATGGTATAAGGCGCTGCAGCAGCAGGTTCCTGACTTTATCCCGCGCGCGCCCCAGCGCCAGATGATCGCCGAAGTGGCGAAAAGTCTGGCTGGAGATGAAGGCCGCCATCTGGCAATTGAAGCCCCAACCGGCGTGGGTAAAACCTTGTCTTATCTGATCCCCGGCATTGCGGTGAGCCGCGCCGAGGAGAAACGTTTAGTGATCAGCACCGCCAACGTGGCGCTGCAGGATCAAATCTTCAGTAAAGATCTGCCACTACTGAAAAAAATCATTCCTGACCTGACGTTCACCGCGGCTTTCGGTCGCGGCCGCTATGTGTGCCCGCGCAATCTCGCGGCCCTCGCGGCAACCGAAGACCAGCAAGGCGATCTGTTGCTCTATCTCGATGAAGAGGCGGTAACCGGTTCGAAAGAGGAGCAGAAGTTCTGCGCCAAGCTGGAGAAAGATCTCAGTCGTTATAAGTGGGATGGTCTGCGCGACCACACCGATGTCACCATTCAGGATCACCTGTGGCAACGCCTCTCCACCGATAAAGCCAATTGCCTCGGCCATCACTGTCGCTGGTATCGCGAATGCCCGTTCTTTGTGGCGCGTCGCGAGATCGAACAGGCGGATGTGGTGGTGGCGAACCATGCTTTGGTGATGGCGGCGATGGAGAACGAATCCGTGTTGCCGCCAGCCAAACACCTGATGCTGGTGCTGGATGAAGGCCATCATCTGCCGGAAGTAGCGCGTGATGCGCTGGAGATGAGCGCTGAAATTACGCCAGGCTGGAGCAGCTTGCAGCTCGATCTGTTCGTGCGGCTGGTGGAAACCATCATGGCGCAGTTTCGCCCTAAATCGCCGCCGCCACTCACCAATCCTGAACGCTTGAAAGGCCATTGCGATGAGATGCGTGAATTGTTGCAGATCCTGTGCGATGCGCTCAACCCCCTGTTGCCGTCAAACAACCAGCCCGGTGAATTCCGTTTTGTGCTCGGCGAGTTGCCGGAAGAGTTGATGACGATGTGCGCGCGGCTGTTTAAGTTGAGCGATGCCCTGCGCGGCTTAAGCGAAGGGTTACTCAATGAGCTGGGCGATCAAACCGGCAAAGCCGATATTATGCGTCTGCACAGGGCAATTATTCAGCTTAACCGCCACTTTGGCTGGTTCGAATCCATCAGCAAACTGTGGCGTTTGGCAGCCATGGCTAAAGCGTCAAATGCGCCGGTTTCTAAATGGGTCACGCGTGAGATTCGCGATGGCCAGGCGCATCTGCTTTTCCACTGTGCCGGGATTCGCGTCAGCGATCAGCTAGAGAAATTGCTGTGGCGCAAGATTCCGCATGTGGTGGTGACGTCCGCCACGCTGCGCTCGCTCAACAGTTTCAACCGGTTACAGGAAATGTCAGGTCTGAGCGAGAAGGCGGGCGATCGCTTTGTGGCGCTGGATTCACCATTCAATCACATCGATCAAGGCAAGCTGGTTATCCCGCAAATGCGTTATGAGCCGTTGATGGCCAACGAAGCGGAGCACATTGCCGAAATGGCGCGCTTCTTCCTGCATCAGATGGCGGAAGAAAAGCACAAAGGGGTGCTGGTGCTGTTTGCCAGTGGGCGAGCGATGCAGCAATTTGTCAGCCATCTCACGTCGCTGCGCTTATCGATGCTGGTGCAGGGCGACCAACCGCGCTCGCGTCTGGTGGAACTGCACCGTCAGCGGGTGGAGGCGGGCCAAACCAGTATTTTGGTTGGTCTACAATCCTTCGCGGAGGGGCTAGATTTGAAGGGGGATCTGCTCACGCAGGTTCATATCCATAAAATTGCTTTTCCCCCGGTGGACAGTCCGGTAATTTTGACCGAAGGGGAGTGGCTGAAGAGCCTCAAACGCTACCCGTTCGAGGTGCAGAGTTTGCCGAGTGCCTCGTTTACGCTGATTCAGCAGGTTGGCCGTTTGATTCGCAGCCACAGCTGCTTTGGCGAGATCGTGATTTACGATCGACGCCTGTTGAATAAAGCGTACGGCAGCCGACTGTTGGCCGCCTTACCGGTGTTTCCGATTGAGCAACCGGCGGTGCCGGAAGCCAGCAAAAAATCAGATGTAAAAGTAGAGAGTAAAGCAGCGGTAAAACCAGCGAAGCGTAAAAGTAAGAAATCTTAGGTGTGCTCAGGTGCACATCAATGACCTTTTTGGCAGCCGTATATCGGCGCGCCCTGGAAGCGGGAATGCCCTGATGGAACTGAATAAAGTTATCAAAGAGATTGGGCGCGGTAAAAACCACGCCCGCGATATCGATTTCGACACTGCCGTTGCGCTCTACAGCGCCATGCTGGCGGGAGACGTGCCGGAACTGGAGCTGGGCGGGGTGCTGATCGCACTGCGCATTAAAGGTGAAGGCGAAGAAGAGATGCGCGGTTTTTACCACGCGATGCAGCAGCAAATGATGCAGTTGCAGCCGCCTGCCCATCGCCCAATGCCCATCGTTATTCCTAGCTACAATGGGGCTCGCCGTCAGGGCAATCTCACACCGTTGCTCGCCTTATTGCTAACCAAACTCGGTTTCCCGGTGCTGCTGCATGGCGTCAGCGATGATCCTACTCGCATCACGACCGAAGCGGTGCTGGCCGCGCTGGATATCGCCCCGGTGATCAACGCGGAGCAGGCACAGGCGAAACTGGATAACGGCGAACTGGCCTTTATCACTATCGACCATCTGTGTGCGCCGATGGCAAAACAGCTGTCGCTGCGCTGGCGCATGGGTGTCCGTAACAGTGCGCATACGCTGGCGAAGCTGGCGACGCCGTTTGCCGAACGCGCTGCGTTGCGTCTGGCGAGCGTGTCGCATCCCGAGTATGTGCCGCGCGTGGGTAAATTCTTCCAGGACATTGATGCGCCAGCCATTCTGCTGAACGGCACCGAAGGGGAAGTCTATGCCAATCCGCAGCGCTGCCCGTCGATCAACTACATTGCTGGTGCGAACGCGGAAGCTGAAGTGTGGGTTGAACGCCAGCCAGAGATCAGCGTCGAATTGCCGGAAAGTAAACATGCCCAAGATACCGCCGACTGGATCAAACAGGTGCTGGCCGGTGAACGTGCTGTACCTCAAGCACTGCGCTTGCAGTTGGCCTGTTGTTTAGTCGCAACCGGTGAATCTGCCAGTTTGGACGAGGCCGAAACGCGACTGCAGCAGGCCGGGATTTAGCGACCGGGATTGACATCTTGCGGTGATGTATTCAGTTGCCATTAATTGCATCCCATTAAGGGCAACCCAGGAATGCGGATAACGTAGCGGCGCAATTTATTGCGTATCTGGTAGCGGCATAGCTATTTCAGGTACGCGCGATAAATCGCGCCGCTACAGACCTGAATCATGTTCATCAAAATGTTACGGCTGATCTAATAGCGACGCAGTCATTTTGGATCATCGCAATAAATAGTCATTGATTATGCTTTTATCAACACGCTTTCCACCAACTGCTGCCAGAAGGTGATGCCAATCGGCAGCAGATCGTCATTGAAATCGTAATGGGCATTATGCAGCGGGGCAGAGGGCTCCGCGCCATCAGCACCCAGCCAGAAATAGGCGCCAGGACAGTCTTGCAGCATGCAGGCGAAATCTTCTGACGCCATGGAGGGATTAACCTGCCAATGCACATTGGATTCCCCTAACACGCGGTTGGCCACGTTGCGCACTTGTTCAGCCGGTGCAGCATGGTTAGCCGTCACGGGATAGCCTGGATACCAGTGAATTTCCCCGCTGACGCCAAACGGCCGCGGCAGCGTGGTAACAAAATCTTCAATCAGACCGCGCACGCGATTACGCACGTCGGTCTGTAAACATCGTACCGTGCCACGCAACACAATTTGCTCTGGAATCACGTTAATCGCTTCGCCGCCGTGAATCTGCGTCACGCTCACCACCGCCGATGCCAGCGGGGACAGGCGACGTGAAGGGATAGTTTGCAGCGCCAGAATCAATTCTGCCGCGACCACCATGGGGTCGGCACCGCTTTCCGGCATTGCTGCGTGGCAGCTTTTGCCGTTCAAGGTGATCTCAAACGAATCAAGCGAGGCCATCATCGCCCCAGGATTCACCGCAAGCGAACCCACTGGCAGACCGGGCCAGTTGTGCATCGCATACACAGCATCCATCGGGAAGCGTGTAAACAAGCCCTCTTCCACCATTTTGCGAGCACCGCCTAAATTTTCTTCAGCTGGCTGGAAAAGGAAGTGCACTGTCCCTTTAAAATTACGCGTCGCGGCCAGTTGGCAGGCCGCAGCCAGTAAAATCGCCGTGTGTCCGTCATGGCCGCAAGCGTGCATGACACCCGGCTGGTTGGATTTCCACTGCGGCGAACCTTTTTCGGTTATCGGCAGGGCGTCCATATCGGCACGCAGGCCAATGACGGGGCCTGGACCGTTCTCCAGCGTGCCAATAACACCGGTACCTGCGAGTCCACGGAACACCTGAAGTCCTGCTTCGGCAAGCACCTTTGCCACCAAGTCGCTGGTGTGCTGTTCCTGGTAACCCAGTTCAGGATGTTGGTGTAACTGACGACGCCAGTTGAGGGCGTTTTCCAGCAGGACGGCAGGCAGGCTCATAAAGTAAGACTCTCCATCAGCAGCATGGGCTGCGATTTCTCTGACACGCTAAGTGATACGTCCACTGTAGTGGTAAGCGCAGGGCGGCGTCTATCGTGGAAAGGAATAATTTGGCTATAGGGTATAGCGGAATGGAATATGCAACGGATTCACAGAAGGTGGCTAACCGTAGCGGCACGATTTATCGTGCATCTTACTGCGACATCATCGCTTCAATTAGCGCGATAAATCGCGCCGAAACGTATCAAAACTGAATTCAACGCGGTATGAATGTTGCCCTGTGACAGGCAACATTCATGCGGGGGGCAGGTTACTTCTGCATCGGCAGATTCAAGCCATGCTCTTTCGCACAGCCCTGCGCCAGTTCATAGCCTGCATCCGCATGACGCATCACACCGGTTGCCGGATCGTTCCACAGCACACGGCCCAGACGCGCATCCGCCTCAGCGGTGCCGTCGCAGACAATCACCACGCCGGAGTGCTGAGAGAAGCCCATGCCGACGCCGCCGCCGTGATGCAGGCTGACCCATGTCGCACCGCCTGCGGTGTTCAGCAAGGCATTAAGCAATGGCCAGTCAGAGACGGCATCTGATCCATCTTTCATCGCTTCGGTTTCACGGTTAGGTGAGGCGACAGAACCGCAGTCCAGGTGGTCACGGCCGATCACGATAGGCGCTTTCAACTCGCCATTGCGCACCATTTCATTGAATGACAGCGCCGCTTTATGACGTTCGCCCAGTCCCAGCCAGCAGATACGCGCCGGTAAGCCCTGGAAGGCAATACGCTCCTGTGCCATATCCAGCCAACGGTGCAGGTTCTTATGTTCCGGGAACAGCTCTTTCAGCTTGGCATCCGTTTTATAGATGTCTTCCGGATCGCCTGACAGCGCCACCCAGCGGAACGGTCCTTTGCCTTCGCAGAACAGCGGACGAATATAAGCAGGAACGAAGCCTGGGAAATCAAAGGCATTCTTCACCCCTTCGTCCAGCGCCACCTGACGGATGTTGTTGCCGTAATCCACGGTCGGCACACCCATATGATGGAAATCAAGCATGGCCTGAACATGAACCGCCATGGAAGCGCGCGCGGCTTTTTCGACGCCTTTCGGGTTGCTGACGCGCTCAGACTGCCAGCGTTCGACATCCCAACCTACCGGCAGATAACCGTTGATGGGGTCGTGTGCGGAAGTCTGATCGGTGACGATATCCGGCTTCATACCACCCGCTTTGGCACGTTTTACCAGCTCCGGCACGATTTCAGCCGCGTTACCCAACAGGCCCACTGAAATCGCCTGTTTGGCTTTTGTCGCTTTATCAATCAGATCCAGCGCTTCGTCGAGGGTGTAGGCTTTATGGTCCACGTAGCGGGTGCGCAAACGGAAATCGATACGCGATTCCTGGCACTCAATGGCTAATACGCTGGCTCCGGCTAACACGCCCGCCAGCGGTTGTGCGCCACCCATGCCACCTAAGCCGGCAGTGAGGATCCAGCGGCCACTCAGGTCGCTGTCATAATGCTGACGGCCCGCTTCGGCGAAGGTTTCAAAGGTGCCCTGCACGATGCCCTGTGCGCCGATGTAGATCCATGAACCGGCGGTCATCTGGCCATACATCATCAGACCGGCTTTATCTAATTCGTGGAAATGATCCCAGTTGGCCCAATGTGGCACCAGGTTGGAATTCGCCAGCAGCACGCGCGGTGCATCAGCATGGGTACGGAACACACCCACTGGTTTACCCGACTGGATCAGCAGGGTTTCTTCAGGTTGTAAGGCACGCAAGGAACGCAGAATCTGCTCGAAGCACTCCCAGTTACGCGCAGCCTTACCAATGCCGCCGTACACCACCAGATCTTCCGGGCGTTCGGCCACATCAGGATCGAGGTTGTTCTGGATCATGCGGTAAGCCGCTTCAATCAACCAGTTCGCACAGTGCAGTTCATTACCGCGCGGCGCACGGATTTCACGGGCTACAGCCTGAGACAAAGTTTCGCTCATCATCGGTTCCTTAATGGGTAGTTGAACGCTGGCTTGGCAGCAGCGCAGTCAAAGATTCCGGCCAGGCATGGCTACTGGCCCACAGACGCATGGATTCAATATCCGGCGCCATTAAACGGTCATGTTCGAGGAAGGCGACGTTTTCACGAATGCGGCTGATTTCCTGCTCCAGCGCAGTGGAACTTTGCAGCGGACGATGAAAATCAATGCCTTGCGCTGCAGCCATCGCCTCAATTCCCACCACGGCGGCGGTGTTAAAGCACATGTCACCGAGGCGGCGTGCGGCGTAGGTTGCCATGGAGACATGATCTTCCTGGTTGGCAGAGGTCGGCAGGCTGTCTACGCTGCCCGGATGTGCCAGTGATTTATTCTCTGATGCCAGTGCCGCAGCGGTGACCTGCGCGATCATAAAGCCAGAGTTCACGCCGCCATCACGCACCAGGAACGGAGGTAATCCGGAGAGGCCGGTATCCAGCAGCAGCGCCATACGGCGCTCTGAGATGGCACCGATTTCGGCAATCGCCAGCGCGATGATATCGGCAGCAAAAGCCACTGGCTCGGCGTGGAAGTTGCCGCCAGAGATGACATCGCCGCTGTCGCTAAACACTAATGGGTTGTCAGAGGCAGCGTTGGCCTCAATTTGCAGCACGCGCGCCGCATGGCTGAGGTTGTCTAAACAGGCACCCATCACTTGAGGCACACAGCGAATCGAGTAGGGGTCCTGCACGCGCCCGCAGTGAGTGTGTGAGCTAAGGATTTCACTGCCTTCCAGTAAGGAAGAGACGGCAGCGGCCACCGCGATTTGTCCGTGCTGACCGCGCGCCTCATGAATACGGGCATCGAACGGTTTGACCGAACCTTTGATGGCTTCCAGTGAGAGTGCGCCCGCCATCAAGCCTGCGGCGAACAAATTCTCTGCTTCAAACAAGCCGCGCAGCGCCAGCGCGTTGGAGACTTGGGTACCGTTAAGCAGCGCCAGACCCTCTTTTGGTCCCAGCACGATGGGTTGCAAGCCGACGCGCGCCAGACCTTCAGTGGCAGGGATCAGTTCACCCTCTACGCGCACCTGTCCTTCACCCAGCAGCATCAGCGAAAGATGTGCCAGCGGCGCTAAATCACCGGATGCGCCCACCGATCCTTTTTCTGGAATGCAGGGCATCACGCCAGCGTTAAACAGTGCCAGCAGGGCTTCGATTAATTGGATGCGCACACCGGAATGGCCGCGTGCCAGGCTGATGATTTTGGTGGCAACCACCAGGCGAGCGACGTTATCCGGCAGCAAATTGCCTAAGCCAACGCTGTGCGATAACACCAGATTACGTTGCAATTCGGCCAAGCGTTCAGCGGGGATCTGCGTCTGCGCCAGTTTGCCAAAACCGGTATTAATGCCATAAACCACTTTGCCCGATGCCACGATGGCATCAACGGTTTCATTCGCACGATCGATGGCCGCACGGGCGTCATCTGCCAATGTGAGCGTCACCTTGCTTTGATAAATGGTCCGCAAGGTGGCGAGGTCCACTTCACCGGGAACAAGGCGAATTTCCTGAACCGAACCTGACATAGTCTACTCCTGTCTATACAAGTGATCTGGCGCTGCCCGGTAGCTTCATTTAGTGATGAGCTTATCCGGACGACCATGGAATGTTGTGAGTGAAGCATAAGTGTCTAATCTTGTCTATACAAGTAGCAAGCGCTGTGCCAGATTGATCTCATTCTGTGAAATGCGCCGCAATGCGCTTTAGCAGGCGAAGCGTGTAACGCATTGCACCGAAACAGGGAGCAAGCTGCACTGTTGGCGTGCTATCTGCACAATCGGATGTATATACATTTACGTGCTGAGACAGTAAACTTTGGGCATTATCCGGAAAAGGAACAGGACATGGCGGAGCAAACGGCAGTAGCACAGCTAGCCGCAGCGATGGGCGATGAGCCAGCACCGATTTATCAGCGCGTGAAACAGGCGATCGTCAGCCAGATCCGTGAAGGCCACTGGAAAGCCAACCAGCGCGTGCCCTCCGAAAGTGAACTGGTGAATGAGCTGGGCGTCAGCCGTATGACCATTAACCGCGCGCTGCGTGAACTCACCAGCGAAGGTTTCCTGGTGCGTATGCAGGGGGTGGGCACCTTTGTCGCTGAGATGAAGGGCTACACCGCAATGCTCGAAGTGCACAACATTGCCGATGAAATTGCTCAGCGTGGTCATCGCCACAGTTGCAAAATTTTGTCTATTGGGCAGATGAAAGCCGATCCAGAACAGGCGGCGGTGCTGGGATTATCGACGGGACAAACGCTGTATCACTCGTTGATCGTCCATTATGAAAACGACATGCCGGTTCAGCTTGAAGATCGTCTGGTGAACCCGCTGGTGGCACCGGATTATCTCAGCCAGGATTATCACCAGCTCACGCCTTACACCTACCTGATGCGTGTCGCGCCTTTGACGGCCGGAGAGCATATTGTCGAAGCGGTGCTGCCCGATCTGCGCCAGCGTAAGCATCTGGCGCTTGATGAACACGAACCTTGCTTGTTAATTCGCCGCCAGACCTGGAGCGATAACAAGATTGTGACTTACGCGCGCCTGCTTTATCCAGGCTCGCGCTATAAGTTACTGGGGCGTTTTAGAGGACACGGCTAAGCGTCACGAACAGCAGGCTGGCTTCGGCGGAAACCGGAGCCAGCTGCGTATTCTCATCCAGCCACCACATTCCCTGATTCACCGCCAATGTTTCTCCGTTTACGGTTTGCCACTCCCCAGCCAAAACCCATGCCACGCCGTGAGGACTGACGGCAGTCTGCTGTACCACCTTCACCTGAGCCTGCCAGCTGTCACGGCGCGTCATGATATTGAAGTCCTGACAGCTACCGCTGATCTGGGCGTTAATCGCCCATTCGCCGGGAAACGCCCAAGGCTGATGCGGCAACAAATGCTGTTGGCCTTGCTCGCTACTCAGCAGCACGCTGTCACCGTGCAGCAGCGTGATCACCCGGTCGATATCGGGGAAAGGGGAGAAAGGACCGCTGGCATCGATAGTGGCAATACTGGCACGCCAGCCAAACTGCGCCTCTCCTGGCGGAAAACTGACGATCTCACGCGTTTCACCGCCGCCATTGCGCCAGCGGCTGACAGGCAGGTCGCCATAGTCAAAGCGTGTTTTCATTGCAATGCACTCATGGCTTTAGCAAAGCGCGCGGCGGCGGCTTCTTCTGCCGCGTGGTGGCCTTCGCTAATCACCTGATTACCCGCAACAAACACATCGCGAATCTGACTTTGCGTGCCGCCAAACAGCCAGCGATTGAGCAGCGAAGCCGAACTTACGCTACTGAGGAAGGCGTCATTTTCCAGCACCAACCAGTCGGCACGTTTGCCGATGGCTAACTCGCCGGTGGCAATGGCGCATGCCTGTGCACCACCTTGTGCGGCCTGCTGCCAAAGTAGATCACCCACTGAAGGTTGATGAGGCAGAGTGATGCGGTTACGACGACGATCTCGCAATCGCTGACCATACTCCAGCCAACGCAGCTCTTCTAACGCACTGAGCGACACGTGACTGTCTGAACCAATACCCCAGCGCCCGCCACGCGCGATGTACTCTACTGCCGGGAAAATACCGTCACCGAGGTTGGCCTCGGTAGTCGGGCACAATCCGGCGACAGCACCGCTGGCGGCCATACGCTGGATCTCACTATCATCCAAATGCGTAGCATGGATGAGGCACCAGCGTTGATCCACCTCAAAGTGATTGTAAAGCCAAGCCACCGGGCGCTCGCCGCTCCACGCCAGGCTGTCATTGACCTCTTTTTCCTGTTCCGCCACGTGGATATGCACCGGCAGATCGCGCTGACTGGCCGACAGCACATCATGCATCTGCGCTTCACTGACGGCGCGCAAGGAGTGGAAACAGATGCCATGATTGAGCAGGGGTTTGTTGGCACTCCATTGCGCCACGCGCTGTTGCTGCAGCAAATAGGCATCCGTTTGCTGAATGAAGCGCCGTTGTCCGTCGCTGGCGGGCTGTGAACCAAAACCACTGTAGCTGTAAAGCACGGGGAGCAGGGTTTGACCCATGCCGGCGGTTTCAGCGGCGGCGATCAGATGTTGCAGCATCGCATCATCCGCATAAGGTTGGCCGTGCGGATCGTGATGTAAATAGTGGAATTCCGCTACCTGGCTGTAGCCGCCTTTCAGCATGTCGATGTAGAGATGGGTGGCAATATCACCGACCTGTTCTGGCGACAGCCGCTGTACCATGCGATACATCAGATCGCGCCAAGTCCAGAAACTGTCCTGGGGATCGCCCGCCACTTCGGCCAACCCAGCCATGGCGCGTTGAAAGGCATGCGAATGCAGGTTGGCGATGGCAGGGATCACCGGCCCAGCAAGGCGTGAGGCGCTGCCGGGGGCGCTGTCAGGCAAGAGTTCGGTAATTAATCCTGATGCATCAGTGGTGATCAAAACGTCTTCGTGCCAGCCGTCGGCCAGCAGCGCGCGTGGGGCAAAAAACACGGCCATGGTTGATCCTTAATGGCGGAAAGTTGTATATACATATACATACTTTAATGCGCAGTGTAAATCGTCAGACGTGAAGGGGAGTGGGATGGCAGAAGCGAAGCAGATCGACAGCCTTTGGCTGGGGGCCGATATCGTAACGATGCGAGACGGACACTATAACCTGATTGCCGACGGTGCCTTGGCGGTCGATAACGGTGAGCTGATTTGGGTAGGGCCGCGCAGTGAGATGCCGGCGTTCTCGCCGCGTCAGCAGCAGCAGTTTGACGGCGGCATCATCACGCCAGGCCTAGTGGATTGCCATACGCACCTGGTGTTTGGCGGTGACCGCAGCCAGGAGTTTGAGCAGCGCTTAAATGGCGTCAGCTATGCGGAAATTGCGGCACAGGGCGGCGGTATTCTCTCTACGGTGCGGTCTACCCGTGCTGCCTCTCAGCAGGAATTAGTCGCGAGCGCCCGCTGGCGGTTGGAAAGACTGCTGGCAGAGGGCGTGACGACCGTGGAGATCAAATCCGGTTACGGCCTGGATGAGACCAGTGAACTCACTATGCTGCGTGCGATCCGCGAATTGGCGGAAACGGTCCCCGCTGATGTCCTTGCCACTTGTCTCGCTGCACACGGTTTCCCACCGGAATTTAAGGAAAATCCACAGGGCTGGATCGATATTATCTGCGATCGCCTGTTACCCCAGGTGAAGGCGGAAGGTCTGGCAGATGCCGTCGACGCTTTCTGCGAGCACCTGGCGTTTTCTCCTGAGCAGGTCAGCGCGGTATTTGATAAAGCCACAGCGTTGGGGATGCCGGTAAAACTGCACGCTGAGCAGCTTTCTGCGCTGGGCGGCGCCACGCTGGCGGCCGAATACGGCGCCTTGTCAGCGGATCATCTTGAGTACGCCACTGAAGTTGATGCGCAAGCGATGGCACAACACGGTACCGTCGCAGTGTTGCTGCCTGGCGCATTCTATCTGCTACGCGAAACGCAACGCCCACCGGTGGATTTGTTCCGCAAACACGGTGTGCCGATGGCGCTGGCCAGCGATGCCAACCCTGGAACTTCACCGGCACTCTCGCTGCGTTTGATGCTTAACATGGGTTGTACCCTGTTTGGCATGACACCTGAAGAAGCGCTGGCAGGCGTGACTTTGTGGGGCGCAAAAGCACTGGGATTACAGCAGTCACACGGTTCGCTGGAGCCGGGAAAAGTGGCGAATTTTGTGCACTGGCCGCTAGCCCGTCCGGCTGAGTTGGTTTACTGGCTGGGCGGCGAACTGCCGTGCCAGGTTATCTATCGTGGAGAAGCGCAATGACACCTTTTCATTTCACCGCTGGTAAGCTGCCGCTGCTGGTCAGCATCCCGCATGCGGGCACCCAACTCACCCCAGAAGTCGAGGCCGGACTAAGTGACGCGGCGCGTGGCCTGCCGGATACCGACTGGCATATTCCGTTGCTGTACGATTTTGTGCGCGATCTGGGTGCCAGCGTGCTGATTGGCCATTACTCCCGTTTTGTGATCGATCTGAATCGCCCGGCAGATAATCAGCCGTTGTACACCACCGCGACGACTGGGCTGTATCCAGAGACGTTATTTGATGGCACGCCTACTTTTGCAGAGGGTAAAACGCCAAGTGCCGCTGCTCGTCAGGGGTATCTGGATAACATCTGGCAGCCGTATCACCAGCAGATTCAGCAAGAGCTGGCACGTTTGAAAGCTGAGCACGGCTACGCGTTGCTGTTCGATGCACACTCAATTGCCTCGGTGATCCCGCGTTTGTTTGACGGCCAGTTGCCGGATATCAATATCGGTACCAATGAAGGCGCGAGCTGTTCGACGGCGGTGATTGAGGCGATTCAGGCCGTCTGCGCGGCGCAAAGCGATTACAGCTGGATAGTGAACGGACGTTTCAAAGGCGGTTATATCACGCGTGCCTATGGTCAACCGCAGCAAGGTGTACAGGCCGTGCAACTTGAGCTGGCACAGCTAAATTATATGGATGAGACCCCGCCGTTTGCCTGGCAGCAGGATCGCGCCGCACAGCTGCAGAAAGTGTTAAAACCGCTGATGCAGGCGTTTATTCAGGCGGGTAAAACAGCATAATCCTCAATATATCCTTGTTGCGGCGCGATTTATCGCGCGCATCGGAAGCCATGACGTTGCTATCCGGTGCGCAATAAATTGCGCCGCTACCCACATGCGCGACGTAAGCACTAGCCCTGCAAACTGCATAAAACCGTAGCGGTGAGATTTATCGCGCGCATAGGAAGCCATGATGTC
>NZ_MLFR01000022.1 GCF_002095475.1 Pantoea rwandensis
CCGCAGATGCAGGGTTTACCGCAGATGCAGGGGTTACCGCAGATGCAGGGGTTTACCGCAGATGTAGGGGTTTACCGCAGATGCAGGGGTTTACCGCAGATGCAGGGTTTACCGCAGTTGTAGTGGGCGCATTTATGCGCCCAGAAATTTCTAAAACACTATAAAAATTACAGCCCCAACGCGGGCATGCAAATACAACAGACATGACGAGGATATACCGATGGAAGTAACCACGGAGAACCGCAGCCCAGGGAAGCTGTTTAGCTGGATTGAGCGTGTCGGCAATAAAGTACCCAACCCGTTCTTACTGTTTGTTTATTTGATCGTGGTGTTGATGGTGGCCACCGCCATTATCAGCGCCTTCGACCTGGCGGTAAAAAATCCCACCAACGGCGAGCTGGTGCGGGTCAACAACCTGCTGAGCGTGGCGGGGATTCAATGGATTCTGCCGAACATCATCAAAAACTTCAGCGGCTTCACGCCACTGGGTTCGATTCTGGCGCTGGTGATTGGTGCAGGCCTGGCGGAAAAAGTCGGTTTGCTGCAATCGCTGATGGTGAAGATGGCCTCTCGCGTCAGTCGTCGCTACGCCAGCTATATGGTGCTGTTTATCGCCTTCTTCAGCCATATCTCATCCGATGCCGCACTGGTGGTGATGCCGCCGCTGGGTGCGCTGATCTTCCTCGCCGTGGGTCGTCATCCGGTGGCGGGTTTGCTTGCTGCTATCGCTGGGGTGGCGTCGGGCTTTACCGCCAATCTACTGATCGTCACCACTGATGTGCTGCTTTCGGGCATCAGTACGGAAGCGGCGAAAGCAGTGAGCGATACCGTGCACGTCAGCGTGATCGATAACTGGTTCTTTATGGCCAGCTCGGTGATTGTGCTGACTATTGTCGGTGCACTGCTCACCGATAAGTTTGTCGAGCCGCGTCTTCCTGCGTGGAATGGGGGTAACAACGATCGCCTGCCGCCGCTGACTGCATTGGAAAACCGCGGCCTGAAAGCGGCCGGAATTGCCGCGCTGATCTTTATCGCGCTAATGGCGTTGTTAGTGGTGCCAGAACATGCGCCACTGCGTAACCCGAAAACCGGCGGCATCATTCCCTCGCCGTTTATTCAAGGGATAGTGCCGATCATCATCCTGTTCTTCTTTGTGGTGGCGATTGCCTATGGTGCGGTGACCAAACAGATTCGCCGCCCGGATGACATCCCACAACTGCTGGTCGATCCGATGAAGAGCATGGCGGGCTTTATTGTGATGGTGTTCCCGCTGTCGCAGTTTGTCGCGTTCTTCAACTGGAGCAACATGGGCAAGTTCATGGCGATCGGTCTGACCGATATGCTGGAGAGTGCCGGCATCAGCGGTGCGCCCGCGTTCCTGGGATTGATGTTCCTGTCGGCATTTTTGTGCATGTTTATCGCCAGCGGCTCGGCCATCTGGTCGATTCTGGCACCGGTATTCGTGCCGATGTTTATGCTGCTAGGCTTCCACCCGGCGTTTGCCAGATGATTTTCCGCATCGCGGATTCCGCCGTATTGCCACTGGCGCCGATGTCACCGTTCCTGCCACTGTTCCTCGGCTTCTTACAGCGATACCAAAAAGATGCGCAACTTGGCACCTATTATGTGCTGATCTTCCCATATCCGGTGGTGTTCTTTATCAGTTGGATCATCCTGCTGCTCGCGTGGTACGCACTCGGCCTGCCGATTGGCCCAGGCGTTTATCCCAGCCTGCACTAAACGCATCGCCATGGACGGCGATCACACTTCTGTGAACTGCAACGTAGATTGCGAAAATGTCACCGTTGCACCTCTCGGCAACCCACTGGGAATTGATTATTCTGCTATTCCTTCGCTTGCTAACGGTTAATTATTTTTAAAACCAATAAAACCGTGCGAGTTCTGCAAACACCGAGGTTTATCCAATAATGACAACAATCTCTTCGACAGGGATGGCGAACACTGGCATCCCAGCCGATCGCCGCACCTTAGCCTGGCGCATTGATGCACTCCCCTCTTCCACAGGCTTGTGGCGTTTTATTACGTTGCTGGCATTAGGTGGTTTCTTTGAGCTATACGATCTGTTTGAAACTGGTTATATCAGCTCGGGCCTATTGGCTGCTGGCGTGTTTCATACTGGCTCTGCGGGCGTATTCGGTTTCGCCGACCAAGCCGCTTTTGCTTCTGCCACTTTCTTAGGTCTGTTCTTCGGTGCCAGCTTACTTGCACCTTACGCCGACCGCTTTGGCCGTCGCCTGACCTTTATGTGTGCGCTGGCATGGTATGGCGTGTTTTCACTGCTGATGGCCTTTCAGCAGAGTGCGGAGATGATTATTCTGTTCCGCTTACTGGTCGGCATTGGTCTCGGCGTTGAGCTGGTAACCATCGACACCTATTTGTCCGAGTGGGTGCCTGCCCACTTGCGCAGCCGCGCCTTTGCGTTTTCGTTCTTTATCCAGTTCCTGTCGGTTCCCGCCGTGGCTTTAATGTCATGGTGGTTGGTGCCACAAACCATCTTGAGCCTTGAAGGCTGGCGCTGGGTGGTGATCGCCGGTGCAGTCTGTTCGCTGGTGATCTGGCTGATTCGTAAAAACCTGCCGGAATCGGCACGCTGGCTGGCGCAGCAGGGCCGTCATCAGGAAGCGCACAAGGTACTGAGTGAGATGGAGAAACGCTGCGGTATTGCACCGGGCGAAGATTTCTCGGAGCGTGATGCCGCCGCACAGCTGCCGAAAAAAGGGCGTTTCAGTGAGATCTGGGCCCCGGCTTACCGCAAGCGCACCCTGATGCTGGTGGTGATGAACTTCTTCCAGGCGATTGGCTTCTTTGGCTTCGGTAACTGGCTGCCTGCATTGTTATCGGGCAAAGGCGCCACCGTGACCCACAGTCTGTTGTATGCGTTCTTTATCACGCTGGCCTATCCGCTGGGCTCGCTGATTTGTAGCCGCTACGCCGACAAGATCGAAAACAAATGGCAGATCGTTCTGTCGTCACTGATGACGGTGGTGTTCGGCACGCTGTTCGCGCTGGTGACCAATCCCGTGCTGATGATCATCTGCGGTTTCCTGATTACCTACAGCAATGCATGGCTGACCTTCAGCTATCACGCCTATCAGACCGAGATTTTCCCGACCCACATTCGCGCGCGCGCAGTCGGTTTCTGCTACTCCTTCAGCCGCCTGTCGACGGTGTTCAGCAGTATTTTAATTGGCATTATTTTGCAGTACGCCGGCAGCGAAGGCGTGATCGCCTTTATCGTGCTGAGCATGCTGATGGTGATGCTGTCAGTGGGAATTTACGGTCCGAGGACGCGGGGACTGGATTTGGAAAATATTTGATCAATCAATTGCCCGTGGGCGGAAAATGTAGCCGCCCACTATTTCGCGAACTTGTCTAACTGCGTGAAGGCAATATCCCATGGCAAGCGCCTGCCACCGTCTCGCATCTGACAATAAGCTCGGCGCGCGCCATCCACCGTAATGATCTGGTGCCCAATCATTTCCTCGACCACCCAAAGCGTTCCACGAACATCTAAACCTTCTTCTTTCGCGACTCGATTAAGCGCTCTGTCACCGGTTAATAGCGGACAAGTCTCTTGCTTAGCCAGCGCTAACGCAAAACAATCATTTCGGCTTGGCCCACGCACGCGTTCAATGAGTTTTAGGGCGTACGTCATAGTGGTTGAGTTCAATTCTCCAATAACCAATCCTTTATCAAGCAAATCGGCATGGTGCGTTTCAAGCTCATCAAAATAGAGTAAATCTGGCACGGTAAATTGGTAAGGTAGTTCGAAGAGCGCATCTAACAAATCGCCCTCTTCCATATCAATTAAAATATTGGCATCACTGATGAGAATGATCATCCGACCACCCCAACTGTCGCTCACGATGGAAACTCACCAGTGAAACGCCCATTAACTCAGCCGCTTTACTTTCACTGATTATCCCTTCGCCTAATGCGCGATAAATTAACTGAGGAAAAAGCGTGGTGCTTTCACGCGCAATCTGTTCGCCAGGTTCCTGTTTACGCCATTTACGTACAGAGAACAGCATGATGATGTCTTTGCGTTTGCCCTCGGTTATCACTGCCAGATCGGCAGCGCGATACACGCAGGCCAGCATGCTCAGGCCATAATCCATTTTTTGCAGGTAAAGCTCTTGCACCTCAAGACGAGCACGCCGGTGACCAAAGTGCTGAAACACGGCACTCGCAGGGAAAAGCAAAGCCCCCGCAAAGCGATTACAGGCTTTTTCCTCATCAAGATGAGATGCAAGACGACCCTGTAAAATCAAATGCCCCAGTTCATGCGCCAGGGTAAAACGTTGGCGATCGCCAGGCCATTTTTCGGAAATAACGATGACAGGTATCGCGTCAATCATCGCCTGGCAACCATCAAACTTATCTGAGTGATCAACATCCGTGACGATCACCAGAATCCCATGGCTTTCCAGCACATCGATCAAGTGCGTGATGGGCTGCTGACCCAGTCCCCAATGTAGCCGAACGTGATCGGTAATCGTTTCAATCTGCTCATAGTTATCAACCTGCCCAGTGGGCAGATGAGGTTGAGCAAAAATGGGGACGGGAAAGTTAGGCCACAGATTGGCAAGTTCAAGCCACCGTTCAGCTTGATCGATCACATCAGCATGAATTCGAGCCAGCATTTTGGCGGGTAGCGTATGGCGTTTGCGGTACTCGATACTCTTGAGCTCTACCGTAGTAGGACGGAAAAAATATTCGTTACGCACGCCTAGCGCACGCGACATTTTCACCAGCACGGCAGACCCCGGCATACTTTCGTTATGCTCATATTTCTTGATCATGTTGGCGCTGACGCCCGCTTTCTCAGCCAACTGTTTCATGGAAAAGCCCGCAGCGGAGCGCGCGCGCAATAAGCGTTCTCCAAACATACTGACCTCCTCTTGGTTTATATAATCAATAAATTTTTCAATTTTATAAACCGGGATTATGTGCGCTTAGCAACGGACTTGCAACGAGAGCGATGAAAAACGAGACAGAGCTTGTAAGGGTTTAATTTTGATAAGGTGCGGAACACTATTATTGCAACGGTTCGTATGAATGCTGCACTTTTTCAGTGAGGTCGGTGAAACGATGCGCATGAATGCGCACTGCGGGAATTGGGTACAAGTTTGGATTTCGAGAATATTTGATGACTGCTCATTGTAGTTTCCCCTAATTGTTGGAATGGTATCCAACTTTCGGGGTTCACTTCATAAATTGCGCCGCTACTGGATCAGTGCGATCTGTAGCGGCGCGATTCATCGCGCTTTAAATGAAGTGTTGGCTTACTGCCCTTCCAGCACCTTAATATCTGCGCTGCCCTGCTTCGACTCGACCGCTTCATCCTTACGCAATTTCGCCACATCCTTCGCCGAAACAGTCGACTTCACGCCATTACCCCAGCTGCCACGGATAAAGTTCACGACATCCGCCACCTGGTTGTCGTTCAGGCGCCAGCCGAAGGCCGGCATGGTGATGGCTGACGGTGCGCCCTGCACGCCTGGCAGGGTGCCGCCTACCAGCACGATGTGGATCAGCGAGGTTGGATCGTCCGCCATGACGACAGGATTACCGCGCAGTGCCGGGTAGAAACGCTGATAGCCGCTGCCGTCAGTTTTATGACAGGCCGCACAGCTGTCGACATACACCGAGGCACCGGTCTGGCTGTCATCGCCCTTCCACAATGCTTTGGCAACGGCATCATCCTGGGTAAAGACCGTCTGGCTGGCATCCTTCGCACCCAGCGACTTCAGATACTTCGCAATGGCGCTGATATCTTCGTCGTTCAGGTACTGCAGGCTGTGCTGGACCACGTCGGTCATGCCACCAAACACGGCGGTGTGATCGTTGCGGCCATAGCGCAGGAACTGTTTCAGGTCATCTTCGCTCCAGCGGCCTAACCCATCGCGGTTATCGCCACGCAGATTGCTGGCAGTCCAGCCATCAATCGGTGCGCTGCTGCCCGAGAGATAGTCATTGCCTTCGCCGTTGGTCAGCGCTTTTTCCTGCATGGTGATACTACGTGGCGTATGGCAGGCACCACAGTGCCCCAGACCTTCCACCAGATAGCGACCGCGCGCCAGCGCCGGATCTTCCTTTGCTGCTGGCTGGAAGGCTTTCACGTCTGGTGCAAAGATGCCGCGCCAGATGGAGAGCGGCCAGCGCATCGACAGCGGCCAGGGAATATCGCTGTCTTTGTTAGCCTGCGAAACCGGCTGTACGCCATGCATAAAGTAGGCGTACAACGCCTGCATGTCCTCGTCGCTGACCACGGCATAAGACGGATAAGGCATCGCGGGATAGAGCGTATCGCCATTTTTCGCCACGCCATGACGCACCGCTTTCTGGAAATCGTCGTAGCTGTAATCACCTATACCGGTGGCTTTATCCGGGGTGATGTTAGTGGAGTAAATGGTGCCGATGGGTGTCGCCATCGGTAAACCACCGGCAAAGGGTTTGCCACCTGCGGTGCTGTGGCAGGCCACGCAGTCACCGGCGCGCGCCAGATACTCACCGCGCTTCACCAGTGCGTCAGAACCTGCTTCGTCCGCCACTGCGGCGAACGTCATCGTGCCCAGAAACAGGGCCAAAATGCTTTTGATCATCGCCGTGTTCCTTATGCCTGAACCAGAGGGCCGGGGCTCTTCAGATACTGTTCACGAATGGCTTTAGCTGACCAGTAGGTCAACGCTGCCACCATACCGGTTGGGTTATAGCCAAGGCCTTGCGGGAATGCCGATGCACCTGGCACAAACACATTGGACACATCCCAGCTCTGCAGGTAACGGTTCACTGCACTGGTTTTCGGGTCTTCACCCATGATCGCGCCACCGCTCATATGCGTGGTTTGATACACGGTAGTGTCAAAATGCGTGCCCTGTGCTTTCGCACCGCCGATGATCATTTTTGGGTTCATGGCTTCAGTAATCTTGCGCATCTTGCCGACCATAAACTGCGCCATCTTGATGTCGTTATCCTGCCAGTCAAAGGTCATACGCAGCAGCGGCTGGCCATAGACATCTTTGTAGTTCGGATCGAGATCGAGATAGTTGGCACGATAGGACTGGTGCGCGCCGTGTGCATCCATCGAAATATGATGGTTATAGGTATCCGCCACGGCCGATTTCCACTGACTGCCCCAGTTCGGCGTGCCCTTCGGCGTCGGCAGACCGGAGATCGGTTTGGTGCCCGCCTGGTTCACCCAGAACGGTGAGCCGCCGACGAAGCCATATGGCCCATGGTCGAAGTTATCGGCATTGAAGTCATCCACTGCCACGCCTGCACCGCCCGCCCCAATAAACGGATTGGTGGTGGTGTTCTTGTCGAACAGCGCTTTCAGGGTTGAGATGTTCTGATAGGCAAAGTTACGACCCACCACACCTTCGTTGCTGATCGGGTTATACGGCTTACCGATGCCTGACAGCAGCATCAGATGCACGTTGTGGAACTGGAACGCCGCGAGGATCACCAGATCCGCCGGCTGTACCACTTCACGACCCTGGCCATCCTGATAGGTCACGCCGGTGGCGCGTTTCTTGTCATCGGTGAGGTTGACGCGCAGTACGTAGGAATTGTTACGCAGTTCGAACTTCGGCTCCTGACGCAGTGCAGGCAGGATATTCACGTTCGGCGACGCTTTGGAGTACATGTAGCAGGCATAACCGCTGCAGTATCCGCAGAAGTTACACGGCCCCATCTGCGCGCCGTACGTGTTGGTGTACGGACCCGATGTGTTGGCAGAGGGCATATCGTAGGGATGATAACCCACTGACTCAGCGGCCTGCGCGAACAGCTGTGCCGAGTAGGTACGCTTCTGCGCGGGCAGTGGGAAATCAGTCGAACGATCCGGCGCGTAAGGGTTACCGCCTTTCTCTTTGCCCTGTAGCTGACCTTTAACCGACCAGGCGCTACCGGAAGTACCAAACACTTTCTCGGCCTGATCAAAGAACGGCTCCAGCTCAGCATAGTTGACGCCGAAATCCTGAATTGTCATGCCTTCCGGGATGAAGTTTTTACCGTAGCGCTGCTCGTAATGGCTGCGCAGGTTCAGCTCCACCGGATCGACGCGGAAATGCACGCCTGACCAGTGCAGGCCAGCACCGCCGGTGCCGGTGCCCGGCAGAAACGCGGCCAGCTGGCGATACGGCACCGCAGTTTGCGAGGCATCGTGACGAATGGTGACGGTGCTTTTCGACAGATCCTGGAACAGCTTTTTACGGATGTTATAGGTCAGTTCATCAATCGACTGCGGGTAAGATCCATCGGGATAGGTATCACGATGCGGGCCGCGCTCCAACGCCACCACATTCAGACCGGCTTCGGTCAGCTCTTTCGCCATAATCGCCCCGGCCCAGCCGAAACCGACGATCACCGCGTCTACTTTTTTCAATTCATTTGCCACGGTTACGCCCTCTCCCCGCGAATATCCACTGACGGGAACGGATAACGTTCACCGCGCTCTACCCAATCCATAAAGTCGGCACGTGCGCCTGGGAAGCCAATCAGCTTCCAGCCCACCATGCCCTGGTTACCACCGTGGATCGGATCGCTGAAGTAACCCTCGCGGGTGTTCTGCAGCAGGAAGGAGAAGAAGGTTTTGGCCGCCAGCTGTGGGAATTGCGCCTGGCCGCTTTCAAAAGCGGTCAGTAACGCATCCTGCTGCTCGCCGGTTAATTCAGCGAACACTTTGCCGTGCTGTTTTTTGCTCCAGCCATCGGCATCGGCAAGGCCCAGACGATAGATCTGCTGCGGCACCAGCGGAGACTGATAACCCAGCTCTTTAGGCAGATCCGGGTTGAACGGCCCCTGCATGTACCAGTTGCTGCCGGTGGCGTACGGCGTGTTCATTTGACGATCGATAAACTCCGGCACACCGGCTTCCAGCGCGCCAGGACCGCGTTCATCATTGGGGATCAGGCGCGCCACTGCCGCAGTGATAAAGGCGAACTCTTCCGCCGTGAACCAGGTGGGCTGGTAATCACGAGCCTGATGAGGTGCTACGGGTTGCTCTGCTGCTCCAGCGGCCATTGGCACCACCAGTGCGCCCATCGCCGAACCGCCAACGGCCATTGCTGGCGCCAGGGTGATGGTTCTCAGCAGAAAATCCCTGCGACTGTGACCATTTTTTTGTTCTGACATGACATTGCCTCAGTACCGCATGTAATGCGGTATGAAAGTTAATGGGTTGCTTTGTATTGTTTTTTTATTCGTGGCTTAAGGGATACAGCGTCACTGTTACCGGTAACAGTAGGCGTAGTGTAACACCTTCACTGTTAATAATTTAGTTTCTGGATACAAATGCGCACAAAATACTTAACAACTGAATGTGTCGATTTACATAACTGCGCCGATGCTGTCATTGTCAGATACAACCTACAAAAGACAGAGTGATGCCTGACGCGGTATAAAAGAGTACACACAACAGTGGAGCACCTATGTTTAAGTCCTATTTTCCGCGGCCAGCACTATTTTTCAGCTCGGCAGCGATTTGGAGTTTGATTGCGATTTTCGCCTGGTTCGGCTTTTTCAATGATTTTCCTGCCAGGTTCCTAGCATTACAGGCTGCGATGCAGCAACCGTTGCCTACCAATGCCATGCGCTTTATCCATGCGAGCCAACTGTGGTTCTACGCCTATTACTGGATCGTGGCGGGTCTGTTCGCGCTGGCATGGCGCGTGATCGATAATCACCCTTGGCAACGTTGGTCAGTATGGGGAGCGGCACTGATCATCTTTATCACCTGGTTTGGTGTGCAGGTCAGCGTGGCGATCAATGCCTGGTATAACCCGTTTGGTGACATGATTCAGAAAGCGCTCAGCAAACCCAACGCTGTCACTATTGATGAGTTTTACCGTCAAATCACCGCGTTTTTAGGTATCGCATTGATTGCCGTCGTCGTGGGTGTGATGAGCGCATTTTTCATCAGTCATTGGGTATTCCGCTGGCGTACCGCAATGAATAACTACTACATGCACAACTGGCAGCGCCTGCGTCATGTTGAAGGTGCAGCACAGCGTGTGCAGGAAGACACCATGCGTTTTGCCAGTACGCTGGAAGACTGGGGCGTGAGTTTCATTCAGGCGATCATGACGTTGGTGGCGTTTCTGCCCGTGCTGGTGGCGCTTTCGCCGCATGTTAAAGAGGTGCCTATTTTAGGCAGTATTCCTTATGCACTGGTGATTGCCGCGTTGGTCTGGTCGATTTTTGGTACCGGCCTGTTAGCGCTGGTGGGGATCAAACTGCCGGGATTGGAATTCCGTAATCAGAAGGTGGAAGCTGCCTACCGTAAAGAGTTGGTCTATGGTGAAGATCACAACGATCGCGCCACCCCTCCTACCGTTGCCGAACTGTTTAGCCGTGTGCGCTATAACTACTTCCGTCTCTATTTCCATTACCTGTATTTCAACATCACTCGTATTCTCTACCTGCAAGTAGACAATGTCGTTGGGCTGTTCTTACTGCTTCCTTCGATTGTCGCCGCGTCGATTACGCTGGGTTTAATGAACCAGATTACTAACGTGTTTGACCAGGTTCGTTCGTCATTCCAATACCTGATCACTTCATGGTCTACGCTGGTTGAATTGATGTCGATTTACAAACGTCTACGCAGCTTTGAGCAGATTCTGGCGGATATTCCGCATGATGAGATGATGCGCGAGTCGGCTGAGTAAGCCTGTGTTTTAGCGGCGAAATTTAATGCGCATCTGTCAGCGGTAACATCGCTTCAGGTGCGCGCGATAAATCGCGCCGCTATCATCATGCGTAGGGGGAGCCTTGGCGCGGCCTGTAGGCCGCACCTGACAACTGCATGAAGTTGCATGCTGTTAGAACAGCAACAATCAACCTGCCAGCACCGCAAATACCTTCTCAATCGCATACGCGCCCGGATCTTTGACACCGTTCAGACTCTGCTGATTCAGATACGCTGAGCGACCCGCTTTGGCGCTCTGCATTTGCGCCGTGGCATCCGCACCCTGCTGCGCCGCTTTGGCTGCGGCGGCCAATGACTCACCTGCTACCAAGGCTTCCAGCGCCGGTTGCAGCGCATCGACTAATGTACGATGTCCCGGCTGTGCGCCGCCGTAATGCTTCATACGTTCCAGGCCGTGCATCAACGCCTGTGGCAGTTCACTGCCCTCTTCCAGCTGTTGACCCGCACTGGTGAACAGAATCGACATCAATACGCCACTCGATCCGCCCATCACCGTGGCCAGCTGCTCACCAATCAGCGCCATTAACGTCGGCAACTCATCCAGCGGTAATTGCTTGTCGCGCAAGCCGCGCTGGATCTTCTTCGCGCCCGCCGCAAAGGTTGATCCGGTATCGCCATCACCCACCTTGGCATCCAGCGCATTCAGCTCGCTCTCCAGATCGATCAGCGTCTGCGTCACGCGCTCCACCGTCTCCGCCACTTCAGCGTTATCGGAAGGATCGAAATCCAGCACGCTGCCCACTTTCTCGGCGCTCTGCAAACTGATCGGCGCGAAGTCATACACCGGCACCCAGCCCAATACCTGCACCGGCGCATTGAGCGCTTCAAGAAATGGCGCTTCCAGTGCCAGCAGCGACAGCGAGAAGCCCTTCATATCCAGCGCACTGACCAGCGTGGCTGGGCCAATCAGATGGGTGATGCGCGCCGCCAGCGGTGATTGCAAGACTTCACGCGCCAATACCGCCAGCTCCAGCTGTGAAAATCCGCCGAGGTTGTTGATCAGAAGCAGGGCCTGCTTGCCGTCGGGCAGCGCCTGCGCCAGTTTATCCGTCATGATGCTGGTGATTTTACGGCTGTTTTGCGTATCCAGCGTGATGACACCCGGTTCACCGTGGATGCCCATGCCCAGTTCGCTATGGCCCGCTTCGACGCGTTCATCGCGCTTTTCGCCAGGAATATGGCAGGTCGCAAACGCCAGCCCAATCGACGAGGTGGCATCAATGGCGCGCTGCGCCAGTGCTTTAACCTCATCCAGTGTTTGCCCCTGCTCAGCAGCAAAACCGGCAATTTTGTGCACCAGCACGGTCCCAGCAATGCCGCGCGGCTGCGGATTTTCTGGCAGCGCGATGTCATCCTGCACCATCACCAATTCGACGTTATAGCCGAGGTTTTTCGCCTTCTCGGCCGCCAACCCGAAATTAAGACGGTCGCCGGTGTAGTTCTTCACAATCAACAAACAGCCGGCATCACCGGTGACATTGATGATGGCATTGAGTACCGCATCCACGCTCGGCGAGGCAAAGATATCGCCACATACCGCCGCCGTTAACATGCCTTTGCCAACAAAGCCCGCGTGGGCTGGCTCATGGCCCGACCCGCCGCCAGAAATCAGTGCGACTTTGCTTTTATCCCAATCTGAACGCACCACCACGCGGATCTCATCACCAAGATCGAGGCGGCGCAGATTGTGCCACGGCGTGCTCAGCAAAACCCCTTCGATGGCTTCGTTCACCAGATCGTTTTTCTCATGCATAAAAAACTGGCTCATTGCTTCCTCTCCATTGGTGTTGTCGAGGTAAAAGGTAGCGTATATCGCGGTGCAAGCGGGGAAGGAAAGTGCGGAAATGCAAAGGGCGACACATGTCGCCCTTGAGTTTCAGATAACTGCTGCTTACAGCGCGATGCGCAGTACGCTATCTGGATTTTTTGGTGGTTCTTTACGTGAACCCGGCTGCTTCACACTAACAAACAGCGTTTTACCGTCTGCTGACAGCGCCAGGCTGTTTGGCAGGCCAGGTGCTTTTACAGTGCGTTTCACTTTATAGGTGCTGGCGTCAATGATGCTGATTTCGCCCGCTTTGCGATGGGTCACGTAAAGCTCGTTGCGATCCGCATTGAAAAGCACTGCCAGAGATTCTGGCACATCAATCTTGTGAATCACCTGCTGAGTGCGGGAATCCAGCACCAGTACCTGAGGCTGTTTAGAGTCGCTCAGGAAGATGCGATGGCCTTGGGTATCCAGCGCGATATTCAGGAAGAAGTGATCTTTGTCGCCATCAATTTTCTGACGTTTTTCAATCGCGTTGAGACGCGTATTGATGGTCACCAATTCGCCATCGGCGTTAGTCACATACAATTTCTGCGCCGCAGAATCGATAGCCAAACCGGTGCCCATTTTACCCGTGTTCGGTACGGTGCTGACCAGCTTCAGGGTTTTGCCATCCACCACCCACACCACGCTCTGCTCACCGAGACCGGTGACATACACGCGGTCGGTTGCCGCATCGGCTGCCACTTCACGCGGCTGCAGTGGGCGGACAGTTTCGCTGCGTTGACGCGCATCCAGCACCAGCGTGTTCAGTACTTTACCGCTGCTGGCATCGACCGAGGTCAGCGCCGCATCACGGGTATTACCAAAGAACAGCGTGTTGGTTTTCTGGTTAATCGCGGCGCCAAAGGTCGGCAGATCGGTATTGATGGTCTGCTTCACCGACAGATCCTGCGGATCGAGACGATAAACGGTGCCGCCTTTGCTGCTGGCGTTTTGCGCCGTGGCGAGGAACAGCGCGTTATCGCTGTTGCTAAACGCCAGTTCGTAAGCCCCTTTGGAAATCACCTGATTTAATGGCTGGGATTCAGCCGCCAGCACCGCAGAGGAAGATAACAGCGCCGTTGCCAGCAGCAGTGGGCGCAGCGCCCATGTTGTTTTAATCGCTTTCATAACTTCTCCATAGCAAATCCACCGCCTCATGGCAGTGAAGTGAAAGCTCGACAGTGCAACCAATTTTATAAAGACAGCCCGAGGCGAGCTGACGAAGGATGATTTTTTTTGAGAATAGTAATCATTTAGAGGGGAAAGTGACAGGTTTTTATCAAGTTACCAACGCCGCCAGGGCGCCCTAAGGCACCCTGTCAGCACAGAACGTTAACGCAGACTTATTTGGTCAACTCGGCAGTCATGTGCACGCCGTTGTTGAAGTTGGCTTCAGTCACTTTATAGGAAGTACCAGCTTTGTGCGCCTGAGCAGCGATTTGCGCTTCTGCGCCATCGATGGTGGTATCAGTAGCGGTGATGCTTTGCGCGAAGCTAGCGAATGGCAGAGCGGTAAGAGCAATTACAGCAGCAAAAGTTTTGATAGATTTCATGGTCAATTCCTCAGTCAATGTTTTATCAGGTAAGGCTTAATCGCCTTGTTGAGATAAATAATAGGCTGATAATCGATCAGTAAAAAGCGGAGAGATTTGCTTATGTCATTCGATTAATTTGAACAATAAAAGCACATTTAGATTAACATCTGCGCAAAGGGTTAAAAAACCAAGTTTTGATTGAAAGGCAGGATTTATGGCTGTGATAGAGAGAATGAAAAAGGTCACCCTAAAAGGGTGACCTCTGGTGCTCAGTGCATTCTTGTAAGGGCGGTATTCATGCCGCCCAAGCTTTAACCGTGATGCCTGACGCGCGTGAAAATGGTGATAGCCGCTAACAACATCAGCACACCGCTGGCGAGGAACACGCCGCCCGCGCCTTGCAGGTCAAACATCCAGCCACCTGCGGCTGCACCGGCAGTGATCGCCAACTGAATCGTCGCTACCAGCAAACCGCCCCCCGACTCTGCATCATCAGGCACCGCACGGGAAATCCACGTTGACCAGCCGGTTGGCATCGAACCAAACGCCAAGCCCCACATCGCCACGCCCACGGCCACCAGCCATGACACATTTCCAAAACTCACCAGCAACACCGCCGTCACGCTCATCACCAACGCCATACCGGTTAACGTCAGCGATACGCTGCGCGTCACCAGATAGCCCGCCAGCGACGTGCCGAAGAAGTTCGCCACGCCAAACGCCAGCAGCACCAGCGACAGTTGATTCACATTGAGCTGCGCGCTGCCCTCAAGGAACGGACGCAGATAGGTAAAGAAGGCGAAATGTCCGGTGAACATCATGATCACCGCTAACATGCCCCAACGCATCAATCCGTTACGCAACAGATCCAACACGCCACCGCTGCGCGCTTTGTTTTCTGGCGGCATCGCTGGCAAGGTGAAGAACTGCCATAACAGCGCCAACACGCCCAGCGCTGAGGTCAGCATGAAAATGTTACGCCAGCCAATCATGCCGCCCAGATAGCTGCCTAACGGCGCGGCGATGATGGTTGCCAATGAAATACCGCTAAACACAATCGACAGCGCTTTTGGCACCTGATCGCTCGGTACCAAACGCATGGTAATCGCGGTTGAGAGCGTCCAGAAGCCGCCAATCGCTACGCCGAGCAGCACGCGCGCTAGCAAAATCATCGGCAGGTTTTCCGCAAACGCCACCAGCAGCGCCGAAGCGATCAGCAGTAGCGTAAAGCCCAGCATCACATTGCGACGATCCAGCTGACGCGTGACATTGCCGATCACCAGGCTGGTGAGCAACGCCACTAGCGCGGTCACCGTGACGGTTTGTCCGGCTTGCCCTTCACTGATGCGCAGTGAGTCGGCAATCGGCGTCAACAAACTCACCGGCAGGAATTCGGCGGTAATCAAGCCAAACACGCCAAATGCCATGGCAAACACCGCACCCCATGCGGGTTTATCCACCGCTACACTTGTTTCGACCACTTCAGTATCCAGACTCATTTGCGATCCCCATCACAAAAATTCAAGTTGTAAGCATAGAGAGACTTGCCAAGACGATCTATGATACAAAAACTTTGTTATTTGATTATTCGTCTGGATTCGTATGAGCCGCTATGAAGATCTGACCAGTGAGTTGCTGATGGGCATGCGCCTTTACGGCGTGAAATACCAGCGCATTGCGCTGCATGCGCCTTTTGGTTTGCAGTACGAACATGCGCCAGGCCGCGCGCAGCTGCATTTTGTTGGGCACGGATCGCTACTGGTACGCTCGGCATCTGGGACGATCTATAAGCTGCAAGCTGGCGATGCACTGCTGATTCCGCACGGCAAAACCCATGCGCTGATCTCTTCTGAAGACGCCATCTGCGAACCGATTACCACCTTCAACAGCAAACCGATCTGCGGCAGCGTGTGCGCCATCGATGACAGCAACGAAATCTGTACCGATAACGCAGATGTAATTTTATTCAGCGCCTGTATGGCATTTGAACTTGGCGGCATGCAGCCGCTGGTGCACACCATGCCAGACGTGATGCTGGTCAGTACCTTGTTGGCGCAATACCCGGAAATTAAACCGATTCTCGATGCGATGGAACGCGAAACGCGTCAGCGTAAAGCCGGTTTCGCGGGGATTTTGTCGCGTTTAGCGGATGTGGTGGCCGCACAAATTGTGCGCGGCTGGGTGGAAAACGGCTGCGGTAAAGGCAGTGGATTGGTGCAGGCGCTGCGCGATCCCCGTCTTAGTCAGGCAATGGCAGCGATGCACCGCGCGCCCGGGGAGAACTGGACGGTAGAACGGTTGGCGCGCGAATCTGGCAGTTCGCGTTCAGTGTTTGCCGCCCGCTTCCAGAGCGCCACCGGTATGACGCCGCTGCGCTATCTCACGGAGTTACGGATGAGGCTGGCAGTGGAACGCATTGTTAATGAGGGCGAAGCGGTGGAAAGCGTCGCCTTCCACCTCGGTTACGGTTCGCTGGCGGCTTTTAGCCGTGCCTTTAAGCGGATTGTCGGGACACCACCCGGCGCGTTACGTGCCGCACGCGAAACGCTTTAACGGAACACGCTGATCGCTTCGACCAAGCGGTTGGCCTGTCGCGCCATACGGCCCGAAGCCTCGGCGCTCTCCGCTACGCGAGCCGCATTTTGATGCGTGATGTCGTCGAGATCTTCTACCGCCGTGCTGACTTCGCTCAGTGCAATGGATTGCTCCGCGGTAGCAGAACTGATTTGCGCAATCAGCGCCGTCACATTCTGCACCTGCCCGACAATTTCTTGCATGGTGCGTCCAGCCGCATCGGCATGATCGCTGCCTGACTGCACGCGGCTGGCGCTGGTTTCTACCAGCGTTTTGATTTCGCTGGCGGCTTTGGCACTGCGCTGTGCCAGGCTACGTACCTCACCCGCCACCACGGCAAAACCTTTGCCTTGCTCCCCCGCACGCGCGGCTTCTACCGCCGCATTCAGTGCCAGAATATTGGTCTGGAACGCAATACTGTCGATCACGCTGGTGATGTTGGCGATACGCTTCGAACTGTCGGCGATCTCCGCCATCATCCCGACCATCTCTTGCACCACCTCGCCCCCTTTAATCGCCGCGTGGCTGGTGTTTTCTGACAGGTCATTCACTTCGCTGGCGGTATCGGTGTTGCTTTTCACCGTGGCGGTCATTTCATTCATGGTGGCAGCGGTTTGCTGCACGTTGGCGGCGGCCTGCTCGGTGCGACGGCTCAACTCATCGTTGCTGCGGGCAATTGCATCACTGGCGCTCAGTACGTTGATCGCCTGGCCGCTGACATCATCCACCAGCCAGCGGAACATCAGCCCCAACTGACCGATAGCACGCAGCGTGATCCCGATTTCATCGACGCGATCCAATTGATCCACTTTATGGCTGGCACCCGTCGCGACACTTAACGCCTGACGGCAGATTCGCTCCATCGGGCGCGAAATTTGCTGCTCCAGCCACAAACTCGCTAACAGCAACAACACGGCCATGCCACCGGCAAAGCAACCGAGTTGCATCGTGTTCAAGCCCAGTAGCCACACACCTGCGACCGACAAAGGCAGTAACGCTATTAAGGGTGAGCGAATACGCCAACGCAGCGGCATGGTTTTCAGCAGTGAACCCAAACGACGCCAGCCGGTGCCAATCAGCAGGCCTTTATGGAAACGACGCCCTTTAGCACGTCCTTCGCGGAAATCACGGTACAGCGCTTCGGTCTGACGAATCTCTTCGGCTGAGGGTTTGGTACGTACCGACATAAAGCCCTGAACGTTGCCATCACGTACCACCGGAATGGCATTGGCTCGGACCCAATAGTGATCGCCGTTCTTACGACGGTTTTTCACCAGGGCGGTCCAAGGTTCACCTTGTTTCAGCGTTGACCACATATCGGCGAAAGCTTCCGGCGGCATATCCGGGTGACGCACCATATTATGCGGTTGACCATTCACCTCCTCCGGGCTAAACCCACTGACCTCAATGAAAGCATCGTTGGCGTAGGTGATATAGCTGTTGAGATCGGTGGTCGACATCAGCGTGGCATCATCTTCAAAAATGAATTCGCGCTGAGTGATAGGCTGGTTGTTCCGCATGTGTGTGGTCCTTGCAAGATGCAGGCTAAAGGAAAAATCAATTACACTTTTTTACCTTTTCGGCAGCAGAGCTGGCTGGCTTTAGCTCGAAGAATTAATTTTTATCCTGAATTAAAGCCATGATGAACAATACCCCTGTTATTTGTGGAGGAAATCGATCGATAAAATTTTATTTAGGGTATATGAAATCAAGGTTTTGCTGAACGTAGCGATGAGCAAAGTGCGCATAAATGCGCACACTACATAGATCCCCGCCATTTCACCGTAGGGGCGCCATTGATGGCGACCAGGCCGAATGCCGTAGCCTTTGACGACGACATTTAAGACGACTCTCGAAATGCCCTCACTTAGAACTGCCACCTCACCCCCACGTTATAGCGCCAGCCTTTGGCACCGTTGCCGCTGATCTCTTTGCGATAATCGGCTTCTGCGTACAGCGAGAGATCTTTCTGCAGCGTCGCAGTCCCGCCCGCGCCCACTTCCCACATCTGCCCAAAGTGCCCGCTGGTGAAGGTGGCACTGAGCGCAGGATTTTCTACCGACGAGATAGTCGTGTCCGCCGTGCCGCCCCAGCCTTTGTAGTAGTTGGCGCGCAGATACGGGGTGTATTGGCGGCTACTGCTATCCGTCCAGGTGCGATTAAGCCGTGCGCCCAAACGACCAATGGTTTGGTTGTAATCGCCGTAATTCACCTTGTTGCCATCTTCATCGGTGAAATCATTCATGTTCAGCTTCATGTACATTAACTGCGCCTGCGGCTCCAGCTTGTAACCATCGCCGAGATCAAACGGATAGCCGCTCTCCAACGATGCCGTCCAACCGTGACCTTTCAGCTTAGCCTCCTGCTTCTGACGCGCAATATCGGTTTCACCGCGATGCCAGTCAAACGACAGCACGCCATCCAGATAGAACCCATTTTGACGCTGCCAGGTGCCGTATAAGGCTAGGCTGTCGCTGTCGAAAGTGGTGCTGCTGTAGCCATCAGCGGCGTCCGGACGGATGCGCGTATTGCCTCGTGTATAGGCTAAGCCGCCGCGCAGGCTGTCTTTTTCACCGTCAAGACGCAGTACGTTGCCGCCCACCTGCACCGCGCTGTAATCCAGATCGAAGTCATAGCCGTAATCGCGGAAGCTCTGGTCGCTTTTGTATTTCTGGTTAGAGCCGATGTAGCGCAGGAACATCTCACCGCCATCGCCTTCTGGCCGCGTCTGTTCGTGGCGCAACTCGCCAAGGCGCTTATGCAAATCGTCGATAATGGCGGAGGTGTAATAAGCCAGGCCAACCGGCGCAGAGATATAAGACGGCACCTGCGGCACCACCGCTGCACGCGCGTCGTAACTTTGCCCACTGCCGAACGCATCGGTGATAAAGGTCGATGGACAGCTGGCGCCCTCTTCACAGACATAATAATTTGCCAGGCGGTAATCCCAATAATTGTTGCCACTGCCGCTGACTAAACGCTGACTGGGATCGGTGCTGCCTGGCGCAAAGGTGTAAAGCCGGTATTGCCACGGTCCTGCGCCGAGATAGCCGTCTTTGAGGGCAAAGCTATCAGGGCCAGCGCTACCCGCCACTTGTGCCAGTGAAATCCCCTCATTGCCTTCAATGCCGCCGTTGCGATTCAGATCCGTTAATGCGCCGGTGCTGCTGTCGGTGAGTTTGACGTTTACCTGCGTGGTGCCGGTGGCATTACCGGTGACGTTAAGGTGGTCGGTGAACTGATTACTCAGCGCGCCGCCCTCGTTAAGGTCGGTAATCAGATTCAACTGGCCGCCGCTGGAGGCCAGCGACCCATTGATATTTAAGGTGTTGCCCGGCGAGCCCACGCCGTTAGTCAGATCGAGAATACCGGCGTTGTTCACCGTCAGTGAATCCGCCGTACCGCCTGCTAATGTCGAATGCACGTTGTTGCCGGCATACAGCGTTGAATCCGCATCGATATTAATGGTGCTGTGCGCCAGCTTGAGGTTATCGGTCAGCGTCCACTGCGTGTTGGTAAAATTGATGGTGCTCCAGCCGCTGCCGAGGTTAACGCCTTTATTGAGGTCATCCGCGTTAAGGCTACCGCCGCGAGAATCAATCTGGTTGAACGTCAGCGTGTTACCCGTTCCGCTGCCGCTGGTGAGGTGATAGGTGGTGCCGAGATCCACATTGCTGACCTCCGCGCTGTTGTTAGCGTCATTGCCCATGGTCAGGCTGCCGTTAAGCGAGCCGCCCGTCCAGCGGAACACATCGGAGCCGCCGCCAGGATTGATATCGCCGCGCACCTCACCTTCCGTCAGCAAGATTTCATCATTGGCATTGCTGCCCGCCACCGCCACCGTTTGCGGATTGGCGGTGATGATGGTGCCAAAGTTTTCGAAGAGGGTTTTGCCTCCGCGCAAATCCACCACCGGTGCCGTCAGGCTGTTTGAAGTAAACGTCCCGGTATTGACGATGGTGCCCGCCGTGCTGGAGATCAGGGCCGATCCACCCGCCGGGTTATCGATCGTGACGTCAGCGGCGGTAGTGACGTTGCCGCTGGTGTTGGCGCGAATACCGCTGCCGCCCGCGCCGGTGACGTTAAATTGATAGCCGGATCCCAGCGTTAAATCGCCGCTGGTGGTCGATCCATCCGCATTAACGATATTCAGGCCGGTGCCGCTGCCTGTGACATTCGTGGTGACCGTTGAGGCCGGATCAAACGGCACCGCCGTGCGAATGCCGTTGCCGTTGGCAACATTGAGCGTGAGATTGTTCAGGCTGACATTGCTGAGTTCAGCGCGGTTCTCAATACCGTTACCGCTGCCCAGCACGTTCACTGTCGCATCGCTGGCGCTAAGTGCCGTGGCGCCGTTATCGACTAAGATGCCGTGCGCAGTGCCCTGTGTGGTGATCACCGTGTCGCTACCGGTCAGTGCCAGCTGTGCGCCGTTGCTGATACGCACGCCCGCCACGCCATTATCCACATTGATCACGCCACCTTTGGCCAGCGTGCTGCCGCTGCCAGACACATCCAGCCCGGTGCCGTTGGCCACATTCACCGTACCGTTGTTGGTCAGCGTGCTGCCTGCGCGCGAGCGGATACCGATATTGTTACTGCCGGTAAGGTCCACCGCACCGTTGTTCACCAGAGTTGCGCCGTTAGTGACATCAAAGCCGATAGCGTTACTGCCTGCGCCACTGAGATTGCCATTGCTGGTGACGGTCGCCGCCGCTGAGGTGCCATCCAATGCGTTGCTGAGGTCGGTGCGCAGATTGTTCACCAGCACACCGACTGCGCTGTTGCCGCTAACATTAATGCTGCTGCCGCTATCAAGCGTGGTAGCCGCTCCACCTTCGGTACGGATCGCCGTGCTGCCCTGACCGCTGGCGGTAAAGCGGCTATTCGCTGTGTTCAACGTGCTGCCACTGCCCGAGACGATCACACCCGTGCTGTTTGCGCCGCTGGTGCTCAATGAGATGGGGTTACTGAAGCTCAGCGCGGCGCCATCATCGATGCGGTACCCGGTGGAATTGAGCGTATTCACATCCAGCGCGTTGGCGGCCGAAATGATCCGTGAGCCGTTACCCGCCGCGCGATAGGCAATCTGATCGCTGCCATTAAAGATTGGCGTGGAACCCGCGGCGATATTCACCCGCGCGCCGTTGGTTGCTTCAGCCCCTATCGCGCCGGTGCCGTTGAGGTTCAGGCTGCCGCCGTTGAGATTCGCCACCGCCCGGCTACCGCTGGCGCTCACCCCCCGGCTGCGGTGGGTGGTGCTGCCACCATTAACGTTGATGTTTCCGCTGTTGTTAGCCGTGGTATTGGCCGTGCTGCCGCTGCTGTTCACCGTAATGCCTGTGCCGCCAGCGTTGATGCTGATGTTGCCGCTGTTGGTGCCGGTCGCGCCGCTCTCCACGCGAATGCCGGTGGCGTTGGCACCGCTAAAGGCGATGTCGCCGGTGTTGTTAAGCTGCGCGCGGTTGCGCGCCAAATAACCGATCAATCCGCTTTGCGAGGAGTTGAGGGCTGCCGCCGAACTCAGGGTGGTGCTGGTCACCGGCGCGCCGCTGTTGCTGCCCGCCAGCGTATGTTTCTGTCCATCGACAATCGCGCCAATCGCATTGTTGCCGGTGAGATTGATGGCGGTGTCATTGTCGATGGTGCCTGTTGCCCCGCCTTCAATATTCACGCCCGTCGCGCCTGCGCCACTGACGTTGAGCGTGGCGTTGCGCGTGTTCACTTCGGTACCGCCGGTGCCGCTGCCGTTCACCGCCACAGAACCTGCGCCTGATGCGGTGAGTGACAGATCGGTGCCATCAAAATCCGCGCCCTGCTCAACCCGGAACAGCGTCGAGTTGGTGGTGGTGACATTGAAGGGATTGTTGCCCGCTACGTTGATTAAGGCGTTGGGTCCATAGGCGAAGAAAGCGATTTGATTGCTGCCATTGCTGAAGGTGGGTATCGCATTGGCGGCAACCTCCACCGTGGCATTGCCGCGCGCGTGCACACCAATCGCGCCCGTGCCGCTCAGATTCACCGGACCGTTGACGTCCGCGCTGGCCTGACCGGTGCCCTGGCCCTCTACCCACACGCCAAAATTGCGCGTGCCGCTGGCGGGATCGGCCCCGCCCGCCACGTTGATGGTGCCAGTCGAGCTTGCGGAGGCGCTGTTACCGTTGGTGGCGACCACCTTCACGCCGGTGCCGTTGACGCCGTTAAGATTGATGGTGCCGCTGTTGTCGATGTTGCCACGGCTATTGGTGACCGACATACCCACGTTCTCTCGCGGCACGGTTGCTGCGGCACCATTCACATCAATGGTACCGTTATTGATCATCGTGACATTGTTAGCCCCGGAGGCCGACATGCCCGCCGCGTTCTGCACCTTTGTGCCAATCACGATATTGCCATTGTTAGTGGCAGAGCCGTTGGCCACCAGCGCAATCCCGCTGGTAAGGCCGCTCTGATTCATCGCCGTATCGGCCACCGCATCGGTCAGGCTGTTCTGTGGACCACGGCCGATATAGATCTGCCCATTGGCGTTGTTGGTGAAAGTGGCGGTGGGCGCAGTGAGCAGCACACCAGAGGCAGTACCGCGCGCGCTGGAACCGTTCACGCCCACATTGATATTGCCGCTGTTGCTGGACGTCGCGTCATCCTCCAGCCGAATACCCGCCACGCCGTACTGCGAATTACTGCCGATGGTGGCGAGGTTAACGATGCCGTTGTTGTTGAACTCGCTGCCGCTTTGCACCAGCACGCCGTTAGCACCATAGCCCGTGGAGCCGATGCCCGTCCCATCCTGGCGATTCAGGAACCCGCCGTTGATCACGCCGGTGATACTGGTGCTGCCGCTGCTGTTATCGGACAGCACCAGCGCGGTGCCGTTATTCGCGACAGAGCCTCGGCTGGCAAGCTTGCCATCAATCACCGCTTGTGCGCCGTTCGAGGCTTTAATCGCGCCCCCGGTTGAACCCACCACTTCCAGGGTTTTGCCCGCCGCCAGATTGACGCGAGCGTTAGGGCCATCGGCATTCACCACAATGCGGTTACCAATCGGCTGCGTGACTTCATCCGGTGGCGTGGCGCTAACGTCATACACAATATTGCCGTTAGTGACGGTGACCGCTTTATTGAACTCGGTCAGATAGTTGGCTTTATCCAGATCGCCCGCTTGCAGTTGGCTGATTAGCCAGTTGTTGTAGGTCTGCAACTCGCTGGCGCTGGTCACGGAGAAGGTGTTGGTGGCGCCATCCAACGTCTGCACACTGAAAGTGCCGTTGTAGCTGGCGAGATTTTGCACCTGGAAAGTTTGCGTGGCGCCTGCACCATCCGGTGTGGCGGCAGTACCGAAGAAGCTGATGCGATTGTTGGAATTCCAGTTCAGCGTGCTGTCGCTGCCCACCTGAAACAGCGTGGTCTGCTTAGCCGCCATGCTCCAGCTGTTGGTACTGGCGCTGCTGGCGGCGTTTGCCTGCCCAATATTGACGTCCAGCGTGCCGCCGTTAAAGACATCCGCAACACGTGTGTTGATGTACTGATCACCGTTGACGTTCACCACGTCTGGCACTAGGGTGTCAGACGTCACCGGGGGTTGGGCCACCAGGCTAGCGGAGTTGTAGACCTGGAACGTCGTGTTACCACCAGTGGTAGGATCGGGCACAGTGATGGCGAAGTTCTGCGGTCCGGGATCGAGACGCGTTTGATTCAAAAGCTCGGCACCTGAAGCGATATTGACTTGGCCAAGCGTCGAATTTACCGAACCCTCTGTGCCGGGGGCGAAATCAGGATTACCTGTCAATGTTTCGCTGCTGCCGTTAACACTCAAGCTGCCGATGAGATTGTCATTAACCTGCGGTGAGTAGCTCCCCAATGTTGCCGCCTGCGCATCTATCGTCGGATAAAACAGCGCCTGTGCCGCTAATATTCCGATAGCAATCGGATTTAATTTGAATCTCATACTTTCCCCCGAAGGCGTGCAGCGTCCACGCTGTTATTGCAACAGCGTTAAATTCATCGCGAGGGATAAAACGGCAGAGAAAACACCAACCCTGACGAGCAATTAATGAATGAGAACCACTGTGTGAAGAAAGTAAGGTGCAGCTTAAAAAGATATACCGCTGTTGTTATAGATTAATTGGCTTTAGGTATAGACTTTTCTGTCGCGAGAAGCAAAAGGCAATCACAGGTAAGTCATTGTCATATTGGCGAAATAATTGTGAGGCGGGAGATATTATTGGTAATAATTGAGTCCAGAGGTTTCCAATAATTAGCTTGCTATCTTATTAATATTTTCTTTATTTTTTCTTAGCAGTTTACTTACGCATGGCACGACTTAATGGGGAGAATCAGCGCCGGACTAAGCGATACGGCGAAGTGCAAAAACGTGAAACGAATCACATTTATAGTCACTCAATAAGCAAGGTGACGCCAGTTAATCCACGCATCGGCGGACGATATCAAACTTCCTTCAAGCCCACCGTAGCAACACAATGACTGAGTCACTACGGTGAATAATGACGGTATTAGCTTAAGTCGACGCCTTTGGTTCCACCCCACCAGGTGAAGGCAAACCCACCGACCCACGCCACGATCAATCCGGCAAGATAGACTGCCATACCGGCAAAGATCCCCTGAGACGAGGTCATCAGCGGTAGCGTCACTAAGCCAGACGGGCCAAACACGGTATTCATCCCGACAGGCAGACCCAGCCAGGCCACCAAACCAATGAAGAATCCACCCAGTGCACCGCCACAACAGGCAGTGATAAACGGTTTTAAGCGCGGCAGCGTCACGCCATAAATCAAGGGTTCGCCCACACCCAACAGCCCTGGCACAATCGCGCCTTTAATTTGTGTACGCAGCAGCGAGTGCTTATCGGCTTTACACCACAGCGCGAGGGAAGCGCCCACCTGGCCCGCACCCGCCATTGCCAGAATCGGGAATAACGAGTTAAAGCCCTGGGTTTCCATTAACGCGAAATAGACTGGAATAAAGCCCTGATGAATACCAAACATCACCGCAATTAAAAACAGGCCCGCAAGAACTGCGCAACCAAATGGATTGTTATTCAGATGGATAAACAGCCACGACATGCCCTTAAATAACTCACCACCGATCGGCATAATCACCATAAAGGTCACCGCCCCGGTGATTAATAATGTAAGTAATGACGTCAGGATCATATCGAGATTATCGGGGATGATTTTGCGTAGTTGTTTTTCGAACCACGCACCGAATATGGCCGCCAATAATACGCCGATAATATTGCCGCGCGGGTCAATCGCCATGCCAAAGAAATCGGACATGCCGCTGTAATAGCCCACCGTGGCTTTCGGCACATAACCGAGCACAAACAGTGAGGCGATAATCGCGCCATTCACGCCCGATCCACCAAAAGCTTTCTGCGCGTTATAGCCAATCAGGATACTGAGGAAGGTGAACAGCCCCTTGCCGAACACTTTCATGTAGGCCACGGTGTCCAGCAGCCACTGCGCATGTTCACCAGGCTGGTTAAGATGGAAAATCTGCTCAATCAGCGTGGCAAATCCCAACAGCAAACCCGCACCAATGAAACCGGGGATCAGCGGAGTAAAGATGGTGGCGAAGCAGGAAAGAAAGCGATGTAGCGCACTGGTTTGCTTGGCTTTCATCTGCTGCTTTTGCGCGGCGGCAATCGTACTGAGATCCTGCGGCTTTTCCGTTTCATCACTATCCAGTAATCCCTGCATTTTCTCTGCGGCGGTTTGCGCTTTGCCGGGGCCAAGAACAATTTGCAGTTGCGCATCGCTGTCGATCACGCCCAATACGCCGGGCAGCTTTTTGAGACGGGTATGATCGACTAATGTGGCATCCGCTAGCGTGAGGCGCAGGCGCGTCATGCAGTTGCCGCACTGCACGATGTTATGCGCGCCTCCCACTGCTTGCAGGATATCGCGCAGCAATTCTTCGGTGATGGCGGCCATTATTGCGCTCCCGCATCACGTAGCGCGTTACGGATAAAGCCGCTGTTTTGCTTCAGCAGCGCTTTGGCCTCGCTGGCATCCAACCCTGCCAACACCATCACAATGGCTGTTTTGCAGTGTCCCTGGCATGCGCTCAGTGCCTGCTGTGCGGTGGCCTCGTCACAGTCCGTGGCTTGTTTCACGATATTGATTTGGCGCTGCACCAGCTTTTGGTTAGTGGCTTCCACATCCACCATCAGGTTGCCGTACACTTTGCCGCTACGGATCATTGCGCCGGTGGTCAGCATATTGAGTACTAACTTCTGTGCCGTGCCCGCTTTCATACGTGAGGAACCCGTGACGACTTCTGGCCCTACTACCGGGGTGAGCGCCACATCTGCCGCTTGCGACATGGGGCCGTTTGGGTTGCAGGTCAGCGCCGCGCTGAATGCGCCTTGCTGTTGAGCATACGCCAGTGCGCCCAACACATACGGCGTACGGCCGCTGGCAGCAATCCCCACCAGCACGTCATTGGCATTGAATTCAATGTCCTTTAAATCCTGTGCGCCCTGCTCGACGTTGTCTTCCGCATTCTCCACCGCCTGCAAAATGGCGGTGTGGCCACCGGCAATTAATCCTACGACCTGTGAGCGCGGTGTGCCGAAGGTCGGTGGGCACTCGCTGGCATCAAGAATACCGAGACGACCCGAGGTGCCCGCACCACAGTAGATAAGGCGCCCGCCTTTACTAAAGGCTGCAGTAATGGCATCCACCACCTGCGCGATCTGCGGCACAATCGCCTCTACCGCCAGCGCCACTTTTTTATCTTCATCATTAATGACGCGCAGCATCGCTTCGGTGGAGAGTTCGTCAATGTTCTGGCTCGCTGGGTTACGCCCTTCGGTGATCATCTGGCTGAGGTCGATCTGCATTACGCACTCCTGATAAGAATAATTTATTCAAAAAACTATATACCATTTTGAATTGTTAATTCCTGCTCGGCCATCATGTTTTTGTACTTTTTTACTGCGGCAGACGAAAAAAAACCCGCCGGATGGCGGGTAGATATGTAGATGTGTTCGTTACGCGTTAGCTAATTCTCTGCGCGCTAACTCAGCCAGAAAACCGCTGCGCGAACCATATTCGCGGTGAGATTCAACATAGCTGTCAATTTTGCTGAGTAGATTTTGTGGCAAAGTGATATTGAGCTTTACCGCTTTACCTTCATAACGACTCAGATCTATCTCTACAAATGCCCAGTAACCTCCCTGACACGCTTCATCATAAATATGCGTCTCAATATCTGCCGCTTTAGGGATGGTTTTACCTGCATCTGCTAAAGATTCAACATGTGAATCAATTGCGTTAAATGCATCGCGCAGCGCATCGTCCACGCTTTTGCCTGCAAAAAAACATCCCTCCACATCCGGCACAAAACCTGACCAGCTATTGTCCTCTGTCTTATGCAGATAAACGGGGAATCTCATGTTCAGTCCTCACTAAAAATGAATATTCAGTTAGGAATTCATTGCAATGCCTGCTGCAACTGACATTGCTAATTTTTCCAAATCGGGGGCTAAGCCCCCGTATACTTTCAGTCCATTAACTTCATTAATTTACGTAATGTTCCAGTTGCCAGGTCTTTTTCAGGATGAGGAAGTGAAATGTGATAAGCCTTATCTGCTCTCACAAACACATGGTGGCTGCCTTTAACGCGATCTAATACCCAACCGCGGTCCAGCAACATCCTGATCAGCTCCCTGCTGCTCAATCAAACCTCCTGACATAATAGCGCTAATTATATACCCACCATAACTACAAAAACAAAATCATCAGTGGTTATGGTGGGTATTGAGTAGAGCACGGTTCTGGCAGAGAAACATCCGAGACACGTCTTGAATTGATATAAAAAAACCCGCCGGATGGCGGGTTTCGTTAAATACGTATTGATGTGCATGACACCATTAAGGGAAGGCCCATGGCATTAACTGGCTTTCTGAGTGCGCAGTTGCAGCTCGTAGGCTTCGGCTTGTTTGACGTCGAACTGGTTTTCCCAGCGCGCAATCACCAACACCGCCAATGCATTACCGATCACGTTCAGTGCAGTTCGCGCCATATCCATGATGCGGTCCACACCGGCGATAAACGCCAGGCCTTCTAGCGGAATACCGACACTGCCCAATGTCGCCAGCAGCACCACGAAGGAGACGCCCGGTACGCCAGCGATCCCTTTCGAGGTCACCATCAGCGTCAGCACCAGAATGATTTCATCGGTCAGCGACAGGTCGATGCCGTACAGCTGCGCGATAAAGATCGCCGCGATGCTCTGATACAACGTCGAACCGTCAAGGTTAAACGAATACCCGGTTGGCACCACGAAGCTGGTGATGGCTTTCGGCGCACCGTAGGCTTCCATCTTCTGCATGATACGTGGCAATACCGTCTCTGAACTTGAAGTCGAATACGCCAGGATCAGCTCATCTTTCAGAATCAGCATCAGGGTGGTAATGCGCAATTTACAGAAGCGCGCCACGGCACCCAGCACCACAAAAGCAAAGAACAGAATCGCCACGTACACCAGCAATACCAATTTGGCGAGCGGATAAAGCGAGGCAAAACCAAAGTTCGCAATGGTCACTGCAATCAGCGCGAATACACCAACCGGCGCATAACGCATGATCATGTGCGTCACTTTAAACATGGTTTCGGAAATCGAACGGAACACGGTGACCAGCGGATCGCGATGCTCCGAAGGCAGTGCAGACAAGCCCATACCAAACAGTACCGAGAAGAAGATAATCGGCAACATGTCGCCCTTCACCAACGAGGCGAAGATGTTCTGAGGAATCAGCGACAGAATGGTGGTGACCAGGCCATGAGGCGCACCTTGCACCGCCTGGGTTGTGGCTTCGTATTTAGAGATGTCCACCGTTACCAGCGTAGACATATCAATGCCGCTACCTGGCTGGAATACGTTGGCCAGCGTAATGCCGACCACAATGGCAATGGTGGTGATCACTTCAAAATAGACGATGGTTTTGACACCAATACGTCCGAGCTTTTTCGCATCGCCGACGCCAGCAATGCCGACAATCAGAGATGAAATCACAATCGGCACCACAATCATCTTAATCAGATGAATAAAGATGTCGCCTGCGGGGGTGAGAAGGTTAGTGATTAACCATTCACGATCGTCTGGCTGATTATGCAGCACGGTTCCGACAACGATGCCGAGAATCAGGGCAATCAAAATTTGCCAGGCAAGGGTGAGTTTAAAACCTTTCATAACGCGTTACTTTCCTCAGTAAAAACCCCTTTGCTCCTCTGCGAAGATGCAGAAGACATGACGCACAGGGAAGTGAGCAAAAGCCCGATAAAATAGAGGGTTATAGTGGACCGCATCCTTTACTACTGCACAGGCATTTTGCGCCTGCGCGATGATGCAGCCTGAGTAGATACCTGCTGAACAGGGCCGAGATAAGTACCATTTTCACTACGGTAAATGCAACCCCTGGGGGCTTAGCTTAATTCCTGTGCAGCTTAGTAGCATAAAATGCTGAGATTTAAATTCAGTCATAACTCGCTGTTATGAAAAGTGTTAATACGATAATTTTTAGCATAGGTATTCAATATCCGACAAAAATCCCCCTGGCTCGTTTGCTGGTTATTTGACCAACAACTTCACCCATTCTCGGTCAATGCAAGAGATTGGCTCCTATTTCTTTCGGAGATAAACAGTAGGAATTCAGGCGCATTTCAGGCATACAAAAGGTCGTGATCCAGACTACAAAACAGAAACAAAGCCCTGTCGCGCTCTTCAATTAACCATTGATTGACATATGATTAACATCTTCAAGGAGGTCAGCCATGAGCCAAATACACAAGCATCCTGTACCCGCTGCCGTCGCAGCGAATGCCCTAATTAATGCCGACCAGTATGCGGCGCTGTATCAACAATCGGTTGACGATCCCGATACCTTTTGGGGTGAACAAGGCAAAATCCTCGACTGGATCAAGCCCTATAGCAAAGTGAAAAACACCTCCTTTGCCCCCGGCAATATTTCGATTCGCTGGTATGAAGACGGTACACTGAATCTCGCCGCCAACTGCCTCGACCGCCATTTACAGACGCGTGGTGATCACCCAGCAATTATCTGGGAAGGCGATGACGCCAGCGAAAGCAAAACCATTACTTTCCGTGAACTGCACGGCGACGTGTGTCGCTTTGCCAACGTGCTGCTGAGCCTCGGCGTTAAGAAAGGCGATGTGGTCGCTATCTATATGCCCATGGTGCCCGAAGCGGCCGTGGCGATGCTGGCCTGCGCGCGTATCGGCGCAGTGCACTCTGTTATTTTCGGCGGCTTCTCACCGGAAGCAGTGGCCGGTCGCGTGGTGGATTCCAATGCCAAACTGGTTATTACTGCTGATGAAGGGGTGCGCGCCGGACGCAGCATCCCGCTGAAGAAAAAACGTCGATGATGCACTGAATAACCCGAGCGTCACCAGCGTGAAAAACGTGGTGGTGTTTAAACGCACCGGTAAAGACACCGGCTGGCGCGAAGGCCGCGATCTCTGGTGGCATGAGCTGGTGGCGAAAGCCAGCGATCAGCACGAACCGGTCGCCGTTGATGCCGAGCATCCGCTGTTTATCCTTTATACCTCCGGTTCCACCGGCAAACCGAAAGGCGTGCTGCATACCACCGGCGGCTATCTGGTGTACGCCGCCAGCACCTTCAAATATGTGTTTGATTACCATCCAGATGATGTCTACTGGTGCACCGCCGATGTCGGCTGGATCACCGGTCACAGCTACCTGATTTACGGCCCACTCGCCTGTGGTGCAACCACCCTGATGTTTGAAGGCGTGCCAAACTGGCCGAAACCGAGCCGCATGGCTGAAGTGGTCGATAAGCATAAGGTCACCCTGCTGTACACCGCGCCGACCGCGATTCGTGCCTTAATGGCCGAAGGCGATAAGGCGATTGAAGGTACGCATCGCAGCAGCCTGCGCATCATGGGATCTGTCGGTGAGCCGATTAACCCAGAAGCGTGGGAGTGGTATTACAAAAAGATTGGCGACAGCCGTTGCCCGATTGTTGATACCTGGTGGCAGACCGAAACCGGTGGCTTCATGATTACTCCTCTACCGGGCGCGATTGAGCTGAAAGCCGGATCGGCCACTAAGCCATTCTTTGGCGTGCAGCCGGCACTGGTCGATAACGAAGGCAATGCGCTGGAAGGCGCGACCGAAGGCAATCTGGTGATCAACGATTCATGGCCAGGCCAGGCGCGTACGCTATTCGGCGATCATGACCGCTTTGAACAAACCTACTTCTCCACCTTCAAAAACCGCTACTTCAGCGGCGACGGCGCGCGCCGTGACGAAGATGGTTATTACTGGATTACCGGCCGCGTCGATGACGTGCTCAACGTCTCTGGCCACCGTCTCGGCACTGCAGAGATCGAATCGGCGCTGGTGTCACATCCGAAGATTGCCGAAGCCGCGGTTGTGGGCATTCCTCACAGCATTAAAGGCCAGGCGATCTATGCTTATATCACGCTGAACCACGGCGAAGAGCCATCGCCAGAGTTGTATACCGAAGTGCGTAACTGGGTACGTAAAGAGATCGGCCCGATTGCCACGCCGGATGTACTGCACTGGACCGACTCACTGCCGAAAACCCGTTCCGGCAAGATAATGCGCCGTATCCTGCGCAAAATCGCGGCGGGCGATACCAGTAATCTCGGCGATACCTCAACCCTGGCCGATCCGGGCGTGGTTGAGAAATTGCTGGAGGAGAAGCAGTCCATCACCATGCCGTAACCGGCATCGACGCGACGGAGAGTGTCAGCCTGTCCTCGGCAGGCTACTCTCCGTCATCCCTACCTTACGCCGTACGCTTTTCACCATCGCATAACCTATACCCAAAATAATTCGAGCTGCAGGAAGGCGGCAAGAATGAGAATTCCAGGAGCTTACTGAAGTCAATGACTGGGATGAACATACGCAGCCAACGCACCTGCTGCTCGAAAGATGAAGGGTATATATAACTAGAATATTCAGCAGCTTAAATCATTTAATCGTGAGATATCTGCCTGCCTTTCCTCTGGAGAAACTGTGATGAACGAAGCCCTAAATCAACAGGAAGCAGTCTGGCAACAAATCGAGAGTAACCCGCGTTTTCAGGAACTGGTGCACAAGCGCCAGGCCTTTGCGCTGTTGCTCAGTATCATCATGCTGGTGTTGTACGTCGGCTTTATTTTGCTGATTGCCTTCGCTCCTGCCTGGCTCGGCACGCCGCTGCATGAAGGCACTAATGTCACGCGCGGGATTCCCATCGGCGTTGGCTTAATTGTGGTGTCATTCCTGCTCACTGGCATTTATGTCTGGCGCGCTAACGGAGAATTTGATCGCCTGACCAAACAGATCCTGAGCGAGGTGAAATCATGAAGCGCCTATTCTCAGCCTTGTTGGCGATTGTACCCGCCAGCGTGTTTGCCGCCGATGCCATTACCGGCGCGGTACAAAAGCAGGCCACCAATTACGAAGCCATCATCATGTTCGTGGTGTTTGTGGCGGCCACGCTCGGCATCACCTATTGGGCCTCCAAACGCACCCGTTCACGTAGTGATTACTACACGGCGGGCGGCAACATTACTGGCTTCCAGAACGGTCTGGCGATGGCCGGTGACTTTATGTCTGCTGCTTCCTTCCTCGGTATTTCCGCGCTGGTTTACACCTCGGGCTACGACGGGCTGATCTACTCGCTCGGCTTCCTTGTTGGCTGGCCGATGATTCTGTTCTTGATTGCCGAACGCTTACGTAATCTCGGGCGTTACACCTTCGCCGATGTTGCATCGTACCGCCTGCAGCAGAAACCGATTCGAACCCTGTCGGCCTGCGGCTCACTGGTGGTGGTGGCGCTGTATCTGATTGCGCAGATGGTGGGTGCAGGCAAGTTAATTCAACTGCTGTTTGGCCTGGACTACCATATTGCGGTCGTGCTGGTAGGCATTTTGATGGTGATGTATGTGCTGTTCGGCGGCATGTTGGCCACCACTTGGGTGCAGATCATCAAAGCGGTGCTGCTGCTGTTCGGTGCCAGCTTTATGGCGATTATGGTGATGAAAACCACCGGCTTCAGCTTCAATACCCTGTTTACCGAAGCGATGGCGGTCCACCCGAAAGGCGCGGCAATTATGCAACCGGGCGGGCTGGTAAAAGATCCGATATCGGCGCTGTCGCTCGGCTTAGGACTGATGTTCGGTACTGCGGGCTTACCGCATATTCTGATGCGTTTCTTTACCGTAGCGGATGCACGTGAAGCACGTAAGAGCGTGTTCTGGGCCACTGGTTTTATGGGCTACTTCTACTTCCTGACCTTTATCATCGGCTTTGGCGCTATTTTGCTGGTCGGCGCAAATCCGGCCTTCAAAGATGCCTCAGGCGTGCTGATTGGCGGCACCAACATGGCAGCGGTGCATCTGGCGAATGCGGTCGGTGGTAGCCTGTTCCTCGGCTTTATCTCAGCGGTCGCTTTCGCCACCATTCTCGCGGTGGTTGCCGGATTGACGCTGGCCGGGGCTTCTGCGGTTTCTCATGACTTGTATGCCAGCGTGATCCGCAAAGGTCAGGCAACCGAACGTGATGAGCTGCGCGTCTCGAAGATTACCGTGCTGATTCTTGGCGTGGTGGCGATTGTGTTGGGCATCGCGTTTGAGAAACAGAACATCGCCTTTATGGTCGGTCTGGCGTTCTCGATTGCCGCCAGCTGCAACTTCCCGATTATTTTGCTCTCAATGTATTGGTCAAAACTGACTACGCGCGGCGCGATGATTGGTGGCTGGCTGGGGCTGATTACCGCGGTGGTGCTGATGATCCTCGGGCCGACGATTTGGGTGCAGGTTTTGGGGCACGCCAAACCGGTCTATCCGTATGAGTATCCGGCGCTGTTCTCAATGGCGGCGGCGTTTATCGGGACATGGCTGTTCTCAATCACCGATCATTCACGCCAGGGTGCTGAGGAGCGGGCTAAATTCCGTGGTCAGTTTATTCGCTCACAAACGGGCGTAGGGATTTCGCAGGGCAAATCGCACTAAACAAAAATGCCGCCATTAATGGCGGCATTCAGATCGTACGCAGATTAAGCGGGTGCACCTTGAAGTGCGCCTGCTTCAATCATTAGAAACGCAGTGACGCGCCCACGTACGGGCCATCGACCAGTACGTTGTCTTTGCGGTCGCCTTTGTTGTTCAGCTCGATGTACTGATAACCCACACGCAGGTTCAGCAGCGAAATCGGCGTGAAGCTTAAGCCACCTGACGCTTCTTTGTAGCTGTCCAGGCGATCGGAGAAGGCTTCTGGCGCATAGTAGTATTCGCCGTACAGGCCCCACATGCTGTTGAAGTTGTACTGTGCACCCGCACCGACGGCCACGGTGAAGCCATCACGACCATCTTCTGGATGGGTGAACAGGGCTTTCGCGGTTGGCGCCAGACGGAAATCGCCCAGGTCGATGTTGTAACCCGCGCCCAGACCGTAGGTGCTGCCATCGTGATCGCTGCGCAGCCAGTTACCTTTCAGGAACAGGCCAGGAGAAGTCGTGCCGAGGCCAAGGTTCAGGTTGGTGCTATGCTCACCCACGTCAACACTGCCCTCAATCGCCTGCGCGCCGCTGCTCAGCAGTGCCAGACCCAATACGCTTCCAGTAACAAGTTGCTTAAACATATGATTCCACTCCATGAAGGACAAATAAGTCGGCGCAAAGGGTAACAGCCTGGCAGCAGGAGACAACTTTATTTGGAAAGCTTTACGTAAAAATCGATGACAGCGCGCAAAAAGTGGCCAATCAGGCTGCCCAGAGTAGATGGCTCAGCAACGGTGCCAGAATGACCGTGACCACGCCCGACAGCATCATCACCAAGCTCGATACCACACCCTCTTGCTGTCCCAGTTGATAAGCACGTGCGGTGCCAGCCCCGTGCGATGCAGCGCCAAAACCGGCCCCTTTCGCCACGCCCTGCTTGATGGCAATGCGCAGAAACAGCACATCGCCCACCGCCATACCAAACACCCCGGTGATCACCACAAACAGCGCCACCAGATCGGGTTGTCCGCCAATCGGCAGCGCGGCTGCGAGGGCAAACGGCGTGGTAATCGAACGCACCGCGAGGCTGCGCTGGATGGTTTCCGGCAGCATCAGCAGTCGTGCCAACCATACCGAACTGCACACCGCCACCAGCGTGGCGGTTAACACACCGACACTCAACGATAGCCAGTGACGCTTAATAATCTCCAGGTTCTCATACACGGGTACGGCAAACGCTAACGTTGCCGGGCCCAGCAGCCAGATCAACCAGTGGCTCTCAGCGATGTAATCCTTCCAACTGACGTGCGTCAGCAATAGCAGCACGACCAGCACCACCGGCGTCATCACCAGCGGCATCAGCAACAGTGTTTGTTTGCGGCGATAGAGACGTTTATTGACGTAATAGACCAGCAGTGTCAGTGCCAGACAAAGCAGGCTAATGATGAAATCAGCCATGATGTGCCTGCTTACGCGCCGCACGCGCCAGCTCGAAGCGGTACAGGCGATCGACCACCAGCGAGGTAGCGGCCAACACTAAAAGCGTACTCACCGCAATCACCACGCAGATGCGCCAGCCTTCGCTGCGCAGCAAATCACTATAATTAACCACCGCCACGACGGCAGGGATAAAGAACAGCAGCATTTCGGCCAGCAGCCAGTTAGCACCGGCTTTCACCCAGCGCAGTGGCACCACGCGCGTCATGATCAACAGTAGCAACAGCACCATCCCAACCACGTTGGCGGGCAGCGGCAGATGCAGCCAGCTCACCAGTTTGTCACTGACCATAAACAGACCGATATACAGCACCAGCTGCAAAGGCACGAATACACGTTGCAGGATGTCCGTTCTGCGCGGACTCAATGCAAGCGCCATGATTCTCTCTCCCCGCGATTAAATGTTAGGCCTAGTATAAATCCGCACCAAACTGTGAAAGAAATGAATTAAAATTATTCAAACTATGCCAAAAAGGAATGCTTGATGGACGTCCGCGCTTTACGCTATTTCACCGAGGTGGTGCGTCAGCAGAGCTTCACCCGCGCCGCTGAGAAGCTGTATGTCACGCAACCGACCATCAGCAAGATGCTGCGCCAGCTGGAGGAAGAACTCGGTTGTACGCTGCTGCTGCGTGAAGGACGCAAGCTGCATCTGACCGATAGCGGCCAGGCGGTGTATCAGCGCGGGTTGGCGATTTTGCAGGAGTTTCACCAGCTTGAAGCGCAGATCGGTGATATCAATGAGTTGAAAACCGGTGAACTGCGGCTGGGCATCCCGCCGATGGTTGGGATGCAGATCGCCGGTTCCATCTCCGCGTTTCGCCGTCGCTATCCGGGCGTGCAGTTGAAGATTGTCGAGTCGGGTGGTTTAACCGTGCAGCAAGCGGTGTTGAGTGGCGGGCTGGATATCGCCCTCACTGCCCTGCCCGTCGATGCCGATCTGCCGCTTAATACGCTGGAACTGATGCGCCATCCTTTGTGCGTGTTGCTGCCACGCAACGCGCAGTGGCTCAATCGCAGCAGCCTGGGGTTAAAGGAGCTGGCAGCCCATCCGTTATTGATTCTGAATGAAGAGTTCTCGCTGAATCGCCAGCTGATGAAGGCGTTTCAACGCCTGGGATTAACGCCGGAGATTGCCGTACGCAGTGCTCAGTGGGATTTTCTGGCGGCAATGGTGCAGGCCGAAATGGGGCTGGCGATTTTGCCAGAGCCGATTTGCCAGCGGCTGGATAAGCAGTCGCTGCTTTGGTTGCCGCTGGAATCGGAGTTGCAGTGGAGCCTGGGATTGATTTGGCGCGAAGGTAGTTATTTGTCACGCAGTGCGCAGGCATGGATAGATTGCTGCCGCGAGCACTGGCCGGATGCGCCGCCCAAGTTGTCGGTGTAGCAATGTGTCCATTTGCCAGGAGCGCATAAATGCGCCCCCTACAAATTTCCGGTAAAGCCTGAGTTTATGGCAGCACAACGTTCATACAGAGCCGCCATTTAAAACAAAACAACGTTCCCATAGAGCCGCCATTTAAAACAAAACAACATTCCCATAGAGCCGCCATTTATGGCGATACACAATTTCCCGTAGGGTCTTCGTTTATAGAGTCATGCTTGTCACTTAAGTGCGCTTCGGTCGCCATTAATGGCGCCCCTACAAAGTTTGGTGCGATTTTCGTAGGGTGCGCATTTATGCGTACCGGGCTAAATACGCACTCACTGGCTTCAGTGAGCGGCATTACTCCATTTATGGAGACCTGGCGAAAGACAGCCCGTTGTCCAGCAGACCGCCGGATTTACTCCTCTTTCTCGATCAGCAACGCTTCCAGCAAATCGAGATCGCGCAGTAGTTTCTGCATCGTCTCGTTGGAGATCTCCTGCGTCGCGCGCAGGTGGTAAACCTCGGCACGCTCAGCACGCAGCGCGGTGAGGCGGAAGCGACGCTCGAGGTTTTCAGCAAACAATGCCTGATCAACCTCGTCTTTACCCACCACGCGACGGCGCAGATTGCCGATCACGCGTAGGCTCACCTCTTTTAGCAGCTCAGGATCGATATTCTCTTCGGTATCGTTTTCCAGCCGCTGCTCCATTTTATGCAGGCTTTCGATGGCAACGTTAGCCATCGCCGCGCGCGCATGCTGGGTTTCACGACGGTGGCCAGACTTATCTGTGCTTTCCATACCACGTAACAGAATCGGCAACAGGATAACGCCAACAAACAGTGAGAACAGAATCACCCCTGTCGCGATGAATACCAGTTCATAGCGTGCCGGGAACGGATCACCATTGCTCAGGAATAGCGGAATGGAAAGCACACCCGCCAGAGTAATCGCCCCACGTACCCCGGCAAACGAGGCAATCAACAACTCACGAAACGAGTAGTTGGAGAACTCCAGCGGCTTCTTCTTCAGGAAACGCAGACTGGCGCGTTGCATGATCCACAACCAGCCGAAACGCACGATCATCAATGCGCCATACACCAGCGCAACATCGGTGAACAGCACCCACAGCTCTACGTTAGGATCGGCATTTGCCTGTGCAACGGAGGTTTCGAGAATGTCAGGCAGTTGCAGGCCCAGCATCAGGAACACCATGCCGTTAAACACGAACTCCAGCATCTGCCACACGCTGTTGGCACGTAAACGCATCGCCAGCGGTGCCTGGCGGATAATGCCGGAACGGGTAATGGTCATCCCTGCCGCCACCGCCGCGAGGATGCCCGATACACCGAGGTGTTCGGCAATCAGATAAGAGGCGAACGGCAGCAATAACAGCAGCACGGTTTGCGTTGCCGGATCGTCACCGCTCCAGCGGCTTAACAGGCGCAGCGAGCGGCCATACAGCCAGCACACCGCCACACCGGCGACCAGACCGCCGACCGCCACTTTGAGAAACTCCACACTGGCGCCGCCCCAGGTAAACACCATGGTGCCCATCGCCACCGCGACGGCAAATTTCAGCGATACCAAGCCGGATGCGTCGTTCATCAAGGCTTCGCCCTGCACAATCGACATGATTTTTTTCGGGATGCGACCTTCGCCGACAATGCCGGAGAGCGCCACGGCATCGGTAGGAGACAGTACCGCGGCCAGCGCGAATGCAGGGATCAGCGGAATACCCGGCACCAGCCAGTAAATCAGATAACCGATCCCGACCACCGTAATCAGCACCAGCACCAGCGCCAGACCCATGATCTCGCGTCCGTGGTGCAGGAATTCGTTAATCGGTGTTTTCCAGCCATCGGCAAACAGCAGTGGCGGAATGAACAGCACGAGGAACAGTTCGGGATCAAAATCCACATGCAGGCCAAAGCTCGGCAGGGCCAACAATGCACCGGCAGCGATTTGTACCAGCGGCAGCGGGATCTGGAACGGCAGTATGCGGGCTGCCACACCAGAGAGTGACACCACTAGCGTCATAATGAGAATGGTAAAGAAGATTTCCATGCTTTCCTTAGGCGAATCGTATTTGTTCAAGCGATGTATTGCAGGGGGAAAGTGTAAAACAAAACGCCGCCCGTAGGGGCAACCCTGCGTGCGGCGTGGACCAGAAAGAGACTTATCTGGAAATAAGACTGTTACAGAGTCAGATGGCCCAGCCACCGGCGTAGAATGCCACCAGCGCAATCGCAATCACTACGGTGCCGACATTCAACTTACGCCATTCACCGGCAAACACGCGACCAATCACCAGTGAGCCAAAGCCCAGCATAATGCCGGTTACGATATTGCACGTCAGCACGATGAACACCGCAGTGACCAAACCTGACATGGCATCGACGAAGTCATTGAAGTCGATTTTTGCCACATTGCTCAACATCAGCAGGCCTACATACATCAATGCCGGTGCGGTAGCGTAAGCAGGTACTAAGTAGGCTAACGGTGACATGAACAGAATCAGCAGGAACAGTAAGCCCACCACAATCGCTGTCAGGCCGGTTTTACCGCCCGCTGCCGTGCCAGCGGCAGATTCGATATACACGGCAGCAGGCGACGCGCCGACTAAACCAGCAAACAGACTGCTGACAGAATCGGTGGTGAGCGCACGGCCGCCATTGATGATCTGCCCGTCTTTATCCAGCAAATTGGCTTGCCCTGCCACGGCGCGGATCGTGCCGGTGGCATCAAATACCGCGGTCATCACCAACGCTAACACGCTCGGTAGTACCACTGGCTGCAGCGCGCCCATGATATCAAGGCTAAACATCACCGACTGACCGTTAGCATCTTTCAGGCTCGGCATGGCAAACAGCCCTTGATAGGTCACGGCGGGATCGAAAATCAGGCCCACCACCGAAATCGCGACGATGGTCAGCAAAATGCCGCCAGGCACACGACGTTTTTCCAGCCCGAAAATCGCTGCCAGACCAATCAATGCCATGATCACCGGGAACGAGGTGAAGTGCCCGAGTGCCACCGGCAAACCCGGCGCCGGGTTTTTCACCACCAGGCCAATGCCGTCCGCCGCAATGAGCAGCAGGAACAGGCCAATACCCACGCCGGTGCCATGCGCTACGCCCATCGGCAAGTTACGCAGAATCCATGCACGAATGCCGGTGACCGAAATCAACGTGAACAACAGGCCCATCAGGAATACCGCGCCAAGGGCAACCGGCACGCTGATGTGCTGGCCGAGCACCAAGCTAAACGCGGTGAAGGCAGTGAGCGAAATCGCACAACCAATCGCCATGGGCAGGTTGGCCCACAATCCCATAATGATCGAGCCAAAGCTGGCGACGAGGCAGGTGGCAACAAACACGGCAGTCGGTGAGAAGCCGGCTTTACCGAGCATGCCTGGAACCACAATCACGGAGTAAACCATGGCTAAAAAGGTGGTCAGCCCCGCTAAAATTTCCTGACGCACGCTGCTGCCGCGTGCCGAGATGTTAAACCAAGCGTCCAGTTTTCCACTGGCCGGGCGTGATTCGCCAGACATAGTCAATCCTCTGCGTTTTTTAAGATGTCATGAGCCGCACGGCCCGCGTTTGCGCATCATCCTGGTGAGGGTTTCTCAATGAGAAAAGAGGCAAACGTTTACGTGGCCGCGTATTCCAAGTCGTAAAAGGGGGACACGGAAAAAGGCAAACGATTATCTGGCGTTTGCTATGGGGTTTTCAACTACTAATCGATCATCAGGCAGGATAAAGCGCAGACTGGCGCGGGTTAACAATGTGGTTACACTGCTTTTGGCGAAATTTAAGAGAGCGGAAATGGCTGGAAAATATCGATATTTTCCATTTATCGCATAATTTTCTTTATCCAGCTGCACATGAGGTAAGAAGTGGCCGCTCTTTGCAGCGATGACCAACTTGAGGTCCAGCAGAGGCCCGCTCGAAGAGCAAAGCGTCCGCGTCATGGACAAAAACGCCGGGAGCGTTTTTGAACAATGCGAAGCATTGGCCCGTTTACGGGTGAGCCCCACGGATGGGGCGAATATCCGCGCGGCCGATCTGCATGGATGCGTGATTCCTTTGCGATCGGGCGGGCCTTTGTTGGGCATGGCACCTACCCGCAGCGAATAACCAATTAACTAAACGTGATAGCCCCGCCCTGCTCAATTGCACGTTGCCAGGCGGCGCGTTGCTGCATCGTTTCGAGCCAGCGCGCGGTGGCCGGCATCTCTTGCAACGATCCCCGCATCTGCAACGCCAGCAACGGGAAACTCATCTGCACATCGGCGATGCTAAACCGCGACCCGGCGAAATAACGATGCTGGCTAAGATGCTGCTCAATCACACTGCCGTGCAGCTTGAGCTGTTTGTTCAGCCACGCCCGCTGAATCCCTTTACTCAATGCCGCGCCTGCTGGACGCAATAACCACGGCACCGGCTTCTTACCTAACTGGCCAAAGACCAGCTTCATCACCAGCAATGGCATCAATGAACCTTCGGCATAATGCAGCCAGTATCGTGCCTGAATCTGCTCATCCTCGTCGGTAATGGCGAACAGATGTTCACTGTCATATTTTTGCTGCAGATACTCGAGAATCGCGCCTGATTCGGCGATCACGCGATTGCCATCGGTAATCACCGGCGACTTACCCAGCGGATGGATCTTCTTTAATGAATCCGGCGCCAGCAGCGTATCTTCGCGCTGATAACGTTTGATTTGATACGGCACCGACAGCTCTTCTAGCAGCCATAACACACGGTGCGAACGGGAGTTTTCCAGATGGTGGACAGTAATCATGCGCTTTTCCTTGCCGAAGAGAGTCTTCGGGCAAGTATAGCGGATTAGCTTTTATGCTCATCTTGCTCGGGATCGAGTAACACTGCACCGGAGCCTTGTTGAGCCAGGCGGTCGCCGGGGTTGCGCAGCGGGCAATCACGCATCGACAAACATCCACACCCAATACAGCCATCAAGATCGTTGCGCAGGCGCGTCAGGGTTTCGATGCGCTTATCCAACTCTTCGCGCCAATGCTGCGTCAACGCATCCCACTCTTGGGTGGACATACGCTTGTTCGCGGGTACATGCATCAAACTGTCGCTCACTGTCGCCAGCGGAATGCCAATGCGCTGAGCAATCTTAATGATCGCCACACGACGCAGTACATCACGGCTATAACGACGCTGATTACCACCATTGCGTGAGCTGAAAATTAACCCTTTAGTTTCATAGAAATGCAGCGCTGAAACCGCCACGCCGCTACGTTTGGCCACTTCACCGGGGGTCAGCACCGGTTTTGGATAATTGCGTTCTTTTTTCATTTAGGGCCTTTACCTCAAGTTAACTTGAGGAATTATACTCGCACCCCAACAAAACTTCGAATTTCAAAACCAGGTAAAAACCTTCAGAAGGATGAGGCTATGATGCAACAGGAAATCATTCATTCACTGACTCACTGGATCGATGAGAATCTGGATAAGGCGCTGTCGATCGATGAAGTGGCGGCAAAATCAGGCTACTCAAAATGGCATCTGCAACGTATGTTCCGTACCGTGACGAAACAAACGTTGGGTGGTTATATCCGTGAACGTCGCCTGACGCTGGCTGCTGAAGCCCTGCGCCAGACGCAACGCCCCGTGTTCGACATTGCCATGCAATACGGGTACGACTCGCAGCAAACGTTCTCACGCGTATTCCGTCGTCAGTTTTCGCAAACGCCAACGGCATATCGTCATAACATGCGTCGTCAGGCCATGATTCAGCGCCCGCGCCTGCTGAGTTTTGGCTGTACTGAAAATATGAACAGCTTTGCCCAGCGTACCACCGGCGAGTGTTGCCCGGTTCGCTAATCTCTCTACGCGCCCTTCGCGGGCGCACCTTCACCCATGTCCTTGTTTTTTCTATTTCCCCCGCTTCGATAAAAATTTTTCTACCATACCAGGTATAAATTTTATTCAAACTTTCAAATCGAGTGATATAATGTGAGCCAAGTCACAGTTTTCATGCGTAGTTAGACGGCCAGAAGGGCCTCCCTGACCTTCCTTCTTTGCCGCCAGTGATGTCCAAACAATGTCAGGGATATCACTGATTTCAAGAGGTTTGTTGCAGATGGCTACTTTAACCACCAGCTTGATCGTCATGCGCTGGGAACTCCTTAGCGCCGTAATGATGTTCTTCGCCAGCACGATGAAAATTAAATTGCGTCAGAACAGTCATCACGTGATGGCATTAATGTTTGGTGGCATTGGCGTGGGGATGTCATGCTGGTTTGTGACCGGCCTGCTCGGGATTACCTTGAGCATGGAAAACCTGCACAATTTCATGGAAATTTCCAAGAATGCTTTTGTTGAGGTCATGAGTCAGACGCCAGCTGATTGGCCAATGCCTTAATCGCGACCCATAAAAAACCCCGCTGCGCGGGGTTTTTTATGTTGCCGTGTGATTATCAAATTTTCTTCAAAACGGCAGGAAGCGAAACTTCCGTTACCGTAACACCCGGTATCTGCGTACCGCGGCGATCCTGAATCCACATATCACCCATCATTTTATTCAATCCACGATCAAGCCCAGTGACCAATCCCGCCCCCGGCGTGAACGTCAACTCACCGAAGTAAATCTGCTCACCGTCGATGTACCAATCCACTCGGACATAATCAAAATCACTCGCCAGCGTTTTACTCAGTGCCAGTGCGTGTTGCAACTGTGCCATCATCGGCGATACATCCAAACCGGTATCGCGAATCTTGTGATACGCCTCGTTGAGATTGTTGACATAAAAGTTCATCGACAATAACGGGTTACATCGGTTGTAGATCACCTGCAGCACATACTCAAAGTTGCCGTCGCGCTTATTGAACATGTGAAACTTGTAATCAATCGGTGCCGTTTTGCCATCACCAATGTATTTTTCAACCAGGATACGCGGCTTGATATAACGGTAATGGATTTCACGTGCCTCATTAGCGAAATCGGTTTTCAGCCAGCGGTGGCAGTCACTGATGATTTGCTGCTTCTTCAACGCGTCCGGTTCTTGCAGCAGAATCTCCACCATATTTGAACCGTGATTCGGCTTGATGACCGTATTTTTCCAGCTCGGCAGGGTGTGCAGCGAGTGGGGATCACTGGTCTCGTACACCAGCGGGATCAGATATTCACTGCCTACTTTCTCGGCGATGTACTCGCGTACCGAATATTTATCCGACAGGCGACCATAGATTTGATAGTCGCCAAAAACGAATTTACGGTACAACACTTTCTCATTGAACACTTTCGGCTGACGCAGGTTGGGCAGCTTACGGAATTTGTGAAAATAGTAGATGCGGTCCTGGTAGGCCCAAGGCATCTTCTTAATGAAATACTGCACACTTCTTCTGAGTTCATCTTTCAACTTGAGCATATCGGACCTCATTTGTAGGTTTTGTAGTTGAGTGAGGAAACTTGAATCTTCTGAATGACGCCGTTATTGAAGAAGTAATTCATTACGGTGAGGGACAGTAGTTCAGAGATAAAGACGCTCCAGGCGGCACCCATGATGCCGTAGCCTTGGATCAGCCACCATGACAGCGGCAGACTGATCACCATCAGGCAAATAATCTTCTTCAGCAGATAGTTAAATCCGCCCTCTTTAACCATGTAGCGATACGCTACGGTCCCCATTGCCGAAAAGCAGGTTGCTAACGACAGTAACGTAATGAGACTCCCTGACTGTGTGTACTCGTGACCATACAAAGCGATGACGATTTTTTCGCCATACAGCGCAATCACCGCTAATAACAACAATGAAACACCCATAACATAGCCGTTCAGCCGCGCAGTGAGCTTGATGGCGGCTGCTCCACGCTCCCGAAAGATCTCCGAGAAGCAGGAAGTGATGATGGCTACCGGGATGAAAATCCACGAAGCCGAGATAGTATTGGCAGCGGCAAACAGGCCAAGATCGCGAGCTGATGCAATATTGGCGAGAAACATCTGCGCCGCCTTCACTTGTACGGAGATGAAAATACTAGAGATGGCCAGGGGCAATCCGGCGTAGAGCAGATAACGCAGATAGCTATTGCGCTTCTCCTGTGGCGGAGCAATGTCCTGGTTTTCGCGATAGAAATTGAATCGCTTTATAACATAGGGCACCAGCGTCACGGCTACGATAGACAAGGTCAACCACAGCGGATTGAGATGGAGCCAGGCAATCGTGAAACTCATGCCAAAGCCCAACAGCAGACCGACCGAGTTAGCCACAGTATTCAGGCGGGATGCCAGACGAGCGTTGTTGTATACGCTGAATGTATCCTGAGTGACAAATACCGAAGAAATAAACGAGGCCAAGGCAAACGCGAGGAAGTTTTCCTGCATGTTGTACCAAACCCAAATCAAGACAGGGATTGAGGTAAGCAACAGCAGAACCATGCGCATATTGCGCGCTACGGTCATCAACCGCAGGCCTTTCGGTGCACTTTTACTGATACGTTTAAAAAGGATGGTTTCCGTGCCAAAAATCGCCACGGTCTGCACCATCGAAAACAACGAGGTAGAAAACGCCATTTGGCCGAAGATGGTTGGGCCAAAGGATTTTGCCACGTAGGAGGTCACAAATATGACGCCGAAAACCGAGACGATCTTCTCAGACATCATCCAGGCGGCATTAGACATTACGCTCAATTTCATTGACTGATCCTTAGTATTACTTACAGCAACTGCCTTTCGGTACAACGTCCTTGAAATGAATTAACAAGCGCTCAGTGGGCCTAGCGTGAATTAATAACTTCAAACCAAACTGGTCCGAAAAATGAGACTCGTGTCAGGATTCTTTTAATGAATTCAGGAAAATTCCGATTAAACCTGGCGCGAAACTCTGCGGATGTAAACGATTTCAACGTTAATCTGAAGAAAAAGTTTGCTGGCACAGCCTGTGGTTTTTACAAACAGGTTATGCCGGATTTCCAATGATTGTAGTATTTTTCTGCATTTGGGATGGAATGAATCTATATCAAAAACCTAAAGCCAGGAAGGCGTTCGGCGGCATTCATAATAAAATAAGATTTATCCCATGATGATATTTATTCTAAATAACTTAATTTAACCCTCGCAATTCTAATCGCGCACTTTAATACTGCATTAATACTCTTTTTGCAGTACCAGATATTAATACAGTAATTCTCATCCACTAATTGATAAGAAAGGTAAGAGCATTTATGAGAAAGTCACGATATAGCGAAGAGCAAATCACAAATGCCATTAAAGCTTCTGAAACAGGAGTGAAAGTCAGGGAGATTTGTGAGGAGCTGGGCATCTCCGAGGCCACCTTCTATAGCTGGAAGAAAAAGTTTTCTGGGCTTTCTTCCGAAGAAGGTAGAAAAATCAAAGAACTGGAGGATCAGTTGCAAAATCTTTCCCGCGAACTGCAGTCACTGAGTTCCGATAAGGAGATGCTGCAAAGCGTGCTGAAAAACTTCTTCACCACAAATGAAAAGCGTCAGGCCGTTAACTTCCTGCAAACCACCTTCGACATCGGAACACGTCGTAGCTGCCGCTTGCTGGATATTAGTCGCAGCGTTTACCACTATCCTTCAGGTTCCGATAATCGCTAACTCCATTAAGACCGTTGTTATTTGACTTAATGCTGAGATTTGTTCTTACCAGAAGAGATGAAGATCATTTAATTCGGCGTTCGCAACATAACAATTCGCACCATTTTTTCCTGATGATTATCATCGCGGAATTGCTTCCTTTTTTGCGGTAAAATTGATTCACATCAGCAAAAGTCTCTCTATTCAAGCCATTTAGACGCAGCCCAATCTCATTACGGTGAGATTGGTGCTGCGTTTATTACTTTACCAATATTAATACTCAGACCTAAATGCAGATAATTCTGTTAAGCATTCATGAACAACGGCATGTAACCGCTCACACAATGACTCTTTTTTTCATTGGACCTGTCACTTTCCGAAACTATCAGACTGTACATTTTGCGTAGACGCCCTCCTACATAACATCACCAGGATTGATCCGGAACGAAAAGATTATTACGTCTAAACAATAACGACAAAAAACGTAACGAAAAACGAATACACCCACTCAATTCATCGCTGTCTTTAATCATTTTTTTCTACGAGATGTGCGAATGTTTCTTAATGCGAGAGTAAGATCTTGAGCAAAACATGGCTTTTAGCAGCAAAATTCAGTGCCAAATCGCAGTAAAAGTGCAGATAAAACACCTATTCAGGCCGCTTTTCGCTCATTCTTTCACCCGCTATAAACCGTTTCACGGGCATGTTGTCAGTCCCTTGGCGCCTCAACAGGAGCGAGCTGAAGCATCCGTTATGCCAAAGTGAGGCAAAATTGCAGGAGGAAAACAGGGGAATCGTTATATTGGGGGAGCTAGACCGGCAAGAAATGACGCGACAGGCGGTAAAAAGGATTGGTCAAATTCTTAAAAACCATGAAGAAAGCGCTGCTGGCCACCTCGCCAGCAGCAATGAAAGAAGCGCTAAATAGCGCTGACCTGCGGCTGGGGTTTGATGCGCATAGCATAAATAACCCCAACGATCAGGCAGCCAATGCCGATGCCGGTCAACAGCGGCGGCCAGCTTTGTCGCCATAGAAAGGTCCACAGCAATCCAGCCAATGTTTCGAACACTATTAAAGGTCCCATGATCACCGTTGGCACACGTTGGCTGGCCGCATTCCAACACAGCGTACCGAGCCAGGAGCAAATCAGCCCAATCCCCATCATTAAAAGCAGATAACGGGTTGGCTGCGGCCCGAACGGCAACGCAAAGTCAGGCTGTTGCCAATGAAGCTGACCACAAACCAACAAATAGAACACCAGCGCCAAAGGTAACGTCACCAATCCTTGCGCGGTCGCCCAGCTGGCAGGTTTGTGCTGGGCATGAGATCGAAGCCAAATACCGTTGCGCAGTGGGTACCATGTCCAGCAAGCCACCGCCAGTACGGCTAGCACTAAACCCGAAAGATAACGCGCCCAGTCTACATTCGGCCCCTGCATGTGTAATTCAGCGATATTCACACATGCCAGACCGGCGACGATAATAAGCAATGCAGGGAACAGCTTGCGCCAGGAAAGACGCCCTTCAAGATGGCCATAGCAGAGATTCGCCGTCACCGTGATCACCACCGGTAGCGTGCCAATGATCATGGTCGAAATGGGCGCGCCGGTACGCTGAATCGCGCTGGCAAGAAAAGCGTAATAAAGAAGATTTCCTACAAGGGACAGTTTCAGTGCTTCCAGCCAATCATTGCGCGCCAGCTGACGTAAACGACGACGATCAAACCACGCCAATGGCAGGACGACCAGACCAAAAGCCACATAGCGACCAGCCGATTGCAACGTGCCCGGATAGTCCGGTATCAACAACGGCCCAATGAAAATCAGTCCCCACATCAGCCCTGCGGCAAGGGCAAACAAGATTCCAGCAAACATTCTCTTTTCCTTTATAACCTTTCCGGCGCAGTGTGGCGTAACCAGATAATAAAGGCTTGTAGCAGATTGCGGTTAACGTGAGGGAAATACTTGTTTTTGATAACGTCCTGGCGTGATGCCATAGCGATGGGCAAAAGCGCGCGTGAGATGTGCCTGGTCAGTCAATCCAACGGCTGCTGCAACCGAAGCTGCGCTTTCTCCCATCCCTAGACGTTGCTTAGCGTCGAACAGGCGAAAAGCCATCAACATTTGATGCGGCGTGACATGGAAGTGCTGTTTGAAACTGCGGAGAAAATGCCACGGCGACAGCGACGCCAGTGCGGCCAGCTCCTCAAGCCGAACCGGCTCCGCCAGGTTTTCGCGCAGATAGGCTTTAACACCATCAAAGCGGTGGGCGCCCTCTTCGGGTCGGGATTTTCCCTGATGTGCCAGCGGACGCAATAGCTCAAGCAGTTCCAGCAACAGACTCTCGCGTTCCAGTGCACTGGTGGCATAGCACATCTGCGCCAGTCGTTGGGAGAACGGCTGTGCCAGGCGGACATACGTGCGTAGCGCTTCACTAAACCACCAGTGACGATCGCCCGTAAGTCGCTCCATCTCCTGTGGATCAATATAGATCATGCGATAACGCCAGCCCTCATCACAGGCCGATTCCCCGGTATGCAGCTCATCAGGGTTCATCATTACCAGCGAATGCCGGGGTGCCGTGTAATGTGTGCCGCGGTAGCGAAAGCGCTGTGCACCCGATTCAATGGTGCCGATACCAAAGGCTTCGTGCGTATGCGGCTCAAAGGCGTAACGCGAGATGTGCGCCTGATACAGCTCGATGCCGGGCAATTCAGCAAAATGCTGGAATTGCGCTTGATCGCACTTATCAGGAAAGATTTCCGGAACCACCTTCATGTCACACCTCTTAACAACAGGTAAATTAGCATGCGCGGCAGCGAGCTGAAATGCAAAGCGGATTTGCTTTACCTGCGGGCGCAACAATCGCGATACTGTGTTCTTGTATATAAAGGAGGCGGTGATGGCTAATCGGGTTTTAGTGGTAGTGGATATGCAAAACGGCGTGCTGGCTTCGCCACGTTTCGATCGTGACGGACGGTGTCAGCGTATCAATCAGCTCACAGCGGCTGCAGATCAGGTCATTTTTATCCAGCACGTTGGGCCAGACCTCGAAGTGAACAGCGAAGGCTGGCAGATCGTGCCGGAATTGGATCAGCCAGCCAACGCGCTCTACGTTAATAAGACCGCCTGTGACAGCTTCTGGCAGACCGACCTGGCGGCTCAGCTTGATCAACATGGCATTGAAAGCTTTGTGGTTTGCGGTTGCGCGACCGATTACTGTGTGGATACGACGATCAAGGTTGGTGCGAGCTTGGGTTATCACATCACCGTTGCCGCCGATGCGCACACCACAGCCGATCGTACTTATGTCTCCGCACAGCAGCAGATCAATCAGCACAACGAAATCTGGGCGGATTTAATTTTGCCGGGCAACCCGGTGTTAGTACGTGATACTGAGGAAGTCCTGCGCCAGTGGCGACCGCATTAAAGGCCGAGGTTACGCCGCCCTTGATGTCTCGACGAAAAACGTACCAACTCACTGGCGACTCGATCCTGCGGATGAATTTTTCAAGGTTATCTAACAAGCGTGATAACGCTGCCGACTGAATGAATCTTGCAAGACAAAAAAGCCCCGGAAACCGGGGCTTAAATTTGATAAGGGGACGCAAGCTTAGAATGGGATATCGTCGTCAAAGTCCATTGGCGGTTCATTGTTCGCCGGTGCGCTCTGCTGCTGCGGACGCTGCTGTGCGCCGCCGCTGAACTGGTTGCCGCCTTGCGGCGGCTGCTGAGGTTGCTGTGGCTGGCCCCAACCGTTGTTGTTACCGCCACCCTGGCCGCCCGCTGGTGCGCCACCTGCATTTGCGCCTTGCTGACGTCCGCCCAGCATTTGCATGGTGCCGCCAACGTTCACCACAACTTCAGTGGTGTATTTTTCCTGGCCGCCCTGATCTTGCCATTTACGGGTGCGCAGTTGGCCTTCAATGTAGACCTGAGAACCTTTACGCAGATACTCACCAGCGACTTCTGCCAGCTTGCCGAACAGCACCACACGATGCCATTCAGTGATCTCTTTGTTTTCACCGGTTTGCTTGTCGCGCCAGCTTTCCGACGTGGCCAGCGTAATGTTGGCTACCGCGCCACCATTAGGCATGTAGCGCACTTCCGGATCCTGACCCAGATTCCCGACTAGAATCACTTTGTTTACGCCACGACTGGCCATGTTGCTGTCTCCCGATGAGTTGATGCTAAAAGTCTAAGCCAAAAATTGTATCACGTCACAATGACGGTGCCCACTTCAGAGCAGGCTCGCAATTTTTATTCGGCACACAGAATAGCAAAAACACTGGATATTTATTCAGTTTATTTTTTGTGCCATACTAACGCGTTTCTGCTGGTCGTGCTGGCAAGGCATGGCGAGTGTTGTTCAATCCGGGAAAGGTGAATGGATAAGATCGAAGTCCGCGGTGCTCGCACCCATAATTTGAAGAATATCAACCTGATCATCCCTCGCGATAAGCTGATTGTGGTCACCGGTCTGTCGGGTTCCGGTAAGTCTTCTCTGGCGTTTGATACGTTGTATGCAGAAGGTCAGCGCCGCTATGTTGAATCGCTCTCGGCCTATGCGCGTCAGTTTCTTTCATTAATGGAGAAACCGGACGTCGACCATATTGAAGGTCTGTCGCCCGCCATCTCTATTGAGCAGAAATCAACTTCTCATAACCCGCGTTCTACGGTCGGGACCATAACCGAAATCCATGACTACCTGCGTTTGCTGTTTGCCCGTGTGGGTGAACCGCGCTGCCCGGATCACGATGTTCCGCTGGCAGCACAGACCGTGAGCCAGATGGTGGATCAGGTCATGGCGCAGGAAGAAGGCCGCCGTCTGATGTTACTGGCGCCAGTGGTGAAAGATCGTAAAGGCGAACACACCAAAACGCTGGAAAACCTCGCAGCTCAAGGCTACATCCGTGCTCGTATTGATGGCGAGGTTTGTGATCTGTCCGATCCGCCAAAGCTGGAACTGCAGAAGAAGCACACCATTGAAGTCGTCGTGGACCGCTTCCGTGTGCGTGATGACCTGGCAACGCGTTTGGCCGAATCCTTTGAAACCACGTTGGCACTGAGTGGTGGTACCGCCATCGTGGCGGATATGGACGACAATAAAGCCGAAGAGTTACTGTTCTCAGCTAACTTTGCCTGCCCAATCTGTGGCTACAGTATGAGTGAACTGGAACCGCGACTGTTTTCCTTCAACAACCCGGCCGGTGCCTGCCCAACCTGCGATGGTTTAGGCGTACAACAATATTTTGATCCCGATCGCGTGGTGCAAAATCCCGAGCTTTCGCTGGCTGGCGGTGCGATTCGTGGTTGGGATCGCCGCAATTTCTATTACTTCCAGATGCTGCGCTCGCTGGCAGAGCATCTGGATTTCGATGTCGAAGCGCCGTTTAACAGCCTGAGCGACAAAGCGCGCGAAGTGATTCTGTACGGTTCTGGCAAAGAGAATATCGAATTTAAATACATCAACGATCGCGGTGACACTTCGGTACGCCGCCATCCGTTTGAAGGCGTGCTGCACAACATGGAGCGCCGCTATAAAGAAACCGAATCCAATGCGGTTCGCGAAGAACTGGCGAAATTCATCAGCAATCGCTCTTGTACCAGTTGCGAAGGTACACGCCTACGACGTGAAGCGCGTCATGTGTTCGTTGAGAACACCAACCTGCCGACCATTTCTGAGATGAGCATCGGCCATGCCACCGACTTCTTCCGCAACCTGAAACTGAGCGGACAGCGTGCGCAAATTGCCGAAAAAATCCTGAAAGAGATCGGTGACCGCCTGAGCTTCCTGGTTAACGTTGGGCTTAATTACCTCTCAATGTCACGCTCGGCAGAGACCCTCTCCGGCGGTGAAGCACAGCGTATTCGTCTGGCAAGCCAGATTGGTGCGGGGCTGGTGGGCGTCATGTACGTGCTGGATGAACCCTCCATCGGCCTGCATCAGCGCGACAATGAACGTTTGCTCGGCACACTGATTCACTTACGCGATCTCGGTAATACGGTGATTGTGGTCGAGCACGATGAAGATGCCATTCGCGCAGCAGACCACGTCATTGATATCGGACCCGGCGCTGGCGTGCATGGCGGGCAAGTGGTTGCGGAAGGTGACGTGAATGCCATCATGGCGAACGAAGCTTCTCTGACTGGCCAATATTTGAGTGGCAAGCGCGAAATTGCTATCCCGCAGCAACGTGTGAAAGGCGATCCCGCAAAAGTGCTGAAACTCACCGGTGCGCGTGGTAACAACCTGAAGGATGTCACACTGACGATCCCGGTTGGCCTGTTTACCTGTATCACCGGCGTCTCCGGTTCCGGCAAATCCACGTTAATTAACGATACGCTGTTCCCGATCGCTCAGCGTCAGCTCAACGGCGCGACCACTACGGAAGTGGCACCTTATCGTGAAATCGCCGGTCTGGAACATTTCGATAAAGTGATCGATATCGACCAGAGCCCCATCGGTCGTACGCCGCGCTCGAACCCGGCCACTTACACCGGCATCTTCACTCCGGTACGTGAGCTGTTTGCCGGTGTACCTGAAGCACGTTCACGTGGTTACAATCCAGGACGCTTCAGCTTCAACGTGCGTGGTGGCCGCTGCGAAGCCTGTCAGGGCGATGGCGTGATCAAGGTTGAGATGCACTTTCTTCCTGATGTTTATGTCCCTTGCGATCAGTGCAAAGGTAAACGCTATAACCGTGAAACGCTGGAGATTAAATACAAAGGCAAAGGCATTCACGAAGTGCTGGATATGACCATCGAAGAGGCGCGTGAATTCTTTGATGCCGTGCCTGCGCTGGCGCGTAAACTGCAAACGCTGATCGATGTCGGCCTGTCCTATATTCGCCTCGGTCAGTCTGCAACCACATTGTCGGGCGGTGAAGCGCAGCGCGTTAAGCTGGCGCGTGAGCTGTCGAAACGCGGCACCGGGCAGACGCTCTATATCCTTGATGAGCCAACCACCGGCCTGCACTTTGCTGATATTCAGCAGTTGCTGGAAGTGCTGCATCAGTTGCGCGATCAGGGTAATACTATCGTGGTGATTGAGCACAACCTCGACGTCATTAAAACAGCTGACTGGATTGTCGATTTGGGTCCTGAGGGTGGCAGCGGCGGCGGTGAAATCCTGGTTGCGGGCACGCCAGAAACCGTGGCGGAGTGTGAGAAATCCCACACTGCCCGCTTCCTCAAGCCGATGTTGAAGAAGAAGTAAAATTGAAGGCCCGCAGTGCGGGCCTTCTCATTTCTTTCGATACACAGGCGCCGCTTCTGCCAGTTTAACAGCCTAATATTGCAGCTCTTCAAGCCTGATATCTGGCTGTCAGATTCCGCAGCAAAATGCAGAAACAGGCAAGAATAAGACAACTTCAGGCATATACGCCTTCTCCCTCGCTGACTATCCTTACACAGTTCCTTTTTGGCGTAGCTCAAAGCGCCTTTGTCCCTTCAGCTCACTGAACGGGATCCCGCAAAAAAACTCACGACACACCCGACTGGAGACACCATGAATATTACGCATGCCTATGCCGCACAGGACGCGAAATCAAAACTCGCCCCGTTCGACTATAAGCCGCGCGAGCTGCGCGCTCATGATGTGCAGATTGAAGTGTTGTACTGTGGCGTTTGCCACTCTGACCTGCACCAAGCGCGCAACGAATGGAAAAACACCATTTTCCCGGTAGTGCCTGGCCATGAGATCGTGGGCCGCGTAACAGCGGTTGGCGCTCACACCCACAAATACAAAGTGGGTGACCTGGTAGGTGTTGGTTGTTTAGTTGACTCCTGCCGCAGCTGCCCAAGCTGTCAGGAAGGATTAGAGCAATATTGCGAAAACGGCTTTGTGGGCACCTATAACGGTGAAGACCGTGAAACCGGCGCCATCACTTACGGCGGCTATTCCACTGCGATGGTAGTGGATGAGAACTATGTACTGCGAGTGCCGGAAAATCTCGATCTGGCAGGTGTGGCACCGCTGCTGTGTGCGGGAATCACCACCTATTCCCCGCTGCGCCACTGGAATGTCGGTCCGGGTAAAAAAGTGGGCATCGTAGGGCTTGGCGGCCTCGGTCACATGGGTGTGAAAATCGCGCATGCCATGGGCGCACATGTCGTGCTGTTCACCACTTCGCCGTCAAAAATTGAAGATGGCAAACGCTTAGGCGCTGATGAAGTTGTCATTTCGAAAGATGCTGATCAAATGGCGCAGCATGCCAACAGCTTTGATTTCATCTTGAATACCGTTGCGGCTCAACACGATCTCAATCCGTTCATCACCCTGTTGAAGCTGGATGGCAATATGACACTGGTGGGTGCACCGGAGCACGATCACCCAGCACCGCAAGTGTTCAACCTGATCTTTAAGCGTCGCAGCATCGCAGGTTCATTGATTGGTGGCATTGCGGAAACTCAGGAGATGCTGGATTTCTGCGGTGAGCACGGTATCACTTCCGATATCGAACTGATCGCCATGAACCAGATTAACGAAGCCTACGAACGTATGCTGAAAAGCGACGTGAAATACCGCTTCGTTATTGATATCAACTCGTTGCGTGAAGAGTCTGCGGCTTAATTAGCGCGAACCTTCATCATGGCTGATGCCCGCCGCGCGCGTGGCGTCAGCCTGTTGCAAAGACGCTTCCACCAGATAATAGATCTGCGAATCTTTCAACGATCCGTCTAACCATAGCGTGCTCCAGTGCGACTTATTGAGATGCTCGCTGGGAAACACATCGCTGTGCTCTTCACGCAATAAATCGGCCAGCGCAGGCGAGGTTTTTAACGACAGCGCCGGCCGCCCTTTCGCATCATGCACCATGGCAAATAGCACGCCATCGCTTTTAATCTGCGTAGCATCCCATTCATTCTTATAGCTTTGCTCCGCGCCTGGCTTGCTCATGCAAAAAGTCAGTAAATCCGAAGTGTTCATACTGTTATCCCCTTACTCATTGGGCAGATAGCTGCACGGCATTGCGCCAGCCAGAATCGTCAAGTCACTCCGTTTAAGTGTGCAGCATGTCGCCAAAAGGTAAAGGAAACCGCGTCAGATTACTGGCATAAAAAAACCGTCAGCCCTTACAGAATGACGGTTTTTATCTACTGCGCGGAGAATTACATTACGGCAGCAAAAGCTTCAGCAACCTGATTAACGTTACGGCTGTTCAGGCCCGCCACGCACATACGGCCGCTGGCGATCAGGTAGACACCAAACTCATCACGCAGGCGATCAACCTGCTGAGCGCTCAAACCGGTGTAACTGAACATGCCGCGCTGCTTCAGCAGATAATCGAAGTTTTTGCCCGGCAGCTTGGTGCTCAATACGTTGACCAGCGATTGACGCATTTCGATGATGCGCAGACGCATCGCTTCCACTTCGGCCAGCCAGTTGTTCAACAGCGCTTCATCGTTGAGTACGCATGAAACCACCTGCGCACCAAAGTTTGGTGGGCTGGAGTAATTGCGACGTACGGTCGCTTTCAACTGACCCAACACGCGTGATGACTCTTCTGCACTCTCACACACGATTGACAGGCCGCCAACGCGCTCGCCATACAGCGAGAAGATTTTAGAGAACGAGTTGCTGACCAGCGCCGGCAAGCCCGCAGCAGCAATCGCGCGAATCGCGTAAGCATCCTGTTCCATACCCGCGCCAAAGCCCTGATAAGCGATATCCAGGAACGGAATCAGTTCCTGCGCTTTCAGTACTTCGGTGGTTTCATCCCACTGTGCGTTTGTGAGATCCGCACCCGTCGGGTTGTGGCAGCATGGGTGCAGCAGCACGATGGATTGCTTCGGCAGCGTTTTCAGCTTGGCAATAAACGCATCAAACTTCACGCCGTTGGTCTCTTCGTCGTACCACGGATAAGTCTGCGCGTCGAAGCCTGCACCGTTGAAAATCGCGATGTGGTTTTCCCAGGTCGGATCGCTCACCCACACGTTGGAATGCGGGAAGTAACGCTTGAGGAAATCCGCACCCACTTTCAGTGCACCAGATCCACCCAGCGTCTGGATGGAAGCAATGCGACCGGCTTGCAGCATCGGATGTTCTTTGCCAAACAGCAGCGGTGCGATCGCGTTACGGTATGGGCCCAAGCCTTCCATCGGCAGATAAAGCGATGCCTGATGCGGCTGTGCCTGTAGGCGCTCTTCTGCTGCGGCAACCGCTTGCAACTGAGGAATGATGCCCGCCTCGTTGTAATAGAGGCCGATGCTCAGATTCACTTTGTTGTCACGTGGGTCCTGTTTGAAGGTTTCCATCAGCGACAGAATTGGATCGCCAGCATAAGCATCAACGTTTTGAAACACGGTGCAGATCTCCATGATTGGTCATTAATAGTCGGTAAAGAGGCGTCATTAAACCATGTAGCGGCCGGGACGATGATTCATTGCGATGATGAGATTGAGGATCACCGCGCCCGCAATAGAGGCCAAAAGTATCGGCAGCGACACCACGAACAGCGATGCGAGTACCACGCAGGTATCCACCGCCATTTGCAGTTTGCCGGCGCGCAGACCGATGCGGTCCTGCAGCCATAGCGCCAAAATGTTGATACCGCCGAGACTGGCTTTGTGACGAAACAACACTATAAACCCAATCCCCATCACCACGTTACCGAACAATGTCGCATAAAACGGATTTAGCGCAGAAAAATGGATGAACATCGGATGCAAGTGCGTGAACAGTGAAACCAGCCCCACCGCGCAGAACGTTTTGATGGTGAATTCCCAGCCCATGCGGCGCACTGCCAGCCAGTAAAACGGCAGGTTAATCAGGAAGAATGCACTGCCAAAAGAGAGGTGTGTCAGATAGCTAATCAAGAATGCGATACCTGCGGTGCTGCCGGTGAGCGCGCCCGCTTGTTTCAGCATCATCACGCCAAAGGAGACCATTAAAGTGCCGAGCACTATCGCCAGTGCGTCTTCAATCAGTGAATGAGGGACTTTGGTGGGTTGAACAACGTTATCCATGGATTAATCTCAGTGCAAATGATGCGGTTCAAATGCAAAAAACGCACCACATAGGTGACATTAAGTCGCCACCTATGGGGTGCCAGCGATTATCCAATTGATATCTAAGGCGCTTTTATTGCAGGTTTTTGTGCACCAACCTAAACATCATTCGTTGATTCATGCACAAATCTGTATTCCGGTGCGCGTTTTTTGCATATATCGTGCGTTAATTGCACCAGATTAGCACATCATGCACTTTTTTGGCGCGTTTTGTGCTCGGGGATAATCATCAACCCATTTTCTTTTAAACGGCTCAACACCACGGAGGTTTTCACATGGGCCACGCTTTGATGGCCCGCAACGAGTTGACTGATTAGCGCACTGAGCGAGGCTAAATCGGCAACCGCCACTTTCAGTAGATAATCCGCATCGCCGGTGGTTTTGAAGGCATCTACAATGGCATCCTCCTCTTCCACCATGCGATGAAAACTCTCTTCGTAATCCGGGGTGTGATTTTTTAGACGTACCTCAATCAACCCGACCATACCCAAGCCGACGGCATCGGGCGAGAGCCGTGCGTGATAGCCGAGAATGAGGTTTGCTTGTTCGAGATTGATGCGGCGGCGTGAACATTGAGACGCCGAAAGACCGACTAAATCACTGAGTTCCTGATTGGTAAGGCGGCCGTTAGATTGTAATAATGTCAATATCTTAAGGTCGTAATCGTCTACCTGAGTCATTCTGTTTCCACAGCGTTATAGGGTGCGCTTTGGTACAGATAACCTGATTAAAGCCAAGGTTGTCCAACACTATTTTCTGATGACGTGAAATGCATGCACAAATCGTGCATGCATACGCTAGGAGAGGATTATTCGTCGTCGTAAGACGGGCCTGCGTAGTTATCAAAACGCGACCACTGCCCATTAAAGGTCAATCGTACTGTGCCGATCGGGCCGTTACGTTGCTTACCCAGAATGATCTCGGCGATGCCTTTGAGATCGCTGTTTTCGTGATAGACCTCATCTCGATAGATGAACATGATCAAGTCAGCATCCTGCTCGATCGAACCGGACTCACGAAGATCCGAGTTGACTGGACGTTTGTCGGCGCGTTGCTCCAATGAGCGGTTCAGCTGCGACAGCGCCACCACCGGCACATTGAGCTCTTTCGCCAACGCTTTAAGCGAGCGCGAGATCTCTGCGATTTCCAGCGTACGGTTATCCGACAGCGCCGGTACGCGCATCAACTGCAGATAGTCGATCATGATCAGACTTAAGCCGCCATTCTCACGAAACACGCGACGCGCGCGCGAACGCACTTCTGTCGGCGTCAGGCCGGAAGAATCATCGATAAACATGTTCTTCTTCTCAAGCAAGATCCCCATGGTGGCAGAGATGCGCGCCCAGTCTTCATCTTCCAGCTGGCCGGTACGAATCCGCGTTTGATCCACGCGAGACAATGAGGCCAACATACGCATCATCAGCTGTTCGCTGGGCATCTCCAGGCTGAATATCAGCACCGGTTTTTCTTGCAGCATCGCGGCGTTTTCGCACAGGTTCATGGCGAAGGTGGTTTTACCCATCGACGGTCGCGCCGCCACAATGATCAAATCTGAACCCTGCAAACCGGCGGTCTTTTTGTTTAGATCCTGATAGCCAGTATCCACTCCGGTTACACCATCGTGCGGGGTCGATACCAGCGCTTCAATACGCGAGACCGTGGCTTCCAGAATTTGCTCGATGTTCTGCGGACCTTCCGCTTTATTGGCCCGCTGTTCTGCAATCTTGAAGACGTTGGATTCTGCGAAATCGAGCAAATCTTCACTGCTGCGCCCTTGCGGATCGTAACCGGCATCAGCAATTTGATTCGCTACCGAGATCATTTGTCGCACAACGGCACGTTCACGAACGATATCAGCATAAGCGCCGATATTCGCCGCACTTGGCGTGTTTTTCGCCAATTCTGCCAGATAAGCAAAGCCACCGGCCATCTCCAGCTCGCCCAATGTTTCCAGCGATTCAGACAGGGTGATTAAGTCAATCGGCTGGCCCATTTCCAGCAAACGCTGCATCTCAGAGAAGATCATACGGTGCGAACGGTTGAAGAAATCATCCGCCACTACGCGCTCGGAGACGTTATCCCAGCGTTCGTTATCCAGCATCAACCCACCGAGCACCGACTGCTCCGCTTCAATAGAGTGCGGCGGCATTTTCACGCCTTCCAGCTGACGATCGCGGGGTTCGTTGGATTTGTTGGTGGGTTTATTTCCTGCCATAGTGAATGCATTACCGATCGTGAAAGGGACGCGCAAGTATACCGTCCCAGGATGAACAATCACAGGAGTCAGAATGGCAAAGCGTATTCAGTTCAACCAACACGGTGGCCCGGAGGTACTGCAATGGGTCGATTTTGAGCTGGCCGATCCCGCCGAGCATGAAGTTCAGGTCGAAAACAAGGCGATTGGCATCAATTATATCGACACCTATGTGCGCAGCGGGCTCTATCCGGTTGCAGCTTTCCCGTCCGGGCTCGGCACAGAAGCCGCAGGCGTGGTGAAACGTATTGGCTCAGGCGTGACACGCTTCAAGCCAGGCGACCGTGTGGTGTATTGCCAGGCTGCGCAGGGTGCCTACAGCGAAGTGCATAACGTGGCGGAAGCTCGCCTGGTGATCCTGCCGGAAAGCATCAGCTTTGAACAAGGCGCAGCCTCCTTTTTGAAAGGCTTAACCGTGCAGTATTTGCTGCGTCAGACCTACAAAGTGAAAGCCGATGAGATCTTCCTGTTCCATGCCGCCGCGGGCGGTGTTGGCCTAATCGCCTGTCAGTGGGCTAAAGCGCTGGGCGCACATCTGATTGGTACGGTGGGTTCCGCCGAAAAAGCGCAGATTGCAAAAAATGCTGGCGCCTGGGCAACCATTAACTATCGCGAAGAGAATATTGCACAGCGCGTCAGTGAACTGACCAACGGCGAAAAAGTCGCGGTAGTGTATGACTCGGTGGGTAAAGATACCTGGGAACCCTCACTCGATAGCCTGCGTCGTCATGGCTTAATGGTGAGTTTTGGTAATGCCTCGGGGCCCGTCACCGGCGTTGACCTTGGTATTTTGAACAAGAAAGGGTCGCTGTTTGTCACGCGCCCTTCGCTGTTTGGCTACATCACCAATCGCCAGGAACTGGATAGCGCCAGCAATGAGTTGTTCTCATTAATTGCCAGCCGAGCAATTCAGTTAAAAGTGCCTGAAGAACAGAAGTTTGCCTTGAGTGATGCGGTGCGCGCCCATCAGGTTCTGGAGAGCCGCGCGACGCAAGGTTCCAGCTTGCTGATTCCGTAAAAGTTAAGGGCTTCCCGAAGGAAGCCCTTTTTTTCTTTCTTTTTATAGTTCGCGCTGGTGTAGGGTCAGCGGCGATGAATTCGTTTTGAATTACTTTACGCATCCTGACAGAAAACATAAGTAAAAAATATGTTTAAATGCAGATTCGTACTAAGCAATTATTGAGTCTGTGATCGCTCCCGCATTTAACGCCAGCCATCTCTTTCTAACTTACTGATTTTTCTTTTCAGCTTATTCAATTTAACCTCACCAGATGGCGTCATGAATGCGCGATAGAGCCAAACCACTACCACCGCCAACACTAACCATGGCAACAATTTAATAACAATCGCCAATAATCCACCCAAGAACATCAATACGGTGGCGACAATCAATGCGGCGATAACCCCCAGCAGCGAGACACCGGTCAACAACAGCATCAGAAAAAAGCCGATAACAAATAAAATTTCCACGAAGGCTCTCCTATGTAAGTCACGTAGAGTGCATTACAAGATACGTGCCAAGGTAGATATCGCATTAATTCATTGAATTTTATGGAAGATTTAAAAAACAGAATAGAGGCGCGTGATGAAATTCACTAATAGATGGTGTAATAAAAACCTCTGTCACTGAACGGCACAATGCATTGCGTGCATCTGAGCGTATTGCCGCTGTAGGCAAGCGCGATGTATCGCGCTGCTACATGAATTAATCAATCTTTGGGAATTATGCTTCCTGTGGAATTTTATCTGCGACCAGTGCCAACGCCGCTTCAAGCACGCGCACGTCAGCGCCCGGCTTATGAGCATTTTCGCTTAAATGACGGCGCCACTGACGGGCACCCGGAATACCCTGGAATAGACCCAGCATATGACGCGTTACGTGGCCCAGATAGGTCCCTTTGCTCAGTTCAGCTTCAATGTAAGGATACATTGAGCGCACCACCGCGACCGGATCGACTAACGGGGTATCACGGCCAAACAACTCACGATCCACTTGCGCCAGAATGCCAGGGTTTTGATAAGCTTCGCGGCCCATCATCACGCCATCCATATGCTGTAAATGCACTTTCGCTTCTTCCAGCGTCTTAATGCCGCCATTGATGGCCATGGTGAGTGCAGGAAAATCACGCTTTAGCTGATAAACACGCGGGTAGTCCAGCGGTGGAATTTCGCGATTCTCTTTCGGACTTAGTCCAGAAAGCCATGCCTTGCGGGCATGAATAATAAAAGTGTCACAGTTGCCTTTTTCAGCGACTGTGCCAATGAAATCACACAGGAATTCATAGCTATCCTGCTCATCAATACCAATGCGGGTTTTCACTGTCACCGGAATGCTCACCACATCGCGCATTGCTTTGATGCAGTCAGCAACCAAGGCTGCATCCCCCATCAGGCAGGCGCCAAAACGACCATTCTGGACGCGATCGGATGGACAGCCCACATTGAGGTTGACCTCATCATAGCCCCGCTCTTCAGCCAGCTTCGCGCACTGCGCTAACGCCGCAGGATCGCTGCCGCCGAGCTGTAATGCGAGTGGGTGCTCCGCTTCGCTGTATGCGAGATAATCGCCTTTACCGTGAATGATGGCTCCCGTGGTCACCATTTCGGTATACAGCAGCGTATCGCCGCTCAGTTGACGGTGAAAATAACGACAGTGGCGATCGGTCCAGTCCAGCATCGGGGCGATTGAAAAACGTTGCGAAGAGAAAGTATCGGTCATGAAACGCAGCAAATCCGGTGTTAGTTAATGATGAGAAACTGCGCAATCATATCACAGCAAGAACGGGCGACACAGCCGCCCGTTTTGAAGGGTTTAGAAGTTAAAGCCGAGCTGCAACATGCCGCCCCAGGTATTGTCGTCACCCACGGAACCGGCAAGATCCAGATGCACCGTATTGTTGAAAGGTGAGACACCTAAACCAGCGGTAAAGACATTGGTATCATTTGATTTCATATCTGCGCGATAACCGGCACGCAGCGCCAACCAATCTAAGACCCGATATTCAGCACCTACGCCCGCATACTGGCTGCTCTCTTCAGACTTAAACCTTTTGGTTTCAGTGAGATCCACATCACCAGCTAGCGTGAACGCACCATAATTCCATGCTACGCCGGAAGTCACCAGCGGACGGATCTGGTAAGTATCGCGATAGCCTTCAACGGTTTTGGTTTCAAGATCGCGCGAAATCAAGTTCTGGCCAGTCACACCGACAGTCCAGTGTTCACCAAAATCAGTCGCAACACCCGCATCGATGTTGAACCCGGTATCTGAACTGCGGAATTCGCTGTTGTTGATGTTACTTTTATCGAAGTTATAAATACTGGCGGTGTAGTTGTAGAGCCAGGTTTTTTGCAGCTTAGGTGTCACGCCAACGGAAACCGGATGGCCGGCGATATCAAACTCATGCGCCAGTGCAACACCATAGTCGGTGACTAATGCCGCCAGACCATGACCGCTTGAGCTCAGTTTATCCTGATCGCCCGGCAAGGGAATCACGGTGCCGTTAGCAACACCGCGCAGATAGGTAATATCGCTATCCACCACGTTAGCCTGCACACTGGCTGTACCGTAGGCTTTGGTAATGAAGGCAAAAGGCAGCGTTTCATTTGGTACCGTAACGGCAAAAGCGACACCCGCAGTACCATGCGCTTTATCACCTTTTAAGCCATCAAGCTGATTCGCCATATCACCAGCCGCAGCCTTTAATTCCGGATAACCTCTTAAATAATCAGCAAAAGTTAGGTTATCGATTACATCTTTATAGCGATCAACACTGTCTGAAATGTCATCCACTTTGTTAATTAATTTGTCTTTATCCGTAACCTGAACACCGGCTGAAGGAAAAATGATGCTGACGTTATCTTCAGGTTTGGCTTTGGTCATCAATGCCGGGTTAGCCAGCACCGCCGAACTCCAGGTGGAGGATGCTACGCCAGTGCCACCCATCGCATCGTTACGTGCGTCATACCATGTACCCGCTGCCAGAGCTGAAGAAGAAAGAAATACTGCATTCAAACCAATAAGATAAGCTACTTTTTTGCGCCTGAATAATGTCTTCACCATGAGCCTGCCATCACCTTTGAAATGTCGCTGAATAACTCAGAAACGAAACAGTTTAGTTAGCCACTATTCTGAACGCTGGCTAACGCATCATTGCTGTGAATTAAAAGGAAATAGCGCTGCTATTCGCAGAATTGGCTGCAGAGTCACCATTCTGCTGTTTTGTTATGCAGAAAAATAAACAATGAGTAAATTGAGACCAAAAATTACTTAAGGTCTTTTGAACCTTAGACGCTAACTTGGTGAGTTGCAAAGCAAAAAAAGGACAAGTTTTATGCTATCTGGCTGATTTAACTGAGGGGACGAAATGTGAGTGTGGGACGACATTGAAATAACCGTAAAGGTAATCTTTTGATTAGAAGGGATTTTTCTGACTCATTTCAGGATAAAAAGCAATCACAGCAGGGTAAAAGTTTGTGTGATAAAATAACATCGCCTGCAACCTGGAGAACGCTTATGTCTAACCTCACGCCCGAACAACTGCTCACTCAGGCAGAATCACTTTGCCTTGACCGTGGCGTGCGCCTGACGACTCAACGCGCTGAAGTGCTGCGCCTGATGGCTGAACAAAATGGTTCGATTAGTGCCTATGATCTTTTGGACCAGTTACGTATTAGCGAGCCGCAGGCAAAACCTCCGACGATTTACCGTGCTCTGGACTTCCTGTTAGAACAAGGTTTTATCCACCGGGTCGAGTCAAACAATAGCTATGTCGTCTGCCACCACTTTGATGAGCCCGCTCATACCTCTGTCATGCTGGTATGCGATGGCTGCGCCGCTGTCAGTGAAAAACATGCTCATGGGGTGGAAAAGATCATTGCCGGGCTAGCAGATCAGGCAGGATTCTCGCTTAAACACACTGTGATTGAAGCGCATGGATTATGCGAAAATTGTGCAGAAAGAGCAGCTTGCAAGCATCATGATAGCTGCGATCATGATCATGAAGTGGAAAACAAAAAGAAGTACAGGAAGTGATGGATGGCACATCCTTGTGCCGTGCCGACGGGTGATCGGCGGGGTAGGAACACATCTTAATCAGGCTGAATTACCAGCGATAATCCTTGTTGTGACTTTCCCAGTCTTTCACTTCGCTCTCAGCTTGATCTTTAGCGTAGCCGTATCGTTCCTGGATTTTACCGACAAGCTGGTCACGCTTACCTTCAATCACGGTAAGATCATCATCCGTCAGCTTGCCCCATTTTTCCTTAAACTTACCTTTGAACTGCTTCCAGTTACCGCTCACTTCGTCTTTGTTCATAATAATCCTCCACGTCATCCTGAGTGAGATGTGATGAATCCCTAAAAAAGCAGGGAAACACCCACACAACGCGCTACTCATTTGCGCCGTTTGAGATAATTATAGTAGCCAGCAGACATTGCGCAAAAAAATACAGAATAATCTGTAGGTTACGCTTCGCTTATTCATGCGGAGAACCAACTGTCGCGCTGCCAGTGGCGACGCCAAACCCACCATAAGGTTATTCCACGCAGTGTGAGGAAGACCGTCACCGCCAGCCATAAGCCATGGTTGCCAAGCCATGGCAGCGTCAACAAAGCGAGACCATATCCGACTGCCGCCATCATCATGCTATTGCGCATTTCACGCCCGCGTGTTGCGCCGATGAACATGCCATCCAGCAAATAACACCACACACCCACCAGCGGCATAATCACCTGCCAGATTAAGTAGCGGTCAGCCATTTCTTTTAATGGCTCAATCGATGTCAGCAGAGCCACAATGTATGGACCCGTGAAGGCATAGATCACAGCAAACATCAGTGCGACTATGCCCGCTTGACGACAGGCTGCATGCCAGATCAGCAACAAACGACTGCGATCTTTTGCACCAACGGCTTCACCAGAGCAGGCCTCCACTGCATAGGCAAAGCCATCTAGCGCGTAAGCCGTAAAAGTCAGGAACATCAGCAGCACGGCGTTGACCGCCACCACATCTGGCCCAATACGCGCCCCCAACATGGTGAGAGAGGCAAAACAAATTTGCACCATCAAGGACCGCAACATAATGTCGCGATTTAGGCGAAAAAGCCGTGCCGCATCGCCACGCCAACTGTGCTTCAACAACGTAAAATGGATACCTCGCATTCTCAGCACGCGCGCAACCATCCACACCCCCACTCCGAGCGTGACATACTCTGCCAGCGCGGTCGCGCCAGCCGCTCCCGCCACGCCCCAGTGAAACTTCAGCACAAACAACAAATCGAGCAGGATATTCACCAGGTTACCGACAATCAGCAGCACCATGGGTGCACGTGCATATTGCACACCCAAGAGCCAACCCAGAATCACCAGATTAGCCAGCGTGGCGGGCGCACTTAACCAGCGTATTTCGATAAAGATCTGTGCCTGTTGTTGCACCTCTGGGCTCCCTCCCATCAGGGCTGCCGCAAGGCTACTGGCGGGTGTGCGTAACAACACAAACAACACACCGGCAACCAGTGCAATCAGCAAGGGCTGTGTTAACGCACGCGCCAGCGCAGTTTATCATTCGCGCCAAAGGCCTGCGCCGTTAAACCAGTCGTACTCATACGCAGGAATAACAGCAACATAAAGATGAAGCTGGTCGCCGTCGTGCCAACCGCAACCCCACCGAGATAAATTGGGCTATCAAGATGGCCGATGACGGCCGTGTCAACGACACCCAGCAAAGGGACCGTGATATTAGAAAGGATCATCGGCAGCGCCAGCCGCCACAGTGCTTTATCAGAAGAGGAAAACAGCCGCATCCGCCCGTTCCATGATTGCGAGGATCAGTCTGATTGCGCTCGGAGCAGCGTTAGAGACTGATGTGGATACTTAAAACAGTAGACTGCGGTCAGCCAAGGGACTCACCGCAGCGGGGGAATTCAAAAATCGATCAGAGCCACTCGCCGTTACGCACGATGCCAACAGCCAGCCCTTCTACAGTCAGCGACTGTTCGCGGGTATCCACGATAATCGGCTGGAAATCCGTGTTTTCTGGCAGAAGATGGACAATAGCCCCCTGTTTCTTCCAGCGCTTTACCGTCACTTCGTCATCGATGCGGGCGACAACGACTTGGCCGTTGCGCACTTCTTGGGTTTTATGCACGGCAAGCAGATCGCCATCCATAATCCCGATATCTTTCATCGACATTCCGCTGACACGTAACAAGAAATCCGCATTCGGTTTGAAGAGGTTGGCATCAACCTGGTAGTGGGCCTCGATGTGTTCCTGAGCAAGCAGCGGTTCCCCGGCGGCAACGCGGCCAATCAACGGTAAGCCTTCACTGACTTCTTCTTCCATCAGCAGGCGAATCCCGCGAGAAGCGCCTGAAACAATTTCAATAACGCCTTTACGCGCCAGTGCTTTCAGGTGTTCTTCAGCAGCATTGGGCGAGCGAAATCCCAGTTGTGCGGCAATTTCAGCACGCGTTGGCGGCATGCCCGTCTGGTTTATGTGGTCGCGAATCAGGTCATATACCTGCTGCTGCCTTGCTGTTAACGCTTTCATCCCGCCCCCTGGTTGTTTATACAGTCGCTGTGAGTATATACAGGTATTGGCGAAATGAAAACCGAAAGTGAGGGAAATATCAGCGGTTTGAAGTTTGTGGAAGACCTATCGCAAATGCGACCAGAGCAGTGAGATCCAGACAAAAATCGCCAGTAGAATGGTCAGCAACACGGCCGCTGAGCCCATATCTTTCGCACGCCCCGCGAGCGGATGCCGTTCCTGACCGATGCGATCCACGACCGCTTCGATAGCACTATTAAGGATTTCAACAATGATGACCAACACCACTGCACCAATCATCAGTACGCGGGAAATGGCATCCACATCTAGCCAGCAAGCCACAATAATCGCCACGATGGCTGCAATCGCTTCCTGCCGGAATGCGGCTTCGTGCTGCCAGGCCGCACGCAACCCCTGCCAAGAATAACCGGCTGCGTTTATAATTCTTTGAAAACCAGTGACGTTATTTGCCATGCTAGTGGAACCCTTGATGTGTTTTGACGTCAATGTCTGGGCAGCCTGAAGTCGTGTCACCACAGATCTTCGCTGCACTTTCTGGTATGCTTGCCGCGCTTTGCTAACAAGAGGCTTTAAGTTGTCTATGTCAGGTTGGCGTAAACTCTATTACAAATTATTGAATTTACCACTCTCTATTTTGGTAAAAAGTAAGGTCATTCCGACCGATCCCATCTCAGAACATGGGATCGATCCAACACGTCCAGTGATGTATGTTTTGCCTTATGATTCAAAGGCCGACTTGCTCACATTGCGGGCGCAATGTTTGAATCATGACCTGCCCGATCCCCTGGCTCCATTGGAGATAGATGGCACTCTGCTGCCGCGTCACGTGTTTATTCACGATGGCCCGCGCGTGTTCCCCTATTTCGTGGCGAATCCAGAGTCCGTGAAGCTCTTTCACGACTATCTCGATCTGCACCGCAGTAATCCTGATCTTGACGTCCAAATGCTGCCGGTTTCGGTCATGTTTGGACGCGCGCCGGGCCGTGAAATTCAGGGTGAAGATACTCCCCACCTGCGCATTCTGAATGGGGTGCAGAAGTTCTTCGCCATTCTGTGGCATGGCCGGGATAGCTTCGTACGCTTCTCACCGACCGTTTCACTGCGTCAGATGGCCACAGAACACGGTACTGACAAGTCGATTGCACAGAAACTGGCACGTGTGGCGCGTATCCACTTCGCCCGTCAACGTTTGGCTGCCGTCGGTCCGCGCCTGCCAGCGCGTCAGGATCTGTTCAACAAACTGCTGCAATCTAAAGCGATTGAAAAAGCGGTAGAAGATGAAGCGCGCAGTAAAAAGATTTCGCATGAGAAAGCCCAGCAGAACGCCGTCGAGATGATGGAAGAAGTCGCGGCTGATTTCTCATACGAAGCGATTCGCGTCACCGACCGCGTGATGGGCTGGCTGTGGAGCCGTCTCTATCAGGGCATCAACGTTAACGGCGGCGAACGTGTTCGTCAGCTGGCGCAAGATGGCCATGAGATTGTCTATGTACCCTGCCACCGCAGCCACATGGACTATCTGCTGCTCTCTTATGTGCTCTATCATCAGGGCTTGGTGCCGCCGCATATTGCTGCCGGTATTAACCTGAATTTCTGGCCGGCGGGTCCGATTTTCCGCCGTCTGGGTGCCTTCTTTATCCGTCGTACCTTCAAGGGTAATAAGCTCTATTCCACGGTATTCCGTGAATATCTGGGTGAGCTGTTCAGCCGAGGCTATTCGGTAGAATATTTTGTTGAAGGTGGACGCTCGCGCACTGGTCGCTTGCTGGATCCCAAAACCGGCACCTTGTCGATGACGCTGCAGGCCATGCTGCGTGGTGGCAGCCGCCCTATTACCTTCGTACCTATATACATCGGTTATGAACACGTGATGGAGGTCGGTACTTACGCTAAAGAACTGCGTGGGGCAGCCAAGGAAAAAGAGAGCTTCCTGCAAATGGTGCGCGGCCTGCGTAAGCTACGCAATCTTGGCCAAGGCTATGTCAACTTCGGCGAACCTTTGCCGTTGATGAACTATCTGAACAAGAACGTTCCAGAGTGGCGTGATGCGATAGACCCTATCGAGCCACAGCGTCCGGCATGGATGACGCCAACGGTGAATGATATTGCGGCGCGTTTGATGGTGCGCATTAACGAAGCCGGTGCGGCCAATGGCATGAATCTGTGTGTCACTGCATTGTTGGCATCACGTCAGCGCTCGCTAACCCGCGAACAGTTGATTGAGCAGCTTGAGTGTTACACCCAACTGCTGCGTAACGTGCCATATTCGCCGGAAGCGACCGTACCGGACATGAGCGCCGAAGCGTTGCTTGATCACGCCATGGGCATGAACAAGTTTGAAACTGAGAAAGACAGTATTGGCGATATCATTATTCTGCCGCGCGAGCAGGCAGTGTTGATGACCTACTATCGCAACAACATTCATCACATGTTGGTAATGCCGTCGCTGATCGCCGCCATTGTGCAGCAGCATCGTGAAATCAGTGAAGCGGAACTGCTGCGTCAGGTAAGCCTTGTTTATCCCATGCTGAAGAGTGAGTTGTTCCTGCGTTGGGACACCTCAGAACTCCCTGCGTTGTTGAATGCAATGTGCACAGAAATGGCGCGACAGGGTCTGATTACCTTGCAGGAAGGTCAGTTACGCATGAATCCGGCACGTCACCGCTCATTGCAGCTGCTGGCGGCCGGCATTCGCGAAACGTTGCAGCGTTTTGCTATCACCTTTGCCATTCTGAGTGCTAAGCCGACAATCAATCGCGGCACGCTGGAGAAAGAGAGCCGTACTCTGGCTCAACGTCTGTCAGTGCTGCACGGCATTAATGCACCGGAGTTCTTCGATAAAGCTGTGTTCACGACCTTAGTCCTGTCGCTGCGTGACGAAGGCTACATCAGCGATTCCGGTGATGCTGACGCAGAGCGGACTCATATCATGTGGCAGATGCTGGCGGACCTCATCACCAGCGACGTTCGTCTGACCATTGAAAGCGCGGTTGCCCACGAGTAATTCTCTTGGTTAATACGCAAAAAGGGGCGACCAAAATAATGGTCGCCCCTTTTTTATTGCTGAAAGCAGCTTAGAACAGATCAATAAACGGCTGGGTATTCAGTAGAACACCGATAAACAGCACCAAGCCAACATAGTTGTTATTCAAAAACGCCTGGAAGCAGGGATCACGCTCGCGCTGAGCAATCAGCTTTTGCTGATGCACGAACAAGCCACCCGCTAATAACAACGACCAGTAAAATGCGCCATTCAGATTGAGCATCATCCCCACCAGCGCCATGAGACCAAGCGTAGCCAGTTGCAACAAGCCAATGATCAGCTTGTCGTAACGACCAAATAGAATCGCCGTAGATTTCACGCCAATTTTCAGGTCATCATCTCGGTCCACCATCGCATATTGCGTATCGTAGGCCACTGTCCAACAGATATTCGCCAGGAACACCAGCCAACAAACAAAGGGTAAGGACTCACTCACTGCTGCCCATCCCATTGGGATAGCCCAGCCGAACGCCGCACCCAATACCACTTGCGGTAAATGGGTAAAGCGTTTCATAAACGGATAGACCCAGGCTAATGCTAGCCCACCAAACGAGAGCAGAATCGTCATACGGTTCATGGTCAGCACCAGTGCAAATGCCACCAGTCCCAGCACCACGAACAAAATTTTGGCCTCTTTTTCGCTTACGGCGCCACTCGCCAAGGGACGTGAGGCGGTGCGCTTCACGTGCCCATCGACTTTGCGATCGGCATAGTCGTTGATCACACAACCCGCTGCACGCATCACGTACACACCGAGTACAAACACCACCAGCACTGATAGAGGCGGTACGGCCATGCCCGACAGCCACAGTGCCCACATGGTCGGCCACAGCAGTAAGAGCGTGCCGATCGGCTTATCAATTCGCATCAGGCGGCGATAAGCCTGCCATTTGGTCATGGTTAAGGTCTTTTCCACAATCCTTTATCCTTGCTCCAGCGCACGATACAACGGCGACGCGGGTAGAAACAGTTCAGTTAACATCAGCGGTTTATCTGACAAACGCAGGCGAGAACGACGTCCCCATAAGTTATCCACTTGGCCGGGATCAATAAAATCACGGCTGAGCGTTGAGGATGCAAACAGATAACGTCCTAGCGGGCGCGTCCCCAGATTTTGCAGCATCAGTTCAGGGCCATTCAGCGTGCTTTCTGGCACCACTGTGCGTCCAATTAACCAGGGTTCGCCATCGCCGCATAGCACGATCTCGCGCAGCCAAAACCGGTCATCGGCAGGCAGGAATTCGGCTTCTTGTGCCATCTCCTCGGCACCAATAAAGCTTTCGCGGATGAGCTCAACCGTCACCTTCTGGCAATGCTGTTCAAAGCGACGCGTCATGGAATCTTCTTCCAGTAACCAGTTAAGCAATGGAGGCGAAAGATTAGGGGAAGTGGCTGGCAGCCAGTGCAGTGCGCGCAACTGGCGCAGCGCTTGATGCGACATCAGGACATCTCCGGAAAAAAAGTTGCCCTAGTTTAACGCAGAGAAACGGACGTGGCACTGTTGGTTGTGCCACGTGAGAGAAAGAAGATTTATTACTCGCGTTTCAATCGGTTGCTGTTTGCCAGCCACAAGGTGATCACCAAAATCAAGATCGCTGCCGAGTAGTAAAGGGTGTCGAACGGATTTTTATGGTCAACGATGATCAAACGAATGATCGCGGTAATGCCGATGTAGATGAAATAGCGCAGTGGGAAGTGATAGCCCGACTGGAAGTATTTCACGATTAGCGCGATAAACTCGAAATAGAGAAAATAGATAACGATGCCTTCAATCAGCAGATAAGAGGAGGCCTGCTCACCGGTGCTGAAGAGCACGTTGGCTAAATGGATGGTCTCTTTTCCAAGAAACACCACCAGGATGACGGCCAGAGTGACCAGGCCAATATTTAGAACCCACTGCAATACCGAAGCGATTAGCTGCCCCGGCGCTGATTTTGTTGTCATTTTTGCGCCTTAACATACGAGAATTCACTGGCGCTATCATGCTGTAGCGTGATCAAAATCACAATACACTACACATCAACATCCACGCAGAGCGCGTCATAGCGCCAGTATTCACAATCGCAGTCAATGACCCGTCCCTGAAGGTCGCGATTGATGCGGGTGATCAGCAGCCCAGGCGTACCGCTGGCAACGTTAAGCATTGGTGCGGCACGTGCAGGCAGCGGCCCCGGTAAAATAGTAAAACGCGCGCCGCCGTAGCGAATGCCGTAACGCTGATCATAGAGATCGGTTAGCGAGCGTGTCAGGTCTTCCCCAAGTAAGCCGGGGAAAAATGCCGGATTGAGGTAGTGCTCGACATACAGCACCGCGCGGCCATCAATGCGGCGCAGACGGCGAATGCGGTACACCCTATCCCCTTCCAGTAGAGCCAGATGGCGGGCAATGGCCAGTTGCGCTGGCACTTCACGCGCCTCAATCACTTCTGTCGTGGCAATACGGCCCTGTTCTGCCGCCATCGCATGAAAGTGGCTGTGATGGGCTGGGTTGTATATCAGTCGCGGCGGCGCGAGAAACCAGCCTCGCCGAAGTTCACGATAGATGATGCCCTGTGCTTCCAGCAAACCCAGCGCCTCGCGCAGCGTAATGCGCGTGGTGGAATAGTGTTCACTTAAGCTGCGTTCAGCTGGCAAGCGCCCGCTGGCGAACTCACCGTTTTCGATGCGTTCGCACAGAGCTGCGGCAATCACATCCGCCGTTTTCGACGACATTTCTTTAGCCTCATTTTGGGGCAAATCTGCACTATGACAGTTCAATGACTACAATATGACAGGCATATCCCACGCTTTCGCGCGTTGTATCCGCATGTGGAGCTGCGCGTCACGCCACATTTCACCACCATGGTCATAAAACCTTCATCTACACGGGCTACATTGGCTCGGTTCTTGCTGGACTAGACCAAGACGTCCCACAACTTACACCCGGAGCAACCGAGATGAAAGCGTTTATCTCCTCTGTAGTAGCCAGTGCCGTACTGCTTGCGCTGCCCGCCGCGCACGCCGCCGATAACGACCTTGCCGCGCTGGAAAAAGCCGCGCGTGCCGAGGGCCAAGTCAACAGCGTCGGTATGCCAGACAGCTGGGCGAACTGGAAAGACACATGGAATGACATCAGCAGCAAATATGGCCTGAAGCACAGCGATACCGATATGTCATCGGCGCAGGAGCTGGCTAAATTTGATGCAGAGAAAGAGAACGCCAGCGCGGATATCGGTGATGTGGGCGCAGCTTTTGGCCCTATCGCGGTCACCAAAGGTGTGGCACAGCCGTATAAACCGACCCATTGGGATCAAATCCCAAGCTGGGCGAAAGATAAAGAGGGTAACTGGATGCTGGCCTATACCGGCACCATCGCCTTCCTGATCGACAAACAGCAGGTAAAAGATGCACCGCACAGCTGGGCCGATCTGAAAAAAGGTAAGTATGTGGTCACTATCGGTGACGTCGGTGTCGCAGCTCAGGCGGCTAACGGCGTACTGGCCGCTAACTACGCCATGGGCGGTGATGAGAAGAACCTGAAACCGGCATTGAGCTTCTTTGGTGAGCTGGCGAAAGAAGGCCGTCTCGGTGTGACCGATCCGGTGATTGCCAACATCGAGAAAGGTGAGATTCAGGTTGCCGTAGTGTGGGATTTCAACGGTCTGAACTACCGCGACCAGATTGATAAGAACCGCTATGAAGTGGTGATCCCGTCAGATGGCTCAGTGATTTCTGGTTATAGCACCATCATCAACAAATATGCCAAGCATCCTAACGCCGCCAAACTGGCGCGTGAATACATCTTCTCTGATGCTGGCCAAATTAACCTGGCCAAAGGCTATGCGCGCCCGATTCGTGCAGAACATATCACTCTGCCAGCCGATGTGCAGGCCAAGCTGCTGCCGCAGTCTGAATACAAAAATGCACGCCCAATCAAAGATCAGGCCGCATGGGATAAGACATCAAAAATGCTGCCGCGTCTGTGGCAAGAGAACGTAATCATCAATATGAAGCAGTAATGTTCTGTGGGGTCTCCTTTTATGCGCGCTAGCTTGAACGGTCGCCATAAATGGCGACCCTACGTAAGATTTATTTCGTAGGGTGCGCATTTATGCGCACCTGGAAAGGAACAGGAATGAAAACAATCCTGGTGGTACTCGATGGGTTGAGCAATCAGGTGGCGCAGCATGCAATGGGCTACTTGTTTGCCGAATGCAAACAGGGTAACGGCCAATATTACACGCTGACCTGCGAACTGCCTTCGCTGTCGCGTCCGTTGTATGAGTGTATTTTGACCGGTATTCCACCGGTGCAGAGCGGCATTATTCATAACGGCGTCAATCGATTAAGCAATCAGCGCAGCATCTTCCATTACGCCCGTGCAGCCGGTTTAACCACTGCCGCCGCGGCTTACAACTGGGTGAGCGAGCTTTATAACCAATCACCGTTCAACCCCGCCCGTGACCGCCACACCGTCGCGCCCGATTTGCCGATTCAATATGGCCATTTTTACTGGGATGACAGCTATCCGGATTCACACCTGTTTGAAGATGCCGAGAGCCTGCGTCTGAACCACGATCCGGACTTTTTGCTGATTCATCCCATGAATATTGACGATGCCGGACATAAACACAGTTTGTCGTCGCCGCAATACCGCAACCGCGCACGTATGGCCGATGGTTACTTGTCGCAGTGGATGCCCGCCTGGCTCGCTGCCGGTTATCAGGTGATTGTCACCGCCGATCACGGCATGAATGATGACCGCTCCCACGGCGGTATCTTGCCGGAAGAGACGCAGGTCCCGCTGTTTGTGTTTGGTGCAGGTTTCTCGCGCCAGCCCGATCTCGAACCGCAGCAAACTGAACTCTGTGGCACTGTTTGTACGCTGCTTGGCGTTGAACACGATAAATCGGTCTGTCGCGGATTATTGGCGGAGCCAAATGCATGAAGGGCAAAACGCTCGCCACCCTGTTATTGCTACCCTTTACGGTTTTCTGGATTGCCTTCCAACTCGCACCGCTGCTGTGGATTGCCATCAACAGCTTCTGGAGCGACATGAATGAACGCTGGGGCATCGATAACTACACCGATATCCTCACCTCACCGTTTTATCTACAGGCCTTCCGCCTGTCACTGGATATCTCAATTTGGTCGAGCATTTATGGTCTGCTGATTTCGTTGATTGCCGGCTATTCGCTGCATCAAATGGGCAGCGGTCGTTTTCAGCGCTTCCTGATGTCGTTCACTAATATGACCAGCAACTTCGCCGGCGTTCCGCTGGCTTTTGCCTTTGTGATCCTGTTGGGGATGAACGGCTGCCTGACGCTGCTGCTGCGTCATTACGGCATGATGGAAGGCTTTAAGTTGTTCTCACGTGACGGCATGGTGCTGGTTTACACCTGGTTCCAAATTCCGCTCGGCATTCTGCTGCTCTATCCGGCGTTTGATGGATTGCGCAAAGATTGGGAAGAGTCGGCTGCACTGCTCGGTGCCAGCCGCTGGCGTTACTGGTGGCACATCGGTTTACCGATTCTGTTCCCGGCGCTGCTGGGCACCTTCGTGATTCTGCTGGCCAATGCCTTGGGCGCTTACGCCACCATTTATGCCCTCACCACTGGCAACTTTAACGTCGTACCCGTACGTATTGCCGCGCTGGTATCCGGCGATATCTCGCTCGATCCCAATACCGGTGGTGCATTGGCGATGTTGCTGGTGCTGATCATGGCGCTGATTACTGTGGTGCAGCAGTATCTGGTGCGCCGCAGCTATCTCAACGCGAAATCGCAGGAGTAGAACGTGTCTCGCGCGGAAAAAATTTATCATCGCCTGATTATCTGGCTACTGCTGATTATCCTCGCCGCGCCGCTGCTGGCGACGCTGCTGTATGGCATCTCCACTGACTGGAGCGACACTATTCTGCCGCGGGGCTTTACCTTGAAGTGGCTGATTGAATTGTGGAGCGATCCTCGTTTCCTGTCGGCGCTGGGCCATTCGTTGCTAATTTGCTTTGGCGCGCTGGCATTCTCGCTAGTGCTGGTGCTGCCTGCGATGTTTGTGATCGCTTACTATTATCCAAAGCTAGACGCCGTGATGAACGTGCTGATTCTGATGCCGTTTGCCGTACCGCCAGTGGTATCGTCGGTCGGCCTGTTGCAACTTTACTCGTCATCACCGCTGATGCTAACCGGCACGCCGTGGATACTGATCGGTTGCTACTTCACCATCGCCCTGCCGTTTATCTATCGCGCGATTGCCAACAACATGCAGGCGATCAACCTGAAAGAGCTGATAGACGCCTCGCATCTGCTCGGTGCCAGCACCTGGCAGGCAGCGCTGTTTGTGGTGCTACCTAACTTGCGTAAAGGGGTGTTCATTGCCGTGCTGCTCTCCTTCTCGTTCCTGATAGGTGAGTTTGTGTTTGCTAACCTGCTGGTCGGCACCCGCTATGAAACCTTGCAGGTGTATCTCTACAATATGCGCAATGGCAGCGGCCACTTCACCAGTGCGCTGGTGATCTCCTACTTTGCTGTCGTCCTGCTGGTTACCTGGCTGGCGAATGCCCTCAATCCTGAACGAGGCTGACCATGAGTTACCTGAACGTCACCCAGCTGAATAAAAGCTACGGCCCGACCAACATCTTTGAAAATATCGATTTCAGCGCCGATGAAGGGGAGTTCGTCACCCTGCTCGGCCCGAGCGGCTGCGGTAAATCCACCTTGCTGCGCTGCATTGCTGGATTGACCGATGTCGACAGTGGCAAAATTCTGCTGCAGGGCCAGGATATCGTGCCGCTGCCGCCGCAGAAGCGCACCATTGGCATGGTGTTCCAAAGCTACGCGCTATTCCCCAACATGACGGTTGAGAAGAACGTGGCGTTTGGCCTGAAAATGCAAAAACTGCCGAGCGGTGATATTCAGAAACGTGTGATGGAAGCACTGGCGCTGGTTGAACTCACTGATTTTGCCCGCCGTTACCCGCATCAACTTTCTGGCGGCCAGTGCCAACGTGTGGCGCTGGCACGATCGTTGGTGACGCGTCCACGCCTGCTGTTGCTGGATGAACCGCTATCCGCATTGGATGCACGCATTCGTCGCCACCTGCGCGAGCAAATCCGCAATATTCAGCAAGAGTTGAAGCTCACCACCATTTTCGTGACCCACGATCAGGAAGAGGCGCTGACGCTCTCAGACCGTATCGTGCTGATGAATCGCGGTAAGATCGTGCAAAACGGTAACGCTGAAGCCTTGTATACCCAGCCAGTCGATCTGTTCGCCGCCGGATTTATCGGTAACTATAATTTGCTGAGCGCCGAGCAGGCGACGCAACTTACGGGCCAAACCTTTAGCGGCCAAGTGGCGATTCGTCCTGAATCGATCCGCCTGAGTGCGCCGCAGGATGGCATCCCGGCCACTATCCTCAGCCACAGCCTGCTCGGAAACGTGATTCGCTATCGTGTACTGGCCAATAGTGTTGAGCTGTCGGTGGATGTATTGAACAGAAGCGTAGCGGATTTGCACCCTAACGGTATGCAAATTGGTCTACAGTTAGAGATGTCGACGTTGCGCCAGGTCGCTTAAATTTAAAGAGAAATTGGCAACGCAACGCGGCAGCATCCCGTTCCAATGCAGCCCTGTTGTCGTTGTTGAGGTGGCCCTCGGGCCATCCAATGGGCGCCCCCAAGCGCCCTCATCATTCGGCTGACAGTGGGTACGATTAAGTCCTGAAGGATGAGGAATCGTCTTACGTGTTAACCCTACTCAACTTGTTGTCTGCCGTGGCGTTACTGGTATGGGGCACGCACATTGTGCGCACCGGCATCATGCGCGTTTACGGTGCCGATCTACGGCGCGTGCTCAGCCGCAGCGTGGAAAGGAAACCCATGGCGTTTCTTGCTGGAATTGGCGTCACCGCGCTGGTCCAGAGCAGTAACGCGACCACCCTACTCGTCACCTCATTTGTGGCGCAAAATCTGGTCAGCCTGACACCCGCACTGGTCGTGGTTCTCGGTGCCGATGTCGGTACCGCCATCATGGCACGTATTCTGACCTTCGATCTCTCCTGGCTTTCGCCGCTGTTTATCTTCTTTGGCGTGGTATTTTTCCTTAGCCGCAAACAGACACGCGCCGGACAAATGGGCCGCGCCGCGATTGGCCTCGGGCTGATCTTGCTGGCCTTGCAGCTGATTGTCGCCGCCGCCAAACCCATCACTCAAGCGGCAGGCGTGCAGGTTTTATTCTCCACGCTGACTGGCGATGTCATGTTAGATGCGCTGCTGGGTGCCGTATTCGCGATCATCAGCTATTCCAGTCTTGCCGCGGTACTGATCACCGCCACATTGACCGCTTCCGGAGTGATCTCGTTTAAAGTCGCGCTTTGTTTAGTCATTGGGGCCAATCTTGGCAGCGGTTTGCTAGCGATGATCAACGCCAGCGGCTCTAACGCAGCAGGCAAACGCGTGGCGCTTGGTAGTTTGCTGTTTAAGTTGATTGGTAGCCTGGCGATCTTGCCACTGGTGAATTACGTCGCCGACCTACTCGAAAAAATGCCGGTGAATGATGAAGAATTGGTGATCTTCTTCCACGTATTTTACAACCTGATTCGCTGTCTGATTATGGTGCCCTTCGCCGAACCGATGGCGCGTTTGTGCCGCCGCATGATTACCGACGATCCTGATACCGATGTGCATCTGCGGCCAAAACATCTCGACAGAAGCGCTCTGGACACGCCGGCACTGGCACTGGCTAATGCTGCGCGAGAAACGCTGCGCATCGGCGATGTGGTTGAACAGATGATGGAGTCATTCAATAAAGTGGTGCATGGCGAACTGCGTGAGGAGCGTGCGGTGCGGCGGCTGGATGATGATGTCGATGTGCTGTACACCGCCATCAAACTCTATCTGGCGCGCATGCCGAAGGAGGATCTGGCAGAAGAGGATTCACGGCGCTGGGCGGAAGTCATCGAGATGGCACTGAATCTTGAGCAGGCAGGCGATATCATCGAGCGCATGTGTGGAGATGTGGCCGTAAAATCGCTGAATGCACGACGGGCATTTTCAGCGGAGGGACTGGAAGAACTGAATACGCTACAGGAACAGGTGCTCAATAACCTGCGCCTTAGCCTGTCGGTGTTTCTGTCCAAAGATATCCCGAGCGCGCGCCGCCTGCGTCGTTCCAAGCACCGTTTTCGCATCTTAATTCGACGGTTCTCACATGCGCACGTTGAACGTTTACATCAGAAGAACGTGCAGAGCATTGAGACCAGTTCGCTGCATTTGGGGTTGCTGGGGGATATGAAACGCCTTAATTCGCTGTTCTGTGCGGTGGCGTATACGGTGCTGGATCAACCGGATGATGAGCGGGATGAAGATTGATTGCCAGGTCGCCATAAATCGCGTCATCACCGGTTGCGGTATTCGGCCAGGTCGCCATAAATGGCGACCCTACGGGGCGGAAATATGTGGTTTTTTGTAGGGTGCGCATTCATGCGCACCGGGAAAATATTACGACAGCAAACTGAAAGCGATCATACCGACAATCGCACCCGTGGTGCCTAAGATGGTTTCCATCAGCGTCCAGGTCTTCAGCGTTTCACCTTCCGTTGCGCCCGTGAAACGCCCAAACAGCCAGAAACCGGCATCGTTGACGTGGCTGATAATGATCGAACCACCCCCGATACAAATCGACAACGCTGCCAGCTGCGCGCCGCTGTAGTGCAGCGGTTCAATCACCGGCATCACCAGGCCCACCGTGGTTAAACAGGCGACCGTAGCCGAGCCCTGAATCACGCGGATCGCGCCAGAGAGAATAAAGCACGCCAACGCAATCGGCATACCGGCACCGGTCAGCGCATGGCCCAATACCGGACCCACGCCAGAATCCACCAGCACCTGCTTAAAGACACCGCCCGCACCAATCACCAGCAGAATAATGCCTGCCGGTTGCAGTGCGCTGCCGCACACCTGCATCACCTTCTCTTTGTCCATCCCCTGGCGATAGGCCAGTCCATAGATCGCCACCAGGCACGCCAGCAAAATCGCAGTGAACGGGTGACCAATAAACTCCAGCCACTGGTAGAGACGTGAATCCGGTGTGGTGAAGCGCGCACCGATGGTTTTCAGCCCCACCAGCATCAGCGGGAACAGAATCAGCGCCAGACTAAAGCCAAACGATGGTAGCTTGCCCTCTTCCACTTCCGGCTGATGATCTTCCGGCGGTGCGCTGAAGCTGACATGGCGGGCAATGAAGTTGCCAAACAGCGGACCCGCAATCAGCATGCCGGGAATGGCTGCGCACAAACCGAGCAGAATCATCCAGCCAAAATCAGCGTGCATCTGTGAAGCGAGCAGCATCGGGGCCGGTCCCGGCAGCAGAAACGCCGCTGAGGCCGCTACACCCGCAAACAGCGGGATCACCAATTTCACTAAATTACCGTTGGTGCGACGCGCCACGGCAAAAGCGATGCTGATCAACAAGACTACCGCCACTTCAAAGAACAGCGGTAACGCGCAGATCAGTCCGGCAATCCCCATCGCGTAATGCGCCCGGTTTTCACCAAAGGCTTTCAGCATGCGGATAGCAATCTGATCGACCGCGCCGGTTTCATGCAAAATTTTGCCGAACATCGCGCCCAATGCCACCACGATGGCGAGAAATCCAAGCGTTCCGCCCATGCCTTTTTGCATGGTATCGGCAATTTTATCCAGCGGCATGCCAGAGAACAGACCGGCACCAATCGAGACTAACATCAGGGCGACAAAGGCGTGCATACGCGCTTTCATCACCAAAAACAGCAGCAGCAGGACAGAGCCTGCTGCGGTTAACACCAACGTTGCGGTACTCATCACTAACCCTTGTTGATTGCTTCCTTAATGGTCGCAACCGTGGCCGCAACGACTTCATCCAGTGAATGATTAATATCAACCACCAGTACATCGGGCTCGTCTGCCCCAGGTTCTTGCAACGTTTCAAACTGCGTGACCAGCATCTGCGGCTTAAAGAAGTGACCTTTACGCGCTTTCAGACGGGATTCAATGGTTTCGAAATCACCCTTCAGATAGATGAACTTCAGGTTCTCGTTGCCTTGGCGCAGGATATCGCGATAAGACTTTTTCAGCGCCGAGCAGACGATAATCGACACGGCTTGGGTACGTTGCATCGCAAACGCCGCATCATTCAATGCCTGCAACCACGGTTGACGATCGTTATCGTCCAACGGATGACCATCGGCCATTTTCATGATGTTGCTACGCGGATGGAGGAAGTCGCCATCGAGGAAGGCGCTGCTCAACTGATGAGAAACCTGATTAGCGACGGCAGACTTTCCGCTGCCGGATACGCCCATCAGGATAAACACGTGGTGCGATGGAGATGGCGTTGTCATTGTTTTGCGCTCCGGCAGTGGATTCTGCCAATGTTACCGATAACAAATTTGATTACCATTGTCGGAGCCAGTAAGAAGGCTGGCAACCCTTGTTAGGCGGAAAAGCACGAAAGTGTGAACTGACTCAAACATTCGCCAAAATCAGATGCTGCCACCTTCGGCAATTTCGAATCCGACATCCAGCGGTTGGGTCACGCTATCGTCGCCACCAATCCGGGCCAGTAGCATCGCCGCCGATTCACGTCCCATGCGCTCTCGCGGCGTTAACACCGTAGCAAGGCGTGGCGTGACCACTTGGGTAATATCATGGCCGTGGAAACCGGCAATCGCCATTTGCTCTGGCACGCTTAGGCCTTGGCGCTGGCACTCAAACATCGCACCGACCGCCAAGTCATCGTTGGTACAAAACAAGCTGTCGGTTTCGGGATAGCGTTTCTGCGCCTCACACAGCAACTGTGCACCCGCACTGAATGACGAGGCATCTTCCATCATCACACTGTGTGGGATCAGCCCAGCTTCGCGCATCGCTCGCTCATAGCCCTGCTGTTTTTGCAAGGTACGTTCATCGAGGCGTGCACCAAGGTAAACCGTGTGACGATGGCCTTTTTTGAGAATAGCATGCGTCATCTGACGTGCGGCTTCGACGTTATCGAACCCCACGGCCATATCTAGGCATGGCGTGACGGAATCCATCATTTCAATCACCGGGATGCCCGCCACTTCCAGCATGCGTAACGTACCCGGCGTATGTGTGCGCTCGGTAAGAATCACACCATCGATATTCCAGCCCAACAGCGATCGCAACTGCAACTCTTCTTTCTGAGCGTTATAGCCGAAGTGCGCCACCAGAGTTTGATAACCGGCTTCATCGGTGACGGTTTCAATGCCGCGTAATACGTCAGCGAAAACCTGGTTGGTCAGCGAAGGCAACAGCACGCCGATGGCGCGACTGGTGGCATTGGAGAGCATATCGGGGGCACGATTGGGGATATAACCGAGTTCATCCAGCGCCACGGCGATCTTATCGCGTAGCGCCAGCGAGACCTGATCGGGATTACGCAGGTAGCGGCTGACGGTCATTTTTGTGATGCCGACGCGATCGGCAACGTCCTGTAGTACCGGCCTTTTCTTCTTCATCGTATGCGCCTGAGGTCAGAGATACGATGAGTCTATCATTTTTTGTCATCATCAGGCTGTGCGGCGGCTATCGCTAAAACCGCATGATGTATCGCGTCGCTACCAACCATATGGAATCGGTAGCGACGCAGTTTATTTCGCAGGGTTTACACCGGCGGCAAATCAAACAACAGAATCTCCGCATCACTGTCAGCTTTGAGGGTCAGCGCGCTCTCATCCCAAATCGCCAGTGCATCGCTGGTACCGACCTGTTCACCATTCACACTCACCAGGCCTTTTACCACCTGAATCCATACGCGACGATCCGCTTCGATCGTGACTGCATCGGTTTCGCCTTCGGCAAACACCCAGCGCGACAAGGTCATGTCCTGGAACACTTTCAGCGACCCTTCACGCTCATCCTGAGACAGCACAAACTGGCGACCTTTCACGTCTTCAAAGCGACGCTGCGCATAACGTGGCTCAATGCCTTTGCGCTCTGGAATGATCCAGATCTGATACAGATGCAGCGGATCTTTGTCACTGGCGTTGTATTCCGAATGGCGCACGCCGGTACCGGCGCTCATGATCTGGAACTCACCTGCTGGGATCTGCTCTTTATTACCCATACTGTCCTGATGTTCTACGGTGCCAGACAGCACATAGGTCAGGATTTCCATGTCTTTATGCGGATGGGTACCAAAACCCTGGCCGCCATCAATCACGTCTTCATTGATAACGCGCAACGCGGAGAAGCCCATAAAATTGGCATCGTAATAATCCGCGAAGGAAAAGGTGTGCCAGCTATCGAGCCAACCGTGAGTGGCGTGACCGCGTTCTTCAGCTTTGCGTACGTAGATCATGTTCAATTCTCCTCAATGTTTTTTACAGTGTGGACCTGAGGTAGATCTATTGATAGCTGAAAAACTTAACGCCTCTGTTCAAAAATGCTGAATGTTTTAATGAGGATTGCACAGGAGAGATGAAGGAGGTACATCGCAGGCAAAAAAAAAGCCAGCACCCGAGCTGGCTAAGAAACACTGGAAGCAATGTGAGCAATGTCGTGCTAACTCGGTAGTCAGGAGACGTTCCCGAGTCCGCATGACAATAATAATCATTATCATTCGCGTATGTAAACCCCTTTTGAGAATTATTTTCCATTGACGACTCGCGAGAATTCCTTGATGTTAAAGGGGATTTTATTCACTTTGCACAAGGAGTCGCTCTATGAGTCAGGTCACTGTTCGTCACGCCACACCCGAAGATGCCGCTGCTCTCACCTATCTTTATAGTCAGCAAGAAACCCAAGCGGGCACGCTGCAACTCCCTTATCAGTCTCCGGTTCTATGGCAGGAACGCCTCAAAGAGAACCGTCCAGGCCAATACCGTCTGGTGGCGTGCATTGATGAAAAGGTCGTGGGTCAACTATCGCTGGATGGTATTACGGTGGCACGCCGCCGCCATGCCGCATCGATTGGTATGGGCGTCGATCCCGCCTTTCATCGTCGCGGCGTAGGCTCGGCGCTGATGACAGCGATGATTGACTTGTGCGACAACTGGCTACAGGTGACGCGCATTGAGCTGACGGTGTTTGCCGATAATCATAAAGCGATTGGTCTGTATCAGAAGTTTGGCTTCGAAATCGAAGGGACCGCGAAGCGTTTTGCGATGCGCGACGGCGAGATGGTGGATACGCACTACATGGCGCGCTTGAAATAACCCTTAGGCCGTCCTGTTAAACAACGCACTGAAGCCAATGAGCAGGCTGGGGCCGCTCAGGGGCTGGCATTTCGCAGCGCTGAACAGAATGAGTCTGCCAGGAGAGCCCGCAGGACGCGGGCGAAAGGCGGGGCGGCACACGATGTGCCATCCCCGCCGGTCCGTCAGGCAGATGAATGGCGTGAAGGAACCGCGTCAGCGGCGCGAGGACCGCCAGCCCCTGAGCGGCTCCAGACTGCGTTATCACCAATACAAGCATTGCGCCCCGTTAATCGCGCTGGTTAATACCCAGCACTCAAATCATCCACTGAACGCGGATCGGAAGCGCCATAGCGCATGCCATCCGGCCCAATCATGATGCTCTGGGTGCTGCCCATCGCTGGCATCACTTTCACATGCTGCCCCTTGGCTTCCAGCAAACGCAGCGTATCCGGGCTGAAGCCTTTCTCCACGCGCAGCTGATCCGGCAACCACTGATGGTGGAAACGCGGCGCATTGGTGGCTTCGGCTACGTTCATGCCAAAATCGATGCTGTTCACCACCATTTGCAGCACGGTGGTAATAATACGGCTACCGCCTGGGCTGCCCGTCACCAGCCAGGTTTTGCCGTCTTTGGCGATAATGGTCGGAGACATCGATGACAACGGACGTTTGGCCGGCTGCACCGCATTCGCTTCACCACCCACTAAACCATACACATTCGGCGTGCCCGGTTTCGCGGAGAAATCATCCATTTCGTTATTCATCAGGATACCGCTCTGCCCAGCCACAATACCGCTACCGAAATAGGTGTTCAGCGTGTAAGTCACCGCTACGGCGTTGCCGTCTTTATCCACCACCGAGAAGTGGGTGGTTTGATTACTTTCGTACGGCTCCAGCTTGCCCGGTTTGATCTCGCTGGAAGGACGTGCTTTGTTGACGTCAATCTGCTGCGCCAGGGTTTTGGCGTAGGCTTTACTGGTCAACGCCTGCTGCGGCACTTTGACGAAATCCGGATCGCCCAAATATTCAGACCGGTCGGCATAGGCGTATTTCTCTGCTTCCGCCATCACCTGCATCGCATCGGCGCTGCCAAAGCCCCACTTCGCCAGATCGAAGTTTTCGAGGATATTCAGGATCTGCACGATGTGAATGCCGCCTGAAGACGGAGGTGGCATTGAAAACACCTCATAACCGCGATAGGTGCCGCTGACCGGTTTACGCTCCACTGCACGGTAGGCTGCCAAATCCGGTTTGCCGATCAGGCCGCCGTGCTGCGCCATTTCTCCTGCGATCTCATCCGCGATTTTGCCCTTGTAGAACGCATCGGGGCCCTGCTGTGCAATCAGTTGCAGACTGTGCGCGAGGTTCTTCTGCACCAGACGCTCGCCCTTCTGATAAGGCTTGCCATCCGCTTTATAGAAAATCGCCCGGCTGTTGTCATGATTGATCAACGTCTCTTTGCCGTAGGTCGCCAGATCGTCCGCCAGCGCGTCGTTCACAATAATACCTTCACGCGCCAGTTTGATGGCCGGCGCCAGCAGTTTGCTCAGCGGCAAGGTGCCGTATTTCTGCGCCGCCAGCGCAAAACCGGCCACGGTGCCCGGCGTGCCCGATGCCAGATGTGAAGTGAGAGACAGTTTTGGATCGGCATTACCTTGCTTATCGAGGAACATATCGCGGGTGGCATGTGCCGGAGCCATTTCACGGAAGTCGATAGCAGCAGTGCGGCCCGATGCAGTACGCAGCATCATAAATCCGCCACCGCCGAGGTTACCGGCCTGCGGATGGGTCACCGCCAGCGCGAAGCCCACTGCAACGGCCGCATCCACCGCATTACCGCCCTGTTTCAGAATATCGACGCCAACCTGGGTGGCCATCGCATCCACCGACGCCACCATGCCGTGCTGCGCTTTCACCGGATGAAAGGTATCGCTGTCCACCCCATATGACACCGGTGGTGCACTGGCGGGCACGGCAAACGCACCCTGCACCACAGTAAAACTCATCAATAATGCCCAGCCAACCTGGCGCACGCTGCCCTTTAGTCTCATTTGCGATCTTCCTTTGCGATTATTTACATTTGTTATTTTTTGATGCAAGTGTTTGCAAACACGATAAAAAGCGTAGCAGTAAGCCAAATTCGGTGCACTCCTGGTTCAGGACTTTGTGACATCGCATAAACTTATGACAGCAGCTCTTGTTGCCATACTGATGGCGACAGCACACAGCAGGCTGCATCAATGGAGGAAGACCATGAAAAAATGGCTAATTGTGATTGCCGCATTGCTGCCACTGAGCGGCATGGCAAACATGCTCAATAATACCAGTGAGCCTTATAAACCCGGTTACAACCCGAGTCAGCAGCGCATGCAGACGCAAATGCAGGTCCAGCAGCAACAGCAGCAGCAGAAACTGCGGCAGGACCAGCAGCAGCAGAATCAGGAATTACAGCGGAAAATGCAGGAGCGAAGGGATAGCGCCCAGCAGCGCGTGATTCAGCAACAGCCGGGCCAGCAGCAAAACCAGAATTAGCGGAAGTCGGGACCGATAATGTCGATGCGGTCGGTACAAATCGCATCGACGCCCCAACTCAACAGCTCGCGCGCCCGCGCGGGCTGATTCACCGTATATACCAAAATATGGAGTCCGGCAGCTTTCAACTGCGCGGTGCGTTCAGCATCCAATAATTTATGGTTCAGATGGATGGAGACGCAACCCAGTGCTTGGGTCAGCGCCGGCCAGTCATCGTGCCACTCATCCAGTAATAATCCGCGTGGCAACTCAGGTGCTGCCTGCATCGCTGCTTCCAATGCTTCATAAGAGAAGGAAGACAACAGTGGCGCGGTTTGGCCTTGCCACAATTCGCGCGCGGCCAACGCCACATCGCGTCCTGTCTCCACCTCTTTGCCGGTGGTCGGCTTGATCTCAACGTTCGCCATTATTTGATGCTGGCGGCAACGATCGGCCACATCACGCAACAGTGCCAGTGGCTCGCCTTCGTATTCGCGGCTGTACCAGCTACCTGCATCCAGTTGCGATAACTTACTCCATGAGAGATCGCCCGCCACTCCCCAGCCGTTGCTGGTGCGGTCCAGCGTGTCGTCATGCAACAGGAACACCTGCTTATCATCCGACAGCTTGGCATCAAACTCGATCATGGTATGACCGTAATGCGCGCCGACATCAATCGCCGCCAGGGTATTTTCTGGGGCCAATTTACCGCCGCCGCGATGGGCGACGATGTGTGGGTATGGCCAGTTTTCTACACTCATTCCAGACGCTTTCCATGGGTTGAATCGAAGAAGTGTAACGCATCTGGCGGCAGATGCAGCCACAAGGTGCTTCCTGCCTTCGGACGTTCGCTGTGCGGCAAACGCACCACCAGTCGCGTATTACCAATGCGGCCATGCGCAAGGTTGTCGGCACCCAGCATCTCCAGCGTGTCCACCACCAGCGGAATGCCACCGGCTTGTTGGCTGCTCAGTACCAGATGTTCCGGACGAATACCCAAGGTTAGCGGTCGGTTAGCCCATTTCGCTTTGTTCTCGCCCAGCGGCAGGCTATTGAGCGCATCGAGCGTAAAGCGCGTGCCATCGCTATTGATTTGGCCCGGTAGCAGGTTCATGGCCGGTGAACCAATAAACGATGCCACGAACTGGCTCGCTGGACGTTCGTACACTTCCACCGGTGTACCGACCTGCTCGACCACGCCTTTGTTCATCACCATCACACGTTGAGCCAGCGTCATGGCTTCCACCTGATCGTGCGTGACATACAGGCTGGTCGTTTTCAGGCGACGGTGCAGCTGTTGCAGCTCGAGACGCATCTGTACTCTGAGGCGCGCATCGAGGTTCGATAACGGCTCATCAAACAGGAACACCGCCGGTTCGCGCACAATCGCACGGCCCATTGCCACACGCTGACGTTGACCACCGGAAAGCTCACGCGGACGACGAGCCAGCAAGTGATCTAACTCCAGGCTGCGCGCCGCTTCCATCACGCGTTGATCAATCTGCTCTTTGCCCATCCCGCGAATTTTCAGGCCATAAGCCATGTTCTCGCCGACCGTCATATGTGGATAGAGCGCGTAATTCTGGAACACCATGGCGATGCCACGATCTTTCGGTTCCATGTGGGTGACACGCTTGTCGTCGATATAAATATCGCCCGAGGTGACACGTTCCAAGCCTGCCACCATGCGCAGCAGGGTCGATTTACCGCAGCCGGAAGGGCCAACCATCACCATAAATTCGCCATCGTTGATGGTGATATTCAGGGGCTGAATAATTTGATTCTTGCCGTCATACGATTTGGTAACGGTCTGAAGGGTTACGCCTGCCATTTATTTATCACTCTCCACCAGGCCACGCACAAAGGCACGTTGCATTACGAGTACCACCACCACCGGTGGGATCAGGGTTAATAACATTGCCGCCATCACTTCGTTCCACTGCGTTGGGCCACCGCTGGTGTTGATCATACTTTTCACCCCGGCAACTGCCGTGCTCAGGCTCGGATCGTTGATGATCAACAGCGGCCACAAATACTGGTTCCAGCCGTAGATAAAGGTGATCACGAACAGTGCGGCAAGGTTGGTTTTTGACAGCGGTAAAACGATGTCCCAGAAGAAGCGCATCGGGCTGGCACCATCAATACGTGCCGCTTCAATCAGCTCGTCAGGCAGTGACATAAAGAACTGACGAAACAGGAATGTAGCGGTCGCCGAGGCCATCAGCGGCAGGGTTAAGCCACTGTAGCTGTCGAGCATATTCAGGTTTGAAATCACTTCCACCGTCGGGAAAATACGCACTTCCACCGGCAACATCAGCGTGATGAAGATCAGCCAGAAGAACAGCGAGCGCAACGGAAAACGGAACCACACCAGCGCGAAAGCTGAGAGCATTGATACCGCAATTTTGCCCACCGTAATGCCCAGCGCCATGATCAGGCTGTTGAGCATCATCATGCCGAATGCCGGGCCACTGCCGTTAACGCCTTGCGTCCAGATGCGTGAAATGTTGTCCCACAGATGTGTGCCGGGTACTAAGGTCATCGGCACCTGATACACCGCTTCGTTATCCAGCGTCGCGGCAACAATCGCCACATACAGCGGGAACAGAATAGTCAGTACGCCGAGCACCAGCAGGGTATGGCTGAAGATATCCAGCCCGCGTCGATTTTCAATCATTGGTATTGCACCTTACGCTCGACAAAGCGGAATTGCAGGATCGTCAGGCCAATCACCAGCAGCATCAGCACCACTGACTGCGCGGCAGAGGATGAAAGATCCAAACCGGTAAAGCCTTCGCGGTAGATTTTGTAGATCAGCGTAGTGGTGGCCTGTACCGGTCCACCACCAGTCGCGGCATCGATCACCGGGAAAGTATCGAAGAAGGCATACACCAGGTTGACCACCAGCAGGAAGAAACTCACCGGTGTAATCAGCGGCAGCGACAGGTTGAAGAAACGACGGACCGGACCGGCACCGTCAATAGCCGCTGCTTCCACCAGCGATTTGGGAATCGACTGCAGCGCGGCGAAGAAGAACAGGAAGTTGTAACTCATCTGCTGCCAGATGGACGCCAGCACGATCAGGAACATCGCCTGACCGCTGTTTTGCGCGTAGTTCCAGTTGTAGCCAATCTGATTAAGCAGATGGCTGAACAGGCCGAGGCCAGGATTGAACAGGAACATCCACAGCACCGCAGCCACCACAGGCGCAACGGCATAGGGCAGCAGCAATAAGGTTTGATAGAGCTTTCTCAGGCGCACCACATAATCTACCAGCGCCGCCAGCAGTAGCGAGAAGGTCATACCGCACACGGTAACCAGTGCGCTGAACTCGATGGTGGTCCAAAAAGACGCCAGATAATATTCGTCATTAAACAAACGCTTAAAGTTATCCAGTCCCACAAAAGTGCTGGAGATACCAAAAGGATCGATGCTTTGCAGTGAATACCACAGCGCTTCACCGGCCGGCCACAGGAAAAATATGGCGGTGATCACCAACTGCGGTGCGACCAGCAAATAAGGCAGAAAACGGGAGCGAAAAACGGGGCGTGATGAGGACATAGCAGACTCGCCAAAAGAGAAATCGGGGCTGACGCCATGCGCCAGCCCCGAGACAACGGAATTACTTCACTTGCTGTTCAAAACGACGCAGCAGTTCATTTCCGCGCTTCACAGCGTTATCCAGTGCAGCCTGTGGAGCCTGTTTGCCCGTCCACACGCCTTCCAGCTCTTCGTCCACGATGGTACGAATCTGTGGCATGTTGCCCAGACGCATGCCTTTGGTGAACGGCAGAGGATCTTTATTCAGCATCTGACGCGTAGCGATATCCGCACCTGGGTTCTTGTCATAGAAGCCCTGCTGCTTGGTCAGCTCATACGCTGCGGTGGTGATTGGCAGGTAACCGGTCTTCTGGTGCCATTCCGCGGCGATTTCTGGCTGCGCCAGGAACTTCATGAACTCTGCAACGCCTTTGTAGGTGTCAGCATCTTTGCCTTTCATCACCCACAGACTTGCGCCGCCAATGATGGCGTTCTGCGGTGCGTTAGGCACGGTTGAGTCGTATGGCATCATGCCAACGCCGAAGTTGAACTTGGCGTAATGCTTGATATCCGCCAGTGAACCCGAAGAGGCCGTAGTGATGCCGCAATCGCCGTTGTAGAACTTGGCGGTCGACTCATCTTTACGACCGAAGTAGGTGAAATCACCCTTCTTGTTCATGTCTTCCAGCATCTGGATGTGGCGCACCTGAACGGGCTTGTTAAATTCCAATACCGCGTCGGTACCGTCAAAGCCGTTGTTTTTGGTGGCCACCGGCAGTGCGTGCCAGGCGCTGAAGTTTTCGATCTGGATCCAACCCTGCCAGCCGCTGGCGTAACCACAGGTCATGCCCGCTTTACGCAGTGCGTCGGCGTCTTTCGCCAGCTCCTGCCAGGTTTTAGGTGGCTGATCTGGGTTCAGACCGGCTTTCTTGAATGCATCTTTGTTGTAGTACAGCACCGGCGTTGAGCTGTTGAACGGCTGAGAGATCAGCTGACCGTTGCTGTCGCTGTAATAACCCGCCACTGCTGGTACGAACTGTTTTGGATCCATCTGCACGCCCGCGTCTTTGAACACGTCATGCACAGGCACGATGGCTTTAGAAGCCATCATGGTTGCCGTACCCACTTCGTAAACCTGGAGAATAGCCGGTGCTTTACCGGTACGCACAGCAGCGATACCCGCTGCCAGGCTCTGCTCGTAGTTACCTTTGTAAGTCGGTACGATTTTGTATTCTGGGTGAGCCTGGTTAAAACGTTGTGCCAGAGAATCGACTTCTTTGCCTAACTCGCCTTCCATTGAGTGCCAGAAAGGAATGTCAGTTGCAGCCAGCGCATTACCGCTGAGCGCCAGACCGAGCAACACACTCATCAGGCGGGGACGAAGCGTAAAAGCGGACATAAGTTTTTTCCTGTGCTGTTAGGTACGCGCGATATCACGCATTTTTTTGTTCGCGAAGTAACATGACATGCAAATATGATAGAAAAATATCTGAAATATGACAGAGATGTGACACGCAAAAAACGCGTCAAACTATTAAGAAATAATTAAGTCTAGAGGAAGTATTGTACTGCGAAGACAGCGAGGAAAAGACGGCCTGGTTAAAGTACCAGACCGTTGAAAGGGTTAAGCGCCCAGGTAAGCACTTCTGACGGCTTCGTTAGAAAGTAGCGCGTCACCGCTGTCTTCCAGCACCACGTGACCGTTCTCCAGCACGTAGCCACGGTCGGCTAATTTCAACGCCTGGTTGGCGTTTTGCTCCACCAGGAAGATGGTCATACCCTCTTTGCGCAGCTGCTCAATAGTATCGAAAATCTGCTGAATGATAATCGGGGCCAGGCCCAATGATGGCTCGTCTAACAGCAGCACGCGGGGCTGGCTCATTAGCGCGCGGCCAATCGCCAGCATCTGCTGTTCACCGCCCGACATGGTGCCTGCACGCTGCACTTTACGCTCTGCCAGCCGTGGGAACAGCTGGTACACCCGTTCAATGCGCTCTTGATACTGCTGTCGCGTGGCAAAGAAACCGCCCATCGCCAGGTTCTCTTCCACCGTCATGCGCGAAAACACACGACGCCCTTCCGGCACAATCGCAATCGCTTCCCGCATGATTTTCGCTGTTTGCCAGTCGGTGATCTCTTTGCCGTCGAACACGATGGTGCCGCTGGTGGCACGTGGTTCGCCGCATAGGGTGCCGAGCAGCGTGGTTTTACCCGCGCCGTTCGCACCAATCAGCGTGACGATTTCACCCTGATTAATGTGCAGATTAATATTGTGCAGCGCCTGAATCGGGCCGTAATGGGCATTCACACCCTGCAGAGTTAAAATCGGGTTTGCCATATTACGCCTCACCTAAATAAGCACGGATCACATCCGGGTTGTTACGCACTTCTTCCGGGGTGCCGTTCGCCAGCGGTGTTCCCTGATTCACCACATAAATGCGGTCAGAAATCCCCATTACCAGTTTCATATCGTGTTCAATCAACAGCACGGAAACCTTGTGCTTGCCGCGCAGTTCGGCGATCAGTTCATCCAGCTCGTGGGTTTCACGCGGGTTGAGTCCAGCGGCCGGTTCATCCAGCATCAGGATTTCTGGACGCGTCACCATGCAACGCGCAATTTCCAGACGACGCTGCTGACCGTAAGCCAGGTTGCCCGCCTGACGGTTTGCCAGCTCCAGCAAGCCGATGCGCTCCAGCCAGGTAGCCGCACGATCCAGTGCTTCGCTCTCGCCGCGACGAAACGCCGGGGTTTTGAACAAACCTGAGAACACACCGCTTTTCAGGTGTTGATGCTGTGCCACCAACAGGTTCTCAATCACCGTCATTTCGCGGAACAGACGCACGTGCTGAAAAGTACGCACGATGCCCATGCGCGCAATCTTTTGGCCCGGCTGGCCTTGCAGCTCTTGGTCACGCAATTTGATGGTGCCGCCAGTCGGCTTGTAGAAGCCGGTCAGGCAGTTGAACACCGTGGTTTTACCAGCACCGTTCGGGCCAATCAGTGACACGATTTCCTGGGGATGCAGTTCCAGCGCCACATTGTTGACGGCCAACAGGCCGCCAAAGCGCATCATCAAGCCTTCAACGGCTAACAAAGGCTGACTCATGCCTGCTCTCCTTGTTTGCTGCTTTTCAACTTCAGGTGTGGACGCTTCATTGGCAACAGTCCTTGCGGACGCCAGATCATCATCAGTACCATCAAACCACCCAGCACCAGCATGCTGTACTCATTCAAATCACGCATCAGCTCGCGCGACACCACCAGCAGCACCGCTGCCAGGATCACCGCAAACTGCGAACCCATACCGCCCAGCACCACAATCGCCAGTACAAAAGCGGACTCGACGAAGGTGAAGGATTCTGGGCTGACAAAGCCCTGACGTGCAGCGAACAACGTACCGGCAAAACCCGCGAACACGGCGCTGATGGTGAAAGCGGTTAGCTTGATACGCGTTGGGCTGAGGCCCAGCGAACGGCAGGCGATCTCATCTTCACGCAGCGCTTCCCATGCGCGACCCAGTGGCATACGCAGCAGGCGATTGATAACAAACAGCGTGACCGCGACCAACAGTAGCGCCACCAGATACAGGAAAATCACACGATGGTTAGGATCGTATGCCAGGCCGGTGAGGTCGTGGAACGTAGTCCAACCGCCCTCACTCACTCGACGTCCAAACTCAATGCCAAACAGGCTCGGCTTAGGTATCTGAGCAATGCCGTTCGGCCCTCCGGTAATTGAGGTGCTGTTCAGCAGCAAAATACGCACGATTTCACCGAAGCCCAGCGTCACAATCGCCAGGTAGTCACCGCGTAAGCGCAGAACCGGGAAGCCCAGCATTAGACCAAAGGCGCCCGCGACAATACCCGCCAGCGGCAGGCTTTCCCAGAAGCCAAAGCCGTAATAGTGGTTGAGCAATGCGAAGGTGTAAGCGCCGATGGCATAGAAGCCGCCATAACCCAGCACCAGCAAACCAGACAGGCCCACCACTACGTTAAGCCCTAACCCCAGCATGACGTAGATCAGCGTCAGGGTGGCGATATCTACGCTGCCGCGCGAGACCAGAAACGGCCAAATCACCGCGGCGGCGATCATCAGCGCCATCACCAATTTTTGTTTCGGCGTAGAGCCATCGAAGCCAGGCAGTACGAAGGCCTTGCCGCTACGTTTAAATTTGCCATGAAACAGCGGGCGCAGCAGTTGGAAGACAAACACCACCGCACAGCCGATGAAAATCCAGTTCCAGCGTGCGGCACCGGCGTTAGCCACCACCAGTTTAGTACCGTCCAGATCGAGACGGACGCCCATAAAGAAGGTGGCAAGAATCAGTAACATCACCGTTGAAATCACGGCGTTGACCAGACCGAGGCGTTTCATACTTTCTCCACCTCCGGACGGCCCAGAATACCGGTTGGCATCACCAGCAGCACCACAATCAGCAGCGCGAACGACACCACATCTTTGTATTCCGTCGACAGATAAGCAGACGTCAGTGCTTCAGCAATACCCAGCACTAAACCACCAATCATCGCACCCGGAATACTGCCGATGCCGCCCAGTACCGCAGCGGTGAACGCCTTCATGCCCGCCATAAAGCCGATGAACGGGTTGATTGAGCCGTAGAATTGCCCCAGCAACACACCCGCTACCGCCGCCATCGCCGCACCAATAATGAAGGTCAGTGAGATCACGCGGTCGGTGTTGATGCCCAGCAAGCTGGCCATTTTCAGGTCTTCAGCGCAGGCTCGGCAGGCGCGGCCCATACGGGAATAACGGATGAACAGCGTCAGCGCCAACATCGACAGGAAGGTCACCACCCAAATCACCAGCTGCATGGTGGAGAGCGTGGCAGCAAAACCGTTGCTCTCGCCCAGCGTCCACTGGCCGGTGATCAAGCTTGGCAGGGCCAGATCGCGCGAACCTTGCGTCAGGCTGACGTAGTTCTGCAGGAAGATCGACATCCCGATCGCGGATATTAGTGCAATCAAACGCTTCGAAGATCGCACGGGCTTATACGCCACACGCTCAATGCTCCAGCCGTAGGCGCTGGAAATGATCACCGCCATCACGAAACCAGCGGCGATCATCAGCCACGTGGTATCAATGCCCATCATCATCAGGGCGGCGATCACAATAAAGGAGACATAACTGCCGATCATATACACCTCGCCGTGGGCGAAGTTGATCATGCCGATGATGCCGTAGACCATGGTGTAACCAATGGCGATCAGCGCGTAGGTGCTCCCGAGGGTCACCCCGTTGAACATCTGCTGAATGAAATAGAGAAACTGTTCGGACATAACGATTACCTTAAAAACACGTCCGTGATCGGTTAACGCAAGATGCGATAAAAGGACCGGATTTGAACAAGGGCGGCCACAAGGCCGCCCCTACATGCGTGTTAAATGCTGTTCTGGGCGGAATTACTTAACTGCGGTAGAAGAACCGTCTTTGTGCCATTTGAAGACACCAAATTCGAAGCCCTTCAGGTCGCCTTTCTGATCCCAGTTCAGGTTGCCCATCACCGTTGGAACCGCTGCGCCCTCTTTCAGGTTTTTAGCAATCGCATCGGGCTCAGCGCTCTTGCTGCGTTCGATACCGGCAACCAGTGACTGAATGGCCGCATAGGTGGTCCAGACGAACGGTCCGGTTGGATCTTTACGGTTAGACGCGGTATTGGCTTTGATGGCTTCAACAATCGCCTTGTTCTCTGGCAACTGGTCATAACGCTTCGGCAAGGTCACATACAGGCCTTCTGACGCATCACCGGCAATGTTAGACAGTGAAGCGTTGCCCACGCCCTCTGGACCCATGAAGCCGGCATTCAGGCCGGCTGCTTTTGCCTGACGCAGAATCTGGCCCAGCTCTGGGTAGTAACCACCGTAGTAAACGAAATCGACGTTCTCTTTCTTCAGACGCGCAATCAGCGTGGAGAAATCTTTGTCGCCGGCAGTGATACCTTCAAACAGCACCACGTTGCCGCCTTTGGCTTTCAGGGTTTTCTGCACCGACTCTGCCAGACCTTGGCCGTACTGCTGCTTGTCATGCACCACAGCGATACGTTTTGGTTTGATCTCATTGAGAATGTAAGTTGCTGCGGTTGGGCCCTGATCGGAATCCAGACCCGTGGTGCGCAGCACATCAGCATAACCACGTGCCGTCAGCTCTGGTGCGGTGGCTGCTGGGGTAATCATCAGAATGCCTTCGTCGTTATAGATGTCGGAAGCAGGCTGAGTAGAAGAGGAGCAGAGGTGGCCGATAACATATTTGATGCCGTCGTTAACCACTTTGTTGGCCACTGCAACCGCTTGTTTAGGGTCACAGGCGTCGTCATATTCCACGCCAACCAGTTTGTCACCGTTAACGCCGCCTTTGGCATTAATGTCCTTAATCGCCTGCGCTGCACCGGTGAACTGCATGTCACCGTATTGGGCAACCGGGCCTGTTGCTGCGCCAACGATGGCAATTTTGATGTCTTTTGCCAGTGCGGCATGGCTTAACGCCAACGCAACGCAACCCGCCAGTAATGCGCGTCCTTTACTCATTTTCATGCGAACTTCCCCATCTGTTGTGTCGTGTGTCTGTTGTGATTGGTTTTATTCAGCCAGTCAAAGAGGAAAACTGATTTTAAATAATGAGTTAGCACCCTTTTCTGGCATTTTTTGTTAAGAAGGCTTTATTTTTCAGGTTATTAAACAGGAACTTTCTTCTGTAAATCAACTGACATATTCAGTATTAGTTGCGTTGAACAGCAGAATCATCTGGTTTTTATGGCCATATTTTAGTCAGGTTTCCAGGGCATTATGCTGGACTTTTCAACGATCATTGATGGCTTCATCCACAATTCTGGCAAACCGGGTGGTATTTGACCTATTTTCATTGCAAAAAAGTGACAGCACGCTGACTGTCTAAATTCGCTACACTATGGCCTTTCTGCCAGTACAGGTAAGGGTAATGAAGCTCACTATTCAGCGGATCACCACGCTGACGCCGCAAGATCGGTTGGATTTAGCTAAAGTCTGGCCGCAGATCGATATTTCGCAACTAGCAGCTGCGTTAAGCGAGACACAGCGACTGTATGCGGCACGCTTTAACGATCGCCTGCTGGCAGCATTACGGCTGGAGGTTCGCGGTACCCAGGGAAAGATTTCGCACCTGAATGTGCGTGAAGTGACGCGGCGGCGCGGTGTAGGACAATATTTGCTGGAAGAGACTGTGGCACAGAACAGTGCGCTAAGAGATTGGTGGATAGCGGATGATGGCGACGACAATCAAAGCGTGCGCGCCGCCTTTATGCAGGCCAGTGGTTTTCGCGCGCAGGCGGATGGCTGGGTCCGTTAACTGTTTGGTTACGTAGCGGCGCGATTTATCGCGCGGACCTGAAGCGGCACTATGGCTGGCAGATGCGCAATAAATTGCGCCGCTACGGCTTAACCAGTTGATATCCCGTTCAATGCTCATATGAACTGAGGTCGGTGGCTACGTGGTATAACGCGCAGACCTGAAGCGACGCTGTGGCTGGCAGATGCGCAATAAATTGCGCCGTTACAGATTTCGGGCAATAAAAAGGGCGACTATAAAAGTCGCCCCGTTTTGCACCTGATGGTTATCAGGCTTCAATCGCCATACGCAGTTTCTTCATGGCGTTCTTTTCCAGCTGACGCACACGCTCTGCAGAGACACCGTATTTGTCGGCCAACTCCTGCAGCGTGGTTTTGTTCTCATCATCCAGCCAACGAGCGCGGATGATGTGCTGGCTGCGCTCATCGAGACTCAGCATGGCATCGCTCAGTTTATCCGCGGCATGCGCATCCCAGTTGTCTTCTTCAATGCCATCAGCAAAGTCAGAAGTTTTATCCTGCAAATACAGCACCGGTGCCATCGGCTTACCTTCGCCAGCTTCGTCATCCGAAGACATATCGAAGGTCATGTCCTGCGCGGCCATACGAGATTCCATCTCGAGTACGTCTTTGCTGCTCACGCCCAACTCGCGCGCAACCATCTCCACTTCGTCCTGATTGAACCAACCGAGACGCTGTTTGCTTTTACGCAGATTAAAGAACAGCTTACGCTGCGCTTTAGTGGTTGCGACCTTCACAATACGCCAGTTACGCAGCACGTATTCGTGAATTTCTGCTTTGATCCAGTGCACGGCAAATGACACCAGACGCACGCCGACTTCAGGGTTGAAGCGACGCACCGCCTTCATCAGGCCAATGTTGCCTTCCTGAATCAGGTCCGCCTGTGGCAGGCCGTAACCGGAGTAGTTACGAGCGATATGAACAACAAAGCGCAGGTGAGACAGGATCAGCGTCTTAGCTGCATCCAGATCGCCCTGGTAATGCAGTTTCTCCGCTAATGCCTTCTCCTCTTCTGCCGTTAATACCGGCCAGTTATTGGCAGCCCGGACGTAAGATTCCAGGTTACCCAGAGGCGCAATCGCTAAAGTTTGCATTTCTTTGGTCATTCAAACCCTCACAAATTCAATGGACTTGCTGCACGGTATTTTGCGCAGACGTTACATTATGTCAACGTCGCAAAAAAACCAAAAGCAATCTGTGCTACTTGGACGAGAAAGTTATCCACAAGTTCAATTATAGCAGTGAATATTTTACACACAGATGACGGCGGGGAAAATAGGAAGATTCCTCTGCTCCCAGGTCGTCGGCAGCAGAGGAAGAGTATATCAAAAAACGTTGCTGTTGGTTACTGCGGCGTAAATCGGCGTAAATGTTGTACAGTCGCTAACCACGCGGCAATCCAGCCGATAATGGCGGCAACCAGCAGCAGCAATAGCCCTTCATCCCAGGAAAAACCTTCCAGCGCAAAGGTGGTGCCAAACACAGTGGCGACTTGTGCCACCACGGATTGCAGACGCAATACCAGGACTTCAGAAAGTATTAACGACAGCACTGCACCACTCAATCCTAGCAATGCGCCGCCATACAGGAACGGACGCAGGATAAAGCCGTCAGTGGCACCAATCAGCTTCTGCACGTTAATGGTGTCGCGGCGAGCAAAAATGCTCAGGCGCACGCTGTTACCAATCACCAGGAACACGGCCACGACCATTAACAAGCCAATCATGGAGGCCACTTGCCCCACCAGACCGGTTAACGCCGCTAAACGGGCAAACCAGCTGTCATCCATACGCACTTCATCAACGCCCTGCACTTTCGCGACGCGATCGCGCAGATTGCTCATGGTGTCCGAATTCTGGAAATTCAGCTTCGGCGTGATAATTGCCACAGCAGGTAATGGATTCTGCTCCAGCATATCCATCGAACCGCCAAAGCCAGACCAGTTGCGGAACTCATTCAAGGCTTCTTCGCGCGTCAGATAATTGACGTTGTCCACGCCATCCAGCTTTTTCAGCTCCGCAGTGACATTCTCTGCGGCCGTATCATCCAGCGCTTTATCCAGATACACCGTCAGCTGAGGCGCGGGATACCATTGCGTAGCCGCCTGGCTGACGTTCTTCCACACCATGTAGCAGACGCTTGGCAGCGTGAGAGAAATCGCGATCACCATAACCGTCAGCAGCGTCGCCAACGGTTGACGCCACATATCCGACAGCGTACCGCGCAGCGCGTAACGCCACTGTTCCTGCCAACCGCCTTTCAGCGCCTTACTTTTGGAAGGCTGCTTCGTCGCTTTCGGCGCCGCAGGGCGCTTATTGCGTTTATTGACCATCGTGGCCTCCGTGCAGGCGTCCCTGATTCAGCGTCATCAAGCGGTAATTACGGCGAGCAATCAGCCCGGTGTCGTGCGTTGCCATCAGCACCGTCACACCAACGCGGTTAAACTCTTCGAACAAGCGCAGGATGTCTTCCGACAGCGCATCATCGAGGTTACCGGTCGGTTCATCTGCCAGCAGCACCGCCGGCTTATTCACCACCGCACGCGCAATGCCGACACGCTGTTGTTCACCGCCGGAGAGCTGGATCGGAAAACTTTTCGCTTTGTCGAGCAGGCCGACTTTATCTAATGCGGCCGATACACGACGACGAATATCTTCACCGCTGGCCCCGGAGATAATCAGCGGGATTGCCACGTTGTCGTAGACCGAACGATCCATCAGCAAATGGTGATCCTGAAAAATCATCCCGATCTGACGTCGCAGGAAAGGCACTTCACTGTGACGCAGACGCGAAATATCGTGACCACTAAACCAGATCTGCCCTGCACTCGGTCGCTCAATGCCACAAATCAGCTTCAGTAAGGTACTTTTCCCCGCACCGGAATGGCCGGTCAGGAACGCCATTTCACCAGGACGCAGATGAAAATCCACTCCCTGTAGCGCCTGACGTCCTCCCAGGTAAGCTTTACTGACCTCTTCAAAGCGAATCATCCCAATCATTCCTCTCGGGCAAACAGTGCCTCAATAAAGTCTCCAGCCTTAAACGGCCGTAAATCCTCGATGCCTTCCCCGACACCGATATAACGAATCGGAATACCAAACTGGTCGGCAACCGAGAAGATCACCCCACCTTTGGCAGTACCGTCGAGTTTGGTCAAGGTGATACCGGTCAAGCCCACGGCCTCATGGAACAGTTTGGCCTGGCTGACGGCATTTTGCCCAGTGCTAGCGTCGAGCGTCAGCATCACTTCATGCGGCGCATCGTCATCCAGTTTTTTCATTACACGCGTGATTTTCTTCAGCTCTTCCATCAGGTGCGCTTTGTTTTGCAGGCGACCCGCGGTATCGGCAATCAGAACATCGACGTTGCGTGATTTGGCGGCCTGAATAGCGTCAAAGATAACCGAGGCTGAGTCAGCCCCCGTGTGCTGCGCCACCACGGGAATGTTGTTGCGCTGGCCCCACACCTGCAACTGTTCAACAGCCGCGGCACGGAAGGTATCACCCGCTGCCAACATCACCGATTTCCCCTGCGCCTGATATTGACGCGCCATCTTGCCGATGGTGGTGGTTTTACCGACGCCATTGACGCCGACCATCAGGATCACGAACGGGGTTTTACCCTCGATGTTGAGCGGCGCATCGACTTTTTCCAGAATGCCGGCCATTTCAGCCTTTAACATGCCGTAAAGTGCTTCCGCATCGCGCAACTGTTTACGATTAGCCTGCTGAGTCAGATTGGCAATGATACGGCGCGTGGTTTCCACCCCGACATCGGCAATCAGCAGCTGCTCTTCCAGCTCTTCAAACAGGTCATCATCAATTTTCTTGCCACGGAACAGGCTGATAAAGCCCGAACCCAAGTTTTCGCGCGTTTTAACCAAGCTGCGCTTCAAGCGGGCGAAGAAGCCCTCTTTGGTAGGACGCTCTTGCTCTTGCGCAATGATCGGGGCTGCGGCCAACGGCAAATCACTGACGGTATCCTGCGCTTCTGCTTCCGCGTCTTCCGCATAGGTTTCCGCTAAGGCCAGTGCTTCCAGTTCCTCATCACTGAGTACATCGTCTTCTGGCTCGATCTCTGATTCAACCGGCGCTTCAATAACAGCCTGCTGTGGCTCGATAGTCGGCTCAACAGGCGCTTCGAGAACAGCCTGCTGCGGCTTGATAGCCGATTCGACCGGCGCTTCGATAATAGCCTGCTGCGGCTCGATAGCCGGTTCA
>NZ_MLFR01000023.1 GCF_002095475.1 Pantoea rwandensis
ATATGGCGTAGGGCCGCGTATCGTTCGCACCCTACATCAGTACTGTGGAGGGTCGCGATTTAGCCGCATCCTTCGTCAATATGGCGTAGGGCTGCGTATTGTTCGCACCCTGCATTAATATTGTGTAGGGGCGCCATTTATGGCGCCCGAACAGCGCTTATGTGACAAACATCATGCCTATGCTTGCCGTTTTTTTGGAACTGGATAAATGAGTAATCGTCTTGAAGAGGTGCTGAAGCTGGCTGCCACTGAGCCTGCGCACCGCCCGGAGTTCTTTCAACTGCTGTTGGAATCTGATGTTTGGGTGCCGGGCGAAAGCCCTGTTGAGCAGTTTGATGCCACCTCGCCCGTGGAGTTACAGCACTGGGAGAAAGAGGGCGGTGGCAGTGTGATCCCGTTCTTCACATCTGAAGAAGCGATGAGTGAGGCGATCAAAGATGAACAGCCCTATCTTCGTTTGCCGGTGCGAACGCTGTTCGAAATGACGCAGGGCGAGAGCTTATTCCTCAATCCGAAATTACCGGCAGGAAAAGAGTTCTCGCCGGGCGAGATTGCTCACCTTATGGGTGAAGAGGGCAGCGCACTCAGTCAGCAAACCGTGTTAGAAGGTGGCCATGCGCTCCTCCTGTCGGAAGTGGCAGAGCCACCGGCGCAGATGATTGATTCACTGACGCAGCTGTTTGCCAAGTATAAGCAGGTACGCCGTGCTTACATCGCCAGCATCCGTGAAAGCGCCATGGAAGAACCCAATCTGCTGATTGGCATTGAAGCGGATAGCAACATTGATGAAATCATTCAGGCGGCAGGCAGTGTGGCGACCGATACACTGGCGGATGATGCGCCGATTGATATCTGCGAAGTGGTGAGTGAAGAGAAAGGGGTAAGTCATTTCTTTACCGCCCACATTACGCCGTTTTATGAGCGTCGCTGGGGCAGTTTCCTGCGTGATTTCAAAGGCAGCCAGCGGATTATTTAAAAATAGCTTGTCGCTTATATCTTGAACTTAAAGCATTTGTAGGGCGCGACCTTCAGGCAGTCCGCAGTTTGGCCTGCGTGCCAAGGCGCGCCACTACAATGTAATCGTAGCGACGCAATTTATAGCGCATCTATCAGCAATAGTGTGATTCAAGATACGCGCGATAAATCGCGCCGCTACCTTAATAGCCATGCTTAGCAGTTTAATCTGCTCGCTAACTTTATTTCTCAATCGGTAAGTCGTCGCGGCTGCCCCATTCACCCCAAGATCCGTCATACAGGGTAACGTCACGCACACCCAACGATGTCAGCGCCAGAATCACCACCACCGCTGTGACACCCGAACCACAGCTGGCGACAATCGGCTGGTCCAACTTGATACCGGCTTTCTCAAACAGATCGCGCAACTCTGCTGCCGGTTTCAGTTCGCCGTTCGCCACCAGATTGTTCCACGGCATATTCAGGCTATTGGGGATGTGTCCGCGCAACAGACCCGGACGCGGTTCATCCACTTCTGCGTTAAAGCGATTGGCCGCACGGGCATCAACAATTTGCGCACCGCCTTCATGGCTGATCAACAACACATCGGTCAGGCGCTTCACCAGACCCTGGTCGTAATGGGCTTCAAACTCGCCTTCCGGCAGGTTAACCGGGCCCGATGCCACATCAAAACCAGCGGCTTTCCAACCTTGCAGCCCACCCGCCAGAATGGAGACGTTGGCACAGCCAAAGGCGCGCAGCATCCACCAGGCGCGTGGCGCGGAGAACAAGTTACCCTCGTCATACACCACCAGATGCTTATCCTGCTAACGCCCAATTCACGCATCGCCACGGCAAACGCTTCCGGGCGCGGCATCATATGCGGATAGGCACTGGTGTGATCGGACAATGCTTCGATATCGAAGTAAGGCGCATTTGGCAAATGCCCCGCCAGATATTCCGCCTGGACGTCGCGAACCGCTTCCTGACCTGGCGGCAACATGCGCGCATCTAAAACCTGCAACGTTTCGTCGGTGTAATGCTCTTTTAACCAGTCGGCAGATACAAACAGGGGAGCTGTCATCGCAACAACCTCTTCTCAATCATCGGAAAAAGGAAAGACCCAGTGTCCGGGAATGTGAACGCTATCTCAAGGGTATCATTGCTAAAGTGAGTAGGTTGATGTGAAATTGCGCAGCATACGACTTTTAACCTTTTGGGGCTGGTGAGGGAATTACCATGGCAATACGTGTTAATCGACTGCTGCTTAGCGTGCTGATCGGCGGATCACTTTTAGGCAGCACATTGCTGCCTGCGCAGGCGGCAGAAGCGCCTGCAGTACAAAATACGGCGAAAATGCTCTCTGTTATCGATCTTTCCGAGCTGCAATTGGACGGTGCGGCGGCGCTGGTGCTGACATTTAACACCGCGATTGATAGCAAACAAGACGTTAACGCCCTCGTTCATATCAGTGATGAGAAAAGCGGTAAGGTCGATGGGGGCTGGGAATTGGCGCAGAATGGCAAGGCGTTACGCTTCCGCCATCCTGAACCGTCGCGCAAGTTAACCGTCACTGTTGATGCGGGTCTCAAGGCGGCGGATGGCAGCAGTCTACCCAGTGCTTTCAGCCAGTCCCTTACCACGCGCGATATCCAGCCGATGGTCGGTTTTGCCAGCCGTGGTTCATTGCTTCCATTACGTTTAACGCAGGGATTACCGGTACTGGCGCTCAATGTGAATAACATTGATGTCGATTTCTTCCGGGTGAAAGGAGCCGCACTGGCCGATTTTCTCGCACAGTGGAATTACGGCAACAACCTGTCGTATTGGGAATCTCGCGAGCTGCTGAAAAATGCAGACCTGGTTTACAGCGGTCGCTTTGACCTCAATCCAGCACGTAATACCCGCGAAAAAATGCAGCTTCCGCTGGGCGATGTAGATGCGCTCAAGCAGCCCGGTGTTTATCTTGCTGTCATGAAACAGGCGGGCACCTATAACTACACTCAACCGGCGACCCTGTTTACACTCAGTGACATTGGCCTGTCGCTGCACAGCTTCCCAGACCAATTAGAACTCTTCACCCAGAGTCTGGCCAACGGTGCGCCGCTCGATGATGTCAACGTGCAACTGCTGGATGTGAAAGGCCAGCAGCTGGCGAGCGGCACCAGCGACAGGAACGGCCATCTTCGCCTGCCTGCCAATGCTAAAGGCAAGCTGCTGCTGGCGACGCAGAAAGGGCAGACTTCACTGATCGATCTCAATCGCCCGGCGCTTGATCTGGCCGAATTCCCGATTGATGGCCCGCAAGGCTATGACAAACAGTTCTTCATCTTCGGTCCACGCGATCTCTATCGTCCCGGTGAAACCGTGATAGTGAACGCCTTACTACGTGATGCCGATGGTAAGCCATTGCCGCCACAACCGGTGAAAGCCGAAGTGGTGCAGCCGAATGGCGAAGTGACACAGACCTTTGTGTGGCAGCCAGAGAACGGGGTTTATCAGCAACGCTTTGTTTTACCGGTTTCAGCGATGACGGGTGAGTGGACGCTACGCATTAACAGTGGCGACAATCAGCCACGCAGTTGGCCGTTCCAGGTGGAAGATTTCCTGCCTGAGCGCATGGCGTTGGCACTGAGCAACAGTGAACAGCCACTGGCACCAGATGCGGCAGTGACCTTTGATATTGAAGGCCGTTATCTCTATGGTGCGCCAGCAGCAGGTGACGAACTGCAAGGGCAGTTGTTCCTGCGTCCAGCGCGAGAAGCCGTGGCGGCACTGCCTGGCTATCAATTTGGTGACATCACCGAAGATCTGAAGCGTAGCCTGGATGATGTTGACGAGAAGCTGGATGAGAGCGGCAAACTGCAGCTGAACGTCGAAAGCAGTTGGGCAGAGAGTCACTCCCCGCTCAGTTTGATACTGCAAGCCAGTTTGCTGGAAACCGGTGGTCGTCCGGTGACGCGTCGCGCGACGCAGTCGATCTGGCCTGCGCCCGCACTGCCGGGAATCCGCCCGCTGTTCAACAGTGAATCGGTTTACGACTATCGGACTGACCGCTATCGCGACGAGCCGACCGTGCCTGAAAACAGCCTGGCGGAATTCGACGTGGTGTATGCCAATCCACAAGGCGAGAAGCTGGCTGCACAGAATCTGGATGTGCGTCTGATTCATGAGCGTCGTGACTATTACTGGAGTTTCTCTGACAGTGAAGGCTGGCAGTCACGCTATGACCAGAAAGATCTGCAAGAAGATGAGCAGCGCATCAACATTGCCGCGGGTGGCAGTCAGAAAATCAGTTTCCCGGTGGAGTGGGGCACTTATCGGCTGGAAGTGCATGCGGGTGATAACATCGTCAGCAGCGTGCGCTTCAATGCGGGCTACTGGTGGCAGGACAACACCGAGGGCACTGGCGCGTTACGTCCCGATCAGGTCAAACTGAAAATCGATAAAAGCGCTTATCAGCCGGGCGACACCGCAAAAGTGCAGGTGGAATCTCCGGCTGCCGGTAAAGGCTATCTGATGGTGGAATCCAGCAGCGGCACGCTGTGGTGGCAGCCGTTGGATGTGCCTGCTGGCGGCGCAACCATTGATGTGCCGATTAATGACAGCTGGAAGCGCCACGATCTGTATCTCAGCGCGATTGTGGTGCGTGACGGCGATAAAGCCAACGGCACGACACCTAAACGGGCTGTGGGTCTGTTGCATTTGCCAATGGCAACCGAAGCGCGTCGTCTCAATCTGATGATCGATGCGCCTGCCAAGATCCGTCCTGAGCAAACCGTAAAAGTGAAGGTTAAAGCCAGCCGTGAAGGCGGTGTTTTACCTCAACAGGTGCAGGTATTGCTGTCAGCGGTGGACAGCGGCGTACTGAATATCACGGATTACACCACCCCGAATCCATGGGAGGCGTTCTTTGGTCGCAAACGTTATAACGCCGATCAATACGATGTTTACGGTCAACTCATCGAAGGTGGCGGTAAGCTGGCAGCGCTGCGCTTCGGTGGCGATGGAGACGATGCTGATGCGCTGTCTCGTGGCGGCAAGAAGCCGGTAACGGATGTGCAGATTGTGGCGCAACAGCTGCAGCCGGTGACGCTGGACGCTAACGGAGAAGGCACGCTGGAGCTGCCGATCCCGGCATTCAATGGCGAGTTGCGCTTGATGGCGCAGGTATGGAGCGCAGACAGCTTTGGATCGGCGGATCGTAAAATGGTGGTCGCGGCACCGTTAATCAGTGAACTGGCAACACCGCGCTTTATGGCCAGCGGTGACCAATCGACGCTGGCACTGGATTTGACCAATCTCACCGATCAACCTCAGACGTTAAAAGTCGATGTGACGGCAAGTGGATTGATTGCGCTGGCTGGCAATGTCACGCCCAGCGTGCAGTTGGCGAAAGGGGCGCGCACGACGTTGCAAATTCCGGTGAAAGCCGAAGGGGCTTTCGGTGACGGTGCGGTGCAGGTCAAGGTTTCGGGGATGAGTTTGCCCGGTGAAACGCTGGCGCCAAGCGAGCGCAAATGGACCATTGGTGTGCGTCCGGCCTATCCGGCACAGACCCTGAGTTTTGATAATGTGATGCAAACTGGTCAGAGCTGGCAGGTCGTCGCGAGCGCCTTTAACGGACTGCAGAAGGATACGCTTAGCGGGCAGCTCTCACTCAGCAATCGACCACCGCTGAACATCGCCAGTTTTATCAGCCAACTCTATGCCTACCCTTACGGCTGTCTGGAGCAAACGGCCAGCGGTATCTGGCCATCCGTCTTTACCAATAAGGCGCAGTTGGATGCGCTGGGCATCAAAACCAGCACAGATGAGGCGCGTCGCGCTTCGATTGCGACCGGTATTGCGCGGCTGGCTGGGATGCAGCGCGGCAACGGCAGCTTTGGCTTGTGGAGTAAAGAGAGTCCAGAAGAGTTCTGGCTAACCGCCTACGTGACTGATTTCCTGCTGCGTGCCAGTGAAGCAGGTTACAGCGCACCAGAGGGCGTGATCAGCCGTGCCGATGAACGCCTGCTGCGATACTTACAAGATCCCGCACAAATCGAGACCAGCTGGAGCAGTGATGCAGACGGGCTGCGTTTCAGTGTGCAAGCCTATGCCGGCTTGGTGCTGGCGCGTCAGCAACAAGCACCGCTCGGGGCGCTGCGTGCCCTGTACGACAAGCGCGAACAGGCGAAATCAGGCTTAGCGCTGGTACAACTGGGCGTGGCGTTAAAACTGATGGGCGATCAGCAACGCGCGCAGTTAGCCTTGGCTCAGGGCGTGGGTTTGGAACGTAAGCCAAACAGCTGGCTGGGGGATTACGGCAGCCCGGTGCGCGATCGCGCGCTGATTCTGGCGCTACTGGCGGAAAACCAGTTGTTGCCGGATATGCAGGGACCGCTGTTGATTGACCTGGCGAAAGCGGTGCATGGACAGCGCTGGTTCTCCACGCAGGAAAACAATGCGCTGTTCCTTGCTGCCCGTACGCTACAGCAGCATAAAGGTGAAAACTGGCAAGCCACGTTAGTGGGTCGAAGTGAGCCGTTAAGCAGCAATCAGCCGCTCAATATGGGGATCAGCGAGGATCAGTTGCGCCAAGGGATTTCGGTGAAAAGCGACAATGCCTCGCCGCTGTACGGCACGCTCAATGTCGTCGGTTATCCGCGTTCGGCACCGGCGCCAATCAGCAACGTACTGAACATCACCCGTGAATACTTCACGCTGGACGGTAAACCGGCCGATCTCACTAACCTGAAGAGCGGTGAACTGCTGGTCGTGCGGCTAAAAGTGTCAGCCAGTGAACGCGTTAGCGATGCACTGGTGGTGGATCTGCTGCCTGCGGGACTGGAGCTGGAAAACCAAAATCTCAGCGACAGCAGCGCCAGCCTCGGTGAAAGTGCCGATGCGCTGAAAGAGAGCATGATGGATATGCAGCAAGCCAACATCAAACATATTGAGTTCCGCGATGACCGCTTTGTCGCCGCGCTGGCGCTGGATGGTTACACGCCGGGCACGCTGCTGTATCTGGCGCGCGCGGTGACGCCGGGTAGCTATCGTTTGCCGCCACCGCAGGTAGAATCGATGTATGTACCGGAGTGGCGCGCGATTGGCACTACGCCGGAAAAACTGAATGTGCGCTAAGCGTTGATGAAAAAGGGGAGCTCACTCAAGCGGTGGCGTTGGCTGCCGCTTTTTTTACTGCTGCTGTGTGTCGGTGTCTGGTTGTTGGATCGACTCGATCCACTGCCACTGCGGGAAGTACAGCCTGCGCGCGTCGTTGTCGCAGAAGATGGCACACCGCTGTGGCGTTTTGCGGACAAACAGGGTGTGTGGCGCTATCCGGTGACGCTGGATGAAGTCTCGCCTGACTACATTCAGGCACTGCTGACCTACGAAGATCGCTGGTTCTGGCACCATCCCGGTATCAATCCGATGGCCATTGTGCGCGCTATCGGGCAAAACCTGCTGCATCACGGCATTGTCTCGGGCGGGAGTACGCTCACTATGCAGGTGGCGCGGCTGATCGATCCGCAACCGCGCACGCTTGGCGGGAAGGTGATCCAGGCATGGCGCGCCGTGCAACTGGAGTGGCACTTATCGAAAAGGGAAATCCTGACGCTGTATCTCAATCGTGCTCCTTTTGGTGGCACCGTCGAAGGGATTGGCGCAGCAAGCTGGATGTGGCTGGGTAAGCCACCTTCGCAGCTCACCAAAGGGGAATCGGCTCTGCTCGCCGTGCTACCGCAGGCACCGAGCCGTCTGCGCCCGGATCGCTGGCCGCAACGTGCGGAAGCCGCGCGCAATAAGGTGCTGGATCGACTGGCGGAATATCAGGTGTGGTCGGCACAAGATGTCGCCGATATTAAACAGGAGACAGTGTGGTTGCCGCCGCGCCAGACGCCGCAAATGGCACCGCTGCTGGCACGTCGCCTGCTGTCGCTATCTCCCGACAACAAAATCACCTCGACCCTTGATGTGTCACTGCAGCGCGAGCTGGAGAGTCTGGCATCGTCGTTAAAAAACCAGCTGCCGCCGCGCACTTCACTGGCGTTGCTGGTGGTGGATCACAGCAATATGAAAGTGCGTGGCTATGTCGGCTCGGTTTCATTCAATGACGACAGCCGTTTTGGTCATGTGGACATGATCTCCAGCGTGCGATCGCCGGGATCGGTATTAAAACCCTTTGTTTATGGCATGGCGTTGGATGACGGTTTGATCCACGGAGAATCACTTCTGCAGGATGTGCCACGCCGTTTCGGTGATTATCGCCCCGGCAACTTTGACTCTGGTTTTCACGGCCCGGTGAGTGCCAGCGAGGCACTGGAGCGGTCGCTAAATTTACCCGCAGTCCAGCTTCTGGGCGCGCTAGGCCCCAAAACGGTGGCGGCGCGTTTACGCAATGTTGGCCTGAACCTGCGCTTTCCGGCAGGAGCAGAACCGAATCTGTCGCTGGTCCTCGGCGGCACGGGCGCGCGGCTGGATGATATCGTTGCGGCTTACAGCGCCTTTGCTCGTCAGGGAAATGCCGCCCAACTGCGCTGGTTGCCCAATCAGCCATTGCAAGAAAGGCCACTGCTTTCACCGGGTGCGGCCTGGATTGTGCGACGCATTCTGGCAGGTGAAGCGCTGCCATCCGCTGCCATTCCTGATATTGCCCCGCTGGCCTGGAAAACAGGCACCAGTTATGGCTATCGCGATGCCTGGACCATCGGCATCACGCCGCGCTATTTAATTGGCGTATGGGTTGGCAGGCCGGATGCCACGCCGGTGGCCGGTCAGTTTGGTTTTGCCTCCGCCGTGCCCGTGATGAACCAGGTCAATAACCTGCTGGCGGGGCATATGTCGGTGCGCGGTGCACCACGCGATCCGCGCCCGGATTCAGTCAGCGCCATGAGTATTTGCTGGCCTGGAGGCCAACCTTTGCCACTGGGTGACGAAAACTGCCGCCAGCGTCGTCAGAGCTGGATACTGAACCAAACCGTGCCACCGACACTGTTGGCACCCGGTCAGGAAGGGGTGAATGGCTTACGTCAACGTTATTGGGTAAACCCGCAGGGCTTACGCGTGGCCGCCGATTGCCCTGAGGCGCAGAGCCAAGAACGTCTGATGTGGCCGTTGCCACTGGAACCTTGGTTGCCGCTGGCAGAGCGTCGCGCCCAGCGTTTGCCGCCCATCGATCCTCGCTGTCCACCCTTGAATCAAGGCAGTGCGCCCCCGCTATTGATTACCGGTGTCATCAATGGCCAACGCGTGCAACCGTTGCCGGGCAAAGTGGTGTTGCTGTTGCCTGTTGCGGTACAGGGTGGACAAGGTGAGCAGCGCTGGTGGTTTTTGAATGGTCAGCCGGTAGAAAAGGATTCAGGGAAAAACAGTGCTTCACTGGTATTGAGTGAACCGGGCCAATATCAACTGGTGGTCATGGATGAGGCCGGCCAACTGGCATCTGTCTCATTTATTCGTGGCTAAATCAGTGCGTATGCCAGATTTCTCGCGTGTTCGCCCCGACAAAAATCAATTATTTTCGATAATTCCACCAATCGGCAATAGGCAACGCCCGATGATGTCCCTATAATCGGCGCGTTTTCTTACCGGGAGCGAACTCCCGGTTTCTTCAGGATGCTAACTAGAGGTCATCATGGCAATCGAACGTACTTTTTCTATCGTTAAACCAAACGCTGTCGCTAAGAACGTGATTGGTGCTATCTACAACCGTTTCGAAAGCGCAGGCTTCAAAATCGTTGGCGCGAAAATGCTGCACCTGACCAAAGAGCAGGCTGAAGGCTTCTACGCTGAGCACAACGGTCGTCCATTCTTCGATGGTCTGGTTGAGTTCATGACTTCTGGTCCAGTCGTTGTTTCTGTTCTGGAAGGCGAAAATGCTGTTCAGCGTCACCGTGACCTGATGGGCGCAACTAACCCAGATAACGCGCTGGCTGGTACTCTGCGTGCTGACTACGCAGACAGCTTCACCGAGAACGCGACCCACGGTTCTGACTCTGCTGAGTCTGCAGCACGTGAAATCGCTTACTTCTTCGCTGAGAACGAAGTCTGCCCACGCACTCGCTAAGTGCGTTGCTGCCAATGCGGATAAACGTCTTTACACCTTTTAGATGTAAGTAAAGTCGTTCCCCCTGGCATCATGCAGCAGATGTAGTACACTATTGCGCCCTTGTTGAGCTAGCCTCAGCGAGGGCGCTGTTTTTTTCCTATTCTTAACCAGAGCCGTAACGTGTAATAACGAGGCCAGAGAACATTATGTCCGAACAGATTGTGACGCCGTCCGCTTCCCCCGTGGTTGTTTCCCCAAAAAACGAAAAAATTAACCTGCTGGATCTCAATCGTCAGCAGATGCGCGAATTCTTTCTCGAAATGGGCGAAAAACCGTTCCGTGCCGATCAGGTTATGAAGTGGATGTACCACTACTGCTGCGATGATTTCGAGCAGATGACTGACATCAATAAAGTGCTGCGTGGCAAATTGATGCAACGCGCCGAAATTCGTGCACCGGAAGTGGCGGAAGAGATGCGTTCCAGCGATGGCACCATCAAATGGGCGATTCGTGTGGGCGATCAACTGGTGGAAACCGTGTATATCCCGGAAGCCGACCGTGCGACGCTGTGTGTCTCCTCGCAGGTAGGTTGTGCGCTGGAGTGCAAATTCTGTTCGACCGCGCAGCAGGGCTTTAACCGCAACCTGCGTGTTTCTGAAATTATTGGCCAAGTGTGGCGTGCTTCAAAAATCATCGGCGCGACAAAAGTTACCGGCCAACGTCCGATCACCAACGTGGTGATGATGGGCATGGGTGAGCCGTTGCTCAACCTGAACAACGTGGTCCCTGCCATGGATATCATGCTGGATGACTTTGGTTTTGGCCTGTCAAAACGTCGTGTAACGCTGTCAACTTCGGGTGTGGTTCCTGCCCTGGATAAGCTGGGTGATATGATCGACGTTGCGTTGGCGATTTCCCTGCATGCGCCAAATGATGCTATCCGCGATGAAATTGTGCCGATCAACAAAAAGTACAATATCGAAACTTTCCTTGCTGCAGTGAAGCGCTATATTGGCAAATCAAATGCCAACAAAGGCCGCGTGACCATCGAATATGTGATGCTTGATCACGTCAATGACAGCACGGAAAATGCCCATGAGTTGGCTGAATTGCTGAAAGATACACCGTGCAAAATCAACCTGATCCCATGGAATCCGTTCCCAGGCGCACCTTACGGCCGTAGCTCAAATAGCCGTATTGACCGTTTCTCTAAAGTGTTGATGGATTACGGTTTCACCACCATTGTGCGTAAAACCCGTGGCGATGATATCGATGCGGCTTGTGGTCAGCTGGCGGGTGATGTTATCGACCGTACCAAGCGCACCTTGCGTAAGAAAATGGCCGGTGAAACCATCTCTGTGAAGGCGCTCTGAAACACCGTGCCCGGTGATATCCACCGGGCGTAAGGCATGACAGTCTCTCTGCTCGACGTGTATAGGGAGAGACTGAAATGTTTAAAGGATTATCTGCGGTGGTACTGGCTGGCTTTGTTGTAACCGGGTGTGTCAACTCACCGCCTCGGCAAAGCGCAGCAGACATCCGACTACAGCTGGGTATGCATTACCTGGCGGTGAAAGATTATGGCGCTGCACAGCGTAATCTATTGCGCGCAGCATCGGCTGCACCGCAGGACTATCGCGTGCCTTTGGCGCTTGCGCGACTGGCGCAGGCGCAGCAGAATAGCGCGCAGACAGAATGGCACTACCAGCGCGCTCAGCAGTTAGCACCAGCGAATGGCTACGTCGCTAACAATTACGGTGCGTTTCTCTGCGGTTTAAGGCAGTATGGCGAAGCGCATCAACAGTTTAAGCTGGCGATGGCCGCGCAGGAAATGGATGCCCGCCAAGATGCATTGCTGTTTTCGGGCTATTGTTACCTGCAGGCTGGAAAGAGCGCGGCAGCGCGGGAATCATTAAGTCGTGCGCTTAAAGCCGCACCGGAGCAGGGCAGTCAACTGCTTACGGAAGTGGAAAAGCGGCTTGAACAGCAGGATCATACATCGATTCCGCTGTTGTTAGACCTTTACCACCAGCACCTGCCCGCAACGGCAGAGAGCTTGGGGTTACAGATACGTTTCGCCGCGCAACAGGGAAACGCTGCTGACGTTACACGTTATGGCGACCGGTTGGCGCGAAGTTTTCCACAATCGATACAGTACCAGCGTTATTTTGCTAATGAATACTGAAGCCACTCAAGAGAATTCTGCAGTACATTCCACAGGTGAACGCCTGCGTCTGGCCCGTGAACAAATGGGACTGACACAGCAAAACGTCGCTGAACGCCTGTGCCTTAAACTTTCTACCGTGCGGGACATTGAAGAGGACAAATCACCGGCTGATTTAGCCTCGACCTTCCTGCGCGGATATATTCGCTCGTATGCTCGTCTGGTGCATGTGCCGGAAGATGACCTGTTGCCGATGATGGCGAAACAGGCTCCAGTACGCGCGGCTAAAATCGAGCCGATGCAGAGCTTTTCGCTGGGTAAACGCCGTAAAAAACGTGATGGCTGGTTGATGATCTTCACTTGGTTGGTGATTTTCGTCGTCATTGGCCTGACCGGCGCATGGTGGTGGCAAAACCACAAAGCTTCTCAGGCGGACTTGGTTTCCATGGCCGACCAGAACGGCAGCAGTAATGATAACAGTCAGTCTATCCCCTTAGGTGACAGTAGCACTGACAGTGCAACGGACACCGACACCAATGCTGCGGGTACCCCGATAGACAATGGTGCGGGTGCGGTTGCTACGCCGAACACCAGCAGTAATGCAACGGCTGCTCCAGCAGCCAACAGCGCGACCAACAGCGATAACGCGGTGGTGTCACCAAGCCAGGCGCCGATTGATAATGCGCCTCCGGCTGCGACTTCACCGGCACCTGCCAACAGTGTTCCTGCTGGCCAAATGCCCACAGGCAATGCGGCAGTGAGCCAGCCTGCGGGCGATCCAAATGCCATCGTGATGAACTTTAAAGCGGATTGCTGGTTGGAAGTCACCGACGCCACCGGCAAGAAGCTGTTCAGCGGGTTGCAACGTAGTGGTGGTAAGCTCAGTTTGTCCGGAACGGCTCCGTATCGTCTGAAAATTGGCGCTCCGAGTGCGGTTGAGGTGCAATATCAGAATCAGCCCGTTGATTTAAGTCGTTTTATCCGTAATAACCAGGTTGCCCGTCTGACGCTGGGTGCGCAATAACGCGCAGCGCGCTTTCCGGGTAATTGTGGAGAGAGAATATGCATAACGAAGCACCCATTATCCGTCGCAAATCAACACGGATTTACGTCGGCAAGGTGCCGGTTGGTGATGGTGCGCCCATTGCCGTTCAGTCAATGACCAACACTCGTACCACGGATGTGGACGCCACGGTCAACCAGATTCGCCAGCTTGAGCGTGTCGGTGTAGATATCGTGCGTGTTTCCGTTCCAACGATGGATGCGGCTGAAGCGTTCAAACTGATTAAGCAGCAGGTCAATGTGCCGCTCGTCGCGGACATTCATTTTGACTACCGTATCGCACTGAAAGTCGCCGAGTATGGCGTTGATTGTCTGCGCATCAACCCCGGCAACATCGGCAACAATGAGCGTATCCGCCAAGTGGTGGATTGTGCTCGTCATTACAATATTCCTATCCGTATCGGCGTCAATGCCGGTTCGCTGGAAAAAGATCTGCAGGAAAAATACGGTGAGCCAACGCCTCAGGCGCTGCTAGAATCCGCTATGCGTCATGTTGATCACCTTGATCGCCTCAACTTTGATCAGTTCAAAGTGAGTGTGAAAGCTTCTGACGTCTTCCTCGCTGTTGAATCTTATCGTCTGCTGGCAAAAGCCATCGACCAGCCACTGCATCTGGGTATTACCGAAGCCGGCGGCTTGCGTGCGGGCTCAGTAAAATCCGCTATTGGTCTCGGCTTACTGTTGGCCGAAGGGATTGGCGATACGCTACGTATCTCGCTGGCGGCGGATCCGGTTGAAGAAGTCAAAGTCGGTTACGACATCCTGAAATCTCTGCGTATTCGCGCGCGCGGCATTAACTTTATTGCCTGCCCAACCTGTTCACGTCAGGAGTTCGATGTGATCGGCACGGTGAATGCGCTGGAAGAGCGCCTTGAAGACATCATCACCCCAATGGATATCTCGATTATCGGTTGTGTGGTGAACGGTCCAGGCGAAGCTACAGTTTCTACGTTAGGTGTGACTGGTGGCAGCCGTAAAAGCGGTTTCTACGAAGATGGCGTACGTCAGCGCGATCGTCTTGATAACGATGACATGATTGACCAGCTGGAAGCACGCATTCGTGCCAAGGCCAGCATGCTGGATGAAAGCCGCCGCATTAACGTGCAGCAGCTAGAAAAATAGGGATGGTGCGCGTCCGCCGCGCGCCGGTTTGTGATTGAATCTGTGCGGTTTCATCCTCATAAGGTATGATGCCGGACAGGTTTTTTGTATTAAGAGATTCTAACGTGGCGAAGAATATTCAAGCGATCCGTGGGATGAACGATTACCTGCCGGCGGATACCGCGATTTGGCAGCGTATTGAGGGCACCCTTAAGCAGGTGCTGGCCAGTTACGGCTTTAGCGAAATCCGCTTGCCGATTGTAGAGCAGACACCGCTGTTTAAACGCGCCATCGGTGAAGTCACCGATGTGGTTGAAAAAGAGATGTACACCTTTGACGACCGCAACGGTGAAAGTCTGACCTTGCGCCCGGAAGGCACGGCGGGCTGCGTGCGTGCCGGTATTGAGCATGGTCTGCTGTACAATCAGGAACAGCGTCTGTGGTACATCGGTCCGATGTTCCGCTATGAGCGTCCGCAGAAAGGTCGTTATCGTCAGTTCCATCAGATTGGTGCCGAAGTCTTTGGTCTGCAAGGCCCGGATATCGATGCCGAACTGATTATGATGACTGCGCGCTGGTGGAAAGCATTAGGTATCGCAGAACACGTCAGCCTCGAACTCAACTCAATCGGTTCACTGGAAGCGCGTGCCAATTACCGCGACGCTTTGGTGGCCTTCCTTGAGCAGCACAAAGACAAGCTTGATGAAGATTGCAAACGTCGCATGTACAGTAATCCGCTGCGTGTGCTCGATAGCAAGAATCCAGATATCCAGCTGTTACTAAACGATGCACCGACGCTGAATGAGTATCTCGATGAAGACTCCCGTGCACATTTCGACGGTCTGTGCAGTCTGTTGAACGATGCCGGTATCGCTTTTACCGTCAATCAGCGCCTGGTACGTGGTCTCGATTACTACAACCGCACCGTGTTTGAGTGGGTCACCAGCAGCCTCGGCTCACAGGGTACCGTGTGTGCCGGTGGTCGTTATGATGGTTTAGTCGAACAGTTGGGTGGCCGAGCCACGCCAGCCGTTGGTTTTGCCATGGGTCTTGAGCGTTTGGTGTTGCTGGTGCAAGCGGTTAATCCAGAATTTGAACCGACGCGCATTGTTGATGTCTATGTTATCGCTTCGGGGCAGGGCGTTCAGTCCGCCGCGATGCAACTGGCGGAAAAACTGCGTGATGCAGACCCGGCGCTGAAGCTGATGACCAACTTCGGTGGTGGTAACTTCAAGAAGCAGTTTGGCCGTGCAGACAAGTGGGGCGCACGCATTGCGCTGGTGCTGGGCGAAGACGAAGTGAAAGCTGGGCAGGTAGTCATTAAAAACCTGAGCACTGGCGATCAACAAACGGTTGCCCAAAGCGAAGCCGCTGCGACATTGCGCACGCTGCTGCAGTAAACGCAGCACTGCAACAGCCATTTTAAGGAGAGGGATTGCGTGGAAGTTTACAGCAACGAAAACGAACAGGTTGACGCACTGCGTCAGTTCTTTGCTAACAACGGCAAAGCGCTGGCTGTCGGTGTGATCATCGGCATTGCTGCGCTGGGTGGCTGGCGTTTCTGGTCTAGCCATCAGGATGGTACGGATAAAGCTGCGTCAGCACAGTATCAGCAACTGACCACCGCGATGCAGGCTGACAAGCCACAGACGCTGGAAGCGGTTGCTGCTTTTGCCAATGATAACAACAACACCTATGGTGCACTGGCTTCGCTGGATCTGGCGAAACAGTATGTTGAAGCGAATCAGTTAGATAAAGCCATTACTCTGCTTCAGAGCGGGCTGAAAGATACCAAAGATGCCAATCTGCAGGCGGTGATCAACCTGCGTCTGGCGCGCATTCAACTGCAACAAAATCAGGCCGATGCCGCACTTTCAACTCTTAACAATGTTAAGGGTGATGGCTGGACAGCCATTATTGCGGACATTCGTGGCGAAGCACTGCTGAGCAAAGGCGACAAGCAGGGCGCACGTGATGCCTGGAGCAAAGGTGCTGAATCGCAGGCCTCTCCTGCGCTGAAGCAAATGCTGCAGATGAAGATGAATAACTTAAGTTAAGCCAGTCAAGAGAGCGCACATGGAATTACGTAAATACCTGCTGCCAGGGCTGATTTCAGTCACTCTGCTCAGCGGTTGCTCGCTGTTCAGCGGCGAAGAAGATGTAGTGAAAATGGCCCCGCTGCCGAAAGTGGAAAACCAGTTCACACCACAGACTGCCTGGAGCACCTCTGTGGGTGACGGCGTTGGCGATTTCTATTCCAATCTGCATCCGGCCTGGCAGGATGGCACCGTCTATGCTGCTGACCGCTTTGGTGTGGTGAAAGCGCTGGATGCCAGCAATGGCAAAGAGAAATGGAAAGTCGATCTCTCTGAGAAAACCGGTTTCTTCTCGAAAAACATCTCTGCACTGCTCTCTGGCGGTATTACCACGACCAGCGATCACATCTTTATCGGTAGCGAGCGCGGTCAGGTATTTGCCCTGAACAACAGCGATGGCAGCATCGCCTGGCAGACCAAAGTTGCCGGTGAAGCGCTGTCTCGCCCCGTCGTCAGTGATGGTCTGGTACTGATTCATACCAGCAACGGCATGTTGCAGGGACTGGATCAGAGCACCGGCGCCATCAAGTGGAGCGTCAACCTGGATATGCCGGCGCTGTCATTGCGCGGTGAATCTGCACCGACCGTGGCATTCGGTGGGGCAATTGTTGGCGGCGACAACGGTCGTGTGAGCGCGGTTATCCTGAATCAGGGCCAGTTGATTTGGCAGCAGCGTATCTCGCAGCCGAGCGGTGCGACTGAAATTGATCGCCTGAGCGATGTCGATACCACTCCTGTTGTGGTGAACGGCGTAGTTTACGCGCTGGCCTACAACGGTAACCTGACAGCGCTGGAACTGCGCTCCGGCCAGATTTTGTGGAAACGCGAAATCGGCGGCGTGAAAGACATGGTGGTTGATGCTGGCCGTATCTATCTGGTCGACCAAGATGACCGTGTGATTGCGCTGAATGCCGACGGTGGCGTGGCAATCTGGCGCCAGAGCGATCTGTTGCACCGTAACCTGACCTCTCCAGTCCTGTTCAACGGCTATCTGGTAGTGGGTGATAGCGAAGGTTACCTGCACTGGATCAACACGCTTGACGGGCGCTTTGTCGCACAGCAGAAACTGGACAGCGTTGGCTTCCAGACTGAGCCAGTAGTGGCCGGTGATAAGCTGCTGATTCAAGCGAAAGGCGGCGAAGTTTACGCCATTACGCGTTAATATTTAGCTCTGCGGGAACCTGTATCCCGCTCGCTTATACGGCTCCTGATTCGTCAGGGGCCGTTTCGTTTTTGTCAGGCATGGTATTCTTTGCGCCTTCAGCCTGACGCCTTCCGGCAAATGTCGTTATAATCACGCCATTCGGGCGATTTATTTTCAAAACTGAGGCAAGTGTTATGGTACCTGTGGTCGCGCTGGTTGGGCGTCCCAATGTGGGAAAATCTACGCTATTTAACCGCTTAACCCGCACACGTGATGCGCTGGTAGCGGATTTTCCTGGACTGACTCGCGATCGCAAATATGGTCGCGCCGAAGTGGAAGGGCGCGAATTCATTGTTATCGATACTGGTGGTATCGATGGCACCGAAGAAGGCGTTGAGAACCGCATGGCAGAACAGTCGCTGTTGGCGATTGAAGAAGCCGATGTGGTGTTGTTTATGGTAGATGCACGTGCGGGTGTGATGCCGGCCGATCAGCAAATCGCCAATCATTTGCGCGCGCGCGAAAAAGCGACCTTCGTGGTGGCCAACAAAACCGACGGTATTGATCCTGAAGCCGCGGTGTTAGATTTCTATGCGCTGGGCTTAGGTGAAATTCACCCGATCGCAGCCTCCCATGGCCGCGGTGTGAATAACTTGCTCGAAGCGGCATTGTTACCGTGGATGGAAGAAGTTGTCCCAGAAGTTGAATTAACAGAAGAAGAAGAGAACGCCGCGTATTGGGCCGCGTTAGAAGAAGAGGGCGAACAGGCGCTGGCGGAAGAGGAAGAAGAAGATTTCGACCCTACCACGCTGCCAATTAAACTGGCGATCGTTGGCCGTCCTAACGTGGGTAAGTCCACGCTAACTAACCGTATTCTTGGCGAAGACCGTGTTGTGGTGTTCGACATGCCAGGTACGACCCGCGACAGTATTTATATCCCGATGGAGCGCGACGAACGTGAATACGTTCTGATCGACACTGCGGGTGTACGTAAGCGCGGAAAAATCACCGAAACTGTTGAGAAATTCTCAGTCATTAAAACGTTACAGGCTATCGAAGATGCCAACGTGGTGATGCTGGTGATTGATGCGCGTACTGGCATCTCCGATCAGGACCTGTCGCTGCTTGGCTTTATCCTGAACAGTGGGCGCTCACTGGTGATTGTGGTCAACAAGTGGGATGGGATGACGCAAGAAGCCAGAGATGAAGTCAAAGAGATGTTGGACTTCCGTCTGGGCTTTATTGATTTTGCGCGCGTGCACTTCATCTCAGCACTGCACGGCAGTGGTGTTGGCAACCTGTTTGAATCTGTCACCGAAGCCTATGATTGCTCAACTAAGCGTGTCGGTACCGCTATGTTGACCCGCATCATGACCATGGCTGCCGATGATCACCAACCCCCGTTGGTTCGTGGGCGCCGTGTGAAGTTAAAGTATGCGCATGCCGGCGGTTATAACCCTCCCATCGTTGTTATCCATGGTAATCAGGTTAAAGACCTGCCTGATTCCTACAAACGCTATCTGATGAACTATTTCCGTCGATCGCTGAACGTGATGGGGACGCCGATTCGTATTCAGTTCAAGGAAGGCGATAACCCGTATGCGGGTAAGCGCAATCTGCTTACCCCAACGCAGCAGCGTAAACGTCAGCGTCTGATGTCGCACTTGAAGAAAAATAAGCGTTAACCAATGAGGGCCCTGATGGGCCCTTTTTTATTGCCCAAGCTATTTCCCCTTCTCTGAACACCGCATACATCAAAAAATACACTTTTTTATAACATCTTATTTATTAGCGATTTAAGTATCAGTTTGTAGCAAAAATGCTATTGCTCAGTAACTCTCTCGTTATTGATATTCACATTATCATGTACCAGGTGGTACAATTCTGCCGCCTTGAAGCGAGAATCACTCTCATCTGCGATGTGTCCTCGCTCACAAGCGCCGAATCACGGGCATTGCACCCGTACCAATAGATATAAAATAAAGCGTAACGGATTGGCTCCTGCCTCTGCGTCGGCAGGAGCATTGTCACCGGCTGCCAATGGCTTACCGGCACCAGCGCGTTATTTTTTCAGGAGAGTTTTTGTTATGGCAGAAAATTCCACTCGTCCCTGTAAAGGGCTGAGTATCTGGTCTGTATTGTTCGGGCTGGTCCTGCTGGCCGTCGGTCTGTTCTTTGCGATCGGCGGTGGCAAGTTGGTCGCTCTGGGCGGCAGCTGGTACTTCCTCATTTCCGGTATTGTGATGTTGCTGTCGGCGATTCAGTTCTTCCGTCGCAAATCCTCTGCCGTGACCCTGTTTATTCTGGTCTTCGTTGGCACCCTGATTTGGGCGCTGTTTGATGCGGGCTTCCATTTCTGGCAGCTGGTTTCACGTCTGATGGTGCCTGCGGGCCTGATGCTGCTGGCATTCCTCACCTGGCCTGCGCTGCGTAAGCGTGAAGGCAAAAGCTCATTGGCTAAAGTGTCCTATGTGCTCTCAGCGGTCATCGCTGTCGGCATGGTGGCCACTTTCGTGCAGATGTTCCAGCCGCACCCAACCGTCGCTTTCGACGGCAAACAGCTGCCGCTGATTCCGGTCGACAAGTCTAAGCCACAGCAAGACTGGAGCAGCTACGGCCGCACGCCAGAAGGTGACCGTTTCGCGGCGATCGACCAGATCACCCGTGATAACGTGAAAGACCTGCAGGTTGCATGGACCTTCCACACTGGCGATACCCCAATCAGCCCAACCGGTAACGGAGCGGAAGATCAGGAAACGCCACTGCAGGTGGGCAACACCCTGTTCCTCTGCACCCCGCATAACAACGTGATTGCGGTTGCAGCCGATACCGGTAAGCAGATCTGGAAGCGTGAAATCAACGCACAGGCTGAAGTGTGGAACCGTTGTCGTGGTCTGGCGTACTTCGATGCGACCAAGCCAGTTCAGCAGCCAACGCAGCCTGGCTCAACGCCGGTTCCTGCGCCGGCCCTGGCGGCAGGGGATACCTGTCAGCGTCGTATTCTGATGAACACCATCGATGCGCGTCTGATTGCGATCAACGCCGACAACGGTGAGTTCTGTGAAGACTTCGGCGACCACGGTGTGGTTGACCTGAAAAAAGGCCTTGGCGCTGCGCCAGACCCACAATATCAGCTGACCTCTGCGCCACAGTTGGCGGGCACCACTGTTGTGGTGGGCGGTCGCGTCGCGGATAACGTGCAGACCGATATGCCTGGCGGTGTACTGCGTGGCTTTGACGTGATCACCGGTCAGATGCGCTGGGCGTTTGACCCAGGCAACGATGACCCGAATGCCATCCTGATGCCGGGCAAAGACTACACCCGTAGTACCCCGAACTCATGGGCACCAATGTCTTACGATCCGGCCATGAACACCGTGTTCTTGCCGATGGGTAGCTCTTCGGTTGACCTGTATGGTGCGGAACGTACCAAACTGGATCACACCTACGGCGCATCAATCCTTGCCCTGGATGCCACCACCGGTAAGCAGAAGTGGGTTTATCAGACCGTGCATAACGATCTGTGGGATTTCGACCTGCCAATGCAGCCGAGCCTGGTTGACTTCCCGATGAAGGATGGCACCACTAAGCCTGCAGTCGTGATCGGTGCGAAAACCGGCATGATTTGGGTGTTGGATCGCCTGACCGGCAAGCCTTTGACCAAAGTCGAAGAGCAGCCAATGCCGCAGGGTCACATCCCAAGAGAGCAGTACACCAAAACGCAGCCACACTCAGTTGAAATGCCAAATATCGGCAACCAGAAACTGACCGAGTCTGATATGTGGGGCGCGACGCCGTTTGACCAGTTAGTGTGTCGTATTGCCTTCAAAGGTATGCGTTACGATGGCCTGTTCACCGTACCGGATACTGACAAGTCACTCAGCTTCCCAGGTTCACTGGGTGGTATGAACTGGGGCAGCATCTCGTTTGACCCGAACAACCAGTACATGTTTGTTAACGACATGCGTCTGGGCCTGTGGGTACAGATGGTTCCTCAGGACACGACTAAGTCTGCTGCCAGCAACGGCGGTGAAGCGATTAACACCGGTATGGGCGCAGTTCCGCTGAAAGGCACCCCTTACGCTGTTAATAAAAACCGCTTCATGTCTCCACTGGGCATTCCGTGCCAGGCACCGCCGTTCGGTACGCTGTCAGCCATCGACATGAAAACCCGTCAGATTGTTTGGCAGGTGCCAGTCGGTACGGTGCAGGATACCGGTCCATTCGGTATTAAGATGCGTGCACAGATGCCAATCGGCATGCCTACACTGGGTGGCACCTTGGCAACTCAGGGTGGCCTGGTGTTCATCGCTGGTACGCAGGATTACTATCTGCGCGCCTTCGATAGCTCAACCGGTAAAGAAGTGTGGAAAGCTCGTCTGCCAGTCGGTAGCCAGGGCGGTCCAATCAGTTATGTTTCGCCGAAAAATGGCAAGCAGTACATTCTGATCTCCGCAGGTGGCGCACGTCAGTCACCAGACCGTGGCGATTACGTGATTGCTTACGCGCTGCCAGACAGTAAGTAAGCCGCCCTAAGAAGAAAGGCCGACATCATGATGTCGGCCTTTTTTTATTAACCATCCATGGCGCACTTCAATCCTTAAGGTACCTTATTCACTGCTGCTTGGAGGGGCGACGGCTTTTTTGACCTCCTTTTCTTCCAGCTTCCCTGGCTCTTTCAGGATCGTTTCTGAAATTGCCCCCACTGACTTTGCCGCCAGCACTGCCGGCTTCCCTGGCACGCTCTGGGTCCTCTGCAAAGTTCCCAGCACCGCCTCGTTGCTTCTTTAGTGTCATAGCAGAGACCTCATCTAAGGGTGTTTTCTTCGACGTGGACTAGCTAGCCACATTAATGATTATAGTCAGTAAGTTACAGTCTGCTTTGGGAGATCTCTGAGAATGTTACTGGCCGTCGCGCCAGAGTGCCTCTAATTCTGGTGATGCCGCTGTTTCAGGAATCAAAATCACGATGGAGCCCGCTTCATGATGGGTGGCATAGGTGATTTGAATACGAAAATAGCGCTGGTCGCCGCGTCCAAGATTCGCCGCCTGATCTTCCGGTTCGCCCAGCGGCAGCGCTTGTTCCAGCACGTTACACACCCGCTGTTTTTGCGGTTCTGGCAGTTGGGCCAGGGCAAAGCGTCGTTCGCCACGCAGATTGGGGATAAAAGCAATGCCGCCTTCACGTGCCAGTTCAATGATGGCGTCATCAGTCAGTTGAATATTCACGTTACGCCTACCTGTTGCCAGGCGGATTGAATCGCCTCCGCCACCGAACGATTAAACCGTTTTCCAGCGTGCTGCACGGTAAAGCTGGCAAAGGTGCTGAAATCGGCATCCTGCGGCAGCGTCTTGTCGCAGAGCGTGTCATACCAAGCCTGACCCGCCAGTTCCCATGCAAAGCCGCCTAACGCCTTCGCAGCGAGATAAAATGCACGGTTAGGAATGCCTGAGTTGAGATGTACACCGCCGTTGTCATCTCGAGTTTCGATATAGTGATCCATATCAGCAGGTTGTGGATCTTTGCCGAGCTTTGGATCGTCATAGGCGGTACCCGGTGCGGACATTGAGCGCAGCCCACGGCCTTTAATCCCGGCCGCCAATAACCCCTCACCAATCAACCAGTCGGCCTGATCGGCGCTTTGCTGCAGGTGGAACTGCTTCACCAGCGAACCGAACACATCAGACATCGATTCATTCAGTGCACCAGACTGCTGGAAGTAAACCAGTCCTGCCTCATTCTCGGTCACACCGTGAGTGAGTTCATGCGCCACCACATCGAGTGCGATGGTGAAGCGGTTAAAGATTTCTCCATCGCCGTCGCCAAACACCATCTGCTGACCGTTCCAGAAGGCATTCTGATACTCCTTGCCGTAGTGCACGGTACCGTCGAGTTTCAGGCCTTTGTTATCCAGTGAGTTGCGCTTGAAGATTTGCCAGTAGAAATCGTAAGTGATGCCGAGATAATTCCAGGCTTCTTCAGCCGCAATATCGGCATTGCCCGGCTGGCCTCCATCGCGGATTAAGGCGCCGGGCAGATTTTGCGTATTTTCTGCATCATAGATGGCGCGCAGCACGGTGCCAGGCTGTGCGGTGACCGCGCTGGCCGCTTTGTGGTTATGTTCAGCCATCAGTTGCTGAACATGGGTGAGGGTGCGGCGAGCAGACTCTTGCGGCACACCCGAGCAGTGGTCAATGATATTGCGAAGAATATACGGAGGAATAACGCTGTAGGTCATAGTAACTCCTGGCCGTGAGTGAACATGCCAGAAGTATAGTTTTTCAGCTAGGAGCGCGCTTTGCGGCTGCGTGATTTCTGCGGTTCAAGGGCGGTCACCTGGCTTTCCACCCAGCCATCATCCAAACGGGTGCGCAGTAGATCGCCTTTATGAAGCTGCTGGGTTTTCTTCACCAGCTGACCTTGCGTATCCGTTGTCACGCTAAAGCCGCGCGCTAAGGTTGCCAGCGGACTGACCCCTTCCAGTTGCGCTGCCAGCGTACCAAAGCGCTGACGATTGTGATTCAGCTGCTTCTCCATGCCCTGCTGCAAGCGATACTGCCACTGCTGCATTTGCTGCTGTGCGCGCAAAATGCGGCCCTGAGGCTGTTGGTTATTGAGGCGCTGTAACAGGCGGTCTTGCTGGCGATTCGCGCTGCGCAGTCGCTGGTCCATCGCTTCGCCGAGGCGGCGCTGTAACTGGAACAGCGTAGTTTGCTGGCGTGCCAGACGCAGCTGCGGGTGCTGCTGCTGCAAGCGATGCTGAATGCGAGTGAAGCGACGCTGCTGCTCAGCGATGTAGAAATCCATCGCCATTTCCATGCGCTGCTGCTGTGACTGCAAACGACGCAGAAGCTCAATCTGGTTGCGGCTGACGACTTCCGCCGCTGCAGAAGGGGTTGGGGCGCGAAGATCGGCGACAAAATCAGCTATCGTGACATCTGTCTCGTGGCCCACGGCGCTAACAATAGGTAAGCGGCTGGCAAAGATAGCTCGGGCCACGCGCTCGTCGTTAAAGCTCCACAAATCCTCTAGCGAGCCACCACCACGTCCGACAATCAGCACGTCACACTCATCACGCTGGTTCGCCAGTTCAATGGCGCGCACGATTGCTGCGGGCGCATCAACACCTTGCACTGGCGTGGGATAGATAATCACGGGCAGCGATGGATCGCGGCGATGCAGCACGCGCAGCACATCATGCAGCGCGGCACCGGTCGCGGAAGTGATCACGCCCACCTGACGCGCCGGATCGGGCAGCGGCTGCTTAAACTGCTGATCAAATAACCCTTCGGCCGCCAGTCGTGCTTTGAGCTGCTCGAACTGCTGCTGTAGCAGACCTTCACCGGCTGGATGCATGCTTTCGATAAGCAGCTGATAATCGCCACGCGGTTCATACAGCGTAATGCTGGCGCGAACTAAAACCTGCTGACCATGCTGAGGGCGAAAGGTAACGCGACGGTTGCTGTTGCGGAACATCGCACAGCGAACTTGGGCGCCATCATCTTTCAGGGTGAAGTACCAGTGACCGGAAGAGGGCTGAGTAAAATTTGAAATTTCAGCGCTGAGCCACACCAGGCCCATCTCATTTTCCAGCAGTTGGCGCACCGTGGTATTCAGGCGGCTGACAGTAAAAATATTGGCGGTTGGCGGTAGCGACATGTGATGTAGATCAAACTTTAAATCAGAGGGTTAATCAACCGATACTACATTGCTCATCCGAAGGATCAAGACTTTTTCCTAAAAAACACTGGAGGCAATCGATTTCGGCCTGTATAATGCCGCGGCAATATTTTATCTGTTTTAATCGCCCCCAGGTGGAGATATTGCAATGCTAAGAATCACTAAAGAAGCCCTCACTTTTGACGACGTTCTGCTCGTTCCTGCTCACTCCACTGTCTTACCGAACACTGCTGATCTCAGCACCCAACTGACGAAAAACATCCGTCTGAACATTCCTATGCTGTCTGCTGCAATGGACACCGTGACCGAAGCGGGTCTGGCGATTGCACTGGCGCAGGAAGGTGGTCTGGGCTTTATCCACAAAAACATGTCGATTGAGCGCCAGGCAGATGAAGTTCGCAAAGTTAAAAAACACGAAAGTGGCGTGGTGACCGATCCGCAAACTGTACTGCCAACCACCACACTGGCGGCGGTGAAAGAGCTGACCGAACGTAACGGCTTTGCGGGCTATCCAGTAGTAAACGCCGACAATGAGCTGGTGGGCATCATCACCGGCCGTGACGTGCGTTTCGTGACTGACCTGAACCTGCCGGTTTCTGCTGTGATGACGCCGAAAGAGCGTCTGGTCACGGTGAAAGAGGGTGAAGCGCGTGACATCGTATTGCACAAAATGCACGAAAAACGCGTTGAGAAAGCACTGGTTGTGGATGACAGCTTCCACCTGCTGGGCATGATTACTGTTAAAGATTTCCAGAAAGCCGAACGTAAACCTAACGCGTGTAAAGATGCGGAAGGCCGTCTGCGCGTCGGTGCAGCGGTTGGCGCGGGTGCGGGCAATGAAGAGCGTGTTGATGCGCTGGTTGCGGCGGGTGTTGACGTGCTGCTGATTGACTCCTCACACGGCCACTCTGAAGGTGTGCTGCAACGTATCCGTGAAACCCGTGCAAAATATCCAGACCTCGAAATCATCGGTGGTAACGTCGCGACGGGTGCAGGTGCATTGGCACTGGCCGAAGCGGGCGTGAGCGCGGTGAAAGTCGGTATCGGTCCTGGCTCAATCTGTACCACGCGTATCGTCACTGGCGTAGGTGTTCCACAAATCACTGCTGTTTCTGATGCGGTTGAAGCACTGGAAGGCACCGGTATTCCGGTTGTGGCTGATGGTGGTATTCGCTTCTCTGGTGATATCGCCAAAGCGATCGCGGCGGGTGCTGCGGCTGTGATGGTCGGTTCTATGCTGGCGGGTACTGAAGAATCTCCTGGCGAAATCGAGCTGTACCAGGGCCGTTCGTTCAAATCTTATCGCGGTATGGGTTCACTGGGTGCGATGTCTAAAGGCTCTTCTGACCGTTACTTCCAGACCGATAATGCCGCTGACAAACTGGTGCCAGAAGGTATCGAAGGTCGCGTAGCGTACAAAGGCCGTCTGAAAGAGATCGTGCATCAGCAAATGGGTGGTCTGCGCTCTTGCATGGGCCTGACCGGTTGCCCAACCATCGACGATTTGCGTACTAAAGCCGAGTTCGTGCGCATCAGTGGCGCAGGCATCAACGAAAGCCACGTGCATGATGTGACCATCACCAAAGAGTCACCGAACTACCGCATGGGTTCGTAATCCCGTAAGATTCAACGCCCGGCACCTGCCGGGCGCTTTTATTATTAAGTCCATCCCAATGGAAACGCCTCAATGACGACTGAAAATATTCATAAACATCGCATTTTGATCCTCGATTTTGGTTCTCAGTATACGCAACTGGTCGCGCGCCGCGTGCGTGAGCTGGGCGTCTACTGCGAACTCTGGGCGTGGGATGTCACCGAAGAGCAGATTCGTAGCTTCAATCCAAACGGCATCATCCTTTCGGGTGGCCCAGAAAGCACCACTGAGCACAACAGCCCACGTGCACCAGAATATGTGTTCAATGCTGGCGTACCGGTACTGGGCGTGTGCTACGGCATGCAGACCATGGCGATGCAGTTGGGCGGCAAAGTTGAAGGCTCCAACGAGCGTGAATTTGGTTATGCGCAGGTTGAAGTGATGACCCAGAGCGCGCTGGTGCGTGACATCGAAGATGCCATCAGCGCTGCCGGTAAACCGCTGCTCGACGTGTGGATGAGCCACGGCGACAAAGTCACCGCCATCCCAGCCGGATTCGAAACCGTTGCCAGCACCGAAACCTGTCCGTTTGCCATCATGGCCAACGAAGAGAAGAAGTTCTACGGTGTGCAGTTCCACCCGGAAGTGACGCACACCCGTCAGGGCCTGCGCATGCTGGAGCGTTTCATTCGTGACATCTGTGGCTGTGAAGCACTGTGGACACCCGCGAAGATCATTGAAGATGCGGTTGAGCGCCTGCGCGTGCAATGCGGCAATGACAACGTCATTCTCGGTTTGTCTGGCGGCGTGGATTCATCTGTAACCGCGATGCTGCTGCACCGTGCGATTGGCGATCGACTGACTTGCGTGTTCGTGGATAACGGCCTGCTGCGTCTCAACGAAGCTGAGCAGGTGATGGATATGTTCGGCGACCACTTTGGTCTGAACATCGTGCACGTTGCCGCTGAGGACCGTTTCCTTGACGCGCTGGCAGGTGAGAACGATCCAGAAGCTAAACGTAAAATCATTGGCCGCGTATTTGTTGAAGTGTTCGATCAGGAAGCGTTGAAGCTGGATGATGTGAAATGGCTGGCGCAGGGCACCATCTATCCTGACGTGATTGAATCGGCGGCATCTGCCACCGGTAAAGCGCACGTGATCAAATCGCATCACAACGTGGGCGGTTTGCCGAAAGAGATGAAGATGGGCCTGGTTGAGCCGCTGAAAGAGCTGTTCAAAGACGAAGTGCGTAAGATCGGTCTGGAACTCGGCCTGCCATACGACATGTTGTATCGCCATCCGTTCCCAGGCCCAGGTTTGGGCGTGCGTGTCCTCGGCGAAGTGAAGAAAGAGTACTGCGATCTGCTGCGTCGTGCGGATGCTATCTTCATTGAAGAACTGCATAAAGCTGACCTGTACAACAAAGTCAGCCAGGCCTTCACCGTGTTCCTGCCAGTGCGCTCTGTTGGCGTAATGGGCGACGGTCGTAAATATGATTGGGTTGTTTCACTGCGTGCAGTAGAAACCATCGACTTCATGACCGCGCACTGGGCGCACCTGCCGTATGATTTCCTCGGCCGCGTCTCCAACCGCATCATCAACGAAGTGAACGGCATCTCTCGCGTGGTTTACGATATCTCTGGTAAGCCACCGGCCACGATTGAGTGGGAATGATTTTCCTGCTTCGTGTTTGAATCACTAAAAGCCCGCGTAACTGCGGGCTTTTTTCTGTCTTAAAATCGCTATTTGGTTCCTGGCGCATAGTAAGTGAATACAAACTCACCCGTTACGTTGCATGATGGCCGGTGAATAATGACTCATCAGGATGCCGTAAATGATGCCATTGAAAGCCTTTCTACTCTCATTCCTCTGTATTGTGCTCCTCTCCCTGGCGGCTAGTCTGGCGCAGGCGACGCGCACCGGTGAATTAACCAGTGAACGCGGCGGTTGGGCGACGGCACGACGGGATTCTGCCGGGTTAGCGCCGGACCCGCACCAATATGCCAATCTGGCTATCGTGCAGGTCTATGCTGCGCCCACTTACGGTTGGAAGGGCGTTGTCGCCGTGCATCCGTGGATCATTTTCAAGCGTGCAGGTGAGACCCAGTACAACCGCTATGAAGTGATAAGCTGGGGCGGCGGCGACAAGGTACGACGCAATTCCAATCTGCCTGATGGCTACTGGTACGGTGCGAAGCCGCACTTGCTGGTGGAGCATCGTGGTAAAGACGCCGAAGCCATGATTCCGCAAATCGAAGCGGCGATAAAATCCTATCCGTGGCCAGATACCTATCACGCGTGGCCGGGTCCCAACAGCAACACTTTTATGGCGCACATTGGCCGTGAAGTACCTGCGTTGAAGCTGGATTTGCCTGCCAATGCGTTAGGCAAAGATTACCGCTCGCTGTTGCACCCCATTGGCTTACCGCCATCGGGGCGTGGATTACAGGTGTCCTTGCTGGGTGTGTTAGGCGTCACGCTGGGTGCGGAAGAAGGGTTGGAATTGAATGTGCTGGGATTGAATCTGGGGCTCGATTTCACGCCATTAAAATTGCGCTTGCCGTTTATTGGCGGCATTGGCCAAGATAATCTGCAAAAGGACAATCCGTGATAGTCTGCGTTCACGTTGCGCAATAAATTACGTAATGCCACTCACTTAAGCCAATGAGTGCGTATTTAGCCCGGTACGCATGAATGCGCACCCTACGAAAATCGTACCGAACAATGTAAGGGCGTCATTAATCGTACCGAACAATGTAAGGGCGTCATTAATCGTACCGAACAATGTAAGGTTGTCAGTAACCGCACCGAGTAATGTAGGGGCGCCATTCATGGCGACCGAAACGCACTTAATTGATAAGCATTACGCAATAAATTACGCCGCTATGGCAGGGGGCAATGGCCGGTAGCGGCGCGATTTATCGCGCAACCGAAGAGCATCAGCAGACGCCGAAATCACCTTCTTCGTGATACAAGGTGACGCTATCCGCTCTGACTTCAATTTCGCGCTTGATGTGGTCATCGATGCGCGCGCACCACAGCAATTCACCTTCCACCCGCGTGACCTGCATCTTCGGACCACCGGTTTTCGACTGCACGATATCATCAATTTTAAACATGCTTTTTCTTCTCCATCAGGTCAGTGATAGCGCTAAGTGTATATGCGCTTTAACTTAGCTGCGCTCGAAATTGTGCGCTGGTTTCCAACAACAAAATCAAGATGCCAACACAAGACCGTTCTTGTTTTTAGTGCCGTGAATTTTTTTGAGATAGCATCTACATAACCAATGAGGTTGTCAGTTGACAACTAAATATTCAAGGGATATGGTGGCATGCAATGTCAGAAAGGAAGCGACACCCGCACAAAGAAATTGAAAGTGTTCTGCGCTATGCCGAAGTACAGGGATGGAAAATTGTGCAAGGCGGGCATCATGCGTGGGGAAAAATGTATTGTCCGGAAATTCAGCAGAGTGTCGGTGTGGTGATGACTGCATTGCCTGCATCTGGAGTACGCCAAAAAGCCCTGAAAATCACGCAAGAATGTTAAAGCGTGTCGTAGATAACTGTTCAAGGGTTAAATGATAAGGATCAAAAATGGAATTTGAATTCACGTTGCGTTTTCAGTTGAGTGAAGTGGTTTCTGATGACGAAGCCCTGGAACGACTCGGTGCTGCAGGTTGCACGGATGCGTTGGTGGGCACAGGCGTTGCCGGAAAATTCAGTCTGATGTACTGCCGGGAAGCGGGAAGTGCACAGCAAGCTATTCGCGATGCTTTAGCCGAAGTCACCCAGGCTTTACCCGATGCTGAACTGATTGAAGCCGCCCCTGATCTGGTCGGCCTCACGGACATTGCCGAGTTGATCGGCGTGTCACGTCAAAACATGCGTAAACTCATGCTCGCTCATAGCCCGCAATTTCCGCGCCCCATCCATGATGGTAAAACCGCGCTATGGCATCTTATTGATGTGGTGGAATGGTTAAATCAACGAGGTTCTTTACGTGTGTCTCCGGGCATCAGCGAATTGGCGCGCGCAACGTTGCAACTGAATCTGCAACAAGCATTGCAACTTTACGCGCACTGTCTCTAAATTTAGTGATGCAGCAAAAACACCGTCGCTAAACCGAGGAATATAAAGAATCCACCGGTGTCAGTGATGGCGGTAATTAGCACGCTGGAGCCCACCGCCGGATCGCGTTTCATCTTGGTCATGATTAACGGAATCAGTACGCCCATTAATGCCGCGAGCAGCAGGTTAAGCACCATCGCCAGCATCATCACGCCGCCAAGTGGCAGGTTGTCGTACATTAACCACGTAATACTGCCCATAATCCCGCCCCAGAACAGGCCGTTAATCAGCGCTACGCCGAGTTCACGCACCACCAGGAATGAGAAGTTACCCGGTTCGACCTGATGCAGCGCTAAAGCGCGCACAATCATGGTGATGGTTTGATTACCGGTATTACCACCAATACCGGCGACAATCGGCATCAGTGCCGCCAACGCCACCAGCTGTGAAATGGTCTCTTCGAACAAGCCGATCACGCGTGAGGCGATAAACGCAGTACACAGGTTGATAGCGAGCCATGCCCAGCGTTTACCCACGGCTTTACGCACGGGTGCAAACACGTCCTCGCCTTGGCTGATACCGCCCATTTTACGAATGTTGCTTTCGTTCTCTTCGTTGACCAGATCGATTACGTCTTCCACGGTAATACGACCAATCAACTTGCCTTTAGCGTCGGTCACCGCAGCTGAGATCAGGTTATAACGTTCAAAAGCACTGGCCGCCTCTTCCGCGTTATCATTGAGTTGAAAGGTGGTGGGCTGAGAGTTCATCACATCTGAAACCAGCGTTTTAGGCTTGTTCAGCAGAATGTCAGTGAGTGATAACTCACCCAACAATTGGTTCTCTTCATTGGTGATAAAGATTTTATCGGTCCCATCGGGCATGCTTTTTCGCTTACGCAGAAAACGCTGTACCGTAGCGAGCGTGACGTCGGATCGCACCGTCAGGATATTGAAATCCATCACTTGGCCAACGCGGTCGCGATCCAATTCGATCACTTCCAGCAATCGTGCTCGTAGGTTTGGCTCCAGCGTGGCCAGCATGCGTCCGGTGAGGTCGCGCGGCAGATAGCGCGCCAGATATACCTGATCGTCGATGTCCAGCGGCTCAATAGCGTGCAGAATCTCGCGATCAGTCATACCTTCGGTCAAGCTGGCCCAAACGGTTTCCGAAGCTTCAACCAGCACGCGACCGCGCTGTTCAGTGGGCACCAGCCGCCATAAAGCCAGACGCTCTTGTTCGGGTAACGCTTCGAGGATATCGGCTAAGTCAGCAGCATGCAGATGTTGGAGTTCATCTTCCAGCTGATGTCGCCAGTCGGTAATCTCTCGCAGCTCTGCGGCGTTAAGATCGACTGATTTATCCAATAACACATCAACGAGGTCATCCTCGCTGAGTAGTAGGTTGAGAATTCGCTGGCGGGTTTCTGTTAATTGTTGTGCATACGGTGCAGACATAACGCGTCCCTTGTGTCTGTAAAGTCAGGTCAAAGTGTAGCGCGTTGCGGGTAATCAGGGCGTATTAAGCAGCATTGTCACAAAAGGACAATGTGAAGGAGCAACGAAAACCCGCAAATGCTTTAGCGCGGATCGCTTATGCTCAGCGTTGTCACCGGCTCAGGTAAGGCTTTCTTTTGCTGATGATGCTCAATGGCACCAGGAATGATGAAAATCAGACGGCCAACCAAAATAAAGAAACTGATCAGCAAAATAATGCGAGTCATGGTGCCGGTTTTGGGACGTCTTCGTGCAGGTATGGCGCTGTTCACGCGGGGTGGTTCCTGTAAATGCCCATTGGGCGGTAGCAACATTTAGTCACAGTTAGATCTTCAGGTCAATCGCTGTGTGAAAAATGAGCAGTATGAGTTAAAGCTACATTGATTAATATCAGATCAGGCCGCATGTCGCGGCCATTTCATCAGTAGCTGGCTTTCTGCGCGAGAAGCGTGGCGAAGCGGTACTTGATGCGGTTACCGTCTTCATCGCGACGGTGCAATTCCCCGACATCCTCGTTGTACTTCACGATATGCCAGTTGCGATAGTAGTCGCTCAGTTCACCCGATTTAAACGCAAACGGGAAACCTTGTGAGTTCGGATAATCATCCGTGCTCATTGCCGCCACGATCAGGTTGTAGCCATTTTTCACGGTACTGGCTTGCATGTCGGCTATTAGCTGCGGAATGGTTTCCGGCTGCAGGAACATCATCACCACGGTCGAGAACACAAACTGGTAGCCGCCGTTAAAGCGAACCTGATTGAGATCGCACAGTTCGGTGCGAATCTGCTGCAGATTCTCTTGCTGAATAATGCTATTCAGGCGCTCCAGACTCTGGGGATTGCTGTCCCAGCCCGTGACGTCAAAGCCGTGTTGGTTGAGGAACAGGCTGTTACGACCCTGGCCGCAACCGAGATCCAATGCCTTACCCACTTCAAGTTTTGGCAGTGCGGCCAACACTTCGGAGTGGGTCGGCGTCAGACCATATTTTTCCGCATAAAAATTGTCAGGACGAATTGTCATAGCGCTACAGCGGGCTGGCAGCCCGCGTTACTCCTCTTCCAGCGTCAGTTTCCAGCCGGTGACATCATTCCAGTAGGCCTGTTCGCGTTCCAGATCCAGCTGTACCAGCGTGTTCTGGCTCAGATAGCCCGTAGGAAACTTCAGCGTCCAGCTGCCATCATCAGTGGTCAGCTTCAGCGAATCCGGTTTGGTGGTCGCCTGGCGCTGATTATTCAGCAGCGTGCCCAAGCGCAGCAGGAACATCATCGGCAAAAACTGTTTCTTTTTGAACAAGGTGAAACGTGGCATTTCATCCTGCTTCACCGCTTTACGATGGTAGCGTACCAGCGTCGCCAGCAGCATCTGTTGATCCTGGTTAAAGCCTGGCATATTTGAGTTCTGCAGGATGTAGGCTGAATGGCGCTGCATACCGCTATGATTGATGGTCAGACCCACTTCATGCAGCAGGGCAGCCCATTTCAGCAGGGCGGACAACTGCGGATTGGCTTGTTTCGGGTTCTGATCCAGCCACTGCAAATAGAGCTGTTCAGTGGTGTCCAGTACACGACGAGCCTGGTCGCTATCAATAGCATAATGGTTTGCCAGGCTCTGGGCGGTACGGCTACGAATATCCTGATGGCGGAAACGTCCCTCCATCTCGTACAGCACGCCCTCGCGCAGCGCGCCGTCCGACAGACGCAATTCGCGGATCGCCAGTGCATCAAACACCCCGCAAAGAATCGCCAGACCGGGCACAAACACCGCTTTACGCTCTTCCGACAAGCCAGGCAAGCTGAGGGCGTTGAAGGATTTATGCTTCAGCACCTCAGCCACCAGCATTTCGAGCGTTTCTGGCGTGATGAGCTTCTCTTTCTCGCCCATCGCCAGCAGCACTTCGCAGGCGGCTTTGATCGAACCCGAGGCACCTAAAGCATATTGCCAGCCGTGCAGACGATACTGCCAGGCCATGGTTTCCAGCTTCTGCGCCGCAGACAAACGTGCACGACGGAAATTCTCTGGCGAGATCTCCCCTTTCGGGAAGTAGAGATTGGCAAAACTGACGCAACCCATACGGCGGCTTTCCACCAGCTGCGGCTCAAAATCTTCACCAATCACCAGTTCCGTGGAGCCGCCGCCAATGTCGATCACCAGCTTACGGCCTTTCTCCGGCTGCGTATGCTCCACGCCCATGAAAATCAGGCGGGCTTCTTCATTACCGGAAATGACCTCAATCGGATAAGGAATCACTTCGGCTGCACGCTGCAAAAACTCTTCCGCATTGGTGGCAATGCGCAAGGTGTGCGTGCCCACAATGGTGACGTTCGCCGCGCTGAATCCCTGCAGACGTTCAGCAAACAGAGCCAGGCAGCTTAAACCTCGCTCCATTGCCTCATCACTCAGGCGATTTTGCGCATCCAATCCATCGGCCAGATGTACGCGCTGTTTCAGACGCCCCAACACTTGCATCGCGCCATCCACCACACGGGCTATGACCATGTGGAAGCTGTTTGATCCGAGGTCGATGGCCGCAAACTCTTGCGGCTTAGGCGTACTTTTATGGGAAATTGGCATAGGCGTTATTCGGGTTGTTCCAGTTTCTTGATGTAATCGTAAATGGCCAGCTGCGACCGCACCTTCTTGCGATTGCCGCGCGAAACATAACGGTTACTCAGTTCTTTGTCCACGATGCGGGCTTTCACCGTATCACTCAACAGAATGGTGATGATATCCAGTATGCGCTGCTTCACTCGCGGATCGAGGATCGCAACCGCCACTTCAATACGGTGGTCAATGTTGCGCGTCATCCAGTCTGCGGAAGAGAGGTACACCTTCTTCTCACCGCCGCTCTCAAAAATATAGACGCGGTCGTGCTCAAGATAACGGTCAACGATGCTCGTAATGCGAATATTTTCACTGATACCCGGTAAATCAGGGATCAGAGAACACATGCCGCGCACCAGCAGGTTAATCTTCACCCCTGCGGATGAAGCGGCATACAGCCGATCAACCAAACCATTATCGACCAGGTTATTGATTTTCAATGTGATGCCAGCCGGTTTCTTCTGCTGCGCATTGGCGATTTCGGCATCAATTAACTTGTACAGCATATCGCGCGAGTTCTGTGGTGATACCAGCAGATGCTCGAACGACACCGGGCGATACGGGTTTTCAATAAAGTTAAACACGCGGCGCACTTCGTTGGTGATGCGCGCATCGGCGGTCAGCAACGAATAGTCAGTATAAATGCGCGCGGTTTTTTCATTGAAGTTACCGGTGCCGATATGGGCATAACGCACAATTTCTTCGCCCTCAAGGCGTGAAATCAGGAACAGCTTGGCGTGAATTTTCAGACCCGGTGCAGAGAAGATGACGTGCACACCGGCTTCGGTCAGGCGTTTAGCCCAGCGAATGTTGGCTTCTTCGTCGAAGCGTGCCTGCAATTCAACTACTACGGTCACTTTCTTGCCGTTGTAGGCCGCGTGAATCATCGCATCCATGATGCGCGAGTTCTTAGCAACGCGATAAATGTTGATCTTAATTGCCAACACGCTCGGGTCGAAGGACGCCTGGCGCAGCAGTTCCAGTACGTGCTCAAAGGTGTGGTACGGGTAATAGAGCAGCACATCGCGATTACGAATCGCGTCGAAGCCGTTGCGGAAACCGTCAAAGCCGATGTGGCGAATTTGCGGCAGAGGGCGGTTTTCCAGGTTGGCCTTACCCACGTTCGGGAAGCCGATAAAGTCTTTGAAGTTATGGTAGCGGCCGCCCGGCACGATGGAGTCATAGTTCGAAATCGACAGCTTATGGCGCAACATCTCTACCATTGCATCCGGCATATCGCGCTGATACACAAAGCGCACCGGTTCTGCATTAAGGCGCTGCTTGAGGCTGGATGACATCAACTCCAGCAGGCTCGATTCCATCTCCGTGACCAGATCGTATTCGGCATCGCGCGTCATCTTCATCGAATAGGCATTCAGCGTGTCGTAATCGAAGAAGCCTTTGAAGATTTCATCGAGGCAGTAGCGCAGAATGTTATCGAGCAGGATCATTGGCTTGCGACGACGTGGCGATTCAGCCGGCAGATTGATAAAGCGCGGCACTTTATCTGAAGGGATCTCCAGCAGTGCATAGCGAATATCGTCGCCGCGAATAATCTCCACCGCCAGATAGGTGTAGTCATCTTTTAGGAATTCGATCAAATCGGTGTCGTGGTTAATCAGAATCGGCGTGACGTGCTGGCGTAATTGATGTTTGAAGTATGAGCGCAGCCACTCTTGCTGATTCGGCGACAGTTGGCGTTCGTTGATCAGGAAGATCTGATTACGCGCCATCTCCAGCAGCAGATCGTTGTACAGCGCATCGAACTCTTGGTCCGACTTCTGCACTCGCAACTGGATTTTCTTTAAAATATGACGCAATGAAGTCGGTTTACCCTGTTCTTCAATGATCAAGATCCGGCGTTTTAAGTCGGCAAAACGCACCTTATAAAACTCTTCCAGATTGTTGGAATAGATTCCCAGGAAGCGCATGCGCTCAATTAGCGGGTTACTTTTGTCCGCCGCTTCCTGTAAAACACGTTCGTTAAAGCTCAACCAGCTTAATTCTTTTTCTATATACAGCTTTTCCTGACCCATTCTGACTCCGTGAGGCTGTTGCTGGACGGATTGTCCGGCGGGAAAATCGCAAAAATGCGTTACCGCTCAGTGTCCGTCACCATTATGGCGAGAGTATGGCAAGCTTGTCCAACGCCAAAGGTTGTCTTATCAATCAGCTACGGGCAACATAGCGACGTGTTTTCACCTGTAACCTGGCCTGCATGAGCATAAATCGAATTCCTGTCAATTTCAGCGACCGTCGTCGCCGCGCCACCGATCAGTTTGTTCGTCGCGTGGTAACGGCCTGTGGCGTGGGAATTTTGCTGCTGATGCTGCTACTTTTCTTCTGGCTCATTTGGGTCGTGTTACCGCTTTTCAGCGCGCCCGGCATGCAAGCCACCACCAATCTGCAACTTTGGGATAAAGCCCCGGTGCTGGCGATGGGCACGGATGGCCATCTTGGCTGGCGTATCAGCCGCGATGAAGCACGCTTTATTCCGCTTGATGGACAGCCCGCGGGGCAGGCGTTGCCATTGCCCGGCAAACCCGATGCGGCGGTATACAGCAGTAACAGCAGCAGCGTGTTACTCAATATGCAGGGTGAACTGCTGCTGATGCAACCGCTGATCCATGGAAATCATGGTGAGTGGTACTTCCCGTTTGGCGACCGTCCATTGAGCCTGAAGCAAGGACCGGTCACTCAGATGGCGTTGGCTTCCCTGAGCGACCATCAATGGCGCATTGCCGCACAAACGCCGGCGGGCATCAGCGTGATGACGCTGGAAAATCAGCAAACGGTTAATCAGACTTTACTCCCGCAGCAGCAAGCTGAACATCTACTGCTGTCACCTGATGGTTCACTGCTGTATGCCAGCGAAGGGCGTCTGCTGCGCGTGTGGCAAATCACCGCCGAGGGCGCGGAACTCCGTGAAACGCAGACACTCAATCAGCGACCGCAAAGCCTGCATATCCTGACGGGCGGGCGCACGCTGCTGATTCAGGATGCGCAGGGCGTACAGCAGTGGTTTGCGATTGCGGGTGATAAAGGGCCACGTCTGCAACAGATTCATACCTTTGCCCGTAGCGAGGATGCGCTAAGCATCGTGCCTGAACCGCAGCGCCGCGTGTTCGCCACTTTCAATGCCGCTGGAGAGATCAAGCTGTTTGCCAGTAAACAGCAGGGACCGATTCTCACACGCCAACTGGCGCCGGGTATCCAGTCACTGGCATTTTCACCGCGCGGTGATGCACTGATTGTTGAACGTGATGGGCAGTGGCAGCAGTTTGCGCTGGATAATCCGTGGCCAGATTTTACCTGGCGCAATTTGTGGCAGAAAATCTGGTACGAGAACTATCCGCAGCCCGATTATGTGTGGCAATCCACGGCTGCGGGCGACAGCTATCAGGCTAAATTTAGCTTAATCCCGATGGTGGTTGGCACTTTGAAAGCCGCCGCGCTGGCGCTGCTGTTTGCCACGCCACTGGCACTGGCAGCGGCGATGTATACCGCATGGTTTATGTCGCCGGGATTACGGCGCTGGGTTAAACCGGGCATTGAAATGATGGGCGCACTACCGAGTGTGGTGATTGGGCTGATTGCGGGCGTATGGCTGGCTCCACATATCAGTACCGCGCTGGTGGGAGTGCTGCTGTTGCCACTGGTGCTCGCGGTCACGCTGTTATTGTGTGGGGTGCTCAGTCCTTACCTGCCACTCAGCTGGCGTCGTCCAGGATTTGAAGTGATTTTGCTGTTGCCGGTGTTGCTGGCCGTGACGTTGCTGACATTGTGGCTGCCGACGCAGCTGTGGCCCAACATGGGTGAGCACCTGGCACATTATGAGCAGCGTAATCTGTTGGTGGCGGCATTAGCGATGGGCTTTGCCCTGGTCCCCTTAATTTTTACCCTGTCAGAGGATGCGCTGTTTAGCGTGCCAGGGGCGTTAGGGCAAGGTTCGCTGGCTTTAGGTGCAACACCGTGGCAAACCCTGACACGCGTCGTGCTGCCAGGCGCCTCGGCGGGGATATTTGCGGCATTAATGATTGGTTTTGGTCGGGCCGTGGTGAAACCATGATCGTGCTGATGGCCACAGGTAACACGCCCGTCAGTGAGGGTGGGCTGTTTGCCGGGTTGCGTGCGCTCTCGGCGAACATCGCGATTGAAATGCCGGAAGCGGCAGCGGGCAGCGCGCATTACCGCATCTTGTTCCTGAGTGCGCTGCTATTACTGATGTTTACCCTGGTGATTAACACCGTAGCGGAGCTGATTCGTCAGCGCTTACGGCAGCGTTACAGCCAGCATGAGGGTCAGGGATGAAAGCGATGCGTCAAAATGACCGCTGGCGCTGGCTGACAGCCGGGGCGGTGGCGGTGTGCCTGCTGGCCTTCACATTGCTCATCGGCTTGTTGGGCTGGCAGGGCGTGCGCGCCTTCTGGCCGCAGCCGGTTGATCAATATCTGTTCCAGCCACCGGAAGGGGCCGCGGTGATGGTGCTGGGTGAAACGCTGCACAAACAGCCGCAGGGTGAGCAGTGGCGCTACGTGGTGAAAACCGGCAACCGTGATTTTGCGGCACCGGATTTCCGCGTGCTCTACAGCCAAGGTTCAGCAAAAACCCGCCGACCAGCCGATGCAATCGTGTTGCAGCGACGCAGTGGTGGCAACGCTTACGGCTGGCTCATCGAACTGCGGGAAGATAACGAAGTGTTGACCGCCCGCGACCGTGATGCCCTGCTTCATCAACGTTTGTTGCAGGTACACGAGACGTTGCGGCAGGCGAGCCATATTCGCCGCGTGAAAATGGCGCGCCTTAACGCTCAACTAGAAAGTTTGCAGCAGCAAGCCGATGAGCAGCAGCACCGTGGCACTTTTACCCTGCAGGAACAATCGGAATTTGATGCCAACAGTGTGGCGTTACAGCGCAGCTTTAGTGCGCTGGCGCAGCAATTGACGCATCTGCAGCACGAGAGCCAGCGCGATACCTTGGTGCTGCGCGATGTACAGGGCCAGGATCACATCATTCCGCTGGCGCAGGTGGTCGATGCCTGGTACCCCAATGCGATGTCATGGAGTCAGAAAACTCGTCACTTTTTCAGTCAGATCTGGCAATTCGTGAGCGACTCACCGATATCAGGCGGCGGCGAGAGCGGTGCCTTCCCGGCTATATTTGGTACGGTATTGATGGTGCTGCTGATGTCGATCATCGTCATGCCGCTGGGCGTGATCGCCGCCGTTTGGCTGCATGAATACGCAGGCCGCAATGCATTAACGCGATTAGTCCGTATTGCGGTGGTAAACCTCGCTGGCGTGCCCTCGATTGTGTATGGCGTATTTGGTTTGGGCTTTTTTGTCTGGTTGATTGGCGGCACCCTCGACCAGCTATTTTTCTCACGCTCACTGCCCAATCCGACCTTTGGCACGCCAGGTCTACTCTGGGCGGCATTGACGCTGGCGCTGCTCACGCTGCCAGTGGTGATTGTGGCGACGGAAGAGGGCTTGTCGCGTATTCCGGATAATCTGCGCCAGGGGTCTTTGGCTCTCGGCGCGACCCAAGCGGAAACGCTGTGGCGTGTGGTATTACCGCTGGCGGTGCCAGCGATGCTGACCGGTCTGATTTTGGCGGTAGCGCGCGCGGCGGGTGAAACCGCACCGCTGATGCTGGTGGGTGTGGTGAAGATGGCACCTGAGCTTCCGGTCGATGCGGTGTTCCCGTACCTGCATCTGGACCGCAAATTTATGCACCTCGGCTTTCAGATTTACGATTTGGCTTTCCAGAGTCCCAATATCGACGCTGACCGACCGCTGGTTTACGCTACCGCATTACTGCTGGTGGTGATTATCCTGTCGCTTAATTTGCTGGCCATGGCACTACGCCATCGTCTGCGTGAGCGTTACCGGCTTATGACGCATTAAAAGGTTTATAGATGACGCCCGATTACGACATCGCATTGACCGTTAACCAGCTTTCGTTGTGGTACGGCGAGCGCCAGGCGCTGAACAGTATTGATTTGCAGATCCCTAAAAATCGCATTACCGCGCTGATCGGTCCCTCTGGCTGTGGGAAATCAACGCTGCTGCGCTGCTTTAATCGCATGAATGATGTGATTGATCGCTGCCGTATTGAGGGGGAGATCCTGCTCGATCAACATGCGGTGATGCAGGAAAATCAGGATCTGCCCGCGCTGCGTCGCCGTATTGGCATGGTGTTTCAGCGACCCAATCCGTTCCCAAAATCCATTTATGAAAATGTGGTGTATGGCCTGCGTCTGCAAGGTGTGCGCGACCGCCGGGTGCTGAATGAAGCCTGCGAGCGTGCATTGCGGGCCGCAGCATTGTGGAGCGAAGTGAAAGATCAGCTGGCACAGAATGCGTTGACGCTCTCTAGCGGCCAGCAGCAGCGCTTAGTGATTGCGCGAGCCATCGCCATTGAACCGGAAGTGTTGTTGCTGGATGAGCCGACATCGGCGCTGGATCCGATTTCAACGTTGGTTATCGAAGAGTTGATGACTACGCTGAAGCAGCATTTCACCTTAGTGTTGGTGACGCACAACATGCAGCAGGCGGCACGCGTGTCCGACTACACGGCGTTTATGCATAATGGCCAACTGGTGGAGTTCGACGAAACTGATCGGATATTCACCTCACCTAGAGCGCGAAAAACCGAGGATTACATTACGGGTAGGTTTGGGTAATTTTGCGATTTAAAGCGGCGTAATTTCTGCATGCAATAAAAAAACAGCGTGATAAATCGCGTAATGCCGCTCACTTAAGCCAATCAGTGCGTATTTAAGCCGGTACGCATGAATGCGTACCCTACGAAAACCGCACCGAACAATGTTGGGCCGTAATTAACCACACCTAGCAATGTAGGGTTGCCATTGACTGCACCGAACAATGTAGAGTTGCCATTAACTGCACCTAACAATGTAGGGTCGCCATTAATGCGACCGAAACGCACTTAAGTAACAAGCATTACACGATAAATCGCGACGTTACGCTGGTCAGTCGTGCGCGTAACCGGCAGGCGGCAGCGCTTGCCCATCCAGCCAGGCCTTGCCTTCACGCATCTGCAAACGTCCATCGACAAACCAGCTGATCACCAGCGGATAGATCGCATGCTCCTGATGCTGCACACGTGCCGTGATTTCTGCTTCATCATCTTCAGCAAATACCGGCACACGTGCCTGTAGAATCACCGGTCCACCATCCAGCTCATCGGTGACAAAGTGCACCGATGTACCGTGCTCTTCATCGCCATTTTCGAGTGCCTGACGATGGGTATGCAGTCCGGGGTATTTCGGCAACAGCGACGGATGAATATTCACCAAGCGGTCGTGATAGTGCGCGACAAAAGCTTGGCTGAGAATGCGCATATAACCGGCCAGCACCACCAGGTCCGGCGCATAAGCGTCGATTTCCTGCATTAGCTGGCGATCAAAGGCATCACGGTCGGCGAAATCACTGGCGGCGAGCGCATGGGTGGGCACATTCGCTTCCTGCGCACGCGTCAAACCAAACGCTGAGGCCTTATTACTGAAAACGGCAGCGAGGCTGCCGTTGATACGCCCGCTTGCGCAGGCGTCAAGGATGGACTGAAGATTGCTACCGTTGCCGGAGATCAGTACAACCAGTTTTTTCATGAATTAATAACCACTCGCTCTTCAGCGTCAGAGGCTTTAATCACACCGATTTTCCACGCTTGCTCGCCAGCGTCGGTCATCAGCTGTACCGCTTTATCGGCATCTGCCGGGCTCAGCGCGATGATCATGCCCACGCCGCAGTTAAAGGTACGGTACATTTCGTGACGGCTGACGTTGCCTGCCTGCTGCAACCAAGTGAACACAGACGGCCACTGCCAGCTCTTCTCGTCAATTACCGCCTGAGTATTGTCTGGCAGCACGCGTGGGATATTTTCCCAGAAGCCGCCACCGGTCAGGTGAGAAATCGCGTGCACATCCACCTGTTCGATCAGGCTAAGGATGTTTTTCACGTAGATGCGGGTCGGTGCCAGCAGGTGATCGGCCAGTGGTTTGTCATCCAGCTGTTTGGTTTCTGGGTCAGTCTGGCTGACTTCCAGAATTTTACGCACCAGAGAATAACCGTTCGAATGTGGGCCGCTTGAGCCCAGTGCGATCAGCACGTCGCCGTCTTGCACTTTCGAACCGTCAATAATTTCTGATTTTTCTACCACGCCAACACAGAAGCCGGCCACGTCGTAATCTTCGCCGTGATACATGCCTGGCATCTCTGCGGTTTCACCGCCCACCAGTGCACAACCTGACTGCAAGCAACCTTCGGCGATGCCGGTAATCACGGCAGATGCGGTGTCCACATCCAGTTTGCCGGTCGCGTAGTAGTCGAGGAAGAACAGCGGCTCAGCGCCTTGCACAATCAGGTCGTTTACACACATCGCAACCAGATCGATGCCGATACTGTCATGACGTTTGAGATCCATCGCCAGACGCAGCTTGGTGCCGACGCCATCGGTTCCGGAGACCAGCACAGGCTCGCGGTATTTCTGCGGCAGCGCACAGAGCGCGCCAAAGCCACCCAGTCCACCCATCACTTCCGGGCGGCGAGTTTTCTTTACTACGCCTTTAATACGGTCAACCAGATCGTTACCAGCATCGATATCAACACCGGCGTCTTTGTAGCTGAGAGAGGTTTTGTCGGTCACTGCGGAATCCCCACGCGAATTGCGGTTGGTGGCAAAAATTAAGCGCGCTAATTCTATCAGTGCAGGCAAACGTTTGCGAGTGCCATCTCACGCCGCTTTGCACAGCGCTGGTTTTTCGCCAATCCTTATGATTACGCGGATTGCGCTAAGCCATTGACCAATGACAAGTGGCGCAGCGGCAAAAAGGCGGTATAATCCGGCGATTTTTTTTTAGCTCAACTCAATTCCGGGAGAACAATCATGAAGATCGTGGAAGTCAAACACCCGCTGGTCAAACATAAACTGGGCCTGATGCGTGAGCATGATATCAGCACCAAACGCTTCCGCGAGCTGGCCTCGGAAGTCGGCAGCCTGCTGACTTATGAAGCCACCGCCGATCTGGCCACTGAGCGCGTCACCATCGAAGGCTGGAATGGCCCGGTCGACGTCGACCAAATCAAAGGCAAAAAAATCACCGTGGTGCCGATCCTGCGTGCGGGCCTCGGCATGATGGAAGGCGTGCTGGAACACGTTCCAAGCGCGCGTATCAGCGTGGTGGGTGTCTACCGTGATGAAGAGACGCTGGAGCCAGTACCGTACTTCCAGAAGCTGGTGTCTAACATCGAAGAGCGCCTGGCGCTGGTGGTTGACCCGATGCTGGCCACCGGTGGTTCGATGATCGCCACCATCGACCTGCTGAAAAAAGCCGGCTGCAACAGCATTAAAGTGCTGGTGCTGGTAGCCGCGCCAGAAGGTATTGCGGCGTTGGAAAAAGCGCATCCAGACGTTGAACTCTACACCGCGTCAATCGATCAGGGATTGAACGAGAAGGGCTATATCATTCCAGGTCTCGGCGATGCCGGCGATAAGATCTTCGGAACGAAATAAATAAAGCATCAAGCCGGCCAGAGAGTCGGCTTTTTTTTGGCAAAAAATAAAACATAACTCAAGGGGATATCAATGACTCGTCGCGCGATCGGGGTAGACGAACGTCCACCGCTGCTGCAAACCATTCCACTCAGCCTGCAACACCTGTTCGCCATGTTTGGTGCCACGGTGCTGGTGCCGATTCTGTTCCACATCAACCCGGCCACCGTTCTGCTGTTCAACGGCGTCGGCACGTTGCTGTATCTGTTTATCTGCAAAGGCAAAATTCCGGCGTATTTAGGATCGAGCTTTGCCTTTATTTCACCGGTGCTGCTGCTATTACCGCTGGGTTATGAAGTGGCGCTGGGCGGCTTTATTCTGTGTGGTTTCCTGTTCTGTGTGGTGGCGCTGATTGTGAAAAAAGCCGGCACTGGCTGGCTTGACGTGATGTTCCCACCCGCCGCGATGGGTGCGATTGTCGCGGTGATCGGTCTGGAACTGGCAGGTGTTGCCGCGAATATGGCGGGCTTGCTGCCTGCAGATGGCACCTCGGCTGACAGCAAAACCATTATCATCTCAATGGTGACGCTGGCTGTCACCGTGTTTGGTTCGGTGCTGTTCCGTGGTTTTCTCGCCATCATCCCGATTCTGATCGGTGTACTGGTGGGCTATGCACTCTCTACCTTCATGGGAATCGTCAACTGGCAGTCCGTTGCTGATGCGCCATGGTTTGCGCTGCCCACCTTCTACACGCCACGCTTCGAATGGGCGGCGATGTTGACGATCTTGCCAGCCGCTTTGGTCGTGATCGCTGAGCACGTTGGCCACTTAGTTGTCACCGCCAATATCGTGAAAAAAGATCTGATTCGCGACCCGGGTCTGCATCGCTCTATGTTCGCCAACGGTTTATCCACCATGATCTCCGGCTTCTTCGGTTCAACTCCGAACACCACCTACGGCGAAAACATCGGCGTGATGGCGATCACTCGCGTATACAGCACCTGGGTGATTGGCGGGGCGGCGATCTTCGCGATTCTGCTCTCTTGCGTAGGTAAACTGGCAGCCGCGATTCAAGCGATCCCGGTGCCGGTGATGGGCGGAGTTTCCTTGCTGCTGTACGGCGTGATTGGTGCTTCCGGTATTCGTGTACTGATTGAATCCAAAGTGGATTACAACAAAGCGCAGAACCTGATCCTGACCTCCGTGATCCTGATCATTGGCGTGAGCGGCGCGAAAGTACACATCGGTGCTGCAGAGCTGAAAGGCATGGCGCTGGCGACCATCGTGGGCGTGGCCTTGGCACTGATTTTCCGCGTAATCAACCTATTACGCCCGGAAGAGGTGGTGCTGGATGCGGAAGAGAAGCGCGAAGCCTAATGCGCTTAGCCGGGCAGGGAAGCCTGGTTCATCTCTTGCAAAGATCATGATAAACTTGCGCCGTTTTCTGCCTGCTCATCCGTTGAGGTACTTCTGAACACGCCGGCACAGCTATCACTGCCACTCTATTTACCCGATGATGAAACCTTTGCCAGTTTCTGGCCGGGGGAAAATCCGTCTCTGTTGGCGGCGCTGCAAGGCGCACTCTCTCAGCAACACGGCAGCTATCTCTATTTTTGGTCACGCGAAGGCGGCGGCCGTAGTCACTTACTGCATGCAGCTTGTGCTGAGATGTCAGCCCGCGGTGAAGCGGTGGGTTATGTGCCGTTGGATAAACGCACCTGGTTTGTGCCAGAAGTGTTGGACGGTATGGAGAACCTGGCACTGGTCTGCATTGATAACATTGAATGCATTGCCGGTGATGCCGAGTGGGAGATGGCGATCTTTGATCTCTACAACCGCATTCTGGAAATCGGCAAAACGCGTCTGCTGATCACCGGCGATCGTCCACCGCGTCAGCTCAATCTTGGCCTGCCGGACCTGGCTTCCCGTCTCGACTGGGGGCAGATTTATCGTTTGCAGCCACTGTCAGATGAAGACAAACTCCAGGCGATGCAAATGCGGGCAGGACTGCGTGGTTTTGAGCTACCGGAAGATGTCGGGCGCTTCCTGCTGAAACGCCTCGACCGCGAAATGCGCACGCTGTTTGATACTCTGGATAGACTCGATCGCGCCTCAATTAGTGCACAGCGCAAACTCACCATTCCCTTCGTCAAAGAAGCGCTGGGGCTTTAAATAATCTCCAGCACCGCTTCCGGTGGACGTCCAATCCGCGCGTTATCTCCGTTGATCACGATCGGCCGCTCGATCAGTTTTGGGTGCTCGGCCATGGCTTGTAACAGTTGATCTTCACTCAGTTGGCTGTCTGCCAACTTCAATTCCTTATACAAATCCTCTTTGCGTCGCATCAGATCGCGTGCGCTACTTAATCCCAGTTTATTCAACAGCGTTTTGAGCGTCTGAACGTCAGGTGGCGAATCAAGATACAGTACTACATCTGGCTCGATGCCCTTTTCCTGTAATAACGCCAAGGTTTCTCGGCTCTTACTGCAACGCGGGTTGTGATAAATGCTCACCATCGTTTATCCCTTCTGATACTGACGGAAACGCTTCTGCAATTCCCGGAACTGGTCGATGCGCGCATCATAACGCGCCTGTTTCAAACTGCCGAGCGGCACCTGTGCACTGGCACTGCTCAGGGTGGTGATCGCCTGGTCAAGTTGGCCATTGAGCGCTAAGCCTTCAGCGCGTGCCGACAACTCTTCGTCACGCAGCCCTTGCGCCGCAGAGGCTTGTGCCAGTAAATCCCACGCATTGACATCATCCGGGTGCGCGAAGGTATAGCGATTCAGAATGCGCGTGGCGTTGGCAGGTTGCTTGGCTTCCACATAGGCGTTAGCGAGGTTAAGTTGTAACACTGGATGGGTGGTGCTGCCTTTGGCGCTGGTCAGCATGGCGATCGCCTGCTGTGGCTGATTCAGGCCGATATCGATGTCAGTCATAATATCCAGTAGCCAGACGTTATCCGGCTGCTTTGCCAGCATCGGCGCAATGATTTTTTTGGCATTGTCGAAGCTTTTCGCCTGCAAAAACTGCACGGCTTTACCGTATTGGGATGCCATCTGCTCGCGAGAATTCCCCTTGGCATACTCATTAAGCAATTCATCAGTAAGCTGGTTACGGCCTGTCGCATACATCCCCAATGAACGAACTTTCGCCATGTAAAACCCTTCCGATGATTGAACCACCACAGGGCGCATTTGGTTGGCGCGGTTTCGTGCATCGGCCAGGCGGCTATCGGGAAGCGGGTGGGTCAGCAAAATCTCAGGGGGCTTAGAGGAGAAACGGCTCTGGTCGGCCAACTTTTGCAGGAAGTTAGGCATCGCTTGGGGATCGAAACCGGCGCGTTGCAACACCTGAATACCAATGCGATCGGCTTCCTGTTCGTTGGCTTGGGTAAAGCTGATCATTCCCTGTTGAGTACCTGCCAGCGTGCCCGTCAGCGCGGCCATACCGACTTGCGGATTGGCAATCGCCAGCAGGATGGAACCCAATGCGCCGACCCACGTCAGCGGCGCATTACGCTTCTGCTCTTCCATCGCACGCGCCAGATGGCGTTGGGTGACGTGGGAAATTTCGTGCGCCATGACCGAGGCCAGTTGGCTTTCATTATCGGTATAGCGAAACAGCGACGAGTGCAGTACCACATTGCCACCAAAGAAGGCGAAGGCATTCAACTCATCGTTCTGAATTAAAAAGAAATGAAACGGGGTGCGTACCGAGTTGGCGTGTGCGACTAAGCGCTGGCCCAGTTCATTAATGTATTGATTTAACAATGGATCGTTAATCAATGGGGCGCTGGCACGCAGCTGGCGAACATAGAAATCGCCTATCTGCAGTTCCTGATTAATGGACAGCGTCGAACCTGCAGTCGTGCCTATATCGGGCAAATTATCACTCACATCAGCGCGCACCGAGAGCGCGGGTGTCAGCAGCAGCGTAGGAATTAGGGCCGCCAGCACAGATCTCTTCAACCGGTTTAACATGCCTGAATCCTGTAAAAGTCACCTGCAATTGGACAGGTAAGTCGTTCAAATGTTCTGCGCGTACTTTCCCTTTGCGCAGCGCTACTATCTTAACCAGCATGCCGTAACAAGCAAATGAAGAAGCAACCAACGGCTAAAATGAAAAAACAGTGACAGCCATGTCAGATTGCAGCAAAAAATTGAATACCCCGTGCAGAGCAGGTGAGCGCTTTACGAGGAATAAATTTAAAGTTACGTAAAGTTGCTCAAAATTATTGAATTTGGCATGAACTTTTCCAGGTTTACTCTGAAAAACAGCAGTGTAATGGCTTTAGCAGGGGCTTTCGTCCATCAATGATTTTAATTGTGACGTTTTAATATCAAGCTGATGTTTTAGTTAATTCTGGTCATGTTTTCAGCAGAAATACGTCACTAAACTTAATTTAAATTAACTTTTTTGCAGCCAACCATTTATTGAGTCCCGATTTCACCTCAATAAAATGCATTATTCAATTAGCCTGACTAATTATTTTTTCTGCAATAAAACGCCTAAAAAGCCAATAAGTACAAAACTTTTGCGCCGCCCACGCTGTGGTATAGATAAAGCACTTTATTCAAACGGACTGTGAATTAACGCGCAGTGCATGCCGGAGAGTTTTTATGCGTTCTGCTGTCTCTTACGCCCTGATAGCGATTGTGGGTGGATTTGTCGGTGCCACCGTCAGTAAAAGTGATGATATTTACCAACGCGTGATGAGCCATTTTTCTGCTGAACCCACTGACCCGGACGGTTTCTGGAGTACGCCTGCGATTGAGGGTTATGGGAAAATTCATTACGAACCTGACGCCGCATTTAAGCCGGTTGTCGGTCTGAGTAATAAGGTTGTATTTCAGATCACCAAAAGCGAAGGGGATATGAGACGCCCCAATCTGGGATTAGAGCGCGTCGCGCGCGTGGTCAATCTTTATATCGCTTCAGGTGTACCGGCTGACCAGCTGCACTTTGTGGTGTCAGTCACCGGGGATGCCACGCCAGCGATGTTGGACAACGCCCATTTCCAGCAATTTTATAAGGTCGATAATCCCAACCTGGCCGTCATTAGCGAGATGAATAAGCTGGGTGTCAAAGTCTCGGTATGCGATCAGTCGGTAGCCTTCCACCACTTCCCGAAAGAGTGGATCGATCAATCGGTCATTCATGCGTTATCCAGCCCGACCACCGTGTCGACGCTGGAAAATCAGGGGTATGCCTTCCTGCAAATGTAATTCGGCTTCCAGTCTACTATCGAGGAAAAGTGAAATGCGTCCAGCATCCTATATTGTTATCGCTGCACTGGCAGGCTTCGTTGGCGGTAATGTATTACAGCTTCCAGAGTTGGTGGACAAAGTCAGCAGCAAGTTTGCTGACAACAAAACCGAACCCGCGGATTTCTGGAGCACGCCTGCTATCGCGGGTTACGGCAAAATCCATTTCGTGAATACGCCGGATTACAACCCCGCGAACACGCCTGGTCTCAGCAACAAGATTGTGTTCCAGATTAACCGTACGGAAGGCGATGTCCGCCAACCCAATCTGGGTTTGGAACGTGTCGCGCGTGTCACTAACCTTTATTACGCGGCGGGCGTCCCACTCAATCAACTGAACTTTGTGGTCTCAATTAACAGCGACGCAGTACCTGCTGCGCTTAACAACGATCAATTCCGCAAAGCTTATGGCACGGATAACCCGAACCTGAAATTGATCGATGAGCTGAAACAGGCGGGTGTGAAAGTGACGATTTGCGATCAATCAGTGGCTTTCCATCAGCTGCAACGTGACTGGATCGACACCCGAGTGACTCATACCCTCTCGAGCGGCACCACCGTCGCTTCGCTGCAAAACGAAGGCTATGCCTTCCTGATGTTGTAATCCTTGCCCGACAGCAGTTCGCGCTGCTGTCATCTTTCCTTCATCTTTCCGCGATGTTGCTGTCACAGTTCGCCGCTAATTTAAGCGCCAATGAGATCGATCTCATTGACGGTTCACGAGGCGAATATGTCCGATTTAATCAGTGTGGCAAAGCTGGCTGGCGTATCACGCGCTACCGCCGCACGTGCATTTTCTGATCCCCATCTGCTGCGCCCCGACACGCTGGAAAAAGTGTTGGCCGCCTCAGAGCAGCTCGGTTTTCGCCCCAACCATATTGCGCGTCAGTTACGCACCCAAAGCTCTACCACGTTGGGGGTGTTACTGCCTTCGCTGCTGAACCCGATTTTCTCGCGCCAGTTACAGGCCATGGAGCGCCAAGCACGCGCGGCGGGTTACGGTTTGCTGGTGGCAACCAGTGATTATCAACCCGAGCGTGAAGCGGCGATCGTTGAACATATGCTGCGGCAGCGGGTGGCCGGTCTGGTGCTGACCGTGGCGGATGCGGATAACAGCGCCGTATTGAACACGCTGCATGACGCCAACATGCCGTTTGTATTGGCGCACAACGTCCCTCAACAGAGTCACTGGCCTGCGATCTGCGTGGACAACCGTCAGGCAATGCAGGAAGCCACGGCGCATTTATTGGCTCTCGGTCATCGACACATCGGTATGGTCGCTGGGCCGATGTTGCAATCGGATCGCGCGCGTCTGCGTTATCAGGGTTACTGCGATGCCATGAACAGCGCCGGACTGCACGCGCTGCCGGTGATTGAAATGACCAGCCACACGCATTCTGATTTTTCCCTGCTGCAACCACAGTTGCAGGGTGACGCGCCGCTTACCGCGGTGATTTGTACCAACGATTTGCTCGCCATCAGCCTGATAGGCGCGGCAGCACGTGCCAGTGTGCGCGTTCCGCAGCAACTGTCGGTGATGGGCTTTGATGGCATCGATATTGGCGAGCAGATTGCGCCGTCGCTGGCGAGCGTCTCGCAGCCAGCCGACATGCTCGGTGCCTGTGCGATAGACATGCTGTTACAACAAGCCAGCCGCGGTACTCGCGTACTGGCCCATCGGTTGCGGATCGGCGAAAGCATCGCTGCTCCTTCGATTAACTAAAATCATGCCCAAAATAATTCGAGCTGCAGGAAGGCGGCAAGTGTAGTTAGACCGGGAGCTTATATCAGTAAGTGACTGGGCTAAATACACGTAGCCAACGCACCTGTAGCTTGAAGTATGACGGGCATTGCCAACACCAGGGAACCACCATGAAATTCCATAAAAAAGTGAAAATTCTTGCAGGAGCGATTGCGCTGACCGCCGGTTCGCTGTTCAGCATGATGACGCAGGCCGCCGAAAACGCGATTTGCTACAACTGTCCGCCCGAGTGGGCTGACTGGGGTACACAGCTTAAAGCCATTGCTAAAGACACAGGCATCACCGTGCCACAAGACAACAAAAACTCCGGTCAGGCGCTGGCGCAAATGGTGGCGGAGAAAGGCAATCCGGTGGCAGATGTGGTTTATTACGGCGTCAGTTTCGGCATCCAGGCCGACAGTGCGGGCGTCATCACCAGCTATAAACCCGCCCACTGGGATGAAATCCCAGCGGGAATGAAAGATCCCAACGGTAAATGGGTGGCACTGCACTCCGGCACCATGGGCTTTATGGTCAACGTTGATGCGCTGGGCGGCGCGCCAGTGCCTCAGTCTTGGGACGATCTGCTGAAACCTGAATATAAAGGGATGATCGGCTATCTCGATCCGGCCAGTGCTTTTGTCGGTTACGTGGCTGCGGTAGCGGTCAACCAGGCGAAGGGCGGCAACATGCAAGACTTTACCCCTGCGCTGAACTGGTTCAAGAAACTGCAGGCCAACCAGCCAATCGTGCCGAAGCAGACTGCCTATGCGCGTTTGATCTCTGGCGAAATTCCAATTCTGCTGGATTACGACTTCAACGCCTATCGCGCGAAATATAAAGATCACGCCAACGTGGCGTTTGTGATCCCGAAAGAGGGCACGGTGACCGTACCTTACGTCATTAGCCTGGTGAAGAACGCACCGCATGAAGCCAATGGTAAGAAAGTGATCGACTACGTGCTGTCTGATAAAGGTCAGGCGATCTGGGCAAATGCCTTCCTGCGTCCAGTACGTACTTCAACGATGTCCCCCGAAGCCAAGAAATTCTTCCTGCCGGACAGTGATTACGCTCGTGCACAAACCGTCGATTATCAGCAGATGGCCGATGCGCAGAAAGCGTTCTCTGCTAAGTACCTGAGCGAGATTCACTGATTATGTCGATCTCCGACAACCTGGTGGCTTCACGCCGCCAGGCTCGACGATTACCGAGTAGCCGCTGGCTCTGGCTGACGCTGCCCGCACTGCTATTCTTCAGTGCGTTTTGGCTGCTGCCGTTTGCTCGGTTGCTGCAAATGGGGATGCAGAACGATCGCAGCACTCAGCACAGCGGTTACTGGACGGTGATCAGCCAGCCGAACTACCTGTTCAGCCTGTTAAACACGGTATTGCTCTCTCTGGCTGTGACGTTAGTGACGCTGATCATTGCCGCGATTGTCGGCTGTTTCCTCGCGAGGCAACGCTTTACAGGACGTGGCACGTTATTAGCGCTGCTGACTTTCCCGCTGGCTTTTCCCGGTGTCGTGGTCGGTTTTCTGGTGGTGATGCTGGCGGGACGGCAGGGATTGCTGGCGCAGATCAGCATGAGCCTGGTGCATGAGCGCTGGACGTTAGCCTACTCACTGACCGGCCTGTTTATCGGTTATCTCTATTTCTCGCTGCCGCGCGCCATCGTCACGTTGGTGGCGGCCAGCGAAAAGCTGGATCACTCGCTGGAAGAGGCGGCACGTTCGCTGGGCGCCAGTCAGTGGCGCATTACCTGGGATGTGATTGTGCCCGGACTGCAACCGGCGTTGCTCTCTACCGGCGCGCTCTGTTTTGCCACCAGTATGGGCGCATTTGGCACCGCTTTCACTCTGGGTACGAATTTGGCGGTACTGCCGCTGACCATTTATGGCGAATTCACTAACTACGCCAACTTTGCTACTGCGGCGGCGCTGTCAGTGGTGATGGGCGCAGTGGCGTGGCTGGCACTGATGCTGGCGCGTCGTCTGGCACATAAGGGGGCGGCATGAATCGTCGTGGATTGTTTAGCCTGCAGCTGTTGGTCACCACGCTGACCGCATTGTTTATGATAGTGCCGGTGGTGTTGTCGATGCTCGCTGGCGTGACCAACAACTATTTTATTGGCCTGCGCAGCGGTTTGACCCTGAAATGGGTTGAGCAAGTGTGGGAGATGTATGCCGACACATTTTGGCTGTCGCTACTGATTGCGCTGTTCTGCTTACTGGTCACGTTAGTGATTGGCGTACCCGCCGCGTGGGGCTTGCTGAAAGCCCCCGGCCGCTGGGCTGCGCGTATCGAAGAGTGTTTGATGCTGCCGGTGGCGCTGCCGGGCTTGGCCACCGCGCTCGGCATCATTCTACTTTACGGTCAGTTCTCTGCCCTGCGTGACAGCTGGGTATTTATCCTGATTGGTCATGTACTGTTCACGCTGCCGTTTATGATGCGACCCGTGCTAGCCGTGATGCAGGCGGTGGATATGCCGCGTCTGGAAGAAGCTTCCTCCAGCCTCGGGGCCAGCCTGTGGCAGCGCTTCTTTACCGTGGTGGTGCCCAACTGCCGCAACGGCATTCTCGCAGGTGCCTTTATGGTGATCACTTTGTCTGTGGGTGAGTTCAACATCACTTGGATGCTGCACACCCCGCTGACTAAAACCCTGCCCGTTGGTCTTGCAGACAGCTACGCCTCAATGCGGCTGGAAGTGGGATCCGCTTATACGTTGATTTTTATTTTGATGATTTTGCCGCTATTGCTGATGTTGAATGCGGTGAATCACTGGCTTAACCGCGCGGTTGCGCGCCAAAACAAGGAGGCAGCATGAATCCTGCGGCCGTTACCGTGACGCTGCGCGGCTGCTCGCGTCACTTCAATCATCAACTAGCATTGCACCCGCTCGATTTAACCGTCAACCCCGGTGAAACCTTGGTGTTGCTCGGCCCTTCAGGCTGCGGTAAAACCACCACCTTGCGCATCATTAGCGGTCTTGAGCGCTGCGATGACGGCGGCGAAGTGTGGTTCGACGATCGCAACGTCACCGCGTTGCCGATTGAAAAGCGCAATGTGGGCATGGTGTTCCAGAACTATGCGCTGTTCCCTAATCTCAACGTGGCAGAGAACGTGGCTTACGGCCTGAAAGTGCAGGGGGTGCCACGTGCTGAACGTGAAGCGCGCGTGCATGAGATGCTGGAGCTGGTGGACCTCAGCGCCTTGTCACAACGCAGCATTGATAAACTCTCTGGCGGACAAAAACAGCGTGTGGCACTGGCTCGCGCGCTGGCGGCACGGCCCAAAGTGCTGCTGTTTGATGAACCACTGGCGGCACTGGATGCCCGGCTGCGCGATCGTCTACGGCTTGAAATCGGTACGCTGCTGAAAAAACTCGCGATTACCGCAGTCTATGTCACGCACGATCAGCAAGAAGCGATGGCGCTTGGCGATCGCATTGCGGTCATGGAGCAAGGGCGACTGGTACAGATCGATACACCACAGAACATTTACCAGCATCCTGCTTCGAAGTTTGTGGCGGATTTCGTGGGTGCCATTAACTGCGTGGATGTTGATGCACGTGGCAACGCGCAACGTTTCTGCCGTCCTGAAGATGTGCTGCTCGCCGACGACAACCGTTATGCGCGGTCTGGCTTTATTGTTGCCAGTACCTTTTTAGGCGCTTCGCAGCGGTTGATGATCGACATCGGGCTAGCGACGCCAATTCAGGTTGATCGCCACGCGCGTGAAGCCTGGCATGCCGGACAACCGGTGAGCTGGACGTTGGCGCAGGACGCCGCACTCCAATTTTCTGCATCCTGAGGAAGAGATTCGTGTCTGAAGCATTGACGCTGATTGCGCAAATTAGTGACTTACACATTAAGGCGAACGGTCGCCTGTCGTACAAAAAGGTTGATACCCAGGCTGCGTTGCTGCGGGTTATCGATACGTTGAATCATTTGTTGCCACGGCCGGATATGGTGGTGATCACCGGTGACTTGGTGGATTTTGGCACCGCAGAGGAGTATCAAACGCTGCGCACCGCGCTGCGTCGCCTGCAACTGCCGTATATGTTGATGGCCGGTAACCATGACGATCGCCAGCAATTACGTGCAGCCTTTCCGGATCATCACTATCTGCAACGCGGCGAAACGCTGAACTGGCAAGCGCGTGTGAAAGGTGTGCAGCTGCTGGCGCTGGATTCCAGTGTGCCGCAACAGCCTTGGGGCTATGTGGATGAGGCTCAATTGGTCTGGCTGGAAGATCAGCTCGCGCGTGAACCGCAACTGCCGACCATGGTGATGTTGCATCATCCCCCTGTGATGTCCGGCATTGGTCATATGGACAAGCAGCCGCTGCGTAACCCGGAGGCGTTGGCGAAAATCATCAGTCAACACCCGCAGGTGGAGCGCGTGTTAAGTGGCCATTTACATCGCTCAATACAGGCGAGGTTTGCCGGGACTTTAGTCTCCGTTGCACCCGGTGTTTCGCATCAGGTGGCGTTTGATTTGTCTGAAAATGGGCCGGCCAATTTTGTGCTGGAACCCCCAGGATTCTTGCTCCATCGCTGGCATCCTCAGCAGGGTATGACCACGCATCTCTGCGCGATTGGCGATTATCCTGGTCCATGGCCGTTTTATGATGCCAATGGACTGATCGATTAGCGCCACTGTTTTGCTGATTTTTTACGCGTGCCTGACAGCTTGATCTGTGATCCGCTTGGCTTGTAGGTGTACAATTGGCGGTTCCCTCACCAGGGTAAGCTAATCCAACTATAACAAGAGTCAGGCACGCGAATTTATGAACCTATTCATCAGGGCGGCTGCGTCATGCTGATGCGCATCCGGCCAAAAACCGATCTGCGCACGCTGATCGCGCTGCTGGCTATCACCAGTATCGTGATCACGCTCGCCAATACGTTGTATGCCACCTGGCGTGTCCAGCGTATGGTGCTGATCGAAAGCACGCTTGAGGCGAACCGCGCGTACGCGACCAAACTGGCGGCCACCACTGAAGTTTTCTTCCAGCTTGCACAGTCGCAGCTGCACTACAGCGCCAATCAATTGGGCAAAGATTTTGATAACCCCGAACTCGCACAGCAGGAAGTGAATCGCCTACGCGAGCAAACCAGCAGCTTTAACTCGGTGGCCGTGGTGGACAGTAATGGTTTAGTGAAAGCCATTTCTCCCGAATCGCTGATGCTGAAGGGCATGCAACTCACCAGCCAGGCTTCGCGTGAAGCGCTGGTTCAGCGTCAACCCATGGTGAGCAAACCCACCATCTCGGCGGCAAATAACCTGATTGTGTTTGTCTCTTGGCCGATCTGGAGCAATGACGGGCGCTACCTCGGTTATGTTGGTGGCACCATCTATCTGAAGAAAAAAAGCATTCTCAACGCATTACTTGGCGAGCAGTTTTATCGGGATGGCACGCAGGTGTATGTGTTGGACCGGAATAATCAGGTGCTGTATCACCAGAACAGTCAACTGATTGGTAAAACAGTACCGGCAATCGTCAGCGACCAGGCGCGCCAAGAGAGCGCCAATGGTGAGGTGCAGTTGACGGAAGAGGGTGCCTCAAAGCTGGCTGGATATGCCATTGTGCCCACCACGGGCTGGATGGTGGTCGCGCTTAAACCCACGGATGTCACATTACAGCCGCTCTCCGGCCTGCTGTTAAAGGTGCTGAAAAACTCGGTGCCGTTCGCGTTGCTGACCTTATTAATGGCGGTTATTTTTGCGCGCTTAATTGCACTGCCACTGTGGCAACTGGCGCGTAAAGCCAGCCAAATGGATACTCAAGGGGTCTCTGGCGAAATTGGCGGCATTCGCGCGTGGTACTTCGAAGCGGCACAGGTGAAGCGGGCATTGTTAACCGGTATTGGTTTAGTTCAGGACAAAATTGGCCGTCTGAAATCGGAAGTGCAAACGGATCCTATGACCGGTCTGTTGAACCGCCGGGGGTTGAGTGCGGTTCTCGACTATTTCGAAACCATGCATCAGCCATTTGCCGTTCTGGCATTGGATATCGACCACTTTAAGCGCGTGAACGATAATTTTGGTCATGATGTGGGGGATGCAGTGATTAAACACGTGGCCAACACACTGCGTGCCAGCGCCCGTCAGACGGATGTCGTGTGCCGCAACGGTGGCGAAGAGTTTCTGATGCTCCTTCCTGTCACGTCCACCGACGAAGCGCGGGTGATCGCTGAGCGTGTACGCACCAGTATTGCTGAAAATTGGGTGGACCATGTGGGGCACATTACGCTGTCGGTGGGTGTCGCTCTATGGGACATGGACCACAACACGCAAGAGCAAAGTCTTAAACAGGCGGACGCCGCGTTGTATCAGGCAAAAAACGCGGGACGCAACTGTGTGATGATTGCCGGCCAGAATGCGTTGGTGAGTAGCATCACGCGGTGACAAATAGCTAAAGAAACGGGTGCACGCAGTGCACCCGTTGTGTATCAGGCAGACTTCAGATAATCCAGCACGATATCGTGATGGTTCGATGTTTTGAAATCATCAAACACTTTCTCCACCTTGCCGTTGCTATCAATCAGGAAGCTGATGCGGTGAATGCCGTCATAGGTTTTTCCCATAAAGGTCTTTTCACCCCAGACACCGAACTGTTCACACACTTGGTGATCTTCATCAGATAACAGCGTGAAGTTCAGCACTTCTTTCTCGGCGAAGCGCGACAATTTTTCAGATTTGTCGGTGCTGATACCCAAGACTTCTACACCTACGGTTTTCAACGCATCCATGTTGTCGCGCAGACCACAGGCCTGAACGGTGCAACCCGGCGTCATGGCTTTCGGATAGAAATAGACCAGAACGCGCTGTCCCTGGAAGTCGGCCAAATTTACTTGTTCGCCGTCCTGATCGGGCAAGCTAAATTTCGGTGCGGTATCACCGGCTTTCAGTGGATTCATCACAACTCTCCATTTTTCTTTATGCTGTGGGTTATACACCATTAAGGCAAAAGCGCCTGAGGGTATCTCCCTCTGGGTTATTTCACTACACGGTATGCCAATACGACAGAGTGTGTGGAGAAATAACCCGGGTTTCGATTACAGAGTACTGTGGCTCTCATCGGTGACACTATAAAGACGAATTGAGCCTTGTGCATGCAGTTCTTCACACAGTTTGTTGAAGGCTTGTTCAAACGGTGCGCTGGCTTGGTTATCCGGGCTGTGGGCGGTCATCTGAATATAGAGTGTCGGAGGCACACCATCTTGTGCCGGCTTTATGCGTGAAACCAGTTCGGCGATGTTCATCTGATGTTTATCGAACAGATCAGTAAAGCGCTCAATGATGTGGGGGGAATCCGGCACTTCCACCTGCACCCATACCGTGGCCGGCATCGGCGGGGTAATGCGTGCATTGGTGCGCTTCATCACAATCAGCAGCTCCAGCTCGGCACCTTTCATGGGAAGTGTGGATTCAATCAGGGTAATCGCGTTCCAGCTTCCCGAAAGCAGCATGATAAAGGTGAACTCATCACCGAGCATCGCCAGACGGCTATCTTCGATGTTGCAACCACAGCTACTGACATGGCGAGTGATGGTGTTGACGATTCCCGGACGATCAACGCCCAAAGCGGTGATCACCAAATGGTGAGGCTGTGACTGCGACAAAATGGCGTTTCCTGTACGTTCGCTAATAACCATAAGGTAAACATAAAAAAAACTGCTGACAAGGGTAGGAATGGCTTGGCTCGCTTGCTTTTCTTTCGGGGTAAAACGTAACATGAGGCACTTGTTTGTCGAGGGGATAGCCCATGTTCACCGGAAGTATTGTTGCGCTCATTACGCCAATGAATGAAAAAGGCAATGTCTGCCGCGAGAGTTTGAAAAAACTGATTGATTATCATGTTGCCAGCGGCACTGCGGCAATTGTTTCTGTTGGCACCACCGGCGAATCTGCCACCCTCAGCCATGAAGAACATGGTGATGTGGTGATGCAGACTCTGGAACTGGCTGATGGTCGTATTCCGGTTATCGCCGGAACCGGCGCCAATGCCACTGCTGAAGGTATCTCTCTCACTAAGCGCTTTACTGGCACCGGTGTGGTGGGTTGTCTGACGGTGACGCCTTACTACAATCGTCCGACTCAGGAAGGTTTGTTCCAGCACTTCAAAGCGATTGCTGAAAGCACCGACCTGCCGCAGATGCTGTACAACGTGCCTTCCCGAACCGGTTGCGACATGCTGCCGGAAACGGTTGCCCGCCTGGCTGAAATTAAAAATATTATCGGAATTAAAGAGGCCACCGGGAACTTATCACGCATTACTCAGATCCAAGAGCTGGTTAATGATGAGTTCATTATCGTTAGCGGCGATGACGCCACAGCGTTAGACTCCATGCAACTGGGCGGCAATGGCGTAATCTCGGTTACCGCCAACATTGCAGCGCGTGAAATGGTTGAACTCTGTGCGCTGGCGCAACAGGGTCAATTTGCTGAAGCGCGTCGCCTGAATCAGCGTCTGATGCACCTGCACCAGACGCTTTTCTGTGAACCGAATCCAATCCCGGTTAAATGGGCAGCGAAACAGCTAGGATTAATCGCAGATGACACGCTGCGCTTGCCGATGACGCCACTGACTGAAGCGGGTCAGGCGAAAACGGCGCAGGCGCTGATCAAAGCGGGTCTGCGATAAATTAGGGAGAATCAATGAGTTATTCAGTTAAGCGCTCGACGCTGGCAACCGTGGTGGGTTTGTCCACCCTGATGCTGCTAACAGCTTGTTCCAGCGATCAGCGTTATAAGCGCCAGGTCAGCGGTGATGAATCTTACCTGCAGGCGCCTGAACTGCATGATTTAAAAGCCCCAGCGGGCATGATTCTGCCGCTGCAGAATGGCGATTATGATGTGCCGCATACCGTTGCTAAGGGCGCAGTGGGCAAAGAGCTGGATATCCGTCCGCCAGCCCAGCCACTGGCACTGCTGAACGGCACACGTGCACAGTTCAATGGCAACACGGCCGTGTTGGCAGTGGAAAGCAGCCGCGGTTCTATCTGGTCACAGGTCGTCAATGTGATCCAGTCTTACAAGTTCCCGATTGCACAGCGTGATGATGCTGGGCAGCAGCTGACTACCGACTGGGTACAGTGGAACCGTGCGGATGAAGACAACCAGTATCGCGGTCGTTACCAGATCAGCGTTCAGAACCAGAGCTATCAGCAGGTGCTGACCGTACGTCTGCTGGAACTGCAGCAGAAAGGTGAAACGGTGACGTCGCCAGCGCAGATTCAGCGCTATACCGGCCAAATGCTCAACGATATCAGCACCGGTCTGGATAAGATCGATACTGCCAGTGCAGATGCCGCAGCAGGCCGCGCCACCGGACAGATTGATGTCCAGAGCGGCGCTGATGATACCGGCCTGCCATTGCTGGTGCTGCGTTCACCGTTTAACGTGACCTGGCAACGTCTGCCAGCGGCACTGAAGCGCGTGGGCATGGAAGTGACCGATGACAACCGCTCGCAGGGCAGTCTGAAAGTCACCTACAAACAGCCAGGCAGTAGCGCGTTTGACGCGATTGGTGCGAAAGATCCTGAGCTGCCAAACGGCGATTACAAATTGCAGGTTGGTGATTTGGATAACCGCAGCAGTCTGCAGTTCATTGATCCTAAGGGCCACGTGCTCACTCAGGCGCAGAACGATGCGCTGGTGGCGGTGTTCCAGGGTGCACTGAACAAATAAATTGCCAAAGGGCCGGAGATTCTCCGGCCTTTTTGTTTTGGATTTGGCATAATAGCGCCCGGCGAAGTAAACGATTGCGTCAGGCAGTCATCGCGCGGTGAAACACCGCTGAACACGGGTTCTTTCATGTTTGGAGTTAATGAGATGCAAAAGCGAGCTGAGTTGTATCGCGGTAAAGCGAAAACCGTATACAGCACCGATAATCCGGATCTGCTGGTACTTGAATTCCGCAACGATACGTCAGCAGGAGACGGTGCACGAATCGAGCAATTTGATCGCAAAGGAATGGTGAACAATAAGTTCAACCATTTCATTATGACCAAACTGCAGGAAGCGGGCATTCCGACCCAGATGGAAGCGCTGCTGTCGGATAACGAAGCGCTGGTGAAAAAACTGGAGATGGTGCCGGTGGAGTGCGTAGTGCGCAACCGTGCGGCAGGATCGCTGGTAAAACGTCTGGGCGTGGAAGAGGGCATGCTGCTCAATCCACCGCTGTTTGATCTCTTCCTGAAAGATGACGCCAAACACGACCCGATGGTCAACGAATCCTACTGCGAGACCTTTGGCTGGGTGAGTAAAGCCAATCTGGCACGCATGCAGGAACTGACTTTCAAAGCCAACGACGTACTGAGCAAACTGTTTGATGATGCGGGCTTGATCCTCGTCGACTTCAAGCTGGAGTTCGGTTTGTTTAATGGCGAAGTGACGTTGGGCGATGAGTTTTCGCCAGACGGTGCACGTCTGTGGGACAAAGAGACCATGGACAAAATGGACAAAGACCGTTTCCGTCAGAGCCTCGGCGGCCTGATCGAAGCGTATGAAGAAGTGGCACACCGCCTGGGTGTGAAGCTGGACTAAGTTTCATCGGTGCATGTTATTCAGCACCAGCGAAATTCTGTCGTAGGGGCGTCATTGATGACGCCCTTTTATTTTTCCTGCACGTTCTCTAATACGCCTCCTTTCTCTCAATCTCGCTACGCTTGTGCCGCAACGCTGGTGCTTCGCGATGCCGCCAACTAAAATCATGAAAAACCGTTTAAACAGGAGCAGGCCATGCGCTGGCAAGGTCGTCGTGAGAGCGACAATGTAGAAGATCGTCGCAATGACTCACCGGGATTAGGTGGCGGCGGCGGGCGACAAATTCGCATACCGCGTGGCAAAGGCGGCATCATCCTGCTGATCGTGGTGGCAGTGGCCGGCTATTACGGTTATGACCTCACTGCATTGTTTGAAGGTGGCGCGCCGGTTACGCAACAGCAGCAGCGACCGGTTAACTCGGCACAGGACAACGAGGATGCCAAATTCACCAAGGTGATACTGGCTACCACCGAGGAGACCTGGAGCACGCTGTTTCAGAAAATGGGCAAACAGTATGTCCCGCCTAAGCTGGTGATGTATCGCAATTACACCTCAACCAACTGTGGAACGGGCCAGTCAGCCATGGGGCCGTTTTACTGCCCGGCTGACCAAACGGTTTATATCGACCTGTCATTCTACGATGACATGAAAACCAAGTTGGGTGCGGGTGGCGATTTTGCCCAAGGCTATGTTATTGCCCATGAAGTCGGCCATCATATTCAGAAATTGCTCGGTATTGAGTCCAAAGTCCGTCAGATGCAGCAAGGTGCCAGCCAGGCACAGGCTAATCAGCTATCAGTAAAAATGGAGCTGCAGGCTGACTGTTTTGCAGGCGTGTGGGGGCACTATGTCCAGCAGCAAAACATGCTGGAAGTGGGCGATTTACAAAAAGCACTGAATGCAGCTGAAGCCATTGGTGACGACCGTCTGCAACAAAAAAGCCAAGGGCGAGTGGTGCCAGACAGCTTTACGCACGGGACTTCGCAGCAGCGCTATACGTGGTTCAAACGCGGGTTCGATAGCGGCAATCCGGGCGATTGCAATACCTTCGCGACAAACTGATGTTGTTAGCTGACATGACCGCCGCCATGCAGCGTGCGGGAATTCGCCGTTTGTGTGTGATAGCCGGTGAATCTGATTGGGCTATGCAGCAGGCGGTTGCATGGCGTGACGCACTCCCTGGCGACTGGCTTATCCTTAGCGACGCCGAGGATTTTTCTCAATCAGTCTCACCCAGCGCACTCCGCAACCTGCTGGGCCGTGAATTCCAGCATGGCATTTTCGATGCTCGCTGCGGTTTCCATGCTGAATCCTTCGCCGCACTGGCGGGAACGCTCCGGGCGGGAAGCTGGCTGTTGTTGCTGACTCCCCCCTGGTCATGCTGGGCGACACAACCGGATGGTGATAGCGTGCGTTGGGCGGATGTCGCCGAGCCGATTGCAACCCCGCACTTCGTTCAACATCTGCAACAGCTGATATCAGCTGACCCGCAGGTGAAGTTGTTACGTCAGCATCATCCTGAGCGTGAACCTGAGTCACTGAACTTGCCGACATGGCATTGTCAGGCTCCGCAGCAGCAGGCGCAGATTCTGCAACAGCTCATCGCGATGCAGTCTGGGGTTGCAGTGATCACCGCTGCGCGTGGGCGCGGTAAATCAGCGCTGGCCGGAATGCTGGCCCAGCATAATCAACACTGTCTGGTGACTGCACCGGGCAAAGTCTCAACTCAGGTGTTGGCCGAGTTCGCCGGTGAGCATTTTCACTTTATGGCACCCGATGCCATTCTGGCAGCAGAATATCCCCCGCAGGCACAGTGGCTGATTGTTGATGAAGCCGCTGCCATACCTGCACCTTTGCTTTTTCAATTGGTGCAACGTTTTCCGCGTGTGCTGCTTACTACCACGGTGCAGGGCTACGAGGGCACGGGGCGCGGATTCATGCTGCGCTTTTGCGCCAGCCTGGAACAGGTGCGTTATTTTCAGCTTGATGAACCTTTGCGCTGGTCAGCGCGCGATCCGCTGGAACAGTGGCTCAGCCAGGCACTGCTTTTTGAGGATGCAGTAGAATGCACAGCCGGAGAAGAGATAACGATTTTCCCCGCAGAGCCTGATTTTCATTCGCTGGAGCAGGGCTATCGCTTACTGGCGAGCGCTCACTATCGAACCTCTCCCTTAGACCTGAGACGCATGCTTGATGCGCCGGGCATGCGCTTCTGGCTGGCAGGCCAACGCAAAAATATCGTGGGCGCCTTGTGGTTAGTGGAAGAAGGGGGAATGGACCCGCAGCTTGCTGATGCGGTGTGGGCGGGATTACGCCGTCCGCGCGGTAACCTGGTGGCTCAGTCGATGGCGGCCCATGCTGGCTTTGCCGAATCGGCAACGTTGCGCTCGCAGCGTATTAGCCGAATTGCCGTGCAGGCGGCGCAGCGGCTATCCGGCATCGGAAAAGCGTTGGTCGAATCGGCCTATCAACACGCACAAGGCTGTGATTTTCTCTCTGTCAGTTTTGGCTATACCGATGCGTTATGGCAATTCTGGCAACGTTGTGGCTTCAAGCTGGTACGCATCGGTTCACAGCGCGAGGCCAGCAGCGGTTGCTATGCCGCGATGGCCATACGGGCCATTTCACCTGCGGGAGAGCAATTGCAGCAACGGGCTGAACAGCGACTGAAGCGCGATAGTCAGTGGTTAGGCGACATCATCGATCTTGCCTTCGACAAAAGTGAACAGGACCAGGCACTCAACGACGATGACTGGCCATTACTGGCGGGATTTGCCTGGGCTCAGCGACCTTATGAGGCCAGCTATGCGGTGTTGCAACGTCTGGTGCGCACCTCTCCTCAACCTCTTCTTTCTGCGATCCTGGTACAAAAACAAACGCTAACTGATGTGTCCCGGCAAGCCAATCTGAGTGGGCGCAAAGCAGTGATAGAGCGGCTGCGGCAGGAGACGGGTGACGCCTTAATACGGTGCGATGCCGAACGGGCAGTGCAGTGGCGCCAACAATTATCGTCGTTGCAATAAATCCATTATCTCGTTCAAATTTTCCCAATATCACTTCGGCTTCAGCGGCGTATAGTGATTTGAGGAGGATCTTATGGCACTACAATATGTAATTGTTCAGCAACCCACGCAGGCTGCACAGCTCTTTCTGCTGTATCACGGCGTAAATGATAATCCTGATTCCATGGCGCAAATCGGCAGCTGGTTTGCGAAAGCATTTCCACAATCGCAGGTCGTCGCGGTAGGGGCACCTTATCCCGGTACCGTGCCGCAAGGCCGCCAGTGGTACGCTGACATCCCAACGCACGATCGCTCGGAACAGCAAGGTGTGAATGCCGTGATGCCGATGTTTGTTGAGTCGGTTCGTCACTGGCAGCAGGCGAGCGGCGTGAGACCCGAGGCCACTGCGCTGGTCGGTTTTTCTCAGGGTGGGATCATGGTGCTCGAAGGGGTAAAAGCACATGCCGATCTGGCAGGCAGGGCGATTGTGTTCAGTGGTCGTTATGCCACGTTGCCAGAGCGCGCCAGTTCACGTAATACCCTGCATCTGATTCACGGTGATTACGATGAACAGATCCCGCTGGAGCATGCTGAAGCGGCGATGCAACGCTTGACGGCTCTTGGAGGCGATGTGACGTTGGATGTGGTGGACGACTTACCACATGCGATTGACGATCGCGGGATGCAGTTAGCGCTCAATCATTTGCGCTATACCGTTCCACGTCGTTATTTTGATGAGGCGCTCAGCGGTGCCAAGCCAGGTGATGATGATGTGGTGATGATGATGTAGAGAATTCTTTGCTCTCTCGTAGCGGTGCGATCTAGCGCGCACCTGGCAGCAACATTGCTGCAAATACACGCGATAAATCGCGCCGCTACGGTTACAGGAACATTTGCAATCATGCGCAATACATCGCGCCGCTACGGTTATAGAGACATTTTAACCGTGATTACTTCTTCTTCGGCCAGTCGTCTTCATCGTCCCATTTATCGTTGAAGTCGCGATGTGGGGGTAGATCCGGTTTGTTGTCCATGAACTTTTTATGGTCGATACGTTTTAGGTCTTTATAAACGTTCATTAAAATACCCACCATCAGCAGGATCACTAAGATCCACCAGTACTCTTTAAAGAATTCCATCCCATTGCTCCTTTAGCGTGCTTAGGCGATCAACTGTTCCATGATGCGCTGATACATACGGCTGAGCATCTGCAAATCTGACGCTTTCACGCACTCATTAATCTTATGAATGGTGGCATTCACCGGGCCCAGTTCCACGACCTGTGCACCCATCCGCGCGATGAAACGCCCATCGGAGGTGCCGCCCGTGGTCAACAACTGTGGCTTAATTTCATTATAGTGCGCAACGGCGTTCACTACGGCATCAACCAGCTTGCCGCGTGTCGTCAGGAAGGGCTGACCGGAAACATTCCACTCCAGTGTGTAACGCAACTGATGACGATCCAGCAGCGCAGCAACGCGCTCTTTGATCATCTGGTCGGTCAGTTCGGTGCTAAAACGGAAGTTGAACTGGACAAAGAACTCGCCAGGAATGACGTTATTGCTGCCGGTTCCAGCCTGTACGTTGGCAATCTGCATGCTGGTGGGCGGGAAGAATTCGTTACCCTGATCCCATTCTGTGGCCACCAATTCATTCAGGGCTGGCATCGCACGATGCACAGGATTATCGGCCAGATGAGGATAAGCCACGTGGCCCTGTACGCCGTGAATCGTCAGATTGGCGGTCATCGAGCCACGACGGCCATTCTTCACCACGTCGCCAACGATTTCAGTACTGGAAGGTTCGCCCACCAGGCAGTAATCCATGCGTTCGTTGCGCGCCATTAAGCGCTCAACCACTTTCACCGTGCCATTGACGGCACTGGCTTCTTCGTCAGAGGTAATGAGAAATGCCAGGCGGCCTTTGTGTTGTGGATTGGCCGCGACAAAACGTTCTGCTGCGACCACCATCGCCGCCAGCGAACCTTTCATATCCGCGGCACCACGGCCAAACAGCATACCGTCACGAATCGAAGGCTCAAACGGTGGACTGATCCAACGGTTGGCATCACCCGGTGGCACCACGTCAGTATGACCGGCAAACGCCAGGGTTTCGCCCTGGCCGCGTGTGGCCCAGAAGTTCAGCGTGTCGCCGATGTGCATCTGTTCGACCGTAAAGCCAATCGCTTCAAGGCGTGCAACCAGCAGTCCTTGACAGCCGGCATCATCCGGGCTGAGTGACGGACGACGAATTAGCTGCTGAGCCAGCTCAATGACCGGACAGAACATGTTATGACTTCTCCTGGATAAACGCGTGATAAAGGGAATCGTTAAAACCGACCAGCAGGTCGCCATTAGGCGCAGACAGCACTGGGCGTTTAATGATGGCAGGCTGGGCTAGCATCAGTGCTTTCGCGCTGGCCGCATCGATAATCGCATCACGTTCGGCTTCTGGCAGTTTCCGCCAGGTGGTGCCGCGCGTGTTCAGCAGCACTTCATAGCCCACTTGGTCGATAAAGGATTGCAGCAGCGCATCATCAATGCCGTCCACGCGATAATCGTGAAAACGATAGTCGATGCCGGATGCGGTTAAAGAGGTGCGTGCTTTTTTTATGGTGTCGCAATTTTTAATACCATAGAGCTTATACATAATTTTTGGGTACTCATAAATGCGTAAGTGTTTCCTGTATTGCCCTATCAGTTCAGAACTTCAAGCGTCAGGCGATGGTCTTGATCGTCAGGAAGTTAGGTTGAATGCATACATACAGAATAAAGGTGTTTCCCTGGGTCTGGATTGTAACAACTATGAACTCATTGTTGATAGCGGGAAATCAGCCTTCAAGGGGCACTGACGCCTTCACAACAACTACTCGTGCTCGCCGCACTCGCTATGTTGCTGTCTGAGTTGCCCCGCGTCTGCCAAAGACGCCTTATTATGGTGCAAATCATTTTTTGTTGATGTCGAAAAATGAATCGTATGTACCTGAAGCACAACTAATTTTTTCTATCGCTTTAGTCCACGATTCAAGCAAAGGCTTGAATTCAGCGACTTCGTTTTCGAACTGGATAATTGATTCTTCAAGTGTAAAATCATTAAAATCGCCTATTTCACCTCTTTTATGAGCCTCAATTGAATAGTAGAAATACTCAATATTCTCGTCAAATATATCTATGTTCCATTTGTTACCTAAGAAGTCTAAAAGATCTTCGTTATATTCATCCTTCAGATTCCAACCAAAGCGATGCAATTCTAAAAGTGAAGCATTTATACTGTCTGATAAATTTGCAATTTTTACCATTGATTTATGAAAGGCAGTGATGACTGCATCGTTTTTTCGCTTAGCATGGAAACCGTTTTTGGACTTAACCAGCCTAATCATGGAAGCAAGGCAAGTACTAACTATTCTGATCTCTTCTTCTGCACTATTCATTTTCCTATAGATAAAGTTGATAGCTATTGAGCTACCACCTTCAACATTCTTTCTGTTAATCCAATCAGGTGCGGCTTTATATGCCATATATGCAACGATTAAAGTACCGAATGTACTTAAACTACTTATCCAATCAGAAACAGAACCATATTGAATTTTTTTCAAGAAAGCACCGAGTATGAGAAATATTTCGGGCTTATCAATAATGCCAGCGGTTTTCAAAGATGCAGTTACAATTAAAAGAAGGCCATATACTAGTAATATAGCAACTGACACTTTAACGAAAGAATTATAAAGGCGTTCTAACATTTTGCCATTCCTTAACCTAGACTTTTCCCGAGAAAGAATTAAGAGATCTTAGTGTATTAATAATAAATAAGTAATAATTGTGCTGTCCTGAATTATGAGGGGATTACTCATCAAATTTCATCATTAAATCTCATGGAAAACCTATTGAATGGTTTAAAAGATTTCATAAATTTTCGATAAGCATAAAAGTTTTCCTCCAAACTGTCGATGCCAAATTGAGGGTGAATTAACAAATCTTGATCTACTAAGAAATCCAAATGTGAATTTGGTTCTTCAAAAAGGCGACTGAATCCTTGTAGGCTGTTGTGGAAAGTTTCTCTTGCCTCGTCACTTTTATTTCTTAATGTTTTGGAGTTGTAAATGGTGTCTAGTGTGCTTATTAGTCCCATAAATTCAAAGCATTCTTTTTCTATGGTTTTTAATTCTAATCTTAAGTTATTCAATATTTCTTCGCATTGCGATTTATCATACTTTTCATTTTTAGTCACTTTCTTGTTCAGTATAAATCTAATCTTATTATGTATGTGGTACGCATGTCTTAAATGAACGTATATTTGATTTGCTTTTTCGAACGCAAGAAAGAAATGTTCAAATCTTTTTTCTTGAAATTTGCGATCTTGCCAAAAAAAGAAAGCTACCGATGCTACTAACAGTGAAAGTAAAGGGACAAACTTTAGGGCTTCAGTGATGAATTTCCAGAAAGAGAATGAGCTACCTACTTCCCTTAATGCACCATCTACAACAAGCCACAAGGAAAGAACTAACAGTATCCCAATAGCAACTTCTTTAACAACCTTCCACACCTTACCAATCATGGTCTTATCCCTTTACCGAAAACCTATTAAATATCATAAAATCAGGGGAATAGCACTATGATCAATGACTACAAAACATACGGTATATCAGGCGGAAAGTTCGGTGAAGTAAAGGGTACTGGCGGTACATTAACAGTACAGGATGATGTCTTCATCAATACCCAACTATACCGCACAGAAGAGGGTACAGAGGCCGCTACGCTCAGCTATGCCGTAAACACACTTCAGTGCTCATATACCCTCCAGAACGTCACAGACACGTACACAGATGATGTACCTAGTACTGTCATAGGTGAAGTACATACTAATTTATACAACTTCTTGTTTAGGTATAGAGGTACATATAACGTGTGGTTTTGTACTTTCATAGTAAATATCTACATATACATAATGAGGAATTACTATGAGAATTGAAGTTAATACTTACGATGATGATACATTTTACTAACATTACATTACCAACTCAGTACGGATCAGTGCTGACGGCGTAGACGGGCTGATACTTGAATTGAGAGACTATTCTCAACATACAATTAAAGATATGTGGCATTATCTGGAACCTACTGAAGAAATGTACTTTCAACTTAGTACTATCACTGAGCATATTGACGTGATCATCGGGGCAGTTCAAGTACTTGATTTATTGCTGAACAATGCCAGAGTGGCATCATATCTGAACATAAAGGATCGATAATGTTTCTTAAAAAACAACATCTTATGGAATCTATTGGTGCTGAGTGTAATAACTGGCGAAATAATTGGTCATATGTACAACACCAAAAGAAGATGGTTATTTTTGGAGCATGGGATTATCAGACGGATAATGACAAAGCACTGATTTTACACAAAGATTGGCAAACTAAGGATGGAAGAAAACAACCCGGTTATACTGAGGCAATTAAGCATATAGAATTTCTAAAACAGGGCTATGAACTCTATACATTCTCACAAGAAAACATATCTGGTGATGATGAAAATCCAAAGGTTGGGACCATTGGGCAAGATGTTGAAAGAAGGGTGCTAAAGTTTATAGATGGGGGTTGGTACGCCTACAAGGATGATTATCTATATCTTCCAGATGAAATAGAATATTCAGAGCTAAAATATCATGAAGGATCGCGTAAACTAATCCAAGTTAATGCGTATGAGCGTAATAGAGATGCAAGAGAAAAATGCATAAAAATTCATGGTGCTATCTGTAAGGCATGTGGTTTCGACTTTGAACGTACTTACGGTGAGCATGGTAAGGGATTCATTCATGTGCATCATATTGTACCCATAAGTCTAATAGGGAAACGATATGTAGTGAATCCAGAGACTGATTTAATACCTTTATGTCCAAATTGCCATGCTATGGTACACAGATACAAAGACAATGAACTAGGATTGGATGCTCTCAAAGCACTTATATTATCTTGAGAAAGAAAGTACTATATATTTTCTCGCCATGAACCGTAACTATCGGTTGTTCTGCAAACTTCGTGGTTCAAGGCGAGATAGAATCAGTTGCAGCCAAATTGGTTACAATTGTGTGAAAAAGATTCACCGTTAGAATTTGTACCGTTTACGATGTAATTCCTGTTGCCGAGGTTGGTGGTCGTGCTGTTCCATGATTGACCATTAGCAGCCGTTCCATTAGTTACAGTCTGATTACCATAATTTGTAGTATTTTGATTCCAGGAGTTACCAGTGCTTGAGTTGTATCCGTGAACATTGGTTGTGTTGCCGTAACGCTGTACTTGGTATGTATTGCCTGAGTCGTCAGTACAAGTTTGGTATGCATCACTGCCAAAACAGGCAGCCCATGTGGTGATGGGTAAGAACATCAAAGCAATTACGATCCGTTTCATTGCCATATCTCGTTTATAGTTAGAAATATTCATTCTACTCTTCTTAACGATTGCCAATACTGCTAAATCTAGTAGGTCAAAACGGCAATTCACACTGATCAACAAACCTGTCTATATCCCCGTCGTGGGCGTCGATCATCTCTTGATGGTGTGCGAACCATGTACCTACAGCGAATATGTTTACGGGCTGATCAAGTACAAAGTGGTACGCATTGTTAGTTACCCTACCGAAAAAATAGCGTCTCTCGCCATCTAAAGGCTTAGTTTCAAAGAGAACTGATCTGCTCCCCGTTGATTAATACACCGCCATGTTAGTAATGTCTTCATAAGCCACATGAGGACATCCCCATGAAGAAGCGATTTTCCGACGAACAGATCATCAGTATTCTCCGCGAGGCAGAAGCCGGGGTTTCGGCCGGGAACTCTGCCGCAAGCATGCCATTTCAGACGCCGCCTTTTACACCTGGCGCAAGAAGTTCGGCGGCATGGAAGTCCCCGAAGTGGAGCGGTTCAAGTCACTTGAAGAGGAGAACGCTCGTCTTAAGAAGCTGCTCGCTGAAGCCATGCTGGATAAGGAGGCGCTCCAGGTGGCTCTGGGCCGAAAGTTCTGACGGCAGACCAGAAGCGGGAAGCCGTGGAAGTCATGTGTGAGACAACGGGTCTGTCGCAACACCGTGCCTGCAGGCTGGCCGGTCTGTCACTTTCAACCTGCCGTTATTCGGCTCAGCGTCCGGCTGCTGACGCGCAACTGTCTCTACGGATCACAGAGCTGGCAGTTGAACGCCGCCGGTTTGGTTACCGGCGCATCTGGCAGTTGTTGCGTCGGGAGGGCCTTCACGTCAACCACAAGCGGGTTTACCGCATCTATCACCTTAACGGTATGAGTGTAAAACGCAGGCGGCGCCGTAAGGGTCTGGCGACTAAACGGCTTCCGCTTCTTCGCCCGGATGCGCCGAACCTGACATGGTCGATGGATTTTGTCATGGATGCACTTGCCAGCGGCCGCCGGATTAAGTGCCTGACCTGTGTGGATGATTTCACGAAGGAGTGTCTGACGATCACCGCCGCTTTCGGGATTTTAGGTGTTCAGGTCGCACGTATTCTGGACAGCATTGCGCTGTTTCGTGGATATCCTGCAACGATAAGAACCGATCAGGGCCCGAAATTTACCTGCCGCGCGCTGGATCAATGGGCCTTTGAACATGGTGTTGAGTTGCGCTTAATCTAGCCGTGCAAGCCAACTCAGAACGGATTTATTGAGAGTTTCAACGGTCGCTTTCGGGATGAATGCCTGAATGAGCACTGGTTCAGCGATGTTCTACATGCCCGGAAAATCATTAATGGTTGGCGGCAGGACTATAACGAGTCCAGACCTCATTCATCGCTGAATTACCAGACGCCATCTGAATTTGCAGCAGCTGGCGAAACGGGAAACATGAAGAAAAATCAACCGACATTACTAACTGAAGGTTGTATCTAATAGTGGGGGCAGGTCAGGGTGTGCAAGGTTACCTTTACAAGTCCGTTCCTATATCCAGAGTGTATTCGATACTGTAACTACCATAATTGATAGTTGAATTTTTCTTACATAAGTGTTCTTTAATGTTAAGACTTGAGCGGCAGCACTAATGGCTTATGTGGTGATAAAAGCGAAGCTTTTAATGGAGAACATAACAAAATGAATGAACATGAATTTCCTTTATGGATAGATGAAACCTTACCAAAGTTTGAATTACTAGGTAAACATATTGCTTTTATAATTGAAAATCTTTTACAGCAAAATAATATTGAATATCTTTCTGTGAGTTATAGAACAAAAACGAAAGAAGGGATTATTGAAAAGGTTGGTAGAAAAAACTATAAAAATCCCAAGATTGATTTAACGGATGTTTCTGGTGTGAGAGTTATATTGTATCTAGATTCAGATATAGTTAAAGTCAGTAATATTATAAAATCAACTTTTTCTATAGATGATAAAAATAGCATGGATAATGAAGGCAGATTATCCTCTGATAAAGTTGGATATAGATCTGTTCATTATGTATGCGATATCGGCGAGGAAAGGAATTCTCTACAAGAATATGAATATATCTCAGGTCTAAAATGTGAGATTCAAGTTAGAACCATGTTACAACATGCTTGGGCTGAGTTAACTCATGATAGAAATTATAAACTTGGCTCAAACTTGCCCATGCGGATCCAAAGAAAAATCAACTTGTATTCAGGTATGCTTGAAATTGCTGATGAAGGTTTCTCGGAAATAGTTGAATCTATTGAAGAGTATAAGGATTCAATCAAGAATAATGATTTAGAACAATTGTTCACTCAGGGTATAAACTCAATAAGTCTTTTCAAGTTTGTTCAAGATATTAGCAATCAGATTGGCTTGGAATTAACGCCTGTGAAAGATTGGGGCGGTTCAACTACTACAGATATAATTGAAGAATTGAAATATACTGGTCTTAATGACTTCAAAGCAATTGCTGATTCAATTCCCGAAAATTATGTTGAGGTATCTAAGGAATTTGCACCGGATAACAACATATATGGTTTCCTACGCGATATAATGTTAATTAATAATTATCAAGGTTTAAGCAGGAAAGACCCACTTAATTGGGCACTAGTGGGGGATGAAGATGAAGATGAAGCTGACAAAATGAGAGATTTTTACTCTAATTTTATGGATGAAGAGCAAGCAATCCGACTGGTTAGAACCTTTGCTGCAAGTAACCAATAATATAGGTTCTTTAACATAGAGAGGCCACCTGTTAGGTGGCCTTTTTGTTTAGATCAAATACTGTTCCGGATCGGGGGCTTCTAAAGGCAAGCGAGTCTTTCCCGAAACTTCTTGAATAGCTTACGTTCACTAGGTTCAAGTCGAGAATTGGAACGATAGGTTGTGAGGGTAGGAACTTAAAGGTTAGAAAGAAGAGAAACATTACATTGAGATAAAATTTATTAAAATCATAAGCATATAGAATGATTTAAGTATTGAAAAATTTAGGTGTTAAGTACTGTGTATTTTAATGCCATACATCACCCACTGCGCTGTCATCGCTGATTCCTGCCCTGTAAAAAATAAAGCGCGAGTTTACCATAGCGCTCGGCTGGCTGTGACCACTGCGGCCGTTGGCCCCGCGATTTATTTGTTTTTTCATGATTATTTCGCTGTCATCAATATCATTAATTAGATCCAGTAAACGCTTTCATTAACGTCATGAATAATTGCCAACGGCATCATCAGTAAGCTAAGAATTATCTTAATCGTGAAAATGTGCTAGCTGATAACTTCCGTGATTTTTTCTATGGGTGTTAAGGGGTTGCTGAAGTGTGCGTCAGTACGCATTTTCGACAATTTGGCGCTTTTATGAGCTTTTGCCGATGGTGATGAGTGGTGGAAACGTATTCACCTGTAGAAAAAAACGGCGTAGAATTCTCACTACAATAAGAGAGGGTATGATGGTCGACACCGAATTGGGAAACTGGAAAGAATTTATTGAAGCGATGTTACGTAAGTAATACGCGAAGAGAAAAGCAGGGCACTCCCAACTTGCTGTAATTCTTGCCACACAAAGCAATAAAGCCGCTATGACAACATAGCGGCTTTTTTATTGGCTTTAGTCGTGCGGCTTCTCTTTGAGCGGGAAGCGTCGACGCACCAGTACAAAGAACAGCGGCACAAAGAAGATAGCCAGCACAGTGGCAGAGATCATCCCGCCCATGACACCGGTTCCCACTGCATGCTGGCTCCCCGAACCCGCACCGCTGCTGATAGCCATCGGCAACACGCCGAAGATAAACGCCAGCGACGTCATCAGAATCGGGCGCAGACGCTGGCGTGAGGCCTCCAGCGTGGCCTCGAACAACTCACGGCCTTTACTGTTGATTTCGTTGGCGAATTCCACAATCAGAATGGCATTCTTGGCGGACAAACCGATCACCGTCAGCAAACCTACCTGGAAATACACATCGTTCTCCAGCCCACGCACATAGGTGGCCACCAGCGCACCCACCACGCCAAGTGGCACCACCAGCATGACGGAGAACGGGATTGACCAGCTCTCATACAAGGCGGCCAAGCACAAGAACACCACCAGCAGCGAAACGGCATACAGTGCGGGAGCCTGTGAACCAGAAAGACGTTCCTGATAAGACGCGCCAGTCCACTGTAAACCGACGCCCAGCGGCAATTGGCCCACCAGTTTCTCCATCACATCCATTGCAGTTCCGCTACTGACGCCGTTCGCGGCTTCACCGACAATCTCAACCGCGGAATAGCCGTTGTAACGTTCCAGACGCGGCGAACCCGTCTCCCAGTGGCTCGTTGCGAAGGCGGAGAAGGGCACCATGGTGCCGCTGTTGTTGCGTACATACCATTTGTTCACGTCGTCTGGCAGCATGCGGAACTCGGGTGCTGCCTGGACGTAGACTTTCTTCACACGACCCCGGTCGAGGAAGTCATTGACGTAAGTTGAACCCCAGGCCGTGGTTAACGTGTCGTTGATGGTATCGAGTGAAACGCCGAGCGCCTGCGCTTTGCGCTGATCGACATCGATCTGCAACTGCGGGCTGTCATCGAGGCCATTGTGGCGCACGCGCGACAAGGCAGGATTGCTGTCGGCCAGCTCAAGCAGCTTGTCACGCATCGCCATCAACTGCGTATGGCCAACACCGCCGTGATCCTGCAACTCCATATCGAAACCGGAGGAGCTACCCATACCGGTAATGGCTGGTGGGCTGCTGGCAATCACGCGTCCTTCTTTAATCTTTTTGAAGGCTTGGGTCGCACGGTCAATGATCGCGAATGAAGTACGGTCGCTGCCCGGACGATCTTCCCAATCCTTTAATCGCACGAACAGACGTGCCACGTTCTGACCGTTACCACCCGGACCGGCACCAATGGTTGAGAACACGGAGAGCACGTTATCTTTCTCGGCGGTCATGTAGTAGTTTTCAACCTTCGCGACCACGTTTGACGTCTGCTGTAAGGTTGCTCCTGGCGGCAGTTGCACCTGCGTCAGAAATACGCCTCGGTCTTCCAGCGGCAGGAATGAGGTGGGCAGGCGAATAAACAGGAATGCCATGATGCCGATAATGCCAAGATAGAGCAGCAACCAGCGCCCACCCTTCACCAGAATACGGGCCACGCCACGCTCATAGCGCTCAGCACTGGCGTTAAACATGCGGTTAAACCAACCGAAGAAGCCACGACGACCGTGATGCTGCCCTTGTTCTAATGGCTTGAGCAGGGTCGAACACAGGGCTGGGGTCAGAATCATCGCCACCAGAACTGACAACACCATGGCAGAAACGATGGTGATTGAGAACTGGCGGTAGATAGCCCCAACCGTGCCGCCGAAGAAGGCCATAGGGACAAAGACCGCCGACAGCACCAGCGCAATCCCGACCAATGCGCCCTGAATCTGGCCCATCGATTTTCGCGTGGCGGCGCGTGGTGACAGGCCTTCCTCGCTCATGATGCGCTCAACGTTCTCCACCACCACGATGGCATCATCTACCAAAAGCCCGATCGCGAGCACCATGGCAAACATGGTGAGGGTGTTAATACTGAAACCGCAGGCGTAGAGCACCGCAAAGGTGCCGAGCAACACCACCGGCACCGCGATGGTGGGGATCAGTGTGGCGCGGAAATTCTGCAAGAACAGATACATCACGAGGAAAACCAGCAGGATCGCTTCCAGCAGGGTCTTCACCACGTCAGTGATTGAGGCCTTGACGAAGGGAGTGGTTTCAAACGCCACTTTGGCTTCCAGCCCGTGCGGGAAGTAGTGTGATAGCTCTTCAACGCGGGCGCGCACCAGCTTATCAGTATTCATCTCATTGGCGCCGGAGGCCAACTTGATGCCGAGACCGGAAGCCGCCTGGCCGTTGTAACGGCTCAGGTAATCATACTTCTCAGCGCCCATGGTGACGCTGGCAACATCACCCAGCGTGACCACGGAACCATCGGTGTTGGTTTTCAGCGTGATGCCACGGAATTGCTCGGGTGTCTGCAGCATTGACTGCGCATTGACCGTGGCGTTGAGCGCTTGTTTGTCCACGGACGGTAAGCCGCCGACCTGACCTACAGCGACTTGCGTATTCTGCGACTCAATCGCACTGACCACATCATCGGTGGTCAGTGCATAGGCGATCAGTTTGTTAGGATCGAGCCAAATACGCATGGCATATTGCGAACCGTAGGCGTCGACTTCACCGACACCATCAATACGACTCAGCGGATCCTGAATGTTACTGGCGACATAATCTGCAATATCCTGTTTGTCCATACTTCCATCGGTAGAAACAAACGCAATCATCAAAATATTGCTATCACCGGTTTTATTGACCGTTACGCCTTGCGATTGCACCGCAGCGGGCAGCTTACGTAATGCCGTTTGCAGCTGGTTTTGCACCTGTTGACGCGCTTCATCAGGATCGGTGCCTGCGGTAAAGGTGAGGGTGATTTGCGCCTGACCGGTATTACTGCTGTTAGAGGACATGTACATCAAATTATCGATGCCGGTCATGTTCTGCTCGATAACTTGCGTGACCGTGTTCTCCAGCGTTTCAGCAGAGGCACCGGGGTAGTTCGCCGTGATACGGACGTTTGGTGGTGCAAGATCGGGATACTGCTCAATCGGCAGTGAGATGATCGCTAGTGTGCCGCATAAGCAAAGCAAAATAGCCAGAACCCAGGCAAAAATGGGGCGGTCGATAAAAAAATTCGACATGGAACCGACACTCCTCAGCTGCGTATTTTTTACTTTTATTATTTGAAACGAGAAGCGCAGATAGCCTCACGTCGGCGGAGTTTTAAGGGCTATCTCCTAAAACTCCTGCTGGTGCTTACTCTACGCGGCGCAAATTAGAGAATCGTGGATAAATTATGGAGAAAGTGTAAATGTCGTGCCGGTTTTTTGTGTGCTGCTACACATTACGACTCTCCAGCCAGAGCACCGTAGCGGCGACGCGCGAGCGGACATCCAGTTTACGCAGCAGATTGCGAATGTGCACTTTTACCGTTTCTTCGGAGATATGCAAGGTGGCGGCAATCTCCTTGTTGGATAACCCGCGAGCGACTTCCTGCAGCACATCCAGTTCGCGTTCGGTGAGTTGCTTGAAGGGATTCGCACTCGGTTGGCGTGTACTCAGATATTCTGCCACCACTTCACTAAACACATTCTCACCTTGCGCACCACGCATCACTTGCGCCAACAGCAACTCAGGTTCGCTGTCTTTCAGCAAATAGCCATCGGCACCCGCATCGACCATGGCATAAATATCATTACGCGCATCGGAAACGGTCAGCACCAGAATGCGCGCAGCAATGCCTTCATGACGCAGTGCCTTAAGCGTATCCAGTCCGGACATCCCTTTCATGTTTAAATCGAGCAGAATCACGTCCGGGGATAAGCGACGCGCCTCAGCCAGCGCTTCGGTGCCGTTATTCGCTTCGGCCACCACCTCCAGACGCGGTTCCAGTGCCAGCAGCTGGCGGATGCCACGTCGCATCAGCGGATGATCGTCCACTATCATGATGGTCAGGGAAGAGGGGGCCATAAATTCTCCAGTTAAAGTCCATGGGGTATTGAGTGTATCGCGTTAAGCCAGCCGGTGCGCCGGGCGCGGTGGAAAACACAGCGTGACGCAGGTTCCTGGCATCTGTGGCGCAACCTGTAGACTGCCGGCCAGGCGGGCGGCGCGTTCTGCCATAATCGTCAGGCCATAATGGCCCGGCGGTTCTTCCTGGCTGCTGATGCCGCAGCCGTCATCTTCAATGGTTAAGCGGTGCGTGGCATCGGCGTCACGCTGATAGTGAATGCGAATGTGGCGGGCATGTGCATGACGAATCGCATTGAGCAGCGCCTCGCGCGCAATTTGCAGCACATGCACTTGTTGCTGGGCATCGAGGGTTTGCAAGCCAGGCTGGTAATCAAACTCAATGACGGCATGAGATTGCTCCTGGAGTGGCGCGATCATCGCTTGCATCGCTTGCACCAGATCCGCCTGTTCGATCGTCAGGCGGAAGGTGGTGAGCAGCTCACGCAACTGCTGATAGGCTTCGGCCAGCGCACGATCAAAATCGGCAATGATCGCTTGTGCCTGCGGTTGTGTGTCATCCACGTTGCGGCGCAGTAACGTCAGTTGGATACGCAAAAAGGAGAGCGACTGAGCCAGAGAATCATGCAGTTCGCGTGCGATGGTGGATCGCTCTTCTATTAATAACATCTGCTGGTACTGTTTTTGCGTCTGCCAGATCCACAACGATCGCCCCAGCATATTGGCCAGGCTCTGCATCAGCTCATCAGCCGGCGGCGCGCGGCGTGTTTGCCAGCACAGCTCACCGAGCAATTGATCTTCCTGCTGCAGCGGCAGGCGAACCCAGCTCAGCGTATCGTCGGCGACACCCGCTTGAAAATCGATGCCGTCACTGGTGAGTTTTAATACCGTCAAAGCTTCACGAAGCTTTACCAGACGCAGCAATCCCCTAAACAGTTCAGGATTGAGCGGGCTGCTAGTGAGGACCTGCGAACTTTCATACAGCAATTTCAACGTGCGGTTGGCCTGGGTCAGGTCTTCGGTTTTATTGCGTACCGTCAACTCCAACAAGCGATAATGCGAATGCAGACGTTCAGCCATGGTAGTGAATGCCTGGGCTAACACACGCAATTCTGTCGGTTGCGATACCGTCAGGGGCGGAAAGCTAAAGTTCGCCTGCTCAACATATTGGCTGGCAGTGACCAGCGCATCGAGCGGGCGCACGACGTTGCGGCGAATAAAGCGTATGGTCCACAGCGCCAACATCACAATCGCCAGAAAGCCAAACAGGCTACTGGCTGCCACCAGATTCATCTTCAGCTCAGCATAATGTTGTAGCGCCAGGACAAAACGATCGATCTCGCTAACGTAGCTGGCGACGCGTTGTTGGTAGACTGGCGTGTTCCCAGGTTGCAGCATTTGCTGCAACATCGGCCAGCTGCTGCGCAGGTAGCGATAGCGGCTCGCGACTTCCTTCGGCACCCAGGGACGTTCAAGATGCTGCAAGGCCGGTAGGTTCAGGGTTTGTTGATAAATCTGAATGTGTTGCGCGAGCTGCTGCGGATCGCGCGCGCTATCCCAAGCGAGACGATAAATTTGCATGCGCAGCGAACCGGCGACATTCACCGCTTCGGCATCACGTAAACTACTGGAAAGCGTCATCAGCGCCAGCCCGGTGGTTAATAGCGACAGCAGCACAATGGCGCTGAGCGCACGAGCAATGGTGCGGGTAACGGGACGTTGTACAATCACGGCAATAACCCTTATAAGAGCGAGGGATTATAAGGCAGCAACTCGCACACGGCGAGTCATAGTCGTCACATCAAGTTACTTTTAGCAGAGAAATTCACTTCTCTTTACCTTTCCCTGGACAGATCGCACTTAGCTGGCGAACTATTAAGCGCCTTTACTCCTTGCTGCGCCCGATTTTCATTCCATCGTTAATAATTCTCCCCGTAACTAACCACATTATTTCCGGACGACAACAGGAGCATTTCATGAAGAAACCCATTGCCATTCTGACTGCTGCACTGCTTGCCACCGCAAGTTTCACCGCGTTTGCTGCCCAGCCTTTGAGTGCCGAACAGGCAGAAAACCTGCAAAGCAGCGGCACTGTCTCTGTAAGCGGCGTACGCGGCTCACTGGATGATGCAACACGCCAGCTTTCACAGAAAGCAGAAGAGATGGGAGCCAGTCATTACCGCGTCATTGGCGTGCAAAACCCAGGTGATTCCAGCCTGTGGAGCGGCACCGCAGAGATTTACCGTTAATCCCCTGTAGCAGCGGCATTTATGCCGCCCCGTTCATCTGATGACGAACGGTTGAAAGTGAGTCCCTCCCTGTAGCCACCCCCTTACCGGCCAATCCCTTGGCCGGTTTTTTTGTGCACCGCGACCGATTCTTACAAAACAACTCGTGCAACTAAACGGTAAATTTTGCTTCGTTCATGCAGAACGGGTAGGATTCATCGCCGTAATTTCCCGGCTTGCCGCGCGACATCGTTCCGCCGCAACGGTAGTGGGTTTTACCCCATTTCGCACCGCCGCACGCAAACGATTGGTTACGCGGTGATTGATGGTCAGGACAAACAGGAAAGCTATGAAATCAACTACAAAAACTGCAGCCGAACAACGCGCTGCAAAAAGACGCTGGCTCAATTCTCACGACACTGGTTACCAAAAAGCGATGGGTAACCGTCAGGTACAAATGATCGCCATTGGCGGTGCTATCGGTACCGGTCTGTTCCTTGGTGCGGGCGCGCGCTTGCAGATGGCCGGTCCGGCACTGGCACTGGTTTATCTGGTGTGCGGTATCTTCTCCTTCTTTATTCTTCGTGCGTTGGGCGAACTGGTGTTACACCGCCCATCAAGCGGCAGCTTTGTTTCTTATGCACGTGAATTCCTTGGGGAAAAAGCGTCATACGTTGCAGGCTGGATGTACTTCGTGAACTGGGCGATGACCGGTATTGTGGATATCACCGCGGTTGCGCTCTATATGCACTACTGGGGCGCATTTGGCGATGTGCCACAGTGGGTGTTTGCCCTCGGCGCGCTGGCGATTGTCGGTACCATGAACATGATCGGTGTGAAATGGTTTGCCGAAATGGAGTTCTGGTTCGCACTGATTAAGGTACTGGCGATTGCGGTATTCCTGATCGTTGGTGTGGTGTTCCTCGGCAGCGGCAAACCGCTGGATGGCAACACCACTGGCTTCCACCTGATAACTGATAACGGCGGCCTGTTCCCGCATGGCTTACTGCCTGCGTTGGTGCTGGTGCAAGGGGTGGTGTTTGCCTTTGCGTCCATCGAATTAGTGGGGACCGCAGCAGGGGAGTGTAAAGACCCAAAAACCATGCTGCCAAAAGCCATCAACAGTGTGATCTGGCGTATTGGCCTGTTCTATGTGGGTTCAGTGGTGCTCTTGGTGCTGCTGCTGCCGTGGAACGCCTATCAGGCGGGACAGAGTCCGTTTGTCACCTTCTTCTCTAAGCTGGGTGTGCCTTACATCGGTAGCGTGATGAATATCGTGGTACTGAGTGCGGCGCTGTCGAGCCTTAACTCTGGCCTCTATTCCACCGGTCGTATCTTGCGTTCGATGTCGATGGGCGGTTCTGCACCGCAGTTTATGTCGAAGATGAGCAAGCAGCAGGTGCCTTACGCCGGTATCCTCGTCACCATTGCGGTGTACGTGGTGGGCGTTGTGCTGAACTATTATGTGCCTTCACAGGTATTCGAGATCGTTCTTAACGTGGCTTCGCTGGGTATCATCTCTTCCTGGGCCTTTATCGTGGTTTGCCAGATGCGTCTGCGCAAAGCCATTAAAGAAGGCAAAGCGGATGACGTCAGCTTTAAGTTGCCATGGGCGCCAGTGACCTCATGGTTGACCCTGCTGTTCCTGGCAAGCGTGCTGGTGCTGATGGCGTTTGATTATCCGAATGGCACTTACACCATCGCTTCGATCCCTCTGATTGCCGTTGTGCTGGTACTAGGTTGGTTTGGTGTGCGTAAACGCGTACATGCTGAAGCAATGAAAGAGCATGACCATCATGATGATGGTGCGGCAACGCTGGCGGAAGACAGCTCGCGCTAATCGCAATCCATTTATCTCCGGGGGCTATTCAGCCCCCGATTTTATGGCGATAGGCCAGCTCAGCTAATTCAGATAGTTTTTCCTGCCACTTCCCCCTATTATCTCTGGCTCCCTCAGCTACGCAGTGGAGCGGCTATGTCATTAAAGATCAACATCATCAAAGACAAGTTGCTGTCAGATAATTATTTTATTCTGCGCAATTTCACTTACGAACTAACCCGTAGCAACGGCGCAGTGGTGCGTCATAAACGCGAAGTTTATGATCGCGGCAATGGCGCGACCATCCTGCTCTACAACCGTGACAAAAACACCGTGTTGCTGATTCGTCAGTTCCGCATTGCGACCTATGTCAATGGCAACGCCAGCGGCGAACTGATTGAAACCTGTGCTGGCCTGCTCGACAACGACACGCCAGAAGATTGCATTCGTAAAGAAGCGGTCGAGGAGACGGGTTATCAGGTCGGCCCGGTGGAAAAGCTGTTTGAAGCCTATATGTCACCGGGCGGCGTAACGGAAATCGTGCATTTCTTCGCCGCAGAGTACAGCGATGCGATGCGCACCCACGAAGGTGGCGGTGTCGAGGATGAAGAGATTACCGTTTTAGAGTTGCCGTTCCCGGAAGCCTTGGCAATGGTAAAAGATGGCCGTATCCGCGACGGTAAAGCCATCATGCTGTTGCAGCATGCGCAAATTGCCGGTTGGTTAAAGGCTTAGTCAGTGCGGCGATGAACCTGGTCGGCATAAATGCTGACCCTACAGGCGCTCCTTTATACGCAAACGGCTAACGGCTCTGGCACGCACTCGGGATGTGCCTGCATGCGGGCTAGCGCTTCGGCGTAGGATGGCATCGAATTCGCGGCACCCGATCGCTCAACGCAGAGCGAGGCGTAGGCGGAAGCAAACAGTGCGGCCTGCGGCAATGCATCGCCCGAAGCCAGTCGTGCGGCCAACGCCCCATTGAAGGCATCGCCTGCACCGGTGGTATCCAGCGGTTGTGCTGGAAACAGTGGAATGCGCAGCGGCTGCTGTTCCGCGTTCGAAAGCAGTGCGCCTGCCATCCCTAACGTAATAATCACCTGACGCGCCCCTTTCCGATGCAGCACTTCAGCGGCTTGTTGCGCACTGGCAAAATCGGTGACTTTGACCCCGGTGATCTGCATCGCTTCTGTGCTATTCGGCGTCAGTAAATCGACCTTCGCCAGCAGTGCATCACTCACTTTCTGCCACGGCGCCGGGTTTAAAATCACAAAGGTGCCACCTGCACGTGCATTATCAATCATGCGTTGGATAGCACTGAGATTGTTTTCCAGCTGCACCAGCAAAATATCGGCAGCGGCAACGGTCGGTTGGCACCGCGTGACTTCTGCGGCAGTTACCGTGGTGTTGGCACCGGGAAACACCGAGATCATGTTCTCGGCATCATCACCGGCTACATAAATCAGGCGTTGCCGGTGGGCTTCTCTTTGCAGGTGAATAACGTAATCGCGTCGAAGCCGGTTTTTTCCAGGTGACGACGGGCAAAAGTGCCAAAATCATCGTTACCCACTTTGCCGATGTAGTGTACGCGGGCACCGGCTCGCAGCGCCGCCGTGGCCTGGTTGGCACCTTTGCCGCCCGGTCCCATCATGCTGTTGTGGGCGGTTAAGGATTCACCCGGCATCGGAAAACGGTTCATCACCGCCACAACGTCGAGGTTGAACGAGCCAAACACACACACTTTTCCTTTCATCATGCACTCCTGAACAGACGTTCGGCGGCTAAACAGGCGCCGCGACAGCCGGTATGATCGGTGGACTGACTGAACACAATCTTCAAGTTGTCACGCGTTGCCGGTGGACGAAGATGCTGCTGAATCTGGCTGCGCAACTGCGCCAGCGGGAAATCCGCCATCGCTAAGACCCCGCCTCCTAAAATCAGGTACTCGGGATCGAGAATGTTCATCTCGGTGGCGATCAGTTGCGCTAATCGCGTGACGAAAGCCTGTAACTCCGGATGCTCACCATGTTGGGTAAACAGGGCGGACATATCGGTGTGCGGCAGGTTAGCCTTGCTCCAAAGGCTGAGCCAGTTTCCTGAGGTCACCGTCTCCGCGCAGCCATGATTGCCACACGGGCAGGGCAGATCGTTACCCGCGATGGGAATATGGCCGAGCTCACCCGCACCGCCATGCTGACCATGATAAAACTGGCCGTTAATCCACAGACTATTACCCATCCCCGTGCCTGGATAGAGACCCACGGCGATATCAGGCATCTGCTCAAGCTGCATCAGATCCCACATCATCAGATGGTTAACGTCCTTATCCATCGCCACCGGCACGCCAAGGCGTTCTGTCAGGATCGCCGCCACTGGCTGATGATCCAGTGCCTGGATAAAGGGCAGCGAGACAACTTGTTGACGATCTCGACTCAGAATGCCGGGTAAGCCGAGCATCACGCCGCTCACCGGTTGTTGCTCTAAGGTTTCACTGATTAACTGCCCGAGTGCCGTAAGAGCATCAGGCTGATGCGCCCAGCTGGCAGTCGGCACCTTGCGGAAGCTGGACCAGATGCGTCCTTCCTCCATCAACTGCAGGCGAGTGCCGGTGCCGCCAATGTCGATACCGAGCCAGCTTTTTTTCATGCGGACACCTTGGTCAGGCCCTGCGCTTCATCAATGCTGTCGCGCATCATATCCCACGCGGTCGCCAAATCATCATGGATGTTAAACAGGCCCGAAGTACCGACGATCAACACTTCCGCACCCGCACCGACCAACGTGTTGTAGGTGCGGGTATTGCAGGAACCATCGATCTCAATCAGGTATTTATAGCCGTGCTGCTGTTTGAGTGCTTTCAGTTCCTGCACCTTCGCCACCATCTCCGGAATGAACGGTTGGCCGGCATAGCCTGGATCCACCGTCATCACGGTGATCTTATCCAGTAGATGAATGTAGTGATGGATAAATGACACTGGTGTGGCTGGGTTTAGCACCACACCCACTTTCTTGCCGTGGCTGCGAATCAGGTTGATCACGCGGAACGCATCGCGGTTGATGGTTTCAGCATGTGGGCAGATGTAATCGGCACCGGCTTTGGCAATAGCATCAATGAAATCGGTCGGCTGCTCCACCATCAAATGCACGTCGAGCGCCACTTTGGTGTGCGGGCGAATCTGCTCAATAAAGAATGGCGACAGCGTGATGTTCTTAACGTAGTGACCGTCCATGATGTCGATATGAAGGAAGTCTGCGCGGGAGTCCAGCACTTCCAGCTGGTGCTTGATCTCCATCAGATTCATACACATCAACGACGGGGAGACTTGAATACGCATTAGACTTCCTTTTTTTCGGTCAGAGGGTTAAGGGCCGCAGCGAGCTTGCTCAGCTTGACGGCACGATGTTCATTAAAACGGGTTTTAAATTGTTTAAAGGCCAGCACCACAATCAGTACCGCGCCCCACATTGCCAGGCTGACGTGCTGGCTGATGTTCATCAGGTTGAATCCGGTGGAGAGCACTTGCAGGGCGATCAGCGCCAGTACCACGCCGGTCACGCGACCAAAGCCGCCGTTGGGATCGGTACCGCCGAGAATAATCGCTAGTACGGTTAACAACAGGTAGGCATCGCCGTAACCCATACGTGCTGAGTTGAAGCGCGCCATCATGATTAATCCGGCGAGCACACACAGCAGGCTGGAAATCACGTACACCAGAATCACCATGCGATGGGTGTTGATGCCGCTAAACCATGTGGCATTGATGTTACTGCCGCCCATATAAATGCATTTACCGGCGCGGGTTTTACCGAGGAACAGTGCCAGCAGCGCGGCGGCAATCAGGAATACCCACAGGGGTAACGGCATGCCCAGCAGCGTGTTGGAACCCAGTGCTTGCACAATTGAAGGCATACCACTGACTGCCGCGCCTTTGGTCAGCCAGATGCCGATGCCGTTGAGCGTCATCATGGTTGCCAGCGTCACCAGAATCGGGTGAGCACCAATACGTGTCACCATCACGCCGGTAATCACGCCAATAAAGGTGGCAATCACCATGGCACCGATGATGGCGATCAACAGCCACAGCAGTTGCTGACCGGTTCCCGCATCGGCAGGCAGGGCGCTCATCAGCGTCCAAGCTATGAACAGTGCGGTCAGATTGGCGGTAGCGATGATCGCCAGGTTCAAGCCGCCACTCAGGATGGCAATAAACATCGCCAGCGTGAGCAATCCCAGTTCTGGCAGCTGGAACGCCATGCTCATAAAGGTGGAGTCAGTCAAAAAGCGCCCCGGCAGCATGACCGTAAACAGCGCCAGTGCCAGCGCAATCAATAGCATCAGGCCGATATTGGTGCCGTCCGGACGCAGAGAAGAGAGTGATTTCATATGAGTGCCTCTTCCGTCAGACGAAGCTGACGTCAGTTTCTTTACGTTTTTTGTAGTGAGTGACGGCAATCGCCACCATGATCACGCCGCCTACCACGATGTTCATGAAGTAGTTGGAGACACCAATCAGGTTGAGGCCGTTCTTCAGAATGGCGATCAGGAACACGCCCATCAAAGTCCCGCTCACCGTGCCCTTACCACCCATCAGGCTGGCCCCACCCAGAACAGTGGCTGCCAGCACATCCAACTCGCCACCAACTAAAGCATTCGGCACCACTTCCCCCATGCGATACACCTGTACCAGCCCGCCAATCGCTGCCATCGCGCCGAGCCAGCCGTAAGCGAAGACGTGAATCAAGCCAACGCGAATGCCGATACGCCGTGCGGACTCCGCATCGCCGCCCACCGCATACAGCTGGCGACCGAGGTTGGTTTTATTGAGCAGCAGCGCGGTGAGGCCCGCGATGACCAGCATGGTGGCCAGCGGTAAACCGACCTGGAAACTGTTGCCTTGCCAGGTGAAGGGCAGCACGCTGCGCAGCGTGATCCACCAATCGGGCAGTGAATAGAGACTTTTACCGCCGGTGACCCACATCAGCAGACCAAACAGCAGAGACTGCATGCTAATGGTGATGATGATCGACACCACGCGCAGCGAGGTGATCAGCAGGGCGTTAATCACGCCAAATGTCGTGCCACAGACAATCGCCAGCAGAATGCTCAGTGCGGCGTTATCAAACTGGAACTGCACAAACAGCGTGGCGATCAGGTACTGCACCACCGAAGCCACTGCCGCGAACGAGATATCAATGCCGCCGGTGACCAACACTAAAAACAGCCCTAGCGCAAAGATGCCGGTGACGGCATAGCTTTCCGCCAAATCCAGCAGGTTCTGCACCGTCAGGAATTGGTCGCTGGTCACGGAGAAGAACAGGATGAAAGCCACCAGCACCCAGGCAAGCCAGCCTTGACTGGAGTGCGGGCGTAAACGAGAAAAATCAGGCATTGATCACCTCCGCAAGCTGTTGTTGCTCAACGGTATCGGGTTGGTATTCGGCATGAACGGTGCCATCGCGGAAGTGCAGGATGCGGTCGCAGTTGTACCAAACCTCTGGTACCTCATCGGAAATCAGAATGATCGACAGACCCTCTTTCGCCAGCTCGTGAATCAGCTGATAGATGCTGGCTTTAGCACCGACATCCACGCCCACGGTTGGGGAGTCGAGGATCAAAATACGCGGCTGCGTCAGTACCCATTTCGCCAGTACGATCTTTTGCTGATTGCCTCCGGAAAGTGTGGAGATCGCCAGATTGGGATCGGCGACACGTACACCGAGTTGTTGAATCCATTGCAGAATCAGCTTGTTCTTGCGGTATTCGTCGATGATGTGAAAACGGTTTTGCAGTTTGTCGAGGATTGGCAGCACCATGTTGTCGGCCACCGATTGTTGCTGGACTAAACCCAGCGTTAAGCGGTCTTCAGAGACATAACCGATGCCCGCTTTAATCGCATCTTCATGGCTGCGGAAGCGCACTGGCTTACTGTCTAGCCAGATTTTGCCGCTGTCCGGTTTGGTCATGCCAAACAGCGACAGCGCCAGTTCGGTGCGGCCGGAGCCCAACAGACCGCACAGACCGAGCACTTCGCCTTGGTACAGTTTGAAATTCACATCGTGATACTGTCCGGCGCGCGTGAGGTTATCCACTTCGAGAATGGCGCGATCGGCATTGCGCGTCGGCGCTTTTAACTGGTAGTCGAGCTTGAGGCCGGTCATCAGTTCAGTCAGATGGTGCGGCGTCATCTCTTTGGCGGGCCAGCAACCCATTTTGCGCCCGTCACGGATCACCGTGACGCGGTCAGAAATCTCTAGTACTTCATCCAGTCGGTGGCTGACGAACACCACGCAGATATTTTTATCTTTCAGGTAGCGCACGGTGCGCAGCAGCTGATTGACTTCAGTGCGGGTCAATGAGGCCGTTGGTTCATCCATGATCACCAGACGTGCATCGGCCACCAGTGCACGGCAAATGGCCACCTGCTGACGTGCCGCAATCGACAGCGCCGAGACTTTTTCATCCAGATCGAGATCGAATTTCAGCTCTTCAATGATGCGGGTCGCCGTTTCGCGCAGTTTCGCTTTGCGATGCCAGCCGAGCAGGCCATTGAGGTTATGTTCGAAGGCGATGTTCTCGGCCACGCTCAAATTCGGGAACAGGGACAAATCCTGGTAAATCACCTGGATACCGAACTCACGCGCCTGACGGGTGGTCAGACGCGGGAAGGTCGGGCCATCACCTAAGGTAATGCGGCTGCCGCTGTCCGGGGCATGCACCCCGGAAATGACTTTGATTAAGGTGCTTTTGCCACAGCCGTTGGTGCCAGCGAGACAGTGCACTTCGCCAGCCAGTAGGCTTAGCGAGATATCGCTCAGTGCGCGGTTGCCACCAAATGTTTTCGACAGGTTGTCGAGCGCAATCAGCGTCTGTGGGATCACCTCTTTCATCATTACAGCCCCATTTTCACCAGTTTTGGCAGGTTTTCTTTGTCCAGACTTTCGGTGTTGTTGCCGAGGATGGTGTGAGTCGCCTCGTCTACTTTCACTTTGCCCAGACCCTCGATGGTCATGCCGTCGGTAATGGGCTCTTTCTTCTGCATCATGTCGGCAATGCGCACGAACACTTCGCCTGCGGTTTCTGGGTTCCAGATGTAGCCGCCTTTGATTGCGCCACGCTGCACCAGTGACGCCCCTTGGCCTGGACTGAAGGCACCGATCACGCACACTTGGTCGATCTTGTTACGGTTCATCACCGCACGACCGGCACCAATTGGGCCTTGAGAACCGAATGCCATAATCCCTTTCAGGTCCGGGTATTTGGACATCAGCTCGTTGGTGGTACGAATCGAGTCATCCAGCGATTCGCCCACGCCGAACTTGTCAGTGACCATCTGCATTTTCGGATAGTGTTCTTTCTGGTAGTTCAACGCGGCATCGGTCCACTGCTGATGCAATGGCACCGTCAGGCTGCCGACGTACATGGCGTATTTGCCTTCTTCATGCATGCATTTCGCCAGCGCTTTCATGTGGTTGATACCGTGCGTTGGCGCATCCACCAGTTCGAAGTCCCAGTTGGCGCCTTTCTGATCCGGTGACTCGTGGGTGATGACCTGAATTCCGGCTTCACGGGCGCGTTTCAGCACCGGCTCCAGCACTTTCGGGTCATTCGGCACCACCCCAATGATGTCCACTTTCTGTGCAATCAAATCTTCAATCGCACGCACCTGCAGTGCCGGGTCGGCAGCAGTTGGGCCGACCATCCATGCATCAATGCCGCGTTTTGCCGCTTCACTCTTGATGCCCGCTTCCATGGCGTTGAACCACGGAATACCGCCAATTTTCACCACGATACCCATGCGGAGTTTGTCGGCAGCGTGCGCGCCAGTAGCGGCAAACAGGGCAAGCAGAGAACAGGCGATAAGATGTTTTTTCATAAAGACTCCGGATTAATTTTTTATTAGCTGCATAGAATTGTTGCGCTGCGAGCAATCAATAATATTGACGCCGTTCCAGGCTAATTCTTGTTCCAGCTCTTTGTCTTTTAATTGGTCAGTAATGAGAAAGTCCACATCGCGATAATGGCAAATACGCGCGAATGAGGGCCGCAGGAATTTACTGGCGTCTAGCAGGAGATGTTTTCTTTCTGCTGCCAACAGCATTTGCTGTTTTAAATGTGCGTTGTTTTCGTTACCTTCACGTAAATAACCGTCATTGCCTAAACTGCTACAGGAAAAAAAGATCTTATTAATCTGAAATTCCCGTAAAGGCTGCTCAGCGACCACGCCGTGGAAATCTTCATAACGGTCAGAATATTCTCCTCCCAAACAGATAGTGCGGATACTGCCTCGCGCCGCAAGGGTTTGTACAATTCTGATAGAGTTAGTTAACACCGTTAATTCAATATCCGGCAGCTGTCGCGCTAAATACCAGCAAGTGGTGCTACTGTCGAGTAATATACAATCACCAGGGCTGATGAAATCGAGTGCACGTTTGGCAATCGCCATTTTTGCATCGACGTGTTCATTCATTCTCTGGCGGAAAGCTAATTCGTACTCGTTAACACCTCTCGTATTACCCTGAATGTTAGCGGCCTGTCGTTTTGCTGGTACTGCACCGCCGTGGCTACGTTGTAATAGCCCACGTTTCTCCAGTTGAGTTAAATCACGGCGAATGGTTTCCTGGGAGACCTGACACAACGTGACTAATTCAGCGACAATAACTCGACCATTTAAATTAAGTTCGTCAATAATCCGCTGCTGTCTTTCAATCGGCAACATAACTGCCCTCCGATGGTTATAAATTACTGGATACCGCAGCGGGAAAATGTGGACTACGCACGAGTACGCAGTGCCCAAAATGCCCAACGGTATTAGGGTGATGTGAGTCAAATTTTTATGTAAATGAGATCTCAAAATTTCACTAATAGGAGATCTAATTCACATAAACACGCGTATTGGCGCGAAATCGAAGGAGGGGTAGCAAATAACTATTACCGCAGGCAAACAGCCTATCATGACCGGATATGACCGTTTGTGTGTATTTGACCGATTTGTGATGGCAGCACAATTGTCCGACGAATCCGATTGAGCAGAATTCGGTCGAAACGGATGATGGAGGTATTGCGTCATCCAGCCATATAACGCCTCAAGGCGGCGGCTTTTTCAGCAGTTAACATCGCTTTTCGGGCCAGCTCACAGTTTCGGCCTGCTGACAGCGTTGCCGTTGCGCTATCATTTTCTTTCAAGGAATTTGGGGACCGGTTTTTTTAATGTCGTATTGGATGAAGTCGCTGCTTTTGTTGCCGTTTATGGTTGTCGCGTGCGTTCAGGCTGAGCCACTGCAAAAGTCATTTTCTGACTGGCAGATCACCTGTAACAACGCGGCTTTTTGCGTGGCGCGCAGTTTTCCTGGAGACAATGGTTTAGTGATGACGATTTCACGCCACGCTGGCGTCAACGATCGTCCGCTACTGCGCATCGACTACGGCAGTGCTTACAGTGGTGAATTGCCTGGCGGTCCGCTGAAAGATAATTTGCTGCTGGATCAACGTCGGCTGACGCCAGACCTGAAACACTGGACGGTGGAGCCGCATCATCTTGCTACCAGCAACGCTATCGCGATTGACGAGTTTCTGGCGCAAACGCTGGATGCCAACTCGCTGCAATTGACCTACCAAGCCAAAGCCAGCATTCCGTTGAGCGGTATGAAAGCGGCGCTGTTACTGATGGATGACGTGCAAGGCAGGGTAAATGGGGCCAGTGCGTGGGTGAAGCGGGGCGAGCGCGCGCAGTGGGATGTGCCGCCAGCGCCTTCGTTACCGCAACTGCCAGCATCCATACCGCAGCCTGCACCGCTGACTCAAGAGGAAACGTCCGGGCTCATTGACTACGGTACATGGCGCGTTAACACCGATAACTGCTCGCTTGACCCGTTGCGGCGAGAAGTGAGTGTGGCACCGCTCACTGACAGTAAAGCGCTGATTTTAGTCAGCTGCGAAACCGGTGCTTATAATGTCATTGATTTAGCGTTTGAAGTGACTCGCACCCAGCCTTATGTGGCGCGCGGCCTGATGCTCACGTTACCGTTCACCCCGCCATCGCACAGCGACAATCAGCTGGAATTGATCAATGCGGAGTTTGATGGCAGTAGTGGTTTGCTTTACACCTTCAGCAAAGGTCGTAGGTTAGGGGATTGCGGCGTGGCCACGCGCTGGCAATATGATGGCAACGAATTTGTGCTGGCAGAGTACGCAGAAGAGAAAATTTGCGATGCCTGGCACAGCAGTGACGATTGGCCAACCTTGTGGGTTAGCCAGTCGCAGAATGCGGTTCAGTCGCGTTAGCGCAGTCTGCTCGGTGCGCATAAATGCGCACCCTACAATGTAGGGGCGCCATTTATGGCGACCGCGACGCGCAACCGAATTAACGAATCGCTTGCACCGTCATCGGCGAGTCATTCTGATTACCGATCAATTTGGTGCGCATAATGCGCACCCTACAATGTAGGGGCGCCATTTATGG
>NZ_MLFR01000024.1 GCF_002095475.1 Pantoea rwandensis
GATCCGCGTAAAGCAGCGGTTGAAGCCGCCATTGCCCGTGCCAAAGCGAAGAAATCCGCTGCAGCCGCAGAACAAGCGCCTGAAGCTGCTGATGCAGCACCTGAATCATCTTCTCAAGTGGAGGCTGCTGCCTCTCCTGACTCCGCCGACCCACGCAAAGCAGCAATTGCTGCCGCGGTCGCCCGTGCCAAAGCGCGTAAAGCGCAGCAGCAGCCTTCGACGACTGAGGAATAAATGGCTTTTCGTATCGCAAGTTCTCCTTACACCCATAACCGCCGCAGCACCGGTAACATCATGCTGCTGGTGGTGCTGGCTGCGCTGCCGGGCATGGCCGCGCAATGGTATTTCTTTGCCGTGGGTTTTCTGATTCAGGTTTTGCTGGCGACCGCCACCGCATGGATCGCTGAAGGCGCCATTTTACGTCTGCGCAAAACACCGGTGGTTCCGACACTCTCTGACAATTCCGCCCTGCTCACCGCGCTGCTGCTGGGCATCAGTTTGCCGCCGCTGGCGCCCTGGTGGCTGGTGGTGATTGGCACCGTCTTTGCTATCGTGATCGCCAAACAGCTGTATGGCGGATTGGGGCAAAACCCTTTCAATCCGGCAATGGTGGGTTATGTCGTCCTGCTCATCTCCTTCCCGGTGCAGATGACCAGCTGGTTGCCGCCTGACAGCTTGCAAGCCATTAAACCTGGCCTGCTGGATTCACTCAGCATGGTTTTCACCAACCATACGCTGGCGGGTGAAACTATGCAGCAGTTGCAGCTTGGTGTTGATGGTGTCAGCCAGGCCACACCACTGGATACCTTCAAAACCGGCTTGCGTGCGGGGCACAGTGCAGAGCAGTTGCTGGCAGAGCCGATTTATACCGGTATGTTGGCCGGATTAGGCTGGCAGTGGATTAACCTCGGCTATTTGCTGGGTGGGATGCTGCTGCTGGCGAAGAATGCTATTCGCTGGCACATACCGGTCAGCTTCCTCGTATCGCTGGCATTCTGCGCGACCTTGGGTTGGTTGTTCTCTCCGGAATCGCTGAACTCGCCGCTGATTCATTTGTTCTCAGGTGCGACCATGCTCGGCGCGTTCTTTATCGCCACCGATCCGGTCACCGCCTCTACCACCAACCGTGGTCGCCTGGTTTACGGTGCACTGATTGGTTTGCTGGTGTGGCTGATTCGCAGTTTTGGGGGTTATCCAGACGGTGTGGCCTTTGCGGTTCTGCTGGCGAACATTTGTGTGCCGCTGATTGATTACTACACCCAGCCGCGCGTTTATGGCCATCGCAAGGATTAATGATGTTCGATGCTATTCGTAAAAACGCCGTGACGTTGGCGGCATTTGCAGTGATTACCACCGGCGTGACTGCAGTGGTGAACTATGTCACTAAGCCCACGGTGGAACATCAGACGGCACTACAGCAAAAAAACCTGCTCGATCAGGTGGTGCCCACCGATATGTACGACAATCACATTCAGCAAGAGTGTTTTCTGGTGACCGATGCGGCGGCGTTGGGTAATGACAAACCCCATCATCTCTATCTGGCGCGCAAAGGCGATCAACCTGTTGCAGCCGCGCTTGAGACTACCGCGCCAGACGGCTATTCTGGTGCGATTCAGATGCTGGTGGGTGCCGATTTCCATGGCAAAGTTCTGGGCGTGCGTGTGGTAGAACATCACGAAACACCGGGACTAGGCGATAAGATTGAGTTGCGTATTTCTGACTGGATCAACAGTTTTAACGGCAAAGTGGTTCACGGTGCCGACGATAAGAACTTTGCGGTGAAAAAAGATGGCGGTGAATTCGATCAATTTACCGGTGCGACCATTACACCCCGCGCAGTGGTTAACGCGACCAAGCGTACCGCCCTGCTGATTGAAACGTTGCCAGCGAAGCTCTCTTCGCTGCCTGAATGTGGAGATGCACCATGAGTGAAGCGAAAACCCTGCTGGTCGGCGGCCTTTGGAAAAATAACTCCGCATTAGTTCAGCTGCTTGGCCTGTGTCCATTATTGGCTGTGACGTCAACGGCCACCAATGCCCTTGGACTGGGACTGGCCACCACATTAGTCCTGACCATCACCAACAGCGCCATTTCTGCCTCGCGCCGCTGGGTGCCAGCAGAAATCCGTATTCCGATTTACGTCATGATCATCGCTTCAGTGGTGAGCTGTGTGCAGATGCTGATCAACGCTTACGCCTATGGTCTTTACCAGTCGCTGGGGATCTTCATCCCACTGATCGTGACCAACTGCATCGTCGTGGGTCGCGCGGAAGCCGTCGCGTCTAAAAGCAGCATCCCGCTTTCAGCGCTGGATGGCTTTGCGATTGGCATGGGTGCGACCTGTGCCATGGTGACGCTGGGTTCTATTCGTGAATTGATTGGCAGTGGCACCCTGTTCAACGGTGCCGACCAGCTGTTGGGCCCATGGGCTAAAGCGCTGCGTATTGAAGTCTTCCACTTTGATTCACCCATGCTGCTCGCCATGCTGCCGCCGGGTGCATTTATTGGCTTAGGTATGCTGCTGGCAGGCAAATACTTAATCGACCAGAAGATGAAACAACGCGCGGCGAATCGTGCTGCTGCGCCAGAGGCTGCACCGCAAGGTGAAACCGGGAATGCCGTGTGAATAAAGATAAGCGTCTGCAAATTCTTACGCGTTTGCGTGATGACAACCCGCATCCCACCACTGAACTCAACTTTAGCTCGCCATTCGAGCTATTGATTGCGGTGCTCCTTTCCGCGCAAGCAACGGATGTTAGCGTCAATAAAGCCACCGCAAAACTCTATCCTGTCGCCAATACGCCAGCCGCCGTGCTGGCGCTGGGCGTTGATGGGGTGAAAGAGTACATCAAGACCATCGGCCTGTTTAACAGCAAAGCTGAGAATGTGATTAAGACCTGTCGTATTCTCATCGAGCAGCATGGCGGTGAAGTGCCCGAAGATCGAGCGGCACTGGAAGCGCTGCCGGGCGTGGGACGTAAAACCGCGAATGTGGTGCTTAACACGGCTTTTGGCTGGCCAACGATTGCCGTCGATACCCATATCTTCCGTGTCAGCAACCGCACGCGCTTTGCGCCCGGCAAGAATGTGGAAGAGGTAGAAGATAAGCTGATTAAAGTGGTGCCATCTGCCTTCAAAGTCGATTGCCATCATTGGCTGATTTTACATGGCCGTTACACCTGTATCGCACGTAAACCACGCTGTGGCTCCTGCCTGATTGAAGATTTGTGTGAGTTTGACGCCAAAACTGACCTCTGATCCATCGCCGCGAGTGGAACCTAATCTGGCGCTCTGGTATCGGCAATTTGGCGATCCCGCTCAGGTACTCACGCTGGAATCCGCGCCCTTATCCCCTTGCGCCGATGATGTGTTGCGCGTGCAAATGCACTATTCCCCGATCAATGCTTCCGATCTGATCCCGATTACCGGTGCTTATCGTCATCGTGTTGCGCCGCCTCAGGTGGCGGGATATGAAGGCGTTGGCACCGTTGTTCAGGCGCCCTCCGCTTTCCAACACCTGTTGGGGAAACGCGTACTGCCATTACGTGGGATGGGATGTTGGCAGCGCTATGTCGATGTCAAAGCACCGTTAGCGATCCCCGTGCCGGATGACATCACAGGGACGCTGGCTGCTCGGGCTTATATCAATCCTTTGGCGGCGCTACTTATGCTGAAAACGTGGCCAGTGGCGGGGAAGAATGTCCTGATCACCGCCGGCGGATCCGCTTGCGCGTTGCTGCTGGCTCAGTGGGCACAATTACAGGGTGCGAACCGTGTAATTGTGGTGCATCGCTCGCCTGCGCATGCTGCAAGGTTACACGCCATGGGTTTGGATGCGGTGCTGGAATCTGCCGTTGACGCGATTCAGGCGCTCAGCGCCCATTCAGATGTGGTGTTCGATGCCGTGGGAGGGGATGTTGGGCAGCGCATTTGGCAAACGCTGCCGGAGCAGGCGCACTTCGTGGCTTACGGCGTGTTGAGTGGTAAACCTGTTCAGGTTAACGCGGCCCGCCCGCTGTTACATTGGTTCCATGTACGTCACACATTGGGTGATATCAGCGCAGCTGAGTGGCAGCAACTGTTCGCGGAAGTTTGGTCGTTGTTGCGCAGCAGTGATTGTGGCGAGGTAGAGATTTTTCCGCTGTCGGAGTGGCGCGCGGCCATTGAGACGTATCATCAGTCAGGACGCGCGCGTAAACCGCTGTTGTGTCTGGATGCGTAACAGCAGCGCCGGTGCTTCAAGTCACCTTCAAGGGCAACCCTGCGACGATACTGCTCAATTTCGTCGGGTGCGCACAGGCAAACCAGGTTAAGACTTTACGCTCGCTGCGGCCTGCAACCAGGCGACTACCAGCGGTGAAAGACGGTTTTGCAGCGCAGCACGTTCAGACTGGAACAGCGTTGCCACAAAGAACGGATGGTCGGTCAATTCAACCCCGCGAACGTCCCCTTCCACATCCCACGAGGTGATTTTTAGGTTCTGCGTCGCCAACGCGGCGCTAAATTCGGGATTAACACCGAAGTTACAGTGATACCCTTCGTCACTTTCTAAAGCACCATACGCCTGCGCAATGCGCGATCCCGGTTCGAACGTCACGGTGCCACGCTGCTCGACCAACGAACAGGCCAGCGGGGCAATCACCCAACGCCCATGTTTATCGGTTTCGGCATGTGCGGCGTCTTCCCATCCCAACGCATTTCGCGCGTATTCCACGACTGCGTATTGGAAACCTCCACAAGAACCCAGGAACGGTTTGTGGTGCTCACGCGCCCAGCGAATCGTCTCGAATACACCTGCGTCATTAAGGTATGGGCTGCCTGGTACCACCCAGATGGCGTCGTAATCCGCCATATTATGCTGTTGAATCTCTGGGGTAGCGATCCAGTCTGCGGTGACATCGAGTGAGAGGGACTTTGCGGCGAACTGTACTGCAGGAGGAATAGCTTGGTGCGCGACGGCACTGGCACGGTAATCGCCAATAAGGGCGACACGAACTGACTGCGTCATGGTTACGTCCTTTCAGGGAAAAAACGAGGTTACAGCAAACCTGGCGCACTGTCTAAACGGAATTTTAAGCTTTTAATCTCACTTTCGCTTACGCACATTTTGGTTAATGCCTGCGTTTTGTGCGGTCAAATATCCATCCACTTGGTGATTTACTCGACATACGTTGACCACGCAAACGTTTTCTTCTTTTACGACCGAAATTAATTCGTAATTTTGTGCGCAGGATCAACAAATTAGCCTTCTGGAAACTTCCTATTGCTTATTACGCTCAATAATCAACCCATTATGCTTAGAATACCATCAAGCGTGGGCTTAATATTGGTATAAATAATCATCTACAGCGTTATATTCTGCAAAAGGCACCACAAGCGGTTTATATCAGGAAAATGATCCCGAAGATCTCCATCTGCTATGTTTATTCTGATATAATCCCACCCAGCAATATTTAACACTGATTTAGATCTTCTTATAACGGCATTAACCCTACCTGTTACAAGTATTTCAGCGTGCAGAAAATGCTTGCCCTGATGGCCTGATTCAGCCAAATTAGGCGCCGTTTTTCCTTTCTAATAAAAATGTTGCGCGGGATTACCCCACCCGACGCAGACTTAATTCCTGTCGCAAAACAGGCTATGTATAAACTGAGGTACACGTGTCAACTGCAAACAAACACACTGACGAGGCAGTAAGCCTCAACGCGTTCAAGCAACCGAAAGCGTTTTATCTGATCTTCTCCATCGAACTGTGGGAGCGTTTTGGCTTCTATGGTCTCCAGGCCATCATGGCGGTTTACCTGGTGAAACAACTGGGGATGACCGAAGCAGACTCCATTACCCTGTTCACCTCGTTCAGCGCATTGGTCTACGGTATGGTTGCCATCGGCGGCTGGTTGGGCGACAAAGTGCTCGGCACTAAACGCGTGATCGTTCTCGGCGTGATGGTGCTGGCTTTGGGTTATGCACTGATTACCTTCTCTGGCCACGACACCGCCATGGTCTATGCGGGTATGGCCACCATTGCTGTCGGTAGTGGTTTATTCAAGGCAAACCCATCTTCTCTGCTGTCTACCTGCTATGAGAAAGACGATCCGCGTATCGACGGTGCCTTCACCATGTTCTATATGTCGATCAACATCGGTTCGCTGTTCTCCATGATGCTGACGCCATGGCTGGCTGCCCACTACGGTTGGGGCGCTGCGTTCTCGCTGTCGGTCGTCGGTCTGGTGATCACGCTGCTGAACTTCCTGTTCTGCCAGCGTATGGTTAAAAACTACGGTTCTAAACCCGACTTCGCACCGCTCCACGTAGGTAAACTGCTGATGACGCTGGTCGGCGTGGTTGCCTTGATTGCCATCGCAGCTTGGTTACTGCATCACCAGAGCATCGCGCGTATGGCGCTGGGTGTGATTGCCATCGGTATTGTGCTGGTGTTCGCGAAAGAAGCATTCGCAATGCAGGGTGCTGCACGTCGTAAAATGATCGTCGCCTTCCTGCTGATGCTGGAAGCGATTGTGTTTTTCGTGCTGTACATGCAGATGCCGACCTCTTTGAACTTCTTCGCCATCCGTAACGTTGAACATGCCATCCTGGGCATCACTTTTGAGCCAGAGCAGTTCCAGGCGCTGAACCCGTTCTGGATCATGCTGGCCAGCCCAATTCTTGCTGCGGTCTATAACAAACTGGGCGACAAACTGCCTATGCCGCATAAGTTTGCGATTGGTATGGTGCTGTGCTCGGCTGCGTTCCTGGTGTTGCCGTTCGGTGCCAAATTCGCCAACGATGCTGGCATCGTTTCCGTGAACTGGCTGATCATCAGTTATGCGCTGCAGAGTGTGGGCGAATTAATGATCTCTGGCCTTGGTTTAGCGATGGTGGCCCAGTTAGTGCCACAACGTCTGATGGGCTTCATCATGGGTTCTTGGTTCCTCACCACCGCTGGCGCAGCGATGATTGCCGGTAAAGTGGCTAACCTGATGGCCGTACCGAATGATGTGACCGATCCCCACGCTTCACTGGCCGTTTACAGCCATGTGTTCCAGCAGATTGGTATTGCGACCGGTGCCATCGCCATCCTGATGCTGATCACCGCGCCACTGCTTAACCGCATGACGCAGAGTGATGCGCAGACTGAACTGAAAAGCGTTAACGCGAATCAGTAACGTCTTCGATTAAAATTAAGCCGGGTTCGCCCGGCTTTTTCTTTTCCTCGCTTTTTCTTCCACCTTCTTTAACGTTTCCTGCTGTCAAAGCTTCGCTTTTTAAGCTCTTACCCGCATGATGGCGGCTCCCTGTTCATCCTGCTGGAATCACCATGGACCGATTTGAAGAGCTACAAGTATTTGTCGCGGTGATTCAGCAAGGCAGCATGGCAGGCGCAGCCCGTCTACTACAGCGTTCCCCTCCCGTCATTACCCGCACGCTGAGTGCTTTAGAGACGCGCTTCGGCACGACATTAATTGAACGTACCACTCGGCAACTGGCCCCCACTGAAGCCGGCTGGCAGCTGTTTGAGCAGGCGCAGCAACTCTTAAGCGATTATCAGCATGCGATGGACAGCGCGCACCATAGCGGCCTACAAGGGCTGCTGCGTATTACCGCGCCCGTCCCCTTTGGTCGGCGACACGTGATGCCGCTGGTCAATGCCTTCTTGCAGCAGCATCCCGACATGCAAATTGAAGTGGTGCTAAGTGATAGCTACCAGGATCTGATTGAAAATGGCCTGGATATTGCGCTGCGCATTGGCGAGTTACAGGATTCCTCGATGGTGGCGCGCAAAGTGGGCAGTGTCCGTTCTACCTTGGTGGCCAGCCCTGACTATTTGCAACGCGCAGGTGTGCCCTCGCATCCAGCAGACCTCCACCAACATGTGGTGATCACCAGCCTACGCCATACCCGTGAATGGCGCTTTGCTCAGGATTTGCGGGTGCGCATTTTGCCACGTCTGCGCGTCAATGATATTGAAAGCCAGCTGGAAACCTTACGCGGCGGCCAGGGGATTGGCCGCTTGCTGTCATACCAGGTGATTGATGATCTACAGGACGGGAAACTGATCCGATTATTACCCGAGTGGGAACCCGCACCGTTACCGGTGCAGCTGGTCACACAGCGAGTCAAAAACATGACGCCAAAGGTGCGTCAGTTCTGGGATTTTGCACTCGATCAGTTGCCATCGCTCCCCTGTTTTGCTGAAGAAAAACGCAATGCAGACCGGAATTCCTGATCGCTGTCACTGGTAAAAATTTTTAGCAGATTTATGCTGTTTCGATCACAACAACACTTCAGGAGAAGCCATGATGAAACTCTATTGCAAGCCCGGTGCCTGTTCCCTGTCACCGCATATCGTTGCGCGTGAATGCGGACTGGATTTTACGCAGGTGAATGTCGATCTGCAGAAAAAGGTCACCGAGCAGGGAGAGGATTACTGGCAGATTAACCCGAAAGGACAAGTTCCCGCCCTGCAGTTTGATGATGGTAGTTTGCTGACTGAAGGCGTTGCTATCGTGCAATATCTGGCAGATCTCAAACCAGACCGCAATTTGCTGGCACCGACGGGCAGTTTGACACGCTATCACACGCTGGAATGGCTGAGCTTTGTCAGCAGCGAGTTACACAAAACCTTCTCACCGCTGTTCCGCCCGGACACGCCAGAAGAGTACAAAGCCATTGTGCGCGCACAGCTTGAGAAAAAATATCAGGCGGTAAATGACGTGCTTCAGGACAAACAGTGGCTGATGGGTCTGCGCTATACCGTGGCCGATGTCTATCTGTTTGTGGTGACGCGTTGGGCGAAAGCCATCAAGCTGGATTTGAGCGGACTGGACGCGTTAGAAGCTTGGTTTAATCGCGTGGCTGAACGTCCTGCGGTGCAGGCCGCACTGAAGGCCGAAGGGTTGAACTGAGTGCAAAAAAGGCGGCCAAAAGCCGTTCACTTAAGCTAATAAGTGCGTATTTAACCCGGAATGCATGAATGCGTACCCTACGAAAACCGCACCGAAAACTGTAGGGTCGCCATTCATGGCGACTAAAAAACGCACTTAAGTGAATAATATTAGGCCAAGTGCCGCCCTTTTATACCGTTACAGTTTCTCAGCGGCAAAATACTGAGTCGGCTGGGCAATCGCATCCTGCGCTGCCACCAATTGCAACTCATACTCACCCATCTCGTGGGTTTTTAGCATCACTTCATACACCGCCGCCGTTATGTGCTCCAGCGCGTCTTGCAGTGATTTACCGTGCAGCAAATCCACTAACAGCAGACCACTGGTCAAATCGCCCACGCCGACCGGTTGGCGTACGCCAAAATCCACCAGCGGACGGCTGATGTGCCAGCACTCATCGGCGGTAACTAACAGCATCTCAAAGCGATCGCTGCGACGTCCAGCACGGGCTAAGTGTTTCACCAGCACCACTTTAGGGCCTTGTGCCACCAATGCGCGTGCTGCGACAACGGCCTGCTCAACGTTCGCCACTTCATGGCCGCTGAGCATTTCCAGTTCTAACAGATTGGGCGCGATGATATCGCTCGCAGGCATCGCCATCTTGCAATGAAACTCCGCAACACCCGGGGCCACAATACACCCCTTCTCAGGATGGCCCATCACCGGATCGCAGAAGAACCAAGCGTTCGGGTTGGCGGCTTTCACCAGACGCACGATCTCCAGAATCTGCTCGCCCTGTTCAGCAGAACCTAAATAGCCGCTCAGCACCGCATCACAGGTCTTCAGACGGTCGATGGCCGCAATACCTTTAACGATATCCGTCAAATGGGTTGCGGGCATCACGGTTCCGGTCCAGTGGCCATACTGCGTGTGGTTAGAGAACTGTACGGTATTTAACGGCCAAACGTTTGCGCCCATACGACGCATCGGAAATTCGGCGGCGCTGTTACCGGCGTGGCCATAAACCACATGAGATTGGATTGCGAGGATATTTTTCATTATTGCCCTGTACTGCCTTGCCATAAAAAAGGGCCGGAAACCGGCCCTCGAACCTTACTGCCAGTTAATCAGGCAGTAGTGTTTTTTACCGCGACGCAACAGCGTAAAGCGACCAAACAGTTTGTCACTCTCGCTGAAACGATACTCGGCGTCAGATTGTTTTTCACCGTTAAGCGAAACGGCGTTTGAACCGATCATGGTGCGTGCCTGACCGCGTGAAGGCACCAGCTCAGCCGCGACCAGCGCCTGCTGCAGATCATCTTCGGCGTTCAGATTGATCACCGGCATACCGTCCTGCGCCAGTTGCTCGAAGTCCGCTTCGGTCATCTCCGTCAGGCTGCCCGAAAACAGGCTGTCAGTGATACGTTTAGCGGCCGTCAGACCGGCTTCGCCGTGAACCAGACGGGTGACTAACTCTGCCAGCACATATTGCGCGCGTGGCGCTTTACCGCTGTTCTTGTCTTCTTCTTCCAGCGCATTGATCTCTTCAATGCTCATGAAGGTGAAGAACTTCAGGAAGCGATAGACGTCAGCATCTGCGGTATTAATCCAGAACTGGTAGAACTTGTACGGGCTGGTTTTCTTGGCATCAAGCCACACCGCGCCACCTTCGGTTTTACCGAATTTGGTGCCATCTGATTTAGTGATTAGGGGAACGGTTAAGCCCCAAGCCTGCTGCTGATGCAGGCGACGAGTCAGATCAATACCTGAGGTGATGTTACCCCACTGGTCGGAACCGCCAATCTGCAGCACCACATCGTGACGCTTGTTCAGTTCAGCGAAATCGTAACCCTGCAGCAAGTTGTAAGAAAACTCGGTGTAGGAGATGCCCTGATCTTCACGGTTTAAACGCTGCTTGACCGCTTCACGGTTGATCATCTGGTTTACAGAGAAGTGTTTACCGATGTCACGCAGGAAGGTCAGCACGTTCATGCCACCAAACCAGTCGTAGTTGTTCGCGGCAATGGCACTGTTATCGCCGCAGTCGAAGCTCAGGAAAGGTGCAACCTGGTTGCGGATTTTTTCGACCCATTCGCCTACGGTATCAGCGGTGTTGAGTTTACGTTCTGCTGCTTTAAAGCTGGGATCGCCAATCAGACCGGTGGCACCACCCACCAGCGCGACCGGCTTGTGTCCGGCGTCCTGAAAACGTTTCAGGCAGAGCAGCGGCACCAGATGGCCCAAGTGCAAGCTATCAGCGGTCGGATCGAAGCCGCAATAGAGTGCAATTGGCCCTTGCGCCAGTCGCTCTGCTAACGCTTCCTCATCCGTTACCTGGGCGACTAAGCCCCTTTCTTGCAATTGTTGTATCAGGTTACTGCTGGTCATCACTGACTCCAAATTGATCAGACTGCACCTAGGCTGGTACACAGCTTTCCGCTGAGATGCGGATACGAAAAAAAAGAGGGCTATAGCATAAAGCGCTGGCGCCAACTGCGCCAGCGTTTGAAGGGGGTAAAACGCAGTTTTACGGCGCTAAACGGTCAATCGACCAACCATTGCCGTCTCGTTGATAGAGGAAGCGATCGTGCAGACGATGTTCGCCTCCCTGCCAGAACTCCACGGTGTGGAATTTGACGCGATATCCACCCCAGAAACTGGGTAACGGCACCTCACCTTGCTGGAATTTCTGTTTTAACTCGAGGAACTTGCCTTCCAGTACACCGCGTGCCGAAATACGGCTCGACTGCTTCGACACCCAAGCGCCAATCTGGCTATCACGTGGACGACTGCTGAAGTATTTCAGTACTTCCAGTGGCGACAGTTTTTCCACTTCTCCTAACACCATCACCTGACGTTCAAGATAATGCCAAGGAAAGTGCAGCGAGATGCGCGGATTGTCAGCCAGCTGCAGCGCTTTGCGGCTGCCGAGATTGGTATAAAACACCATTCCCTGCTCGTCATAGTGTTTGAGCAACACAATACGCTGATAAGGCTGTCCACTGCTGTCCACTGTAGCGACCGTCATCGCCGTGGGATCCGGCAATTGCGCATCACACGCCTGCTTCAACCACTGTTCAAACAGTGCCAGAGGATTGTCTGGCAGATCATTACGTCGCAGCCCGCCACGGGTGTACTCACGGCGCAAATGGGCAATATTTTGCAAGCTGTCACTGTCGCTCATGCTGATTCTCTTGGTTACTGGGCGGACGCATCCGCGTTTTGCAATTCACAGTCATTAATTACGATTTTATCATTACGCTCAACAAAGGCACCGTGACCTTTCGACCAGAAGACATAGGTTCCGTCACTGTAACGTGCGCCTGAGGCCGAAACGGTTTGCGTCAGCGTTAACGGTTTACCATCTAGAATAAAGCTGACCTGCTGCTTCGCATTGTCGAGCGTGACGGTCAGCGGCAATGTGCCGCACTGATAGCGTAATGTTTGTGGGGTCTGTTCCTGTTTATGCAGCATACCGCAGCCACTTAACATCACCAGACTTCCCAACAAAATAACCACTTTTTTCATGCTTTGCTCCTTAACGCGTTGCTCGGGCATTGGCCGGATAGATTGCACCCAACACACTCATTTCACGTGCGCCCGTCACGGCGGGCAAGTTGCCCGGCAAACCTGATAACGTGCGGTAAGCCAGCCAGGCAAAAGCCAGTGCTTCCATATCATCACCGCTGATACCCGCTTCGTCGGTGGTCGCTACTTCCGTACCCGGCAGATGCGCCGCCAGACGAGCCATCAATAATGGATTACGGCCACCACCGCCACAGACCAATAGACGGTCACAGCCATCATGAAGCTGCACCTGCTGCACAATAGTTAATACGGTGAGTTCACAAAGCGTAGCCTGAACATCCTGGGGTGCCAGTGCGGGAAAACGCTGCAACTGGCGCTCGACCCAGCCAAGATTGAAATATTCACGCCCGGTACTTTTCGGCGGCAATAATGCGAACCAGGGATCGTTTAACATGTCTTCCAGCAGTGCGGGCACCACCTGACCACTGCGTGCCCAGTTGGCATCTTTATCGTAGGCGAGGCCTTTGTGGCGCCAGATCCACGCATCAATCAGCATATTGCCGGGCCCAGTGTCAAAGCCCCGCACAGGCTGACCGGGTATCAGTAACGATAAGTTTGCAATGCCACCGATATTCAAGACCATGCGGCGCTCAACGCTATCCATTAATAGCGCCTGATGGAACGCGGGCACTAAGGGGGCGCCCTGCCCACCTAACGCCATATCACGACGGCGGAAATCCCCGACTACCGTAACTCCCGTCGCGGCAACGATTTGATTATTATCACCAATCTGTAGTGTGTTGGGTGCATCACTTTGCGGTTCATGCCATACCGTTTGCCCATGGCAACCAATGGCCATGATGTCGCTGGCTTCCAGCGATTGCTGTTGCATCAGAGTGAGCACAGCTTCGGCAAACAGCTTGCCCAACTGAGTGTCCAACTGGCCGAGTTGTGACAGCGTCAATGGCTGTCCTTGGCAGATTGCCAGTACCTGCTGACGGATGGCCAACGGCATTGGGTGACAGTAGCTGGCTTGCTGGGCCACCATATGGTGATCAATGGCTGCCAGCACCACGTCTACGCCATCCAGGCTGGTGCCGGACATCACGCCGATGTAGCGTCCTGATTTCATAGCGGTTCCTTACCCACGCGCGAGACTTATCTTAGACTCTGTTTAGCTTGGCAAATAATAGCGGCTAATTCTATGATAAAATTCCGTTTTTCAACTGCGCAGCACACAGCAACGCAACACAAAAATATTTTCAGCACGAAATTGAATTTTTGTTGATGGGCGATAGTCTATGCTTCGCTTCAGCCGCGTAAAATTTGGACGTAGAGTCAATTGCCAGCTTTCTGTCTTATACTCAAGCAGTAGAGGACGAGAACATGGCGTTTTTTTGCATTAAGGAGCTTTCTGATGATTAAGCGTTTTGTAGCCGTGGCACTGACCGGCCTAACGCTGGCAGGTTGTGTCAGCAATGACACCCTTTCCGGTGATGTGTATAGCGCCAATGAAGCCAAACAAGTACAAAGTGTTTCTTACGGTACTCTGGTATCGGTTCGTCCGGTTAAAATCCAGGGCGGCGATGAAAACAACGTGATTGGTGCCATTGGTGGTGCGGTACTGGGTGGTTTCCTCGGTAATACCATCGGTGGTGGCACCGGCCGTAGCCTGGCAACAGCAGGCGGTGCGGTACTGGGCGGCGTAGCAGGCCAAGGCGTTCAGGGTGCAGTGAACAAATCCGATGGTGTTGAGCTGGAAATTCGTAAAGATGATGGCAACACCATCATGGTGGTGCAGAAGCAAGCCGCTACCCGTTACTCAGTGGGCCAGCGCGTAGTCATGGCTTCCAACGGCAGCCAAGTGACCGTTTCTCCACGCTGAGTGGAAAGATAAAAAAAACCGACGCCTTAGCGTCGGTTTTTTTATTTCTCGCGGTTTTGTAACTCGAGAATGTTTTTTTCCAGTCTGGCAATCAGTGTCACCATCTGGTTGATCTCCTCCAGGCTGATGCCGGAGAGGATATCGTCCCGCGTGGCATCAATCACGCTTTCAACCTGTTCAATAATCGGCTCAGCCTGCTTGGTCAGCTTGATACGCTTAGCACGACGATCGTTGGCACAAGTCGCACGGGTGATTAACCCCTTGTCTTCCAGCTGATCCAATGTACGAACCAGTGAAGGCTGTTCGATACCGATCGCCTTCGCCAGCTGGATCTGCGACTGTTCTGGCGGAAGTTGATGAATATTGTGTAACGTCACCCAATGTGTCTGTGTCAACTCAAGCGGTTTCAAACGCTGATCAATCAAGGCACGCCAGATGCGAACCAAGCGGGACAAATCTGTTCCGAGGGGCGTATCCATTTCATCTCCTTATAATTAGCTTGCTAGCTATCTTGCCAGATTCTACACTATTCTGCGAGTTTACAGGACAAATTACAAATCTCAGGCTCGACGGCATCCTCACTCTACTACGCTCTCGTGAGGCGACCTGGGATAATGAAGGATGATGACACGTGTCGATAACCACACTTTCCGCCACCGCTCCGCTTACCGACTTGGTTTTCGGTGCCTCACTGTTCTTTCCACCCCTGTTTAAAGCGGTGCTGCTGGGGTTCTTTTTCTGGTTGCTGATTCACCCATTGCTACGCGGCTGGATCTACTCCGGTGACATCTGGCACCCCACGCTGATGGATCTTTCCCTGTTTGTTTTGTGCGTCACTGGCGCACTGTGGTTACTGAGCCTCGGATAAATCATCATGAAATTCAACCCATTTAAATACTTTTCCACTTTGGTGGTGTTTGCCTTGGCCCTGATTGCAGGATGGTGGATGTGGAACTATTACATGCAGTCGCCGTGGACACGTGATGGCAAAATCCGTGCAGAGCTGGTCGATATCACGCCTGAAGTCTCTGGCCGTATCATTGAGTTGGCGGTGCGGGATAACCAGTTTGTGCATAAAGGCGACACCTTATTAAAGATCGATCCGGTGCCTTGGCAAATTGCCCTTGATAACGCGGATGCACAGTTGGCTAAAGCACAATCCGATCTGGCTAAGGCGCAACACGAGGCCAACCGCCGCGCCAGTTTGCCGCGTAACGTGATCTCCGCCGAGGATATGGATGCCGCGCGACTCACCGCTAACGCTGCCGTCGCCACCACCAAAGCGGCGCAGGCCGGCCTTGACCAGGCTCGCTGGAATCTACAACAAACCACGATTACCGCCCCCACTGACGGTTGGATCAGCAACCTGACACTTCGTCCAGGCAATTACGCCACTGCCGGCACACCGTTGTTCGCGCTGGTGGATAGCCACTCATATTATGTGATGGGTTACTTTGAGGAGACCAAGCTGCGCCATATCCGCCCCGGCGCAGACGCGCAGATTGTGCTGTACAGCAATGGCACCCGGCTGCAGGGCAAAGTAGAGAGTATTGGCCGGGCAATTTACGACCAAAGCGTGTCAACGGACGGCGGACTGGTTCCCGATATCAAACCCAATGTGCCTTGGGTACGTTTAGCTCAGCGCGTGCCGGTGCGGATTCGCTTAGACGCCATACCCGATGATGTCCCGCTGGTGGCGGGTACCACCTGCACCATTACTATCGCGCATTGAGGTCAGGATGAACCTGCAGTGGTTAGCATGGCAAAACCTGCCGTGGGTGAAAGCAACCGGTTCACAATGGCGTTATGCGTTGCGCAACGCTATCGCGATGTGTCTGGCGCTGACCATCGCCTATGCGCTGCAACTCGATGAGCCCTACTGGGCCATGACCTCCGCGGCAGTGGTGAGCTTTCCAACCGTTGGCGGTGCCATCAGCAAAAGTCTTGGCCGCATCGTGGGCAGCCTGCTGGGTGCCACCGCTGCGCTGTTGATTGCGGGTCATACGCTGAATGAACCTTGGCTGTTTGCCTTCTTCATGGCCGGTTGGCTGGCATTCTGCACCTGGATTGCTAACCACTATCAAAACAACGTGGCCTACGCTTTTTCACTGGCGGGTTATACCGCTGCGATCATCGCCTTCAGCAGCGTGAACATTACGGATGTAACGCAGTTGTGGGACATCACCCAGGCACGCGTGTGCGAGGTCATTTCAGGCATTCTTTGCGCCGGGTTAATGATGATGATTTTACCCAGCACCTCGGATGGCAGCACCTTAATGACGTCGCTGCGACAGATGCACGCGCGCCTGCTCGACCATGCAGTACTGCTGCTACAGCAGAGCAGCACAGACAACGTGCGCACGGCACATGAGAATGTCATTAGCCAGATTCTTACGATGAACCTGCTTCGTATCCAGGCCTTCTGGAGCCATTATCGCTATCGCCGTCAGAACAATGTGTTGAACTATGTGTTGCATCAGCAGTTACGTCTAACCAGCGTCCTATCCAGTCTGCGTCGCATGTTGCTTAACTGGCCAGATGCGCCGCCAGCGCTCTATCACGCCATTCAGCAGCTACTGCATGAACTGGCGCAGCCGCAATGTGACAAATATCGTCTGGCACTGATTTTGCGCAGCGTGACCCCTGAAGCCACCGGGGATTTTCGACAACGCGCCTTTGTTCAGCGTTTGCGCTATTTCTGTTGGGTCTATTTGAATGTGAATCGCTGGATTCGCCTGATTGAGCGCGCAGATGCAGATACCCGTTTTCAACCGCCGTATGCACCTTCACTGGCACGAGAAAGCGACAGTGCTGAAGCCAGTTGGAGCGCGTTGCGCACTTTTAGCGTGATCATGCTGGGCTGTGCGTTCTGGATTGGAACGCAATGGGACGCCGGTGCCGCCGCACTGACTCTCACTGCAATTGCCTGTGTGCTTTACTCATCTGCCCCCTCACCCAGCGGCAGCGTGTCATTATTGCTGAAAACGCTGTTGTGGCTCTCTGTGTTTAGCTTCCTGCTGCAGTATGGGTTGATGGTGCAAATCAGTGCGCTTTGGCAATTTATGCTGCTGTTGTTCCCTCTCCTGCTCACTTTGCAACTGTTTAAGCTGCAGCAGAAGACACGCGCGGGTATGTGGGGCCAATTTATCGTTTTTATGGGGTCGTTTATCGCCGTGACGAATCCGCCAGACTGGGATTACCAAAGCTTTCTCAATGAGAATCTGGCGAAAGTGTGTGGTGTATTGCTGGCGTGGATGGCCTTTCAGGTTTTACGTCCGAGCTCCGATGCACGCCGCAGCCGTCGTCATATTCGTGCGTTACGCCATGCCTTTCTGGATCAATTGCGTCGTCATCCACGATTGAGCGAGAGCCATTTTGAATCGCAGATTTATCACCACATCAGCCAATTGAGTCAAAGCCGCGATGAGCAGGCGCGGGTTTGGCTACTGCGTTGGGGGGTAGTACTCCTTAACTGTTCACATATCGTCTGGCAACTGCGCGATTGGCAGCCAGCCTCAGCCACTCTGGCACAAGTGCGCGACAGCAGCTTGCAAGATCTGCAACGCATCATGAGCCTGCGTGGTGTACGCCATGCTTCACTGCAGGCGACTCTCGACGAGCTGGAGGCGATGATTGCGCAACTACAGCTTCAGCCAGACAGTGAAACCAACACCCTCGCAGGTATCCTGTGGCGGCTGCGCTGCTCACTGGCACAATTGAGTCAGGCCGTACCCGATTGATTATTGGCAGTACTGCGTCATTTGACGGTTAAAATCGTCTTGCAACTGCTGTAAGGTTTTCTGCCCTTCAAAGCGCGTTTTGTCCTGATCGGTCATCGGTTCAATCACCAGCGCTTTCTCTTCTGATGAGTAAATGAAGCGGCGATTGATCATCGTGCCGGTAAAGCTTTTACCCTCAATGCCACCGCACACCGTGGTGAGAGCCCGGTGGAACGTTTCGCTGTGAGTGAAGTTGGTTTCAGTGGCACTGCGCAGTACATTCTGGCAACCCTTGGCTTCCAACTGTTCAACCGTGCGCTGCGTGAGCCATTCGCGGCCTCGCGCAATACTTTCACAACTGGCGCGCAGTGGATTGGTATCGATGGTGCGCTGCAGTTGCCGGCTGGCATCTAATCTGAGCTGCGTATCGTTAGGTTGATCGCATCCTGCCAACATAAAACATAACAGCAAAATCCCACGCGCTTTCATTCCGGCCCCTGAAAGGTTCTATTCCTGAATCAACATCATAGGATGGATAGCGTGCGGAGTGTAGCGGGAAAGTGGGTCAGAATTTTTCATCGGCAAGAGACAGGCGGCAGAACATCCTGCCGCCTGTAAGATCAAATCACACCACAGGCAAAACGCGCGCCACCCCCGCCCAGCGGTTGTGGATGGTCGGCATGATTATCGCCACCGACATGCACCATCAACGCCTTACCCTTAACTTCACTCAGCGATTTAATGCGCGGTGCGACGACGGGATAATCGGCTTTACCCTCATCAGTCACATAAATAGCAGGCAGATCACCTAAGTGTCCATCGGCGTAGGGCCCAAGATGTTTGCCGGTATTTTGCGGATCAAGATGCCCCCCTGCCGCACCCGCCGCGACAGTTTTGCCATCCGAGGTGCCGGGTTCACAACTGCCTTTGGCATGCACATGGAAGCCGTGAACACCCGGTTTGAGCCCGCTCAATGCGGGTGCGAATTGCAGACCATACGGCGTCTCACTGATGGTCACTTTGCCAATCGAGGCACCAATACCTTGCGCCGTGACCTGATGCAATGTCACCTCTTCAGAGGCGGCCTGCGCCCCCAAGGCAGTGGCCAATGCTACTGCGGCAATCAGGATTCTCTTCATAACGTCTCCTTACGGTTGAAATGCCTTGTAAGCCTGGACAGGAAAACGCCAGGCTGCCGTAATTTGACGTTGTTTTACGCTTCAGGGCACATCATAACCGAGCGCCTCTTTGCGAATACGGAACCACTGCTGGCGATTTAGCGTGAGCTGGCAGGCACCTACGGCTTCTGTGACGCGTGTGGTTTTACCTGAACCGATAATTGGCAATGGTCGGCTAGGCAACTTCATAATCCATGCATACACCACCTGTTCAATGCTGCTGGCCCCGATTTCCTGCTTAACCTGCTCAAGTTCATCACGCAAGGGTTGGTAGTGCGGATCATTAAACAAACGCCCGCCCCCAAGACATGACCACGCCATCGGTCGCATGCGTACCTGCTGGCACTGGTCAAGTGTGCCGTCGAGAATACTGGACTGCTCAAGCGGAGAAATCTCCAGTTGATTGGTGACGAGGCTAAAGGGCAGACGCGACTGCAGCAGTGTAAACTGAGTTGGCGTGAAGTTAGACACACCAAAATGACGCACTTTTCCACTTTGATGCAGCGCCATAAAGGCTTCTGCTATCTCATCAGCATCCATCAAAGGGTCTGGACGGTGAATCAATAACAGATCGAGATAATCGGTGCTGAAATGGCGTAAAGAGTTTTCGGCACTGTGCAGGATGTGGCTGGCTTCGGTAATGTAATGCCCGATCTGATGCTCGGGTTTAGCACGCGTGGCAATACCGCATTTGGTGACAATTTGCAGTTTTTCACGCAATGCCGGTGCCAGACGCAACGCATCGCCAAATGCGGCCTCACAGCCATAATCGCCATAAATATCGGCATGATCGACAGTGCTAATACCAAGTGACAAATGATGTTCGATAAAGACGACAAGCTGTTGCGGTGTCATCCCCCACTCGAGCAAACGCCAGTAACCCACAATCAATGGTGAAAAAGAGGGGCCCTGCGGAGCGATAGTTTGCGGTTGTAACATCGTTAAACTCCCTTGAACGCAAATCCGAAACCGGGAGTATAACGGAAAGACAAATCGTCGTTTTCTTAAAACAGCGACGGCTGTTCTGGATCATGATTCTCATCGACTTTTTGCTGCCGATGTAGCCGTAGCCAACGCTGGCGGCACAAACGCAATACATCACGCTTTTGTGCATCGGTGAATTTCATCCAGTTAAAACGTTCCTCCCGGCTACGTAGGCAACCGCGACAATAACCGCGAGCGTCACTCTGACAAATGCCGCGACATGGGCTGGGAACCGGGAAAAACTCTAATTGTTCGGCCACATCAACTCCGGGTTTAACAACAAGCTTCTTATTGATAACAGCTTCGTGACATTGTTCAAAGCCTATACGCAATTTGCCTGAATTTCACCCACCCAGCACTTCAGTCATGTATTTTTACCAATCATATCCCTTTCTAATCCGCTGAATTGCTAGTGTTTAGCAAGTGTTAAGGTTTTCCTCATATTGAATTCATACGATTGTCACATTCCACCCAGTTATTGAGCTTTCATGAAATTGCCGATTAGACTCCAGTGCCATACCAGTAGCTTTAATCTGATTGCCGCCCTGTTTTTTACCTTAATACTCAATGCCTTGTTCTTGCTACGCGCATGGGAAATTATCCCCTACGATCGTTTGCATGACTATTTATTCGCGGCCAGTATCCCAGTGGTACTAGCCGCTGCTTTCTATTTGATCTTTTCACTGCTGGCCTGGCCCTATGTCCGCAAACCGTTGCTGATTGTGTTGGTGTTGGCGAGTGCTGCCGCTAACTATTTCATGCATAGCTTTGGCACGGTTATCGACACCAACATGATTCAAAACGTGTTTGAGTCGGATGCGCAAGAAGCAGGGGCACTGGTCAGCAGCAGCTATGTGGCGTGGATGGTTCTGATGGGCATCGTGCCCGTTGCGGTGATTTTTTTGGTGCGCATTAAAACCGGACAGCGCTGGTGGTGGAGTCTGCTACAGCGCTTAGCAGGCGCGCTGGGGGCTATTTTGCTCATTCTGCTGATGGCCGTGCTGTTTTATAAAGATTACGCTTCGCTGATCCGTAATAACAAAGGATTGGTCAAAATGATCACGCCCGCCAATATCGTGAGTGGCACCGGGCACTACGTTGACGAACGTTACTTGCAAGGTAGCCAGGCGTTGGTCAAAATCGGCCAGGATGCGAAAAAAGGCCCGCTGATCAGCACTGAGCAGAAGAAAACGCTGGTGGTATTAGTGGTGGGAGAAACGGGGCGTGCAGAGAACTTTTCACTGGGCGGTTATGCCCGTGAAACGAATCCCGAACTGAGAAAACAGCAGGTTATCTATTATCCCGATACCAGTTCATGTGGCACCGAGACCGCCATTTCCGTGCCCTGCATGTTCTCCAATATGCCGCGTGAACATTATGATGCCAATCTGGCCCATCATCAGGAAGGTGTGCTGGACATCCTGGCACACGCTGGCGTCAGTGTGTTGTGGCGTGAGAATGATGGTGGCTGTAAAGGTGCCTGCGACCGTGTGCCGCATACGGATATGACGCAATGGAAATTGCCTCAATATTGTCATGATGGCTTCTGTCTTGATGATGTGCTGCTTCACCGTTTCGATAACTACGTGGATAGCCTGCACAATGACGGAATTATCGTGCTGCATCAGATGGGCAGCCACGGTCCGGCGTACTACCAGCGCTATCCCGCATCTTTCCGTCGTTTCACACCGACCTGTGACAGCAATCAGATTCAAGACTGTGATCATCAGGCACTGGTGAATACTTACGATAACTCGCTGTTGTACACCGACGACATGGTAAGTCGCACCATTGATAAGCTGAAAGCGTTAAGTGATCGTTTCAATGTGGCGCTGATCTATCTCTCCGATCATGGTGAGTCACTGGGTGAACATGGGATGTATTTGCACGGTGCGCCTTATGTGTTTGCTCCTTCGCAGCAGACTCACATCCCCCTGCTGATGTGGATGTCGTCGGGCTATGCCGCCGCTTATCACATTGATGAGACCTGTTTGCGTCAGCAAGCAGCAAAAGAAAAAGTGTCGCAAGATAATCTTTTCCATACGGTTTTAGGTCTATTCAATGTCCAGACACAGGAATATCAACCTCAATTGGATATGATCAGATCGTGCCAAAATGCCGCCTAGTATTTGCATTAGACCGACCGGTCTAATATTCTGCTCGCCATGAACAAGACTGTGCAACGCAACGAAACCCGTGAACATCTGCTCGCTACTGGCGAGCAGGTTTGCCTGCAACGCGGTTTTACCGGAATGGGCCTGAGCGAGATGCTGGCGCTGGCGGAAGTGCCGAAAGGCTCGTTTTACCATTACTTTCGTTCGAAAGAAGCCTTTGGTGTGGCGCTCCTGGAGCGCTACTTCAGCCATTATCTCGAGCAGATTGAACAGCAGCTTAACCAGCCGGGGCTTTCTGCGCGTGCACGATTGCTCAACCATTTCCGTTATGGTGAAACGCTGTTTATCGAGCAGGGTCACATTGTCGGTTGTCTCGGCGTGAAACTGTCGGCAGAAGTGTGTGACCTGTCGGAACCGATGCGCGATGCGTTACAGCATGGTGCATCGGCCATGATAGCGGCCTATGCGCACTGTCTTACCGAAATGGCCGCTGAGCAAGATTTACCCTTTGGGCAAACACCGCAACAACTTGCACAACGCTGTTATTTGTTATGGCTGGGTGCCAGTTTGCAGAGCAAAATTTCCCGTGAGCCAGGCCCTATCAGTCTGGCACTCGAAACCATCGAACAGTGGCTAAGTGGCCACTGATTTTTAAAAACCTTAGTTTCTAGACGACCGGTCTATTACAGGAGTCATCATGGCGAGTAAACAACTGTTCTCCCCGCTTAAAGTGGGTGCGATTACCGTACCAAACCGCGTATTTATGGCCCCACTCACGCGTCTGCGTAGCATTGAGCCGGGCGATATCCCTACTCCGCTGATGGCAGAGTATTATCAGCAACGCGCCAGTGCCGGTCTGATCATCACCGAAGCAACGCAAATCTCTTTCCAGGCGAAAGGTTATGCGGGTGCGCCAGGGTTGCATACCCCTGATCAAATCGCCGCATGGAAACTGATCAACGAGAGCATTCATGCTGCTCAGGGTCATAGCGCCGTGCAGTTATGGCACACCGGACGCATTTCACATCACACCGTGCAGCCAGAAGGCAAAGCGCCCGTCGCGCCTTCAGCGCTGGTAGCCGGTACACGCACCTCGCTGCGTGCCGCTGATGGCAGCGTGTATCGTGAAGATACGTCCTTGCCACGTGAACTGAGCGTGGACGAGATCCAGCAAATTGTGAAAGATTTCGGCCAGGCCGCAGCCAATGCACGCGATGCGAATTTTGATTTACTGGAACTGCACTCCGCGCACGGCTATCTGATGCATCAGTTCCTGGCACCAGGTTCCAACCAGCGTACCGATGAATACGGTGGTTCCATCCAGAAGCGTGGCCGTTTTGCGCTGGAAGTGGTGGATGCCGCCATTGCAAATTGGTCAGCCGATCGTATCGGTATTCGTGTATCGCCGATTGGGGCGTTCCAGAATCTTGAAAATGGCCCAGATGAAGAGGAAGCCGCACTGTGGTACATCGCGGAATTGGGCAAACGCGGGATTGCTTACCTGCACCTGTCCGAACCTGACTGGGCCGGCGGTCAGCCTTATAGCGATGCTTTCCGTGAGAAAGTGCGTGCTATCTTCCCTGGTGTGATCATTGGTGCCGGTGCTTATACTGTTGAGAAAGCGGATGATCTGATTGCACGAGGGCTGATCGATGCGGTGGCCTTTGGCCGTGACTTCATCGCCAACCCGGATTTGGTGGCGCGTTTACAGCAAGACGCACCGTTGAATCCACAGCGTCCGGAAAGCTTCTACGGTGGCGGCGCTGAAGGCTACACCGATTATCCAACCCTGTAATAAGAGACTGCCGCACCGGATGTGCGGCAGTGCTGTTTCTTAAGGGCGTTAACTGGCTATACTTGATAGTCTTTGTCATTCCCTGATGACTTTTAAAAAGAGGATGTTATGCGTTTACTTCATACCATGTTACGCGTTGGCGATCTGCAGCGTTCAATCGACTTTTATACCCGTGTGCTGGGCATGCGCGTACTGCGTCAGAGCGAAAATACCGAATACAAATACACCCTGGCATTTGTGGGCTACACCGAAGAGAGTGAAGGTGCAGTGATTGAGCTGACCTATAACTGGGGTGTCGAGAAATACGATCTGGGCAATGCTTATGGTCACATCGCGCTGGGCGTAGATAACGTCGCGGAAACCTGTGAACGTATCCGCAGTATTGGCGGCAACGTCACCCGTGAAGCGGGTCCGGTTAAGGGTGGCACCACCATTATTGCGTTTGTGGAAGATCCTGATGGCTATAAAATCGAGCTGATTGAAAACAAACACGCCGGTCACGGCCTCGGCAATTAATGCCGTTTGTCAGCCTGCTAATTTGCAGGCTGACTTCCCTCTCCTGCTGCACCCTTCCGTAATTTTTGCCATAATGCGCGCTGCCCCATTTCTAGCTATGAGATCCTGATGTCTGATTCGAACGCCTTAAACGCTCTCCATCAACGTTTCCGTGGTTTTTATCCTGTGGTTATTGATGTCGAAACCGCCGGTTTCAATGCTCAAACTGATGCGCTGCTGGAAATTGCGGCCACCACGCTCAAGATGGATGAGGACGGTTGGCTACACCGTGATGAGACGCTGCACTTTCATGTGGAACCGTTCGAAGGCGCGATTCTTAATCCCGCAGCACTGGCTTTTACCGGCATCGACCCTACCAACCCATTGCGCGGTGCCGTGAGTGAATATGAAGCGCTACATGCCATCTTTAAAATGGTGCGCAAAGGCACCAAAGATCATGGCTGTAATCGCGCCATTATTGTGGCGCACAACGCGACATTCGATCTGAATTTCGTCATGGCGGCCGCTGAGCGCGCCAGCCTGAAACGCAATCCGTTTCATCCGTTTGCCACCTTTGATACGGCAGCATTGAGCGGGTTGGTTCTCGGTCAGACCGTGCTCGCCAAGGCGTGTAAAGCGGCGGGAATGGATTTTGATAGTACCCAGGCACACTCAGCGCTGTATGACACCGAGCAAACGGCTACGCTGTTTTGTGAGTTGGTGAATCGCTGGAAACGATTAGGCGGCTGGCCGTTAGCGTTCACTGATGAACAGACGGAAGAAGACGACGCATCATCTTGATTGATGACCAAAGAAAAGGCCGACAGATGTCGGCCTTCGCAATTATTCCGCTTCTTTGTATTTCTCAGCGGTTTCTTTTAACAGCGGCTGCAATTCACCACGCTGGAACATCTCAACGATGATATCGCATCCGCCCACCAGCTCACCATCAACCCACAGTTGCGGGAACGTTGGCCAGTTAGCGATTTTTGGCAGTTCTGCACGGATATCCGGGTTCTGCAGGATATCCACATACGCGAAGCGCTCACCACAGGCAGAGAGTGCCTGCACAGCCTGGGCAGAGAAACCGCAGCTTGGCAGTTTCGGCGAACCTTTCATATACAGCAGGATCGGATTTTCTGCGATCTGGCGCTGAATTTTTTCAACAGTACTCATTATTGCCTTCCTTAATGCTTCACTTCGTGTTTGTTTATTGTAGCGACTTCAGGCCCGCACTGAAAACGGGATTTTGCGTTCACGTTATGCCGATCGCCATGTTTGTTAAGTCCAGTCGCCTTAAATAACATTTTCATATCATTAGCAAGCATGAATAAATTAATAATTAGCAATAATTACGCTGCGTTAACCAGCTGAAATCGCTCATTTTCACGGCAAAAAAAGTCGAGTAACAGATTAATAGAAAAAGGCCTTACCTTTTAGAAAAAAAGTGGATTAGAATTGCTTCGGCGCTGATCGTTGATCAGATTTCTCTTACTTAGCCGCAGCCTGTTTCTCTACCAGACTGCTTAACTTGTAACCGGACTATGCGTTTACTGATTACGCTTTTCATACTGGCTTTCGCCCAACTGTTCTTTAATGTGGCTTCTGCGTCACCGCATGCACCCGTTAATGCCAGTTTGCACAATGCTGAGAAAAAAGGTGCGCGTGAAGATGAGCGCCGCAAGCGACGCCCGGTTAAAACAACGGCTAAGAAGTCTCGCCTGTCGTCCGTGCACAAGACAGTGCAGAAACTGAAGCTGAAAAAACAAACTAAAACTGAGACTGCGTTACACAAAACCACCCGCAAAAAAAGCCTGCTGAAATCCCCAGCTAAAAAGTACGGCCATCAACGTTTAGCAAAAAAGTTGCCTGAGTTGGATGATGAAACCCAGGAATTAACTGGCATCAGAATGAGCAAATCGCACCGCCAGCGTTATCAAAAGGCACGTGCTACTGCGATGAATAAATTGATGGGACAACTGGGTAAACCTTATCAGTGGGGCGGCACCTCACCGAATACAGGATTCGATTGCAGTGGCTTGGTGTGGTACGCCTACAAAGATTTGGTCAAATATAAATTCCCGCGCACCGCGAATGAAATGTATCACTTGCACGATGCGGCACCCATCAAGCGTCAAATGCTGGAGAAAGGGGATCTGGTGTTTTTCCGCATTAACAATCGCGGTGCAGCTGACCATGTTGGAGTTTATCTTGGCGATGGCAAATTTATTCAGTCGCCACGCACCGGCAAAGATATCCAGATTAGCGCTTTAGGTGAAGATTATTGGCAAAAACACTATGTCGGCGCACGCCGCATGATGACACCAAAAACCATTCGCTAGTTGTTGCGCAACACATAAAAAAGCCGGACGCTGAATCAGCTCCGGCTTTTTTTATGCCATTTTTATTAATGAAGAATGGCCGTAAAGCTAAAAGCGACAATCATTAACAGTGCGCCAACCGTGGTCATTAGCGCCAGCTTCATGTCTGTACTCATCACTGCTCCTTAGTCACACACTTATTGTGGTTAAAACAATTTTCGCACAGCGCTAGGCAAAAATCTCGTGTTATCCGCGCCAGCTTGCTAGAATCGCCGCCTTTCGTTGCGCAACCGATTTTGCGCATGCTGTATTTACAGCCTGCTGAAGTGATTTTCTCTGCCTGAACAGGCAGTATTGACCCGCATTTTCGGGCGCAAAAACCTTCGCAGACGCAAACGTTTAACCATATACTTATCAGTACGTTGCGATAAGCCGGGGAGTACCTTTTTCATGGCAACAATTAAAGATGTAGCAAAGCGCGCTGGTGTCTCTACCACCACGGTTTCGCATGTCATCAACAAAACGCGTTTTGTCGCAGAAGAGACGCGTAACGCCGTCTGGGAAGCAATTAAAGAATTGCACTATTCCCCCAGCGCTGTCGCGCGAAGCTTAAAAGTGAATCACACCAAGACACTGGGTTTATTGGCGACCTCCAGCGAAGCACCCTACTTTGCCGAAATCATTGAAGCGGTTGAGAACCACTGTTTCGAGCGTGGCTATACGTTGATTCTTGGTAACGCGCATAACGATTTGCAGAAACAGCGGGCTTATCTCTCCATGATGGCGCAGAAGCGCGTAGATGGTCTGTTGGTGATGTGTTCTGAATATCCCGATGACCTCCTGCAGATGCTGGAAGAGAACCGTAATATCCCTATGGTGGTGATGGATTGGGGCGCTTCGCGCGGTGATTTCACCGATACCGTGCAGGATAACGCTTTCCACGGCGGCTATCTGGCGGGACGTTACCTGATCGAACGTGGTCATCGTGATATCGGCGCTATTCCGGGCCAGATGGAGCGCAACACGGGTGGTGGTCGCCATGCTGGGTTTATGCAGGCGATGAATGAAGCCGGAATCACTGTGCGCTCAGAGTGGATCGTGCAAGGTGACTTTGAACCTGAGTCCGGTTATCAGGCTATGCAGCAGATTCTCAACCAGAAACAGCGGCCCACCGCCGTATTCTGCGGCGGTGACATTATGGCAATGGGGGCAATTTGCGCGGCCGATGAAATGGGCTTACGCGTACCGCAGGACATTTCAGTGATTGGCTACGATAACGTGCGCAACGCGCGTTACTTCACACCCGCACTGACCACCGTGCACCAGCCAAAAGCACAGTTAGGTGAAAAAGCACTCGAGATGCTGTTGGATCGTATTACCAGCAAGCGTGAAGAGCCGCAAACTATCGAAGTGCAGCCAACATTGATAGAGCGCCGCTCGGTAACCGATGGTCCTTTCCGCGACTACCGCCGCTAAGTCCTATTTTCGCTGAGCCATTCATGGTTCAGCGTTTCGGCATCCCCAAGGTAAGCCAGCAACCACGTGAGCGCCGGTGAAGCACGCTGTTCTGACCAACTGACGCAGCAGGGGCTCTCTGGAAACGGCTGCGGAAGCGTCAGTTCAACTAACATTCCCTTGTCCAGCAAGGGTCGTGCTAAATGCCCCGGCACCATGCCTACGCATAAACCGGCTTGCAGGCAATCTATCCCGGTTTCCCATTCCGGCACCACTAAACGCCGCTGATTATCCAGCGTCCAGGTCATACGTCGCGGAAGCGCACGTGACGTATCTTCTAATACCAGTGACGGCCAAGCGCGCAAGGTCTCATCATCCAATGCTTTGCTGCCCACCAAGGGATGATCGGGACTCACAACGCAACGCCAGTTTAGGGCGCCCATGTCCTGAAACGCAAAACGCCCGCCGACCGGAATCGCCTGTGTTGCACCGATAGCGACATCAACGCGCCCATCTGCCAGTGCATCCCACACGCCGTTGAACACTTCATAACTGATGATCAGCTCCATATCCGGGAAGTGGCGATAAAAATCCTTTACCAGCTGACGCGTTCGCTGCGGTTTCACAATGCAATCCACGGCAATACTGAGTTGTCCCCGCCAGCCATTGGCCAGTTGCTGACACTGCCTACGTGTTGCCAGCATTTTTTTGATAACAGACCGCCCTTCCCGCACAAAATGCTCGCCTGCGGGGGTTAATACAACTTCCCGATGCTGGCGCTCAAACAGCGGAACGGCTAGCCAGGTCTCTAACTGACGTACGGTATAGCTGACCGCAGAAGGCACGCGGTGTAGTTCCTGCGCGGCGGCACTAAAACTGCCACTGCGAGCCACTGCATCCACCACTTCAAGCGCATATTCAGACCACATGATTTTGCCTTCAAAAATTTTAACAGCAGACCTCAAATATTAGCGTTTCACAAAGCGTGACGCACTCTTTTACACTCCCTGGCGTTCACTGTACCTATGAGAAAAATTATGTTGTCGTCAAAAGGATTTATGCCCTATCTGGCCGTGCTGAGTATGCTCGGCTTCCTTGCCACCGATATGTACTTGCCCGCGTTTGGCGATATGCAACGCGATTTCGCCACCTCACCTGGCACCATCAGCGCTAGTCTGAGTTTGTTTTTGGGTGGATTCGCCTGTGCGCAGGTGTTCTGGGGACCATTATCGGATCGCTTTGGACGCAAACCCATTTTGCTGGCCGGTTTAGCCATCTTTGCTTTGGGATGTTTGGGGATGTTGTGGGTGACGGACGTCAAAATGATGCTGGCACTACGCTTCGTGCAGGCTATCGGTGTCTGCGCCGCGGCCGTAAGTTGGCAAGCGCTGGTGGTGGATCGTTACCCAAAAGCACAGGCCAATAAAGTCTTCGCCACGATTATGCCCTTGGTGGCGCTCTCGCCCGCTTTAGCCCCTCTGCTCGGGGCATGGCTGATGGGGCATTTCCATTGGCGCAGCATTTTTATCGTGCTGACCCTCATCGCGGTTCTACTCTTGATCGGCACCCTGCAGCTGTCCAATCCAAAAAATGAAATTACCAAATTGAGTGCGCAACCTGGTTGGCTGAATGTACTGGCTAATCGTCTCTACAGCGGCAACGTGTTGATCTACTCAGCCTGTTCGGCCAGTTTTTTTGCCTGGCTTACCGGGTCGCCATTTATCCTGGCTTCTGCGGGGTTAACGCCTGCGGATATCGGTTTGAGTTACATTCCGCAAACTATCGCGTTCTTAATCGGTGGGTTTGGCTGCCGCGCACTACTTGATCGTTATCAAGGTGCGCAGCTCTTGCCCTGGCTCTTGGTGCTTTATAGCCTGAGTATTTTGAGCTTGTTTGTCGTGGCAATGACGTCTGAGCCTTCGCTCGCTGCGCTACTTCTCCCTTTCTGCGGTATGGCGCTGGCAAATGGTGCTATTTATCCCATCGTGGTTTCCAGCGCATTAGCACCCTTCCCACATGCTACGGGTAAAGCAGCAGGATTGCAGAATCTCCTTCAACTTGGCTTGTGCTTTATCGCCAGTTTGATCGTCTCCGCTGGCTTACAGCAGGCGCTGTATAACACGACTTTGGTCATGGTCGCCACCGTGGTGCTTGCTTGGGCGGGCTTCATCTGGCAGCGCAACTTAAGCGCACAAAGTGATATTGCTCACAACTCCCATCCTTGCGAAGATAATCACTGACGAAATGACTTTCGTTAGCAAACTAACGATAACTCGTTGAATATTGACCCACGTGAGCATATACTCAGTGGGTCAGCATTTCTGTAACAAATCAATAACATAATTGCATCAACTTTAAGCGACTTTGTCGTTGGGATGGCGTCTGCACGATCTTCCACTCCTGATTTGTGCCAGACATTTCTATTCAGATTCATACCTCTGTAAAACGTCGGATATATGGCGCACGGATTTACCGTGAGTTCTCTCACAGGCCTGGAGAAATTGACTATTCTTTTCTCAGGTTTGAATCGGAAAGGTGATGGAGAAGCTATGAGTTCATCGTGTATAGAAGAAGTGAGCCTTGAAGAAAACCACTGGTTTCGCATCGTCAACGAATTACTGGAACGCGCTGATGTTGCTATCAATGGCACACGCCCCTGGGATATTCAGGTAAAAAATCCAGACTTTTTTAAGCGCGTCCTGCAGGAAGGATCGCTCGGCTTAGGTGAAAGTTATATGGATGGTTGGTGGGATTGCGAGCAAATGGATATGTTTTTCCATCGCGTTCTCAAACAACACCTGGATAAACAACTCCCTCGTCATTTTAAAGACACATTGCGTATCGCCGCAGCGCGTTTGACCAATCTGCAATCGAAGAAAAGAGCCTGGATTGTTGGCAAAGAACATTACGACCTCGGTAACGACCTTTTTTCGCTGATGCTTGATCCCTCCATGCAATATTCCTGCGGCTATTGGAAAGACGCTAAGACGTTGGAACAGGCGCAACACGATAAACTGGATATGATTTGCCGCAAACTGCAGCTAGAGCCGGGCATGACACTGCTCGACATTGGTTGCGGTTGGGGTGGGCTCGCGGAATTTGCCGCACGCAATTATGGCGTTAAGGTTCATGGCGTCACTATTTCGGCAGAGCAGCAGAAAATGGCACAACAGCGTTGTGAAGGTCTTGATGTCACCATTCTGCTCCAGGACTATCGCGATCTGAATTTGCAATTTGATCGAATCGTCTCTGTGGGTATGTTTGAGCATGTGGGGCCGAAAAACTATGCCACTTACTTTGATGTTGCCGACCGCAACCTCAAACCCGAAGGCATATTTTTACTGCATACCATTGGTGCCATCACCACCGATATGAACGTCGACCCATGGATTGATAAATATATCTTCCCTAACGGGTGCCTACCTTCGGTGCGCCAGATTGCAGATGCCAGTGAAAAGCATTTTATTATGGAAGACTGGCATAACATCGGGGCCGATTATGACACGACCTTGATGGCCTGGCATGAACGCTTCCTGGAAGCGTGGCCGCAACTTTCAGAGAAGTACGGTGACCGCTTTAAACGCATGTTCTCTTATTATCTTAATGCCTGTGCAGGTGCATTCCGCGCGCGTGATATACAGCTTTGGCAGGTGGTGTTTAGCGTGGTAAAGAGGGTGGATTACGGGTTGCCCGTTAACCCCTAAACTGATGAACAAAGGCGCCAGCGGCGCCTTTTTTATGGCTCTTATTCTGCATCATCCGCGTGTGCGATGGCGGCAACGGCAGCGGCTTCACGTTGTGCCAGCACGCGTTCAACGGTCTCCACAATCGCCTGCGTATGCGGATCGATCTCGATATTGACTTTATGGCCCAGTTTTTTCGCGCCTAATGTGGTGCGCTCCAGCGTTTCGGGAATGAGATGTACACAGAATTTGCTTTTGGTCACATCCCCCACCGTCAGACTGATGCCATCAATACCGACAAAGCCTTTATGCAGGATATATTTGATTTGCGACGCATCCTGCAATTTAAACCATACTTCACGGTTATTTTCTGACTGAATAATTTTGCAAATTTCAGCGGTGGTCATAATATGGCCGGACATTAAATGACCGCCAATTTCGTCGCTAAATTTAGCGGCGCGCTCAATATTCACCACATCACCCACCTTTAATTCTCCGAGGTTGGTGATGCGTAGCGTTTCTTTAATCAGATCAAAGCTAACACAATCGCCTTCAATGGCAGTGACGGTCAGGCAGCAGCCGTTGTGCGCAACGGATGCGCCCAATGCCAACCCCGGTAATAGCTCTTCCGGTAAGCGTACAATGTGGGTGCGAAACAGTTTTTTTTCTTCAACGGCAATAATTTCGGCCGTGCCCTGCACAATTCCAGTAAACATAATTTCAGCCTTAGTGAAGTTTGTGCCAGTTTATCACAGCTTACTCGGCAGCGTTTAATTTGCCGGAGTTCAAACTTTACACAAATAGCTTTATAAAATGCGATCAAAGTTTGGTGTAACGCAACGCGCCCGCTACACTATGCCGCGCATTCTATGGGGATTTCCCCCACTCTCTTCATCTTATAAGCAGGTGTTACGTGCAGAAGTATTTAACAGAAGCGCGTCAATTGCTGGCCCTCGCGATCCCGGTCATCCTTGCTCAGGTGGCTCAGACAGCGATGGGGTTTGTGGATACCATTATGGCCGGTGCGGTAAGCGCCACGGATATGGCCGCCGTTGCTGTCGGCACCTCTATCTGGCTTCCCGCCATCCTCTTTGGCCATGGTCTCCTACTGGCTTTGACGCCCACCGTTGCGCAACTCAACGGTTCAGGCCGACGCGAACGCATCGCAGAACAGGTGCGCCAAGGCTATTGGCTGGCGCTGGCAGTGGCGTTACTGATCATGGTGGTGCTGTGGAACGCGGGTTATCTGATTCATGCCATGCATGATATTGATCCGCAATTGGCCGCTAAAGCCGAGGGTTACCTGCACGCGTTACTCTGGGGCGCACCGGGTTATCTGTTCTTCCAGGTTTCGCGCAACCAGTGTGAAGGTCTGTCAAAAACCAAACCTGCCATGCTGCTGGGCTTCCTTGGACTGATGGTCAACATCCCACTGAACTATGTCTTCATTTATGGTCATTTCGGTATGCCCGCTCTTGGCGGTGTCGGTTGCGGTGTTGCGACCGCCTCTGTGTACTGGGTGATGTTTATCGTGATGCGTTTTTGGGTGAAGCGCATGGCCAGCATGCGAGATATCAAAATGACGACTCGTTGGTCAGCACCTTCACGTGTGATTCTTTCACGACTGTTCACTTTAGGACTGCCGGTGGCATTGGCTCTGTTCTTTGAAGTGACTCTGTTTGCGGTTGTCGCGCTGTTGGTTTCTCCACTGGGTATCGTCAAAGTCGCTGGCCACCAGATTGCCCTTAACTTCAGCTCACTGATGTTTGTCTTGCCTTTATCGCTTGGCGTGGCCACAACCATACGTGTGGGTTATCGTCTTGGACAAGGTTCTGCCGAGCAAGCTCGCGTGGCGGCCTGGACCGGCCAAGGCGTTGGCATCAGTATGGCTGCGATCACGGCAATATTTACCGTGACGTTCCGTGAACATATCGCCGCGCTTTACACCACTAATCCAGAGGTCATCACGCTGGCAGCGCAGTTAATGCTCTTGGCCGCAATTTACCAGTTCTCAGACTCAATCCAGGTGATAGGCAGCGGGATTTTGCGTGGCTACAAAGACACACGCTCGATCTTCTTTATCACCTTTATTGCTTATTGGGTGTTGGGATTGCCGGTGGGTTATATCCTGGCGCTGACGGATTGGATCGTGCCTGAACTTGGCCCAGCAGGTTTCTGGTGCGGATTTATTGTCGGTTTGACATCGGCTGCCGTCATGATGATTTGGCGCATTTGCCGTCTGCAACGTCTGCCTGCACAAATCATTTTGTCGCGCGCCGCGCGCTAAGTGGCTGAATGGGCCGATATTCGGCCCTGCGATGCCTAAAAAAACAGCGGGTCGCACAGATGCTGGTCAGTCGTCAGGGAATTTCATTTTTTCCCTTGCCAGCATCGCAACCTGCCGTTAATATTCGTCCCCGCTGTCGCCCTGACAGCATGTTGCGCTCTTAGCTCAGTTGGTTAGAGCACCACCTTGACATGGTGGGGGTCGATGGTTCGAGTCCATTAGAGCGCACCACTCTTAGTTTTCTCTCTCTTTGCGCAACACCTCTTTCCTTGATCTGAATCGTTTTCTCTCTTAGCTTTTATATTGGTTTTCGCATACTTAGCGTCTATACTATGCCGCGTTGTCCACCTGAAAGGTTTCAGCGCTAACGTGCCTATGCAAACAACTCAAATGATTTGCGCAACACTGCTCTGCCAGTTCCCTCGCGTACTGCATAACTTCTCTGCACGCTTAGTCTCTGTCACCTATTCTTACTTCTGTACGATCCAAACCAACACCACACACATTTTCACTTCGCTGCCAAGCGCGGCGAATCCCGACCTCTATCATCCATCACAACTTACAGAAAACCTGACATGAAAAAGACCAAGATTGTTTGTACTATCGGTCCGAAAACCGAATCTGAAGAGATGCTGACTCAACTGCTGGAAGCGGGCATGAACGTCATGCGCCTGAACTTCTCTCACGGGGATTACGCCGAACATGGTCAGCGCATCACTAACATGCGTGCCGTCATGGAAAAAACCGGTCGTCAGGCCGCGATTCTGCTGGACACCAAAGGTCCTGAAATTCGCACCATGAAACTGGAAGGCGGCAACGATGTTTCACTGAAAGCCGGTCAGACTTTCACTTTCACCACCGATCAATCAGTGATTGGTAACAGCGAACGTGTTGCTGTTACCTATGCAGGTTTCACCGAAGACCTGAAAATCGGCAACACCGTGTTGGTCGATGATGGCCTGATTGGTATGCAGGTTACTGAAGTGACTGAAAACACTGTCGTATGTAACGTACTGAACAACGGTGACCTGGGCGAAAACAAAGGTGTTAACCTGCCAGGTGTTTCTATCCAGCTGCCAGCACTGGCCGAAAAAGATAAACGCGACCTGATTTTCGGTTGTGAACAAGGCGTCGATTTCGTTGCGGCTTCGTTCATCCGCAAACGTTCTGATGTGCTGGAAATTCGTGAACACCTGAAAGCACATGGCGGTGAGCATATTCAGATCATCTCCAAAATCGAGAACCAGGAAGGCCTGAATAACTTCGACGAAATCCTTGAAGCCTCTGACGGCATCATGGTTGCGCGCGGCGACTTGGGTGTTGAAATCCCGGTTGAAGAAGTGATCTTCGCGCAGAAGATGATGATCAAGAAGTGTAATAAAGCGCGCAAAGTGGTGATTACCGCTACGCAGATGCTCGATTCAATGATCAAAAACCCGCGACCTACCCGTGCCGAAGCTGGCGATGTGGCGAACGCCATCCTGGACGGTACGGATGCAGTGATGCTGTCTGGTGAGAGTGCCAAGGGTAAATACCCACTTGAATCTGTCACCATCATGGCGACCATCTGTGAGCGCACCGACCGCGTGATGAAGTCACGTATCGATGAACTGCAAGACTCACGCAAATTGCGCATCACTGAAGCGGTGTGCCGCGGTGCAGTAGAGACCGCAGAAAAACTGGAAGCACCATTAATTGTTGTGGCGACCGAAGGCGGAAAGTCAGCGAAAGCCATTCGTAAGTACTTCCCGGATGCCACCATTTTAGCGCTGACCACCAATGCGACCACCGCACGCCAGCTAATTCTGAGCAAAGGCGTTGAGACACGTCTGGTGACCGAAATTGCTTCTACGGATGATTTCTACCGTATTGGTAAAGAAATGGCACTGGAAAGTGGCTATGCGCAGAAAGGCGACGTTGTGGTGATGGTATCGGGTGCATTGGTTCCAAGTGGCACGACCAACACGGCATCTGTCCACCTAATCTGATTTTTAGCTGAAGTTTTATTTAAAAGCGCCTTTTTTTGGCGCTTTTTTTATTCCTGCGCTAATACAAAATCCAGAATTTTCCAATCGATAATAACTATTCAATATCCCGCACAATTAAGGTTAGTCCGATTAAATCTCTCTGTTTTAGCTAAATATTTTCATCATCTTCTGCGAAACGCTGTTTCTTTGAGCGAACGATCAAATTTAAGCATGTTCTCATCAAAAATTTATTCTCAACTCAAAAAGCTTTGTGTAATACTTGTAACGCTACATGGAGATTAACTCAATTCTAGAGGGTATTAATAATGAATCGTACTAAACTGGTACTGGGCGCGGTAATTCTGGGTTCAACTCTGCTGGCTGGTTGCTCAAGCAACGCTAAAATTGACCAGCTGTCTTCAGACGTTCAGACTCTGAACGCTAAAGTTGACCAGCTGAGCAACGACGTGAACGCAATCCGTTCTGACGTTCAGGCTGCTAAAGATGACGCAGCTCGCGCTAACCAGCGTCTGGACAACCAGGCTCACTCTTACCGTAAGTAAGAGTTCTGGTTTGAAAAATGGTGCCCATGTGGCACCATTTTTTTTGTCCTGAATTTGGCCCCTGAATTAAGGTTTTGCGGCAGCTTCGCCCATTGCCTGGCTAATTGTCGCTTGTCCCACCTGTGCCCCATTCTGCTGCGTTTGCAGCACGGCAGGTAACGTGGTCTCCTCATTAACCGGCTCGCCACTGCTGACCAGCACAGGCATCCCAGAACGACGCGCAATGACTTCTTTAATCAGTGCGGTGTCGCTTTTCTGACTATTGATGAACGCCTTCGATTTTGCCGTCAACGCAATCGGCATGGTCTGTGGATCGTCTTTATCATTTCGTGAAAGCGGCTGATGCACCTCTACGTAGCGTTTTCCATCCGGCTCCACTGCATATTTGATCGGCTCATTAATAATCTGTACTCGCGTTCCCTTGGGCACGCTGTTGAACAGCGCTTCAATGTCATCGGGACGCAAACGTATGCAACCGGAACTGACGCGCATGCCAATACCGAAATCAGCGTTGGTGCCATGTATCAGATACTGCCCGGTACCGCGCGCCAAACGCATGGCAAACAGCCCCATTGGGTTATCCGGACCTGCTGGCACCACGCCAGGCAAGGTAATGCCCTCTTTGGCATATCGTTTACGGATATTGACGGTGGGTGTCCAGGTAGGATTGGGGATCTTCTGGCTGATGCTGGTAACCATACTCGGTGTTGCGGCGCCTAATTGGCCTATACCGATCGGATACACCACCACGCGATTTTCACCTTTCGGATAGTAATACAGGCGCAGTTCCGCAAGGTTTATCACGATGCCCTCTCGCGGGGCATCCGGCAGCAGCATCTGCAACGGGACGGTTAACTGCGTACCGGCTTTAGGTAACCAAGGGTCCACACCTGGATTCGCCTCTAACATGCCCAGCATGCCAATCTTATAGTGCGATGCAATGCTCTCTAAGGGCCGTTTGTCGTCTGGGACAGTGGTCAGGGTGTTCTCGCCAATTAAACGGCTGTTATCGGCTGGCAGGGGATATTCCGTAGCAAATGCAGGTGCAGAAAGCCCGAAGCAGGACAACAGCAATGCACCGGCTAAACGTAACGCTGGTTTCATGCAATTTTCTCTTTGTCGGATGGAACGGACCCCGGTCATGCCGGGGTCTGGAGAGTGTATCTTAGCTGAGGCTTTGAGCGTTATGACGGATCGCGCGAATCATCGCTTCCAATCCTTGCGAACGTGTCGGTGTGAGATGCTGGGTCAGCGCTAATTCGCCAAACCAGTGACCGACGTTCAGGTCGAGAATTTCTTGTGATTTCAGCCCTTGATACAGGCTAAACACGACGGCAATCAAACCTTTAACAATAGCGGCATCACTGTCACCTTCAAAGGCGATGGAGCCATCCGCTTGCGGGGTCATCCTGATCCACACCTGGCTCTGGCAACCTGAAATCACATACTTTGGCTGCTGTAAGCTTTCAGAGGATTCTGGTAATTTCGCTCCGAGCTCAATGATGTAGAGGTACTTCTCTTCCCAGTTTGCGCAACGGTTAAAGTTGCGCACGAGTTTCTCTTTGTCTGGCAAATTCGCCATGGATTACTCCTGATATCTGCTCAACCACCCAGCAGACGATGAATACGGGTCAAACCTGCTGCCAAGCGATCGGCTTCTTCTTCACTGTTGTACAAAGCAAAAGAGGCACGACACATTGCTGGTACCGCATAGTGACGCATCAGCGGCATCGCGCAATGATGGCCAGTGCGGATGGCAATCCCGTATTGATCAAGGAAACTGCCGACGTCAAACGCATGATGCTTGCCAAGGTTGAAGGCAACCACGCCGCTCCGCTGTTCAGGGCCGTAGACGATAAGATCGGGCACCGAGGCGAGCTTATCCAATGCGTAACGCATCAGCGCGCTTTCACGCTCATTAATCACGTCTAAACCAATTTCACTGATCCACGTCAGTGCCGCACCTAATCCAATAATACCGCCGGTGTTAGGTGTACCTGCTTCAAAACGCCATGGTGTGCTGTTCCAGGTGGTGCCAGTTGGTAGTACCACCTGATCGATCATCGAACCACCGCCTTCCCAAGGCGGCATGATTTCCTGCAGCGCCTTACGCGCATACAGCACACCAATGCCGGTTGGGCCATAAATTTTATGGCCTGAGAAGGCGTAGAAATCGCAGTCAATGTCCTGCACATCCACTTGGTGATGCATCACGGCTTGTGCACCGTCCACCAACGTCACTACGCCCAAAGCTTTCGCTTGGGCGACAATCGCTTTCACCGGGTTGACCGTACCCAGCACGTTAGAGACGTGCGTCACCGCCAGCAAACGCGTGCGGCTATCAATCAGTCCCGCCAGTTGCTCCAGCGCTAACTCACCTTGCTCATTGAGAGGCAAAACGCGAATTTCAGCGCCGGTACGCTGCGCCACCATCTGCCACGGTACGATGTTGGCGTGATGCTCCATCTCCGTGATGATGATGTTATCGCCCGGCTGCAATTGGCTGCCGCCCCAGCTGTTAGCAACCAAATTGATCGCTTCAGTGGTGCCTTTAACGAAGATGATCTCTTCAGGCGTTGCCGCATTGAGGAAGCGTGCAGCTTGCGTGCGCACATTTTCCATGTCGGTGGTGGCTTGAGCACTCAGCGAGTGGATACCACGATGCACGGCTGCGTAGCCGTGCTGGTAAAAATAACTTTCCGCATTGATAACCGCGAGCGGGCGCTGAGCGCTGGCCGCGCTATCAAGGTAGGCCAGCGGATGTCCGTTGACCTCACGTTTCAGAATCGGAAATTCCGCTCTGATTCGTTCGAGATCGAAAATCATGACTCAACTCCGGGGAAACGCGCAGCAATGCGTTGCAATACTATCTGACGCAGTGACTCTTCTTCCAGCAGTTCGGTCAACTCCGCCGCGAACGCATGGATGATCATCTGCTGCGCCGCTTCTTCGGTAATACCGCGCGAGCGCAGATAGAACATCTGCTCGTCGTCAATACGACCAATAGTGGCACCGTGGCTGCACTTCACATCATCAGCATAAATTTCCAGCTGTGGTTTGGTGTCCACTTCCGCCAGGCGACCGAGCAACAGGTTGTTGTTGGTCATCTGTCCGTCAGTTTTCAGTGCGTGCTTCGCCACTTTGATATGACCGTTGAAGATTGAACGGCCTTTGTCACGTGAGATAGTTTTATGCAGCTGACGGCTAAGGCAATGACCTTTATTGTGCTCCAGATAGCTACGGGTATCCGCCACTTCTGAATTGATCGGCAAGATCAGGCTGTTCAGTGCCAGCTCAGTATTTTCACCATTGAGCTGCACGCTGGTGTTGTGACGTGACAAGCCGGCACCCAGCAGGAAGCTGGTACTGCTGACCTGCGCATCACTACCAATCACAATGTCATTGTGCGCAAAGTGGTAACTGCTGCTCTCTTCAAAGGCCAGCTTGATGTGTTTCAGCTTGGCATTGTCTGCGACAGCAAATGTAAAACGCGCGCCGGTAAAGTGCGAGGCACCGTTCAGCGTCACATAGTGCTCAATCACCTCGGCTTCAGCGCTTTGTTCCAGCTCTAAATGGTGACGATGATGCACGGTATTCAGCGCATCGGCTTTGCCACTGGTGATGTGCAGCAAATAGAGCGGTCGAGCCGCAGATTTGCCACGCGCCAAACGAATGGAGGTGACCTCTTCCGCCAGGCTCTCGGTCAGGTGCAGGAACACTTCCGGCTGCACGGCCGCAGGCAAAGGACGGCGTTCAGCAGCACGGCTGTGCTGCACGTCAAACAGTTCAGTGTCGCGCGCGCTCAGCTCAGGCTGAAAACGGCCATCTACAAACACTAACTGAATGGCGTCCAGCGGCAGCGCCAGTTCAGCGACCTGCTCAGCGGTAACTGCCTGCTCTTCTGGCAACACGAACTGATGGGCCAACAGACCATCCAGCGCGGTGTACTTCCAGTTCTCATGCTTGCGCGTTGGCAAGCCGAGACGCATTAATTGCTGCCAGTGCTGCTGTGCCTGTAATGAGCGCGCGTCACCGCGCGACTCAAACAGGTGATGCCACTGTTGCAGGGCGTTATCACTCTTCGTCGGTAAGCCAGCCATAGCCTTGCTCCTCCAGCTGTTTAACCAGCGAGAAATCGCCAGACTTAACGATTTTGCCCTGATACAGCACGTGCACATGGTCTGGCTTGATGTAATCCAGGATGCGCTGATAGTGCGTCACGATGATGAATGAACGCTTACCGTCGCGCAGGCTGTTCACGCCTTCTGCCACGATTTTCAACGCATCGATGTCCAGACCGGAGTCGGTTTCATCAAGAATACACAGTTCAGGTTCCAGCGCCGCCATCTGCAAGATGTCGTTACGCTTCTTCTCACCACCCGAGAAGCCGACGTTGACTGAACGGGTCAGCAAATCTTCTGGCATCTTCAGCAGTTTAATTTTGTCTTCGATGAAGTCCTGGAAATCAAAACGATCCAGCTCATCCTGCTCACGGTATTTACGTACGGCGTTCACCGACGTCTGCAGGAAGAATTGATTACTCACACCAGGGATTTCGACTGGATACTGGAACGCCATGAAGATGCCTTCACCCGCGCGCTCTTCCGGCTCCAACTCCAACAGGTCTTTACCTTTGAAGCTAACAGAACCGCCAGTGACTTCGTAATCTTCACGACCAGCCAGTGTTGCAGACAGGGTACTTTTACCTGAACCGTTAGGTCCCATGATGGCGTGAACTTCACCCGGTTTCACTTCAAGGTTCAGACCGCGCAAAATTTCTTTGTCTTCAACACTAACCTGTAAATCTTTAATGCTTAACATATTCTTTCCTTCACATTGCTTCCGGCAACGCGTGTGGCATCAGCCCACACTGTGCTCAAGGCTGATAGCCAACAGTTTTTGCGCTTCCACAGCAAATTCCAGTGGCAGCTCGGAGAAAACGTCTTTACAGAAGCCGTTGACGATCATTGAGATCGCATCTTCTTCGCTAATACCGCGCTGCAGACAGTAGAACATCTGGTCTTCACCAATACGCGACGTCGTCGCTTCATGCTCCAACTGGGCAGTGTTGTTGCGCGTTTCCACATACGGGAAAGTGTGCGCACCGCAATCCGGGCCAATCAGCATTGAGTCACACTGGGTGAAGTTACGCGCGTTGGTGGCGGTAGGCATGATTTTCACCAAACCACGGTAGGTGTTTTCACTCTTACCGGCAGATATCCCTTTCGAGATAATGGTCGACTTGGTGTTTTTACCAATGTGGATCATTTTGGTGCCGGTATCCGCCTGCTGGCGACCGCTGGTCAGTGCAACCGAGTAGAACTCGCCTACAGAGTAATCACCGCGCAGAATGCAGCTTGGATACTTCCAGGTGATCGCTGAACCGGTCTCAGACTGGGTCCAGGACATCTTGCTGTGGTCGCCTTCACACAGCGCACGCTTGGTCACGAAGTTGAGGATACCGCCCTCGCCTTCACCGCCTGGGAACCAGTTCTGAACGGTGGAGTACTTCACTTCAGCATTTTTATGGATGATAACTTCTACCACTGCGGCATGCAGCTGGTAGGTATCACGCACAGGCGCGGAGCAGCCTTCGATGTAGCTCACATAGCTGTCTTCATCGGCAATCAGAATGGTACGTTCAAACTGACCGGTTTTCGCGGCGTTAATACGGAAGTAAGTCGACAACTCCATTGGGCAACGCACGCCTTTCGGGATGTAAACGAACGTACCGTCTGAGGCCACCGCAGAGTTCAACGCAGCAAAGAAGTTGTCGTTGTGCGGAACCACCGTGCCGAGATACTTCTGCACCAGCTCTGGATGATCGTGAATGGCTTCACCGAATGAGCAGAAAATAATGCCCTGCTTCGCCAACTTGTCACGATAGGTAGTAGAAACGGAAACGGAGTCGAAAATGGCGTCAACTGCCACTTCGCGACCTTCACGTACCGGAACGCCCAACTGGTTGAACGCGTCTTCCACTTCTTTGGTCAGGTAGTCACTGGAAGCAACGCTGCCAGAAGTCTGGGTTGCACCCGGCTCAGAGGCACAGCTGTCATCACAATTGCCGCAGGACGGCGCAGAGTAATAGCTGTAATCCTGATAATCGAGCTTGGTGTAGTTCGCTTTCAGCCAATGTGGTTCTTCCATCTCTAACCAGGCACGGAAGGCCTTGAGACGAAATTCCAACATCCACTCAGGTTCGTTACGTTTGGCCGAAATTGCGCGCACGACATCTTCGTTGATGCCATGTGCCAATTCGTCGGTTTGCAACTGGGTAAAGAAACCTTCTTTGTAATTCAGGCTACCTTCCCACATTTGTACATCGTCAGATGCTTCGCTATGTCGTGACATATTTCACTTACTCGACGCCAAAGCTCTCACCGCACCCGCAGGCGTGCTGAGCTTTAGGGTTGTTGAATTTAAAAATCTGGTTCAGGCCTTCACGGACATAATCCAGCTCGGTACCGTCAACAAACGGCATCGCCTGAAGTGGCACAAACAATTTTGCGCCGAATTGCTCAAACGTCAGGTCGTCATCGGCAGGCTCTTTCACCAGGTCCATAACGTACCCAAAACCGGCACAGCCGGACTGCTTCACACCCAGTTTCAGGCCTTTAACTTCAGGGTCCTGCTCGACCAGGCTAAGAATCTGTTTCGCTGCCGATTCGGTCAGCGTGAGCCCTTTCCAGACGAAATCTTCGGGTGAAAAAGAAGCTGCATTTACTGATGACATGTTGCTACCTCGTATGTCTGGGCCTTTTCAGGCTATCCCCCTATGGTAGTGATATCGGATATCACTTCAACCTCTTGTTTTGCAGGGATAATCATCTCGTGCTGTTTTTTACTGTTGCTTTATTAAGCATAGTCCCTTCACACCAGCTTGTGGGCGGCAATCCCGTGCGCGCCTTGCCTGCGTAACCCGTTCAAATGCCGTAAAATTTAAAAATCCAACTTTACGTTATCACTCTGATTGATAGGTTACGCCTTTATCAAATGTAAAGAGATTGTTATTGCCGATTTTAGTAACAGGCAAAGGAAATCAATAAAATTTCATTGCGGGAATTGCATTCCTGCCGTGGTTGAATATGATAATGATTATCATTAACCCATTAAAGGTAGCGATATGACGCTTACCGTCTCGGCCTGGTTACAGCACAAAATCGATGAATATAAGTTTTCGGTGCGTGATATCACCGTCGACTTCTATATGGCTCAGGCTAAGCTCACCCGCACCGATTGTACTATCGACCAACTGCGCCGCTTTAACGACACCTGCCTGGATATGGCAGAAATCTGCGAACTCAACGGCGACGACCAAAGCTATTTACATGCCATGGGCAAGCTCCATCACCGCTTAGTGCAGGAGATGGGGAATGCCGATCGCGACCGTTTGTTCCGTATTCAGGCCTATCAACTGGCGCGCCTGTCTTTGACTCGCTTGTGTCATCAACTGGCGCTCAGCGGCCAGTGGGATCAAGCCACCAGCCTGCAGAGTGATTTCGTCCGCCACGCAGGCTGGATATTCTAATCCAGCTTTGTGACGGCTCCTACAATTTGTTTACATCATTTCCAGCAATGCTTGTAGTGGATGGCGCATACCATTGCCTTCCGCACGTTTTACCTGGCTTCGACAGGAGAAACCCGTCGCCAGGCAACGCTGACGCGGCAACTTCTGTAATTGTGGATGCCATGAGAGTTCGTAGATGCCCAGCGAATTCTCCAGGTTCTTACTCTCATGGCCGTAAGTCCCTGCCATACCACAGCAACCCACATTGACGTTCTCGAGTTTTGCACCAAATCGAGCAAATATCCCCTGCCATTGATTTGGTGTAGAAGGCAGCGCCGTCACTTCCGTGCAGTGTGCAAACAGATACCACGCCTCACCACTGGCAATTTGTTCGGTACGAGCGGCCAACGCCTGCTCGAGCCATTCATGCACGAGTTGTACGTTAAATTCACCACGCTGGTCGCCCAACACTTCTTTATATTCATCGCGATAACAGAGCACAGTAGCCGGATCGACACCCACCATTGGGATGTTGAGTTTTGCCACCCGGTTAAGGAACTCAGCCGTTTTACCTGCCGTGCGCGCAAAACGTTGCAGGAAGCCTTTAACGTGCTGCGCTTTTCCGTTCGGTGAAAATGGCAGCAGTACGGGGCGATAACCCAACTTCTCAATCAACTTCACGAAATCGGTCACCAGTTGCGCTTCGTAGTAGCTGGTGAAAGGGTCCTGAACCACTAACACGCAATTTTCACGCTGAGTAACATCCATGGATTCAAGCTGCTCGAGCGTCAGGTTCATCGCGGGGTGACCACTGAGCTGCTGTTTCAGGCTCGGCGTGGAAAGCAGAGGCAAATCCACCATACCAATATGCGTTTTACTCAGGTCGCGAACCCACGGCTGTTTCAGGAAGAAGTTGAACACTTTAGGTGCTTTCGCCATCAGTGGCGCGTAACTCTCTACGGTGGCCACCAGATGATCACTCATCGGTCGCAAATAACGGGTGTGATAAAGCTGCAGGAAGCGCGAGCGGAAACTCGGCACATCGATCTTTATCGGGCACTGAGTAGAACAGGCTTTGCAGGCCAGGCAACCTGACATCGCCTCCTTCACCTCATGCGAAAAATCATACTCACCGTGCTTAGCATGCCAGGAGTTGCGGGTGCGTTGAATTAACGTCCGCAAACTTGCACCTTGCTTCGGCAGCGCCTGTTCCAGCACACCGGGATCAACACCTTGCTCTGAGAGCAAGCGCAGCCATTCGCGCGTTAATGTCGCACGCCCTTTAGGGGAATGAATGCGGTTGCGGGTGATTTTCATCGATGGGCACATTGGGCTGCGCGCATCAAAGTTGAAACATAAACCGTTGCCGTTGCACTCCATCGCGCCCCGCCAGTCTGTCCGCACGTTCACGGGAATTTGACGATCGTAAGTCCCGCGCTTCACTGCATCGACTTGCATCATCGGCTCATTACTGCCGAGCGGCGTACAGATCTTGCCGGGATTTAAGCGGTTGTCGGGATCGAAAGCCGCTTTAATGCGCCGCAGCTCGTTAAACAGCGTCTCGCCAAAAAATTCCGGGCTGTATTGCGCGCGGAAGCCTTTGCCGTGCTCGCCCCACAGCAGTCCACCGTAGCGTGCTGTCAAAGCCACCACTTCGTCGGAGATTTGTTTCATTAATAGCTCTTGCTGCGGATCGCACATGTCCAGCGCCGGACGCACGTGTAACACTCCCGCATCAACGTGGCCAAACATGCCGTAGCTTAAACCGTGGCTGTCGAGTAAGGCACGGAAATCAACGATATAATCAGCCAGTTGTTCTGGTGGAACCGCGGTATCTTCAACAAACGGAATCGGTTTGGCCCGCCCTTTGGCGTTCCCCAGCAGTCCCACCGCTTTTTTGCGCATATTATAAATACGCTCAATGCCGCTCAAATCATTACACAACTGATAGCCGATGACCCCGCCCTGGTGCTGCTGCATCAGCTCTTCCAGGCGTGCACAAAGGTGACTCACCTGCTGTTCAATTAACTCACCATCATCACCGGCAAATTCGACGATATTCAGGCCCAGCATCTCTTTATCAGGCACATCGGTAATCAGTTCTTTGACTGAATGCCAGACGATATCTTCACGCGCCAGGTTAAGCACCTTCGAATCAACGGTTTCGACAGACAACGCTTTCGCTTCAACCATAAAGGGTGCATTGCGCAGTGCAGAGTCGAACGAATCGTATTTGATATTCACCAGACGACGCACTTTGGGGATTGGCGTGATATCAAGGCGCGCTTCGGTAATAAATGCCAGTGTGCCTTCTGCACCGCACAACAGGCGCGTCAGGTCGAAGGTTTGCAGGTCATCGCTAAACACATGGCGCAGGTCGTAACCGGTCAGGAAACGGTTGAGTTTCGGGAATTTTTCCAGAATTAAATCGCGTTGCTCACGACAACGCGTCAACACTTCGTGATAAATGCGCCCCTCTGCCGTGGGTGTGGCGGCCAGCTGCTCAGCTAACTCGGTGGGCATGGCACGGGTATCAAGGATATCACCACCGAGCAAGACGGCGCGTAAGCCTTCGACATGGTCGGATGTTTTACCGTAAACCAACGAGCCTTGGCCCGAAGCATCGGTATTAATCATGCCGCCTAATGTGGCGCGGTTACTGGTAGACAGTTCTGGCGAGAAGAAAAAACCATAAGGTTTTAGCCATGCATTAAGTTGGTCTTTCACAACGCCCGCTTCGACCCGCACCCAACCCTGTTCAGGATTGATCTCAAGGATGCGATTCATGTAGCGCGACATGTCCACCACGATGCCCTGGTTGAGCGATTGACCATTGGTGCCTGTTCCGCCGCCGCGTGGCGCAAACGTCAGGCTATTAAAGCGCGCTTCGCCTGCTAATCGGGCAATCAACGCGACGTCTGCGGTTGATCGCGGAAATAGTGCCGCATCAGGCAACAATTGATAGATGCTGTTATCGGTCGAGAGCGACAACCGATCGGCATAACTTGTGGCGGTATCGCCGGTAAAACCTTGCTCTTTCAATGACTGCAGGAATGTCAGCACCAGCTGAACGAGGCCGGGTGCTTGGGAAATCTGTGGGATCATTATTGCGTGACCGAGATGTTGTAAACGTTTGCGTGGTTATTTTTTTCAACCATTGGTTTTATCATACTTTTTTGTCTCCCGCTGTTTTTTCAGGAATGCCCCCCGCAAAGCCTGCTTTTTTCTGTTTAAATTTCAGGAAATAGATCATCATTAATCAGGGCCAACGCGGCCCACCATGAAGGATTAATTGAGGTCATAACGTTGTGATGAAAAGCCTGCAACGCGGTATGGATCTACCGCAACTGCTATTCTCGTTGATGTTCATTTTGATCATGATCATCGCCTGTCTGTGGGTCGTACAGCCGTTTATTCTTGGCTTTGCCTGGGCCAGCATGGTGGTGATTGCCACCTGGCCATTAATGATTCGTTTGCAGCATCTGCTGTGGGGAAAACGATCGCTGGCGGTCATCGCCATGACCATTCTGTTACTTCTGCTGTTTATCATTCCGATTGCGTTGTTAGTCAGTGGCTTGATCGATAACAGTGCGCCAGTGATTGCCTGGGCGACTCAGCGCCACCTCGTACTGCCTGATTTTGCCTGGCTGCGCGACATTCCTTACATTGGTAAAAAAAGCTATTCCAGTTATCACAAAATGGTCGATGGCGGCGGGACAGCGATATTAAATCAATTACAGCCCTATATTGGACGCACCACCGGCTTCTTTGTGGCACAGGCCGGGCACTTTGGCCGCTTTATGATTCACCTCGCCGTGATGCTCCTGTTTAGCGTATTGCTCTACTGGCGAGGTGAGCAGGTCGGTCACGGCATTCGCCATTTTGCTTACCGCATGGGTGGGCGCCGAGGTGATGCGACAGTGCTGCTGGCCGGTCAGGCCATTCGTGCTGTGGCTTTAGGCGTAGTGGTCACCGCGCTAGTACAGGGTGTACTGGGCGGTATTGGTTTGGCGATTTCGGGCATTCCCTATGCCACCTTGCTCACGGTGTTGATGATTCTGACGTGTCTGGTGCAGCTCGGGCCGTTAGTGGTGCTAGTGCCAGCGATCATCTGGCTCTACTGGAGTGGCGACACAACATGGGGCACGATCCTGTTGGTGTGGAGCTGCGTGGTCGGCACACTGGACAGCGTGCTTCGTCCGATGCTGATTCGGATGGGTGCAGATTTGCCGATGATCTTGATTCTCTCCGGCGTTATTGGCGGCTTGATAGCTTTTGGCATGATCGGACTCTTTATTGGTCCGGTAGTGTTGGCGGTATCCTATCGTTTGGTTTCCGTATGGATGCATGAAGCGCCCGCCCCTGATGATGATCCGCAGACGGCTATCGAAGCCCTTGCTGAACATGACGAGGATTAACCTCCAAAATTAAATCAAGCGGTGCAGTTCATGGCACCGCTTTCTTCAACACACCCCTTGCCTTACTCACTGGGCATTAATACATGTTAATCCCCACCACATAGTTTCCTACCACATCACTTTTTTTCCATAAGCGATTTTTAAGAAAAAACGCAGATTTAGCCGATTTAGTAGAGTTTCGCTTACGGAATGATTATTTTTCGAACTGAATTGTGCGATGCAATCGTTAAAAAAGGCCACAAAAGATTATCAGCTTTAAACTAATAAGAGGATTCTTAAAGACGCCAGCAGGCCTGATGAATAACATGTTTCCTATGTTTGAAATCAAACCACTGATTTATAAACAACCTTTTTCCCCTGAGTAAAGTGAAGAATTGCTGTGTGTAGTCTTTGCCCATCCCCTGTGATGGGCTTTTTTTTGTGTTTTTTATGCATAAAGAAAAGGCCAGCAATGCTGGCCTTGATGATTTTAGCAAGGACGCTTCAGAATCCTTATGAATGCGTCCTAATTGTTAGCTGATCACTGTTTCGTGGCGTTCAATTCGGCCAGATTTAGCCAAGTTTGTACCACGGTGTCTGGATTGAGCGACAGACTGTCGATACCCTGCTCCATAAGCCATGCAGCGAAGTCTTCGTGGTCCGACGGCCCCTGACCACAAATGCCGACATATTTGCCCTGTTTCTTCGCTGCTTGAATCGACATTGACAGCAGCGCCTTCACCGCTTCATTACGTTCATCAAACAGTGCAGAAACTACGCCAGAGTCACGATCCAGACCCAACGCCAACTGCGTCATGTCGTTCGAACCAATTGAGAAACCATCGAAGTACTGTAAGAACTGTTCAGCCAGCAAGGCGTTTGACGGGATCTCACACATCATGATCACCTTCAATCCGTTCTCACCGCGTTTCAGCCCCTGCTTACCGAGTTCTTCCACCACCGCCGCGGCTTGATCCACAGTTCGTACGAATGGAATCATGATTTCGACGTTCGTCAGACCCATCTCATTACGCACACGTTTCACTGCCTCACACTCTAATGCGAAGCAGTCACGGAAGCTGTCAGCCACATAGCGTCCAGCACCACGGAAGCCCAGCATCGGGTTCTCTTCCTCTGGCTCGTAACGTTCGCCACCGACGAGGTTGGCATATTCGTTCGATTTGAAATCCGACAGGCGGACAATCACTCGCTTAGGCGCAAACGCGGCACCCAGCGTCGCAATTCCTTCAGTCAGACGTGCAATGTAAAACTCAACCGGACTGTCAAAGCCTTTCATCATCTGACGAATCTGCTGCTGCAACTCAGGCGTCTGCTGGTCAAATTCCAACAACGCTTTCGGGTGCACGCCGATCATACGGTTGATAATGAATTCCAGACGCGCCAGACCGACCCCTTCATTGGGCAGGCAGGCAAAATCAAATGCACGGTCCGGGTTACCGACGTTCATCATGATTTTCAGAGGCAGGTCCGGCATGGTATCCACTTGCGAGCTAGTGACTTCAAAGTCGAGCAGATCGTGGTAGACGTAACCCGTATCACCTTCCGAACATGAAACGGTGACTTTTTGCCCATCCTTCAGGTGGTCGGTCGCATCACCACAACCCACTACTGCCGGAATACCCAACTCACGCGCGATAATCGCAGCATGACAGGTACGACCGCCGCGATTAGTCACAATCGCGGAAGCTTTTTTCATGATCGGTTCCCAATCCGGGTCGGTCATATCCGTCACCAGCACATCGCCTTTCTCAATACGATGCATTTCGCTGATATCGTGAATCACCTTCACTTCACCGGCGCCGATGCGATGACCGATGGCACGTCCTTCAACCAGAACTTTGCCTTTTCCTTGCAGGTTGTAACGCTCCATCACCTGACCATTGGAACGCACCGTTTCTGGACGGGCCTGCACGATAAACAACTTGCCGGTGTGTCCATCTTTCGCCCACTCGATGTCCATCGGGCGTTTGTAGTGCTGTTCAATCAGCACCGCCTGGCGCGCCAGGTCCTGCACTTCGTCATCGGTCAGGCTGAAGCGATCGCGCTGCTCCTGATCGACGTCTTCGATGCGTACCTGTTCACCGTGCTCTTGCGAGTCGGCGTACACCATGCGGATTTTTTTGGAGCCCATGGTGCGGCGCACAATGGCCGGGCGATTCGCCGCCAGCGTCGGTTTGTGCACATAAAATTCATCAGGGTTAACCGCACCCTGAACCACCATTTCACCGAGGCCGAACGCCGAGGTGATAAAGACCACCTGGTCGAAACCGGATTCGGTATCAATAGTAAACATCACGCCCGATGAAGCGAGATCGGATCGCACCATGCGCTGAATACCGGCAGACAAAGCTACACCACGATGGTCATAGCCTTGGTGTACACGATATGAGATGGCACGATCGTTAAATAAAGAAGCATAAACGTGCTTCACGGCCACCAGCACCGCGTCAAACCCTTGCACGTTGAGGAATGTTTCCTGCTGCCCGGCAAAGGAGGCGTCTGGCATGTCCTCAGCGGTGGCCGATGAACGTACCGCAAACGAAGCCTCAGCATCATCAGAAGAGAGCTGCTCGTAGGCGGTGCGAATCGCTTCCTCAAGCTCAGGCAAGAAAGGTGTATCGACAACCCATTGACGAATTTGTTTACCAGCTTTCGCCAGCTCTTCAACATCATCAATATCCGTTTTGTCCAGCAAATCATAAATACGCTGGTTCAGTCCGCTTTGATCGAGAAACAGATTAAAGGCGTAAGATGTCGTCGCATAACCGTTTGGCACGGATACACCCAGTGACGACAAGTTAGTAATCATTTCTCCCAGGGAAGCATTTTTGCCCCCCACGCGATCAACATCATGCATGCCAAGCTGGTTGTACCAGAGCACTAGCGACTGTTGGTCTTGATTGGACATTGAGATTATCCTTCATTTAAATGATTGGAGCACATGGAACATTTTGCTATAAGCCAAAACAGCTTGGCACAACCAATTAATAAAGACTAAGTGTTGAATCGTTAAAGCAGAAAAAGAAAGACAAAATCAGATTAGTACTCGGCGGGCCTAACGTTGCGCAACGCACTTATTTAGTGCTAACAAACTGCCATTGCGATATTTTTCACACTTTCAGAGGGTTAGGCATTGATTTTTGTTGCGCAACACGTTCAGATTTTATTTTTGATGATAAACAAAAAATGCGAGTAAATAGCCGTTTTTAAAACAGCATTTCACCTAATATGCGTTATCAAAGTGATGCTCATTGACGACATTATCACCTTCGACATGGATATTTCGTTTTATTATTAATTAAAATGAAATATTGAAGACGATATTGTTACGCAAAAGTAAACAAGAGGATTCCCCGCCTATGAGCACTGAACGTAGTGTGTTCTACATCTCTGATGGCACCGCCATCACCGCGGAAGTTTTAGGTCATGCCGTGTTGTCCCAGTTTCCTGTTGATACCACCAGTGTCACCTTGCCGTTTGTAGAGAATGTGCAGCGCGCACAAGCGGTTAAGGCGCAGATAAACGCGCTCTACCAGCAGAGCGGTGTGCGGCCCTTAGTCTTCTTTTCAATTGTGACGCCAGATGTCCGAGAGATCATTTTGGAAAGCGAAGGCTTTTGCCAGGATATCGTGCAGGCCTTAGTCGGGCCATTACAAAGCGAGTTGGGCGTCCCTTCAATGCCGGTGGCGCATCGTACCCACGGCCTTACTGCCAGCAACTTGGGTAAATATGATGCGCGTATTGCCGCGATTGATTACACCCTGGCCCACGATGATGGGATTTCATTGCGCGGTCTAGAAGACGCACAAGTCATTCTGCTTGGCGTTTCGCGTTGCGGCAAAACGCCGACAAGCCTCTATCTGGCGATGCAGTTTGGTGTTCGTGCGGCCAACTATCCTTTCATCGCCGATGATATGGATAACCTTAAGTTGCCGCCGGCGTTACGTGCTCATCAACACAAATTGTTTGGGTTAACCATCGATCCCGAACGTCTCGCCGCTATCCGCCAGGAACGTGCTGAAAATACCCGTTACGCATCAATGCGTCAGTGCCGCCTGGAAGTCGGTGAAGTCGAAGCGCTGTTCCGCACGCATCAGATCCGCTATCTCAACAGCACCAATTATTCGGTGGAGGAAATTGCCACCAAAATCCTCGACATTATGGGGCTGCGCCGCAGTATGTATTAATGTGTAAGCCAGGCCGTAAAGCCTGGCTTCCGTTATGTTTTGCTCACCTTTCTGTTTAGTGGGTTGAATTCGCGAGCTATTGGTTTATTGTGACCACCATCACTTCCCGGTATTTCACCGTTGCGAAGAACAGAATTTTGAGAATCCCAATGAACAAGACTGATGAATTGCGTACTGCGCGCATCGGCAGCCTGCTGACGCCAGCGGCGCTTGCTCAAGAGCACCCTATCTCAGCAGAGATTGCCACCAATGTTACCGCCGCTCGTCAACGCATCGCCCGTATTCTGACGGGTGAAGATCCACGCCTTCTGGTCATTATCGGCCCCTGCTCGCTGCACGATCCAAAAGCGGCGATTGAGTACGCTGAACGTCTGAATGTGTTGCGTGAGCGCTATAAAGACCGTCTGGAAATCGTGATGCGCGCCTACTTTGAGAAACCGCGTACCGTGGTGGGCTGGAAGGGGCTGATCTCTGATCCGGATCTGGATGGAAGCTTCGACGTCAATCGTGGCATCGCCATCGCACGTAAGTTGCTGCTGGATATCAATGCCATCGGCATGCCTACCGCCACTGAATTCCTCGATATGGTGATCGGGCAGTTTATTGCCGATTTGATCAGCTGGGGGGCGATTGGCGCACGCACCACCGAGAGCCAGATTCACCGGGAAATGGCCTCTGCGCTCTCTTGCCCAGTCGGTTTCAAAAACGGTACAGATGGCAATGTGCAGATCGCGGTCGATGCGATTCGCGCCTCTCGCGTCAGCCATATGTTCCTGTCACCGGATAAACATGGCCAAATGACCATTTATCAGACCAGCGGAAACCCGCATGGTCATGTCATCTTACGCGGCGGCCGTCAGCCAAACTACCATGTGGAAGACGTCAATGCGGCAGCGGCCAACCTGCGTGATTTCAATTTGCCAGAGCAGTTAGTTATCGATTTCAGCCACGGTAATTGCCTGAAACAGCATCGCCGGCAGCGTGACGTCGCGGATGAAGTTGCCGCACAGATACGCGCTGGTTCTCGTGCTGTGGCGGGTGTGATGATTGAGAGCTTCCTGCAGGAAGGCAATCAGAAAGTGGTCAGCGGGGAGCCATTAACTTATGGTCAATCAATTACCGACCCCTGCCTGAGCTGGGAAGACAGTGCGGAAGTGCTGGAGAAACTGGCTGCCGCCGTAGACAGCCGGTTCTAATTAGCTTAGCTAGAGCAGCTTACCTCCAGCGTTTTACCCCACTCTGGCGGCCGTTGGCGTAATTCAGCGCTAACGGCAGCGTCATTAAACGGTTGCTGTAAGGCCAGATGAAGGGTTTCCAGCGCCGTTTTTTCCCCTCTCTCAACCTCTTCAATCACTTGCTGAGCCAAATAATTACGCAACACCAGCACTGGATTAGCGGCTTTCATCACGGCCTGGCGTTGCTCATCAGTCGCCTCGTCTTGCACCAGACGTTGACGATAGCTGTCGTACCAGCGGTCAAAGGCTTCACGATCGATAAATTCATCACGCAATGGAGAGCGGCTTTCTTGCTGCTGCGTATCACTCAGCAGTCGGAACGTCAGGGTGTAATCACTGTGTTCTTGCGTCATCAACGAGAGTAGCTGAGTGAGGATCGCATTGTCATTGGCATCGGCTGTTAACAGCCCCAGCTTGGCGCGCATCTTCTCACCCCAGACTCGCATCAGCTCTGTTTCGTAATGGCTAAGCGCCTGCTTGAGCTGTTCCGTCGTCATCAACCCTGATAACGCGTGTGCCAGACGATTCAGGTTCCACAGTCCAATCATTGGCTGATTTTCAAACGCGTAGCGGCCTTGATAATCGCTGTGATTGCAGATGAAGCCTGGTTGGTAGTCGTCCAGGAAGCCATAGGGACCGTAGTCCAGTGTCAATCCAAGAATCGACATATTGTCGGTATTCATCACGCCATGCGCGAAGCCAACGCTTTGCCATTGGGCAATTAAGCTGGCGGTGCGTTTAACGATATCGGTAAACCATAACAGATAGCGGTCGGCGTCATCTTTTAAGTGCGGCCAGTGATGATGAATGGCGAAATCGGCCAATTGACGAACCTTGTCCTGTTCGCCACCATAATAGAAGTGTTCAAAATGACCAAAGCGCAGATGGCTTTCCGCAATGCGCATCAGCATCGCACCGCGTTCCTGGGTTTCACGCAACACCGGCTCATCACCAATCGCGAGCGCGAGCGCGCGCGTAGTGGGTATCCCAAGGTGGTGTAGCGCTTCAGAAGCGAGGAATTCACGTACGCTCGAGCGAATAACAGCGCGACCATCACCCATACGAGAGTATGGCGTCAGACCCGCACCTTTTAGGTGCCAGTCGAGTTTACGACCCTTCTCCAGTTGCTGTTCGCCCAGTAAGATTCCGCGTCCATCTCCCAGTTGCCCAGCCCACACACCAAACTGGTGTCCACTGTAGACCTGCGCCAACGGAGCCATCCCAGGCAATAATGCCCTACCACTCCAGACACCGTGGCCTTCCCCCTGAAAGAGAGACTCGTCTAGCGCCATGTCGTTCGCCAGTGGCGCATTGTAGTAAAACAGACGCCCGCCAGCCAACGGTGTTGGGGCCAGCGCGGTGTAGAATCCGGGCAATTCTTGCTGCCAACGATTAATAAATTGCATTAATACTCCCGAGGGCGCACAAACATCACGCACCTGCATTGAGTTTTAAAAGTAGTGATGAGTGTAACGCCGACGCGGCACGGATAACAGATGAAGGTTTACTGCTGAGAGGGGTTGTGCAGAGTCACATCGGGATAAATAAGATCGCTTAACCGTTCCGCTTTAACCACCGGGAACAAACTGCCCTGCAAATGTGCGCCATGGATTTCACTCACTTTCTCTAGCATCAGACTATTGTCTACACCACATATAATCATTTGGTCAGCATAGTCAGAGAAGTTATCTATCACCGTTTGAATGAATGGCGTAAAGGATGTACGTTTTGCAAGCCCCTGAATAAAGGCTTTATCCAGTTTTAACACACTAAAAAGATTATCATACACCGCTGTCGCCGGTGCTTTACCTGCTCCAAACTGTGAAAGCGATAAACGAAATTCACGCTGAAGCGCAGCGAGCAGGGGCTGATCTTTCCCTTTGGCTAATTGAGGAAAGGTTTCGTTTATATCCAGAATAATAAAAGGAAGTTGTTTAAATTTCCTTAACAGAAATTCGCTTTCCAGCAGCGTCATAGCCATGGAATCATCAATACGAACCAATGCGGTAATTTGATGCAGCTCAAAAAAGTCACGGTACTTTTCCAGCAATGAAAGCTGGCTCTGTAGTAAGCGTAATTGCTGGGCGTCATCCAGCTGCGGCAACAGCAGATCCTGCGGCAGCGTAATTGGAGCGCTGTCGTGAACGAATTGCGTGACCAGCTCGACCGAAGTCAGCTGACCCGCCAAAGTGTATGCTGGATAAAACCAGGTTTCCGACTGATAGTCGGCAGATAAATGGACTTTCATTTCTACAGCCAGATGAAGTGGCAATTGGCGCATCGTATATCAATGAAAACAACCAGGCAATAGTACCAAACGTTGGAAGAGAGGATGATTTATGCCTGATTAAGCCTTTAATAATACTTAAGCCAAATAGCCAAGGTTAATATCCGCAATGATTAAATATATTAAGCGCTATTTTTAGTATTAAAGCCACTATAGGTAAAGTGCCATTTTAAATGAGAGGTAAATCGGGGACTCATCTTTCAATAAGTCCTCCCCCGCACTCCATCAGACATAATCTGAGGTCGAGGCTGACAGGATAACCAATCAGATGCGCCGAGCCTGCCAAAATACTTTGCGCCAATAAACATTATCCAGTGAGGAGCGGATGACGCCCTGACTGGTCGACGCGTGAATAAAAGTGTTGTCCGTATCGTAAATACCCACGTGCAGGCCATTTTCCCCGCTTCCGGTTTTGAAGAACACCAAATCGCCAGGCAGCAAATCGCTTTTATCAATACGCGTACCAATATCGGTCTGATCGAGGGTTGATCGTGGCAGCTGCATGGCGAACTGATCACGGAAAGTCAGATAAACAAAACCTGAACAATCAATACCGCCACGGCTTAAACCACCGTAACGGTAGGGTGTTCCGCGCCAGTGATTCAACTGCTCATTAAGTTGAGCGATCACGGTGATGGAATCAGACAAGCGTCCATTTGGAGGGGGCGCACGATGGCTACTACAGCCAGCCAACAGCATAATCAGAATAAAAATCGCCAGTCGCATCAGAATAGTCCTTAAATCCGTCGCCCGGCAGACACTTTAGCGGCAAATCTGCCTTTCAGGCAACGATATTCAAGGGATAAACAGCAGCGGGCCTTGTGCTGTCTCTATCTGTTCAAAGACAGTCAGGTAGATCGGCGCCAGATGTGCTGCAGTGAGCACGCTGCTAGCCTCTCCTTGACGTACAACCCTGCCCTCGTGCATTAGCCATACAGCATTCGCGTGACGCAGACTGTGATTAAGGTCGTGGCTGCTGGCAATCACGGTAAGACCCGCAGAGCACAGGTCGACGAGTAGTTTATCCACCGCACGTTGCTGCGCGACATCCAACGCTGTCATCGGCTCATCCAGTATCAGCAACTTTGCACGAGGGTTGATCGCCGGATGCATCTGCAATACCACAGCAGCCAGCCTAACGCGCTGCCATTCGCCACCAGAAAGTTGCGTCAACATGCAGGTCAGCTTCTCCTGCAAACTAAGCTGAGCGAGTACATCCTTGAGGACTGCATCGGCTTGCGTCGCGATAGATGAGAGATGCAGGCGTAAATAGTGCCATACGGGCATGGAAGCTGGCGGCAATTGCTGTTGGGGTAACCAGGCACGCCATTGCGCCAGTTCAGCCCCTCTTATTTCACTCAGCGGTCTTCCTGCAAGTTTAATCATTCCCTGAGCAGGCAATAAACCAGAAAGCACATTTAACAGCGTGCTTTTACCCGCGCCATTCGGCCCCACCAGATGGACAAGTTGGCCTTGGTTCACATTGAGATTAACCGGAGCCAATCGTCCTGCGACGCTGGCCCCCTTGCACTGCAGCAACATTTAGTCTGCCAACGCTTGCTCAACGCGTTTCAGAATGATCGGGTCGTCTGGCGTCATATCGGGAGAGAAGCGTGCAATGACTTTGCCCTGTTTGTTGATCAGGAATTTTTCAAAGTTCCACAGAATATCGCCCTCAGCTTTTGGTGCTCGACCTTTGCTAACCATACGTTCCAGGAAACCGCTGCCTTCAGGACGCTCTGCTTCTGGCTGTGCCGCGGTCAATTGCGCGTACAACGGGTGGCGATGCGCACCGTTAACATCGGTTTTATCGAACATCGGGAAGGTCACACCATAAGTGGTGCTGCAGAACGTTTTAATGTCTTCATTACTGCCTGGTTCCTGCTCGAGGAACTGATTGCAAGGAAAACCCAACACGCTGAAATCTTTGTCCTGCCAGGCTTTCTGTAATGACTCTAACTGTTCGTATTGCGCCGTCAGACCACATTTTGACGCGACGTTCACCACCAGCAGGACTTTATCCTGATACTGCGCCAGGGAGGTTTTTTCGCCATCCAGGGTAACCAGATCTGTCTGATAAATACTCATTGTCGATTCCTGTTGTTAATACCAAGATGCCAGCCGTAGCTAGCGCGAAGACTTCACTAATAACACAATAAACAGGGGTGCTCCCAGCGTGGCCGTCACCACTCCGATGGGTAATTCTGCAGAAACCAGCACCAGACGAGCGATAATGTCCGCACCGAGCAGAACAGCCGCCCCCGCTAGCGCGGAAGCCGGCAGTAGATAGCGATGGTCGCTAAAACCACTCAGCCGTAATAAATGCGGTATCACTAGCCCGACAAAACCTATTGCTCCCGCCATTGCTACACTGGAGCCAACTAACCAACCCATCGCCAGTACCAGCACATTGCGCCACAGAAGCAAAGGTAAACCCAGTTGCCGCGCCGAGGTTTCTCCTAGCGCCAGCAGATTTAAAATGCGCGCCGTTGCCGTCAGTAGCAGCGTCACGGGTAACAACGCCAGCATCATCCAGCCATAACGCCAGTCAATACCGCTGAAACCGCCCATCATCCAGTACATCAACTGGCGTAGATCAAGGCTGGTACTAAAGTACACGGCCCACGTCATGATGGCGCTACAGATGATGCCGAGTGCGACTCCGGTCAGAAGTAGGCGACTAACAGATAACTGACGATGAGCAAAATGAAGCAGGATAAGGGTAATCAGCAGCGCGCCAGCCATTGCCGCCAAGGCCAGACTCCACAGCGAGCCATTCCCGAGCATCACCCCCAGCACTAAACCAATCCCAGCCCCGTTGGAAACGCCCAGTAAGCCGGGTTCTGCAAGGGGATTATTAAACAGTGCCTGCATGACAACGCCACACACCGCGAGCGCCCCACCGACCAGCAGCACCGCCAGTGTGCGTGGCAGCCGCAATTGCCAGACGAAAAGCTGATCGTTCGCGCTAAACCATTGGGTTGGGGATATCCAACTGTCCCCGGCACATAAGCTTAAGATGAACAGCAGCAGTACGGCGGCGCTTAACAGTATGAGCCAGCGCTGCTACGGCGATCGGCCTGGCGGGCAAGCTGGTCCAGCAGAGTCATAGATAAGATTGGCTGAGAAAACAGAGATTTGATTGTAGTGGGATTGTAGCAAAAAGAAAGCGGCACCTTGCAGTGCCGCTGATGGTGACTTAGTGACGCGGAGGTATGGGTTGACCGTGGTCATCGTGCTGATCGCGCTGGTCATGATGCTGCTCACGTGGCTGTGGCTTATTTTCATGATGCGGTGCTTTGCCCGGTTGCTGTGCCTGCCAGCCGTTGCCGTTCCAGTAGCCGTGTGGGCCTTTCGTGCCGACACGTTGATTATGGTGCTGTTTCCACCACGCAGGCTGACGCCAGTCGTAACCGTCCCAGTAGTAACCCCGTTTATCTTGGTCACCAATATGAATCGATGCGCCTGGCGTGTTGATGTTAATGGAAACATTGGCGCTAGCCAGCAGCGGCATGCCTAACAGGATGCCCAGTAAAAGTGCTGTCTTTTTCATCAGCAATACCCCTTGTTATGTGATGGCGCTGTTATAACAAATGGTTTGCTACAGTCACTATCAGCCGGGGCCGATTTTCATGCTATTTTCCGGATACTTACGAAATCCTGACATTATGGAAACATTGCGCAGAACGCCTGTTTTACAGCCAATAAAAAAGGCCGCTAAGCGGCCTTTTAGTCATACTGAAATTAGTCAGCGTCCTTCGGTGTCGCGTTCTCGACGCGACTTTTCAACTTCTGCCCCGGACGGAACGTCACTACTCGGCGGGCAGTGATTGGAATATCTTCCCCCGTCTTCGGGTTACGGCCCGGACGCTGGTTTTTGTCACGCAGATCAAAATTACCAAATCCGGACAGTTTAACCTGTTCACCGTTTTCTAACGCGCGGCGAACTTCTTCAAAGAAGAGCTCAACCAACTCTTTGGCATCGCGTTTGCTCAACCCGAGTTTTTCAAACAGGTACTCTGACATTTCAGCTTTTGTAAGCGCCATAGGTTCAATCCCTCAAGGTTGCCTGGAATCGCTCTTTTAATGCCGCAACGCATTTGGCAACGGTCGCGGCAATCTCCTCTTCTTCGAGTGTCCGGCTGGTATCCTGCAAAATTAGGCTAATCGCGAGGCTCTTTTCGCCCTCGTTCACGCCCTTACCACGGTACACGTCAAACAAGTTTACGCCAACTACCTGATTTACGCCAACTTTCTTACACTCCGCGATGATATCTGCTGCAGGCACGTTTTCGGCCACTACAACAGCGATATCACGGCGGTTTGCCGGGAAGCGTGAAATCTCGCGCGCGTCAGGCAGGACGCGGTCTGCGACCTTATTCCAAAGCAGTTCAAACACTAAGGTGCGGCCGTTGAGATCCAGCTTACGTTCCAGCTCCGGATGAACCACTCCGATAAATCCGATTCGTTCGCCACGTAAATAAATTGCAGCGCTCTGACCTGGGTGCAGCGCCGGATTGGCTTCTGCACGGAAAGAAATCTCATCAAGTTTACCGGTCAAATCCAGCAGCGATTCTAAATCGCCTTTTAAATCATAGAAGTCAACTGTCTGGCGCGCCAGATCCCAATGCTCTTCATAGCGATTACCGCTCAGAACGCCCGCCAGCATAAGATCCTGGCGGATACCGAGATCGGCCTGCGTATCAGGAACAAAGCGCAAACCGCTCTCAAACAGGCGTACACGGCTTTGCTGACGATTCTGGTTGTATACCACTGCACCGAGCAGACCGGTCCACAGCGACAGGCGCATCGCCGACATATCGCTGGAAATCGGGCTAGGCAGAATCAGCGCTTCTTCGCCCGGATGCAGCAGTTGCTGCACTTTCGGATCAACGAAGCTATAGGTAATGGCTTCCTGATAACCTTTATCGACCAGCAAATTACGTGCACGCTTCAGCGACAAATCGGCTTCACGATGCTGAGTCATGATCAGACTGGCTTTCACCGGCACATCTGGAATGTTGTTGTAACCGTATACGCGGGCCACTTCTTCGACCAGATCTTCCTCAATCGCCATATCGAAACGCCAGCTCGGCGCAACAGCTGTCCACTGGCCATTTCCTACAGTCACTTCACAACCGAGGCGAGTCAGAATGTCCGTGACCTGCGCATCGGCAATCACATGACCAATTAGGCGGTCGAGTTTTTCGCGACGCAGTGTGATGGTCGCGCGCTCAGGCAGTTTGCTGGCATCGGTTTGATCGATAACCGGACCCGCTTCACCGCCGCAGATGTCGAGCAGCAGCTGGGTAGCGCGCTCAATGGCTTTGAATTGCAGAGCGGGATCAACACCACGCTCATAACGATGTGACGCATCAGTATGCAGGCCCTGACGACGCGCACGGCCGGTGATCGCCAGCGGTTCAAAGAAGGCACACTCGAACAGCACATTTTTGGTCTCTTCGTTCACACCAGAGTGCTCACCGCCAAAAATGCCGCCCATCGCCAGCGCTTTCTGGTGATCGGCGATGACCAGCGTGTCGCTGCTGAGTTTGGCTTCGGTGCCATCCAGCAGGGTCAGTACTTCGCCCTCTTCCGCCATGCGCACTACGATGCCGCCATCAATGCGGTCAAGGTCAAAAGCGTGCATTGGCTGACCGAGTTCCAGCAGAACGTAGTTGGTGATGTCTACTACCGGATCGATAGAACGGATGCCGCAGCGGCGCAGTTTTTCACGCATCCACAATGGCGTTGCCGCTTTCACGTTAATCCCTTTCACTACGCGGCCCAGATAACGTGGGCAGGCATCAGTGGCATCGACGCGAATAGAGAAAGTATCGGTAATGGTTGCTTTGACAGGCTCAATCGTCGGCTCAGTCAGCGGCAAACCGTTAACCACTGCCACATCGCGCGCGATACCGATAATACCGAGGCAATCTGCGCGGTTTGGCGTCACGCTGATTTCGATGGTGTTGTCATCCAGCTGCAGGTAGCTACGGATGTCAGTGCCGACCGGCGCATCAGCAGGCAATTCAATGATGCCGCTGTGATCGTCGGAAATACCCAACTCAGAGAACGAGCACAGCATGCCTTCTGAAGGCTCACCGCGCAGTTTCGCTGCTTTGATTTTGAAATCACCCGGCAGCACAGCGCCTACGGTCGCCACGGCGACTTTCAGGCCTTGGCGGCAGTTTGGCGCGCCACAAACGATATCCAGCAGGCGCTCGCCGCCAACATTGATTTTGGTCACGCGCAGTTTATCGGCGTTCGGGTGCTGGCCGCACTCCACCACTTCACCCACCACTACACCATGGAACGCACCGGCGACCGGATCAACACCATCCACTTCGAGGCCGGCCATGGTGATTTGCTCAGACAGCGCAGCGCTGTCCAGGGCTGGATTTACCCATTCGCGTAACCAGAGTTCACTGAATTTCATTGGATAACCTGCCCTTATTTAAATTGTTTGAGGAAACGTAAATCATTTTCGAAGAAGGCGCGCAGATCGTTGACGCCGTAACGCAGCATGGTGAGACGCTCCATACCCATACCGAAGGCGAAGCCAGAGTAGACTTCCGGATCGATACCCACATTGCGCAGGACATTTGGATGCACCATGCCGCAGCCCAGCACTTCCAGCCACTTGCCGTTTTTACCCATCACATCCACTTCCGCGGAGGGTTCGGTGAACGGGAAGTAAGAAGGACGGAAGCGAATCTGCAGGTCTTCTTCAAAGAAGTTGTTCAGGAAATCATGCAGCGTGCCTTTCAGATTGGTGAAGCTGATGTCTTTATCAACGATCAGGCCTTCCATCTGGTGGAACATTGGGGTGTGGGTTTGATCGTAGTCGTTACGATAAACGCGACCAGGCGCGATAATACGGATCGGCGGCTGCTGGTTTTTCATGGTGCGGATCTGCACGCCAGAAGTCTGTGTGCGCAGCAGACGAGTGGCATCGAACCAGAAAGTGTCATGGTCAGCACGTGCCGGATGGTGGCCCGGAATGTTCAGTGCGTCGAAGTTATGATAGTCATCTTCAATTTCCGGCCCCGTGACCACCGCAAAGCCCAACTCGCCAAAGAAGTTTTCAATACGGTCGATGGTGCGGGTAACCGGATGCAAACCACCGTTCTCAACACGACGGCCAGGCAGCGAGACGTCGATGGTCTCAGCGGCGAGGCGCGCATTCAGTTCAGCGCTTTCCAGGGTGTTTTTACGCTCGGTAAGACGATCCTGAACTTGCTGTTTTGCTTCATTGATCACTGCACCTGCTGCAGGGCGTTCTTCTGCTGGCAGCTCACGCAGGGTGGTCATTTGCAGTGTCAGATGCCCTTTCTTACCCAGGAATTCGACGCGCACGGCGTCCAGGGCGGCGATATCCGACGCCTCGTCGATAGCGGCCGTGGCACGGGCCACCAGGTCTGCGAGTTGGGACATGATTTCCTCTTCTTCCAGCCGGGCTGGTCAGTTCTTGTAAGGACCGTGAGATCCGATTAAGTGTCGCCAGAAACAAAAAAGCCTCCACGAGGGAGGCTTTCAGCGCGATTTTTCGTTTCTTTTCTTATGCGCAAAAGCCCCCGATTTTCAGGCGCTAAAGTAAAAAAAGAAACGGAAAATAGCAGCGTGCATGCTTGCGTTACCTTGTATTGATAGAAACCGCACTATTGAAAAGCCCAGCGGTTAAAATGTCAATCTTTTGCGTGAGTTGCAGGCAATAAAAAAGGGAGCAAGCTCCCTTTTTCATCTGACTTACGCCAGAGCTGATTTTGCTTTTTCGACCAGTGCCGTGAAGGTCACTTTGTCGAATACAGCGATGTCAGCCAGAATCTTACGGTCGATTTCAATAGAGGCTTTTTTCAGGCCATTGATGAAACGGCTGTAAGAGATACCGTTCTGACGAGCCGCAGCGTTGATACGCGCGATCCACAGTTGACGGAACTGACGCTTACGTTGACGACGGTCACGGTAAGCATACTGACCAGCTTTGATAACAGCCTGGAAGGCAACGCGGTAGACACGTGAACGTGCACCGTAATAGCCTTTAGCTTGTTTTAAGATTTTCTTGTGACGTGCGCGAGCAACTACACCACGTTTAACGCGAGCCATATTAGCTCTCCTGTATCATATTCTGTGATGCCCTATTCCCTGCAATACGCAAAGTGTTCAGGCAGATTTATAAAAAGTTAACTTATGCGTATGGCAGGCAGGCAATAACCAGACCCAGATCGCCTTTAGACACCATGCCTTTCGGACGCAGGTGACGTTTACGCTTAGTAGACTTCTTAGTCAGAATGTGACGGAGACCCGCGCGCTTACGCTTGAAGCCGCCAGAAGCGGTTTTCTTGAAGCGTTTAGCTGCACCACGTACAGTTTTAATCTTTGGCATTTTTACAAATATCCACTTCGCATTGTTAATAAAATGAATCAGACAGGCGAATAAAGTGCCGCACAGCGCAAGCGCTGCACGACGTTTTATTACTTGAAGGCCTACTGCTTCTTCTTCGGTGCGAGCACCATGATCATCTGACGACCTTCGATCTTCGAAGGGAAGGACTCGACAATCGCCAGATCCATGTCTTCACACAGATCTTTACGGACGCGGTTAAGCACTTCCATACCGATCTGCTGGTGCGCCATCTCACGACCGCGGAAACGCAGCGTGATTTTGGCTTTATCGCCCTCTTCCAGAAAGCGAATCAGGTTGCGTAGTTTGACCTGATAGTCGCCATCATCGGTACCAGGACGGAATTTGATTTCCTTGACCTGGATAACTTTCTGCTTCTTCTTCTGTTCCTTAGAAGACTTACTCTTTTCATAAAGGAACTTGCCGTAATCCATAATACGGCAAACCGGCGGTTCGGCGTTCGGGCTGATTTCAACTAAATCTACGCCAGCTTCTTCGGCTTTCTCAATTGCTTCGCGCAATGTAACGATGCCAAGTTGCTCGCCGTCTACGCCAGTTAAGCGCACTTCGGTAGCACGGATTTCGCCGTTGATACGGTTCGGACGCGTCGGTTGTACTCGTTTTCCGCCTTTAATAACCTTATTCCTCTAATTGGTGAAGATGTCGGCTGCGAATCTCTTGTTGCAGCTTCTCAACAAACACATCTACGTCCATGCTCCCGAGGTCTTTACCACGGCGGGTGCGCACGGCAACTTTGCCTGCTTCCACCTCTTTCTCACCGCAAACCAGCATATAAGGGACGCGACGTAATGTGTGCTCGCGGATTTTAAAGCCTATCTTCTCGTTTCTCAAGTCTGCTTTGACACGAATGCCCGCTTTCTGCAATTTCTTTGTCAATTCGCTGACATAATCTGCCTGACTGTCGGTGATATTCATCACTACAGCCTGCACGGGTGCCAGCCAGCTCGGGAAGAAGCCCGCGAACTCTTCGGTCAGGATGCCGATAAAGCGCTCCATTGAACCGAGAATTGCACGGTGAATCATCACCGGTGTCTGACGGTCGTTATTTTCACCCACATAAGTGGCATCCAGACGTTTTGGCAGGGAGAAGTCTAGCTGAACGGTGCCACACTGCCATGCGCGGTCGAGGCAATCGTACAGGGTAAACTCAATTTTCGGGCCGTAAAAGGCACCTTCTCCTGGCTGATATTCGAACGGAATTTCGTTCTCTTTCAGCGCTTCTGCTAAATCGACTTCCGCACGGTCCCACATTTCATCGGTACCGATACGTTTTTCCGGACGGGTCGACAGTTTCACCACGATTTTTTCAAAACCGAAGGTGCTGTACATGTCGTACACCATACGGATACAGCTGTTCACCTCATCACGTACCTGATCTTCGGTACAGAAGACGTGAGCATCATCTTGGGTAAAGCCACGTACACGCATCAAGCCATGCAGTGCACCTGATGGTTCGTTACGGTGGCAGCTACCAAACTCCGCCATACGCAGTGGCAGGTCACGGTAGGATTTCAGACCCTGATTAAAGATCTGTACGTGGCCTGGGCAGTTCATTGGCTTGATGCAATATTCACGGTTCTCAGAAGAGGTGGTGAACATGGCTTCTTTATAGTTTTCCCAGTGACCGGTTTTTTCCCACAGCACGCGGTCCATCATGAACGGACCTTTCACTTCCTGGTAATCGTATTCTTTCAGCTTGGTACGGACGAACACTTCCAGTTCACGGAAGATGGTCCAACCGTCATTGTGCCAGAACACCATACCTGGCGCCTCTTCCTGCATATGGTACAGGTCAAGCTGCTTACCGATTTTACGGTGATCGCGTTTCGCCGCTTCTTCCAGACGCTGTAAATAGGCCGCCAGCTGCTTTTTATCGCCCCAGGCTGTGCCGTAAATACGCTGCAGCATTTTATTATCACTGTTGCCGCGCCAGTAAGCACCGGAAATTTTCTGCAGTTTGAAGTGATGGCAGAAACGCATATTCGGCACGTGCGGACCGCGACACATGTCGATGTATTCTTCATGATGGTACAAGCCAGGCTGATCATCATGGCTGATGTTTTCGTCAAGAATGGTGGTTTTGTAGCTTTCGCCACGCTCAGCAAACACATCACGTGCTTCCTGCCAGCTCACCTTTTTCTTCACAACATCGTAATTAGTCTCAGCCAACTGGTGCATACGCTTTTCCAGCAGCTCAAGATCTTCCTGCGTCAGGGTGTGTTCGAGGTCGACGTCATAATAGAAGCCGTTATCGATCACCGGGCCAATCGCCATTTTGGTATTCGGCCACAATTGTTTGATCGCATGCCCTAACAGGTGCGCACAAGAGTGACGAATAATTTCCAGACCGGCTTCATCTTTGGCGGTGATAATTGCCACCTGAGCATCTTCGGTGATCGGATCAACCGCATCAACCAATTCGCCATTTACACGACCGGCAATACAGGCTTTCGCCAAACCCGGTCCGATATCCAGAGCGATATCCATCACGCTGACCGGACGGTCAAAGACGCGCTGGCTGCCATCAGGAAGAGTAATTACTGGCATTTCATATCCTTAATTGCAGTGGTAAGCCACACGAAAGCCTACATGCAACATTGAGTTCTGTTTGAGTAACCCGGCGTAATGTCAGACCCACGTTGTCGGAATGACGCCAGGAATGTAAAGCGCCGGAGATAATAGCAGCTTTCGCCCGCGATCTAAACCCGTGAAAAATGCGCTAAGCCATCGAGAGATAAAAAAAACCGCTGCGCGGCGTAAGCCGGCAACGGTTTTTTCATCACGGCTTGCTTACATGGCGTAAGAAAGCTGGATGGTGGTTTTGGTGTCGGTACGATCTGGCGCAGACTCTGGCGGATTGTTATTCCAGGTCACGTTGTAAGCCAGCTTCAGCGCAAAATGCGAGTTAATCGCTACCTGCAAGCCGGTTTCGGAGTTCACTGTAGTGTCGTCACCGAAGCTGCTCAACACTGACACACCCTGAATGAACTTGGTGGTATCTGTCAGCTGCCATTGATAGCTCACTGCACCATAGCCTAAGGCTTTAGTTTCGTGGCCACCCGCGTGGAAGTCATCATAACGCACACCCGGACCGAATTCAGCACGCAGTGAATGCACTGGACCGTTGAGGATCTGGCGACCATAACCCGCGGTTGCAACATCACGTGAATCATAACCGTTAAAGCGGTCGCTCAACCAGCTTGCCTGACCAAACAGGTAATCAGCGCTGTTCATATTGTAACGCGTACGACCACCCAAGCTATAAGTCTCTGACGAACGCTCATCGTTTGAAGAGTTGTTCGCCGCATTACCCCAGAGGCTGTAAGCGGTGTTGGTCTGATACCACGTCATATTGGTTGCAGCACTCAGCGCTGAACTGGTGGTGTTACCGGTTTGAGCCAGATAACCCGCTGACGCGCTGCCTTCAAACGGTTTTTTCGCCGTTGAAGGGTCATCCATGGAGGTAAAAACGGTGTTATCAGCTAATGCCTGGTGACAAAATGCTCCAGCAGAGAGCAATAAAACAGCGGACAGCTTATTAAAGGCTTTCATTAAATGTGACCCGTACGGCAGTTTAAAAAAGGGTGAGTCTGAAGAGTTTTCCCAGCCAATCAATGCAATTTACGGTAAGTTTTGTAAAAAAATATGAAATCGCCGGAAAAGCCAGGTTTCGCGTTGGCCCCGCTTGCGTAATGGGATTTTTCCCATTACCGGCGCGCATTATAAGAGGCATTTAGCGAAATAGCAGCTTAATTGCTACAAGAATTTTCCGAACCTCACTGACACAGATTTACGCCCTCGCCCAAGTTCAAATTGTATGGAATTCGCTCTATAAGCCGCACTGGTCTACGCTGAAATTTGTTCCATTACAACGAGGTGAAGGATGAGCGACCACGACCTTAAACGTTACATTGTCACGCTAAACTACAAAGATGAGAGCTTGAGCGACCTCCAGTCACTTAACAGCGTGATGGTTAATGGAGGTTACAGCACCACCATAAAAGATGATGAGGGGCATCCACACGAATTAGGCACCAATAGCTTTGGCCTGATCAGTGCACTGGAACAGCAAGAAGCGATTGCGCAAACGGTGGGACTCGCTGAAGTCGCATTACATCGTAAACCTGAAGTTGAGATCACCACGCTAGAAGATTATTTGAAGTCGCAATCCTGAAGGAGTGCAAAAATCAGGCAGCAACACTGGTTTTGCTCAAGTTTTGCGCGCTACAATCACACTTACGCAGCGAATTAAGAGGATTACCCAATGTGGTCAGCCGTTAGTCGTCTGTTAAGCGAACACATCGGCGACGCCGATATCACCGAACGCCATGAATTACCCGGTGGAGATGTACACCCCGCCTGGCGAATTCGTTATGGTGAACTGGATGTGTTCGTTAAGTGCAACACGCGCGATATGCTTACTTTATTCAGTTGGGAAGCCGACCAGCTAGGTTTGTTAGCCCGCACCCAGACTGTTCGCGTGCCAAAAGTGTATGGCGTAGGCAGCGATCGTGACAGTAGCTTTCTGCTGCTGGAATATATTCACCCCGAAGCCTTGGATGAACATACTGCCTATCAACTGGGCCAACAGTTAGCGCACCTTCATCAATGGAGCGAACAACCTCAGTTTGGCCTCGACTACGACAACAACATCACCACTTCACCCCAGCCCAACAGCTGGTTACGTCGCTGGTCCGTATTCTTCGCTGAACAGCGAATCGGATGGCAACTCCAACTCGCCGCTGAGAAAGGGGTGCAATATGGCCATACCGAGTTAATTGTCGATTGCGTCCAACGCGCGCTGGCTAATCACCACCCGCAACCTTCTTTATTACATGGTGATTTGTGGCCTGCTAACTGCGCCGGTAGCAGCAGTGGCCCTTGGCTGTTCGACCCTGCCTGTTATTGGGGGGATCGCGAGTGCGACCTCGCCATGTTGAGTTACTACGCAGATTTGCCGCGACAGATTTACGACGGTTATCACGCCGTATGGCCATTGGCTGAGGGGTTCTCGCAGCGCCAGCCGGTTTATCAACTTTATTATTTGTTGAACCGCGCCAACGTGTTTGCGGGTAATTGGGAAGATGAGGCGCAATTCGCCATCAACCAGTTGCTCGATGAGGATGCGTTAGGACAACGTCAGGCCTGAACGGCCTGACGCCTTACAACATGCCCAGTAATTTAAGGACAAAATATCCGGCGATAGCAATGACGATCGGCAGAATGTAGAGCGGGAATATTTGAAGTAGAATCGTGTGGCGCGGCACATGGATTTTTTCTTCAAGTTGCGCGCGCGTACGACCTTCAGATCCCTTCGCCTTTTCCAGAATCAACTGATCTTCAATGCCCTCTTTAATATGGCGTGACTGACGCCACATCCGCGCACCTGAAGCCTGCAATGCAATCCCGACAAAAATCAGGATATAGATGATCCAAAAACCGATATTGGCCCCGCCGTTGAACTCCGGCACCGGTGAGTTTTGCCAAAAAGTGTTTAAAAACGGCGTGTTGAACTTAACCATGTCGACCATGACGTGGACAAAATCGAGCATTACTGCATCAATCCCCGGCTGCTTTTCACTGTGTTTAAACATGAAGCCAAGGATTGAGATAATGGTAGATAGCAACGCTGGAATAAAAATCACCCAGCCAGCCACTCGCTTGAGGATGGCGATGCGGCCAGCCTGTTGGTAAGTCATGGTGTCTCCCTTCACATACAGTAGTTTTGCCTAAGTCTACCTGCACTGGGTCATTTTTTCCTGAAAAATGCGTAACCTGCCGTAAGTCGGTTTTCACTGCCTGGCATGTTAAGGTAGGGTAAATTTCAAACGGAGCTGTAGCATGAGTTATCGTCGCCCTGTGTTGGCCGCTATTTTTGATATGGACGGATTGCTGATCGACTCCGAACCGCTATGGGATCAGGCTGAACTGGACGTTTTCTCCAGTTTAGGTGTGGATATTACCCGCCGTCACGAGTTGCCGGATACCTTGGGTCTGCGCATCGATCAAACGGTTCGCATGTGGTTTGAAGCCCTGCCTTGGAACGGCCCAGACCAAGCTGAAGTCACCCAGCGTATTATTGCGCGAGCCCTGGCGCTGGTAGAGGAAACGCGTCCGCTGCTGCCTGGTGTTGAGCAGGCGCTGCAACTTTGTCAGCAGCAAGGATTAAAAGTTGCCCTCGCCTCTGCTTCCCCCCTGTTTATGCTGGAACGCGTGCTGGAAATGTTTGACCTGCGTAAATACTTTGACGCCATTGCTTCAGCTGAAGCACTCCCCTACAGCAAACCCCATCCGCAGGTGTATTTGGATGCTGCCGCAAAGTTGGGCGTTGACCCGTTGAACTGCGTGACGCTGGAAGATTCCTTCAATGGCATGATCGCCACCAAAGCAGCACGTATGCGTTCAATTGTAGTGCCCGCTAAAGAACACCGTGACGATGCACGCTGGGCATTAGCGAATGTGAAGTTGGATGACCTGACTCACCTCAAAGCAGAACACCTGTTTAACTAATTATTCCATGGTGTCGCTGAACCATGAGTTGCTGAGTCCAGTCAAGGCCGGTCCGACCCGCACCCTTGCAGATCGGACCGGCCTTTTCTTGGACCTTTTCCGCCCGCAGACAGCTTTTCGCCTTGTTCCACTCGCTCCCATTATTTTCCATGGCACACGCTCTGCTTTTGCCGGCTCATCCTTGTCCACCACGCTTCATCATTGCTTTATAGGGTGCTTGAACACTCACTCCTTTGATCGTCCTCTCATATAAATAAAACATCGTTTCATTTTTATTGAATTCACATCCCAACCTGCCTAAGATGCCCAAAGAGCCACATTGAGTCCCCCCTTTAACTTTGAGAGGTCTGAGATGGACGTTCGTCAAAGCATTCACACTGAACACGCTAAGCAACTGGATACCGCAGGATTACGCCGCGAATTTTTAATCGAAAAAATCTTTGAGGCCGATAACTACACCCTGACTTACAGCCATATTGACCGCATCATCATTGGCGGAGTCATGCCGGTGCAGCAATCCGTCACCATTGGCGCGGAAGTCGGCAAGCAGTTAGGCGTAAGCTATTTTCTTGAACGTCGCGAGCTGGGCGTAATCAACATCGGCGGACCGGGTTTGATAGAGGTTGACGGCAAAACCTGGGAGATCGGCTACCAGGAAGCGCTGTATGTGGGCCAAGGTGCGCAAAGCGTGGTTTTCCGCAGCAGTGAGTCCAGCCAGCCTGCAAAGTTCTATTACAACAGTGCGCCAGCACACACCCGTTATCCCGATAAAAAGATCACGCTTGAAGAAGCCGTAAAAGCCACCTTGGGCGATGCGGCAACGTCCAACCGTCGCACCATCAATAAGTTCATCGTGCCGGATGTGTTGCCGACCTGTCAGTTGACGATGGGGTTAACACGCCTTGATGACGGCAATCTGTGGAACACCATGCCGTGCCATACCCATGAGCGACGTATGGAGGTGTACTTCTACTTTGATATGACCGAAGAGAGCGCCGTTTTCCACATGATGGGACAACCACAGGAAACGCGTCATCTGCTGGTGCATAACGAACAGGCGGTGATCTCGCCAAGCTGGTCTATTCATGCAGGTGTGGGTACGCAACGCTATACCTTTATCTGGGGCATGGTGGGTGAAAACCAAGTATTCGATGACATGGACCACGTCAGCGTCAGCGCGCTGCGCTAACAGGAGAAAATGATGATTCTTAACGCATTCAATCTCGAAGGTAAAGTCGCGATGGTGACCGGGTGTAACACCGGTTTAGGTCAAGGCATGGCGTTGGGACTGGCGCAAGCGGGCTGCGATATTATTGGTGTGAATCGCGCGGGTCCGGCGGATACCCAAGGCAAAGTTGAGGCATTGGGTCGCCGCTTCTGGTCGATCCAAGCCGATCTCACTAAACCCTCAGTGGTGCCGCATATTGTAGAGCAAGCCGTCGCGCAGGCAGGACGCATCGACATTCTGGTCAATAACGCGGGCATAATTCGCCGCGAGGATGCACTCAACTTTAGCGAGCAGGACTGGGACGATGTGATGAACATCAACAGCAAGAGCCTGTTTTTCCTGTCACAACAGGTTGCACACCAATTTATTGCACAGGGCAACGGCGGCAAAATCGTTAATATCGCCTCGATGCTGTCATTTCAGGGCGGCATACGCGTGCCTTCGTACACGGCGTCAAAAAGCGCCGTGATGGGTTTGACGCGCCTGATGGCGAATGAGTGGGCGAAGCATGGCATCAACGTCAATGCCATTGCCCCTGGTTATATGGCGACCAATAACACCGAACAACTGCGCAGTGATGAATCACGCAATGAAGAGATTCTAGGGCGTATTCCTGCCGGCCGCTGGGGTGCGCCTGACGATATGATGGGGCCGATTGTGTTTCTGGCATCGAGCGCCTCCGATTACATTCAAGGCTATACCTTGGCAGTCGATGGCGGATGGTTAGCACGCTAAGCTAACCTGTTCTTTTCCCGCGTCATTATGACGCGGGAAAGCGAAAAATATTAACGCTTCGTTACAGCGTCACCGTTCTAATTTACTGGATAAATCCCTATACTGGATGCATCGACAGTTTTTGCAGCCAGGTTTTATCATGACGGCCGAAGGCCATATCATTTTTGCCATTGCCAGCGCGATTTTTGCCAAGCGTGCGGAGTTGACGCCAGTGATGGCCAGCGCCGACTGGTGGCATTTGGTGCCTGCTGCATTGTTAACCTGCCTACTGCCCGACATCGACCACCCCAAATCGGTACTAGGCCAGCGCTTAAGGTGGATCTCACATCCCATCGCCCGTGCATTTGGACATCGTGGCTTTACCCACAGTCTGCTGGCAGTGGCGATCAGCTTATGGCTTTTTCAACTCAATGTGCCTGCTGACTGGTTCTTGCCAGCCGATGTACTGCAGGGACTCACACTTGGCTATCTTAGCCATATCGTCGCCGATATGCTGACTCCCGCTGGCGTACCACTGCTTTGGCCCTGTCGCTGGCGCTTTCGTCTGCCATTGTTAAACAGCCAAAAAGGCAATCAACTTGAACGTGCACTCTGCCTCGCATTAGTGGGATACGCCTTGTGGTTCCCAGCGGGCATGCCCTCATTTGGTGCTAACGGATGGCCGGAGCAAGTGTTTAATACCTTACAGAATGGCATTAGTCGGTTGGTAAACGGTCAAACAGCGCAATAAAGTGACAATTTCAGCAATAAAGTTATAAGACATTCCTTTTGAGTATAAGCTTGCACTTTCTTGAGCTGATAACATTCCTGACATTCCCTGACGGGAACTTACTGTTTTTCGCGCTGACGTTATTCGTGGCGCGGCATATCTCTGGAGTCGAGCATGGATTTTCCCCTCATTATTAATATCGTGGCCTTTGTCGCGCTGCTGATTGTATTAAATCGCATCGGCAATCAAAGCTGGAGTTTGTCAAAACGTGTGCTGACCGGATTGGTGTTTGGCGTGCTTTTCGGCCTGGCGCTGCAAACCATTTATGGTGAAAACAGTCCGGTGGTGAAGGATTCAATTAGCTGGTTCAACATCGTGGGTAATGGCTACGTGCAATTGCTACAGATGATCGTGATGCCGCTGGTATTTGCCTCGATCCTGAGCGCCGTTGCACGTCTGCATAATGCCTCTTCACTCGGCAAAATCAGCGTATTGACCATCGGCGTGCTGCTTTTCACCACGGCGATCTCCGCCTTGGTGGGTGTCATGGTCACGGGCCTGTTTGGTTTGAGCGCTGAAGGCCTGGTGCAGGGTGCGCAAGAAACCGCGCGTCTAAGCGCGATTCAAAGTAACTATGTTGGCAAAGTCGCCGATCTGAGTACGCCACAGTTACTGCTCTCCTTTATCCCGAAAAATCCATTTGCTGATATGGCGGGTGCTAACCCAACTTCAATCATCAGCGTGGTGATCTTCGCTGCCTTCCTCGGTGTAGCCGCTTTGCAGTTGTTGAAAGATGACAAAGTCAAAGGCGAACGCGTGTTAGTGGCCATCGATACCCTGCAGTCCTGGGTTATGAAACTGGTACGCCTGATCATGAAGCTCACCCCTTACGGTGTGTTGGCATTAATGACCAAAGTGGTGGCCGGTTCTAACCTGCAGGACATCATCAAGTTGGGTGGCTTCGTGGTCGCGTCTTACCTCGGTTTGGCGATTATGTTCGGCGTGCATGCTCTGTTGCTGTCAGTCAATGGCATTAGCCCAATGCGCTTCTTCCGCAAGGTGTGGCCGGTCATCACCTTTGCGTTTACCAGCCGCTCCAGCGCCGCCAGCATTCCCTTGAATGTGGAGACGCAGACGCGCCGCCTTGGTGTGCCAGAATCGATTGCCAGCTTCTCGGCTTCATTTGGTGCGACCATTGGTCAGAACGGCTGTGCAGGCCTCTATCCGACCATGCTGGCTGTGATGGTGGCGCCTACTGTAGGCATCAACCCGTTTGATCCGATGTGGATTGCGACCCTTGTCGGCATTGTCACTCTCAGTTCTGCGGGTGTGGCGGGCGTCGGCGGCGGTGCGACTTTTGCCGCGTTGATTGTTCTGCCTGCCATGGGCTTGCCCGTCACGCTGGTTGCGTTGCTGATCTCGATTGAGCCGCTGATTGATATGGGCCGCACCGCATTGAACGTTAACGGTTCAATGACTGCCGGTTCTCTCACCAGCCGCTGGCTCGGATTAACCGATAAAAAAGTGCTGGAGAGTGACGAACACGCGGAACTGGCACATCGCTAATTCTCACGGCATACGTCACGGCAGGCCCGCAAGGCCTGCCGTTCTTTTTGGCTTTAACTCCGCAATTCAGTCCAATCGTGGTGCAAGCGTCAGGAAAGTGTTAAGCGTGGTAAACGGACGAAAAATCAGCCACTTTTCGCTTGAGTTTTCACTGCAGAAGGCGAATCCTGCTATTAGTCATAGCAGGAGAATCACCGATGAAAAATGTTATCGCCTCGGTGCTGGCGTTAACCTTACTGACGCCAGCCATCAGTTTTGCCCACCCTTATGGATGGGGTCCAGGCCCCGGTCCTCACTGGGGTGGTCCAGGTCCACATTGGGGTGGTGGTCCAGGCCCACTGCGCTTCCTGCCTGAAGCAGCGACGGCGGTGCTGATTGGCGGCCTGACTTACTACATGCTCAATGGCAACTACTATCAGCGTCAGGGTGACACCTACGTTGTGGTGCAAGCGCCCGAAGCACCACCAGAAGGCGGGATGCGTGTATTAGATTTTAACGGCAAGCGCTACTACGTGCAGGAAGGTCACTATTACCAGCGTGAAATGGGTGGTAGCTATGTTGAGGTGCCACGCCCTTACGGACTATAACTGCGCAACGAAAAACGGCCCGTCGCAGACGGGCCGTTTTGTAATCTGCAATACTTACTGTGCAGCTTGCGGATCGGTATCGTAATCTTTACAGCTCTGGAAGCCATAATTCATCACGCGACCAACATCGTTGTAGCTAACAAAGTATGTTTGTGGTTTGCCATCACGTTCGCCAATCACGTAAGTCTGGCAAGTACCACGGGCGTGCACCATGGTGATCTCAGTCGACGGTGCACCAGCAATCTGACGAACCTGATCGCGGGTCATGCCTTTTTTAACATCCTTCACCACCGGCTTAGTTACATAGCTCTCAGCTTTGTCATAAGTCGTACAACCAGACAGGGCTACCAGCGTCACCGCGGCAGCGATACATCCCAGCACTTTATTCATCTTTATATTCCTCATACTTTGTCCATGTCACAACAAGCCTGGAACATAAATCCAGATTAATCAAATCTATGGCTTCGCTTTCAGCGATTTCTGAAGCGTTAGTTTTTCGTAAAGTTGCTGTGTTGCGGCCTCACGCTTCGTATAATCCTCCGGCAAAAAAATTTTAAGACAGAAAGAGAACAGAGGATTAATGACACCTGCACACTCCAATCGGCTAGTTTATGCCATCACATTAGGCTTGCTCGCGGCACTCGGGCCGTTATGTATCGACCTGTATTTACCCGCCCTGCCTGAACTGGCACGCGATCTCAACACAGAAACAGCCACTGCGCAGCTGAGCTTAACGGCAGGCCTGCTTGGGTTAGGTGCGGGCCAACTTTTGTTTGGTCCAATGAGTGACAAATTTGGCCGTATTCGCCCTCTTTTACTGTCGCTCATCCTGTTGTTCGTCGCGTCAATTGGCTGCGCATTGGCGAAAGACATTCATTCACTGTTGGTGGCCCGCTTGTTTGAAGGCTTAGCCGGTGCAGGTGGTGCTGTGCTGTCACGAGCCATCGCACGTGATATGTATAGCGGCCATGAGCTGACACGCTTCTTCGCTTTGTTGATGTTAGTTAACGGACTGGCACCGATTGGCGCACCGGTTCTCGGTGGCGCCCTGATGACGGTGCTAAACTGGCGTGGCATTTTTGTGGTGTTAGCCTGTGTTGCGATTTTGTTGATTTTCCTGTCGCGCTGGAAGCTGCATGAAACTTTGCCTGTAGAGCGACGCAGTCAGGGTTCGGTATTCTCTGCTTGGGCAGCACTCGGGCAGGTGTTCACACACCGTCCCTTTATGGGCTTCTGCCTGACGCAAGGCTTTATGATGTCTGGCATGTTTGCCTATATCGGTGCATCGCCGTTTGTTTTGCAGCAAATCTACGGCTTATCACCACAGGCATTCAGCCTCTGTTTCGCAGCCAACGGCATCGGCCTGATTATTGCATCTCAAACCAGTGCCCGTTTATGCCCTTTATATGGTGAATATCGTGTGTTGAAAGGCGGCTTAACGCTCGCATTTATCGCATCCAGCTGCCTGCTGCTGGCTGGCTTAACCGGTGCTGCACTGCCAGTAATCTTGGTTGCACTGTTCTTTACTATCGCCAGCAATGGCGTGATCGCCACCACAGCATCGTCTCTGGCGATGCAAAGTCAGGGACATCGTGCGGGCAGTGCTTCTGCCGTGATTGGTGTCACCATGTTTACGTTGGGTGCAATCACTGTGCCTGTCACCGGGCTGGGCGGCACATCCATTGCAAGCATGACCGGCACGATTTTTGGCTGCTTTATGCTGGCCATTTTGATGTTCAACCTTTTGGCACAAAATCCCAAAAGCGTCTGAAAAGTCTGCAAATAAGTGCATCAACAAGCCGTACGGCTTGTTGTTTGCCATCAGAGGCGTTAGCTTTAGCAAAAGATTCGTATTGTGCCGTCAGGCTACAGACTTGAGGAGAGGTTCATGTCATTGCAGCAGGAAATCATTGAAGCCCTTGGTGTAAAACCCGTTATCGATCCACAGCAGGAAATCCGCGTTAGCGTTGATTTCCTAAAGTCTTACCTGAAAGCCAACCCTTTTCTGAAAACTCTGGTGCTCGGCATCAGCGGCGGTCAAGACTCTACTCTCACGGGTATCCTGTCACAAACCGCCATTCGCGAATTGCGTGAAGAAACCGGCGATCAAGATTACACCTTTATCGCTGTGCGCTTGCCTTACGGCGTTCAAGCAGATGAGCAAGATTGCCAGGATGCGTTGGCGTTCATCCAGCCGGATCGCACCCTTGTGGTGAACATCAAAGAGGCGATTCTTGCCAGCGAGCGCGCTTTGAAAGAGGCCGGTATTGTGGTTTCTGATTTTGTGCGCGGCAATGAGAAAGCCCGTGAACGCATGAAAGCACAGTACAGCATTGCAGGGATGACAAAAGGTGTTGTCGTAGGCACAGACCACGCGGCAGAAGCCATTACCGGCTTCTTCACCAAATATGGTGACGGTGGCAGTGACATTAACCCTATCTTCCGCCTGCACAAAGGCCAAGGTAAGCAGTTGCTCAAAACCTTGGGTTGCCCAGAGCATCTTTACTTGAAACACCCAACGGCTGATTTAGAGGATGACCGCCCAGGCTTGCAAGATGAAGTGGCCTTAGGCGTCACTTATCAGCAGATTGATGCTTACCTGGAAGGCAAATCTATTGATGCAGCAGCAGCGAAGACCATCGAAGGTTGGTATCTGAAAACCGAACACAAGCGTCGCCCACCGATCACGGTGTTCGATGATTTCTGGAAAAAATAGTCATTCCGCGTTTCCCGTTAACCAATGGGAAACGCCTCCTCCACGGTCACTGACTGGCGAGAAAAGCAGCGCACTGATATACTGGACAGACAACCAGTAATTGGAGTGAGTTTTGGTCAGACGTGCAGCCAGTCACCGCCTCGAGTTTGATGCGGCAGCGATTTATCAATATCCCGAGCATCTTCGTCAATGGCTGGAGGGCTTACCTAATCAGCCTGGCGTTTACACCTTCCACGGTGAAAGCGAAAACCTGCCCTTGTATATCGGAAAAAGCGTCAACCTGCGCAGTCGGGTGATGTCGCATTTCCGCACGCCTGAAGAAGCCAGTATGTTGCGGCAGGCGCGCCGGGTCACCTGGATTCCCACAGCAGGCGATTTGGGCGCACAACTGCTGGAAGCGCAGATGATCAAAACGCAACAGCCGCTGTTCAATAAACGCCTGCGCAAATACCGCCAGCTCTGCTCACTGCAATTAGGTGATGGCGCACCTCAAGTGGTCTATGCCAAGGATCTCGACTTCTCTTGCTCCCCTAATCTTTATGGCTTATTTCGCAGCCGCTTTGCCGCCCTGGAAAAATTGAAAACCATCGCCGATGAACAGCGACTATGCCATGGATTGTTGGGACTGGAGCGTTTAAGCCCGGGACGAGGCTGTTTTCGTGCCGCGTTGAAGCGTTGTGCTGGCGCCTGCTGCGGCAAAGAATCGATAGAACATCACCAGCAACGTTTGCGTGACGCACTGGAACAAATGCGCGTGGTGTGCTGGCCGTGGCAAGGCCCGGTGGGCATGCTGGAGGTGGGTGCAGAGATGACTCAGATCCATGTGATTGACCACTGGTTCTGGCTGGGTTCAGTTGCAACAGAGGCAGAAGCGAGACAGCTGCAACGTGCAAGTAGCGGGTTTGACCACGACGGTTATAAAATCCTCTGTCGTCCACTGCTGTCCGGCGTCTTCCCGCTCATAGAGTTATAAACAAAACCGCCGACGCTGCCCAGAGCAACAGATGCAGTGGACAACGTCGGCGGTCTCAAACCGGTTAGCTAAACGGCTTATTCACCATCAGCCGGCGGTGGCGGCATTTTACCGTCGTGCGGGCGTTTCTCTGTCAGACGTTTCTCAAAATTCGCGTTGTACTGTTTTTTCTGTTCAGGCGTCAACACGTTGTAAATTTTGTTCTGCGTTTCCATCATTTTCACCGCACGATCTTTAGCGTCAGCGGTCATTTTCGCCGCCTGCGCTTCAGCTTTCGCCTGGTCGAAGGTGTCAGAAGCAATAATGCTGTGGTTCGCGCGGCGCTCTTCCAGCGACGGACGTTTCATATCTTTATGACTGTCACGCATGATGGTTTTGATCTGGGCTTTCTGCGCATCCGTCAGATTAAGCCCTTTAAACATCATCTCCATACCGTGATGGCGCATTGGCGGCTTGTGCATCGGTTTTTCGCTACCTGCTGGCGGTGGTGTCAGATTGTCCGCCGCAGCGTGGACGATATTGGCAGCACCAAGAGCCATTGTGGTAGCCAGGAACAGGGAAGTGAGTTTACGCATAATTATTGTCCTTACTATTCAGTTTCATGACGACAAGGTGTGTCGCGTCTTCGGAAACAAGCATACGACGCCAAACGTCAACTACTCAGAGGCTGAGTAAAGCCCTGAAAGCATAAAAGACAAAGATCAGGCAATCATGGAGAGAAAGCGAAGAAATGCGTGAGGAATTGCAAAAGAGTATGACAATCAAGGGGAAATACGCAGGAATTAAGGAGGAGTGTAACGGTATTGTCGGTTTTCAGGAAGGGAAATATGCGTCGTAAAGGAGGGCAATCGCCTGAATCCGCTGTTGAGTATAGCGGTCACTTATCACACCGGACTTGCCGCTACAATTTCGTACAGAAATACGCCCGCCATCCGCAGCGGGCGGCCGCGCCCTACAAAAGTTTGACGAGTAAGACGGCGGCGACAAGATGAGGAATGGATTAGAGCGTCAGAGCCTGCGTCTGCTCGTTCTCTTCGACGAGCATCAATCCCGCGCGTAATCCTGGCGCGACGTTAGGGTTGGGAAACAGCACATACTCGCGCGCCTGTTGCACGAAATAGCGTGTCTCTCCCTCCTCAGCTAACAAAGTCCCCTGCGGAAAAGCGGTAAAGTTCAGGGTTTCTGGCCCCATATGTAATACGAAGTCATCCCCATGGCGGGTGATCTGCTGAGCCACTCGATAGTGCCGTGGTTTTTCATGCACCTCGGGAAGCGCATCACCGTAAAGCAAGGCCGCTAACGCACGTTGTATCGCACTAAATTGGCTAAGATCATTCTCACCAAAGGGTAACGCTTTACCCAATTCCAACGTGCAGCTGGCTGCGTCATGGTGCTCACAACTGTAGTGCGTGAAGGTTCCGCCAGGCGAACGATGAAACACTAAGGCTTCCAATTCTGCTGCCGCCAGCCAATGGAGGAACTCTTCCGGCCACGGCTGCGGATTAAGCGGCATCACACCAAATCGCGCGTGGTAAGAACCGCGAATGGCCGTATGCAAATCCAGATGCCAGCGCACTTCATGGTCACGACAGGTGCGCCAGAAATTCTCTAGTGCCTGTTCCAGTTGCAGCGTGCGCTGAGCTTCAGGGAGTTCTGAGACCTTCTGCCAGCGCCCACCAAACAGGCGATTGATATCATATTGTTGATAACGTTGACCACTGCGCAGCGCAGCGGGGTTACCCAACAACACCAGCAAACGAACGGCAAGCGGCTGGTCACCTTGCAGAAGCGGCATAAGTAGCAGGTTAAGGAGCTCCACCGGCGCGGTCTCATTACCGTGTATACCGGCAGAAAGCACCAAAGCCTGCTGCGTGGGATGATGGGGCGTAAGGGATAGAATACCCTCATCGAGCCATTGCCAGCTCAAATGCGCATTGCGGCCTTCACGTTGTTGCGGCGGGAGTCCCGATAGGGTTTGTTGTAAAAAATCCTGCATGATTTCTCCTTTCAAACCCAAAAGCGAGCCTATTACTCGCCTTTGGTATTAACGCTGAAAAGCGTAGACACTGCCTAAGTCTAGCAGCTGTGTCAGTTCATCCAGTGCGGTGCGCCCTTCACGCAGCAGTTGTGGATCGGCCAAATCAGCTTGGGTTAAACGGTCACGATAGTGGCGATCGACCCAACTGTTTAATGTTGTAAACAGGCGATCGTTCATCAACACCGCAGGATTGATCGCCTGCCGCTCTGCTTCGGTCAACACCACGCGCAGGCGCAGACATGCGGGTCCGCCGCCGTTATACATGCTCTCACGCAGGTCGAACACCTTCAGCTCGCGAATCGGCCCGCCGCTTTCCACCAGTTCGGTAAGATAGCGCCAGACACCCGCGTGTTGGCGCGACTCTTCTGGCAATACCAGCAGCATACCGCCATCAGGATGGCGCAACAGTTGGCTGTTAAACAGGTAGGTATTCACCGCATCAGTGACAGAGACTTTATCGCGCGGCACCACAATCGGTTGGAAGCCCGGCACGCGTTCAGCCAGCTGTTGCAGTAGCTGCGGCTGGTCGACGAACGCCTCCTCATGACAGAAAAACACCTGCTGGTTACTGACCGCAATCACGTCATTATGGAATACGCCCTGATCGATCACCGCCGGATTTTGCTGCGCAAACAGGGTACGACTGCTCTCTAGCTGATGCAGACGAGCGACAGCATCACTGGCTTCTCGTGTCTGGCGCGCCGGATAACGTGCAGGTGCTGCCCCTTGCTGTTGACCATCACGGCCATAGATAAATAGCTGGACCCCGGCATCACCATAGTCCGCCCCGAAGCGATTATGATTTGCGGCCCCCTCATCGCCAAACAAGCCGACCTGAGGCAGCGCGTCATGCACACTAAAGTGCTGAGGATCACGGAAGATCGCCCGCAGCAGATCGGCCGTTTCAGGCGCTTCAATCGCGCGATGAAACTTGTTGTTAAGGTTCGCGACGGTGAAATGCACACGCCCATCTGCACTATCGGCAGAAGGTGAAACCGTCGCCGCATTGGCCACCCACATTGCCGAGGCAGAACTGGCGGCGGAAAGCAGCTGCGGAGACTGCTGCGCGGCGCGAGCCAACACCTGCTCATCAGTACCGCTGTAACCGAGTTGGCGCAGCAAAGGGATATTGGGTCGCTCATGCGGCGGAATCACCCCCTGGACATACCCCATATCTGCCAGCGCTTTCATCTTAAGCAGGCCTTGTTTCGCCGCCAGGCGCGGATTGGAGGGTTGTAGCTGGTTGCGTGTTGAGGCCTCGTTACCAAATGACAAACCTGCATAGTGGTGTGTCAGGCCGACAAATCCATCAAAATTGGCTTCAAACGCTTTCATGACAGTGACTCCTCAGCGGAAAAGTCGAGGCCCGGCGATAACGTACCGGGTAAGGCAAGGCTTGGACTTTCCAGCGAGGCCATAGGCCACGCGCAATAATCTGCTGCATACCAGGCACTGGCGCGATGGTTGCCTGAGGCCCCGACACCACCAAACGGGGCGGAGCTGGCGGCACCGGTTAACGGTTTGTTCCAGTTCACAATACCCGCGCGTGCTTCCAGCAACAGCTGATCAAACTGGTCGCGCTGTGGCGAGATAAGACCACATGACAGCCCATAGCGTGTGTTATTCGCGATCTCAATTGCCTGCTGATAGTCGTCGTAACGGATCACTTGCAGCATGGGGCCAAACACCTCTTCATCCGGCAGATTGGCCACATCCGTCATCTCAATGATGCCCGGTGTAATGATGGCGCTGTCACGATCGGGCCAATGCATACCCAGCAGCACTTTACCGCCCAATTCGATACGCTGTTGCCAGGCAGCGAAAATGTGTCCAGCTGCAGTCGGGGAAATCACACTGCCCATAAAAGGTTGCGGCTCGGCATTCCACGCACCGGGCTGCAGGCGTGCGCTGACGGCGACAAGACGCTGCAGAAAAGCATCCCCCTTGGCACCGCGTTTGACCAGTAAACGACGCGCACAAGTGCAGCGTTGTCCTGCCGTAATAAAGGCGGACTGAATGGCAATGTGCACCGCGCCATCAAGATCAGAAGGGTCTTCAACAATTAGAGCGTTGTTGCCGCCCATCTCCAGCGCCAACATTTTCTCGGGCTGTCCGGCAAACTGGCGATGTAGGTGATAGCCCGTCGCGGCGCTACCCGTAAACAGTAATCCATCAATTTGTGGTTCGTGCGCCAATGCCTGACCTGTTTCACGTCCACCCTGCACTAATCCCAGCACCCCCGCAGGTAAACCCGCCTGCTCCCATAACGCCACGGTTTTTTCCGCTGTCATCGGCGTCAGCTCGCTGGGTTTAAACACCACGCAGTTACCCGCTAATAAAGCAGGAACAATATGACCATTCGGCAAATGTCCGGGGAAGTTATAAGGACCAAACACGGCCAGCACACCATGAGGACGGTGACGCAGAGAACTCTCACCTTCAGACTGCTCGCCGGTACGCGAATGATAGGCCTTCACTGAGATAGCAATCTTATTAATCATCGCCTGGACTTCCGTCAGCGTTTCCCAGCGTGGTTTGCCGGTTTCGCGGGCGATGGTTTCTGCCAGGGCAACTTTATTGTCGTCGAGCCGTTGAGCAAATGTTTCCACCAGCGCCTGACGCTCAGCAACAGGTCTGCGCGCCCACGCGGGAAAGGCGGCGCGCGCGGCATCAATCGCCGCGCTCACCTGAGCACTGCTTGCCGCCTTGCCCTGCCACAGCGTTTCGCCGCTGACAGGGTTGTGTTTGGTAAAGGCTTCCGCGCCGCCCGTCACCCACTGGCCATTAATAAAGTGCGTCATGCTTTTTTCTCCTCACGGCACAGCGTCGCCACGCGCAGTGCATCGCCAAATTCGCAGCGCAATGCCACGCGCTGCTCCTCGTTCATTCGCACCCTGCCTGAGGCGATATCGACCGGCAGTAGCGCAACGCGGAAATTCTGATAGTCACCGTTTGCCACCAAACATAGCGGCCAGTTTTCATCCACCTCACCCGCTTCTGCCTTCAGCATTTGGCTTTTGCGGATAGCACGAATACGGTCGATTTCACACTCGAGGGTCGGGCCACCATCAAATATGTCGATGTAGTTGAGATAGCGAAAGCCTTCAGCTTCCAGCACCGCACGAGCGGGCGCGGTTTTTGGATGCACTTCTCCAATCACTTTTTGTGCAGCATCGGAGAGATAATGGATATACAGCGGATGCTTGGGCATCAATTCGGCAATAAAGGCTTTTTGGCCTGTCCCGCTGAGGAAGTCCGCTTCACGAAACTCCATCGAGAAGAAGCGGCTGCCCACACTGTCCCAGAAGGGAGAATGGCCGTCGTCGTCGCTCACCCCGCGCATCTCCGCCACCACATGCTTCATAAAGCGGTCGCGGAAGTTCGCCATAAACAGAAAGCGTGATTTCGACAACAAATGGCCATTCTTGCCGTCGCGATAGTCAGGATCGAGAAACAGTGTACATAGTTCACTGCTCCCGGTGTGGTCGTTACTCAGAGAAAGCGTCGGCAAACTGGCGTAGACATTTAATTCTTTTGACGCATGCACTTGGGTGCCAACGCGAAAATTGTACCAGGGGTCCTGTAGGCCTACGGCGACTTCAATGGCACAGATGCCGACAGCACGATTGTCTTCGCTGTCAGCCAGTACAAACACATAACCTTGTTCAGCGCGTGACAATGTCCCCTGCCAGGTGAGCAGCGATCGCTCAATACGCGCTTTCAGTGTATCGCTATCGGCGGGCAACGACGTTAAGCCACCCCCGGTTTTGCCCGCCAGCGACAGCAACTGCGCAAGGTCGTCACGTTCGACGGGGCGAATCACCATCATGATGCAGCTCCTGATAGTACACGGGCGCAGGCACGTTCAAAGCGGGCCAGTCCCTCTTTAACTTCGTGTTCACTGATATTTAATGCAGGTGCGAAACGCACCACGTTAGCCCCGGCGATCAGGACCATGACACCCTCTTCCGCAGCAGCCAAATTGAACTGTTTGGCCTTACCGGCAAAATCTTCATTCAGCACGGCGCCAATGAGCAGACCGAGACCCCGTATTTCTTTGAAGATAGGCAGGCGTTGATTGAGTTCCTGCAGCGCCGCAACAAACCATTGATGACGCTCCGCTACGCCTGCCATAAAGTCCGGCTGATTGACAAGCTCCATGACTTTACCCGCTACGGCACCGGCCAGTGGGTTGCCGCCATAAGTGGTGCCATGCGTCCCCACGCCCATCACTAACGCCAGGTCTTCACGCGTTAACATGGCACCAATCGGGAAGCCACCACCCAACGCTTTGGCGGTGGTCAGGACATCGGGCGTCACGCCATAGTGCATGTAGGCGTACAGCGATCCCGTCCGCCCAACGCCACTTTGCACTTCATCAAAGATCAGCGTGGCGTGATGTTTATCGCATAACTCGCGCAGGCCACGCAGGAAGGCAGGATCGGCAGGCAACACCCCACCCTCGCCCTGAATCGGTTCAACAATCACGGCACAGGTTTGGTCATTAATCAGTGCAGCGGCAGATGCCAGGTCGTTGAAGTTGGCATGCTGAATGGCAGGAGGAAGCGGTGCGAAATCACGTGAGTAAGCGGGCTGTCCCCCCGCAGAAACGGTAAACAGCGTACGACCATGGAAAGCGTTGTTAAAAGCCACGATGCCATTTTTTTCCGCACCGAATCGATCATGCGCCACTTTGCGCGCCAGCTTCAACGCCGCTTCGTTCGCTTCAGCACCGGAATTACAGAAGAACACGCGGTCGGCAAACGTCGCATCAATTAACTGTTTCGCCAGACGCAGAATTGGCTCATTGGTGTAACCGTTACCGGTATGCCACAGTTTCCCGGCTTGTTCTGTCAAAGCTTGTTGTAAAGCCGGATGCGCATGTCCCAATGCGTTCACGGCAATGCCACCTGCAAAGTCGATGTAATCCTTACCCTGTTGATCCCAGAGCGTCGAACCCTCAGCACGCACCGGAACAAAAGCCGCAGGGGCATAAACCGGCATCATCCATTGATCAAAATCGTGACGTGAAACTTGCAGTGACATGGCCATTTCTCCTACTTCACCTCAAGTGAAGCATTTGTTTTAAAATTGTTAATAACTGTTGTGTTGCAGCTCTACTGTAGAGTGCAGTAAGCGTGCCAGCTAGCGAAATAAATGCATAAACTGATCAGGTAGACGAAATATCAATGAGTTACGAAGAGGTGTCATTCACATTATGTGCATAAAAAGTGAATATCATTCCGATGGGAGTTGAATAGCAGTCATTTCATTAGCAGATTTATGCATTCACAAAATGAAATCATGCTTTTGTGATCGCGCATGAAATATTTCGCCAAAATGACGCGCTTAACGCCCTGTTTTAGGGCGATTTGTGCACCCATGGTGCAGTGTGACGCAGAGATTGTGGAGAAGAGAGGCAAGTTAAAAAGGCGATAAATGTGATCTTTATTAACAACTGACCATAATAACGGATGTTTTTTAATCGAAAGTTTATTAAACGAAACCTAAATAACTTTTAATGACTAAGGTTATTATCAAATCAGAAATAAACAGATACATCATGTGTAAACTTGATAATTACCACGCTAATCATTAGGTGGATTTCTATATTTGTTATTGAACAATAATACATAGGCTTGTGCTATATAACTCATTATGAAAAAGCCTTCCCGTCTCGTTTTTTACTTCTAAAATACTCAATAAAATCATATAAATACATATTAAACCAACCATTTTAAATCCTTTAAATGAGATAAGTTTATTCAATATAGAATTCCATATAATGGAAGTTAAGATTAAAAATCACACAAAAAGCCAACTTGAAATATTTAGTTACATATATTGCACTTCTGATCTTGAACTTTTTGTGTCATTTTCTTTTCACCCCGAATACGGGGATACAATTAAAAAATATCACAGGGTAAATTATAAATGATGAAGCGCTCGTTACTGGCAGCAGTGATGCCTTTACTGCTGGGACTTTCTTCGGCTCAGGCCGCCGAAATCTATAATAAAGATGGCAACAAGCTGGATCTGACAGGCAAAATTAACGTTTCACACCTGTTCTCTGATAACGACAGCCAAAACGGCGAAGTCGCGTCTTACACCCGTCTGGGTTTTAAAGGCGAAACCAAAATTAATGACCAACTGACCGGCTATGGTCAGTGGCAATATCAGTACAGCCTGAGCAACTCTGAAGGCAGCGATGCAAACTCAGGTAACAAAACCCGCCTTGGTTTTGCGGGTATGAAAATCGCTCAGTTCGGTTCAATTGATTACGGTCGTAACTATGGTCTGGTTTACGACGTATTGGGTTACACCGATATGCTGCCTTACTTTGGTGGTGACTCAGGTTACACCGACGCCTTCCTGTCAGGCCGCTCAACTGGCGTGCTGACCTGGCGTAACAAAGATTTCTTCGGTCTGGTGAAGGGCTGGAATTTTGCGGCGCAGTATGAAGGCAAAAACGACCGTACAGACTCCACTATCGCGGTACGTCGCTCAAATGGCGATGGCTTTGCCTTGTCCACCTCTTATGACTTCGACTTTGGCCTGAGTGTTGTTGGTGCTTATGCCAGCCTGGATCGCACCACCACTCAGAACCAAGCCGCACGTGGTGATGGTGATAAAGCCCAGCATTGGGCCACGGGTCTGAAATATGACGCCAACCAGATCTATCTGGCGACGATTTACGGCCAGACTTATAACGCGACCCCAATCACCGGTGGTTTTGCCAACAAAGCCGTCAACTTTGAAGCGGTTGCCCAGTACCAGTTCCTGAATGGTCTGCGTCCATCTGTGGCTTACGTTTCTTCTAAAGGCAAAGACATTGAAGGCATTGGTGATGCAGACATCATCAAATACGCCTCAGTGGGTGCAACCTATTACTTCAACAAAAACATGTCTGCGTATGCTGAATACCGCATCACCTTGTTGAAAGATAACAACCCGCTGGGTCTGAATACTGACGACATCACTGCAGTGGGTCTGGTTTATCAGTTCTAAGTGAATGTTCCCTCATTGCATACCGGCTAGTGTCGGCTGGGTATGAGCCAAGGGCAGCGTAAGCTGCCCTTTCTTTTTGCATGCCCCGCAACGCTTAGGCAAAAATCAGGTACTGGATCGTGATTCAGGACGCGCTAATCCTCTGTTTTCGCTATTTATCTTCATGATTTTTACTCATGGAGATTGACCCGAATGTTTCGATATTACGTTTGTACGCTATTGCTTATTCTTCTTTCTTGTCACGTTCAAGCCGACACTGGCTTTCGCCAACTCACCCTGCATAGCCAAAGCACTCGACCGCTGAACGTCACGATTTGGTACCCCAGCTACTCGACTGGCCAACCCGAAACAGCGGGAGAAAATGCGGCATTTTACGGGGAATCCGTACGCCGAGATGCCGTTCCTCAACCTGAAGCCCACCCCCTAATCCTGCTATCCCATGGTTATGGCGGCAGTTGGCGTAACCTTAACTGGCTGGCGGTGGCATTAGTGAAACAGGGTTATATCGTTGCCGCACCGGATCACCCAGGCACCACCACGCAAAACCGTGATCCGAGCGCAGCAAAACAGTTATGGCTGCGCCCGCAGGACATCAACCAGTTACTGGATGCGTTACTGGTAAATGCCGAATGGGCAGGGAAAGTGGATAGCAAGCGCATTGCGGCCATTGGACATTCACTGGGGGGGTGGACGGTAATGGAGTTGGTGGGAGCCCAGTTCTCATCCTCCTTATTTATCGACGATTGCCAGCACCATCCCCTTTTTGCCGACTGCAAGTTGATAGAAACTCTGGGAATTAACAGCACCCCCCATCAAGCGTTGCTGGATGCGCCACGCATCAACTCGCGTATAAAGGCTGCGGTGTCGCTTGACCTGGGTTTGGCTCGTGGTTTTACGCCTACCAGTCTGACCAATATCAATGTACCGGTGCTGGTGCTGTCAGCGGAACAAGACAGCGTTGAGTTACCGGCTTCGCTGGAGTCCGGTTACCTGGCACAGCATATCCCGCCACGCTGGGTGCACTTTTCGCCCATCATTGGCGCTACGCACTTTAGTTTTATGCAGCGCTGCAAACCCGCTGCTGCTGCATTAATCGATAAGTATTCGCCTGGCGATGGCATCGTCTGTAGCGATCAAGGCAGCCGGAGCCGGGAGGCGATTCATCAGGAGATTATTGCGCGCGTTACGGTATTTCTGGCGGCTTCGCTAAATTTGCCTGCTGGCGAAACGCGCTCGGCGTCAGTCCACTGATACGCAGAAACTCGCGATTAAAATTCGATTTAGTGGTGAAACCAGAAGCCAGCATCACCTCGGTCACTGAGAGCGAACTGCTGCTAAGAAGCTGCTGCGCATGACGGATGCGAAAGCCATTGATCCACTGCGACACGTTGCAGTAATAGGTGGCGTTGATGGCGCGTGAAATATGGCGTGCAGGGGTTCCCGCCTTGCGCGCCAGGAGATTTAAGGTCAGGTTGCTGTCGAGAAACAGGTCATCTTTACGCAGCCGCTGCTCCAGTTGCAGACAGAGCACAGCCTGTTCCGCTGTCTGCACCTCTGCCAATATCGGCAAAGATTGTACGGCCCGGTGCTCCGGTTG
>NZ_MLFR01000025.1 GCF_002095475.1 Pantoea rwandensis
CGCCATTCATGGCGACCGAAAACCGCATCGAACAACGTAGGGGCGCCATTCATGGCGACCGAAAACCGCATCGAACAACGTAGGGGCGCCATTCATGGCGCCCGAAAACCGCATCGAACAACGTAGGGGCGCCATTCATGGCGCCCGAAACGCACTTAAGTGACAAGCCTTACGCCATTTGCGGCCCTAGTTTTAGGGACGCTCAATCGTCACAGCCACGCCCATTCCGCCGCCGACGCACAGCGTGGCCAAACCGCGCTGCTGCTGGCGTTGCTCTAGCGCATGCAGCAACGTGACAAGAATGCGGCAACCGGATGCGCCAATCGGATGGCCGAGGGCAATCGCTCCACCATTGACGTTGACGCGCTCTGGCAGCCAGTTCAGTGCTTTACCCACCGCCAGCGCCTGTGCCGCAAAGGCTTCATTGGCCTCAATCAGATCTAACTGCTCCAGCGTCCAACCTGCTTGTTTAAGTGCTTTTTGTGTGGCGGCCACCGGACCAATCCCCATCACGGCAGGATCGACGCCTGCAATGCCGCACCCCGTCAGACGTGCCAGCACCGGCAACCCTAAGGTTGCTGCACGCTGTGCTGACATCAACATCACCGCTGCCGCGCCATCGTTGAGACTGGACGCATTGCCTGCGGTCACGCTACCGTCCTTTTTGAACGCAGGATGCAAACGTGCCAACCGCTCTGCTGAGCTATCCGCACGTGGCTGCTCATCCTCGCTTATCAGTACCGGGTCCCCTTTCGCCTGAGGCACCTCGATCGCGGTAATCTCTGCACCGAAACATCCCTGCTGTTGCGCTGTTACTGCCTTCTGTTGCGATAACAACGCAAACGCGTCCTGCTCTGCACGGGTAATCTGATATTGGTCGGCAAGATTCTCTGCGGTTATCCCCATGTGGTAATCGTTAAAGGCATCCCACAGCCCATCGTGAATCACACTGTCAACCAGCTGGCTATGTCCGAGACGGCAGCCACCGCGCGCGTCAGGCAGCAAATAGGGCGACTGACTCATACTCTCTTGACCACCGGCAATGACGATTTCAGCCGCACCGCTCTGAATCGCCTGCGCAGCCTGAATCACCGCTTTAAGTCCCGAACCACACACCATATTCAGCGTGCTGGCTGGAACGCTATAAGGCACACCGGCGGCCACCGCGGCCTGACGAGCCGGATTCTGCCCACACCCTGCGGTCAAGACTTGCCCCATGATCACTTCATCAACCTGAGCGGGATCGACTTGGGTCTGCGCTAGCAGCGCGGCAATCACGCGTTGACCTAACTCAACAGCTGACAGAGAAGCCAGCGCACCATGAAAGCGCCCAATCGGCGTTCGGGTCGCGGCAACAATCACGCATTCGTTCATGGCGCCTCCTGAACTTGCGGGGTCAACACCATTTCGCGCACATCATCTGCCACGCGTAACGCTCCGGCGGTCTTGGCACGAATATCCTCGATGCTGACACCGGGCGCGTATTCACGCAGGACAAAGGTGTCATCCTCAATTTCCAGCCAGGCGAGTTCGGTGATCACACGGCGAATACAACCTGCGCCCGTGAGTGGCAAGGTACATCTTGTTAGCAGTTTCGATACACCCTGCTTGGAGGCGTGCGTCATCATCACGATGATGTTCTCGGCACCCGCTACCAGATCCATTGCGCCGCCCATCCCTTTGACCATCTTGCCGGGGATCATCCACGAGGCGATGTTGCCTTGGGTATCCACCTCCAGCGCGCCCAGCACCGTGAGATCGACGTGACCACCGCGAATCATGGCGAAAGATTGGGCAGAGTCGAAAATCGCCGCGCCTTTTCTTGCCGTCACCGTCTGCTTGCCCGCGTTGATCATGTCAGCGTCCAACTCCGCTTCGGTCGGAAAAGCCCCCATGCCGAGCAGCCCGTTTTCTGACTGCATCATCACGTCCATGCCGGACGGAACGTAATTGGCGACCAGAGTCGGCATGCCAATGCCAAGGTTGACGTAATCACCGTCACGCAGCTCTTGCGCCACGCGCTGTGCCATCTGTTCACGCGTCAACATGCGCGCCTCCCGCTCTTAAGGTGCGTTGTTCAATGCGTTTCTCGAAACTGCCCTGAATTAAGCGGTCAACATAGATACCCGGCGTATGAATCGCTGCGGGGTCCAGCTCACCGGGTGCCACGATCTCCTCCACTTCCACCACGGTGACGCGTGCGGCCATCGCCATCAGCGGGTTAAAGTTTTGTGCCGTGTGGCGATAAATCACATTGCCGTACCAATCGGCCTTCCAGCCTTTGACGATGGCAAAGTCACCGCGAATGGCCTGCTCCAGAATGTAATGACGCCCATCGAATACCCTGACTTCCTTACCCTCTGCCACGGGCGTGCCATACCCCGTCGCGGTGTAAAATGCCGGAATACCTGCACCGCCCGCACGCACTTTTTCTGCCAGCGTGCCTTGTGGCGTCAGAATCACCTCCAGCTCTCCACTCAGCATCTGTTGCTCGAACAGGGCGTTCTCACCGACGTAGGAGGCGATCATGGTTTTGATTTGCTGATTCTCCAGCAGCAAACCCAAGCCAAACCCATCCACGCCGCAATTGTTGGAGACCACCTTCAGCCCTTTGGTCCCTTGTTGCCGAATCTGGGCGATCAAATTTTCCGGGATGCCGCACAGGCCAAACCCCCCTGCCAGCACGGTCATGTTGTCTTCTAAACCAGCCAGCGCCTGCGGGTAACTGGTGACGCGTTTATCTAAACCTGCCATTGCCGTGCTTCTCCTCAATTCACCGGATAAGCCATCCTCGCGTCACAAAAATGATTTGTTAATTTTGTTTTTCTGCGCCTTTCATTTACTTTTTTTATTAATGAATGATTAATCGTTGTTTTACATAAAGTTAACAAATTAAAAAATGAAAATGACTATCAAGCAGTTACGCGCATTTTTAGCGGTTGCTCACACTTTGAATTTTGCCCAAGCCAGCGAGCGACTGGCGATCTCGCAGCCTGCATTGAGTCTGGCGATACGCGGATTAGAAGAAGCGCTGGGCGGCTCACTATTGATGCGAACCACTCGGCATGTCTCACTCACGCCAGAAGGCGAGATCTTTTTCCCCCTGGCACGGCGGCTACTGGCCGACTGGGAAAATGCCGAAGAGGCCATGCATCTGCGTTTCACACTGCAATTGGGCAAGGTTTCAATTGCAGCCATGCCCTCTTTCGCCGGTAACCTGTTGCCCGCGGTGTTGAAAGCCTTCCGCCAGCGCTACCCCGGGGTCAATATCGCTGTGCATGATGTGATCAATGAAACGGTGCTGGAGATGGTGCAAGAAGGTCGCGTGGAGATGGGCGTCGCGTTCGAGCCTGAGCTGGCCGATGCATTGCATTTCACCCCGTTAGGGAGTGATCGCTTTGTGGCGGTGGTGCCTGCAGAGAGCCCTTTGGCGCAAAAGTCGCAGTTAAGTTGGCGTGATTTACTGCATCTCGATTTTATTACGCTACAGCGCCCTTCTGCTGTGCGTCTGCTGCTGGAGCAGTCGTTGGCCCAGGCTGGGCGGCGCTTAGATGTCGCTTATGAGAGCCATCAGTTAGTCACCGTAGGGAAAATGGTGGCCAGCGGTTTAGGGGCCAGCGCAGTGCCTGCGCTCTGTATCCAGCAGATGCGTGAATTGGGCGCAGTCTGTGTGCCCTTGGTATCGCCGATGATTGAGCGACGCGTGGGGATATTAAGATTAAAACAACATCAGTTGTCACATGCCGCGGCAGCGTTGGCACAAACCATGAGTGAGCAATGCCGTTGGCCGGACTTGTAAAGGTGTTTGTGTAAAGCCAACCTAAACCAACCCGCATTTTCCTCATTTCCTGTCGGCGCTTTCCGGCGCCATGTGGGATTAAATCACCCTAAAACATGAACAAACTGCATAGGCACTGAATGATAAATTGGTGAAAGATCATCGCTTAGTAAAATTATTCATCAGCACTTTTCAAAACTTTGATTAATCCCACCAATATAAATTCGCCTAAAAATAAATTAGAAAGATCACCTCATTTTTTGCCGGACACTTTAGGATCAAAATAACAATAACGTAAATGTAAGAATAATCCTAACGACGCCAATTTAATCCGCAATTGTATCGAGAATCATCTAAACCTTAGTGCTGTAGAGATACTGAATGATAATCCTGAAGCATTATCAATTTTGTTTAATAAGCACGTTATCAATAACAGTGAGAAATAAATATTATTAGCTTGAAGATGATATCCATTAGTCTAAAACACAGAAACATTTAGCAATTAGTGCTATAAAAAAATTGATCTTAGTGCGCCATTTTAAAAATTAATCCTGGTGAATTTAGAAAAATCCTAACTCGTTTGAGGTATTCAGAGAAAAACTGCGCTTCAAGTTGAGAAAAGACAAAGAAATTCCATTTTATTCTCACCTGTAGAACTTAAGACTATTCTGAGCAAAGAAAAAACGTCATTTTCTTAACTCATTGAATAAAAACAACTATCCTGCCAGGATATCCGCAGCTCTTGATGGAGCGGATGAGTTAGCTATGAGAAACACAACCAAAGAGGACATACGCTGTGTCAGTTGCAAATATGGCTGCCAGCTAACAGATCGGAACAACGATATTCTTAACCGATGCCCAATTCAAAAAATCGCAGTCTGGCCAGACAGTAATCACTATCTGACCCGGGGCGTATTGTCATTGGTAGCAGGTCGCTATGAAAGTGTTTTTTGCCGCGGCTGTATATTCGTTGATTTTTCGATCTACAACATACGTTATTTAACCAATAAGCACTGGATTGATTATCTCAAATCGACCGGCTTAACCATCGTTTTGATTTGCGATCGTGCCTTAGCCGCATTAGCCGCGCACTGGATGAAGAGAGAGGGAATCCACTCTGTTATTTATTGCGAGGAACAGCTGGTCGATATTAAGAGAACCATCAACAGTACTTATTATGGTTTAAAAGGAGGTGCAAAGCGGAGGGTCAATGCGCTCTCCAGTGAAGAGGTAGCCTTTCTGGATTTAGCGCTCAAAGGCAACTCACTCTCTTCCATTTCGTTAGCCATGAACCATGACATAAAAAAGATTTACAACATGAAAGATTCAATTCGTAGAAAAACCGGTACCAGCCTTAATCAGCTGCTCTCGGGTCACTAAGTAAAAAGGATTACACGATGATGACTCAAACACATAAAACTCTATTAACGCTGGTGATCTCCAGCACCCTGTTCTCCACTGCTGCGTTCGCCGCGTCGGACAACACCATTAACTTCCAGGGTGAAGTATCAGATGAGACCTGTTCGATCTCAGTGAATGGCAATGCAGCATCCCCGGTTGTGTTGATGCCAACCGTCAGCAAAGCCGATCTTGCGGCGAGTGGTGATACAGCAGGACAAACGGCTTTCACTGTCGGACTGTCCGGTTGCACCGGTGATACTACTGCCTCCACAAAAATCTCAACCGTGTTTGTCGGGAACAACGTGACGGCCAATGGCAACCTTGCCAACTCCGGTACGGCGACCAACGTTGAGGTGCAATTGGTGGACAGCAAAGACGCGGTGATTAACCTGACCGGCGGTTATACCGGCAGCGGTGACTTGACGCTGGCCGCAGGTGAAACGGAATCCTCAGCCACCTACAACGCGCAATATTACGCCAACGGCGTGGCCACCGCCGGTACGGTTGAGGCTTCACTGCAATACGCCGTCACCTACCAGTAATAACGAACCCGTGTGGCTCGTTTCCTTGGGGCCACACGGAATGACATGAGATTGTTTGTATGTTTTTACGTAAGGCCTTGTCTTGTTTATTACTGAGTACAGTGCTGACTTCAGCGCAGGCCAGCGTGACGCTGCTGGGGAGCCGAATTATTTATCCAGGTGCGGCTAGCTCGATCGATATTCAATTTAAAAATGGCGACAACATTCCTTATATCATCCAGGCCTGGTTTGATGACGGGGATATTGATGCCAAACCACAGCAAATAAACCGAGTGCCTTTTATTATCACACCGCCGGTATTTCGTATTCAGCCTAAAGCAGGACAAGTTGCCCGCGTCATGTTTAGCTCATCGCGTCCGCTGCCTCAGGATAAGGAATCCGTGTTCTGGTTTAACATGCTGCAAATCCCACCGGCAGGACAGGCTTCTGCAGCTAAGCAGAATGCGATGACCGTGATGTTGCGTAATCGCATCAAGCTGTTCTATCGCCCGGCCGTCATTGGAAAACCCGGCAATATTCTGCAGGGTATTAAAGTCCGTAGCCTGTTCGATGAGCGCCACGGGAGCGGAATCGAGATCGAGAATGTGCAGCCGTGGTTTGCTTCACTCGTTGCCGCCACCCTGCAGGTAGCGAATAAAACTTACCGCTGTGAACCCGAGATGGTAGCCCCATTCTCTCAGCAGACCTGTTGGTTTCCCAATCATAAACAGCGCTTACAGGGTGTAGGCACCGTGCGTCTCGACGCCATTAACGACCAGGGAGCAAGAATAAGTGAAAGTTACCCCATCCACTCCCAGTGAATTGAAACTGCCCTTATTCTTCCTGACTGTTTCATTCTATTTTTCTTCACCTGCACACAGCGATGAATTTTATTTTGATTCGTCGCTGTTTAAAGGATCGGCATTTGGTCAAAACATCGAACAATTTAATCATGGAAATTTACCTGCCGGAGAATATCTGGTTGATGTCTATTTAAATAACCAGTTGGTCTCTTCTGGCGTGAAGCTCAATTTTTTACCCTCTGCCGTGGGTCAGCCAGCAGAGCCGTGTTTACCGCTCGCGCTGGTCAACATGATGCAAATTAAACATAGCACCGACAACGTGGCTTCAACGCGCTGTTCGCCACTGGCAGCCTGGACGCCACAGGGCAACTGGGAGTTTGATTCCGCCGCTTTACGTTTAAACATCACGCTGCCAATGTCTGCGCTCAACCGCACGCCCAGAGGATACATCCCACCTGAACAGTGGGATCAAGGCATGACCGCGTGTTTTTGCGCCATAACACCAACTACACCTGGACGGAAAACAGCGCGGCGGGCTATCGCTATCAGTACTTATGGAGTGGTATCACTGCTGGCACCAACCTCGCTAACTGGCAACTGCGCCATCAGGGAAATCTACGCTATCTCAGCAGCAGCCTGGGCGGCAGCAGCTATCGCTACAACACGGTGAGAACCTGGGTACAGAGGCCGATAGAAGCGATCAATAGTCAGGTCGCCCTTGGCGATGGTTATACCGAAAGCTCGCTCTTCGGCAGTTTAGCCTTCAACGGCATCAAACTCTCCTCCGATGAACGTATGCGGCCGCAAGGACGTCGTGGCTATGCGCCAGAGATTCACGGGATTGCCTCCTCGAACGCACGGGTGGTAGTGAAACAACTCAACCGCGTGGTGTATGAAACCGTGGTGCCACCGGGTCCCTTTGTCATAGACGATCTCTACAACACCCGCAGTCAGGGTGACTTTGAGGTCGAGGTGATCGAAGCCAACGGCAAGAACGCCATCTTCACGGTGCCCTACGCGTCCGTGCCGGACTCCGTTCGACCGGGCAACTGGCACTACTCACTGGCCTTAGGACGGGTACGTCAATATTACGCGGTCAATAACCACTTCTTTGAGGGTGTGTTACAGCACGGCATCAGCAATAGCCTAACGGCAACCGCGGGCTCCCGATTGGCTGAAGATTATCAGGCGTGGTTGCTGGGTGGCGTCTGGGCAACGGACGTGGGCGCGTTAGGCGTCAATACCACTTTCTCTCAGGCAAAAGTCGAGAATGATCAACGAACCTCGGGCTGGCGCGCAGAGCTGAGCTACAGCAAAACCTTCGAAACGGGCACCAATCTCGTGTTAGCGGCTTATCGCTATTCCACCCGTGGCTTTCGCGATCTTGAAGATGTGTTGGGTATGCGACGCCAGCAACAGGCAGGGATCCGCTACTACTCGGATTCGCTCAACCAACGTAACCGCCTCTCCGCCACCTTGAGCCAATCAATGGATGAATATGGTTTGGTCAGTCTGAGCGCCAGCACCGCTGATTATTACAACAACCAATCACGTATCACGCAGTTGCAACTCGGCTATACCAACAGCTGGCGGGGCATCAGTTACGGCGTTAACGTGGCGCGCCAGCGTACTTACTGGAACACCAGTCGATACGATCTGAGTGTTAATGATGACCAGGACAGCAGCCGTCAGCAGAAGTACACCGAAAACACGGTGTCATTCAATATCTCACTGCCGCTGAACTGGGGCTCAGGTTTCTCATCGGTTGCTTACAACTACAACCAGTCTAAACAGAGCCGTTCGTCGACGGTTTCCCTCACGGGTTCGGCTGGCGACCAGCGTGATTTCTCTTATTCGCTGTATGGCGGCACCGAGCATTACCGCAATGGTGCCAGCGGAGAAGCCAGCTCATTTGGCGGTAACCTACAACAAAACACCCGCTTCGGCGCGGTGCGCGCCAACTACGGCCAAGGGAATAACTATCGCCAGGTGGGTTTAGGCACGTCTGGCACGTTACTGCTGCATCGCGGTGGATTGACCGCAGGGCCCTACACCAGCGAAACCTTCGCCCTGATTCATGCTGAAGGCGCCCAAGGCGCTGTGGTTCAGAATGGACAAGGTGCCGTGATCGATAGCAACGGCTATGGGTTGCTGCCGTCACTGACGCCCTACCGCGAGAACACCGTGAGTCTCGACACCCTGAATATGCGCGCCGATGCCGAGTTGAGCGGAGGAAGCCAGCGCGTTGTGCCTTACGCCGGTGCGGTGAGCAAAGTGAGTTTCTCCACCCTCCGCGGTAACGCGGTGCTGATCTCATTAAACACTAACCTGGGCTTGCCGCCCCCCATGGGTGCAGAAGTCCGAGATGCGGCCGGTACAGTGATAGGTGTGGTAGGCCAAGGCAGCCAACTGTATGCCCGTGTGCCGCACGACTCTGGCACATTAAAAGTAAGTTGGGACGGCAACACAAACCACTGCTTAGTGGATTATCAAATAACCGGAAAAACGCAACAGGCGCTGATCCTTCTCGATGGTATTTGCAGGAAGTCATAACCCCGTGAACATTAAATACACGCTTTTTGCGCTGCTGCTGCTCCCTCTGACGTTGTGGGCTAACTGCATAAAAGTCACCAGCAGCGCCTCGCTCTCTGCCGCCGCGATTGCGGCGGGCTATTCGGCGTCCTCCTGGACCGGCGCATGCGATACCTGCTCTGGCAACCTGGGCTTGCCTTCGGTGATCAGCATTAACAGCGGCACATCCTTTCAGCCCGCAGGTTCGCTGATTGCCAGTTCGGTAGGATCATTTCTGACTTCAGCCAGCAATGTGGCCTATAGCCCAAACCAGATCCTTTATCGTTGCGCTGTCGCTGATGCCAGCAGCTTGTACGAGATGTACGCCACCAACGGCGACAGCGCTTATGCTGGGATGTATGCCAGTAGTGAAGTCGACGGCGCTTATTATGATGTCGCGAAGAACGTCGCCGTTCGCATGACCAACACCGCGACGGGCGAATATTACAGTCGTTACTGGAAGGCACGTCAGTTCAATGCTGATAGCTGGTATTCCGATGGAACGTATCTTTATATTCCGGCCAGCGCGTTTAGCAACGTGCTGTATGAGATGTTTAAGATCAGTTCGACCAGCTATTTCGCTAACGGCGACAACCGCTACAGGGATACCTGGACACAGCCGCGTGGCTATATCGCCTTTAAAGGTCCCGGTCTGGATACCAACAGTTTGGTGGTGGGCCAGGACAGCGCCAGCTATTGGTACGGCTTTTACGGCAACTGGCCCGCCGCCTGGAGTACCTACAACAATGTCACCTACGTGCGCGGTGCACTGTGCGAGGTACAAAACTACCCGTCGGTGGTGCTGTTACCCACCATCAGTGTCGGCACCCTTACCGGCGGTGGCAGCAGCCAAGCCCCCTTCTCTATCTCTTTGCAGTGTGAAACGGGCGCCAAAGCCAGCACCAGCACCTCAACCAGCAGTTCCGCCAACGTGGCCATGGGATTGCTGGTGAACCAGTCTAATGCCGTCTTACAGGCAACCCAGTTGGGACTCACCACCAGCGGGGGCGGTCTGACCTGGTTACTGGATTCGCGCTACGGCAGCATTGGCGTCGCCTCCGGTGTGGGTATCAAAATCTATGACAGTAATGGCAGCGCGATCAATCTGCTGCCTAATTTGGCCAGCACCGGCACCGGCAATACGCGCGGCTGGTATGCCTACACGGATCTGACCTCGCTGGTGTCATCAGGCACCAGCAATATTTACAGCGGTGATTTTACGGCTTCCCTTGAAGCCTTAAGTGGACAAACAGTGACAGCAGGAACAGTGAATGCGCAGTTGCAAGTTGTGGTTAGTTTTCAGTAGCGCGCTGGCGATAGCCAGCCAGTGTTTCAGCGGAAACGCCTTGGCGGTGGTCAATGTAGATCGCACGCGCATCATTTTCAGTGCCAACCAAACCAGCCAGACGCTGAATGTGAAAAATGGACCGGAGAACCCTACGGTAGTGCAGATTTGGAGTGATGAAGGTGACTTGATGCAATCACCGGATCTCAGCAAAACGCCGGTGTTCGCGATGCCACCGATGATGAGGTTGTCGCCCGATGAACAGCGTTCCATTCGTCTGGTGCTGACGACCCGTCAGTCATTGCCGGAAGACAGAGAAAGTCTTTACTGGCTGAATATTTATCAGATTCCTGCCCTGACTCAGCAAACCGGCAGTGCGGAGCGGAAGATCGTACTGCCGCTGCGTATTCGACTTAAAGTCTTTGTTCGACCTGCCACGCTTAACGCACCCAAACCCGATGACGCACAAAAACTGCGCTTTGTGGTCAAGGGTAATCAACTCCGCGTGGAAAACCCCACGCGCTGGTTTATGAGCTTGCGCTTGCAAATCGCCAATAAGATCCAAGTGAACGATGTGATGGTCGCGCCGCTGACCACGCAATCCATTACGCTCAGCCAACCTGCTCAGCCCAATGAAAAGGTCAGTTACGAGGTGTTTGACGACAATGGCAATCCGGTGAGTTATATCAGTACTACGCGCTCATCGTGAAGGCTGCCGCGCCAACGTTCGGCGCGGCACTCCAGCATTACTCAGTCTTATAGGGGTCTTTGACCTGTGACACAGCCAGTGCGCCAATCAGTAACACCGCTGAAACGGCTAGAAGTGCCCACATAAAGCCACCTGACATTTGCTTAATATAGCCAATCAGTGACGGGCCAAAAAATCCGCCCAAATTACCGACAGAGACAATCACCGCCAAGCCAGCGGCGGCGGCATTCCCGGTGAGAAAACCCGACGGTAGCGCCCAAAATGACGCTTGAAACGCCAGAATCCCACTTACCGTAAAACAAAGTGCCAGCATTTTCAGTACAGGTTCAGTCACTACCGCACTGACTGAAAGCGCGCATGCGGCAATGATCAAGGCACCACTTATCCAGCGAATTCGATGCGGCGACTGATTGGCTCGCTTAGCCCACAGCAGCATACTCAATGCCCCACAGATATAAGGCAGTGCGGTGAGAAAGCCCGTGGCAGTGTGACTGACGCCCATCTGTTTAATTATTTGCGGCATCCACAAGCCAACGCCAATTGATCCCACAATGCCGCAAAAGTTGATCATCGCCAGTAGCCACAACAAAGGATTGCGCATCGCATGTTGCATACTCGCACCATGCTTGGCGGCAATGCGCTGCTGCTCATCGTCCAACCGACGTTGTAACACGCTCTTCTCTTCTGCAGTCAGCCACTTTGCCTTGGCCGGTTTATCATCGAGAAAGAACAAACAGACAATACCGAGGATGACGGCAGGCACACCCTCGATCAATAACAGCCACTGCCAGTTGCGGATATGCTCATGTCCGGTGAGTTGCATCAGCGCCCCCGAAATGGGAGCACCAATAATGTTCGCCACCGGAATACCCACTAAAAACGCAGCAGTGATCTTTGCTCGCCATGTGCCTGGGAACCAATAGGTAAAAAACAGGTAGATGCCCGGTGTAAAGCCAGCCTCAGCCATGCCAAGGCAGAAACGTGCTACCGCAAAACTCATCGGCCCCGTAACAAATGCCGTGGCCATTGAGATCACACCCCACGAGATCATGATGCGCGCAATCCAAATACGTGCGCCGGTTTTCTGCATGATGAGATTACTGGGAATTTCAAACAGGAAATATCCAATGAAGAACATCCCTGCGCCAAAACCAAACTGCTCAGCCGTAATGCCGAGATCGGCGTTCATTCCGAGTGCCGCAAAGCTGACATTGGTTCTGTCGAGATAGCTGATGACATAACAGATAAAAATAAAGGGCAGAATGCGGCGGAATGCTTTGGCGACAGCGCGCTCGCTCTGGTCCATCTCTTGTGCGTTGAGCGTGTTAGATTCGGGCGCAGCTATAGTAGCCGGTGCCGCGTCCGGTAAGGTATGCAGGGTCATAAGAGGCTCCAGAGTGCTCTGCGGCACCTGTTATTGTTGTTGTGAGCTGAACAGCGCGTTCCCGGGGATTGTCATTTCGCAAGTCAATATGGAACCGCTCACCGACTCGGTAATGAACAGCTTGCGTCGATGATGACCGCCATAACAGACATTGGTGGTGGAACGCCCTGCGGGACTGGTGATGATTTGTATAGGTTCCGCCAAAGCATTTAATAACCACAATCGACCCAATCCCGGATTTGCAATCAGCAACTCACCTTCTGCGTTGATGGCCAGCCCATCTGGGCCACTCGGACCATATGAAGTGAAGAATTGGCCGACTTTGCTGACCGAACCATCCTTTTGCAGCGGGACGCGCCAAATACAGTTGCCGCGCGTCATGGCCACATACAGCACACTTTCGTCAGGAGAGAGCACTAAGCCGTTAGGACTTGGACAGTTGTCCAGCAACAGATCGAGGCGCCCATCAACGCCCAATCGATAGACGCGGCCGGTCGGGTCATGCAAACCGGTTTGGCCTTGATCGGTGAAATAGAGATTGCCACAGCGATCAAAAGTGAGATCGTTAACACCTTTGAAACTCTCAGAGTTACGCCGTGTCAGCCAAGGGGTGACGCTTCTGTCAGAGAGTGACAGTTTCATCAGGCCATTTTGGTAATCGGTGATAATCAGCGTGTCATCATCCAGCAATTTCATGCCGTTAGGCTCACCCGCGTACTGAACGATCAACTCCCACTCACCGTTCATATCGACACGGAAGATGCGGCCATAGGGGATATCCGTGACAAACAGACAACCTGAAGGGTGCCAGACGGGTCCTTCAAGAAAAGAGTCTACGGCCTGTCCACCGCGATTCGCCGCAGACCAGGCATTGGCCGGATCGGGATGCCGATAGCGGTCAGGCAACCGAGTAAAAAGCTCAGCTTCTCGGATGACGGGTTGTGTCAACGTGATCACGGTGACACCCCCGCTTCCAAAGGATGCTCTTGCATTGCCTGCAAGATATTCTGCGCCGCAACCGTCCCCATCCGAATATAAGAGGCATCGCTGACTCCCCCAATATGCGGTGAAAGGATGACATTAGGAATGCCCTGCCAACGATGGGGTGCCGCGAGAGGCTCAACACTAAAACTGTCGAGTGCAGCAGCATGCAATGCGCCCGATGTCAGGGCCTCTCCCAACGCCGCTTCGTTAATCAACCCACCTCGCGCGGTGTTGACTAAAATGGCACCGGGTTTGAATTTGGCTAAGGTTTCCGCATTGATCATCTCGTGATTGGATGCGGTAAGTGGGCAGTGCAGTGATACAACATCTGCCTGCGCCAATAAACTCTCCATGTCAGCGACCGCTTCACAAGCTGGAGGTAGTTCTCGCGCATAGGGGTCATAGGCCAGCACTCGCATACCAAAAGCGTTACCTGCACGGGCTACCCGGCTACCAATCGCGCCGAGGCCAATTAACCCTAAAGTACGGCCTTCCAGTTCAACTGACTTATGTGTCGATTTGTCCCAGAACCCGGCTTGCATACGCGCATCCAAGGCAATAACTGATTTGGCGCAGGCCAGGATCAATGCCCAAGTGTGCTCCGCCACGGCGGCGGCGTTGGCCCCAGGAGCAGAGCAGACAAGGATATTGCGGGCCGCTGCCGCCTGCTGGTCGATAACATCAATGCCACTGCCATGCTTGGAGATCACCCGCAGCGCAGGTGCAGCGTCCATCACTGCTGCGGGAATTTTGCCGTAACGCACCAGAATGGCTACCGGATTGTGTTGCTGACAAAGCGCGATCAGTTGCGCTTCTGTGGGTTGCTTACCCGCGAAAACCAGGTGGTAGCCATGCAACATGGCCACCGCTTCTGCAGCCAGATCGCTGCCAGTGATCAGTACAACGGGAGCAGCATTCATCACAGCGACTCCCCCTCGCCCAACATACCGGCTTGGCGCAGCGCTTTCTCTACCCATGAAGGGCGCAAATCACCTGTACGAATAGCGGCAAGACGCTGGGTTTCCCCCTCCAGTTTTTTCTTCGCGAGCGCGATGATGGCCTGTACTTCAGCACGCGGAATCACCACCACACCATCGACATCCCCGACAATGAGGTCACCCGCCTCAATCTGTGCGCCAGCCACTGAAACAGGATGATTGACGCGGCCAGGAATGAGTTTTGTCGGACCACACGGGTTTAAGCCTGCGGCAAAGACCGGATAATTTTGCTTGCTCAGCGTGTCGGCGTCACGCACAGCGCCATCAATGATGATGCCTGCAATGCCCGTCGCTTCAGCCTGCGTCGCCATGATCTCCCCCAGCAAGGCACAACTGAGATCGCCTTTACCGTCCACCACGATGACATCCCCTGGTTGGGCAATGGCCAGCGCCGCATGGATCGCGAGATTGTCGCCGGGGCGGACTTCAACCGTAATGGCCGGGCCTGCCACCTTCATGTGTGATGCCAGTGGTTTGATTCTGCCATGCAACGTGCCTCTGCGACCGGCGACATCCGCCAGTATCGCGGCCTGATATTCCGCTGCCTGCTGTACTTCTTCTGCCGTCACTCGCTGGATGTTGCGCTGAATCATGGTGTTGGTTGGGTTTGTCATGCTTGCTCCTGTTGTTTTACTCTGTAAAACCTATGTGTACAATATAAAACAACTATAGCCAGGCCGATGCATGATTAGCCATAGCCACAACAGGGTTTGTGACGTAAACACGAGGTGACTCACAAAATTTCAGGTACACTCTGTGTCGTTCAAAACAGGAGGAATGCATGGGAAATGAAGGCGTTATTGCGGTGGAAAAGGCGCTTGCGCTGCTTGACTGCTTCCGTCCGGGCGACGATAGCCTGACGCTGACAGCGTTGTCACAGGCGTCCGGATATCATAAAACCACAGTTTATCGCCTGATGAATTCTCTGGAACGCATGAACTATGTGGTGCGCCATGAAAATGGCAGCTATGGATTGGGGCCACGACTGCTTTACTTGGGTAAGCTTTATGAACAATCGTTCCATTTAGCGAGCGTTGTGCAGCCTGAACTGCATCAGTTGGCGCAAGCCACGCATGAAAGTGCCAGTTGGTATGTGATAGAAGGCGGCCAACGTATGTGTCTGTTCCGTGCAGAAGCATCAGAAGGTTTACGCCACAGTCGTTTACCCGGCACTATTTTCCCTTTAGATAACTCGGCCATTAGCCAAGTGCTGCGTTACTGGGGACAAAATGAAGCGCTGTTTAACGCTGATCCGCTGCTGCCCCTCTATACCTCCGGTGCTCGCGATCCCCATACAGCAGCATTTGCCATGCCGGTGTTTGGCGTTAACGATAAATTGACTGCAGCACTGGCGTTAACCGGTCCGGCCTCACGTCTCGTTGAATCACGCCGAGATGAAGGCATTGCACTGCAAATGGGGCAGACCGCTGCTCGGCTCTCCTTGAAGTTAGGGGCGTCCAAACCCTTTTGTACCGTGCAATATGGTGCTGAAGCACTCATTAGCGACATCTAAACCCCATAAAGTGAAACCGGTGCTCAAGGCACCGGTTTTGTTACTTAAGATGTATGGCTAGACATGGCGTTATCCTGCGTTTCACCCCGCGAGAGGCTACGTCCCATAGTCACCACGGCAATCCCACCGGCCAAACATAGTGCAGCCAATGGCAGCAGTGCCAATGTATGACTGCCCGTTTTCTCATTGATAATACCGTACGCGTTCACCATAACGGCACCCCCAATCAGGTTAGCGATGGCACCAATTGCTGCAAGTCCTGCGGCGGCTGAGCCACTGCTCATCCAACCTGCTGCTAATGCCCAAAACGGCCCTTTCATCGAATAAGCACCGACCAAAATCACACTCATGATGATGACGGTTGCAGGCAATGAGAGGCTGACAAAGGCCGCGAAAATTCCACCTGCGATCATGAACAATGTCAACGCCGTATGCCAACGACGCTCACCCGTGCGATCGGAGCTTCGCCCCCACACAATCATCAATACAGATGCCAGACCATAAGGGATGGCATTCAGCAAACCGGTGGTGAGATTGTCTAAATGGAAAGATTTCAGCAATTGCGGAGACCAAACGCTCAAGGTTGTACCCGCCGCTGACGCACCCGAGTAGATCAGTGCCATCAGCCAGATATGTTTGTGCTTAAGCAACTGCCACGTTGAGATGTGACCGATGTTTTTTTGCTGCTGACGCTCCGCTTGTAACGTCTCCACCAGCCACTGCTTTTGCTCTGGATTTAACCAACGTGCCTCGTCAGGGCGATTACTCAAGACAAAATAGGCAGCAATACCCAGCAACACCGCAGGTAAGCCCTCAATAATAAACAGCAAATGCCAACCGCGAAGACCCATCCAACCGTCTAACGTGAGGATCAGACCAGAAAGCGGAGAGCCGATAAAATTCGCTAACGGGATCGCCACCATAAAGGAAGCGATGATTCTTGCGCGATAACGGGCGGGGATCCACCAGGTAAGGTAGAGCACCACGCCAGGAAAGAAGCCCGCCTCTGCTGCACCCAGTAAAAAGCGCAATACATAGAGAGAGGATGACGTCTCAACCAGCGCCATGCACATGGAAACGATACCCCAGCTGATCATGATGCGTGGGATCCACAGTCGTGCCCCCACCTTTTGCATCGCTAGATTGCTGGGCACTTCAAAGAGAAAATACGCCACGAAGTAGAGACTGCTGGCAAAACCAAAAGCGGCCTTACTTAAGCCTAAATCTTCATTCATCTGTAACGCCGCCATACCGATATTGCCGCGATCGATAATGGAGACCAGGTAACTCACCACCAGGAAAGGCAAAATGCGCCAGATCACTCGCCGCATCGTATCGCGCTCCAGCGCCGAAGCGGGAGCATGTTTTAGAGTTTGTTCAGTCATTCTTTCCTCGCAGGATCTGATTATGGTTATCAGGAAAAGACGCCATGTTTTACTGTGTAAAATCAGGTTGTACAATATAAACTATCAGAATCCACACAAAGCCCACACCCTTGGCAACAGGGATGCGGCGCGAATCACAGAATTCTATGAGGTATAAGATTGAATTGTGATCAAAGGCGAGAGTTTAAAACGAAAAAACCTGCTTCAGCTCATAAAGAGTGAACAGCAGGTTTAAGAGCTTGATCGGTGTACTAGGAGTAGCTAAATAATGCAATAAAACAGCTATTCATCCGCACTCTCCAGATAGGCCGCACTATGGAAGTCGATTTCCCATTGCAGTACGGTGCCGTAAAGCTCGGTAAGCCGCTGTTTCTCGTCAGTGCTGAGTGACAATGCGCACTGATCCAGTTCGGCTTTGAGCCACAACGCCTGTTGGTAGAACTCCTCTTCGGCGTGCATCTCTACCCAGCGGCGCACATCCGCATCGCTTTGAGGTTGCGCGCTGACTCGCTTGCACCAGTGGTAATACATCCACTCAGCGCCAAACATCAGGGTGATGATTTCGGCATAGCTGCCCTGCTGCGCTACCCGCAGCATGCCGTCACGGAAGCGATTCACGCCCGGCAAATCATCGGGATAGTCGCTGGGGTTAATTGCACGCTGCGCCAGCACGGCTTCGAACCAGGCAATTTGGGTATCCACCAGGGCATTGAGCACCCCGATTAGCCAGCGTTGCTGACGTATATCCGGCGCTTTGCTCACGCCCAAAGCAAAAATGGCGATGGCGGTGGCCACAAAATTGCCTTCAAACACTAAATAGCGATTGAACACGCTGTCAGGAAGCTGGTCACGTTCAATGTCCAGCACAAAGCGATGCTGCTGCATCTCTTGCCAAACTTTTTGATGCTCGGCCAACAGCTGATCGGTAAAGCTGCTCATCACGCCTCCTCCAGTGCAGCTTGCGCCACCGACATAAAGTGCTTCACGCGCGCCAGCTCAACGTCGTTCCACCACACGCCATCCAGTTTCATGGTGCTGGCTACGATCACCCCTTGGGTGCGTCCTAAAATCTGGCAAACATTGGCTGGGGTGATGCCTGAACCCACTAGCAGCGGCAATTCGGTAGCAGCACGAATCTCATCGATTTCACTCAAGGTGGCGCTGTCACCGGTTCGTTGTCCGGTGGCAATCACAGCATCCGCTTCGAAGAAATCGACATCGCGCGTCAATTCCTGAATGGATCGGTCAGCTACAATCGCGTGACTGCCGTGTTTGACGTGGCTATCGGCAAATATGCGAATATGGTCAGCGCGCAGCTGATTGCGATAGCGCAACGCTTTCGCGGCCGCACCCTCAATAAATCCTTCATTGGCGATATACGCATTGGCCCATTGGTTGACGCGCACGAAATCAGCACCACCTGCCAGCGCGGTGGCAATGGCTGGAATCGCGGCATTTGCCAGCACGTTAATCCCCAGCGGTGCGCCAAAGCGTTGACGGATCTTCTCAGTGATGACCGCCATAAAAGCCGCGGTTTCATGGCCGATGTCCTCGGGTTTAGCGAAAGGAATGTCGCCATGATTCTCTACAATCAAACCATGAACACCACCAGAGAGATAATTATCTGCATCGCGTAAAGCACGATCGATAATATCTAAAACTGATTTACCTCGATATTTTGGCGACCCTGGAAATGCATCACAATGAATAACACCAATCACTGCTTTCTTACGTGAAAAAATATCTTGTATCGCGCTACTTTTTTCTGCTGATATAGAAGCCATCTCTTTCACCTTATTAACGAGAAAACCATGCGTGTATATGTTGCAGGTAATATTGTTGTTGACGAAACTTGGTCCATTGATGAACTGCCACAAAAAGGCGCCTCAATACATGGGCGAAAAATATCCCAAGATATTGGTGGAAAAGGCGCTAACCAGGCGATTATCCTTTCACGCTGCGGTATCGACACCCATTTAATCGCTGCTACGGGCAATGATATTCATGGCCAGTGGATTCGCGCGCGCATGCAGAGTGAACATTTATTGCTACAGCCCGATGAGGCTTTATCCGAACACAGTGACACCTCAATTATTTTCAATAGCCATGATGGTGACAACGCTATTATTACCACCCTCGCCGCAGCAGAAGCGTTGGCGCTGGAACGCATCCTGGTTTATTTAGCGGATGCTGCACCTGGCGATATTCTGTTACAACAAGGTAATTTCTCCGTTGGAAAAACCCACGCGCTGTTTAGTTGGGCGAAATCCCACGGCTTAATCACTGTTTTTAATCCCTCACCGGTTAATCCTGACTTTGCCGATTTATGGCCGCTGATTGATATTGCCGTGGTCAATCAACTTGAAGCCGAATTACTGCATCCCGCTGGCGTCAACACCTTAGTGATCACGCAAGGGGCTGCGGGGGCCGACATTTTCCGAGCTGACGACCACCTTTATTGTCCCGCTGCACCGGTACAAGCGGTAGACAGCACCGGCGCTGGCGACACCTTTTTGGCGGTATTACTGGCGTCTTCCCTGATACGGGGCGTCGAACCTGATGCACTTGCCCTGTACCATGCCAGTGCTGCGGCGGCCATCACCGTCAGTCGCACTGGCACCCTGAATGCCTTCCCCACGGCAGATGAGCTGGCGGCCATCCTCACTCACCGCCCGTAAGGGCGGTTTGATTATTTAAACAGCGAACGGTAACTGTCGACGTTCACTTTTGTCACCACAGTCGCGGGAACCAAAATAGTCTTGCTGACCGTTTTGCCCTCATTAATGGCATTCAGTGCTTTTAGCGCCTCTTCCCCCATCTTTTTCGGGTCTTGCTGCAGCACCGCCGCGACATAACCGCCATCAATCCCACTGATGGCTTTCGCGGTCAAATCCCAACCGAAGACTTTGATATCTTTCTGACGCCCCTGGTTTTCCACCGCCGCGATAGCGCCCAGCAGTGCCGGCTCTCCCGTGGCATAAATTGCCGTGAGGTCTGGATTACCGGTGATCAGGTTTTCCGCCGCACTCATCGCGTTGTCCTGAATATTTTGCCCATCGACCACATCAGCAACGGTGATTTTGCTGTTGCTCTTAATGGTCTCTTCAAAGCCCTTCTGCCGCTGGTTCTGGATAGCTGAATTCAACGCACCGACAATACCGAGACGCGCTTTGCCGCCCATCTCTTTCGCGACATAATCAACAAAGTATTTGCCGAGGATTTTCCCTCCTTCCAGGTTATCTACCCCCACCTGTGAGGCTTGCGGTCCTGCCGGTAATACCGCATCAATGGCAATCACCGGAATTTTCGCAGCGGCAGCTTCTTTAATCGCCGGCATGATACCGTTAACATCAATGGCATCCACCAGAATACCTTTCACACCCTGCTGAATATAATTTTCAATCGCATCATTCTGCGCCACAGGATTGTCATTGGCATTGTAGATCACCAACTCTTTGCCGCTGGCTTTCGCCGCATCCTGTGCGCCTTGGTTCATCAGATTAAAGAACAGTGCCTGCTGATTAATTTGCACCAATGCATAAGTGGGTGCGGCCTGAGCCATTGCAAATAACGATCCTGCTGAGAGGAGTGTCGTTGCCAAAACCATTGAACGCAGTTTTCCGGTGAAAGATGACATCATTGAGTTCCTCGTCGGGAATAAATAATAATCAGCGCTTCCCAGCGCTATCACGCTGAGAGTTTATGTTGGCAGGCAAATATCGATTAAATAATGCAGAACACGCCATTCATGTCGTGTTTTTGATACCACCGAATTCCACTATTTCGGCATCCCTTCCGTTGGGAGTGCGGTTGAAATAGTTCGAAGCGGGTTGGGAAGCTATTCCCGGTACTGCGGTAAACGGTTTATACAATTCGCCTCATGGATTTCTTTGTCAAGTGTTTATTTATCGAACAGCGCAAAAGGGAAAGCGCTGTATCAGTTACGCTTAACTGTGTTACAGATAAACCACCTGAGCAGAAATGGCGAAATTCATGAGTACAAAACGCGTGTTGTTGTCTGATGTCGCGAAGCTGGCTGGTCTGTCGAAAGCCACGGTTTCACGTTATATGAATCACAGCATCGTGCTGCCTCAGGAGACTATTGACCGCATTGAAACCGCCATCCACACCCTCGACTATCGTGGCAACAGTCTCGCGCGGCGCTTAAGCAAAGGCGGCAGTGAAACTTTGGGTTTAGTGCTGCCTGACATCACCAACCCCTTCTTTGCAGAACTGGCCGATGCGGCCGAAGAGGCTGCCTCTGCGCGCGGCTACAGTCTGGTGTTGTGCATCACGCGGAACAATCCGGACAAAGAGGCGCAATTTATACGCTGGCTGGATACGCGCCAGGTGGATGGTTTGCTGTTCACCACCAACCGCCCGGATAACGGCGTATTGCGGGCTGAAATCCAGCGTCAGCATCACGTGGTGTTGCTGGATGAAGATATCCCCGGTAGTCAGGTACCCAAGGTGTTTGCGGATAATGTGCAAGGTGGGCGCATCGCCACTGAGCAACTGATTGCCGCTGGCCACACGCGAATCGCGTTTATCGGCGGGCCGGAACAGCTGATGAGCGTGCGCGAACGCTTTCTCGGTTTTTGCACCGCAATGCAGCAAGCCGGTTTGGCGGTGCCGCCCGAGTGGGTGATGTACGGCAACTATGCTCGCGAATTTGGTCAGCAAGCGCTGAATCACCTGTTCAGTTGCGACCAACGCCCCACTGCGGTGTTCGCCGCCAGTGATTACCTGGTGTTGGGCTTGCTCGACGGTTTACGCGCCAACGGTTTACAGGCACCCGCCGCCCTCTCACTGGTTGGTTTCGATGACGCAAACTACACCGACCTCACGCAACCCCGAATCTCCACCATCCGCCAGCCCGCAAGAGAACTCGGCCACACGGCGGTCAACATCATGCTACGCCTGCTCAACAACGAATCCGATATTCCCATGGAGACGCGCTTACCGGTGGAGTGGATTGGGCGTGATTCGATTGGATTTGTTAACAGCGTCCCAAAATGATGCAAAAGCGCACAATAATGGCGCAAAAAGTGAGCTGAATTTTTTAATCGCGTTATAGTCAGTAAACCGGTTTACTTGAAAATTGCCTAACAAGTGATGCTTTACAACAAGTTAACCGAAAGTGCAGTGCCTGCGATGCAGGCTGGCATGGATGCTGCAATGTCGTACCTGGCGAGTAAATATCATTGTAGCGTTTGTCCTGTTGGTTTTGACAAAAGTCTTATCTGGTAGGTAAACCGGTTTACTAGATTGTAAACCGTGCTGGATGAGTCCTTTTTCCCAACAGGACAAACATTTCCCACAAGCGTTGATGGGAGTTGTCCAATGCAGCAATTACAAGCTCTTCCTGCCCGGGTTGAAATGGTGAATATCACCAAAACCTACGGTTCGATTCGCTCCCTGCGCGGCGTCAATTTGCAGCTTGCGCCGGGAGAAGTGCTCGGTTTGGTAGGCGATAACGGTGCCGGCAAATCAACACTCACCAAAGTCCTTTCGGGCGCCGTGATCCCCACCAGCGGTACCATCCGTATTGACGGGGAACAGCAGCATTTCAACAACCCGGCCGATTCACGTCGCTGCCATATCGAAATGGTCTATCAAGATTTGTCACTGTGCGACACCGTGGATGTGGCGGGTAACTTATTCATGGGCCGTGAGCCAATGAAAAGCGTGCTCGGTGTTCCTTTCCTTGACCAAGCCAAAATGCATGCTGAAGCCCGCGAGATGCTGAAAGGGTTGGGGATTTCCATTCCCGACACCCGCTTATTAGTCCGCAACCTCTCAGGTGGACAACGCCAGGCGATAGCCATTGCACGCGCTGCAGCGTTCGAACCGAAAGTCCTGATCATGGATGAACCTACGGCGGCACTGGCAGTCGCCGAAGTGGAGGCGGTACTGGAATTGATTCGCCGTGTGTCGGCGCGCGGCGTCAGTGTGATTTTGATTACACACCGCCTGCAAGATCTCTTCCTGGTGTGCGACCGAATTATGGTGATGTATGAGGGCACCAACGTTGCCGATCGCCGAGTGGCCGATACCAGTCTCAGCGACATTGTGAACCTGATCGTGGGTGAAAAATTTACCGCGCACTCAGCGGCTGCACATTGAGGTAACAGGATGAGCATCATGAATTTAGGCAGCTCCCGCATGATCCAGCACTCACTCCCTCGCCGCCTGCTACATAACCATTCCGGCGTGGTGAGCATTGCACTGTTTTTCATCTTCTGCTGTGTGGTGTTTTCGCTGATCACCAGTAACTTTCTCACCAGCACCAACTGGCTGAATATCATTCGCCAAAGTGCACCGCTACTGATTGTCGCCACCGCCATGACGCTGGTGATCACCACTGGCGGCATTGATTTATCGGTAGGGTCGACGCTGGCGTTGGTCGGAGCGCTTTCTGCCATTGCCCTGAACAACTGGGGTTTGCCGTGGCCGGTGGTATTAATTGGCGGGCTGCTGCTGGGGGGCTTAGTGGGGGCGATCAACGGCTTCTTTATTGCCTTCGAAGGGATACCCGCCTTTATCGTCACGCTGGCGACTCTCGCCGTGGTGCGGGGTATCGCACTGTTGGTGACCCAAGGTTATTCGATCCCGGTTCCCGCCGACAGCCTGTTCACCTTTATGGGTCGCGCTTGGGTGCTGGGTATACCAATGCCCGCGCTGATTGGCATTGTCTGTTTAATTGCCGGGCACATCCTGCTGAATCATATGCGTTTTGGCCGTTACGTGACCGCCATCGGGGCTAACGCTGAAGGCGCGCGCCGCAGTGGCATCAATACCAAAGCGGTAACCATGAAGGTGTACATCATTAGCGGGATGGCGGCCGCACTGGCAGGGATGATCATCACCGCACGTCTCGGCAGCGGCTCCTCTAACCAAGGCGAAGGCTTTGAACTGCAGGTGATTGCCGCAGTGGTATTGGGTAGCACCAGTTTGTTCGGCGGTTTTGGCACGGTCATCGGCACGCTGTTGGGTGCGCTTTCTATCGCGATTATCCAGAACGGACTGATCTTGTCGCATATCTCGCCGTTCTATACCCAGATTGCAACAGGCACCATCATTCTTCTCGCCATCTGGCTCAACACTCGCATTCTCAACCCAACCCGCTCCGCCGCGAAAGGATAGCTAATGAAAGGATCAATATTTCGCCACGCGGATCCGTTGCCCCTCGGGGTGAGCAGTGGTCACGTGATGACGGTGCTCGGTCCGCTGCCACTGGCAGAAATGGGTGTGACCTTGATGCATGAACACATCCTGCTGGATGCGTCAGGAAAATGGGTGGCGCCCTGCTGTTGCAGCGAACGCCATGTGGCCGAGATGCCCGTCAAAATGGAAAACCTGGGTGAGTTGTCGCTCAACCCGCTGATGAGTCGTGATAACTGCCAGCTTTTTGATGTGGATACCGCCATCGAAGAATTGATGAAGTATCGCGCGCTGGGCGGAGAGACAGTGGTCGATCCCACCAATATTGGCATTGGTCGCGACCCCAAAGGCTTGCAACGTATCGCACGTTTGACGGGCTTAAACATCGTGATGGGCACCGGATTGTATCTGGAGCCTTCACATCCTGAATGGGTAAAAAGCATCAGCGTTGAGCAACTCGCAGACAAACTGATTTATGACCTCGGTGGCGCAGAAGAAAAACCGGAGGTGATCGCGGGTTTGATTGGTGAAATCGGCATCTCCAGCCGTTTCACGCCAGACGAAGAGAAATCACTGCGCGCCGCTGGACGCGCCAGTGCAGCCACCGGCGTGCCGATTCAGGTGCACTTGCCCGGTTGGGAACGACTCGGCCACAAAGTACTGGATATCCTGGAACAGGAAGGCGCGAACCTGCGGCATGTTGTGCTTTGCCACATGAACCCCAGTTTTGCTGACAAGCGCTATCAGCGCGAGCTGGCCGAACGCGGGGTGTTTCTGGAGTACGACATGATTGGCATGAGTTATTACTACGCCGATGAGGCTGCGCAATCCCCTTCCGATGAGGAGAACGCGCGCGCCATTTGCGGATTGATTGAGGATGGCTACATTCAGCAGATTTTGATGTCGCAGGATGTGTTCCTCAAGACCATGCTGACGCGCTATGGCGGTCACGGTTATGGATACATCCTCAAGCATTTTGTGCCGCGTCTGAAACGCCATGGCGTCACCGGCGAACAACTGGAAACCTTAATGATTGCCAATCCGCAGCGGGTATTTGGCGGATAAACGGAGAGATGTCATGCAGAAAAACGTTTTGCTGGTCGGTGAATCCTGGACCAGCACCTCGACTCATGTAAAAGGCTTTGATCAGTTTGCGACTGCGACCTGGCACAGCGGTGCGGTGGATTTTATGGCGGCCTTAAAACAGAGCGAATACGCCATCACGCACATGCCTGCCCATGCCGCGGCCACTGAATTCCCTTTGACGCTGGAAGAATTACAGCAGTGGGATGTGATTATCCTTTCTGATATTGGCGCCAACACCTTGCTGCTACACCCAGATACCTGGCTGAAAAGCCGACGCACGCCCAATCGTTTGGCGCTGATTCACGATTACGTGGCAGGCGGTGGTGCGTTGATGATGATTGGTGGTTATTACAGCTTCCAGGGCATCAATGGCGGCGCGCGCTACCGTAATACCTTGGTTGAAAAAGTCTTGCCGGTGCGCTGCCTGGCCTGGGACGATCGCATTGAAACCCCTGAGGGCAGCCATGTTGAAGTGACAACGTCACATGAAATCCTCAAGGGTATTCCCACTGACTGGCCTTGGTTGCTGGGCTATAACGAGGTGGAAATGCAGACCGAAGGTCAACTCCTCGCCACCATAGCCGGTACCGGACATCCATTACTGGCCGTTCGTGAATACCAACGTGGTCGTTCACTTGCCTGGACCAGTGATATGTCGGCCCATTGGCTGCCTGAAGAATTTTCAAAATGGCCCGGCTATCGACAACTGTGGATTAATTGCCTCGACTGGCTGACGGAGCCCCGCTGATGCAGCTCAAGTCCCTTGAATTAGCTCAGCGTTTGTTGGGTTTCGATACCATTAACCCACCGGGTAATGAAGCCGACTGCATGCACTATTTCGCCAACTGGCTCACTGAGCAGGGCTTTACTGTTACCCTCACCGCCTTTGGTGAGGGGCGCACCAACCTCGTGGCCCAACTGCCAGGTCAACGCGTTGGCAAACCGCTGGCATTTACCGGCCATCTGGATACCGTTCCGCTTGGCAACCAGCCGTGGCGCTTCGATCCGTTTGGCGGCGATATCGAAGGTGACCGCCTGTATGGCCGTGGTGCCAGTGACATGAAAGCGGCTGTGGCCGCGTTTGCGCTGGCCTGCGTGCAGCAAAAAGCCGCCATTGAGGCGGGACGCGGTGTGGTATTGATCATCACGGGGGGTGAAGAGACCGGTTGTGATGGCGCCAAAGCGCTGATTGACGCGGGCACTTTACCTGATATCGGCGCATTGATCGTGGGAGAGCCAACCGCAAACTATCCGGTGATCGGCCACAAAGGTGCACTGTGGTTGCGTTGTGAAACGCGGGGTAAAACGGCACATGGCGCCATGCCCGAACTGGGCATTAATGCCATTTATCTGGCGGCGGATGCCTTGGGCAAAATCCGCCATTTTTCTCCCGGTGCGCCTCATCCGCTGATGAAACATCCCACGTTAAATGTCGGGCGTATCCAGGGCGGATTGAACATCAATTCGGTGCCAGACCGAACGGCATTCGATGTCGATATCCGCAGTGCGCCTAATCTAGACCATGCCACCATTCGGCAACGACTCGCTGACCTGTTAGGCGCAGAGGTCACGTTAACCACCTTAGTGGATTTGCCTGCAGTGTTGAGTTCTGAAGCGCATCAGTGGATTCAATCCGTCTTTCAACACTGCCAAGCGCTGTTCGACCAGCCTCTTGAGGCCAAAGTGGTGCCCTACTTTACCGATGCCTCACTGCTTTTGCCCGCGCTTAGCCATCCACCTTGCGTGATTCTTGGTCCTGGCGAACCGGCCATGGCGCACCAAACGGATGAATATTGCCTGCTAAGTCGCCTGGCTGAAGCGGAGGTGTTGTATACGCAATGCATTGAGGACTGGATGCGCTAATCAGTCACTGGACAGATTCTGGCGTGAACAGATTGATTTCACCGAGTGTGCTAAATGCGCATCTCTTTGGGTGCAAAACCATACTTTTTGCGGAATGCCACCGACAAATGCGCGGGTGTGTAGCCAACTTTGTAGGCAATCGATGAAACACTGGCTTCACCGGTTGAAAGCATACGCCATGCCGTTTCCAGCCTTAACGTTTGCAGATAGCCATAGATACTTTGATCAAACAAACGTTTAAAACCTGATGTCAGTTTGCGTGTGTTAATGCCCAACAAGGCACTCAGCTCACTGATTGAAGGAGGTTTATCAATGTGCTCAGCCAACAGGCGTTTCACATCATGTAAGCGCGCGATATCACTCGCATTTAAGCGCGGCAATGCTGGCTGCGTTTCTGCTGTCAGGTTATCGAGCGTATGCGCCACAATTTCCAACGCTTTCCCGGTCATATACAGCTGACGCGCCAGGCCTTGCAATGGCGTGGTAAAGAGTTGTGCACGAAGGCCGTTGAGTGTTTTGGGCGCGGAATGAATGCGCATTTTAGGGCGCGCCGCGAGGTCGAGATGCAAACCCGACGCGAGTTGTTCCATGACATCAGCGCCAAGATGCTGGGACAGCGAGTGCGTGGAGAGAGACACGGCGCTGTAGCACAAATCTTTGCCCGGCAGGAAACACTGGCTGGCTTCGGCTCGATCTTGATTCCACACCGCGCACAGGGCTGGCCCCGTGATATGCCGTTCCTGTTGCGAAGGGAAACGGCAGAGTAGCTCGCCACTCTCAATAATGATGATTTTCAGCCCAAGACAAAGCTGCTCATCCTGCCAGATCGCCCGCTGCGGCCTGACGCTTCCGCTCATTAATGCAATATCCCCGCTGAGCAAGGTGACCTGATCATGTAAAGGAGCTTCCGTCACCACCTCCCGATTTTCCCGCTGTAGCATGACCCTACTCTCAATGCGATTAATGATATTGATTCTCATTTACACTTTAGGCGTTTTACTGCTCGCTGTCTATTTTTGCTTTTTTGCCTTCCAGCTAAAGAAAGAGTCCCGCAAACAAAAGGGTTGACGATTGTTCACAAGATCCCGCGCTGACACACTTTCAGCCGACAAATTGGCTGATTCATTTCGGGAGAATATCTTGCAAAACAATAATAAAAATCGGGCGCGCTGGAGCACGCCCCTGACCTGTCTTGCCCTGCTGGTTCAGGCGCATTGCGTGATGGCTGAAGAAACATTAACCGTCAACGCTAACGGCGAAAGCTCATCTGAGAAAGGCTATGTGGCGCAAACCAGCAGCACAGCCAGTCGCACCAATCAATCCATTTTGGCAACGCCACAATCCGTCTCGGTGATTACGCGTGGCGAACTGAATGACCGTAATGTGCAGAGCACCACGCAAGCCCTGCAATATACGCCGGGGGTTTTTGCCTCCACGAGCGCCATTTCGTCACGCTTTGACTATTTCAGCATTCGCGGTTTTGATGCCACGTTGAATGGCACGCTGTTAGATGGACTGCGCTCAACCACGCGACAATCCTATGTGCGTTATGAACCTTACGGTTTAGAGCAACTGGATGTCCTGCGCGGACCGAACGGCTTCCTGTATGGTGCCGGATCGCCAGGTGGCATTGTTAATGGGATTAGCAAGCGCCCTACACTCAATGCGCAGCATGAAGTCGCGCTTCAAACGGGCAGTCATGGTCGTATGCAAGGCCAGTTTGATACTTCAGGCCCTCTCGATGACGACAAAACCCTGCTCTATCGCGTGGTTGGCGTGGCGCGGGACAGCAACACGCAATTCAATAACGTACCTGATGACACACTCTATCTGGCCCCCTCTCTGACATGGCGCCCGGATACCGATACCACCCTAACGGTGCTCGCCTCGGTCAACCGCAACAAGTTTGGTCCACCTCGCCCATTCCTGCCGCTTCATGGCACTTTGCTCAGCAATCCCAACGGGCCGGTCAACCGTAACAGTTATCTTGATGGCACCAATCTTGATAACCACATGAGCCAGACAAATTTGGGTTATGAACTGGACCATAAGTTTGCCGATCGTTGGACCTTCCACTCGGCCAGCCGCTACAGCGAAACAGACCTCTCAACACAGACGCTATCAGGGTCGGCGCTGGCTGCTGATATGCGCACGTTAAGCCGCGTGGCCTACGCATTTAGGATAAAAGGGAAAATCTTTGCCACCGATAACAACCTGAAAACACAATGGGAAGCCGGTCCGGTGCAGGGTTCGAGTGTGGCAGGATTATCGTTTCGCCACACCGGCGAGGATTACACGCTGGACTACGGTCGCGCCAGCAGCATTGATATTTATAACCCTACCGGAAATGGCCGTTTCTCTGCTCCCACGGCGTATACCAGCACACAACAGAATGCTAATGAAACTGGCGTCTATCTCTCAAACAGCCTGTCGCTGTTTCAGCATCTGAATCTGGATCTTTCCGCGCGACAGGATTGGGCAACGGTCAACACTAAAAATCGACTGAGCGATAGTTATACCTCGCAGAATGACCAACGCTTCACCTGGCGTGCAGGGTTGAGCTGGATCACCGATAGCGGTGTGGCGCCTTATGTCAGCTATGCCACATCCTTTGCGCCTACGCTGAGCACCAACATTTACGGTGAAAATTATAAGCCCACCACCGGCAAGCAGTGGGAAGTGGGCTTGAAGTATCAGCCCGTTATGATGGATGCGCTATTCACGCTGGCCTGGTTTGATTTGCAGCAAAACAATGTCCTCACCACTGACCCCAATAATTCACTGAACAGTGTACAGACCGGGCAGATCACCTCTAAAGGCATTGAAGCATCTGCAACCGCTAACCTGACGGATCAATGGAAATTAGTGGCCAGCTACAGCTGGAACGATTTGGAAACCACTAAGTCCAGCGTAGCGAGTGCACAGGGTAAAACACCTGTCGCCATGCCAGAGCATATGGCCTCATTGTGGAGTCACTATACCGTGCAGAGCGGGCCATTGGCTTCGTTGGGGCTCGGTGCCGGTATTCGCTACTCGGGTTCAACTTGGGCGGATACCAACAACACGATAAAAGTCCCGGATTACACCCTGGTTGACGCCTCAATTCATTACGACCTCGGCCAACTCAGCCAGCGATTGCATGGGGTGAATGTGGCCCTTAATGCCAATAACCTGTTTAACAAACATTATTGGGTGAGCTGCTCAACCACCACCTGCAGCACCGGCTACGACCGTTCACTGCTCGCCACCCTTTCGTACCGTTGGTAAGTGAAGGAAAACATTGATGAAAAATTATCTTCTGCTCACGTTGTTGTGTTTGATGTTCGGTATTTCCTCAGCCTCGGCCTCCATAACAGTGACAGATATGCTGCAGCGTAAAGTCACCTTGCCCGGCCCAGTGAAACGCATCGTATTAGGCGAAAGCCGCCACATCATTACGCTGGCGTTATTGGAAAAAGACCCGTTCCACAATTTAGTAGGCTGGGGAGATGACCTTCAGCGCTACTCACCCGCCACTTGGGATGCTATCGAAAAGCAGTATCCAGCGGCGCGCAATGTTCCGGTGCTGGGCACCATGAATAGCGGTACTTTTTCACTGGAAGCGACCATCGCTGCAAAGCCTGATATCGTTATTTTTACGCTCTATGGACCCATTCCGCCGGGACTGGAAGCGCTGGATGCGGCGCACATCCCTTATGTGTTTGTGGATTTTTTCCGTAAACCCTTGGTGAATACTGTACCCAGCCTGAAACTGCTCGGCTCGGTGCTGGGCGAGAATACACAGGCTGATAAGGTGATTACATTCTGGCAACAGCACATGGACGAGGTAAAAAAACGGCTCGCCACCGTAAACACACGTCCTTCAGTGTTCTTTCATCTCAATCCCGGCAAAGGTGACTGCTGCTTCACCTCAGGTCCCGGCAATATGAGTGATTTTATCGCCGCGGCGGGTGGGCATAATATCGGCACCGATCTGTTGAGTGCGCCGATTGGCAAGCTCAACCCGGAATATATTATGTCTCGTAACCCTGATTTTTATTTAATGGGCGGGGGTTCTGCAGTGAGTCGTGAAGGTTTGCAAATTGGCACTGGCGCGACAGCACAACAAGTCGCTCAAAGCAGCAGGCAGTTGCTTCACACGCCAGAAATCGCCAATTTACCCGCCGTGAAAGCTGGGCATGTAGGGGGCGTTTGGCTGTTCTTTTTTGATAGCCCACTCTATTTCATCGGTGTCGAAGCCATGGCGAAAATGTTCCATCCAGCCCTGTTCAGCGATATTGACCCCGATGCCACACTGCGCACGGTAACGCAAAGCTGGCTTTCGGTGCCGCTCCAGGGCACCTTCTGGACAACCTTGCCACAGCAGTAAACACCATCGACCACCGTTCTTCGGTGGTCGTTCCCCTTACAGAGTTTTAGACACCCGAGCCAAATAGCAGCCGAATTGCGCGCTATGAGCATGAATATAAGCGGTTTCCGGCCGCTGTAGCAGTGCTAAAACCGTTTGTTCCACTTCATAACCTGTCGCCAATTCTGCCGCAATAATGCAGTGCTCAAGATTAAACGCACGCAGCGAGAGTTGACGCTTGGCGAGATACTCCGGGATCTCGTCATTGAAAACACCTGAGTGAGTACAGCCCTCATGAATGAAGATGGCGTGTTGCCCGTGGTAAGGCGATTGCGCAGGTTGGTAGGTGTGATTAAGCAAGATAGCATTCTCGCCCGGGGGGACATCTTTCAAACCAATACGATCAGGCAAAGCTGAGTGAATGTCAGCAGTGACTCGTCGTGCATTGTGCCGTGCCAGATAATCACTATCCTGGCCATACAAATGGGCGAATTCGCTGCTGTTCAAACCACTGATAACATAATGCATGCTGCCTCCTGGTAATAATATGGGGTTCAGCAGCAGTAAACGTCATCAAGCCTGAAGTTGCTCGCTGGAAACGGTCAGCGGATTCTTGTTCACCCTCGCAACTGTGATAACCCTCTTAACACAATCAATAGGGATTTGATAAGGTGGCTGGCAATAAAATAAAAAAGCTGCATTTGCATACTTAACCGGGAAAATGACCATGCCAAATTACATCTTCTATCGTAAAGATCAGGTAGTTGCTACCGTCGAAAGAGCGGACGTCGAGAACGCCTTACTTTTGATATCGCAAGGCTATGAAAAGCTGACGGATGAGGTTGAAGCAGCAAGTCCGGAAGCGGCATTAAGGCGGTTAGCTGATATTCGCCAGGAAGATAATGTCACTGAACACGCTTTCACCACCGGCAGCGTATTCTGTTCCATCGTGAGTGCCATGTTCAAATAGCCCATTGCTCTATAAGCAGCATATTTGTCTGGCTGAGTGAGTCTCACCACATATTATTGTGGTGAGCCAACTAATTAACATCGTCAGCCCTATAATCATTTATTTCACTCCTTCAGCACTTTGACAGATTATTCGTTCATCGCTACGCTTTATTGCAACGATATATGTCACAAACTTGCACATCTTAAAAATATTTCCTAAGGTGTCCGCCTTTCAGCCTCTTATAGCTTTCATTTCCATTTGTGAATTGTACGGCTGCGAAAGCTATAAGATCGCTCCAATTTTACTCATGGGGAGTTTATGAGCACCGGAACGATTTCTAAACAAAATGACTTAACCGTTGATGATATTACCGTTATCGACAACAAATTACTTAAACGTGCCGTCAGTGCTGCTGCATTGGGCAATACCATGGAATGGTTCGATTTCGGCGTATATAGCTATCTCGCGGTGATAATTGGCCAAGTATTTTTTCCCGGCGCCAGTAATACCGCACAATTAATCGCCTCATTCGGTACTTTTGCCGCTGCGTTCCTGGTCCGCCCGATTGGTGGCATGGTATTTGGTCCCTTAGGTGACCGTTTTGGCCGTCAGAAGGTGTTGGCTTTCACCATGATCATGATGTCCATTGGCACCTTCTGTATTGGACTGATTCCAAGTTATAGCAGCATCGGTATTGCCGCGCCCATCTTACTGCTGGTTGCCCGTCTGGTGCAGGGTTTCTCTACAGGAGGCGAGTATGGCGGTGCCGCCACCTTTATCGCTGAATATTCTACCGATAAGCGCCGCGGCTTTATGGGCAGCTTCCTGGAGTTCGGGACTTTGGCAGGCTACCTGTTGGGCGCCAGTCTGGTAACCGGTATGATCGCTGTATTACCCCATCAGTCAATGATGGATTGGGGCTGGCGCATTCCGTTCTTTCTAGCCGCTCCCTTAGGATTATTTGGCCTGTATATCCGCTTAAAATTGGAAGAAACACCGGCCTTTAAAGAGCATATGGATAAGCGCGAAGAACTGGAACATAACAAGCCGCAACTGGGGCTATTTCAGATGCTGCGTAAGCAGAGCAAACCGCTGTTAAAGTGCATTGGATTAGTGCTGCTGTTCAACGTGTCAAATTATATGCTGACCGCCTACATGCCGAGTTATTTAACCGGCGTATTGGGACTAAGTGAATTATCCGGCCTCATGCTTGTCATGGTGGTGATGTTTATTATGATGCCGCTGACGTTGATGTGGGGACACTTCACCGATCGTATTGGCCGTAAGCCGGTTATTGGTTTCGGTGCGTTAGGATTATTATTGCTGTCAATTCCAAGCTTTATGTTAATTGGCTCCGGCAATATGATGCTGGTATTTTTCGGTCTGGCGATATTAGGTTTACTCCATACCTGTTTTAGCGGCACCATGCCAGCAACACTGCCAGCACTGTTTGTGACCGATATTCGTTACAGTGCTTTGGCCATCGGCTTTAATTTATCGGTTTCCCTGTTTGGTGGTACGACTCCCTTGATCACTGCTTGGCTGGTCGATACCACGCACAATGCAATGATGCCTGCCTATTACATGATGGGGGCGGGCGTCATTGGTCTGATTACCGTCTTAACGCTGAGTGAGACCGCGCGTAAGCCGTTGAAAGGCTCTTCACCTGCTGTTGCCACCAAAGCGGAAGCGCATAAATTGATCGATAAACTGCGCAAGCAGCGCGGTCGAAAAGTTCAGCAGCAAAAAACGGCTTAAGGCGATTGGATTAGGCCATTACTTGTGTTCGGGCGTGCCAAGGTACGCCCGATGTTCTCCCTGACTCACCGTTTTCCTGCCTCAATTAGCGAAGCGCAACGCTCCGGTAATTTCCGAAACGGACCGAATTCCCTCCTGTACGCGCCTGAAAAGGCAAAAATATCGACTATGATCTGTTCTCGGCCCTGTCGAGTCGTCCCAACTTAAGCCATACATCTTTTAACGGAACGCTAACCGCTTGATGTCGTCCATTGCCCTTGCTTGGGCTTAACGAGGCAATTGAATGGAATTCAGATCTTTTGAGAAATCTTGGGGCGCAGAAATACAGGCAGATGGCAGCGTGCTGTTTCGCTTGTGGGCGCCGGGTCAGCAACAAATTACGCTACGCATCGCTGAGGGTGACCATCGCATGCCCGCGATCGGTGAGGGCTGGTATGAACTGCAACTGAGCAACATCGCTCATGGAACGCCATATCACTATCTCCTCGCCGATGGCACCTTAGTGCCCGACCCCGCCTCCCGCGCGCAGCAATCGGCGGTGAATGGCCCTTCACTGGTGATAGATCCTCACCATTACGTATGGCAACACCCAAGCTGGCGCGGGCGGCCCTGGGAAGAAACCGTGGTGTATGAACTGCATATCGGCACCTTCACCCCAGCGGGCACATTCCTGGCGGCGATAGAAAAGCTACCGGAATTAAAAACGCTTGGCATCACCATGATCGAGGTTCTACCGGTGTCACAATTTGGTGGAACGCGCGGCTGGGGCTATGACGGCGTATTACTTTACGCACCTCAAGCCAGTTATGGATCGCCGGATGATTTCAAAGCGTTCGTCGATGCCGCGCATGCGCATGGTTTATCGGTGGTTCTCGACATTGTGCTTAATCACTTTGGCCCAGAGGGCAATTATTTGCCGCTGCTGGCTCCCGCGTTCTTCCACCAGGAACGTATGACGCCTTGGGGCGCAGGTATCGCCTACGATGTGGATGCCGCTCGCCGTTACATTATCGAAGCCCCGCTCTACTGGCTGCAGGAGTTTCATCTCGACGGTCTACGTTTTGATGCCATAGACCAGATTGAAGATACCTCCAGCAAGCATGCGTTGATTGAGATTGCTGAACGCATCCGTCGAGACATCACCGACCGGCCCATCCATCTCACCACCGAAGATTGCCGCAACGTGACCTTCCTGCACCCACGTGACAAACAGGGTAACGCGCCACTGTTTACCGGCGAGTGGAATGACGACTTCCACAACGCCATTCATGTATTTGCCACCGGTGAAACCCACGCCTACTACCAGGACTTTGCCGACGTGCCGGAAAAACTGATTGCACGCATTCTGGCTGAGGGCTTTGCCTATCAGGGTGAAATCTCCCCGCAAAGTGGTCAGCGGCGCGGCGTACCGAGTGCTGGGCAACCGCCAGTGGCCTTTGTGGATTTCATCCAGAATCATGATCAGGTCGGTAACCGGGCGCAAGGGGATCGATTGATCACGCTGGCCGGCGCAGAACGTACCAAAGTGCTGCTCGCCACCCTGTTGTTGTCACCGCATATCCCTTTGCTGTTTATGGGCGAAGAGTTTGGCGAAACCAACCCGTTTTTGTTTTTCACAGATTTCCACGGCGATCTCGCCAAAGCCGTGCGCGAAGGCCGTGCCCGCGAGTTCACCGGACACGCTGGACATGATAGCGACGTGCCCGATCCTAACGATGAGCAGACCTTTATCCGCTCTAAACTCGACTGGAGCAAACCACAAAGCGTTGAGGGGAAAACCTGGCTGACGTTCACTCAGGCTCTGTTGCAATTGCGGCAGCGCCACATTGCGCCGTTACTGGCTTCGGCTGCGGGTCACAGTGGCAAGGTCTTGAAAACCGCACAAGGCTTTGTGGCGGTGAGCTGGTCATTCCCGGCTGGAGAGCTGTCAATGGCCCTCAATATCGGTAAAACCGCACAGCCCCTTCCTGCCATGCCCGGTGAAACTATTTTTGCGTGGCCACAGGAAAGTGTATCCCTGCCACAACACACCATTGTCGTACGTCTGAACACGGGAGTATCCGCATGACTGTGCCTACCGCCACCTACCGTATTCAGTTTCGTAATGGCATGACGTTTGACCGCGCCATCGAACTCATCCCCTATCTGCAACGACTCGGGATTAGCCATCTGTATGCTTCACCCATCTTCACCGCCACCCGTGATTCTACCCACGGATATGATGTCACCGATGCCAATGAGATCGATCCCGCACTCGGTGGGCGTGAAGGGTTTGATCGCTTGTCTGCCGCTTTGCAGCAGGCACACCTCGGTCTAATTCTCGATATTGTGCCGAACCATATGGCGGCATCGCTGGAAAACACGTGGTGGCAGGATGTGATCGAACAGGGCGAGCACAGTCGCTATGCCTGCTACTTCGATATCGACTGGTCACGTCGTTTGACACTGCCGTTCCTGGGTGACGATTTTGACCGGGTGCTACAAAACAATGAGCTCAGCATAAAGCCCCATCCACAAACTGGCCGTCCAGCCTTGGCTTACTACGACAGCTTCTACCCCCTGACGCCGACCAGCTGGGAAAATCGGGTTGATGAGGTGCTGGCCATCACCGACCATGCAGCCATTGCCGAACTGCATCAACAGCAGCCCTGGCAGTTAATCAACTGGCGTGATGCACGACGAGACCTCTCCTACCGTCGTTTTTTTGAGATCACCGGTTTGGTGGGCATACGCGTTGAGGATGAAGACGTATTTAACGCGTCACACGCGCTGATTCTGGAATTGGTGCACCATGGCGCAGTGAGCGGATTACGTGTCGATCACATTGATGGATTGGCCGATCCGCAAGGCTATCTGCAACGTCTGCGCAAGGCCGCAGGACCAGATTGCTACATCACGGTGGAGAAGATTTTAGCCGAGGGGGAACAGATCCCCGCAGAGTGGCCGATTTCTGGCACCACCGGCTATGAGTTTATCGCTGCGCTGTCCCATGCCTTAATCGACGACACCCAAATTGATGCGCTGCACCTCGCTTATGAAGCCGCGACGGAAGAGAGAAACAACCTTAGCGCGGGTTTGCGGGCGGCACGTGAATTGATGGTGGATCGCAATTTTGCCGGGGAGTTCGCCCGCTTGCTGGCGTTAGCCACCGATATTGCCGGCGAAGAGCAGCGTAATTTTGGTGAAGCCGAATTGCATGTTGCACTGAGAGAAATGCTGATTGCCTTCCCTGTTTATCGCACCTACGGTCGCCATGCTGGCATGACGTTGGCGGGAGAAGAGTTGCTGCAGCAGGTGCTGGAGGAGGTGAAGTTCAGCGCTTCGCCCGTTGCCCTAAGCTTTCTGCAAGCCATATTGCTGGGGGCGCTATCTGAACGCAGCGAGCATGACGCGGCTGAATTCCGCTCGCGCTTCCAACAACTTACCGGCCCACTGATGGCGAAGTCCGTCGAAGATACTCTGTTTTTCCGTAACCACGTTCTGCTGGCGATTAATGAAGTGGGCGCAGAACCGTTGCCGCATCCCTTCTCATTGCAACATTTTCACCAAGAGATGCAAACCCGCCTTCAGCGCCAACCCGATGGCATCTCGAGCACCTCAACACACGATACTAAACGTGGCGAAGATGCCCGTGCACGTCTTTATACCCTGAGTGAAGCCCCGGCGTTGTGGGCAGAGCATGTGACACGCTGGCGTGATCTTCACCAATTGCAGATAACGCCCCTGCGGGATGGGATTGCTCCTGAGCCCGCCGTCGAGTGGATGCTGTATCAGGCACTGGCAGGCGCATGGCCCACAACCTTACAGCCACAAGATGCTGCAGGATTGGCCGCACTGCAGGAACGCTTTGTTCCCTTTGTGGAGAAAGCACTGCGAGAAGCCAAACTGCGTACCGATTGGGCCGATAGCAATGAGCACTATGAAAAGGCGGTGTTGGACTACACGCGCCACCTGCTTTCCCCACACAATCAGGCGTTTTTGGTGGATTTCCATCAAGCGTTACAACCTTTCCTGACCGCCGGTCTGATCAACAGCCTGACCCAAACCGTGATCAAACTGACCGCGCCCGGTGTGCCAGATATTTACCAAGGTAGCGAAGCGCTGGATTTCAGCCTGGTTGACCCTGACAACCGCCGCGAACCCGATTTTGCCACGCTGCAACAGCAGCTTAGCGCTACGAATGCAGTGAATTTTAATCAGCAGATGGATTGGTTAAACGGCACACTCAAACAGCAGATTATCGCCCGTATTTTACATCTGCGTCTGGATAAACCGCAGTTATTCCGTTTTGGTGATTATCAACCGCTGTATGCCACGGGTGAAAATGCAGAGCATGCTATCGCTTATGCCAGGCAGGACAGCAGCGATACGTTGCTGGTCGTGGTTCCTCGTTTACTGCTGGACAGCCAAGACTGGGCAGGGGCCGTCATTCAATTACCGGAGTCATTGGCACATCGCCGCTATCGCAACCTGTTGAGCGGCGAAATGCTCTCGCTTAACGAACAACTTTCACTGGAAAACATGCCGTACTACGCGCCGCTGGTGCTGATTGCCAGCTAAGCGTGCATCACATCAACCTGTATTTCTGTTCATTGGATGGAGAGGAATGAATGTCTAACGGTAAGCCTTTGGAAATCACCGCGGGTTCGGGTCTGCAGTTGGGTGCGAACTATGACGGTGCAGGGGTGAACTTTGCCCTGTTCTCAGCGCACGCAGAACGTGTTGAGTTGTGTCTTTATGATGAGAGTGGGCAGCATGAGGTCGCACGTTTTGATCTGCCCGAATATACCCATGAAATCTGGCACGGCTATGTGCCCGGATTGCCTGCGGGCGCTCTTTACGGCTATCGGGTACATGGCCCGTTCGACCCGGAGAATGGGCATCGTTTTAACCCCAATAAGCTGCTTCTTGATCCTTATGCGCGTGAACTACGCGGCAATATTGACTGGAATGACGCGCATTTCGCCTACGATCTGCATCATGAAGATAAAGATCTGACCTTCGACGAGCGTGACAGCGCTCCCTTTACACCGAAATGTCGTGTTATCGATCCTAACGAATTTGACTGGCAAGACGGAAACCGCCCTAATATTCCGTGGTCGCAAACCGTCATTTATGAGACGCACGTGAAAGGCTTTAGCCAGCTCAATCCAGCCGTGCCGCCAGATATGCGCGGCACCTATGACGGAATGAGCAATAAAGCCACGGTGGAGTACATTAAAAGTCTGGGTGTGACGTCAGTAGAACTGCTGCCGGTGCACTGGTTCCCGGACGATCAGCATTTGCTGGATAAAGGATTGAAAAACTTCTGGGGCTATAACTCACTGGCCTTTTTTGCGCCGGCATCACGCTATTTTGGCCCTCGAGGTATTCAGGGTTTTCGCGATATGGTGCGTGCCTTCCATGACGCCGGGATTGAAGTGATTCTTGATGTGGTCTACAACCACACCGCTGAGGGCAACGAACTCGGCCCAACCTTGTCATTTAAAGGCATCGATAACTTCTCCTATTATCGCACGCTACCCGATCAGCATCGTTACTACATTAACGATACCGGCACCGGCAATACCCTCAACACCTCGCATCCTCGCGTGCTACAGATGGTGATGGATTCATTGCGCTATTGGGCAGAATCGATGCATATCGATGGTTTTCGTTTTGATCTGGGCACCATTCTCGGACGCGAACCCGAAGGCTTCGATCAGCGCGGCGGCTTTTTTGACGCCATGACGCAAGACCCGGTGTTATCGAAACTGAAACTGATTGGCGAGCCTTGGGATATTGGACCTGGAGGTTATCAGGTAGGCGGGTTTCCACCTGGCTGGGCCGAATGGAACGACAAATATCGCGACACGGTGCGCGAATACTGGAAAGGCGACAACGTCTCTACCGACTTCGCTGCGCGTCTGCTGGGTTCCGGCGATCTCTACGATCAACGCGGACGCCGCCCGTGGGCCAGCATTAACTTCTTAACTGCGCACGATGGTTTCACGCTGAACGACTTAGTGTCATACAACGAGAAACACAACGACGACAACGGCGAAGATAACAACGACGGCCACAACGATAACCGTTCCTACAACTATGGTGCAGAGGGCCCCACCGACGACGAAGGTATCAATGCGGTGCGTGAACGGCAAAAACGCAATTTCCTGGCAACGCTGCTGTTCTCACACGGTACACCGATGTTGCTGGCGGGTGATGAATATGGTCGCAGCCAAATGGGCAATAACAACGGCTATTGCCAGGACAGCGAAATTTCGTGGCTGCATTGGGAGAATTTGCCAGAGTCGGCGGATGCGCTACGTGAATTCACTCGCCATTTGTTGGCTCTGCGTGTCAAGCAGCCACTGCTGCGACGTGAAAACTGGCGCGATGGTATGGACATCAAGTGGTTCAACGCAGGCGGCGGCTTCCAGCAAGCTGAACAATGGGATGAGGGCACTACACTTGGCGTCTACATTGGTCGGCCCGACCTACAAACAGAAGAGGACATCTGGCACGATGTGCTGATGCTGTTCAATCCGTTTGAAGGCAACGTGCCCTTCCGTATCCCACAATTCGGTGAAGGCGGCTGGGTACTGGAACTCACCACTCCGATACCGCTAAAAAAGGTCTCGTCATCACCAAAGAGAAGGATTTCGAGCTGGAAGGACGCAGCATGGCGCTATTTAGACGGCCTTAACTCATTATGCGGGAAGCTGAATGGCAGCTTCCCTTTTAAATCGCAAATGCATCTGGCCCCTTGGCCGCAAGGGTATTAAGAATACGTAATGCCGGACCGCTTGGTTTGATCTCTCCGCGCTCCCATTTCGAAACGCTATCTACCGTCATTCCCAAGGTATAAGCCAATAGTGCCTGACTTAAACCATACTGGTTTCGCATCCTTTTGATTTCCTGCCCGGTCATATCATGTACGGCAGCGACGCGTTTGCGGTATTCACTGGCTGAGATGCGCGTTTTAATTTGTTCGACATCTTCACCAGAGATTAAACCTAATGTGCGCAACTCTTCAGCATCTTCAAGCATCTCATTCAATGTCACTGACGTCGTTTTCATCACAATTTACCTCTCTGAAAGTCCCTCTGTTTTTGAGTTGAAGCAGGTCGGTCTCACTTGCCTGCAAATAACCCTTGGCGAGAATTTTGTAAGCAGTCAGCGCATCATCTTCAATTTCCCTGGCGTTTTTCTTGTTCAGCTCGGCCTTGGACCAGCCATCATAAAAAAACAGCGTGTTTCCTCTTTTGAAGAAAATCACCGAACGCGCCCCACAGCTCTTTCCAGCCTTCAGCGCTATACGCTTTTTGATAACACCACCGCCTAAATCAGCTTCAAACTCTCCTCTTTTGACCTCAGCAGCAGCGTTGCACAAATCGGCATCAAAGAGTTTTGTTTTCTTGAAACTACGGTCAAACCGCTTATGCACATAAATCGCCATTCCCTGCCCCTAAAATCCGTAATGATTATTATAGTAATCATTACGGCATTGCTTCAACATCTCCGCTGGTAAGATTCATACATGTCTGTCACATTAAATTTTATTGGCACTGAAATAATCCACGACTTCGGTTAAATGCGTCACAATCTCACAACGGTTTACCCGCTGTGCATCACCCCTTCATAAAAAAAATTAACTAAATCTCACAATCTGCCGATGGTTATTAATCTGCCCTATTCCCTGATTTTCCTTAAACCAGGGGTGCTTTTAGATTAAGGATAATAAGATGAACATCTCCCAGCGTCTTTTGCTGACTCTCTCTATGCTGTTTGGCGCCATCATCCTACAAGCGGTATTTGCTATCTCACTGCTTTCTGGATTTCAGGACCGTTTTGAATTTGTGCAAACCAACGCCATTCCTTCCATCAAGGACCTTGGTAAACTCATCGATCAAAGTAACCAACTGGCACTGACGTTGTATAAGCATCAGAGCCAGATTCATGACAGCAATATGCCCGCCGTGGAGCAACAGATTGGTCAGCAAATCAATGGATTGAAAGCACTGACTGATTACTACATGGCGAACGATATCTCTAGTGAAGAGGACAAGCGGCTGACCAATGTGGCTTTTGATCATATTCAACAGGTGGCCGCACAATTACCTGCATTCTTAACGGCTTCTCGCGCGCACCAAAATGAAGTCAGCTTAGATTTGCTTCAGAGTAATAACGGTATCGGCTCGGCAATTCGCCAAATGATCAGCGATTATCAAAAACAGCTGGCGCTGAACATTGCTATTGGTGATGAACTACGTGCTACCAATCGCAGTACCTTCCATTTTGTGTTGTGGGCCACCATCGCTGGGGTCACCGCCACGGTAGTAATATTTGGTCTGTTCTCGCTGTTTACCGTGATGCGTATTCGCCGCAGCTTGAGTGCCGTCGGCAAAGTGATGTTGACCGCCAGTGAAAATCTGGACCTGACACTGAGCGCGGACGAGAGCCGTCGCGATGAAGTGGGTAATATGGCGCATTCATTTAATATCCTGATGCAGCGTGTCTCGGAATCACTCGCCTCCGTGCGCAGAGCCTCACAGTCTGTCAGCAGTGCTTCGGTACAGATCTCAGCGGGCAATGAGGATCTCTCGGCACGCACCGAGCAACAGGCCGCCTCGCTGGAACAAACAGCAGCCAGCATGACGGAGCTGAGTGAAACCGTGCGTCAGACCGCGGACAACACCCGCCAGGCGAGCCAGCTGGCGGCCAACGCCAGCGAGCTATCTGAGAAGAGCGGTACATCGCTCACCACCATGTTATCGACGATGGATGACATTCGCGGCAGCTCACGCAAAGTCACGGAGATCGTCTCGATCATTGAAGGTATCGCCTTCCAGACCAACATTCTGGCACTGAATGCTGCTGTTGAAGCGGCACGCGCGGGTGAGCACGGTAAAGGCTTTGCAGTGGTCGCGGGTGAAGTGCGCAGCCTCTCGCAGCGCTCTAGCAATGCGGCACGTGAGATCAAAGCATTGATTGAAGAGTCGCACCGATTAACCGAAGCCGGTGCAAATCAGGCCAGCGATGTCGGCCGTAATATGGATGTGATGAATGATGCCATCCATCAGGTAAGCCAGTTGGTCGGTGAAATTGCTGCGGCGGCTGTTGAGCAGAGTCAAGGCATTGTGCAGGTTCAACAAGCCGTCAATCAGATGGATGATGTCACCCAGCAAAACGCCGCGCTGGTCGAGCAAGCCGCGTCAGCCTCGCAGTCACTGCAGGAACAAGCGGGAACCTTGAATCAACTGGTGGGCAAATTCCATGTCAGCGATGCGATTGATGTACCACAGCCTGTTCTGCGTAAAATCTCACAGCCAAAACCTCAGCGTTTAACCGTGGTGAACGACGCCGACTGGCAGAGTTTTTAAGGTTCCCCCTTCCTGCGCCGCGCGCGCAGGAAGGCTTTCTGTTACCCTTGGCGCTGATTCAGGGACGGGGGAACGCTCCATGGCTGACAACAGCGACATCAAAACAGACATTCTCGAAGCCACACTCACAGTGATCATTAACCAGGGTGTACGCGGCACGACTTATCGTCGGGTAGCTGAACAAGCGGGCTTATCACCAGGCACCCTCACCTACCATTTTCCACAAACCGATATCCTGCTTATGGGCGCCTTTAGCCATATGGTGGATACCATTGCGCAATCTTTTCGTGACCGTATGCATGCCGCGCGCGACCGAGCCAGCGCCTGTGAAGCGGTAGTGGATCTGATCTGTGGTGATATCTGGGCCAGCAAGCGTCATTTGGTGTTGAGTTTTGAGCTTTACTCGCTGGCCGCGCGTAAAGAGCCCTTCCGTGAACTGTTACAGCAATGGATGCAACGCAGCCGCGCGTCCCTACATCTGTTTTTCTCAATGGAAACAGCCTGTTCACTGGACGCGCTGATTGAAGGGTTCACCATTCACAACCTGCTCAATAATACCCCGATCAGCCGCGCAACGATTCTTAACGCGGTACGCAATATCGCCGCGCAGGACGATAATCAGGCAAGCTAAACGGAGAAATCTGCCTGTTCAGGTCTCGTCGATTTCTGTATTATCACCTCGTACACCTGTACGACAAAAGGGACAGTGATGAATTTACAGCAACAGCTACGCGGCAAATGGGCGATTTACGGCCTGATGTTTTTACCCGGTTTCACCTGGGCTTCATGGGTTAGTCGCACGCCCTATATGCGTGACATTCTGCATGCCTCCACCGAGATGATGGGCCTGATCTTGTTCGGCTTTTCCTGTGGTTCCATGCTGTGCGTGTTGCTGGCAGGAAAATTAATCGCGCAATATGGCACCAGCCGCGTCATGCGCTATGGCTTTGTGCTGCTGCTGAGTGGCGTCGCAGCCATGTTAGCTGCCCTACTCCTGCATAACGCTTACGGGGTGTTCGCCAGCCTGGTGTTACTGGGCGGAGGGACAGCGTTAATCGATGTCGTGATAAACGTTGAAGGCGCAGCCTTTGAGCGGCTGATCGACAAGTCAATTATGACCACCATTCACGGCTTCTTTAGCTTTGGTACGCTGATTGGCGCTCTGTCGGGTCTTGCGATGACGGCAGCGGATATCAGCATTAGCTGGCACTTTGCCGCCGTGGTGCTGGTGAACCTGCTGATCGTCTCCACGGCACTGCGTCATTTGCCCGCCACCAGCGACAGCGAACGACATGAACAGGATCACAGCGGAGGTTTCCTGGCGCAAGTTGGACGAGAGCTGCGCGACCGCCAACTGCTCATCCTTGGGGTGGTGATTTTGGCCATGGCGCTGGCGGAAGGCTCTGCCAATGACTGGCTGCCGTTACTGATGATCGATGGTCATAATCTCAATCACACGCAAAGCACGCTGGTGTATGCGGGTTTCACTGCGGGCATGACCATTGGGCGTTTCCTGGGCGGATACGTAGTGGATCGCGTGGGTCGTGTACTGGTATTACGTGCCAGCGCATTTTCAGCCGCCTTGGGTCTGGCAATGGTCATTTTTCCAACAATCAATGGCTGGCGGCAGCGGCGGTGTTGTTCTGGGGAATTGGCGCATCGCTTGGCTTCCCACTGACCGTTTCCGCTGCCGGCGACGGCCAAAACAGCGCGGTTCGCGTGACCATCGCCGCAACGCTTGGCTATCTGGCGTTTCTGGTGGGGCCACCGGGTTTGGGCTTTATTGGTGAACACGCGGGTTTGCGTATGGCGATGTTGCCGGTGCTGGTCATGGTGCTGCTGGCATTGGTGTGTGCGGGTGCGGCGGGTTCCAGAGACCTCAAAAAGGCTGATCAATCCATTTAAATAAAGCGGCCCAAAGGCCGCCTTATTCCGCTGACACTAAGCTGACTTGCGCAAACCTAAATAGCGCACTTTAAAGCTCTCCGCTTTTTGCGCCAGATAGCGCACGCGGAAAATATCATGGCGGGTGATCACCCCTTTCACCTCGCCTGAATCAACATCGGTGACCACCACCATGCCCACCTCTTCGCTGAATAAGTGGTCCGCGATATGGCTGCACAAGGTGTCGGGATGGGCGCTCATTTGTGGTTGGTCGCTCAGCAACTCCTGTAAGCTGATATCCATCGCACGCTGCTGCAGCTGCCAGTGGATCATCTCCTTACGTGACACCACCGCAATAAATCTGTCCTGCGCATCCACCACCGGATAATGGTGATGCGCATGTAAATCGCTCATCACAGCAATCACCTGTTGCAGAGGCGTTGAGCCCGGTAGCGTCGCTGGAGCGGCGGTCATAATTTGTCGCGCTTTGGTGGTCTCCAGCGTGTCGGTGGCATACTCCTGCACGATGTGATGTCCACGGCGCGCCAGTCGTTCCGTGAAAATGGAGCGAGGCATCATTAAAACGCTCACCGCATAAGATGCCACAGCCGCCCCTAATGCTACGGGCAGCAGGTCAAAATGCCCGGTCACTTCCACCGCAAACAGTGTCCCCGTTAACGGTGCTCGCATAGCCCCACTGAGAATACCGGCCATGCCCGCCATCACCAGCATGCCGCTGTAGCCGGGTAGCAGATGTGCCACCACGGCACCCACCGCGCCACCAATGATCAGTAACGGGGCGACCACACCACCAGAAGTCCCCGAACCCAGCGAGATCAGCCAGACGATACTTTTGACCAGCAGCAGCGAAATGATGATGTTGATTGCCAGCGAGCCATCTAACAAATTCTGGATACTGACATAACCCGCACCCAGCACGCGTGGCTGAACAATGCCCCCAATACCCACTGCCACGGAACCCAGCGCGGGCCACCACATCCAGTGAACTGGCAGCTGATGAAACCACTCTTCCAGCCGATACAGGCTTTTCGACAGCGCCACGGCGATAACGCCAGTCAAAGCACCAATACCCACCGCCACGATGAGTTGCATCGGTTGCAGATGAGTCACCCACTGGAAAGGGAAAATCGCGCCGGTGCCAATCAGCGCGTTGCGCCAACACCAGGAGACCAACACCGCACTGACCACCGGAATAAAGCTGCGTGGCTTCCACTCAAACAACAGCACTTCCAGCGCCAGCAGTACTGCTGCGACAGGAGCATTGAAGATGGCGGTCATGCCCGCAGCCGCGCCCGCCACCAGCAGGGTTTTACGTTCGGCCGCGCTGAGATGAAATAACTGAGCAAACAAAGAACCGATTGCGCCGCCAGTCATGATAATCGGCCCTTCTGCACCAAACGGGCCACCGCTACCAATCGATACCGCCGAGGAGAGCGGCTTAAGCACTGCCACCTTGGGTGACATGCGGCTTTCGCTGTAGAGAATTGCCTCAATCGCTTCTGGAATACCGTGGCCGCGAATTTTCTCCGAACCAAAACGCGCCATGACGCCAATGATTAAGCTGCCCAGCACCGGTGCCGCAAGAATGTGAAGCGCGCCAGCGTTGCCCGGCATCACGTGCTCGGTGAACGAAAATTGGTGATACCAGAACAGATTGGTCATCAAGGCGATCAGGTGCAGCAGCACAATGGCACCGAACGCACCGCCGGTTCCTATCAGAATGCCCATCAGCGCGAGTATAATCACTCGCTTCGTCACGGTGTGGTCAGAAAGTTTGGGCCGATGTGAGGAATCGGACAACGTGTCCCGCATCTTGTTGCTCCTGGTTACATTATTGAAACGCGCAATTTAAATCGTAATGCGATATAAATTCAATTCAGAAAGGTTTTCAACATGTCACAACCCAAAATGAAAGATGCCGATTACGTGCTGCTGGCGGACTTCCGCGCCACCTTGCGCACCTTTATGGCCTTCAGTGAAACGCAGGCTCGCAGCGTAGGGTTAACGCCGCAACAGCACCAGGCTCTGCTGACCATTCGCGGTACCGCGTTAGGTAACGCCACGGTCGGTTATGTGGCAGAGCGTCTGATGCTAAAACCGCACAGTGCGTCAGGCTTGTTAAGTCGTTTAGAAGAGGCGGGGTTGGTGCTACGCGAGCCAGATCAAACTGACCAGCGCAAAACCTTTTTGCGGTTGACGGCGGAAGCGGAGCAACTACTGGAGTCGCTCTCGCTGGCGCATCTGGAAGAGTTGAGCAACTTAAAACCGATGCTGCTGTCGATGATTAACCAATTCTGCTAGACGTTAGGCGGCAAGCATCAGTGGACTGAATCCATCGTTGGCTGCTTGCAGGCGCGGATCGCTCAGGCGATGCACAATGGTCAACAAGGTGCCACCGGCGTTATCTGGCGCGATCCTTAACGACACCTCGCTCTCCAGATAGGGAGGCGTATCATCGCGCATACGATAATGGATCGTTTTGCCAGGTTCACAGACAAGGGGTTCAACATCAGCTAATACCGCATCGGGCAGCCAGGCTTCCCGGTATTCGGCGATACTGATGGCGCGCCACACTTTCTCCGGTGGCGCGTCCAGTTGATACTCTTCAACGCGTTCGATCGCGGTCTCGGCTTCACTCATTGGTCCATATCCTTCAGCAAACTTTTCAGGGCATCAATGCGTGTCGGCCAAAACGCACGATACTTGGCTAGCCAGTTGACCAGAAACGTCATGCCAACCGGGTCGACTTCATAGTTCACAAACCGCCCTTGCCGCTCTTCACGCACCAGCCCCGCACACCGTAACACCGCGAGATGCTGAGACATCGCCGATTGGCTGATCTCCATCCCGTCGCGCAACGCCGTGGCATTCATGCGCCCCACCGACAGCTTTTCAAATATGGCACGGCGGGTCGGATCCGCCAGTGCTTTGAATATCGCATTTTCAATCATGCTGATGACATTAGCATTGGCTTATTTATGCAGCAAGATAATGTGCCGCAATTTCATGCTCGGAAACAATAACGTTGTGCACTAAACCGTATTCCACCCCCTGCTCTGCACTCAACCAGAAATCACGCTGGGTATCCTGCTCAATTTTTTCGATCGGCTGCCCAGTGGCGTCAGCAAAAATGAGGTTAAGACGGTTTTTCATACGCACGATCTCATTGCTGTAAATCTGCATATTGCTGGCCGGCCCTTGCATGCCACCGGAAGGCTGATGCAGCAGAAAGCGTGTGTTAGGCAACGCGTAACGATGCGCCTTTTTGGCCGCCACATAGATGAGCGCACCAGCACTGGCGACGCAGCCTGAACCGATCATAATCACGTCTGGCGCGATAAAGCGGATGGCATCAAAGATCATATCGCCGGATTCCGCATGACCGCCGGGGGAGTTGATGAAAATGGTAATAGGTAGGCTGTTGATCGCTGCAAGGATGTGTAAATGCTGTACCACCTCTTTCGCCATTTTTTCATCGACGGTTCCGGTGATAAAGATCTTACGGGCGTTGATCAGGTGTTCCATCAACGAGGGGTTCAGCGGTGCAGCAGCGGGCGGCTGAGGGGATTCGGTATTGCTGTAACGCATAGGTTAGCTCCGCAAAAAGGATAGGCACCCAATTACATTAGCATTCACTTATCTATTTGGCGAGAGTATGTGTTCAGAGGCGATGTTAGCGGGGTAATAAAGAGTAGGGTCAGGGCGCAAAGTGCACCCTGACTCAGGCAGATTAGCAGGAGGATTACTTCTTGCTGCTGGTGTTATCAAACTGCTGGGTAAGGTAACTACTGGTGTTATTCAACACGCTAACCAACTTATCCAGATTGGTAAACTGGGCTTTGTAACGCGCAATCTTGTCATCAATACGCTTGCTCGCCACATTGTATTGGTCGGTCAGTTGGTTGAGCTTTTTACTGATACTGTCAGTCGCCCCTTGCAAGACCCCTTTACTACTCAGGAATGTACTTAGCGTGGTATCCAGCACGGTAGTGACACCGGTTTTCTTGCCATCACCGGTATACATATCTCGAATTGCTTCTGGTTTTACCTGCAGTGCATTCGCCAGCTTCGTCGCATCCAGCTTTAATTGGCCATTAGTTGGGTCAGTGGTGATACCCGCTTGGCTCAACGTCTTATACACTGCCGACCCTGAGGCATTCGCCAGAATACTTTTCAGCTGCGTCTGAATGTTGCGTAAGGTGCCATCACCCAGCAATGCGCCGTTTTTGCTGTCCGGATCCGCACCTGCATCAACCGCTGTGTATTTGGTCAGGCTCGCCATGGAGTCCTGCAGCGAGTTATAGGCTGTTACCCATTCAGTGATCGCCGTCTTCGCTTTGTTGGTATCACTGCTCACCGTCAGCGTTTGGTTGCCGCTGGTTTTATCATTCAGCTTCAGGGTAATCCCTTCCACCGCATCGCTAATGGTGTTGCTGCTGCTAACAATCGACACATTGTTAACCGTCAAACTGGCATTCTGAGCTTCCACACTCTGTGTCATGCCACTACTGGCTATGTCTGCTGCATCGAAACCGATGAAGCTGTGCAGCGTGTCATCGCCGGTCACGCTCAGGGATTTCAGGGCATGGTCGGTACCCGTCGCCGTGGAGGTTAATGACAGACGATACTCGGTGCTGGACACCTTAATCAGGCTGGCACTGACACCCGCATCTGATTTGTTAATGGTGTCGCGAATCGCGGAAAGCGAAGTCTGATCTTTGGTCAGGGTAATACTTTTCTCTTTCCCTTCCGCCGTGACAAATTTCAGGGTACGAGAGGCCGCATCACCCCCGATTGCCGCTTTAATATCGGTTTTGGGCGCACTGGTTAACGTTTGTGATTGTGCCAAATGATCGACAGCAATGGTGTATTTGCCCGTTAACGCATTGCCATTGGTATCGGCACTAAAAGCGGTCGAACTCGCCGTGGTGCTGGTGGCGGTATACAAGGCGGCGTCTTTTAATTTGGTGTTTGCCGTCTGGAAAGCTTGAATGGCGGTTTTAAGCGTGCCGTAAGCAGAAAGCTTTGCCGTTGCAGCCGATTGCTGTTTTGAAATCGGCGTCAAAGATTGCTTTTCCGCGCTGGTTAACGCCGCCAGCGTATCACTCAATTTCATGCCAGAACCGACGCCTAAACTTGATATCCCGGTCATCCCACTCACTCCTGTTATTTTGACGTTACGGTACTATCGGCGACTTAAGGCAAACCTTTAATGAAAACCTGATCATTTCTTTACGTTATCCTTACGAATAACCTTACCTATCGCCCGGATTTGGTGCAAATGCCCGCCCCACGCCCCTTGCAGGGGATTTGCTATGCAGACAGTTTCTTTACGTTTCGCATTTAGCCGAGGCATTTTGCGCATCTTAACGTGACAAGTTTTGGCAAAAGCACGCATTTAACCCCGAATATTCTTTATTGCGCTTAGCCTGCCACAGCGCAAAAACATGATGTAACTCACATATCACGGCTATCCCGCTTGTCGGAATTACGTAGCCGCTTATGATCCTGCCAGATTGTTACTGCGTGAAACGCAGGCAAAACCTGACACACCGTCCTCCCGGTGGGTCGGGTTTTTTCTTTTTAGGGTCGATAAAAATGAAAATCGCGAAAATCCTCAACAATAATGTCGTGGTGGTATTGGGCGACAACGGCAAAGAACAAGTGGTGATGGGACGCGGGCTGGCTTTTCAAAAACGCGTGGGCGATGCACTCGATCCCCAGCAGATTGAGAAAGTCTTCGCGTTGCAAAGCGATGCGTTAACTGGACGGCTCAGCGAGTTGCTGTCTGATATCCCGTTAGAGGTGATTACCACTAGCGAACTGATCATTGCCCAGGCTCGTCAACAGCTGGGGCAACCGCTGCATGAGAGCCTGTCGATTGCGCTTTGCGATCACTGCCATTTCGCCATTGAACGCCATCAGCAAGGCGTGCCGATCCGCAATGTGCTGAAGTGGGAAATCAAAACCTTATATCCCAAGGAGTTTGCGCTCGGTTTAGCGGCACTGGCGCTGATCAAAAAACGCATTGGTGTCGATTTACCCGACGATGAAGCCGGCTTTATTGCCCTGCACTTGGTCAACGCCCAACTCGGCAGTGACTTCGCCGATGTTTCCCACGTTACGCAATTTATGCAGGAGATCCTGCACATTGTTAAATATCGACTTCAACTCGACTATCGTACCGACAGCTTGAGCTACAACCGATTCGTCAATCACCTGAAGTTTTTCGCACAGCGAATGCTGGGCAAACGCGGCGTGTGCAGTGAAGATGAGTCGTTACATGACGTGGTGCGCGACAAGTATCCCATCGCCTATCAGTGCGCGATGAAGATCGATCAACACATTCAGCAGAAACACCTGTATTCGCTCTCCGCAGAGGAGCGCATGTTTCTGACCATTCATATCGAACGAGTGCGTAAAGAGACGTTGGCGTTAGAGGAAGATGCGGATGAGGCATGAAACCGGGCGCATCCGCACCCGGCCGCAAGATTATTTCAGTGATTCGCCGTGGCTGCGGATCACCTCCTGATACCAGAAGAAACTCTTCTTGCGCGAGCGCGCCAATGACCCGTTACCCGCGTCATCACGATCCACGTGAATAAAGCCGTAACGCTTGGAGAATTCCGCTTTAGATGCGCTGACTAAATCAATCGGTCCCCAGCAGGTGTAACCCATGACCTCAACCCCATCCTCAATCGCCTCACTCACCTGCACCAGATGGTCATTCAGATACTGAATGCGGTATTCGTCATTGATGCTGCCATCCGCTTCCACCACATCCTTTGCCCCTAGCCCGTTTTCAACAATAAACAGCGGCTTCTGGTAGCGGTCATACAGGATGTTAAGCAAGATACGCAGCCCTTCAGGATCGATCTGCCAGCCCCATTCTGAACTGGCAAGATGCGGGTTGGGCACCATCGATAAAATATTGCCGCGCGCTTTCTGATTCTCTTCTTCACTGGTGGTCACACAACCGGTCATGTAATAGCTGAAGGAGATGTAATCCACGGTATTTTTCAGGTCACGCTTATCTTGATCGGTGATGCTGATGGCAATCCCGCGGTCGGCAAAGAAACGCTTCATATAAGCCGGATAAGCGCCACGCACCTGCACATCCCCAAAGAACAGCCATTCACGATTCTGCTGCAACGTTTCCAATACATCGGCCGGGCGGCAGCTCAGTGGATAGAGCAGCGCGCCGAGTAGCATGTTGCCGATTTTACCGTCCTTCACGATCTCGTGGCAGGCTTTCACCGCCCGTCCGCTCGCCACCAACTGATGATGGATGGCCTGATAGATGGCCTGTTGATCGCTCTCTTCCGCCAGGCCCACACCGGTAAACGGCGCGTGCAGCGACATATTGATCTCGTTAAACGTCAGCCACAGTTTCACTTTATGCTGGAAACGGGTAAACACCGCACGCGCATAACGTTCGAAGCAATCAATGGTGATGCGATTGCCCCAGCCACCGTACTGTTTGATCAATCCATAGGGCATCTCATAATGTGACAAAGTCACAAGAGGCGTAATGTTGTATTTGGCCATCTCGTCAAACAGGCGGTCGTAGAATGCGAGCCCTTCTTCATTGGGTTCGGCTTCGTCCCCTTGCGGGAAGATACGTGTCCAGGCGATGGAAGTACGTAACACGGTGAACCCCATCTCAGCGAACAATTTGATGTCCTCTGGGAAGCGATGGTAGAAATCGATAGCCGTATCTTTGATACCAAAATCATCACCGCTGCGCTCCACGCGTGCGCCGAATATCCCTTTAGGTTGTAGATCCGACGTTGATAATCCTTTGCCACCTTCCTGCCAGGCACCTTCAACCTGATTGGCAGCGACAGCGCCACCCCATAAAAATGCTTCTGGGAAACGAGTAGTCATTTGCTTGCTCCTTGGTTATTTCAGTACGGCCAGCAGCGGTGAGCCTTCACCCACCACGCTGTTATTCAGGGTTAAAACATCAATAAAATCATCACTGTTAGTGACCAGTACCGGCGTGGTGATGTCGTATCCGGCGGCTTTGATGGCTTCTATATCAAACTCCAGTAGCAGGTCGCCTACCTTGATTGGCTGATCGTTTTGCACCTGCGGGTGGAAGTACTGACCCTCGAGTTTTACCGTGTCCAGCCCAACATGAATTAATACTTCAGCTCCTTGGCTGGACGTTAAGCCAATGGCATGGCCGGTTCTGAACATCGATGACACCACACCGTCCACCGGCGACACCACGCGCCCGGTCTGCGGCAAGATCGCTGCCCCCTTACCGAGTAGCCCGCTGGCGAAGGTTTCATCTTTGACGTGGTCCAACGCAATCACTTCACCGGCGATCGGGCTGACGACGCTTTCACGACGCGTCAAGGATGTCGAGGCTGGCGCAGTAACAGGTTCCACCCCTGCGGCGACAGGGGCGCTCTCTTGCAGGCCAAACAGATAGGTCGTGACGCAGGAAAACAACAGCGCTACGGCGGCACCGGCAAATGAAGCTATTACGCTGGCATCAATACCCGTGCTGGGGACTACCTGAATAAAGGTGAAGATGCTGGGGAAACCAAACGAGTAAATCGTGGTGTGCCAAAAGCCGAGAATAGCCGCGCCCAGCGCACCGCCAATACAGCCAAAAATAAACGGACGGCGACGCGGTAAGGTGATGCCATAAACAGCGGGTTCCGTAATACCGAAGATACTGGCTGTAAAGGCTGAACCCGCCATCGCCTTCACTTTTGCTTCTCGTGTACGCAGGAAAACACCAAGGGTCGCACCTGCCTGCCCCAACACCGCAGGCATCAGCAATGGCAACAGCGTGTCATACCCGAAATTGGCAAGGTTGTTGAGCATGATCGGGACGAGTCCCCAGTGCAGGCCGAAAATCACGCACACCTGCCAGATTGCGCCCATCACCGCGCCTGCCATCATGGGGCTTAGGCTATAAATCCAGAGATAGCCTTCGGCCAGCATGCGGCTCAACCAGGTTGCTGCAGGCCCAATTGCTAAGAAAGTCAGCGGTACCGTGACCAGCAAGCACACTAGAGGGGTAGTAAAGTTACGCACTGCAACGGGTGAACGCGGGTGCACTCCACGTTCGATTAGGCTAGACACCCACGCGGAAAATATTATCGGGATCACCGACGAGCTGTAATTCAGAATCTCCAGCGGAATGCCGACAAAGGTCAGCGTCTTGCCCGCCTGCTGCTGTTGTAGGGCGTCGAGGATCATTGGATGCACCAGCGCAGCGGCGATAGCCATGCTGACGAAAGGATTGCCGCCGAATTTTTTCCCGGCACTGTAGCCGAGCAGAATAGGTAAGAAGTAAAACAAACCATCGCTGGCCACAAACAGCACTTTATAACTGCCGCCACTGGCTTCCATCACACCCAAGACCAATGCAAGCGCCAGCAAACCTTTAATGATACCGGTCGCGATCATCACTCCAATAAAAGGGGTGAAGATCCCGGAAACCAAATCGATAAAGCGGGCAAACAGGTTTTGTGGGGCGCTGTCCGTATTGTTTTCAATACTATCAAGCGCATAACGCGTGGTCAGAGCGCGGTATACCTCCGCCACCTGGTTGCCAATCACCACCTGATATTGACCACCGCTCTCTACCACCATGATCACGCCAGGATTGTTTTTCAGCACGGCGGTCTGCGCTTTTTGGCTCTCTTTCAGCTTGAAGCGTAAGCGTGTTGCACAGTGCATCACACTGAGAATATTTTCTTTGCCGCCCACGCCCGCGACGATTTCATCTGCCAGTTCCTGATACTGCATCATCCCTTCTCCTGAAAATGCCCCGAATTTCGCGCAAAAAAAAACCTGAGACGCGCCCTCTATCTCGAGAAAGGGCGCGTCTCAGGTTTTGCCTGCCAAACAGTAACAATCCTTAACGCAGGACATATTGCTCAGCCACCATAAAAAATGGCAAGGCGTTTTCAAAAATTCCGCATAAAAACGTGAAGCAAGTCAAAATTCGCGCGTGTTTATTGAGAGACAAATATGCCCGTCACGAATCGTTTAGGGTGAGAAACCGTCCACTTTATGTGCCAGCATAAAGTGAGGTTTTAACGGTCATAGGAAAAGGTCGTCATGGTACTTGAACAGTTCGAGTTCGGAATGAATACCCAATTTTCTCATACCAGATTGTTTATGGCCGCTTATTGTTTTATTGCTTCTTTTTAATTTCTTAGCGATGTCACTATTTTTCATCCCAGCCAGAATGCAGCGAATTACTTCAGCCTCACGAGGTGAGAGCAGGTTATCCAACCGCGACTTGATCATATTATCTTGTTCAGATAAAGGGCTATCTAATACCGCACCATCGCATCTGCGCAGAGGTATTTTGGCAAGTTCTGTGTAAATTCGTTCTGGAATATAACGTTGCCCACGGCTCAACGTACGAATCGCCTGCAGATAGCAGTCGGGATCTTCACGCTTAGAGAGATACCCGCAAATGCCGCGCTGAAATGCGACACGAATAACAGCTAAGTTTTCCATGGATGTATAAACCAGAATGGGGATATTCGGATAATGCGCGATAACCTGTTTAATCAGTGACAGCCCATCAACTTCATCATTATCTAAAATATAGTCCAGCACCAGTACATTCACATCAAATTGCTGAAGCCCGTACCATAAATCGATACTGCGGCTAAAGTTACCCACAACCTGCATATCCTGCTGTTTGTTTATCACCATTTCCATTGAAAGACGAATCATAGGGTGATCGTCCAGCAACATCACGGCTATTTTTTCACTGACTGAACAGTTCCTCCGGTTTTCCTCGTCATAATTCTCAGCAGAAGCGATAATCCGGATTGATTAAACGTCAAGATAGAGTGCAGTCAGAGAATCAGATGCCCTCCACATCTGATTAATCCGTAAGGATTTCCCGACGTGTTGTGTAAATAAGATGAAATAGCATTGTATTGATAGGGTTCATTAATTCATTGAGTTAAAACCATAGCGCTTTAGGCAATCATGAAAGTGAACATTATTTTTACAATATAGCTTCGTGTAAATTGAACGCTTGTAATGGCTAATGGTTTTATTATTAAGCCGAAGCTTAAATGCAATCTCATGCTGACTGCTATATTGTGAAAACCATTTCAACATTTTAAATTCTTGTGGCGAGAGTGAGGCAGCAGAACGCATTGGCACCTTACCCACAGATTCCATGGGCAAAGAAAAAATCTGTTTAATATTCTCTATAGAACTGGTTTTTTTCAATATTGCTATCAAACTCAGTGTGTTCACAAAAAAATTCAATAATGCCGTATCCGTGATCTCAGTGAAAACGACGATACGCATATGAGGATACAAGGTCTGGGTAAGCCGTAAAAATTCATGGGTTGTTTCAATATTATCCTCTTCAGTTTTGAGCTCAACGACCAGAATATCTACATGTTGGTAAGGGAGAACGCGTTTCGCATTCCCGATCGAAATACAGGTTAAGACTTGATCATGTTGAGAATTCAATAAGGCGCTGAGTCCCTGCGCCACCCAATTATCTGCATCAATGCTGAGAATGTTCATGTTTTTTAGGTGAAGAGTTAAAAAGCAATTAAATCGCGAACACTGACCTTTTAACATCGGACAACAATGCCATCTACGTACGATAAAGCTTACAGTTTGAAAACTTCCCTGCAGCGACTGGCACAGCGGCAACGGCACACTAAAATTATGATGTGACTAGCTAGTCCTTATCTCTAACGGAACATTGATATGAGGTCTTCCTATGAAACAACAGAGCTACAGAGGCGGTGCAGGGAATTTTGCTAACGATCCGGCACGTGCAAAAGAAGCGGGCAGAGCGGGAGGCAAAGCCAGTGGGGGCAACTTCAGAAACGATCCTGAACGCGCCGTTGAAGCGGGTCGGAAAGGAGGCAAAATAAGCCGCCGTCCTCCAACAAAGTCTGAATAAAGCGCTTTAGGATTTCGTTTGCCAAGGACTGGCGTCTTCATCTTAGTCAATGCGGCCAATTCGATTCAATCGTGTTCCTGTTGGCCACTGGCCTTCTTGTTTCTCAACACTGAACCAAATAGCAACCGCCTTACCCACCAGATTACGCTCTGGCACAAACCCCCAGTAGCGACTGTCATAGCTGTTATTGCGATTGTCACCCATCATAAAATACGATTTGGCAGGCACAATCCACTCTGCTGGCGTTTGACCTGGTTGTTGGAAAAATTGACGGCTGTTTACTATCGCATGCGGGTTTTGCAGGATCCGATGAATCACGCCTGATAAATTCTCCGTACGCATCTGCAAACGCGTGCCTACCGGTGATTTGTCACCTAAAGGTACTGAATAAAACTGGGGGTGTGCCCCTGCGCTTTCGACGAACTCGCCGGGGACGAGCGCACTGTATTTGACCGATAACGGAGGCGCGCAGTGTTCGGTCTGTTGGCAGGCAGGAAAAATCGACAATTGTTGATTCACGGGATCAAACACGATTCGGTCGCCAGGCAAACCGATCACTCGCTTGATATACAGCTGGGATTCATCCTCTGGGAAGGCAAAAATGGCGATATCTCCTCGCTTGGGATGACCAGTAGCAAACAGTAATTTCTGATTAAAAGGATTTTTGAGCCCATAGGAATATTTATCAGCCAATACCAAATCACCCGTTAGTAAGGTGGGCATCATAGAACCAGATGGAATACGGAACGGTTCCCAGCCAAACGAACGAATCAGTAACACCACAGCAAGCAGAGGAAACAAGGATGCGAGCGTATCCACCCAAGCGGGCAAAAGTTTGAGGCGTTTCTTGGTTGAAACCGCGTCAGTGTGCAAACGTGAACGACTTTTCCTTCTGTATCCCCAACACAAACCACTCACAACCGCAGCGATAGCCAAAATCAGGGCGAAAATGTTCACAATTGTCAGGTTCCATATTCAAAATTGAAATCAATTTTTACAAAGACTCATAATTTGATAAAGCATCCAATATATGCGAAATCCCGATTTGTTGCTCAACTGGATGTGCTTTACGTTTTAAAATTACAGGTACGGAATATACAGCGGTGCGATTATTCTTAGCCCCCGCCCTGTCTTGAATTCTGGACATTTCAGTGCGATATTTCTACAGAATATTTTTACCGCAATGAATGTCGTCCATAGCCAAGTTAACGGAGTGTCTATGTCAGCTGAAAATAGGATTAAGGAACTTGAAGAAACGGTACTTCGACTCAAGGTTGAAACAGATGTACTGCGCGAACTGATGATTAAACAAGTCGCGTTGAACAATATTGCCTACAAGGGAAAGTATGATGAAGTGATTATTCAGATGGCAAAAGAGTATGAAGAACGCGGGCTGGATGTTGAACGTAACCGAGCGATGCATGAGGCTATGCGGCAATACATTAAGGATGGCGTCTCTTCCGCTGACTAAGTTCACGACAGAAACAGGGCCTCAATGCGGCTCTGTTTCTTAATTCTGGTATTAAATTTTGCAGCCTATAATCGAGAGTATGTGCGCTTATTAACGCTTGGCTTATAATGTGTTTCGCTACTTATCCTGTTCCTAAAATAGTCTTCAGAAAGCATTAGAATAAGCGGAGCGTTAAATAGCTCCTGTTTCACATCAATTTCATAAAGGTATCGCTCAACCAAAGAATATGTCACACTGTATGTGTATACATATTCCGGAGGTTCAGTGATTTATGACAACCGAATGACTCAAGAAATGCTCGCGCTATTAGGTTCAACCGTGACGCGATTTATGCGCGATGGTATTCCTTTTGAGTTGCATGAATTATCTCAAGCTTTGCAGAGACTTAAAGAGGATGAAGTTAATTTTGAGATAAAACAGCGTTATGAAGCTATTATTCGGCTACTTTCCGAACTCATGCACTGATCTTATATCTCATTTTTTTAATGCTAATCGTCGGGAGTATAGCCCACCACGATTTCCAAGGTTCTGCGCAAAACAGCGGCTTGCGCTTCATCATCCACACATTCTAACGCTCTGATAAGACTGATGATGATGGACTTATTACTAATTTTCCCTTCAGACGCCAGAACGCTGCGGATAACGATGTCCAACACCGCGACTTCATCGCCATGATCCGGACCCGCATTTCGCAGAAACTCAGCCAGTTCAATGTCAGGTAAAGCAGAGTAGATTTCTTCTGGGTTTTGCATGTTAACGTCTCTTGCAGTCTCATGTCCGGATGAGTAATCGCTCAATCAAGCGTACTTTGTGCTTAATGCTTCTGTCTGCTGCCTGATTGAAGAGGGTTAATATAGTGGCGATGAGCACTCTCCGCTTCAGCAACTCCACTATTTTTTCGTTGTCTATTGCTACCCTCTGCCAGACTTTCTCTGACCTCTTTAATCGCCAGGGCAACAAAATGACGCCTGTCAGGATCTTCAGATTTTTCACCCAACTGACTGAGTTGTTCAAGCAGCGCGCGCGTATTGATTGGCCCGGCCTGCTGAAGCAGTGCCAGTGTGGCCTCGCCGATAATTTCATCGATAATTTGCTGGTAATCACTTCTGTTCATACATATCTCTGATTGCTGCCTGAAAGGCGTAGCTTTGACGCCACCTTCTCTCTGCGATCGATAGCTTACCGCTTCTTAGCCACGCGTCGTACAAATGCAATGCAATATCAGAACAAGTAATGCTGTACAACTATGACTCAGAAATAAGATCAACCTTCGCGATCAAAAAGCAAACCTATCAGCTGATGATAATGGCGTTCTTCTTCCGCTCCGCTAGAAAGTTCCAGACGACGGAGCAATTTAGTGCACAGTGACTTGCGGTTGAGATTGCGGCCTTCTCTAAGGATTTCAACCACGATCTGACCCAGCGTTTCCTGCTGTGAAGGCAGGGATGCTTTGTTGAAATACTGCGCAATCGCTTCTGAAGAATTCTGAGTGTATCCATTCTGACGCATGTATTACCCCCAATAGGTTGGTCCGGCATGCTGCCCGTTAAGTTGTACAGGTATCCAAAAATCTGTACAAGAATATAATAAATCTCTTGATGTTATTTTTTGCAAAAAGTGCTATCGGTGGATGAATCTTTTAGCGATGGGTGCAGATTATTCTGGAAAGTATAAGAAAGCGCTGATGCCGGCATTCCAGAATGGAAAACATCAGCGTTTCGATGCTGTAAACACGCTATTTTGACAAATCAATGCTATCGCCTTTCTGAATCATGCCGCGCAACGGAGAGTTTGCCCGTTCATCCACCGCTGAGAGATGACGATACTTTTGCAGCCAATTGAGAGCCGCCAATATCTCTGATTTACGTTGCGATGTAACCGCATCCGCGGCCATCAACTGGAGCTGGTGATTGAGTTTTACGACCGTAATTTTTTCATTACGTATCAGTAATTGATAGGCTGCTTCACCGATTATTTTTTCCATATTGTCCATTCCATTACCTCCTGAGAGTGTGGGCTTGCGCTTTTTTCTCAGCAAAAATTATAGCTCATAAACTGATTCCCTCTTGCATCGCAACTCTTAAAGCGTAACCTATATATAAAACACATATGTTTCGTATACAGGCCATTCAATGGGTATCGTCAAAATCTCCGACCTGATGCATGAGAATTTACGCATAGCGAGCACTGCGCTTAGTCGTTCAATCAATGCCCAGGCAGAACACTGGATGAAGATCGGCATGCTTGCCGAACTTTATCCCAACCTCAGTCATCATGAATTGACGCGCCTGCTGATGCGCGTCGAACGAGGCGGCGGCGCAGATTTAGCGCAGCTGCTCGACCAGACTACTTTCACACCGCAGGGAATCGCGCAATGAGTATCAAATTACATACCGCAGAACAGATCGAATTAGCACGCGCCGCCGGACATGCCGCCGCTAAAGTGCTGGAGATTATCACACCCTACGTCAAACCCGGCGTCACCACCGATGAACTTGACGCCATTTGCCATGACTATCTCGTCAATGAGCTGAAGGTGGTGCCAGCCAACATCGGCTATCACGGCTATACCCGCACGACCTGCACTTCGGTGAATCACGTGGTGTGTCACGGTATTCCTGGCGATAAGAAGCTTAAAAATGGCGATATCGTCAACATTGACGTCGGCATCATCAAAGATGGCTGGTACGGTGACACCAGCCGCATGTATTACGTGGGTGAGCCGTCGGTTCGCGCTAAACGTCTTGTCGATATCACCTACGAATCCATGGTCGCGGGCATTAAAGTCGTCAAACCCGGCGCGACTTTGGGCGATATTGGTGCCGCGATTCAACAGGTGGCGGAGAAAGCCGGATTCTCAGTGGTGCGTGAATATTGCGGTCACGGCGTCGGTGAGGTCTATCACGACGAGCCTCAGATTCTGCACTACGGTACACCGGGCGCGGGAATCGCGCTGAAAGCCGGGATGATCTTCACCATCGAACCGATGATTAACGCCGGTAAAGCCGGTACCAGCGTGCTCTCTGATGGCTGGACGGTGGTCACCAAAGATCGCTCGCTGTCGGCGCAGTGGGAACACACCATCGCGGTGACGGAAACCGGCTTTGATTTGTTGACACCGTGGCCGGAAGGAACGGGTGAATACGCCGCGATCTAGCGAATACTGAGACGCGAAACCTCAAGGCCACATCAGTAGCGTGCCCCTTTGCCAGCGTGTAAGGTAGCGCTACTTTTTTATTTCCAAGGATTAAGAGTCATGCGTGAACAAGCGATTTTTGCTGGCGGCTGTTTTTGGTGTACCGAAGCGATTTTCCAGTCTATCGATGGCGTGCTAAGCGTAGAGAGCGGCTATATCGGCGGTCATCTGCCCTCGCCCACTTATGATGAAGTCTACAGTGACACCACCGGTCACGCTGAAGCCGTCAAAATCGAGTTTGACCCGGCCATCGTGAGTTACGACGATCTGCTTGATATTCACTTCGCCACGCATGATGCCACCCAAGAAAACATCAAAGAAGGCGTGGTGCGCTCACGCTATCGTTCTGCCCTGTTTCCGACTTCTGACGCGCAACGCCTCGCCGCTGAACAAGGTATTGTCCGAGCAGCCGCTGAACTCGGTAAACCGCTGGTTACGCGCCTCGAACCACTGGCTGAATGGTATGCGGCAGAAGATTATCATCAGAACTTCTGGGAGAGAGAAGGACAGGAAAACGCCTTCTGTATGATGAATATCCCGGCAAAACTGCAGAAACTGCGCAATAAATTTCCGAAACAGGCATCAGACGCTTAACGCGCCATCTCATCGATAACCTGTGTGATGCGCTGAATCACCCTCTGCGCCGCCCGCGATAACTGTCGGGATGGCGCAGTACAGAGTGCCAACGTCAGCGGACGCATCACGCTGTTTTTCAACGGCACAAAGCACAGCTGCTGCTCCTGCACTTCAGTCATCACGTCCAACAAACTCAGCACACATACCCCAGTGCCCTGCGCAATCAAACTGCGTATCAGTCGAATATCGTTGCAGGCAATGATGTTATCAGGCGCCATGCCCTGTTTGCGGTATAACGCATTGACCCGTTCATGGACCACCAGCGAATCGCCAGGAATGATATGCCGTTCCTGGCTCAATTGACTGAGGGATAGCGCATCGCACTGGCTCAGTGGATGGTCGGGCGCCATGACAATACCCATCTCCAGCTCCGCAAACGCCAACACATCCAACCCACTCTGTCCTGCCGGATCGAGGATCAAGCCAAAATCTATCTCAGACTGTCGAATTAACTGGCTGATGGCATGGCTGTTGTCGACCGTAAGTTCCAGTCGCAGCCACTGATGTTCGCGAGCAATATCGGCAATCGCATCGGCCACCGGGCCTTTAGTCAGCGATTGCACTAGACCCGCGCTGACGTTGCCGCGTTTAAGTCCTTGGATATCGTCGAAACGCTGGCGCGTAACACGAAACTCGCGCTGCCAGCGCATCACATCGTCGTACAGCAACTCGCCGGCGGTAGTCATCCGCAAGCCATCAGGCAAACGCTCGAACAGCGGCGTACCAAAGCTCTCTTCCGCCTGCAGGATCTGCCGGTTAATGGCGGACGCGGAGACATGCAGTTTCTCAGCGGCTTTACGTAAGCTGCCGCTACGAGCCACTTCGGCAAAGTAAACGGAAAAACGGGAAAACGGACTCATACATCACCTGTACTGTTTTTTGCAACACTGGATTGAATTCTTGCTGATGGATTTGTACAGGGCTAATTATTCACAATGTCCTGACAAAAATGAAGTCTTTCAGTCGCCCTTGTGAGCCAATGACAGGAACATCGCCATGAATACGCCAACTCCTCCTGCACACTGTACCTTCGAACCTGATGACTGGCTGCGTCTGGCACGCCAGTGGCACCCGGTTGCACGTTCGTGTGATATCACCGGTGCACCGGGCAAAGCGGTTCTGCTAGACGAACAGTTAGTGGTTTACCGCATCAATGGCAGCGTGGTGGTGGCACGAGATGTCTGCCCACACCGGGGCGTGCCCCTTACGTTGGGTTTTCATGATGAAGAGGGTGTGGTCTGTCCCTATCACGGTTTGCGCTTTGGCGAAAACGGCCGCTGTAACCGTATCCCATCCAGTCCGGGCCAGCCGATCCCGGCCAAACTGAACCTGATCAGTTATCAGGTTGAAGAACGTTATGGCCTGATTTGGGTGTGTATCGCACCCGATCCGGAAAACCCTGCCCCACTGCCAACCATGCCGCATTGGGACGACGTCGGTTTTCAGCAGATTAACTGCCCCGGTTTTGATGTCGATGGTTTTGCAGGACGTCAGGTGGAGGGCTTTCTCGATGTTGCGCACTTCGCGTGGGTTCATACCGAGACTTTTGCCGACCCGAACAACCAGGTGGTGCCAGCCTATAACCCCATCGAGACGGATACCGGTTTTGCCGTGGACTACTGGAGCTCTGTCAGCAATTTTGCTGCGGATAGCCCACAGCAAGCGCCGGAAGGTTTCGAATGGCTACGTCATTTTGAAATGCATCTGCCCTTTACCGCCACGCTGACTATTCACTTCCCCGGTGAATCACGGCTGGTCATCATGAATGCTGCCTCTCCGGTTTCAGCGCGCAAAACGCGCATGTTTGCACCGATTGCCCGCAACTTCGATCTGCAGGTCCCGGTAGAAGATGTACACGCTTTCAATCTGCGGGTATTTGAAGAGGATCGCCTGATGGTGGAAACACAGAAACCCGAGCGCCTGCCACTGGATTTGGCGCTGGAAGCCCATATTCCTGCCGATCGCAGCTCCATTGCCTATCGCCGTGGCCTGAAACGTATGGGCTTTGGTGAATTCTTCCTGGTATAGCGGAGGCAAAAATGAAAGCAGAATTGCAGGTCATGGTAGACGGCTTACATCGCCAGGGCCGTCATAATCTCAGCGTGAGTCTGGTGGCTGAGAACGGTCAGCCGCTGCCAGAGTGGCAGCCTGGTGCGCATATTGATGTCCACTTACGTGACGGCTTGGTGCGCCAATATTCGCTGACCGGGAATAGTAGTCAGCGTGATCGCTATCAGATTTGCATCGCGCGTGACAAACAGTCACGGGGTGGTTCACGTTACGTTCATGACGTATTGCGTCCCGGCCAGATTGTTGGGATCTCGGCACCGCGCAATCTGTTTCCCCTGCAACAGGCAGGCAAAGTGATTCTAATGGCCGCCGGCATTGGCATTACGCCGCTGTATGCGATGGCGGAAGCGCTGGAGGCGGCGAGTGTGCCTTTTGTCCTACATTACTATGTGAAACAACGTGGCGATGAGGCTTTTCTGCCTCAGTTGTCAAAAGCCTATGCACACGGCTTTTGTGAAATCTGGTACAGCAGTGAAGGACATAGCCCGCGCAGCCATGTGCCTGCCGAGTTGTTGGAAAATGCTGCGGATACGCATCTCTACCTGTGCGGTCCGCAAGGCTTCATGACCCATGTCGAGCAGCAAGCCACCGCGCGCGGCTGGGATTCTGCCCAAATTCACACAGAGGCATTCAAACCTGTCGCCCCGGCCGCTGGAGAGTCAGAGGCAGGCTTCACTGTGACGATTGCTCGCACCGGTCAACAATGTACCATCCCGGCAGATCAAACCATTGCTCGCGTGTTACTGGAAAACGGCGTGGATGTACCGCTGTCATGTGAGATGGGCATGTGCGGTGCCTGCCTGACGCGGGTCACCGAAGGGGAAATCGATCACCGTGATACTGTCCAGTCAGACGCGGAGAAATCCGCCGCTGAACAATACATCGCGCTATGCTGCTCACGCAGTAAATCGCGCAATCTGGTGATCGACCTGTAGCAGAAATCGATACGTTTTACCGCTATAACGACAGCAGCTGATTCACGTTGTAAAACGCCCCCGCCAGCGCGATCAGCAACAATATCAGCATTGATATCCGCTCCAGGCGCTGCTGTTGTGAGCCCGGCAGCCAGCGCTTTACGCTAATGATATAAAACGCCAGCACCGCAAAATCGAAGGCCATCCACACCAACGCCAGTGTGATTAGGCTACTGCTGAGATGGGGCGTGATGGCGATAAACTGCGGAAACAGCGCGGCAAAGAACAGAATATCTTTTGGATTAGAGATGCCCACCACAAAGCCTTTCAGCAATCCACCCTGTGTTGCTGGCCGGTGGGCAGTTGCACTTGTCGCAGCACGTAACCCCCTCCATGCGATCACGCCAATAAACAGGGAACCCAGCAACCCAGTGATTTGCAAACTCAGAGGATTGAGCGAAACCAATCCCGTCAACATCAGCGCAGCTAGCGCGATCAATACCATGGATGCCGCGTTAGTGCCCACCACGGTGGCAAAAGCGCGGCGATAACCGTGACGTGCGGCCGTACCCGTGACCAGTGCCACCACCGGGCCTGGCGTCATCAACAGCAATAAAATCGCCAACATATACGCCAGCAGCAGTGAGAGATTCATGGCAATGACCTGTAAACGTATTGGAAGGCCGCCAGTATTGCCTTTCGTTTCCTCGTTGAAAAACGCATTAAAATACCGTTGAATGTGAGTTTAACTCAACATTGAATTTGCCCTATGACACTTCCGCCGCTTTATGCGTTGCGCGCCTTTGCCAGCGCGGCGCAGTTGGGATCCTTTAGCCAAGCCGCCGCCGCACTCAACGTCACCCCTGGTGCAATTAGTCGTCATATCCGCACCCTTGAAGAGTGGTTCGATTGCCAACTGTTTATCCGTAAAGGACCCAAGGTCGAAATCAGCGCTGCGGGAAGCGTGTTAGCGGCGCAATTGCAGGCCGGATTTGCCTCTTTGGAGCAAGCTTGCGCCGCCTTCGCTCAGCAGGGGCATCAGCTCCGTCTCAAGGCCCCTTCGACACTGACCATGCGTTGGTTGCTGGATGTACTCCAAAAATATCGTGAGAAAAACTCAACGCCTGAGGTTCAAATCACCAGCGTTTGGATGGATACGGATAAAGTCGATTTTTCCCGTGAACCTTATGACTGCGCCATCTTGTTGGGCAACGGCCATTTTGGCGCAGACACCGAGTGTCATTTGCTGTTTCAAGAGTGGTTAGTTCCGATTTGCGCCCCCGCACTCAAACGACAGGCGCAAACGCAGCTGGCAAGTTGTGAATTGATTCACCCTTCACACGATCGCCGCGACTGGCTGCGGTGGTCACAGGGGGCAGCTGATGTACCGGTCATCAACCTGTGGCAAGGCAAGCTTTTCGATACTCTGGAACAGGGCACGATGGCGGCGATAAGCGGACACGGTGTTTCCATTGGCGACCTGCTGCTTAGCCAAGAAGCGATTAATAACGGCTTGCTGGTGCTGCCATTTAACCAGCCGGTGGCGACAGGAGATGGTTATTATCTGGTGTGGCCCAAGGTCAGCCAAGAAGCGCCAAGCATCAAGCTATTGCTCCGATGGTTGCTTAATCAGGTGCCCGTCTTAAATACCGATAATCTGGTGTAATGGCGGCCCTCAGGCCGCCTTTCACTCCAAGCTATGCGCTCTGACGCAGGGTAAACACACTGACGCTGTTCACCATATTTGCCGCTTGCTCGCTGAGCATGGCGGAAGCGGCCAAGGATTGCTCCACCAGCGAGGCATTTTGTTGCGTAGTGATATCAATTTGGCTGATAGCGGTGTTGATTTGACTGATCCCGTCGGCCTGCTCGGTACTGGCTTGGTTAATCTGTGACAACACTTCCTTCATGTTCACCACGTTGGTCATCATCTCCGACATCAGTTTGTTGGCATCCGCCACCATGTCACGCCCATCAACGATGCGTGTGGAGGATTCCTCAATCAGGTGGCGAATTTCATGCGATGAAGTGGCGGTTTTCTGCGCCAGCGCACGCACTTCCTGGGCTACCACGGCAAATCCACGACCGTGTTCACCTGCACGAGCCGCTTCTACCGCAGCATTCAATGCCAAAATATTGGTTTGGAAAGCAATCGAGTCGATCAGGTTAATGATGTCGGCCATCTGGCTAGCAGAATCATGGATTTCAGCCATTTTAGTCGAAACGTTATGCATCATGCTGGCGTTCTGCCCGACGGCATCCTCAGCCTTTTCTGACAGCCCGGCAGCAAAATGGGTATTGTTGCGGGTGTTGCTGATAGTGGCGGTAAACTCTTCTACCGATGCTGCTGTCTGTTCAACCGAACTCGCCTGCTCTTCGGTGCGCGCAGCAAGGTCATGGGTGCCGGACATAATTTCACTTGCTCCCCCGGAGATCTGTTCGGCACTCAATCGAATATTACTGACAATATCTGACATCTTCTCCTGCATTTGCTGAATGGCATTAATTAGCTGCCCCATCTCATCCTTGCGCTTTTCATAAAAGCCAGAGCTGAGATCCCCATCTGCCACTCGGCCGAGGAAGGCAATCACATTTTTCAATGGCACCGTGATCGAGCGGATAATGACCCAACCAATAAAAGCCGATAATAAAACAGCCACGATGAAAATAATCACCATGGAAATTTTTGTGTTGTGATACGACCCCATGAAATTAGTGTACGAGCCGTTCATTTGCTGCTCTTGCAAAGCAATAAAGCGTTTCACTTCACCGGTATATTCCGTCTGACGTGATGCAAGGGTTGTTAAATAGTAGTCCAGCGCTTTGCTCAAATCATTATTCAGCACCTGCAAGAATTCATTGCGTGCCTGTAAATAGGCATTGCGTTTCTCGGTCAGGCTTTGCAAATACGCCTTTGAATCTTCATCTGTGGCCAGTGCGTTCAGTTTGCTGTATACCGCCGTAATCTGCCCTGTCGCGCCCTGCAGCCCATTCATGATAGTGGTACGCCTTTCCGTGCTGATCGGGCTTAGCAACAGCGCCTGTTGCTGAATAGTGGTATTAATTTCATCAATCAGCTGGTTACCCAACGCAATCGTGGGGTAATCATCTTTCATCATGCCGTTAACGCCGGTTTGCGCGAGGAATAATGAGTTCAATCCTAGCGCGGCAACTAACAGCAGCATGGCGATGTTTATCAGGGAAGAAATGATGAGTTTGGTACGCAATTTTACATTGCGAGAAAATCCTTGAACTACTTCCATTTAGAAACCTCAATGATTTTTATAGGTGAGTCATAAACGCCAGGTGTTATTTAAAAACAGAGAAAAGAAGAGGCTCCGACGGTTAATCGGCTGCATCCCTGCTGTTATCGTCAGTGAGGAGGTCAACATTAGGGCATTTACTTAAATATAACTAATTTATCTGCGTCTATTCACTTAATGCGGAGTTCATAGAAATATAAATTTGATCAGTTAAATTAAATTGTTAGCAATAATAGTCACACAAGTGATCAATAGACTTTATTTATTAAACTGGATTAGTTTCATTTCACCTTCCGTCTGTCTAATGGAAATGATGTTTTCCTGCAGGTTGTGCAATTGCTGTTAGGATTGATAGATAAACAGGCGATGATAATTTCAACCGTTACGCTTAGGGCAGCTCGACGGCTTCCCGTGATGCAAGATCAGGTCACATTCGGCATTTCAGTCTCTGTGCGTTGTTCCTGCCCTCTACGCCACGTGCGAAAATTGATGGAGCAGCCACTCAGCCATCGTTGTCTGCGGCTGCATAATGCGCTGGCACACTTCCACACTCGAAGCATCATCGTGGGTTCAGTGAACAAGGCAATGGGAAGGAATAACGATGCTGAGTAGGTTTCTTGGTCAAACATCTCTACTGCGTAACTAATATCTGGAATAAGCGAAGCGTTATTAACCCCCGTGAAATCACTTTAATTAAACGTAGCAAGCAAGTGCCTTAACGCAAGCCTGATGGCACTGAAATACGTAACTGATTAATAGACCCGCCGTTACCGCTTCGCTTATATATAGGAACGATAGACTTTACTCCACTAATGAAATGAGATAACAATCATCTTTCATGCTTCGATAGCTAAGCCAACCGATGGAATTGACTTATACTTAAACAAACAAATTCAAAAAATTAAAACTTAAGATTAATCCTGGCTTGATTATGGTAAAAACATCACTACATTTATTTTTGCATTATGTTGGTATAAATAGAACGAGGAGAACGCATGACGGACCCTAACAAGCATCCTGAAGAGGAAGAGAAGAAGACGCAACGTCGTGGGGGCACAGGGAATTTCGCCGAGGATAAGGAGCGCGCCGCTGAAGCAGGCCGCAAGGGCGGTCAGGTGAGCAGCGGCAATTTCAAAAATGATCCGAGCCGTGCTGTTGAAGCGGGTAGGAAAGGAGGAAAGATCAGCCGTCGTAAATAACCCCTCTCTTAATACAATACAAGGTTACATTCCCTAACCTTCTACACAACACTCTTCTGACGTTTATTGCCGCTTCGCTTAAATGCGAAATGAAGGACGTCAGAAGAGTTATTCCCACCAGAACAGAGACTAAATCGATCATTTCTTGATCAATCGTGCGCTATTTACCGCTTCGCTTATTACTGATTTTTCCTTTATATATTAATGATCAATTTTGTTTTCAGAACAAATAACCTGTCAGGAATTGACCCGTATATTTGTACATGAACACCAATTTTGTACACCTTCTTTTTAATTAATCGGAAACACCATTAACGAAATTTCAAAAGTCGAAAAAAGGATCGTCAATCAGACATTCACGTACCATTAACATCCCACGCCGCTGTTTCACTCCCCTGCTTAGAGCAACAAAAAAGGCTGCTATTCCTTACGGAATAACAGCCTTGTTGAAGACGCATAAACTTAGTGTGGCGCCATTTGTGCTGGCAGTTTCAATTGTGCCCGCGCCTTGGCCACCTCATCTGCACTGACCGGTTTAGCCGCGTTGCCCCAGCTGTTACGCAGGTAGGTTGCAGCCGCAGCAACCTGCTCGTCAGAGAGCTTCCAGGCAAACGACGGCATTGCACCGCTGGTTGGGTTACCCTCGGTCACGGCTCCACGCCCACCCTGCAGCACAGTCGTGATGATAGAAGAGGCATCATCCGCTAACAGGCCCGGATTACCGGCCAGGCTCGCAGCGAGGTTCGGAATCCCTTTGCCATCGCTGTTATGGCAGGCGGTACAGTTTGCCGAGTAGACGTTCTCACCCATCTTCATCTGAGCACTATCCATCGCCAACGGCTGCGGCAAGGTGGTAGTCGAGGCCGGAACCTGTTTCAGATACACGGCAATAGCCTTCAGATCGGCATCACTTAAATGCTGGGTCGAGTTGGTCACCGCCTCAGCCATTGGACCGGAAGCCACCGCCACATGGTTGCTGCCCAACTTGAGGTAATCCACCACCTGCTGCTCAGACCAACTACCAATACCAGTACGCGGATTTGGCGTGATATCGGGAGCATGCCATTCACCTAAGTTGCCGCCTTGCAAATAATCACTGCTGTCGCCACCAATCAGGTTTTTTGCCGTATGGCAGGCAGCACAGTGCTCAGGCCCCTCGACCAGATAAGCACCTCGGTTCCATTCGGCGGATTGACTGCTATCGGCCTGGAAGCCGGCATTTTTAAAGAACAGCAAGTTCCAGCCCATCATCGCCAGACGAATGTTATACGGGAAGCCAAGGTTAGTTTCCGGCACCTGATAGTGAATCGGCTTGACCGAACGCAGGTACATCCACAGATCGTGCATGTCCTGATCGGTCAGCTTCACATAAGCGTTGTAAGGCATCGCAGGATAAAGGTGTTCCCCCTCTTTCCCCTTACCGTGACGTACGGCACGGAAGAAATCACGCTCCGTCCAACTACCGATACCGGTTTCGCTATCCGGCGTGATGTTGCTGGCGTAAATGCCACCAAAGGGTGTGCTGATCGAGTAGCCCCCGGCCAACGGCAGTTTGCTTTCCGGCATGGTGTGACAGGCAGTACAGTCACTGGCGATAGCCACATAGCGCCCGCGCACGATCGCAGCACTGTCCGCCGCTGTTGGCGGTTGGCTGGTTAGCACATCATTGCTGGCGACATCATCCGCTGACGTCTCGCCATTCATCCACAGCATGCCTGCTGCCACAGCTGCCGCGACTACCGCCACGCCCGCAATCAGTTTGGTCTTTTTCATCTCACACCTTCACCAACGGACCTGGGTTTTTCAGGTACTGTTCGATAATGGCTTTCGCCGTCCACAGACTTAGTGCCCCAATGGTTCCTGTCGGGTTATACCCAGCGTTGTTTGGGAAGGAGGAAGCACCCAGCACAAACACGTTGTGTGCATCCCAGCACTGTTGGTAGCGGTTAAGCACTGAGGTTTTTGGATCGGTGCCCATCACCGCACCGCCAATGGTGTGGTCGCTGGCGAAGTTGTAAGGTGAGTACGCGCCAGAGGCAGAGTTAGTCCCGATAACGGTTTCCGCGCCCATGGCCTTACCAATCTCTACACTCTTCTCTTCGATGAACTTCGCAGAAAGGCGATCGTTATCGTTGTAGTCAAACGTGACACGCAGCAAAGCATTGCCGTTGTCATCTTTGTACTCAGGATCGAGGTCAAGATAGTAATCTTCGTGCGAGAAACTGGTGCCTTGACCGAAAATGAAGGTGGTGTTCTGGAACGCGTGGGTATAGGCCTTTTTCCACTCTTTACCCCAACGTGGCGAACCCGGTGGCAGCGCATCGGCGTTGCCGATAGGACGCGCGCCACGCGCAACAACCAAAATCCCTGCGCCACCGATAAAGTCCAGACCAGTATGGTCAAAGTTATCGCCGTTCCAGTCGTCCACCTGCGAAGAGAGGGCTCCGGCACCAATATACTGGTTCAGATTTTCATCTTTGAAGTGGATCGCTGCACCCGATACCGTCTGGAAGCTATAAGCACGCCCCACTACGCCGGTTTTGGTCACCGGGTTGTAAGGCACCCCAATTTTTGACAGCAGCAGCAGGCGCACATTTTGCATCTGGAAGGCGGACAAGATCACGATGTCGGCAGGCTGTATCCACTCTTTCTTGTTCTTATCGAGATAGGTCACGCCGGTGGCGGTTTTACCGTCTTCCGCTTTATTGACGCGAACCACGGCTGAGTCCGTTAACACCGTAAAGTTCTCACGTTGCATTAATGCAGGGATGACACAGGCGTTAGGGCTGGATTTGGAGAAGTTACCGCAACCGTAATACAGGCAGTAACCGCAATAGGTGCAAGGCCCCATGCGCACACCCAGCGGGTTGACGTAGGCACGTGAAGCTTGGCCTGCGGGCACCATAAACGGGTTGAGGCCAATCTTCTTCGCGCCTTCGGCGAAGATATCGGTCAGACGCATACTTTCTAGCGCCGGTAACGGATACTCGCTACTGCGATTGCCTTCAAACGGGTTTCCGTCTGGTATCGTTTTCCCGTTTAGTTTTCCTGCTTTACCTGATACACCGGCGATCTTTTCAAAGCGATCGTAGAACGGTTCCAGTTCGTCGTAAGTGACTCCCCAGTCTTGCAAGATCACCCCTTTGGCAATCTGCTGCTTACCGTAACGCTTTATCGTCTGGCTGTAAGGTTCGAAATCGAATGGCGTAAAACGCCATGCCATTCCAGCCCAGTGCGTGCCGGAACCACCCACGTTGTAACCCAATTCATTCAGGTTCCATTCACGGGTTGGCAGCGCAGTTTGCGTGGTGTTGTTACGGAAGGTAGTGGTCTCGACGGCGGGCGGCAGCAGCATACTGCGGCGCGTATCCCAGCGCAGTTCATCGGTGTCTACCGAAGGTGGAAAATCTGTCGCGGTTTCAAACCACGGGCCACGTTCAATGGCAACGACATTCAGACCTGCGCGAGTCAACTCTTCAGCGATCAAAGAGCCGCACCAACCCAGGCCGACGATGGCGACATCAGCTTTTGGACGGACGTTATTCATGTGAGAACTCTTATTGCTCAGCAAACAAATTAAAGGGTGTTATCAATCAGGCTGGTAGGAATGATGTTGAGCTTCTGCCCTTTTTTCGGCAGCAGGTCACGGAAGTCATAGCGTGCGCCTGGGAAGCCGATCATTTTCCAGCTGGTCATGTCTTTGTTGCCACCGTAAATCGGATCGGCGAGAAAGCCTTCTCGGACGTTCTGTAGCAGCAGTTCAAAGAGCACCTTGGTTTCGACCTCTTCACCGAGATCCAGGCTGTTCTTCTCCATAGCGGTCAGCACCTGATCCTGCTGTTCACCACTCAGTGAGAGGAAGTCTTTGCCATATTGCTGCTGCAAGGCTTTATCCAGCGCGGCAATGCCCAAGCGATAGCGTTGCGCAGGTGTCAGCGGTGATTGAGGCCCCTGCTCTGCGGTGCCTTTAACGAATTTACCTAAACGGTAGATAGCCACCGCGTTGCCGTAATCACCAGCGAGCTGACGGTCGATAAAGATGGCGCAACCGGCCTCTTTGCCGCTGAGACTGGTTTCATCTGCCGGAATAAAACGCTCGGCAATGGCTCCCACCGTGTCAAATTCGTGCTGAGTGAGATATTGCAGTCCCCCTTTTCTCGGCGGAGCAAGCGGCGTTTGAACTTTGCCGGGCTCCCAAGGCTGCCCGCCATTGACCACTTCTGCCTGAGTAAGCGTGGGGATCGTTGAAGCCACTCCCAATGCGGTGATGGAAGTGAGAAATTCTCTACGTTTCATAATTCCCTGCCAATCAATGTTCACATTGCAAACCTGGCCAAATAACGGACGTATTTGTGCCTGGCGTTAAAAGCCATATCAGTAAGATTTATTGGATATATGCCGAGTTTGCCCAGTGGGCATTTTATTAGATAAACAACGAGGTAAGTTTTTACATTCAAATCACGTAATTAATTAATTCTTAACAACGATGCAAAGAGTAATGACTCACCCTGCGCTTTAAAAGGTTTTTGTTGATGGTTTCCCATCATTGATTTTTTTATTCTGCGCACGGGGACGTTGTAGAGTAGGGTCTCGTCTGGCAACAATTAACATCTTGCCAGCGAAGAACCGTTGAGCATAATACGGCGAAAAAAAACGCTCTACTGTGACCTAAAACGCACTCTGCGTTGTTTAGATATTCGACATGATTTTGATACTGGGGCAGTGAAGCAAAATGAAAAAACTCACCCTGATTAAAGTGGCCGAACTGGCCGGGGTTGGGATCGCAACGGTGGACCGCGTGCTGAATGAGCGTGGTGGCGTTCGTCCGGAAACCGTGCGCAAAGTTCTACGTGCCGCGCGACAGGCAGGATTGCAGCGTTTATTGCCGGATGATACGCAGCACCCGTGGCAAATTGAGGTGTTTTTAAGCAGCAACGGCACCTGGTTTTTTCAGCAACTGGCGGATGAATTCGCCAACATCGCCGATCGGCTTGGCTACCGTAAAATTAAATTATTTCGTACCTTAGTGACAGAAAACCCACCAGATAAGCTTGCTGAAAAGATAAAAAAAAGCAGTGAATTGCGCGACGGTATCATTGTTTACGGACATGACTACCCGGTCATTTATGAAGCATTAGCGCACTGCAAAAATAAAGGCATTCCGGTGGTCACGCTAGTTTCTGATTTACCCGATTCACATCGATTCTGCCATGTTGGAATAAATCAGTATCAGGCGGGACGTACGGCAGGCTTATTAATGAGCCAAACCATGCCTGCCGAAGGTGACGTCATCATGGTCAGCGGACGTTCTGATTTCAGCGCACATATACAGCGTATTTCCGGTTTCCGCGACGCAATCACGCAACGCGCGCCCTGGTTGCATTTGCGTGAAGTATTGGCAGGCGAAGATGAGCGGCAAAAAATACGCATATTGCTGAACCAGGCATTGCTGCAATCCAGCAGCGTGGTGGGGTTATATAATTCTGGCGATAATAACAGCGATATCAGCGCGGTATTGCAACAGCATCAGTTGGCCGGGCGCTGCTGTTATATCACCCATGAACTCTATGATGTCACACGGCAACTGCTGCAAACCGGCGCCCTCTCTTACACCCTGGATCAGAATGCGCGTCAACACGCCGTGCTGGCGACTGACCTGTTGATTCGTCATCTCGAACACGGATTTGTACCCGATTTATATCAAGATGGGCGGGTGGAGTTGCGCATCGTCACCGCAGAAAATCTGGATTAAATAACGACTGTAAGGTGCGTCATCGCTGCGCACCCCGTTTTTTCAACTGGCAAGATTAACTCGCTGCGCTATATCTAACCCTCTATCCTCAGAACATTCCTAATAATAAGCTCATCTTATAGATGTATTAAAAGCGTCACAAAGGCGCATTACCATCCGCTGGTACTAACAATATTAACTTTCAAATTTGGCTTATTTTTCGCTTCTGAGCCAATGAGCTTTATTTATATTTTCGTCTGCGATTAACAGAGGGAAGCCATGGATCGCGTTGTCATCGCTCATACCCCCTTGGGCAGTACGCTGCTGTTTAAGAAACTCACCGGCATCGAGCAACTCTCTGATTGTTATCAGTTTGATGTTGAGATGCTCAGCACAGATAACAGCATTGATTTGCAAAGCCTGCTCGGCGAGCAAATCACCATGGAATTACGCCCCAATCCCACGACACAACGTTTCCTGAGCGGAATTATCACGCGTATGGAATTTATCGGCCATGAAAAACATCTCGAAGCCTACTTCGTTTATCGTGCGACTGTTCGCCCTCATTTATGGAATTTGACGCAAACCTACGGTTTCCGCATCTGGCAACAAAAGACCGCCAGAGCAATATTGACCGAAGTTTTCCAGGAATATGACATTGTCATTGACGACCAGTTGGAAGGTGATTTTCGCAATTGGGACTATTGCGTGCAATATCAGGAAAGCCTGTATGACTTTGTCAAAAGAATCATGGAACACGAAGGTATTTACTTCTATTTTCGCCATGAAATGGGCAAGGAAACCTTGGTGCTATGCAACAGCAGCGCGCCGCACAAGCCATTCGGTGATTACGCCACTATTGAATATCACCAAGCCGGCGCGGGCGGCTATGTAAACCAGGAGTGTATCGATACCTGGCACACCGCTGCCACGGTTTCGGCCAGTTTACACAGCCACGACGATTACAATTACGAGCAGTCTAATGCGGACCTCTCCGCCACATCACAAATCAGCCAGGCCAAACCCCCTGGCAATATCAGCCGGGTAGAGTGGCCTGGGCGCTATCCCATCCAGGGTGATGGTACCCATTATGCCCAGATTCGCCAGCAGGAGCAGGTCGCCCGCCAACTGCAAACTGAAGGGGCGGGAGATGCATTTGGTTTGGCCCCCGGCTATACCTTCGCGCTCTGCCTCTCACCGCGCGCGGAAGATGAGGGCAAACCGTTTCTGATTACCCAGGTGGCCTATCACCTGGAAGAGAACAGCTATACCAGTAACGATGAAGACGTCACTAAACATCGTTTCTGCTTCAGCGTCGTACCCGCCTCGATCACCTGGCGCCCTGCCCGTTTAACGGCCTGGCCGCGCACGACCGGCCCGCAGACGGCCGTGGTGATTAAAGCCAGTGATGCCAGCAAAGGCGATGGTGAACATGTCTCCACCGACCAATTGGGCCGTGTACGCGTGAAGTTCCACTGGTTTAAAGCCGATGATGAAACCAAGCTCCACTCCTGCTGGATGCGCGTCTCCAGCGGCTGGGCAGGCAATCAATACGGCGCTTATCAAATCCCGCGCGTGGGAGAAGAAGTAGTGGTGGATTTCATCAATGGCGACCCACACACCCCGGTGGTGGTAGGCCGGGTGTATAACGATTTGCAACCCTTGCCGGTATCTGAAAGCAGCATCACCGAAGCCAGCGAAAGTGAAATCTCAGATGGCGATAATATCGTGGCGGAGAGTGCCTCCGAGTGGAATTACGCCAAAAGCGGTATCTGGTCGCGCACCTTAGGCAGCCAGGACCCGAACGACGGTAATTTCCTCTCCTTCGACGACACGGAGGGCGAGCAATCACTGGATCTGCACGGCGCTAAACAGATCAATATCTCCGCTAAAGAGGCGATCAAGATTTTCTCCGAGAAAGAGGGAGAGGACTCCATCAAAATGTGGTCGCCGGGTAAGATCTACATCCAGAGCGAAGATACGCTCAGCACCTCGGCCCCTACCCAGAGGCACAGCATTCGCGGCAGTTATTACACCGTCAGCGGCGCAAACTTCACCACCAACGGTATCGGCCTGACTATCAACGGCGTCAACGGCACCATTAATCTTGTCAGCAACTTCCAGTACACCACCTCTGAGTTCAGTGCCAAAGGCATCGTGTTTGAATATGGTCAGATTAAATACACGCGCAACCATGCTGAATTCAAGAAAACCACCCATGAAGTCAAAGACCTGAGCACCCAAATCATCCGTAGCTCCCTGGTCTCCTTCCTTAACGGCGGGGGTGGCGGTTATGTGGGCAGTGATACGGAGCAGCAGTCGGTGCGCGACACCTTAGATCGCATCCGTGCCAAGAAGCAGGAGCGGCGCAACGCGCGTAACAACCCGAACCGACAGGAAGAGCAAGGTGAGGAACTGCAAGAGCGCCAGCCAACGCCCCGTCAAAGCCAAGATCAGGCCCGTGAACCGACACCAAGGCAGAGCCAGGAGCAGCAACGCGAGCCTACACCGCGACAGAGTGAAGAGCAGCGGCGTAACAGCAATGACAGCAATAGCAGCAATGACAGTTCTGACGATGAGTTTTTTGATGCGGAACCGGGACCTGCATGAAAATCATTAAACCGCTCCATCTTAGCGTGATTACGCGGTCCTATCGCTGGCAGCAGCAGCACCATTTGGGCGTGTCGCTGATGGCGCTAATGAATATGGATGCCCTGCCGCGATTACTCACCGAACAGGCTATGTGGCAATGCATGCCTGAGACCCTGCAGTCGCCGGATGGCGTGCTGGATTTGGGATTGCCTAAGCAACATCCCGAATTTTTAGCCAGTGGCTTCGCCTTTCCGGCTGGCGGACCCGCTCCCCAATGTGATGCAGCCATTCAAGTGGGCGAAAAACGCAAAGTGCTGCGCGTGTTTGGTCATCGAGATTGGCAGCAAGATCAACTCACCGCGCCACAGCCCTTCAGCAGTATGCCGTTAGATTGGCAGCACGCCATGGGCGGGGAACATGATGAAGAAAATCCGTTTGGTCAACCGTTGCCGCATGTCGAGTCGCCCGATCGCCTGCTGACCCATCCCGACCAACGACCGTTGCCCGCCAGCTTTAATGCGCTGCCTTTTACCGCCACACGCCGTTTCTCGCGGCTGGGCAACACCTTTGATGAGCAGTGGCTGCAAAACGAATACCCCGGCTTTGCCCGTGACACCGACTGGCGCGTGTTCAACCAGGCTGAAACCGACCAATGGTGGACAACCTGCGATGCGTTACCGGCAGGCGCGCACTGGCGTATCGAGAACATGCATCCCAATAAACCCGTGCTGCAAGGCGTATTGCCGCCCTGGCAGGGTCGCTGTTTTATCAGCCGATTGCAGCATGATGGCGACCTGTTTGAAGAAATCTCGCTGCGTGCCACCACCGTTCATTTCTTCCCTCATCTGGAACAACTGCTGTTGATTTGGCACGGCAGCACCGTGATTCAAGAAGACGATGCGGCCGATGTCACCACGCTACTCGCCGCGCTGGAACACTGCCAACACCCTAAAACAGCCGCGCACTATCAATCGCTGATGGAGAAGCGTAGCGATCCTGAACAATCGGTTTTGTTGGCGATGCGTCATAGCGATCTCCTGCCCGCTGGCAGCGTACGGGAAGACGATGATGGCCCAGAGGCGCTGAGCCCGATGCAAGAGAATCTGGCCAGTTGGCAGCGCCTACAGCGCGAGCGGCTGCGCGAGGATCTCGCCAGCAACGGCATGGATGTAAATAAACTGGCACCTGTAGAACAAAAGCCGCGTCCGGTGGCGATGGACGAGATCCACGATTATCTCGAACGTGAGGAACAGCAGGCGCAGCAGCAGTTGCAACAGATGATCGCACGTTATGAAGCTGAAGAAGCGCGTTTTGGCGAGGCTTCGCCCGCGCACCCCACGAGCGCCATTACGCAATATCGCCAGCAACAGCAGCAGCTCGCAGAGGATTTACCCGATCCTAAACAACACGCACAGGTGCAACAGGCGCTGTACGATAATTACCGCTTTACCGCACCGGAGTTGGATTCTCCAACCCGCCTGACGCCGGAACAGTCGCAGCAGGTTCGTCAGGCTGTAATGGCGCGCGACGGCGATTGTCGCAAGATGGATCTCACCGGTGCCGACCTTTCCGGGCTGGATTTGCGTCATTACGATTTCTCACATGCCCTGTTGGAGGCGGTTGATTTCAGCCACTGTCAGTTAGAAGGCAGCCTGTTCAGCCATGCCATGCTGGCGCGTGCCGAGTTTCACCACAGCCAGGCGACTGACTGCGCTTTCGATAACGCCAATCTGGCATTAGCACAGTGCTATTACACCGATTTCAGCGGTTCGGTATTTAGCGAAGTCGACTGCCGCGATCTCCTGCTGGAACAGTGCATCTTTGATCGGGCGCTACTGCATGACCTGACGATTAGCAGTGCCACCCTGGCGCATTGCCGTTTTCACGGGGCGCAGCTTGAAAGTTGCACCTTTCTCGAGATCACCTTGCAGTCGCTGGATTTCAGCCACGCTACGCTGCGCAAAGTCAGCTTTATCGAATGCCACCTATTAGCGCTGCTGTTTACCCAAGCCCAACTGCGCGGCGTTGGCTGGATTACCTGCCAGGCACCAGAAATCGATTTTCAGCATGCACAACTCAATGACTGCGTGTTTGCCGCGGGTACGCAACTGCCGCGCGCCCGCTTTAACGGCGCACGCATGACACAGTGCAATTTGCGCGGCTGCCTGCTACAGCAATCGCAATTTCGGCTCGCCCATCTGGTGAACAGCGACCTCAGTGAAGCTGATTGTTCGCAGGCCGATATGCGCCAACTTCAGGCCAATGACTGCCAGTTTATTCGCACCCGATTCCAGCAGGCACGGCTCACTGACAGTAATCTCACCGGCGCGTTTATGTCTAAAACGCAGCTACAGGGATGCGACCTCAGCGGCTGTAATCTGTTTCGCACTGATATTGCACAATCTTGGGTGGACAAAGAGACACGCTTTGACGATGCCTGGACCAGCGGCATGAAGTCGGTTCCCTCTCGTGATAAGGCGCGCGGATGATAAGCCTGACACCGGATGCACTGCAACGCGCGATCAAAAGTGGTGAGGTGATGCAGGAAATCAGCCTGCAAAGTCTGGAACTACAGGGACTGGATCTCTCTGGCGGCTGTTTTATCGATAGTGACTTACGGGGCACACAATTTCGCGACTGCGATTTACGTGAAACACATTTCAGCGGCTGTGATTTACGAGGCTGTGATTTCAGCGCCCAATTGCTGCAAGACAGTGTGTTCAGCGATTGCACCATGACCGGCGCAAGATTCGTCGATAGCGGTCTTCATCAATGTTTGTTTAATCGATGCCAGTTGGATGAAGGCCAATTTCAACAGAGTAATCAGGTGGGTTGCCAATTCCTCGGCGGATCGCTGGATGACAGTGATTTCAGCCACAGCGCCATGGACAGCGTGAGCTTTAGCGCATGCAGCCTGCTCCATATCTCGCTGGTAAACGCGTATGGCGAACAGTGCACGCTAATGAACGCCGACCTGCGCAGCGCCATGTTTCACCAAGCCGCCTTCTCGCTCAGCACTTTTTTCGAATGCGATTTACGCCTGCAAAATTTCAGTGACCTGCATTTCAGTCAATGTCAGTTCACCGGCAGCCAACTCGATGGCATCAACCTAAGCCGCGCCAGCGTCACGCAATGCAACTTCGGCAACCTCTCGCTGCGTCAGGCAACATTGACGCATCTCAACGCCAGCCAGTCATTGTTTAACAGCAGCGATCTCACAGGCAGCGATTGCCGCCACAGTGCGTTCAGCCAGGCCAATTTTGCTGATGCCGTTTTACTCGGCTGCGACTTCAGCCACTGCAATCTGCAACGTGCATTGCTGCCACGCGCACGGGCTGAGCAAGCGCTTTTTAACCACAGCGACCTGAGCGGCGCGGATTGTGCCTACGCGCAGTTCGACGGCAGCCAATTTTCGCACACCCAGTTTAGCCAGACGAAATTCCACCGTGCCAGCTGTGAAGAGAGCACCTTCACTTCACGCAGTGGCATCCTTGAGCGGGACGATGCGCTGTTTGAAGCCGAAGCGTGGAGCCAGCAGCGCCTTAATTTGAGGGAACATTATGAAAAATAGCGACAACACCTTGTTTCTGCCCATCACTCCACCTGCACAAGCAGAGGGCGAAATTGTTGCAGTCCAGCAGGATGGCGAGTTTATTGTTCAAGTCAATGGCTGTTGCTGGCGGGTATTAAGGGCGGCAAGTTGTTTACTCCAACCAGAGCGGGGCGATAGGGTCTTGCTTCACAGCGTCAACCAGCAACTTTGGCTGCTGGCCGTGCTGGTTCGCGCTAAACCGCAGCAGCCAGCGGTGCTGCACTGTGAAAGCGATCTACACCTTTCGACGCGGGGATCAATCAATCTACTCAGTCAGAAGCTTCAACTACGGGCGCAGCAAGGCGAGTGCGATATTGATGAGATGCAGTATCGTGGCAGTAAGCTATCGGCTTGGGTTTCCGTCAGTCGCCTGTTTGGCAAACAGTGTGAAAGCGTGTGGCAGAGCATCAGCCAGTTTAGTCAGCGCCTGCTGCGACACACTGAGCAGTGCGAGCAAGTGCGTGCTGGGCAGTTGGACGTCAAAACCGAGGATTTCACCCGCCTGCATTCACGCAACACCTTAATCAGCAGCAAGTCACTGACCAAAGTGGATGCTAAACAGATTCATATGGGCTAAAGGAGCGCGTTATGTTTGCCAACTGTCAGCGTGGCGGTAGCGATCAAGCAGTCAGCGATGTGTGTAAAACCCCGCCACCGGTCACCTTCGTGAATATCGCCAGCGGAAATATGGCGGTGCCTACCGCGCCCACCATCTTGTTTGCCGGCATGCCCGCGCACAATATGAGCACTGTTATCCCGGTCACTCAGGGTGATGAAGCAGGCGTTTTAGGGGCGTAGTGTCCAATGTGATCCTTGGCCCCTCACGCCATTTGACTGGCTGCACTACGGTGCTGCTGCAAGGCTCACCTGCCACGCGCATGACCAGCACCACGATACAAAATCTCAACAACGCGCCGGGAGTGAGGCTGGTGCCAAGCCAAACGGTGGTTGCTCTACTGGCCCGTTGAGCATGTATCCAATTAGTTACAAAGCGAAGCGTGGCCCGTAAATATTCACTTTTAAAGCATGAATATTCTGCACTTCCCGACGTTGGCGGTTTACACTGGCGCTCATACTGGCGTGCAGAGGATGCAAACGTGCTTTCAAAGATCCCCGATTATGAAACCGACCGCGAAGGCTATCTGGAATTTATGACGCGGAGTAACGCACTGCGCATGGAGTTACTGATCCTGTCGGAGAAGTTACTGAGGTGCACGGCTCGTATGAAGCCGGTATGGCTGAGATGGGCGAATGGCTGCTGCACTATGCGGAAAGCGCGATGATCCAGAAAAAGAGCCAAGGTCCCATCAGCAAAGAGTGGCTAATGGATGAGATGAAGCGACGTTTGTAATCTTCTCAAGGTTGCACAGCAAACCTTCTATTTCTGCCCATGCAAAATACGCTTAAAGCCCATTAGCCAGATAATAATCCCCTGCTGTAAATGTAATTCTTGGTAATCAATCCAGCATGAATATGACACTATTATGGCAGAAATAAAACCCAGCCTTCTTTTCATTCTTTAGCAACAAAATCAATTAACCTGTTGTTTTAAGTAATTAAAACACGAAAATCACCAAATTCATCCCGCTAAAAATTTCAGTTATATGACGAGTTTTTGACAGAACTGTCATAAAACTTTCATAAATTTTCTATATGTTAGCCACACAAATCGTTGTGCTTATGCTGCTTTAGCGATCTATAGGAAATTTTCACTAATGAGCGATTACGTTACGCCTCAAGCTTTACATGTTGCCGCTTCACCTTTGTCTTCTGATCTCCCTCGCCATACTAAGAACAGTAAAAAACCGCTTTTCCTGTTTGGCATGGTATTGCTGGCTGGCGTGCTGTTTGCTGCCAACCAACTTTTCGGCGATATTCAGCAAACCGGGGCAGTCTTCAGCAATTCACTGCCGCTGATTCTGCTGGGTTTTGCCCTGCTTGCGGCACTGGGTTTTGAGTTCGTAAATGGTTTCCACGATACGGCTAATGCTGTTGCCACAGTGATCTACACCCGTTCACTCTCACCCACGGTCGCGGTAGTGTGGTCAGGGATTTTCAATTTCCTTGGGGTATTATGCTCCTCGGGTGCGGTGCCTTCGGCATTATCTCGCTGTTGCCCATCGAACTGATTATGCAATCCGGTAGCAGTGAAAGCTTTGTGATGATCTACGCGCTGCTGTTCTCGGCGATTATCTGGAACCTCGCCACATGGTGGTTAGGTCTGCCCGCCTCCTCTTCACATACCTTGATCGGTTCCATCATCGGAGTCGGTATTGCCAACGCCATGATGCACGGGCGCAGTGCCTTGAGTGGCGTGAACTGGGGCCAGGCGATGAACATTGGTAATGCCTTGATCCTGTCACCGATTGTCGGCTTCGTGTGTGCTGCTCTGCTGCTGGTGTTAATGAAACGCGTGGTAAAAAGCCCGGCACTGTATAGCGCCCGCCAGCAAGAAGGTGCGCCACCGATGTGGATCCGTGGCCTGATGGTGCTCTCCTGCACTGGCGTCTCCTTTGCACACGGTTCAAACGATGGTCAAAAAGGCATGGGATTGATGATGCTGATTCTGGTGGCTGCCCTGCCGGTCACCTATTCACTGAACCGCGCCCTGCCCCAGTCTGATATTCCACAACTGATTACCCTCGCTTCAACCAGCCAGACACAGTTAATGCAACACACCTCTGTCGCCGCTCCGGCTCAGCCGGATGAAGTGCTGACCACTTATCTGCGCACTGGTGAGCGTGATGCCAATGTGATTGCCGCACTGGCGCAGGTCAGCGGAAATATTGGTGCAACGCTGCAGCACTATGGCGCGTTGCAGTCTATCCCTGCGGATCAGAAACCCGAGATGCGGAATCAAATGTATTTGGCTGCCGAAACCATCAAGCATCTGCAAGCCGATCACACCCTGATGTTACCTACAGCCACCCAGCAAAACCTTCAGGCGCTGAAAAACACCCTGAACAGCGCCACACAATTTATTCCCACTTGGGTGAAAGTGGCCGTGGCTCTCGCATTGGGACTGGGCACCATGGTGGGCTGGCGTCGTATCGTCACCACGTTGGGAGAGAAGATTGGCAAAAGCCAGCTGAACTATGCGCAGGGCATCAGTGCGCAAATGGTTGCGATGGGCACCATTGGCGCAGCCGATGCGTTTGGATTACCGGTTTCAACCACCCATGTGCTCTCTTCAGGCATCGCTGGCACCATGGCCGCCAATCGCAGCGGTTTACAGTTCGGCACACTGCGCAATATGGTGCTGGCTTGGGTGCTCACCCTCCCTGCCGCTGCGCTGCTCTCCGCCGCTCTCTATTGGATTATGACTTCACTGTAATGCTCGCTTCGACAGGGATAAGACAATGTCTGCACACGAAATCAATAATAACGAAATGTTTGATGCGCGTTTTTTACAGGAATTCTATGACAGCTATGACGAGTCGCTGGAACTGGAGTTGGCCGAGTTAGGTTTGGCCGCCAATAATGACCCGCAAGAGATGGCATTGCGCCACCGTTACTTCACCGAGTTGCTGCATTTACAAGGTGAACTGGTCAAGCTACAAAACTGGGTGATTCGTACCGGCCATCGTTTGGTGGTGATCTTTGAGGGACGCGATGCCGCAGGCAAAGGCGGCGTGATTAAGCGCATCATGCAACGACTGAATCCGCGCTACTGCCGCGTCGCCGCGCTGCCTGCACCTAACGATCGTGAGCGCACGCAGTGGTACTTTCAGCGCTATGTGTCGCACTTGCCCTCAGCCGGTGAAATCGTGCTGTTTGACCGCAGCTGGTACAACCGTGCCGGTGTGGAAAAAGTGATGGGCTTTTGCAATGACGCGGAGTATGAAGAGTTCTTCCACAGTGCCCCGGAATTTGAACGCATGCTGGTGCGCAGCGGTATTCAGATCGTCAAATACTGGATCTCGATTACCGATGAAGAACAGGAGATGCGCTTCCTGAACCGTATTCATGATCCGTTGAAACAGTGGAAGCTGAGTCCGATGGATCTGGAGAGCCGCCGTCGCTGGGAAGATTACACCGCCGCCAAAGAGGTGATGCTGGAACGTACCAATATTGAGGAAGCTCGCTGGTGGGTGGTACAAGGCGTGGACAAGAAGAAAGCTCGTCTGAACTGCATCACCCATCTGTTACAACAGGTGCCGTATGAAGCAGCTGAAGGCGAACAGATTTCGCTGCCTTCACGCATCCATCACGCAGATTATGCGCGCCACCCGGTCCCGGAGAGCATGATGGTGCCCGATAGCTACTGAACTATACTTCAGTCAGTGTAGGGTTATCAGGGGGACTTATGGCAGGCGGCTGGTCGGAAGATGGTGCGGTGCAAAAGCAAATTGATGCCACCGTGGATGATGCAATTGCGCGCGCCAGAAGTCACCTCAACCATGGCGAAAGTGCCGAGTATTGCGACGAGTGCGGAGAGCCCATTCCCCAAGCGCGTCGCAATGCATTGCCTGGGGTCCGTTACTGCGTGAAGTGCCAAAGTGCATTGGATAAGCAAGAGGCCAGCCACAGCGGCTACAACCGCCGTGGCAGTAAAGACAGTCAGCTGCGTTAGTTTTGGGGCAATCCTGAAACTAAAGCTGTCGTGATCGACTTCCCTGCATTGTTGCGGGAAGTTGCGATCTCACCCCTTCTGAACGTCAATATCAACAAGTTATCGAAGCCCAGCCCCAGCATTTAGGGGCTGGCTGCGCTGGGATGAGTATTATCTAGAATTGAGCTGATTCACTAATAAATGTCC
>NZ_MLFR01000026.1 GCF_002095475.1 Pantoea rwandensis
TTTCAAATTGTCTCTTCAATTAAGAAGAATTGGTTGCGGGGGCCGGATTTCGAACCGACGACCTTCGGGTTATGAGCCCGACGAGCTACCAGGCTGCTCCACCCCGCGTCCGTGGATGCGCACTATACTCTTGGCGCGCGGCGATGCAACCCCTTTTTGAGTTAAAGCCTTAAATTTACAGCCAGTTGGTGAATATTAGTGCCATTGGGCGATTAATTGTACAGATGTGAGCGCGGTACCCTGCGGCGGATTTCATTCTTTCTGCCCCTTTGCTATCGTCGCGGTGCAAACAACCGAGAAAAAGAGAAAGTGATGAAAGGACATTGGGCGAAGTATGCACTGACAGGCGCGTTTCTCGCGCTGTTAGCAGGTTGTAGTTCCAAGCCGACCGACCGTGGTCAGCAATATATTGATGGCAAGCTGGAGCAACCGCTCGGGCTGGTCAATGAACCGAATGCTAAAGGGCGTCCGGTAAACGGCAGAGATTTTGGTGTTCAAATACAGCAGATTCAAAGTGCCTCCAGCGGCTTATACACTCGTAACACCGGCACTTATAGCGCCATCCAAAACTGGCTGCTTTCCGGTGCCGATACCCGTCAGTTGAGCCAGTTCGGTCTAAACGCTTATCAGATGGAAGGTACCGATAATTACGGCAACGTGCAGTTTACCGGCTACTACACCCCTGTAGTGGAAGCACGCTATACCCGCCAGGGGGAGTTCCAGTATCCGATTTATCGCATGCCGCCGCGCCCGCGTGGTCAGAAACTGCCAAGTCGCGCTTCTATATATAGCGGCGGTCTCGACGAACGCTACGTGATTGCCTGGAGCAACTCGCTGATCGATAACTTTATGATGGACGTGCAGGGCAGCGGCTACGTCGATTTCGGTGATGGTCGTCCAATGCGTTTCTTTGGTTACGGTGGCAAGAACGGCTGGGCTTATCATAGTGTCGGTAAGGAGCTGATCGACCGTGGCGAAGTGAAACGCGAAGATATGTCAATGCAGGCGATCCGCCAGTGGGCGCAGGAGCATTCTCCGGAGCAGGTGCGTGATGTATTGGAAACCAACCAATCCTTCGTGTTCTTTAAGCCCGAAGATTACGTGCCAGTGCGCGGTGCCAGTGCGGTACCGCTGATTGCCAAAGCCTCGGTGGCATCGGACCGTTCATTAATCCCGGCGGGTACGGCGTTGCTCGCCGAAGTGCCGCAATTGAACGAGAAGGGCAAATTCAACGGCAAGTATGAAATGCGTTTGATGGTGGCATTGGATGTTGGCGGTGCGATTAAAGGTCAGCATTTCGATATCTATCAGGGCGTAGGGCCAGATGCGGCGCACTTGGCCGGATTCTATAACCATTATGGCCGTGTCTGGGTGTTGAAAGCCGCACCGGGTGCTGGACAGCCGCTGTTCAGTAATCCGCAAAATGGCAATAATGGTTCACTGATCATTGGGGCGAATTGATATCGTAGCCGCTTAAAATCAGTCTGAGTTTGGATTTCCACCTGCGTACGTTGTAGCGGCGCGATTCATCGCGCAATAAATTGCATCGCTACAGCGTATGCGTTCTTCAGCGTGCGAATTTCTGCGCACCGCATCAAAAGGTTAGATATGAAAGTAGTCAGCGACGCCTGGCGGCAACGTTTTGGCGGCACCGGGCGTTTGTATGGTGAAGACGCGTTACAGCGCTTTGCCGACGCCCATTTTTGTGTGATTGGTATAGGCGGTGTCGGTTCGTGGTCCGCTGAAGCGTTAGCGCGCACCGGGATTGGTAAAATCACGCTGATCGATATGGACGATGTCTGTATCACCAACACCAATCGCCAGATTCATGCCCTGCAAGGCAAAGTGGGGCAGGCTAAGACTGAAGTGATGGCAGAGCGCATCCGTGCAATAAATCCAGAATGTGAAGTGGTTTGCATTGATGATTTCATCACGCCAGATAACACCGCCGAGTTGCTCTCAGCGGGATTTGACTATGTGATTGATGCGATTGATAGCGTGCGCCCAAAAGCAGCACTGATAGCCTGGTGTCGCCGTAACAAAATCCCTCTTATTACCACCGGCGGTGCGGGCGGGCAAATCGATCCGACGCAAATTCAGGTCAGCGATCTGGCAAAAACGATCCAAGATCCGTTAGCTGCAAAACTGCGAGAGCGCTTGAAAAGCGACTTTAAAATCGTGAAGAACAGCAAGGGAAAATTAGGGATCGATTGCGTGTTTTCGACAGAAGCGTTGGTCTATCCGCAGTTGGATGGCAGCGTTTGCAACTCCAAGAGCACCGCAGAGGGGCCAAAACGCATGGATTGCGCGGCGGGATTTGGCGCGGCCACCATGGTGACCGCCACATTTGGTTTTATCGCGGTTTCGCACGCGTTGAAGAAATTCCTTGCTCGTGCGGCCCGTCAGCCTGCCTGATGCACGCGCGCGGCACGGAGAATGGCGTCCGCTAACGCTTTTAAACCGCTGCTCCGTGAGGCGCTAAGCTGTGCTCGCAAACCTAAAGTGTCAAACAACGCCAGCGGATCTTGTGCTAACAGGTCCGCTGGCGTTTTGCCTTCCACTGCCGTTAATAACACCGCTAACAGACCGCGCACGATACGGCCTTCGCTGTCGCCGTAAAAATGCAGGGTGCCGTTTGGAAGCGCTTGGCTACTCAGCCACACCCGATTCTCACAGCCGCTGAGTTCAATCTCTGCTGTTTTCACTGTCTCTGACAGCGCAGGCAGTTGGCGACTGAGCTGAATCAACTGGCGATAGCGATCTTCCCATTGATGAAAATGGGCAAATTTCTCTTTCAGGCTGGCTTCGGTGATGACATCGCCAAACGGATGTGGGCCAATTAAGGTGGTCATTAGGTTATTCGCTCAGTAAATCGACGGCATGAAGCATGGCGCGCACCAGCGCATCCACGTCCTGCAAATTATTATAGGGTGCAAACGACACGCGCAATGTGCCGCTAACGCCGAGCGCTGCCATTAAGGGCTGCGCGCAGTGTTGTCCGGCGCGGAGTGCAATGCCTTGTTCCGCCAGTAGCGTCACGATATCGCTATGATGGATCCCTTGGATATCAAAGGCGAGCAGGCTGGCCTGACCGCAGCGAAAACTGCGGAAACCGGGGATATCACTCAACTGTTCTTCGGCCAGGCTGGCGAGCTGCTGGCTCCACATCTCTGCTTTTTCAGCGTGATGATGCGACAGCCACTCCAGTGCAGCGCTCAAGCCAACCACACCTGCAACGTTTGGCGTGCCTGCTTCAAAGCGCCAGGGTACTGGCTGCGGGGTGAAGCCATTGAAATCGACCTGCGTTAACATCTTGCCGCCGCCTTGCCAGGCATCCATTTCTTCCAGCAGTTCGGCTTTGCCGTAGAGCGCACCAATGCCCATTGGCCCATAAAGTTTGTGGGCAGAAAAAGCATAAAAATCGATATCCAGCGCTTGCACGTCCGGTGGGGCATGCACCACACCTTGTGCGCCATCCACCATCACTTTGGCGCCAGCAGCATGTGCCATTGCAATCGCCTGGGCCAGATCTGGGCAGCCACCGGTCACATTCGACATCTGGCCGATAGCCAGTAACCGGGTGCGCGCGTTGAGTAACGGGGGAAGCAGATTGATATCCGGCAGGCGATCAGCACCAATTGGCCATTTCACCACTTTCGCGCCCTTGGCCTGTGCTGCCATTAACCACGGCACCAGATTGGCATGATGCTCCGCTTCGCTTACGACAATCTCATCGCCTGGCTGCAGGCGAGGCATCAGCCAGCTATTGGCCACCAGGTTGATGGCTTCGGTGGTGCCACGCGTCCAGATAATCTGACGATCGTCTGCGGCATGAATCCAGCGGGCAACCAGGCCGCGTGCCTGTTCATATTTCTCTGTCAGTAGACGAGCGGCTTTGAACTGACTGCGATGCACCGTGCCAGCGCTTAACGAATAGAACTCTGCAGTTGCCTCTATTACGGCTTGCGGTTTCAGCGCGGTGGCGGCGCTGTCGAGGTAAACCCCAGCATCGTTGAGTGCGGGAAACTGCGCGCGGAAGGCGGTTGGGGAAAAAATGGTCATGCTCAACCCACTGTTTTGAATTTAAGACCAGGCTGAAAGCCTGTCGGTTGCCTGGCAAAGCTGGAAAAGCGCGTTATGCTAATTATTGCAAGGTTTGAACCGAAACCCGCATAACGAATCGACGATTTGTAGTCGATTTCACTTTTGCTGCCTCTGGTCAGCATGCGGGTGGTTTAATGCAATCAATCTGCAAGGAGATAGAAGATGAAAAAACTTACCGCAGTGCTGGCCGTGTGCACCATGGCCTTTACCCTGGCTGCCTGTTCGAGCAATTACGTGATGCATACCAATGATGGTCGCACCATTGTCGCGAGCGGCAAACCAAAAGTTGACGATGAAACCGGTATGATCAGCTATAAAGATGCCAATGGCAACAAGCAGCAGATTAACCGCTCAGATGTCAAAGAGATGGCAGAGATGGGTCAATAAACAGCAGACAAAAAAAAGCACCGCAATTTGCGGTGCTACATAAAATCACTTGGACAGACAGGGTAAATCTACAGGAATTAAAAGCTTGATCTGCAAAGGTCAGATCAAAATTGCAAACACAACATCACGACCACAAGCCAAAAGCTCTCCAAAAGTCTGCGATCTCTCGCACGTTTCTAGAAATCTTTTCGTTCCGGCTCAGGAAGTGCGGCAACTATAGGTATTTGCTGGAGCTTCCTCAACGGACAAATTATAATGTCTCGGATTAAAATAACTAATACGTAACGACTTTGTATAAGTTGGACTATTACCTTGTGAATCCGTAGACGGAAAACCATGTCAAAACGCCTTCCTCCGCTCAATGCTTTACGTGTCTTTGATGCTGCAGCCCGCCATTTGAGCTTCACAAAAGCCGCTGAAGAGCTGTTTGTTACCCAGGCTGCTGTCAGCCATCAGATTAAATCTCTGGAAGATTTCCTCGGTCTTAAGCTGTTTCGCCGGAGGAATCGTTCGCTTTTACTGACAGAAGAAGGTCAAAGCTACTATCTGGATATCAAAGAGATCTTCTCTGCAATTAACGATGCGACGCGTAAACTTCAGGCACGCAGCGCGAAGGGGGCTTTAACCGTCAGCCTGCTGCCCAGTTTTGCAATTCAGTGGCTGGTGCCACGCCTTTCCAGCTTTAATATGGCTTATCCGGGCATTGATGTTCGTATCCAGCTGTTGACCGTGACGAAGAGAAATTAGCCGACGATGTTGATGTGGCCATTTTCTACGGTCGTGGCAACTGGCCGGGATTACGTGTTGAGAAACTGTATGCCGAATATCTCTTGCCGGTCTGTTCTCCGATGTTGCTGACCGGTGACCATCCGCTTAAAGCAACCGCGGATTTGGCAAACGTTACGCTGCTGCATGATGCTTCGCGTCGTGACTGGCAATCCTACATTCGCCAGCTAGGCTTGCAGCACATTAATGTGCAACAGGGGCCAATTTTCAGTCACAGCGCCATGGTTTTACAGGCCGCGATTCACGGCCAGGGTGTGGCGTTGGCGAACAATGTAATGGCACAAAGTGAAATTGAAGCGGGTCGCTTGGTCTGCCCCTTTAATGATGTCTTAGTCAGTAAAAACGCTTTTTATCTGGTTTGTCATGACAGCCAGGCAGAACTGGGTAAAATAGCCGCCTTTCGTCAGTGGATCCTGGAAAAAGCAGCAAATGAACAAGAAAAATTCCGCTTTCGCTACGATCACTAATGCGTTGATTGCTGCACAGTGATGTGCAGTTTCATCTTTGAGGATTATTGAATGTCCAGTCGTGCCATGTTTGTGTTTGCGGCCATCAGCGGATTTCTGCTGGTGGCATTTGGTGCTTTTGGAGCACATGTGCTGAGCAAGTCGCTCGGCCCCGCTGAGATGGCGTGGATCCATACCGGATTGGAGTATCAGGCGTACCATACGCTGGCCGTTATTGGGTTAGGGGCGGCGATGCTGCGTCGCGCCAATATCTGGTTCTACTGGAGTAGCGCCTTGCTGGCGCTGGGTACCGTATTATTTAGCGGCAGCCTCTATTGTTTGGCGCTGTCGCATATGAAGTTTTGGGTTTTTGTCACGCCAGTGGGAGGCTTGTGCTTCCTGATTGGATGGTTCTTGATGTTGATTGGCGCGCTGCGTCTGAAACGAAAGGCAGATCGCCATGAATAAAGTTTTACTCTATTGCCGTCCGGGATTTGAGAAAGAGTGTGCGGCAGAAATCAGTGCCAAAGCCGCAGAGCGCGAGATTTACGGCTTCCCGCGTGTGAAAGATGATTCCGGCTACGTGCTGTTTGAATGCTACCAGCTTGAAGACGCGGAAAAGTTAATGAAAACGCTGCCGTTTGCCGAGCTGATCTTTGCTCGACAAATGTTAGTGGTGGGGGAATTGCTGCGCGAGCTGCCAACGGAAGATCGTATTACACCGATTGTCGGCATGCTGATGGGCGTGGTGGAGAAAGGCGGTGATCTTCGTGTTGAAGTGCCGGATACCAATGAAGCGAAGGAACTGACCAAGTTTTGTCGCAAGTTGACCGTGCCACTGCGTGCCAGCCTGCGTGCCAGCAATATTCTGTTGAACTACGAATCACCCAAGCGTCCTGTGGTGCATGTGTTCTTTATTGCGCCAGGTACGTGTTATGTCGGTTATTCACTGCCCGAAAACAACTCGCCTTTCTATATGGGCATTCCGCGCCTCAAGTTTCCTTCTGACGCGCCAAGCCGTTCCACTCTTAAGTTGGAAGAGGCATTTCATGTCTTTATCCCGGCCGATGAGTGGGATGAGCGTCTGGGCAGCGGCATGTATGCGGTAGACCTCGGTGCGTGTCCAGGCGGTTGGACCTACCAACTCGTGAAACGCAGCATGTGGGTATTTGCCGTGGATAATGGGCCGATGGCACCAAGTCTCATGGATACCGGGCAGGTGACCCATTGCCGTGAAGATGGCTTCAAATACCGCCCAAGCCGTAGCAACATCAGCTGGTTGGTGTGTGACATGGTGGAAAAACCAGTGCGTGTGGCGAGCCTCATGACAGAGTGGCTGGTCAATGGCTGGTGCCGTGAAGCGATCTTCAACCTCAAGCTGCCGATGAAAAAGCGCTATGAGGAAGTGACGCAAAACCTGGCGATGATGGATGCGGCGTTAAAAGAGCAGGGGATTAATGCGCAGATTCAGGCACGCCAGCTCTATCACGACCGCGAAGAGATTACCGTGCATGTGCGCCGGCTTTGGGCGGCTGTGGGCGGCCGTCGCGACGAACGCTAAATTTCCCGTCATACTTCGCGCCACAGGTGCGTTGGCTACGTTTATACGCCCCAGTCACATACTAATGTATGCTCCTGGGGACTTAATAAACTTGCCGCCTTCCTGCGACACGAATTATTTAGGGAAATTCTGCGTACTCTGTTAACTCTGTCTGATCTTCCGTCATACTTCGCGCCACAGGTGCGTTGGCTGCGTTTGCTCGCCCCAGTCACATACTGATGTATGGTCCCGGGGACTCACGTACTTGCCGATTCTGCTTCATACTTTGCACTACAGCGGCGTTGGCTGCACTTGCTCGCCCCGGTCACATACTAAAGTATGCTCTCGGGGACTCGCGCACTTGCCGCCTTGCTGTAGCACAAATTATTTCGCAGGATCTCTCTGGCTATACTGGTAGCGGCGCAACTTATTGCGCATATCGCATATCGAGATATTCAGGAGTTTGTGCGGCAGGGTGATTCCGCACATATCTTTCACGCCTTATATCGCAGCGTATTCAAATTTCCCTGCAACACTAAATCGCGTTTCAACGTTGAGACCTGACGGCAGATTTTTGCCATCTCTTGGTGATCGCGCAGTTTTTTCTGCCACTTCTCAGGGACCTGATCGAACTGTTGATAGATGGCTTCCAGCGTGCCGAACTGCATCAGCAACTCGCGTGCGCTTTTGGGGCCAATACCGGGCACACCGGGAATTTTACTGCTGCTGATGCCGCACAGCCCCCAGTAATCGGGTAACTGCGTGGGCGCGACGCCAAAATCTTGCTCAATAAAGGGCACATCCAGCCAGCGTTTCTGAAAATAATCGCGGATACGGATGTTAGGGACCAATAACTGGCAATAGCCTTTGTCGGTGGACACGATGGTAGCCTGATGCCCTGCATCGGCCATCTTCACCGCCAGCGTGGCGGCGAGATCGTCGGCTTCATCCAAATCGGCGACCCAACAGCTGACGCCTACGGCTTGAAAAGCTTGCTGAATGGCAGGCATCTCTAACTGCAATTCGTCTGGCATCGGCGGACGACCGGCTTTGTAATCTGGCAAAAGCTGGTGGCGCCAACCGGGATGGCGTTCATGGCTATCAAATACTGCCACGACATGGGTGGGCTGCGTGTGACCTAACAGCTGGTGCAGTGCAGCAACACAAGCATCGCGGCAGGGTGAACCTTGTACCGCATGCAGACGGCGGATCAGGTTCAGCGCATCAATAATAAGAAGATGAAGCGGCATAATGATTGTGGCAGCCCATAGGCTGCCTTCCTGAGAGGTTATTTGATGATTTCGTAGCAGGGAATGTAGGCGCTGCCTGGCAGCTTCATGCGTTGTTGTGCGACAAAGCCCTGCAGCAGTTCATCCATGCGATGCATGATGTCTGCGTCACCCTGAAGCTGATAGGGACCCTTCTCGCGAATTTCCCGAATACCGACCTCTTTAACGTTCCCGGCAACAATGCCAGAGAAGGCGCGGCGCAGGTCCGCAGCCAGTTTTTCTGCTGGCTGGTTAGGGAACAGCTTCAGATTAGCCATATTTTCGTGCGTCGGCAGGAACGGCACCTGTAACTCTGGCGCGATACGAATCGACCAGTTAAAGCTATAGGCATCACCCGTTTCACGGCGATACTCCTTCACCTGTGGCATGGCTTTCTTCATCAAGCGCGCGACTTCGGCGGCATCATCAATGATGATTTTGTAGTGCTTACGTGCGGTCTCACCCAAGGTATTGACGATGAAATCATCCAATACACGGAAATAGTCAGCGCTCTCTTTTGGACCGGTCAGAATCAGTGGCAGGACTTGATCGCTGTTGTGCGGGTTCATCAAAATCCCCAGCAGGTACAACAACTCTTCAGCTGTGCCGACACCACCGGGGAAGATCACGATACCGTGCGCGATACGAACGAAGGCTTCGAGACGTTTTTCGATATCTGGCATGATGATCAATTCATTCACCAGCGGGTTCGGTGGCTCCGCCGCGATGATTGAAGGCTCTGTCAGACCAATAAAACGGCTGTCGTGGTAGCGCTGCTGCGCGTGGCCAACCGCAGCGCCTTTCATCGGCGCTTCCATGACCCCAGGCCCACAGCCCGTGCAGATATTGAGTTCACGCAGGCCCATTTGGGTGCCGACATTGCGGCAATACTGATACTCCACCGCGTTAATCGAGTGGCCGCCCCAGCACACCACGGTATTGGGGTATTCGCCGATGTGCAGCGCGCGCGCATTACGCAGAATGGAAAACACCTGGTTGGTGATGTGTGCGGAATTGTCGGCGTTTTGTTTATCACTGTGATCAAGCTGGCCATTCACAAACAGAATGTCGCGCAGTACGGCAAACAGATTAGCCTGCAGTGAGCGAATAATGCGCCCATCGACGAAGGCTTCTTCTGGCGGATTGATCAGTTCCAGTTTTACGCCACGTTCACGGCGCAGCACGTTGATATCAAAGTTTTCAAAGCGGGAAAGCAGTTCATGACTACTGTCGGTCTGGCTGCCGGAGTTGAGCACCGCAAGTGAGCAGTTACGAAACAGCTGGTAGAGGTCGCTGCTGGCCGTTTGCTTCAGCATGTCAACTTCCAACTGGGAAAGCAGATCCATTGAGCCTAAAGGGCTGATATGTGTAATCAAGAGCACTCCTTTACACGCAAATGCGTGACTGATGACGCTGCGCTTTAACTGACTGAGCACAGTGACGAAAATCCCTGGAAACGCAGGTTATAACCCTCGCGCCTTGGACAGAGTAACGTTGTCCGCAGTCAATGCTCAAGTGGAACCGCGCATCCGTGCAGCGGCCTGCGAGGCATCTCGCAATCTGTTACTGGCGAACGAGGCGGGAGAAGCCAGGAGAGAAGGGCACGTTGCTGCGCCATGGATTGATATCCAGCCCACCACGACGCGTATAACGTGCGTAAACCGTCAGGGTTTCTGGTTGGCAAAAGCGTTGAATGTCATTGAAAATACGTTCAACACACTGCTCGTGAAATTCGTTGTGCTGACGGAAAGAGATCAGATAACGCAGCAGCGCCTCGCGGTCAATGCGCGGGCCTTTGTAGCGAATCATGACGGAACCCCAGTCCGGCTGATGGGTAATCAAACAGTTGGATTTCAGCAAATGGCTGACCAGCGTTTCCTCAACCACTTCGCTGCCTGCCGCTTGGGCCAGGTAATCGGCATTGAAAGCATAGTCATGGATTTCAATGTCCTGCTCGTCGATAACATCACCGTTGAAATGGCCAATCGGTTGACCTTCAATTTCGCTCAAACGGAAAAGTGCAACGCTGACTTCGCCGTTGGCGCAAGCACGGAGATCGCGCTCCAGCGTTTGGCGCACTTCGCCCCAGTCCGCGAAAACCGTCTGATTAAAACTGTTAAGATAAAGTTTGAAGCTCTTGGACTCGATTAGGTTTTCGCTGTCAGCACGCAACACGACTTCGCCTACCGCAACCTGCGGCACGCCTTTGCTGTTGAGCCAGGAGAGTTCGTACAACGTCCAGATGTCTGCTCCCTGAAAGGGCAGGCTATCGGGGTAGAGCCCCAGCGGTTCACGATTCAGGCTGCGCGGCACAGATTGCAACAGCGTGTTATCGTAGCGATCAACATAAGCCGTGGGCTTACCTAACGTCAGGCCGCTTAATGCCTGATCGCGGTTTTCAGAAGACATATCGGTTACCACTACATTCTTTCAAAGTGGCTAAGTGTAACCGATCACAAGCGAGAAGATGAATGATGCAGCAAACCGCAGACGCTCTGCGTGATTTTACCGCCCGTTATGTTCAGCACTGGCAGCAACAATCTGGGCATCTACCCGCTAGCGCAGATTTATTGGGGGTACCTTCGCCTTGTATCGTCGCCACGCTGGATGATCGCGTGTTATGGCAGCCACAGCCGTTCACATTGCCAGCAACGCTTGAAGCGGTTGAGCGTGCACTGGATATTCAGCTTCAGCCAGAAATTAGCGCCATTTATACCTCACAGTTTGCTGGAGATATGCTGGCCACCTTTGATCAGCAGCCGATAACTTTGCTACAGGTGTGGAGTGAATCAGACTTTACCCGCTTGCAGGAAAACCTGATTGGTCACTTGGTCATGAAGCGCCGCTTGAAACAGAGTCCAACATTATTCATTGCGACCACTGAATCCGAGCAGGATGTGATTGCGCTCTGTAACTTAACGGGTGAAGTTATTCTGGAACAGCCTGGTAGTAAAAATCGCCAAACACTGGCTGGCGATATCCAGACTTTTCTTAATGCTTTACAACCGGTTAGTGCCTGATTAGCAGAGTTTACACATATCCTGTGTAAGAGATCTCTCACATGGAGTGTGAGAGATCGCTAGATCATTTTGCAGCGTTTCGTAAGTATTGAATGTAAAAATATTGTGAATCATAAGCTTATGGGATCTCTCTTAAAATCAATATATGACTTAATCCATTAACGCTTCTTACTAGCTTGTTATTCCGATAGTTTCTGACAGAATAGTCACCACTGGCAGGAAGCCAAGGATAAAGAGACATTCAGGAGAATGTCAGCCAGGAGGCAGGAACGTAACGGAGTTTACGTCACAAGGAAGGCTTCAGGATGAAGCAGGACACTCAGGATTGAGTAAAGGACACCTCCAGGATGGAGAATGAGAGCCACGCAGGATGTGGTGGGCCTGGATGCCAAGGACAAATGTCACGATGACAAGCAACGGAAAGCATAGGAAGAGTTGTCATGGATGAGCAGGGAGCACAGCGGTGGCGGGAATGCTGCAAACGAAACCGGGAGCACTGTAATAACAGTGCTCCCTTTTTTTATGGCTTTTTTGCGCATTGAATGACTAGTGGTATGCTTGCCGCCCAATTTTCTCTGGAGGTGGCGTATGTCGTCGCAAATGGTTATTCAACAGCTGCAGCAGGTCGAAGCGGTGATGCGCGAACACGATCACTGGCAGACTCAATCCCCTGAGGCGGAAGCCTTCGCCAGCACCGAGCCTTTTTGTCTCGACACGCTTGAGCCTTTAGAGTGGCTTCAGTGGGTGCTCATCCCTCGTTTCCACGCCTTAATTGAAGCGCGTGCACCGCTACCTCAGAACTTTGCCATCGCGCCTTACTATGAAGTCGCGCTGCCCGATACGACCCCGGGCTACGCTGTACTACTCCTCACGCTAAACCAATTTGATGCGCTGTTTCAGGAACCCACTGCCTGATGCTGGAAATCCTCTATCAAGATGAATGGCTGGTAGCCGTCAATAAGCCGTCTGGCTGGTTGGTGCATCGTAGTTGGCTTGATCGCGACGAAAAAGTCGTGGTGATGCAAACGGTGCGTGACCAAATTGGTCAGCACGTTTTTACCGTGCATCGCCTTGATCGCCCCACCTCCGGCGTACTGTTAATGGCGCTCTCCAGCGAAGTGGCGCATTTGCTGTCGCAGCAGTTCGAGCAGCATAAAATGCAGAAAACCTATCACGCGGTGGTGCGCGGTTGGCTGGATGGCAGCGCGACGCTCGACTATCCGCTGGTTGAAGAGCTGGATAAGATTGCCGATAAGTTCGCGACTCAGGAACGTACGGCGCAGCCCGCGGTGACCGATTATCGCTCACTGGCGCAGGTTGAGATGCCGGTGGCGATCAGCCGTTACGACAGCGCGCGTTATACCCTGGTGGAAATGTCACCCCATACCGGTCGCAAACATCAGTTGCGTCGTCATATGGTACATCTGCGTCATCCGATTATTGGCGATAGCGCCCATGGAGATCTGCGCCAAAACCGTGGTGCTGCAGAGCACTTTGGTATGAATCGATTGATGCTGCATGCCAGTGCGTTGAGCCTGACCCATCCGGTAACCGGAGCGCCTTTAGTGATCCGCGCCGGGTTGGATCGCGTCTGGCAGGGTATGCTGCAACAGTTTGGCTGGCAGGATCAGATCCCTGAGGTTCCCAGGGTTGAGTTTGCCGACGAGGCAGTCCAGGATAAGCCAACAGAATAAAGGAGCGGCAAGATGGCAAAGATTGGCATTTTTACAGGTACGGTTTACGGCAATGCGCTGCTGGTGGCTGAAGAAGCACAGCCGGTACTGGAAGAGCAGGGCCATGAAGTCAAAGTTTTCGAGGATCCCTCGTTAGCGGATTGGCAAGCCTACGGCAAAGAGGTGATTTTGATTGTCACTTCAACAACCGGCCAAGGTGATTTCCCGGATAACATTGCCCGTTTATATGTACAAGTCCGTGATGAAGTGGGCTATCAGCCTGAGCTGCGCTATGGCGTCATTGCACTGGGTGACAGCAGCTATGACAACTTCTGCGGGGCGGGTAAAACCTTTGATGCGACGTTGCAGGAGCAGAGCGCCAAACGCGTCGGTGATGTGCTGTTGGTGGACGCCACGGAAGATCCAGAGCCCGAGTCTGTGACCACGCCATGGGTAGAGAACTGGGGTCAGTTGCTGTAATTTTTGCCTTAGCTTCGGATCTGGCAAGCGGCTACAGGCAATCTAAACGGCCTGAAGAATCAAGTGATAATTTTTTCAGGCCGTTCAGATCGCTCCCCTCTCCCATGTGGAGAGAGGGGAACGATAGCTATCAGGTCACCGGTGCCGGATTGAACACCGCCAGCTGATTGCGAATTCCCCAACGATCAGACCAGGTTTGTTTGCGACCACTGGCAATATCCAGAATCAACTCAAACAACCGCCAGCCCACTTGCTCGATACTCTCTTCGCCAGTGGCGATGGTGCCCGCGTTAATATCCATCAAATCGTGCCAGCGCTCTGCCAGGGCATTACGCGTCGCCATTTTAATCACCGGAATAGCCGCCAGGCCATAGGGGGTGCCGCGCCCCGTGGTGAAGACCTGCAAGGTAATACCTGACGCCATCTGCTGTGTGCCACAAACAAAATCACTGGCGGGTGTCGCCGCATAAATCAGCCCCCGCTTAGTGGGGCGCTGGCCAGGTGACAACACTTCAACAATCGGGCTGCGTCCTGATTTGGCAATCGATCCCAGCGCTTTCTCCACCACGTTTGCCAGGCCACCTTTTTTATTGCCGGGCGAGGGATTGGCGCTGCGGTCGGTTTGCCCCTGACTGAGATAATCGTCATACCACGCCATCTCTTCCAGCAGCCTTGCGCCCACACCTTCATCCACCACGCGTGGCGTCAGCAGATGTATCGCATCGCGTACTTCGGTCACCTCGGAGAACATCACCGTGGCACCGCAGCGCACCAGCAAATCTGAAGCAAATCCGACAGCCGGATTGGCCGTCACGCCGGAAAACGCATCGCTGCCGCCGCATTGGGTGCCAATCACCAGTTCTGATGCCGGGCAAGTCTCACGCTGGCGCAGGTTCAGTTTTTTCAGATGACGCTCGGCGACATGAAGAATTTCATCCACCATCGCGCCAAAGCCTACGTGTCGTTCATCCTGCAAACGCACAATATCGTTGTCATCAAGCGAAATGGCCTGCACATCTGGTGTGCCAGTCAGCAGACGTTCTGGCTGTAATTTTTCGCAGCCGAGGCTGACAATCATCACTTCGCCCCCAAAGTTGGGATTAAGGGCGAGGTTGTGGATAGTGCGAATCGGCACCACCGCTGCCGGTGCGTTGATCGCCACACCACAGCCATAAAGATGATTGAGTGCAACGACGCCATCGACGTTGGGATAACGTGGCAGCAGATCGCGTTCGATCATTTGCACCACATAATCAACCACACCAGCAACACAGTGAACGCTGGTGGTGATACCAAGCAAGTTGCGGGTACCCACACTGCCATCGGCATTGCGATAGCCTTCGAAGGTATAACCCTCAAGCGGCGGCAGCGCAGGGGGGACATTGTTTGCCAATGGCAAGCTGTTGAGCGGGGGCGCTTCGGGCAGTGCCACCAAAGATTCTTCAATCCAGCTACCTTGCGCAATAGGGCGCAACGCGGTGCCAATCACCTCACCATAGCGCAGGATTGCGCCATGCTCAGGGATATCAACCAAGGCCACTTTATGCCCTTGCGGCACATGTTCAGTCAGCTGTAAGCCGTCATCAAAACGCGTGCCTGCGGGCAAGCCCTGGTTGTTGACCACGATCGCCACGTTGTCGGCGTCGTGCACTTTTATATAGAGCGGTTTCTCTGTTAGCGGTCGGTTCATTGCTCACCTTCCAGTTCGTCGCGCTGTACATGGCAGCGCGTTGTAAATGCTTCCGTCACGTCATCATTTTTTGCCAGCCTCAGTATATGCAGGGGTATTGGCTAACGCATTGTGCAACTGACTGGCTTTGCGCCGTTTTATTGCCTGAGTTTGGTTCGTTTCACCAAACGCAAGTGAAGAGACTCACAAAGTGCGCTGTGCCGGGCTGTTTATTAACCAATTTGGTCGTGAAAGGTGCTGTTCCGTGAGCCACGCCGCAGCGTTATGTGCAATTGCCAGAAAATAGACGCTAATCTCTTTTTATTATCGGGCTTCCTTCCAATGTCTCGCCTGCTGGCTGTTCCTATACTGATTCTCGTTCTTCAACGTTTGGTTATTCGTCACGACGCATCATCGTTTGCCATAACAACAATCGCCGTGTTTAACCCGACATCATTCTGATACCCAACGCGATGTGTATGCAGTCAGAGTGAATGTAGCGTTCGCTATATTTCAGGAGTGCAGCATGAATAGTTTCAGCCAGACAGCGGAAACGGTGCAAAAGCGCACCAATGCCCGTTACTGGATTGTGGTGATGTTATTTATTGTCACTTCATTCAACTACGGGGACCGCGCCACCATCTCGATTGCCGGTTCTGCCATGTCCAAAGATATTGGCCTCGATTCGGTTGGATTGGGCTACATCTTCTCCGCCTTCTCATGGGCTTACGTTATTGGACAGATTCCCGGCGGCTGGCTGCTCGACCGCTTTGGATCAAAACGCGTCTACTTTTGGAGTATTTTTACCTGGTCGCTGTTTACCTTGCTGCAAGGCTTTGTCGACGTATTCAGTGGCTTTGGCATCATCATCTCGCTGTTTATGTTGCGCTTCCTGGTGGGCTTGGCTGAAGCGCCTTCCTTCCCGGGCAACAGCCGTATTGTGGCCGCTTGGTTCCCCGCGCAAGAGCGCGGTACCGCAGTGGCCATCTTCAACTCCGCTCAGTATTTCGCCACAGTAATCTTTGCACCGATCATGGGGTGGTTGGTCTCTGAAGTGGGTTGGGCACATGTGTTCTGGTTCATGGGCGGGTTGGGCATCATCCTCAGCTTTATCTGGCTGAAAGTGATCCACGATCCCAATGACCATCCGGGCGTGAATAAAGCCGAACTGGAGTACATGGAGCAGGGCGGTGCGCTAATCAATATGGATGCCAAGAAATCCGAGCAGAAGGTGAGTTGGAGTGAGAAGTGGTATCAAATCAAACAGCTGCTGACCTCCCGCATGATGCTGGGTATCTATCTCGGCCAATATTGTGTTAACGCCTTAACCTACTTTTTCATTACTTGGTTCCCGGTGTATTTGGTTCAGGCACGTGGCATGTCGATTTTGAAAGCGGGCTTTGTCGCTTCGATTCCCGCGATATGTGGCTTCGCAGGCGGTGTGTTGGGCGGCGTGATTTCCGACTATTTGATGCGTAAAACCGGATCGCTGAACATCGCACGTAAAACGCCGATTGTGCTTGGCATGCTGCTCTCCATCAGCATGGTGATGTGCAACTACACAGAAACCGAATGGGTTGTGGTGTTCTTTATGGCGCTGGCCTTCTTTGGCAAAGGCATTGGGGCATTGGGTTGGGCGGTGATGGCTGATACCGCACCAAAAGAGATCAGCGGCTTAAGCGGCGGCTTGTTCAACATGTTTGGCAACTTCTCCGGCATCGTTACACCCATTGCGATTGGCTACATCATTGCCACCAGCGGTTCCTTCAACGGCGCGCTGATTTATGTCGGTATCCACGCGTTTGTCGCCGCCTTCAGCTTCCTGGTGATAGCGGGTGATATCAAGCGTGTTGAACTGAAACACCGAGCATAAGGACGAACTATGAATACGCAAAGTAGCCCAGTGATCACCGATATGCAGGTTATTCCGGTTGCCGGTTACGACAGCATGCTACTGAACATTGGTGGTGCACACAGCGCCTGCTTCACCCGCAACATTGTGGTGTTGACCGACAGCGATGGTCACACCGGCGTAGGTGAAGCACCGGGTGGCGAAACCATTTACCAAACGCTGGTAGAGGCTATTCCGCAGGTCAAAGGCCAGCAGGTGGCGCGCATGAACCGCCTGGTGCAGCAGGTGCATAAGGGTAATCAATCAGCAGATTTCGATACCTTCGGTAAAGGTGCCTGGACCTTTGAACTGCGCGTCAACGCGGTGGCGGCGCTGGAAGCCGCACTACTGGATTTGTTGGGCCAATGTTTGGGCGTGCCGGTGGCTGAGTTGCTCGGTCCAGGCCAGCAGCGCGATGAAGTCACGGTACTCGGTTATCTGTTCTATCTTGGCGATCGACGCAAAACCGATCTGCCGTATTTGACTGGCGAAGGTGCCAGTCACGACTGGTATCACCTGCGGCATCAGGAGGCACTGACGCCGGAAGCGGTGGTGCGTTTAGCCGAAGCGGCACAGGACAAATACGGCTTCAAAGATTTCAAACTGAAGGGCGGCGTGCTGCCGGGCGAGCAGGAGATTGAATCCGCTGCCGCACTGAAAAAACGCTTCCCGGATGCACGCATCACCGTCGATCCCAACGGCGCCTGGACACTGGATGAAGCCATTCGTCTGTGCAAAGGCATGGGTGATGTGCTGACTTACGCCGAAGATCCGTGCGGTGCCGAGCAGGGCTATTCCGGTCGTGAAGTGATGGCGGAGTTCCGCCGGGCCACTGGATTACCTGTCGCCACCAATATGATCGCCACCAACTGGCGCGAGATGAATCACGCGGTAATGCTCAATTCGGTGGATATCCCGCTGGCCGATCCACACTTCTGGACGCCGAGCGGCGCGGTGCGCGTGGCGCAATTGTGCGACGACTGGGGCTTAACCTGGGGCTGCCACTCTAACAACCACTTCGATATTTCGCTGGCGATGTTCACCCACGTTGGCGCTGCCGCACCGGGCAAACCCACCGCCATTGATACGCATTGGATCTGGCAGGAGGGCGATCAGCGCCTGACTAAAGAGCCATTACAGATCCGCAACGGCAAGATTGCCGTGCCGGATAAGCCCGGCCTCGGCGTTGAGCTGGATTGGGATCGCTTGCATCAGGCTAATGCCCTCTACAAATCACTGCCGGCGGGATCGCGTAACGACGCCACGGCGATGCAGTATCTGGTTCCCGGTTGGTCATTCGACCGCAAGCGTCCGGCTTTTGGACGTCGTCATGCTTAAGGAGCAGGAAATGAGTCAGACCCCGAAAATTACATCGTTGCAGGTCATTCCGGTGGCCGGTCACGACAGCATGTTGCTGAACCTGAGCGGTGCACATTCACCGTTCTTCACCCGCAACATTGTCATCATCAAAGATAATTCAGGCCATACCGGCGTTGGGGAGATTCCGGGCGGCGAAAAGATTCGTCAGACGCTGGAAGATGCCGCGGCGCTGGTGGTGCAGAAAACGGTGGGTGAGTACAAAAACATCCTCAATCTGGTGCGCAGTACCTTTGCTGACCGCGATTCCAGCGGACGCGGCAATCAGACCTTCGACCTGCGTACCACCATCCATGTGGTGACCGGCATTGAAGCGGCGTTGCTGGATCTGCTGGGTCAGCATCTGGGCGTCAACGTTGCCTCGCTGCTGGGCGATGGGCAGCAACGCGATCGCGTTGAGATGCTGGGTTACCTGTTCTACGTCGGCGATCGTAAAAAAACCTCGCTGCCTTATCAGAGCCAGGAAGATGAGAAATGCGACTGGTATCGCCTGCGTCATGAAGAGGCGCTGACGCCGGATACTGTGGTGCGTCTGGCCGAAGCTGCGTATGAGAAATATGGCTTCAATGATTTCAAACTGAAAGGCGGCGTGCTGCGCGGTGGTGAAGAGGCCGAAGCCGTCACTGCACTGGCGAAACGCTTCCCGCAGGCGCGCGTGACGCTCGATCCTAACGGTGCCTGGTCGCTGAATGAAGCGATTCTGCTCGGTAAGCAACTCAAAGGCGTGCTGGCCTATGCGGAAGATCCGTGTGGCGCCGAACAGGGCTACTCTGGCCGCGAAGTGATGGCGGAATTCCGTCGCGCCACTGGTATGCCGACGGCCACCAACATGATCGCCACCGACTGGCGTCAAATGGGTCACACGCTGTCCCTGCAATCGGTGGATATCCCGCTGGCCGATCCACACTTCTGGACCATGCAAGGTTCGGTTCGCGTGGCGCAGATGTGCCACGACTTCGGCCTGACGTGGGGTTCGCACTCTAATAACCACTTTGATATTTCGCTGGCGATGTTCACCCACGTGGCCGCCGCCGCACCGGGTGCGATTACCGCCATCGATACCCACTGGATTTGGCAGGAGGGCAATCAGCGTCTGACTAAAGAGCCGTTCCAGATCAAAGGTGGCATGGTGCAGGTGCCGCAAAAACCGGGTCTGGGTGTCGAGCTGGATATGGATCAGGTGATGCAGGCCAACGCGCTGTATCAGAAACACGGTTTGGGCGCGCGCGACGATGCGCAGGCGATGCAGTTCCTCGTGCCGAACTGGACATTCGATAACAAGCGTCCGTGCCTGGTACGCTAACGTTTCCGGCGTCCCGTGCGGGCGCCTGTTGTAACAGACAGGAGTAAAGACAATGAGCAATGCCTGGCCGAACCATTTTCGTCGCCGTTTGCTGGCAGGGGAAACCCTGATTGGTAGCTGGTGTGCCCTTGCCAGCCCGATTTCTACTGAAGTTCTGGGGCTGGCAGGCTTTGACTGGCTGGTGCTGGATGGCGAACATGCGCCGAACGACATCACCACCTTTATCCCGCAGTTGATGGCGCTGAAAGGCAGCCACAGCGCGCCGGTGGTGCGTCCGCCTTGCAACGAACCGATCATCATCAAGCGCCTGCTGGATATTGGCTTCTATAACTTCCTGGTGCCGTTTGTGGAAACCGAGGAAGAGGCGATTCGCGCCGTGGCCTCCACGCGTTATCCACCTGCGGGTATTCGCGGTGTGTCGGTTTCGCATCGCAGCAACATGTACGGCACGCTGCCCGACTACAACGCCACTATCAACGACAACATCACAGTGCTGGTGCAGATCGAAACGCAGCAAGCTGTCGATAACATCGATGCTATTGCGGCAGTGGACGGCGTCGACGGCATCTTTGTCGGACCGGGCGATCTCTCGGCGGCAATGGGCTATCTCGGCCAGCCTGCCCATCCTGAAGTGCTGAAAGTGATCAAACATATCTTTGAACGTGCCAAAGCGGCGGGCAAGCCGAGTGGGATTCTGGCACCTGTAGAAGCCGATGCGCGACGTTATCTGGAATGGGGTGCCACCTTTGTGGCAGTGGGCAGCGATCTCGGTGTTTTCCGCAACGCCACGCAGGCGCTGTGCGACAAATTTAAGAAATAACTGACTAAGAGGAAAGGCAATGAAAATTGGATTTATCGGCCTCGGTATTATGGGCAAACCGATGAGTAAAAACCTGGTGAAAGCCGGTTATTCACTGGTCGTTCGCGACCATAACGTCAGCAATGAAGCCGAACTGGTGGAGCTGGGCGCTACTGTGGCCAAATCGCCAAAAGAGGTGGCTGAGCAGGTCGATGTGCTGATCACCATGGTACCGAATTCACCACAGGTGAAAGAAGTGTGCCTGGGTGCTAACGGTATCATCGAAGGGGCGAAGCCAGGTTTGATCGTCATCGATATGAGTTCCATCGCACCGCTGGCCAGCCGTGAAGTGCACGATGCGCTGGCAGAAAAGGGCATCAAGATGCTGGATGCACCCGTCAGCGGCGGCGAGCCAAAAGCCATTGAGGGCACGCTGTCCGTGATGGTCGGTGGTGATAAAGCGGTGTTCGATCAGTGCTACGACATCATGAAAGCGATGGCGGGTTCGGTGGTGCACACCGGCGATATCGGTGCAGGCAACGTCACCAAGCTGGCGAACCAGGTGATTGTGGCGCTGAACATCGCGGCGATGTCAGAAGCACTGTCACTCGCGACCAAAGCAGGCGTGAACCCTGAGCTGGTGTATCAGGCGATTCGTGGTGGGCTGGCAGGCAGCACCGTACTCGATGCCAAAGCGCCAATGGTGCTGGATCGTAACTTCAAGCCGGGCTTCCGCATCGACCTGCACATCAAAGATTTGGCCAACGCGCTGGATACATCACACGGCATTGGCGCGCATCTGCCGCTGACCGCTGCGGTGATGGAGATGATGCAAGCGCTGAAAGTGGACGGCAAGGGCACCGCCGACCATAGCGCACTGGCTTGCTATTATGAAAAATTAGCTCAGGTCGAGATCACCCGGTAGTTCGTCTGTCCGGTGTCCTTGGATGCCGGACCGCTTACTGCCTTTGCCGGACGGAAAACCGTCACTTACCGCGCTCGGATTGCCTATGAAAATTGTCATCGCACCGGATTCATATAAAGAGAGTTTGTCCGCCCTGGAAGTGGCCTCGGCAATTGAAGCGGGATTTAGCGAAATCTTCCCCGCAGCCGAATACGTGAAAATACCGCTCGCCGACGGTGGTGAAGGCACGGTAGAAGCCATGGTGGCGGCCACCCAAGGAAGTATTGTCAGATTGACGGTGACGGGACCGCTTGGCGATCCCGTCGAAGCCTTTTATGGGCTATCCGGCGATGCGCGCACGGCCTTTATCGAAATGGCCGCCGCCAGCGGGCTGGAGTTAGTGCCCGTCGCACGGCGCGATCCCCTAATTACCAATTCGTTCGGTACCGGTGAGTTGATAAAAAAACGCGCTCGATCGCGGTGTTGACCATATCATCATCGGCATTGGCGGCAGTGCCACCAACGATGGCGGCTCCGGTATGATGCAGGCGCTCGGTGCACGTTTGCTGGATAAACAGAATAATGAGATTGCTTTCGGCGGCGGCGCGTTACCGCAGCTAGAGCGGATTGAGATAGACCAGCTGGACGCACGGCTTCAGCAGTGCCGCATAGAAGTGGCTTGCGATGTGACGAACCCATTGACCGGCGAAGAGGGCGCTTCGGCCATTTTTGGCCCACAAAAGGGCGCGACGCCGGAACTGGTTCGCCAGTTGGATCAGGCTTTGGAACACTACGCGGGCATCATTCACCGCGATTTGGATATTGATGTGCTGCACATCGCAGGTGGTGGTGCAGCGGGGGGCATGGGCGCGGCGCTGCACGCATTTTGCCATGCCGAATTGCGCCGAGGCATTGAGATTGTGACGGAAGCCCTGGGACTTGCTGAACAGGTGAAAGATGCAGACCTGGTGATTACCGGGGAAGGGCGTATTGATAGCCAAACCATTAATGGCAAAGTGCCAATCGGTGTGGCCAAGGTTGCAAAGCAGTTCAACAAACCTGTGGTGGGTATCGCCGGTAGTTTAACCTCGGATGTGGGAATCGTGCATCAACACGGATTGGATGCGGTGTTTAGCGTGCTGTTCAGTATCGGCACGCTCGAGGACGCGCTAAAGAATGCGGCGCAGAATGTGCGGCTGACGGCGCGCAATGTCGCGGCGACCCTCAAGATGGGGCAGGGGTTGTAACCCCTGCGCTAAGCGCAGCGGCGCGATTTATCGCGCGTGTTGACCCGATGTGGCACAGTGCCGCCTCAGGCAAGGCGAGTTAAATTCCGCCGCTACCATTCTGTTTACGAAATCATATGACGCCCAGCACCTTGCGCGCCTCTCTGGCGACATTCGCCATCTCGTCGCTCATCTCCAGCAGTTCGGGTTCCAGCGCCTCAATATCGCTTTCCTGATGCAAACTCTTCTCTAACTGCAGGCACAGCTGCTTAAGCCTCGGCACGCCGCTGTAGCTTGCGCTGCCGTGCAGTTTGTGGATGATTTCACGCAGCCCGGCCACATCATTGCTGGCGATGCAGTTCTCCACGCGCTCTTCCACTTCGGGCAGAAAATCCAACAGCATTTGCAGCAAGTCACGCGCCAGATCGGGTTTATTCGCGGCCTGGCGCAGAGCCAGCGTCCAGTCGAGAGACGGCGCAACGTCTGGCTGTACCACCTGCGCTGTTACCCTGTTCGGCGCGTAGCGCTGCAGCAATTGACTGAGCTTGCCCTCATCAATCGGCTTGGCAAGATAGTCGTTCATGCCTGCACCTATCAGTTGTTCACGCTCACCATCCAGTGCATGAGCAGTGACAGCCACAATCGGTGTGTTGGCATGCAGTGGCAGGTTGCGGATGATTTCACTGGCGCGAATGCCATCAATGTCAGGCATCTGAATGTCCATCAGTATCACGTCCAGCTTGTGCAGCCTCGCTTGGCGAATCGCCTGTTCAGCGTTGTCGCACAAGATGATGTGCTGCACCTCTTCTTCCAGCAACGCCCCAATCAACTTCAGGTTGGCAGGATTGTCATCTACGGCCATGACCGTTAAAGGTTGGCGGGCACTGCGGGGCTGCGCATCGCTTTGCCGACTATGCAAGTCCAACAGCATCGGCAACAACCGCGTTAAGGAGACGGGCTTAGCAATGCAGCCCGCAATGCCACGTGCACGGAGATCGTCTGCAAACAGCATCATCTCGCTCGGTAAGGCTAACAGTACGGAATCCGCATGGGAGCGCAGGCGCGTAATCAGCGCATCGGAGAGCGTGGTAGGGTGCGGATCGCTGACGGGCAACCCCATCAGAAGCAGCGGGAAATACGTATCCGGCATCTCTTCCAGCGTCGCATAGTGCTGCACCTGCAACGGCGTAATGCTCAACATCTCTTGTACCGCTTTTGCAACGGCAGCATGAGGCTCGATATAGGCAAGAGGGATGGCGCGTAAATCCTCCAGCATGCGCGGGATGGGAGGAGCATTAGGATTGAGATCCAGATGGATATGGACCCAGAAGGTTGAACCCTGATTCTGACGGCTGTGGAAGGCTATCTCACCGCCCATTTCACTGACCAGTTTCTGGGTAATGACCAAGCCCAAGCCGGTGCCGCCGTGGCGACGAGAAATACTGGCATCCGCCTGGCGGAATGCCTGGAACAACTGTGACTGCTGCTGTTCTGAAATACCGATGCCCGTGTCATGCACCTGGATTTCCAGTTCAGCGCGGGTGGTGCTGAGATTACGTAATTCCACACGCAAATCGATGTGACCGCTCTCGGTGAATTTAATGGCGTTGCCAATCAGATTAATCAGGATCTGTTGCAGGCGCAGCGGGTCGCCAATCACATTGTCCGGTACCTGTTTTTCCAGGCAGACGGTGATCTCCAAGCCTTTGTCATGGGCGGACGGCGCCAGCAGGACCAGGGTTTCATCGAGCGTGGCACGAAGGGGGAAGGGGATAGACTCCAGCACCAGTTTGCCTGCTTCCAGCTTTGAGAAGTCGAGAACATCGTTGATGATGCTCAACAAATTATTGGCGGAGCGCTCAATGGTACTCATGTAATCGCGCTGGTTGGTGCTGAGTCCGGTTTTTAACATCTGGCGGGTAAAGCCAATCACGCCATTCAGCGGTGTGCGCAACTCATGTGACATATTGGCAAGGAATTCAGATTTGATACGCGCCGCCTCTTGGGCACGCTTCTTCGCCAGATCTAGCTCGACGTTTTGAATCTCTAGCTGTTCCAGGGTTTCACGCAGATCGTAAGTGGCCTGATCGATATTCTGCTGCATCTCTTCGTGATAGGCGGTGAGCGACATCGCCATGGCATTGATACCATTTTTTAAAATGCTCAGCTCGCCCAGCATGTAGCCATCCACCCGGCTGTCGAGTTGGCCGCGACGAATCCGGTCCACGGTGGAAACCATATTACGAATCGGCCCAGTGACGTCGCGCATCAGGCGATAGGCAAACAGCATGGCGATGCACAAACAGAACAGTAACAGCAAAGTGGCTACAAACACCTCTTTGTACTGCTCCAGTCGTACCGATTGCAGATCCAACTCAATCGCCACGTAGCCAAGCGGATTGCCCGCGGGTTTGGCATCTTCACCGGGCAGTTCATCCACGGAATAACGTTCTGAGATAATCGGTGTACGTAACACCATCAAATTACCGTGGCGTTCAACCGATACACCGTCTTCTAAAGTCGAGATGTCTTCTTTTTGCAACAACGCGAGGTTTTGGTTGTTGTTCGAGGTGACGTAGATGTGATTGTTGTTGTCGAAAATGGTAATGGCACGGACAATATCGGAATGACGACGATGCAGCAGGCTGACCAACTCGCGAATCGCATCGCGGTTGTGCCAGGTCATGCCATATTCGCTCGAGACTGCCAGCGGTTCAATAATGTTAGCACCCGCGTCGCGCACCTGATGCTGTAACTCGTTATAGCGGTGAACCACGAAGAAGGTACTGAGCAGCAGGCCAATCATCAGCGTTGGCGCCAGTATCAAAATCATCATTCGTGCCCGCAGGCTATATTTGGTCATAATTGTGGCCTGGCGACTCCTGGCATTTTATCCCTGTGCACAAACCGGTAGCGGCGGCACACCCAATTAATATAGAGAATTCACAACACTATGGCGCAATTTTACTCCGCAAAACAGCGTGTGACGACCAAGCTTCGTATTACCGTCACCATTGAAGACCTTGATCCCTTTGGGCAAGGTGTTGCGCGCCATAAAGGAAAGGCAATGTTCGTCAGTGGTGCGCTGCCGGGTGAACAGGCAGAAGTCACGGTCATTGAGGATAAACGTCAATATGCTCGCGCCAAAGCCACGAAGATTATCAACCCGAGCGCGCAGCGTGAGAAGCCGCGCTGCGTGCACTTCGGGGTCTGTGGTGGCTGTCAGCAGCAGCATGCGGCCGTAGAGTTGCAGGAAGCCAGTAAAGCGCGCGGGCTCAGTCGGCTGCTTAGCCAGGATGCCCCCTTACCCGTGCATGTTGATGAGATCATCAGTGGCCAGAGTTGGGGCTATCGCCGGCGTGCGCGTTTGGGGTTGCAGTGGCAGCCTAAACAGCAGCGTTTACAGATGGGGTTTCGTCAGGCGGCCAGTAACGATTTGGTTGAATTGAAGCAGTGCACTATTTTGGTGCCCCAGCTTGAGGCGCTACTCCAGCCGTTGCACCAGTGCCTCAGTTCGCTGCAGGCCGTCAGGCGTTTGGGACATGTTGAACTGGTTCTGGCTGACAATGGCCCACTGATGGTACTGCGTCATCTTGATGCATTGTCCGCTGGCGATCGCGCAAAACTGGAACGTTTTTCGCATGAGCATCAACTGATGTGCTATTTGGCCGATGGCAGTGACATCTTGCAGCCGTTGGGTGACTACGCACCCTTTTATCAATCCTTTGATTTAAGGCTCACTTTTAGCCCACAAGATTTCATTCAGGTTAACGATGGCGTGAATCAGCAGATGGTGGCAAAGGCCATTGAGTGGCTGGATTTGCAGCCAGAGGATCGCGTGCTGGATCTGTTTTGCGGCATGGGCAACTTTACGCTGCCAATAGGAAAGTTTGTACAAAATGCCGTGGGTGTGGAGGGTGTTGCAGCATTAGTCCAGCAGGCAGCGTATAATGCTGAGCTGAATAATCTTAAAAATGTCCGCTTTTTCCAGCACAACCTGGAGGAAGACGTTGCCCGCCAACCGTGGGCAGCACAGGGATTTAACAAGGTGTTACTGGATCCCGCGCGTGCCGGAGCCGCAGGTGTGATGTCGCACATCGTTAAACTTGCGCCGCAACGTGTGGTCTATGTTTCCTGTAACCCAACAACACTTGCGCGCGACAGTCAGGCATTACTGTCGGCGGGCTACCATTTGGAAAGGGTCGCGATGCTGGATATGTTCCCACATACCAGCCATCTCGAATCCATGGTGCTGTTCAGCAAAACATAAGCGACGTCTTTGTCGTTATGGCAGGAGAGGATATGGTTGCGGTTAGAAGTGCGCATTTAAATACGGCAGGGGAGTTTGCCCTGGACCAGTGGATAGCCAGTTTAAGTATTCATAATCCGCAATCTTGCCAGCGACTGGCGGATGCGTGGCGCTACTGTGAAGCCGAAACGCACGACCATCCAGATCAGGCTCTACTGCTATGGCGTGGTATTGAGATGGTGGAAATCCTCACCATGCTCAGTATGGACAACGACAGCCTACGCGCAGCCCTGTTGTTCCCGCTGGCTAACGCCGATGTGGTGAGCGAAGAAGACCTGGAAACGGCCTTCGGTAAAGGCATTGTGTCGCTGGTACACGGCGTACGCGATATGGATGCCATTCGCCAACTTAAAGCGATCCATAATGACTCCATGGCCTCTGAACAGGTGGATAACGTGCGCCGCATGTTATTGGCCATGGTGGAAGATTTTCGCTGTGTGGTCATCAAGCTGGCGGAGCGTATTGCTCACCTGCGTGAGATGAAGGACGCGCCTGAAGATGAGCGCGTACTGGCAGCGAAAGAGAGCACCAACATTTATGCGCCGCTGGCTAACCGCCTCGGTATCGGCCAGCTCAAATGGGAGCTGGAAGATTACTGCTTCCGTTATCTGCATCCTGATGAATATAAGCGCATCGCGAAACTGCTGCATGAGCGCCGTATCGATCGTGAAAGCTATATCGATGACTTCGTACAGAACCTGCGCACTGAGATGCAGAAAGAAGGCGTGCGTGCTGAAGTCTATGGCCGCCCGAAACACATCTACAGTATCTGGCGCAAGATGCAGAAGAAGTCGCTGGCGTTCGATGAGCTGTTCGATGTGCGTGCGGTGCGCATCGTCGCGGAGCGTTTGCAGGATTGCTACGGTGCGCTAGGTACGGTGCATACACTGTATCGCCACCTGCCAAGCGAATTTGATGATTACGTCGCCAACCCGAAACCGAACGGCTATCAATCGATTCATACCGTGGTGCTGGGCCCACAAGGCAAAACGGTAGAAATCCAGATTCGTACGCGTCAGATGCATGAAGATGCCGAACTGGGTGTGGCGGCGCACTGGAAGTACAAAGAAGGCCCGACGTCCAGCAACGCCCGTGGTGCGGCGGGTCATGAGGAGCGAATTGCGTGGCTGCGTAAATTGATCACCTGGCAGGAAGAGATGTCTGATTCTGGTGAGATGCTGGAAGAAGTGCGCAGCCAGGTGTTTGATGATCGAGTATATGTCTTTACCCCGAAAGGTGACGTCGTTGATTTACCTTCGGGTTCGACGCCGCTCGACTTCGCGTATCACATTCACAGTGATATCGGGCATCGCTGTATCGGTGCCAAAATCAGCGGCCGCATTGTGCCCTTTACCTATCAGTTGCAGATGGGCGATCAGATTGAAGTGATCACCCAGAAGCAGCCGAATCCAAGTCGTGACTGGCTGAACCCGAACCTCGGCTATATCACCACCAGCCGCGGGCGCTCGAAGATCCATAACTGGTTCCGCAAACAGGATCGTGACAAGAACATTCTGGCAGGCCGTCAGATTTTGGAAAGTGAGCTCAGCCAGCTGGATATCAGTTTCCGCGAAGCCGAAAAAATTCTGTTGCCGCGTTACAACGTCAGCTCGCAGGATGAGCTATTAGCCATGATTGGCGGCGGTGATATTCGTCTCAATCAGATGGTCAACTTCCTGCAGGCCAAGCTGAATAAGCCGAGTGCCGAAGAGGAAGACCGCGAAGCACTGCGCCAACTGACGCAAAAAGCCTATACGCCATCGCCGCGCAAAGAGAGCGGACGCGTGGTGGTGGAAGGGGTGGGCAATCTGCTGCACCACATTGCACGCTGCTGCCAGCCGATTCCGGGCGACGACATTGTCGGCTTTATCACCCAAGGTCGGGGTATTTCAATTCACCGCGCCGACTGTGACCAGTTGAGCGAGCTGATCTCTCATGCGCCAGAACGTATCGTTGATGCCGTATGGGGCGAAGATTATTCCAGCGGTTATTCGCTGGTGGTGCGTGTGACCGCCAACGACCGCAGCGGCCTGCTGCGTGACATCACCACTATTCTGGCGAATGAGAAGGTGAATGTATTGGGCGTATCCAGCCGCAGCGACACCAAAAAGCAGCTGGCAACCATTGATATGGATATCGAAATCTACAACCAGCAGGTGCTAGGCCGCGTGTTGGCACGCCTTAATCAGGTGCCGGATATTATCGACGCGCGTCGCTTGAACTGATTGTTACAGGTCGCCATAAATGGCGCCCCTACAGGGTGTCGGTGCGCCGTAGGGTCGCCATTTATGGCGACCTTTTCCATTTTAATCCCATAAGGATTCCTCATGACTGCCCTAAACCGTCTGCTCACCATCATGCAAACCCTGCGCGACCCCGAGCGCGGTTGCCCGTGGGATCGACAGCAGACCTTTGCTTCTATCGCCCCCTATACGCTGGAAGAGACCTACGAAGTGATCGATGCGATTCAACGCGAAGACTTTGACGATCTGCGCGGAGAACTCGGTGATCTGCTGTTCCAGGTGGTGTTTTATGCGCAAATGGCCGATGAACAGCAGCGTTTCAATTTTGATGACATCTGCAACGCCATCAGTGACAAACTGGAGCGTCGCCATCCCCATATTTTCGGTGATGTGAAAGCTGATACCACGCAGGAAGTGCTGAAGAACTGGGAAGCCATCAAACACAGCGAGCGTGCCGAGAAGTCACAGCACTCGGTGCTGGATGACATTCCTAAAGCGTTACCGGCACTGATGCGCGCGCACAAAATTCAGAAGCGCTGTAGCACGGTGGGATTCGACTGGAATAACCTCGGCCCGGTGCTCGACAAAGTGCATGAAGAGATCGATGAAGTGATGCACGAAGCGCAGCAGGCAGTGATCGATAACGACAAGCTGGAAGAGGAGATTGGCGATCTGCTGTTCGCCACCGTCAACCTTTCTCGCCATCTGGGCAGCAAAGCGGAAATTGCTTTGCAGAAAGCTAACGATAAATTTGAGCGCCGCTTCCGCCAGGTTGAAACGATTATCAGCGAGCAAGGGCTGGCAATGACCGATGCGACACTGGATCAGATGGAAGCCGCCTGGCAACAGGTGAAAGTGAGTGAGAACAAAGACTCAGCGATTATTCCTTAAATTGCTGATTATTCCTTCGCTGTGCATAATTCGTCCGATTGCGCTTACTCGATTCAGCCAAGCGGCAACTTTGTGACGCACGTCAACATTTCAACCCCACCTATCCGCTATGTTATTGGCAACAATGCGTAGGGGATGGTGTGATTCATCAATTGTGGCTTAGGACGACTTCGGGTATACTATTTTCCCGTCTTGGTTATTCCATCGTCTTTAAACCTAAACTCTCAGGTTCAGCATGACAACGAATTATATTTTTGTGACCGGCGGGGTCGTATCCTCTCTGGGCAAAGGCATTGCCGCAGCCTCCCTCGCAGCCATTCTTGAAGCACGTGGTCTGAATGTGACCATCATGAAACTCGATCCGTACATCAACGTCGATCCGGGTACCATGAGCCCAACGCAGCACGGTGAAGTGTTTGTTACCGATGATGGGGCCGAAACCGATCTGGACTTGGGTCACTACGAGCGCTTCATCCGTACCAAAATGTCGCGCCGCAACAACTTTACAACCGGTCGTATCTACTCTGAAGTTCTGCGCAAAGAGCGTCGCGGTGACTATCTCGGTGCCACGATTCAGGTCATCCCACACATCACCAACGCCATCAAAGAACGCATTATTGAAGGTGGCGAAGGTCATGATGTCGTGCTGGTGGAAATCGGCGGTACCGTAGGCGATATCGAATCTCTGCCGTTCCTCGAAGCGATTCGCCAGATGGCGGTCGATGTGGGCCGTGAACACACCATGTATATGCACCTGACGCTGGTGCCGTATATGGCGGCTGCAGGCGAAGTGAAAACCAAGCCAACCCAGCATTCAGTGAAAGAGCTGTTGTCGATCGGTATCCAGCCAGATGTGCTGATTTGCCGTTCTGACCGTGCTGTGCCCGCCAACGAACGTGCGAAGATCGCGCTGTTCTGTAACGTGCCTGAAAAAGCGGTTATTTCCCTGAAAGATGTGGATTCCATCTACAAGATTCCTGGCATGTTGAAATCACAGGGCCTGGATGACTATATCTGCAAGCGTTTCAATCTGAGCGCTCCGGAAGCGAACCTGGCCGAATGGGAACAGGTTATCTACGAAGAAGCGAATCCGGGCGGCGAAGTGACCATTGGTATGGTCGGCAAATATGTCGAACTGCCAGATGCGTACAAGTCAGTGATTGAAGCGTTGAAGCACGGTGGCCTGAAAAATCGCGTGACCGTGAATATCAAGCTGATCGACTCGCAGGATGTGGAATCGCGCGGTGTCGAAATTCTGAAAGATCTGGATGCTATTCTGATTCCTGGTGGCTTCGGCTACCGTGGTGTGGAAGGCAAAATGCTCACCGCGCAGTATGCACGTGAGAACAATATCCCTTACCTGGGTATCTGCCTCGGTATGCAGATTGCGCTGATGGAATTCGCGCGCAATGTGGCTGGGATGGCTGACGCCAACTCAACGGAATTTGTGCCAGACTGTAAGTACCCTGTGGTTGCGCTGATCACGGAATGGCGTGATGAAGAAGGCAACGTTGAGCAGCGTACTGAGCAGAGCGATCTGGGCGGTACCATGCGTCTGGGTAGCCAGCAGTGCCAGCTGACGCCAGAAAGTAAAGTGCGCCAGCTGTATGGTTCTGACGTCATTACTGAACGTCACCGCCATCGTTATGAAGTGAACAATCTGCTGTTGAAGCCGATTGAAGCGGCGGGTCTGCATATTGCGGGCCGTTCCGGCGACGACCAGCTGGTGGAGATCATTGAACTCCCGAACCATCCGTGGTTTGTAGCTTGTCAGTTCCACCCGGAATTCACGTCGACCCCGCGTGATGGTCATCCGCTGTTCGCTGGCTTTGTTAAAGCCGCGCAGGAGCACCAGAAGCGGTTAGCGAAGTAAAAGTTTAACGAACAGCGCGCGAACTTTTCGCGCGTTGTTTGTCTTAGGATTGACTAACTTGTACTGAGGAAAATCGAATGTCCAAAATCGTAAAAGTCATCGGTCGCGAAATCATCGACTCCCGTGGCAACCCGACTGTAGAAGCAGAAGTGCATCTGGAAGGCGGTTTCGTTGGTCTGGCTGCAGCGCCATCAGGTGCTTCAACCGGTTCTCGCGAAGCACTGGAGCTGCGTGACGGTGACAAATCTCGTTTCCTGGGCAAAGGCGTGACCAAAGCGGTTGCAGCTGTTAACGGTCCTATCGCTGGCGCGGTAACCGGTAAAGATGCCAAAGACCAGGCGAACATCGATAAGATCATGATCGAGCTGGACGGTACTGAGAACAAATCCAACTTCGGCGCTAACGCCATTCTGGCGGTTTCGCTGGCTGCTGCTAAAGCGGCTGCGGCCTCTAAAGGTCTGCCACTGTATGCGCACATCGCAGAACTGAACGGCACCCCAGGCAAATATTCTATGCCTCTGCCAATGATGAACATCATCAACGGTGGTGAGCACGCGGATAACAACGTTGATATCCAGGAATTCATGATTCAGCCTGTTGGCGCGAAAAACGTGAAAGAAGCCATCCGTATGGGTTCTGAAGTTTTCCACAACCTGGCAAAAGTTCTGAAAGCCAAAGGCATGAGCACTGCGGTCGGTGACGAAGGTGGCTACGCGCCAAACCTGGGTTCTAACGCTGAAGCGCTGGCGGTTATCGCTGAAGCGGTAAAAGCAGCTGGCTACGAGCTGGGCAAAGACATCACCCTGGCGATGGACTGTGCAGCGTCTGAATTCTACAAAGACGGCAAATATGTGCTGGCTGGCGAAGGCAACAAAGCGTTCACCTCTGAAGAGTTCACGCACTTCCTGGAAGATCTGACTAAACAGTACCCAATCGTTTCTATCGAAGACGGTCTGGATGAGTCTGACTGGGCGGGCTTCGCTTACCAGACCAAAGTACTGGGCGACAAAATTCAGTTGGTTGGTGACGACCTGTTCGTGACCAACACCAAGATCCTGAAAGAAGGTATCGATAAAGGCATCGCTAACTCCATCCTGATCAAATTCAACCAGATCGGTTCTCTGACCGAAACCCTGGCTGCAATCAAGATGGCGAAAGACGCAGGTTACACCGCGGTGATTTCACACCGTTCAGGTGAAACTGAAGATGCGACCATCGCTGACCTGGCGGTTGGTACTGCAGCAGGCCAGATCAAAACCGGTTCTATGAGCCGTTCTGATCGTGTTGCTAAGTACAACCAACTGATTCGTATCGAAGAAGCGCTGGGCGACAAAGCCCCGTTCAACGGTCTGAAAGAAGTTAAAGGCCAGTAAGGGTCTGTTGATGTGGCCTCAGTGGCCGCATCATTGCTGATAAAGCCCCGCCTCGTGCGGGGCTTTTGCGTTTTTGGCACGAAGCAGCTGTGAACCGGCGGTGAAAATCTGCCATAATCTGCGCCTCGAATTTTAGACGTGAGTAAAAAATGTTCTACCCGATTAACGAAATGTTCCAGACCCTGCAGGGTGAAGGTTTTTACACCGGTGTACCGGCGCTGTTCATCCGCTTACAGGGATGTCCAGTGGGCTGTAGCTGGTGTGATACCAAGCATACCTGGGAAAAGCTGGCCGATCGGGAGACCTCGCTGGGTGACATTCTGATAAAGACCGTGGAGAGTGACGCCTGGGGCAGCGCCGATGCGGCAATGCTGATTGAGACCATTCAACGTCAGGGCTGGACCGCGCGCCACGTGGTGATCACTGGCGGTGAACCGGCTATTTTTGATTTGCGTCCATTGACCGAGGCGCTGGAAGCGGCCGGTTTTGAGTGCCAGATTGAGACCAGCGGTACGCATGAAGTGCACTGCTCTGACGCCACCTGGGTGACGGTTTCACCTAAAGTGAATATGCGTGGTGGTTACGATGTACTGCCACAGGCGTTGCAGCGCGCGGATGAGATTAAACATCCGGTGGCACGTGAGCGTGACGTCGAAGCGTTGGATGTGTTACTTGCGGGCTTGCACGATGACAAGAAGCGCATCGTGGCATTGCAACCGATCAGTCGTGGTGATGCGGCCACCAAACTGTGCATTGATACCTGCATTGCGCGCAACTGGCGCCTTTCGATGCAAACACATAAGTATTTGAATATCGCCTGATGAATTCGGTGCGCATAAATGCGTACCCTACGAAAACCTCACCGAATACTGTAGGGGCGCCATTTATGGCGACCGTGTTCAAGACCGCACCGGTGCAGATGCCATTCATGGCGACCTTGTCCAAAACCGCACCGGTGTAGCCTTACGTTTTATTTCTTGGCTTTATATGCGTCGAATGCCTGTTTGATCTCAGTTTTGGCTTTCGCCGCATCCTCAAAACCATTCAGCTCAACTTTCTTACGGCCATCTGGCAACTGCTTATAAACGCGGAAGAATGCCTGCAGGCGCTCCTGCTCCATTTTCGGCAGATCGCTCATCTCTTTGATGTCATCGTAAGTCGGGTCGATTTTGCTGGTCGGCACCGCAACAATCTTGTCGTCCACTTCGCCGCCATCAATCATTTTCAGCACGCCAATCGGGCGCAGTTTGATCAGCGTGCCCGGTTGCAGTGGCGCTCGGGTGTAGAAAATCACGTCCAGTGGATCGCCATCACCGCCCAGTGACTGAGTCAGCGAGCCGTAGTTCGCCGGGTAAGCGACGGGCATTGACTGGAAGCGGTCAGCAACGATAAAACCGGTTTTCGCGTCGGTTTCATATTTGATCATCCCACCCGCAGGGATTTCAGTCACGGCATAGAATTCATCCGGCACTTTATCCGGCTGCGGAAAATCCAGTACGTTTTGCGCCTGAACGGCGGCAGAGGCGGAAACAAGTAAAGCAATAACGGAAAGGCGTTTTACCAGGTTCATTGTTGATTCTCTTGATCTTTAATGAAGGAGACAACAACGTAGAGGGGGCAGATGACAGGGATATGAATCGAACGTAAAGAAGCGTAGGACGAGAAAATCAGGCTGCGTAATCGCAGCCTAAAACACGATTAGCCGCGATAAACGCAACCTGCGGTACAGGTTTCCTTGATCATCACTGCACTCAGTTCTGGCAGGATCGGCTTCATCTGATCCCAAATCCATTTTGCCAGCACTTCACTGGTCGGATTTTCCAGGCCAGGAATATCATTCAAATAGTGATGATCGAGGCGATCATAAATTGGCATAAATGCCGCTTTCAGCTCGGCAAAATCCATTACCCAACCGGTATGCGCATCCACTTCACCGGTAATTTCCAATCGCACCAGGAAAGAATGACCGTGCAGGCGACCGCATTTATGACCTTCAGGCACATGGGGTAAGTGGTGGGCGGATTCGAACTGGAACTCTTTAAACAGCGTGGTAGACATAATGGCTCTCAGACTTAAAAACCGCCGAATTCTACCTGAATCACAGATTTTTCGCACCCGCTATGAGTGAAAAGGGCATTTTGCGCACTATCGCAGCGAATGAACATTTATAACTCATTGAATAATTGAATTTTTGTTTACCACTTTTGCCGATTAACATTACCCGAAAAACCACTTAGTCATTTTGGTTATTTATTATGTCGAAGGCGTATTTAATCGTTAATATACGGCCCGGTAACCTACCCACTCTTCCGCCACATATTGGTCCGGACTTCATACACTGGAATTTTTAACGCGATGACGACTCAGGCACCCGGTTCACTGCTCCCACTCAATCCGGAGCAACTCGCGCGCTTACAGGCGGCGACCACGGATTTCAACACCACTCAGATGGCTTGGCTCTCCGGCTACTTCTGGGGCATGGTCAATCAAACTCCGGGTGCCGTTGCTGCGCCTGCGCCGGTTCAGGCCGAGGTGCCGACCATTACGCTTATCTCCGCTTCGCAAACCGGCAACGCGCGTCGTTTGGCTGAACAACTGCGTGACGACCTGCTGGCCGCCAAGTTGAGCGTTAATCTGGTCAATGCGGGCGATTACAAGTTTAAGCAAATTGGTCAGGAAAAATTGCTGGTGGTGGTTACCTCAACGCAAGGTGAGGGTGAGCCGCCGGAAGAAGCCGTCGCGCTGCACAAATTCCTGCTGTCGAAAAAAGCCCCGAAGTTTGCTGCGGGTTCTGCTTTTGCGGTGTTTGGCCTTGGCGACACTTCCTACGAGTTCTTTAGCAAAGCCGGTAAAGATTTTGATGAGCGCTTGGCGGAACTGGGTGCGGAACGTCTGCTCGATCGCGTTGATGCGGATGTGGAATACAAAGAGCAGGCCTCAGCATGGCGTCAGCAGCTGACTGAAATTCTGAAAGCGCGTGTGCCAAGTGAGCCTTCTGTGGTTGCGGCCGTGACGGCTTCTGGCGTGGTGAACGACATTCACAGCAGCCCGTACACCAAAGAAGCGCCGCTGACCGCCAGCTTCGCCGCTAATCAGAAAATCACCGGTCGTGATTCTGATAAAGACGTGCGCCACATCGAAATTGATTTAGGTGAGTCCGGTCTGCGTTACCAGCCGGGCGATGCGCTGGGCGTATGGTTTGAGAACGATGCCGAACTGGTGCAGGAGTTATTGCAGCTGGTGTGGCTGAAAGGTGATGAGTCAGTTGAAGTGAACGGCGAAACCCTGCCACTGACTGAGGCACTGCAAAAACATTATGAGCTGACGGTGAATACGCCACAAATCGTTGAGCAGTATGCAGCGCTGTCGCGTAATGATGCACTGCTGGCGCTGGCAGGAGAAAAGCCGAAACTGCAGAGCTATGCGCAGAGCTTCCCCATCGTTGATATGGTGCGTCAGGCGCCGACCGAACTGAATGCCGAACAGCTGACGGGAATGCTGCGACCACTGACGCCGCGCCTTTACTCCATCGCTTCATCGCAAGCCGAAACTGACACCGAAGTGCATATTACTGTTGGTGCGGTGCGCTACGAGATCGATGGTCGTCAGCGTGGCGGTGGTGCTTCAACCTGGCTGGCCGACCGCATTGAAGAAGACGGCGAGATCCGCGTGTTTATCGAACACAACGACAACTTCCGTCTGCCGGCGAATCCGGAAACTCCGGTGATCATGGTGGGACCAGGCACCGGCATCGCGCCGTTCCGTTCCTTTATGCAGCAGCGTGATAACGACGGTGCGGGCGGTAAAAACTGGCTGTTCTTTGGCAATCCACACTTCACCGATGACTTCCTCTATCAGGTGGAATGGCAGAAATATGTCAAAGACGGTTTGCTGACCAACATTGATTTAGCGTGGTCGCGTGACCAGGCTGAGAAAATATACGTACAAGATAAAATCCGCGCTAAAGGGGCGGAAGTGTGGCGCTGGATTGAAGAAGGCGCGCACCTTTACGTCTGTGGCGACGCTAATCGCATGGCGAAAGACGTTGAGCAGGCATTACTGGATGTGGTGGTCGAACACGGCGGCATGGATCGTGAAACGGCTGACGAATTTTTAAGTGAGCTGCGCATTGAGCGCCGTTATCAGCGAGACGTTTACTAATGAGCGAAAAACATCCTGGACCGCTGGTCGTTGAAGGCAAGCTGGTCGACGCCGAGCGTCTGAAAAAACAGAGTAACTATCTGCGTGGCACCATCCTCGACGATCTTGATGAGGGGCTGACCGGCGGCTTCAGCGGCGATAACTTCCTGCTGATCCGTTTCCACGGTATGTACCAGCAGGACGACCGCGACATTCGTGCGGAGCGTACGGCGCAGAAACTTGAGCCGCGCCACGCGATGATGCTGCGTTGCCGTTTGCCGGGCGGCATCATCACGCCAACCCAGTGGCTGGCGATTGATAAGTTCGCCACCGATAAAACTATCTATGGCAGCATTCGTCTGACCAACCGTCAGACCTTCCAGTTTCACGGCATTCTGAAGAAGAACGTGAAGCCGACGCATCAGATGCTGCACGAAGTCGGCCTCGACGCGCTGGCCACCGCCAACGACGTGAACCGTAACGTGCTGTGTACCTCGAACCCAGTGGAGTCGGAGTTGCATCAGGAAGCCTACGAGTGGGCGAAAAAGCTCTCCGAGCACCTGCTGCCGCAAACCCGCGCTTACGCTGAGATCTGGTGGGATAAAGAGAAGGTTGCTACCACCGATAAAGAGCCGATCCTGGGTGAAACCTATCTGCCGCGTAAATTCAAAACGACCGTGGTGGTGCCGCCGCATAACGACGTCGATCTGCATGCCAACGATCTGAACTTCATCGCTATCGCTGAGAATGGCAAGCTGATTGGTTTTAACCTGTTGGTCGGCGGTGGTTTGTCGATTGATCACGGTAACAAAGCGACTTACGCGCGCACCGCCAGCGAGTTTGGCTATCTGCCGGTGGAGAAGATCCTCGACGTGGCCGCCGCGGTGGTCACCACCCAGCGCGACTGGGGCAACCGTACCGATCGTAAAAATGCCAAAACCAAATACACGCTGGAGCGTGTTGGCGTTGACACCTTCAAAGCCGAAGTGGAAAAGCGTGCTGGCTTGACGTTTGAACCGATTCGTCCTTACGCGTTTACCACCCGTGGCGACCGTGTAGGTTGGGTGAAAGGCATTGATAAGAAATGGCACCTGACGCTGTTTATCGAAAACGGCCGTTTGATGGATTATCCAGGCCGTCCGCTGAAGCGCGGCATTGCTGAAATTGCCAAAATTCACCAAGGCGATTTCCGTCTCACCGCCAACCAGAACCTGATCGTAGCTGGCGTACCGGAGAAGCAAAAAGCGCAGATTGAAGCTATCGCCCGTGAACACGGTTTGATGGAAGCAGTGACGCCACAGCGTGAAAACTCAATGGCCTGTGTGGCCTTCCCAACCTGCCCATTAGCGATGGCCGAAGCCGAACGCTTCCTGCCTTCGTTTGTGACCAAAGTTGAAGAGATCATGCATAAGCACGGCGTCGGTGAAGAGCACATAGTGCTACGCGTTACCGGTTGTCCGAACGGCTGTGGCCGTGCTTTGCTGGCGGAGCTAGGTCTGGTGGGTAAAGCACCTGGCCGCTACAACTTACACATCGGCGGTAACCGCATGGGTACACGCATTCCACGCATGTACCGCGAAAACATCAACGAAGGCGAGATCCTTGCCAGCATCGACGAATTGGTGGCGCGCTGGGCAACCGAGCGTCAGGCCGATGAAGGCTTTGGTGACTTCGTGATTCGCGCTGGCATCATCAAAGCCGTGGTGGATCCCGCCCGTGATTTTTGGGACTCGGAGGCAGTATGACGGTACTTGATCTCGCAGCACTGAATAGCGGCAGCAAAGTCGATCGCATCATGCATTGGCCGAAAGCAACGTGCAGCTGGAGAAACTCTCCGCTGAACAACGCGTGAGCTGGGCACTGGAAAACATGCCAGGTGCGTTTGTGCTGTCATCCAGCTTTGGTATTCAGGCGGCGGTTCTGCTGCATATGGTGACGCAGCAGAAACCGGATACGCCGGTGATCCTGACCGATACCGGCTATCTGTTCCCGGAAACTTACCGTTTTATTGATGAGCTGACTGAGAAGCTCAATCTTAATCTGCAAATCTTCCGCGCCGAGACCTCGGCGGCGTGGCAGGAAGCGCGCTACGGCAAACTGTGGGAGCAGGGCGTCGAAGGGATTGAGCAGTACAACCAGATTAATAAAGTTGAACCGATGAACCGTGCGCTGGAAACGCTGGGTGCGCAGACGTGGTTCGCCGGTTTACGCCGCGATCAGTCTGGCAGCCGTGCCAGTTTGCCGGTGCTGGCGGTGCAGCGCGGCGTGTTCAAGATTCTGCCGATCATTGACTGGGATAACCGTCAGGTGCATCAGTATCTCAAGCAGCATGGCCTGAAATACCATCCGCTGTGGGATGAAGGCTATTTGTCGGTTGGCGATACCCACACCACTAAGAAGTGGGAGCCGGGCATGGCCGAGGAAGAGACACGTTTCTTTGGTCTGAAGCGCGAGTGCGGATTGCACGAAGGTTGATGCATCAATAACGTCTGAAAAGACTAGCGGCGAGATTTATCGCGCCTCCCTGCAGCGCCTCTAACGCTGATGGGTGCACGATAAATCTCGCCGCTACCCTATTGTTCTTTAAATCCCTTTTAACCCTTCAAACGCATCCGCTGCGCGCGTCACGTTCACCTTCGTTACTTCATAATGCGCCACGGCGACAAACGGATCTTCTGCCAGAATCGCGTCCAGTTGGGCACGATCCATATCCTTCACCAGCACCATACCGCCAGTGCGCGGGTCTTTGCGGCCTGCCGCAATAAAGTCTCCGCTGTCAAAATAGCGATCCAGCCACTCAATATGCGGCGCCAGCAGCGCATCGGCTTCTTCTGCCGGACGGAAATAGTTGAGATACACCACGTACATAGCAAATCCTTAAGTTGTTGGGTTAGCCAGCTCGGTGACCAGCGGCAGTAAGATCTTCACGCTGTCACGCGTGCGTTGCGTAATCCGGCCCGGAAGCCAGCGATCCAGATAATTGAGGTTATCGCGATCGGTTTGATGGCGTACGTTGCCCTCCGGAAAGTGGCTACTGTGCGCCCGCTGCTGCTGTCCATCTTTATTACCCAGCGCCCAGTTGGCGGCGGTGACATCCAGCAGCGGCATGCCTGCTTTATCAAACGGATTCACGCCCGGATAGTCTCGGGCTGTCAGCGTGTGGCTGGCGGCGGAAATACCGTAGCGATGGGCCAGCTGCACGGCGCGCGCGCTGGTCTGCTTGCGAACCGCAGAAGGCGTGTTGGCGCCACTGTTAAAGTAGAGGTGATCGCCGACGATCAGGCTGTTGAGATCAATCACTAGCAGGGTATTTTTCTTTTCCTGTGCGCTCATGCGCGACAGGTAGTCATCCATCCCGTGCAGTCCGGCTTCACCGGCACTCAGCGCGACAAAGCGTACGCCGTAATGCAGTGGGGTTTTACTCAGCTGCTGCGCCAGTTCCAGCATCACGCCCAGACCGGACGCATTGTCGTCGACACCCTGCAAACGCAGGCCGCCCAGATTGTTATCCGCTTCATGGCGGCTGAGAGGCGTCCAGGTATCGAGATGGGTGACGATCAGAATCTCTTGTTGCACTGCGCCGCTGCGCGCGGCGATCACCGACGTGGCGGAGACTTTGCGCGGGCGCGTCTCGCCCTTGCGCTCTAGCCAGGTGTAGCTGGTATTGAACTGGCGGGTATTACTCTTGTAGCCAAGCTCGGTGAATTGCTGCTGCAAATAATCAGCTGTCATCAGCTCAGCAGGGCTGCCGCTCATGCGGCCGGGGAAATAGGTGGCGATGTGGCGCAGCTGCTGTTCGGCAAAATGCCCTGGCGCGTCGCTCGCAGCATGGGCAAAGAGAGGCAAACCGCCCGCGATCAGTGCAGCCAGCACGGTGCGGCGGAGAGTGGCAAACATAGTTATTGTCCTTTTATGACATCCCGTGATGCTAAAAAAATTCCGAGTTAGTATGAAACTGTGACCGCGATTGCACAATTTGAATTGCTCCGAAACACCAGCAATATCATTTGTTAAGCACAAATTGTTATCAGCAATCCTGGGGCGTTATTCCATTCGGTAACTACTAATGCCAATTCGTAATTTCATCTGCCAGAAGGCAGGGACGTATAGTCGCGTTAACTTATTGTAAAACTAACAAGGTTAACGTGGATTATCTGCCTCTCTTTGCCGATCTCAAAAACCGTCCGGTGCTGGTTGTTGGCGGTGGTGAAATCGCGGCGCGTAAAATCGAACTGCTGCGTCGTGCCGGTGCGCGCGTGCTGGTAGCAGCGCGCGACCTCGGCCATGAGTTGCAGGCGCTGCTGGAAATCGACGCGATTGAATGGATCGCGCACCGCTTCGAACCCCAACAGTTGGATGGCGTGTTTTTAGTGATCGCTGCCACTGATGATAACGCGCTTAATGCGCAGGTGTTTGATGCCGCCAACGCGCGCCACAAGCTGGTTAACGTCGTGGACGATCAGCCAAAGTGCAGTTTTATCTTCCCTTCTATTGTTGACCGCTCTCCGCTGGTGGTAGCGATCTCCTCCAGTGGTACCGCGCCGGTACTCGCGCGTTTGCTGCGTGAAAAAATCGAGGCGCTCTTGCCCGCCAACCTGGGCCAGATGGCCGAAGTGGCGGGGCAGTGGCGTGACAAGGTCAAACAGCGTTACCGCAGCATGTCAGAACGTCGTCGCTTCTGGGAGCGGGCGTTTAACGGTCTGTTCGCCAGCCAAATGTCGGCTGGCAACGTCAACGAAGCTCGCCGTACGCTGGATCATGAATTAGAGAACGACAGCGACAATCAGGGTGAAATCACCTTGGTGGGCGCGGGTCCGGGTGACAGCGGTTTGCTGACACTGCGTGGCTTACAGGTGATGCAGCTGGCGGATGTGGTGCTATATGACCATCTGGTGAGCGACGAAGTGCTGGAACTGGTGCGTCGCGATGCCGATCGTATCTGCGTCGGCAAGCGTGCCGGTGCGCACTCCGTTTCTCAGGAAGAGACCAATGCCATGCTGGTCGAGCTGGCGCAGCAGGGTAAACGCGTGGTGCGTCTGAAAGGCGGCGACCCCTTTATCTTTGGTCGCGGCGGCGAAGAGCTGCAGGCGGCGAAAGCGGCGGGCATTCCGTTCCAAGTGGTGCCGGGCATTACCGCGGCGGCGGGTGCAACGGCCTATGCCGGGATTCCGTTAACTCATCGCGACCACGCGCAGAGCGTACTGTTTGTCACCGGCCACTTACGCAGTGATAGCGAAGGCATTGACTGGCCGACACTGGCACGTGCGCGTCAGACATTAGCGATTTACATGGGCACGTTGAAAGCGGCAGAAATTGCGGCGGGCCTTATCAAACATGGACGCGTGGCCTCGACGCCGGTGGCAGTGATTGGCTGCGGCACGCGTCAGAATCAACAAGTGCTGACCGGTACTTTAGATCAGCTTGAGGCGCTGGCGGTTGCCGCGCCCACACCGGCCCTGATTGTGGTGGGTGAAGTGGTGAATTTGCACGGGCAATTAGCCTGGTTCCAATATTCGGCACAGCAGGGGGCTCGCGAGTCCGCCGTTGTCAATTTGGCTTGAGGAAAAATTATGGACCAAAATCGTCTTACTCATCTGCGCCAACTCGAGGCAGAGAGTATCCATATCATCCGCGAGGTGGCGGCCGAGTTCAGCAATCCGGTGATGATGTACTCCATCGGGAAAGACTCCTCGGTGATGCTGCATCTGGCGCGCAAAGCCTTCTATCCGGGCACGCTGCCATTTCCGCTGCTGCACGTTGATACCGGCTGGAAATTCCGCGAAATGTACGAGTTCCGCGATCGCACCGTGAAAAACATGGGTGCCGAGTTGCTGGTGCACCGTAATCCGGAAGGCGTGGCGATGGGCATCAACCCGTTCGTCCACGGCAGCGCCAAACATACCGACATCATGAAAACCGAGGGCCTTAAGCAGGCGCTGAATAAATACGGTTTTGATGCCGCCTTCGGTGGCGCACGCCGTGACGAAGAGAAGTCGCGCGCCAAAGAGCGTATCTACTCGTTCCGCGATCGTTTCCATCGTTGGGATCCAAAAAATCAGCGTCCAGAGCTGTGGCATAACTATAACGGTCAGATTAACAAAGGCGAAAGTATTCGCGTGTTCCCGCTCTCCAACTGGACCGAGCTGGATATCTGGCAGTACATCTTCCTGGAAAACATCGAAATCGTGCCGCTGTACCTTGCGGCACCGCGCCCGGTGTTGGAGCGCGATGGCATGCTGATGATGATTGATGACGATCGTATTGATCTACAGCCAGGCGAAGAGATCAAACAGCGTATGGTGCGATTCCGTACTCTCGGCTGCTGGCCGCTGACCGGCGCGGTGGAATCCGAAGCACAAACGCTGCCTGAAATTATTGAAGAGATGCTGGTCTCCACCACCAGTGAACGCCAGGGGCGCATGATTGACCGCGACCAGGCCGGTTCGATGGAAATGAAAAAACGTCAGGGTTATTTCTAAGGAGACGCAGATGAATACCGTAATTGCACAACAGATTGCCGATCAGGGCGGCGTAGAAGCCTGGCTGACCGCGCAACAACATAAAAGCCTGCTGCGTTTCCTGACCTGCGGTAGCGTCGACGACGGCAAAAGTACGCTGATTGGTCGCCTGCTGCATGACACCCGTCAGATTTATGAAGATCAGCTCTCTTCGCTGCACAATGACAGCAAACGCCACGGCACCCAAGGCGAGAAGCTCGATCTGGCACTGCTGGTGGACGGCTTGCAGGCCGAGCGCGAGCAGGGCATCACCATCGACGTGGCGTATCGCTATTTCTCCACTGAGAAACGCAAATTCATCATCGCAGACACGCCAGGACATGAGCAGTACACCCGTAACATGGCGACCGGTGCGTCCACCTGTGATCTGGCGATTCTGCTGATCGATGCGCGTAAAGGCGTGCTGGATCAAACGCGTCGTCACAGCTTTATCTCCACGCTGCTGGGCATCAAGCACCTGGTGGTCGCCATCAATAAGATGGATTTGGTGGATTACAAGCAAGAAACCTACGAGCAGATCAAACAGTCTTACCTCGATTTCGCGGGTCAGCTGCCGGAAGATCTCGATATCCGCTTTGTACCGATGTCTGCGCTGGAAGGCGATAACGTCGCCACGCCGAGCGTCACCATGCCGTGGTACAGCGGCCCAACGCTGCTGGATGTGCTGGAAACTGTGGAACTGAACCGCGTGGTGGATCATCAGCCGATGCGTTTCCCGGTGCAGTACGTGAACCGCCCTAATCTCGATTTCCGTGGCTATGCCGGTACGCTGGCCTCGGGCGCGGTGCAGGTGGGACAGCGTGTGAAAGTTCTGCCGTCCGGTGTCGAGTCAACCATTTCGCGCATTGTGACCTTTGACGGTGACCTGCAGGAAGCGGGAGCGGGTGAAGCCATCACGCTGGTGTTGAAAGATGAGATCGACATCAGCCGTGGCGACCTGCTGGTCGATGCCGCCGCCGAGTTGCAAGCGGTGCAGTCTGCCACCGTTGATGTGGTGTGGATGGCAGAACAGCCGCTACAGCCGGGTCAGAGCTACGAAGTGAAGATCGCGGGCAAGAAAGCGCGCGGCCGCGTGGAAAAGATCATCCATCAGGTGGAGATCAATACGCTGGAAAAACGTGCAGTAGAGAGCCTGCCATTGAACGGTATTGGTTTGGTTGAGATCACGTTTGACGAACCGATGGTGCTGGATGCGTATCGCCAGAACCCGGTCACAGGCGGGATGATCTTTATCGATCGTCTGAGCAATGTCACGGTCGGTGCGGGGATGATCAATCAACCACTGACTGATACGCGTGGGCAAGCCAGCCAATTTAGCGAATTTGAGCTGGAGTTGAATGCACTGGTGCGTCGTCATTTCCCACACTGGAATGCGCGCGACCTGCTGGGTGGTAAGTAATGGCCCAACACGACGAAAACGTGGTGTGGCATGACCATCCGGTGACGCGTGAAGAGCGGGAACAACAGCACGGCCATCAAGGCGTGGTGCTGTGGTTTACCGGGCTGTCAGGCTCGGGAAAATCCACGGTGGCCGGCGCGCTGGAGCAGGCGCTGCATCGCGCCGGTGTCAGTACTTATTTGCTGGATGGTGATAACGTGCGTCACGGCTTATGCCGTGACCTCGGCTTCAGCGATGACGATCGTAAAGAGAACATCCGGCGCGTGGGCGAAGTGGCGAAACTGATGGTGGATGCTGGTTTAGTGGTATTAACCGCCTTTATCTCGCCGCATCGCGCGGAACGTCAGATGGTGCGTGATTTGCTCGGTGCCGGGCAGTTTGTCGAAGTGTTTGTCGATACGCCGTTGGCCGTGTGCGAAGCGCGCGACCCCAAAGGTTTGTATAAAAAAGCACGTGCTGGTGAGCTGCGCAATTTTACCGGTATCGACAGCGTTTATGAGGCGCCAGACGCGCCGGAAATTCACTTAGATGGCGAACAATTAGTTACAAACTTGACTGCCCAATTGTTAGACCTCCTGCGCCACCGCGATATCATCAGATCCTGAACCGACAGCGGCAAATCTCGTTAGGTTTGCCGCTTTTTAGCGTCAACAGGATCTCTATGCAGAACGTAACCCCCATGCTGGCACGCAAAGATGAACGCACCCCGGATGAGTCTCGCTCATCGTTACCGGGCGGCGTGATTGGCTTTCTCTCGTACTGGTGCGCGCTGGCGATTCCGTTCATGCTCTACGGCTCCAACACGCTGTTCTTCTTCCTCTACACTTGGCCATTCTTTCTCGCGCTGTTACCGGTTTCGGTCCTGATTGGTATCGTACTGAGCTTAATGATTCGTGGGCACTTGTTCTGGAGTGGGGTGATCACCGCGATTGTGGTTGTGTGCTTGTTCTGGCTGTTGTTCTCATTTCTCTCGGGTTGGTAATCCGATCCTGATGTGCAAACGCATCGGCAGGTTACAAAACTTTACCTGCTGTCTCCCGCTAAATGCTGCCATTATTTGTGCAGACAATTCTCAGTCCGCGCCATTTTCGCTGTCACTGTGGAGTCCTGTGCGAAGTTATGGGATGATTGGGCCGTTTTTCAGGGGGCGGGGATGGGAAAACTGACGTTACTGTTGCTCGTGCTGCTGGGATGGCTTCAATATTCCCTGTGGCTGGGTAAGAACGGTATCCATGACTATACGCGCGTCAACGAAGACGTCGCGTCACAACAGGCGAATAACGCCAAATTAAAAGCGCGTAACGATCAGTTATTTGCCGAAATTGACGATCTCAATGGCGGCTCAGAAGCGATCGAGGAACGCGCACGTAATGAACTGGGCATGATTAAGCCCGGTGAGACTTTCTATCGCCTGGTGCCAGACCAGAACAAACGTAACGCGCAACAAGCTGCGCAAAACCAACAACGATAAGCCATGAACAACCTCTCTTCCCTCGCGGACGTGATTGCCGTGGTGCCAGCCGCGGGTGTCGGCAGCCGTATGCAGGCTGCCTGCCCGAAACAATATCTCACCATCGGCGAATTTACCCTTCTTGAACACAGCGTCGCGCGCTTACTGGCGCATCCTGCTGTTAAGCAAGTGATCGTGCCAATCAGTCCTGATGATGGTTGGTTTGATTCGTTGCCACTGGCGCAGGATTCACGCGTGCTGCGTGTGACGGGTGGCGATACGCGTGCCGAGTCAGTGCTAGCAGGATTACAAGCCATTAAACACAGTGAATGGGTGCTGGTGCACGATGCCGCGCGCCCATGTTTACATCCGGATGACCTGGCACGACTACTGGCAGTGCGCGAGCACAGTAAAGTCGGGGCGATTCTGGCGGCGCCGGTGCGTGACACCATGAAGCGCGCTGAGCCCGGTAAAACGGCGATTGCGCACACTGTGGAGCGTGAAGATTTGTGGCACGCGCTGACGCCGCAATTTTTTCCGCATCAACTGCTGACGGCGTGTTTAACGCGTGCACTCAATGAAGGCGCTACCATTACCGATGAAGCGTCGGCGCTGGAGTACTGTGGCTATCACCCCGAGTTGGTGAGCGGGCGCAGCGACAACATTAAGGTGACGCGGCCAGAAGATCTGGCGCTGGCGGCCTTCTATCTAACCCAGATTCAGTTAAAGGAGAGCGCATGATGCGTATCGGTCACGGTTTTGACGTTCACGCTTTTGGCGGCGAAGGTCCGTTAGTGATTGGCGGGGTGCGTATTCCCTTCGAACACGGTTTTATTGCCCACTCAGATGGCGATGTGGCGCTGCATGCGCTGACGGATGCGCTGCTGGGTGCGGTGGCGATGGGCGATATCGGCAAGCTGTTCCCGGACACCGATCCGGCCTTCAAAGGGGCGGATAGCCGTGGCTTGCTGCGCGAAGCCTGGCGCCGTATCCAGCTGAAAGGCTATCGCATTGGCAACGTTGACGTCACCATCATTGCGCAGGCGCCGAAAATGCTGCCGCATGTGCCGCAGATGCGCGTCAACATCGCAGAAGATCTCGGTTGCCATATGGATGATGTCAATGTGAAAGCCACCACCACCGAAAAGCTCGGCTTTACGGGTCGTGGCGAAGGCATCGCCTGTGAGGCGGTGGCGTTACTGGTGAAGGCAGATTAAGTATGAGTGAACTGCTTTACCTGCATGGCGTCCCGAGCGCTACCGGCGTGATTAAGGCCAATCCCGAAGATTTCGTGGTGATTGAAGACCTCGGCTATCCCTATGATGGTGAGGGCGAGCAGCTGTTAGTACGCATCCGCAAAATAGGCTGCAACACCCGCTTTGTCGCTGAAGCTATCGCTAAATTCCTCGGCATACATCAGCGCGATATGAGTTATGCCGGTATGAAGGATCGCCATGCGGTGACCGAGCAGACGCTGTGTTTCCGCGTGCCGGGAAACGCAATGCCAAATCTGGCGGGCTTCCAGTTGGAAGGCGTGGAAATTCTGCAGGTGATCCGCCACAAGCGTAAATTACGCACCGGTGCGCTGGCGGGAAATGCGTTCCGTTTAATCGTACGTCAGATTTCCGATCGCACCGAGGTAGAAGGGCGCTTGCAGCGCATCCAGCAAAGCGGCGTACCTAACTACTTTGGTGAACAACGTTTTGGCCGTGGCGGGAATAACCTGACACAGGCAACATTGTGGGCTGAAGAGAAATTCCGTCCACGCGATCGCAGCATGAAAGGCATCTTACTTTCCGCTGCACGCAGTCAACTGTTCAATCAGGTGACTAGCGCGCGTTTGCAGCGTGATGGCGCGCTTGATCGCGTGCAAGTGGGTGATGCATTGCAGTTGGCCGGGCGTGGCAGTTGGTTTGTCGCACAGGCGGAAGAGTTACCCGAGTTGCAACAGCGAGTGAATAATCACGGATTGCGTATCACCGCACCACTGGCGGGACGTGGCGAATTAGGCCCTCAAGGTGAGGCGCTGGTGTTCGAACAGAGCACGCTGGCCCCGGCGACAGAACTACTGGCGTTGCTCGAGCGAGAGCGTGTTGATGCTGCCCGCCGTGCCATGCTGGTGGTGCCGAAAGATCTGAACTGGAGCTGGTGGGATGACGTCACGCTGGAGATGCAGTTCTGGCTACCTGCTGGCAGCTTTGCCACCAGCGTTGTGCGTGAGCTGCTGAGCAACGGGGCGGCTGCGCCCATCGGTGACGAATAAGTTTTTTACCGCCTCATCACCCGGCTTAAACGCCGGGTCAACTCATGCTTAGGCTGCGCAATGTTGCGGCAAACGTCGGAAGTTCCGTGATTTACGTCTACCACTTCCCGCGCCTCACCGCTAGAATGCAAAGATCCTTGTTTCGCCCGTTTCCCTTTCAAAGGCACCAGAACGCATGGCTGCTGGGTGGAGCGAGAGCCAGTTGAATGAACAAAGGTCAGGAACAGATGCGGATATTGCTCAGCAACGACGATGGAATTCATGCTCCCGGTATTCAGACGTTAGCTCGCGCACTGCGTGAGTTTGCTGATGTGCAGGTTGTCGCACCCGATCGTAATCGTAGTGGGGCATCAAATTCTCTGACGCTGGAAACGCCGCTACGCACCTTTACCCATGAAAATGGCGATATCGCTGTACAGATGGGGACTCCCACTGACTGTGTGTTTCTTGGGGTGAACAAACTGATGCAGCCGCGCCCGGATATTGTGGTTTCAGGTATCAATGCCGGACCGAATCTGGGGGATGACGTCATCTACTCTGGAACCGTTGCCGCAGCGATGGAAGGTCGTCATTTGGGGCTGCCCGCACTGGCCGTCTCCCTGAATGGCCATGAGCATTATGCTACCGCCGCGGTAGTCACCTGCACGTTATTGCGCGCGCTGTCGCGGGCCCCTCTGCGAACCGGGCGAATCCTCAACATTAACGTACCCGATTTACCGCTATCGGAAATCAAAGGCTTCCGTGTCACCCGCTGTGGTAGCCGCCATCCTGCTGATAAAGTGATCTGTACCGAAGACCCACGTGGCCATACTCTTTACTGGATTGGTCCACCGGGAGAAAAACTCGATGCAGGTCCTGATACCGATTTCGCCGCCGTTGATGCTGGCTATGTCTCGATCACTGCTTTACATGTCGATCTCACCGCACACGCGGCGCAGGACGTCTTGGAAGACTGGTTGACCCAGGCAGAGGTGAATTTGGCATGGTAAATCGCCGCATCGAAACGCTGTTGGAGCAACTGCGCGCGCAGGGCATCCACGATGAGCATCTGTTAAAAGCCATCGCTGATGTGCCCCGCGAACGCTTTATCGATGAGGCGTTTGAGCATAAAGCCTGGGAGAACGTTGCACTGCCTATTGGCAAGGGGCAGACGATTTCACAGCCTTACATGGTCGCCCGAATGACGTCCCTGTTGGAGCTGACTCCAGAATCGCGCGTGCTCGAAATTGGTACCGGTTCTGGCTATCAAACAGCCATTCTAGCGCATCTTGTTAACCACGTTTATTCTGTGGAGCGTATCAAGGGGTTGCAGTGGCAGGCTAAGCGCCGGCTTAAACAACTCGATCTGCATAATATCTCCACTCGTCATGGCGACGGATGGCAAGGATGGGCTGCACGTGGTCCGTTCGACGCTATTATTGTCACTGCTGCCCCTCCTGAAATTCCGACTGCGCTGATAGCGCAATTAAGAGAAGGTGGCAGAATGGTGCTGCCAGTGGGTGAAGATCAGCAGGTTTTAAAACGCCTGCGTCGTCAGGGCAATGAATGTATTGAAGAAATCATTGAGCCCGTCCGCTTTGTGCCCTTAGTTCAGGGCGATCTGGCCTGAGCCGTCGCTACGTAAATCTTCACAACTGTTACATGGCACGGCGCAGTTGATATTGTTACTATCCTTGTTAATCAATGCGAAAGACCGCTTTCTACGTCTGAAGTAGTGAAAAATGCGGTTTTCGCGGTCATACAGTTTTATCCAGGATTGCCATAACGGGGGATCAATGAGCACGGGAAGCACAGTATTTCAATTACGCCGTTTGGCGGCACTTTCACTGGTAGGTTTTTGGCTGGCGGGTTGTAGCTCAAGCGACAACACACAGGCTCCCATTAGCCAGATTGGCGGCGGCGGTGCGGACAGCGGTATGTCTTCAGGTGGCGGAATGTCTTCTACGCCGAATGGAGGCATGCTTTCTTCGCAGAACAGTACAGTGCCAGCTATGCCGCAAGGCGGAATGTTAAGCGGTGGTACATCATCATCTGCACCCTCCGGTGGAATGGTTAGTGGCAATAATAATGTGACCACGCAAAATGGTCGCATCGTGTACAACCGTAATTATGGGAATATTCCTAAAGGCAGTTACGGTGGTGAAACTTACACCGTTAAGCGCGGTGATACGCTCTTCTACATAGCCTGGATTACCGGCAATGACTTCCGTGACCTGGCTCAACGCAATAACGTCCCGGCCCCGTATGGCTTGGAAGCTGGGCAAGTCCTGCAGGTTGGCAACGGTAATGGCCAGACTATTACCGGCGGTAATGCAATAACCGCAGCGGACGCCACGCAGGGCGGGGTGCCGGTTGCATCCAATCAGACGCAAATTAAATCAGCCCCTGTTGCACAGCAACCTGTTATTACGTATTCTGATGATTCGGGTTCGACAGGCGGAAAAATGCTGCCGTCGAAAGGGGCAAATAATGTGGCAACGACCACAGCTCCGGTTACCGCACCGCCTACAGTCAGCAGCACGAGTAATAGCACAACACCAGTGGGAAGCTGGCGTTGGCCGACTGATGGGAAGATCATCGATAACTTCTCCGCTGCGGAAGGCGGAAATAAAGGTGTCGATATCGCCGGTTCGCGTGGACAACCTGTTGTCGCCACTGCTTCAGGAAGGGTGGTATACGCAGGCAACGCGCTCCGTGGGTACGGTAATTTAATCATCATCAAACACAATGATGATTACCTGAGTGCTTACGCCCATAACGATTCCATGCTGGTTCGGGAACAACAGGAAGTTAAGGCGGGGCAAAAAATCGCTACCATGGGTAGTACCGGAACCAGTTCGGTAAGATTACATTTTGAAATTCGTTACAAGGGGAAATCCGTAAACCCGTTGCGTTATTTACCGCAGCGATAATCCGGCAGAACCTTGGTGTTCTGCCCTTGGATCACGGGTAGGAGCCGCTTATGAACCAGAATACGCTGAAAGTTAACGAGTTACATGAAGATGCGGAATTCGAGGAGAACGGAGCTGAGGTTTTTGATGAGAAGGCTCTCGTTGAGAACGAACCTAGTGATAGCGAAGTAGCTGAAGAAGAGCTGTTGTCACAGGGTGCGACGCAACGCGTTTTGGATGCGACGCAGCTTTACCTTGGTGAGATCGGTTACTCTCCACTACTGACGGCGGAAGAAGAAGTGTTCTTCGCTCGTCGTGCTCTACGTGGTGACATTCCTTCTCGCCGCCGCATGATTGAAAGTAATTTACGCTTGGTAGTGAAGATTGCCCGTCGCTACAGCAATCGTGGTCTGGCACTGTTGGATCTGATTGAAGAGGGTAATCTCGGCTTGATTCGTGCCGTGGAGAAGTTTGACCCAGAACGTGGGTTCCGTTTCTCGACCTATGCTACCTGGTGGATTCGTCAAACGATTGAACGGGCGATCATGAATCAAACCCGAACCATTCGTCTGCCGATCCACATCGTTAAAGAGTTGAATGTTTACCTGCGTACCGCGCGTGAGCTTTCGCACAAGCTTGATCATGAGCCAAGTGCTGAAGAGATCGCTGAGCAGTTAGACAAGCCGGTTGATGACGTAAGCCGTATGCTGCGTCTCAACGAGCGTATTACTTCGGTTGATACACCGCTCGGTGGAGATTCCGAAAAAGCGCTGCTGGATATCCTGGCCGATGAGAAAGACAATGGCCCGGAAGACACCACGCAGGACGATGATATGAAACAAAGCATCGTTAAGTGGTTGTTTGAATTGAATGCCAAGCAGCGTGAAGTGCTGGCGCGTCGTTTCGGTCTGTTAGGCTATGAAGCGGCAACGCTGGAAGATGTAGGCCGTGAAATCGGGTTGACCCGTGAACGTGTCCGTCAGATTCAGGTTGAAGGTCTGCGCCGTCTGCGTGAAATTTTGCAGACTCAGGGCCTTAATATTGAAGCACTGTTTCGTGAATAAGCCTTAACCGGCAATAAAAAAACGGTGACCCTTGGGTCACCGTTTTTTTATGTACGCGATCTGGATGTTACGCTAATGAGCGGCGTCATTGCTCGCCGCTCATTAGTCATAAACTAGACCAATGTTTTAAGGCGGTAAATCCATTCCAGTGCTTGCTTCGGCGTCAGGCTATCCGGGTCAAGCGCTTCCAGTGCATCGACCGCGGGTGAGGTCTCTGCCACTAACAGCTGCATTTGTGAGCCTTCCACGGTGGAGGTCGCAGAATTGCCAGACAATGCCTCCAGCTCCTTCAGCTTATTGCGCGCACGTTTAATCACATCCTTCGGCACCCCCGCCAGCGCTGCGACAGCCAAGCCGTAACTCTTGCTGGCTGCACCATCTTGTACGCTGTGCATAAAGGCAATGGTATCACCATGCTCGACTGCATCCAGGTGAACATTCACCACGCCTTCCATTTTCTCTGGCAGAGTGGTGAGTTCAAAGTAGTGTGTCGCAAACAGCGTCATGGCTTTGATGCGATTGGCCAGACTTTCTGCACAGGCCCACGCCAGTGACAGGCCGTCATAGGTTGAAGTACCGCGTCCAATCTCATCCATCAACACCAGACTATTTTCGGTGGCGTTATGCAGAATGTTGGCTGTTTCCGTCATCTCAACCATAAAGGTTGAACGTCCAGAAGCCAGGTCATCGGCCGCGCCAACGCGTGTGAAGATACGGTCAATAGGGCCGATCACCGTCTCCTCTGCTGGTACATAACTGCCAATCCATGCCATAAGCGCGATAAGCGCAGTTTGGCGCATATAGGTACTTTTACCGCCCATGTTAGGGCCGGTAATAATCAGCATGCGACGCTGGTGAGAAAGCGACAAGGGGTTAGCAATGAACGGTTCTTTTAACACCTGTTCTACCACCGGATGGCGTCCAGCCGTGATACGGATTCCAGCTTTTTCCTGCAATACAGGACGGCAATAATTTAACGTCCAAGCCCTCTCCGCGAGGTTTGCCAACACATCCAACTCCGCTAGCGCAGCAGCACTGAGTTGCAGTGCTTCAAGGTGTGGCATTAAACGATCCAGCAATTCCTCATAAAGCCCTTTTTCCAGCGCCAGCGCTTTGCCTTTTGAGGTCAGAACTTTATCTTCATACTCTTTAAGTTCTGGAATGATGTAGCGTTCGGCATTCTTCAACGTCTGACGGCGCACATAATGAATTGGCACCTGATGGCTCTGACCACGGCTAACCTGAATGTAGTAGCCATGAATGGCGTTAAAACCGACTTTTAGGGTATCTAGACCCAGTTTTTCACGCTCACGGATTTCCAGACGATCGAGATAATCAGTGGCACCATCAGCGAGCGCGCGCCACTCATCCAGTTCGGCATTGTAACCTGGTGCTATCACGCCACCGTCACGAACCAGCACCGGCGGCGACTCAATCACCGCTTGCTCAAGCAGCTCGCGTAATTCAGTGAAATCCCCCATCTGCGCGCGAAGATTGCTCAGCTGAGTGGCTTCCACTTCCTCAAGCTGCTGATTAAGCTCGGGTAACTGCTGGAAGGCATGGCGCATACGCGCCAAATCACGCGGGCGAGCGGTGCGCAGCGCCAGACGCGCCAGAATACGCTCGAGGTCACCGACCTGACGCAGCACCGGCTGCAGTTCTTGGCTAAGCGATTGCAGTTCGGCAATCGACTCCTGTCGACGACCGATCGTGGTGACATCACGCAGCGGCATATGCAGCCAGCGTTTCAGCATACGGCTGCCCATCGGCGTGACGGTTTTATCCAACACCGCCGCTAGCGTATTTTCGATCCCACCCGCGAGGTTCTGGGTAATCTCCAGATTACGACGGGTTGCCGCATCCATGATGACGCTATCCTGCTGACGCTCCATGCTTAGCGAACGGATATGTGGCAAGGAGGTGCGCTGTGTGTCTTTGACATACTGCAGTAGACAACCCGCTGCGCGCAGTGCCAGATGTGCCTGCTCAACACCAAAACCGCTGAGGTCACGCGTACCAAATTGCAGATTCAATTGCTGGCGGGCGGTGTCGATTTCATATTCCCACAGCGGGCGGCGGCGCAGGCCACGACGCTGATCAATCAACGCCATAGCCTGAAGATCTTCAGGGTAGAGCAGCTCAGCCGGATTGGTACGCTGCAGTTCTGCTGCCATGGTCTCTTGGTCAGCAGGTTCACTGAGGCGAAAGCGCCCGGAGCTGATATCCAGTGTGGCATAGCCAAAACCGCGCTGGCTCTGGAAGATGGCCGCAAGCAGGTTATCCTGACGCTCTTGCAACAGCGCCTCATCACTGATGGTGCCGGGCGCACAATGCGAACGACTTTACGTTCTACTGGGCCTTTGCTCAGTGCCGGGTCGCCAATCTGCTCGCAGATCGCGACAGATTCACCGAGCTGTACCAGCTTCGCCAGATAGCCTTCAACCGCGTGGTAAGGCACACCCGCCATGGGAATGGGTTCACCGGCTGATGCGCCGCGTTTGGTGAGTGAGATCTCAAGCAGCTGTGAAGCACGTCTGGCGTCGTCATAGAACAGCTCGTAAAAATCGCCCATGCGATAAAACAGCAGGATGTCGGGATGGTCGGCCTTTAGGCGCAGATATTGCTGCATCATGGGCGTATGGCCTGTAAAGTCCATTTGCGCTGCTCCTTTCATCTCGTTTTCACTCAAAGTTGACTCTTTTGATTATTATCAGCCGGATCTTGCCAGCCAGCTTGTTGCGTTATCCTGTAGGCGGACAACCAAAGTACAGATGTTAACATTTTTGCCCGATGACCTTCATCCGCCAGCGAGGGTTTCTGGCTGCCGACCTTAACAAATTGCGATAAGGGGTAAAAAGTAAAATTTCGTGATAAAGCTTAAGTGCAGAGCTGTTTCGCAAATTTGTGCTGCAACCCACTGAAATCGGCGAAAAGCGGCGGGATTTTAAGATATTACTCTGTATCCCACATGGATGAACGATTACCATGTGGGCTTCCGGTTTCATCTGGCTTATGGATATCTAATGCGTTTCAAGGTTGCTTTTCTTCCACTTATTGCCCTGCTTGCTGCCTGCAGCAGTAAGCCTGCACCCCAGCAGCAATCCGCCGTTGTGCCTGCACCCAAAGGTGGTTTTTTACTGGAACCTTCACACGCCGTTCAGCCGATGTTTGGCGATTTCGCCGGTAATCCGGCGGCTGAACAGTTTATTGATCAAATGGTGGCAAAACACGGTTTCAACCGCGACCAGTTGCATGCCGTGATTGGCCAGGCAAAGCGTCTGGACTACGTGCTGCGTTTGATGGATCAGCAGGCGCCAAGCTATACACCGCCAGCCGGACCTAATGGCGCGTGGATTCGCTATCGCAACAAATTTATCACGCCAGATAATGTGCAGAATGGTGTGGCGTTCTGGAACCAATACCAGGATGCATTGCAGCGCGCCCAGCAAGTTTATGGTGTTCCGCCTGAAATCATTGTCGGTATTATCGGTGTCGAAACGCGCTGGGGCCGGGTGATGGGTAAAACGCGTCTGCTGGATGCGCTGGCAACCTTATCCTTCAACTACCCTCGCCGTGCCGCTTATTTCAGCAGCGAGCTGGAAACCTTCTTGTTAATGGCGCGGACAGAACAGGATGATCCGTTGGATCTCCGCGGTTCCTTTGCTGGCGCGATGGGTTACGGCCAGTTTATGCCGTCTTCCTATAAACAGTATGCGGTCGATTTTAACGGCGATGGTCATATTAACTTGTGGGATCCGGTGGATGCCATCGGTAGCGTCGCGAACTACTTTAAAGAGCACGGCTGGCGTGCGGGTGAGAATGTTGCGGTGCCTGCGAGCGGTCAAGCCCCAGGGCTGGACGATGGCTTCAAAACGCTCTATCCGGTTAATACGCTGATGGCCAGTGGTTTGACGCCGCAAGGTTCACTGGATGGCAATAATCAGGCTAGTCTACTGCGCCTCGATCTTGGCACCAGCTATCAATATTGGTTTGGCTTGCCAAACTTCTACGTCATCACACGTTATAACCACAGCACACACTATGCGATGGCCGTGTGGCAACTGGGTGAAGCCGTTGCGAAAGCGCGTCAGGGCAATATGCTTTAATGCTGTCCATGTAAAGTGTAAGGGTATAAGATGGCGCCCCTTTTGCGGTGCCATCTTCACCGTATGCTGACTTCTGAGGAACGCTTATGACGACTTTACCTGCCTGTCCTGTATGCCAGGCTGATTATACCTGGCAAGACGGTGACAACCTGAACTGCCCATCTTGTGGCCATATTTGGTCAGCAGCAGATACCACAGCGGAAGGGCTGGTGGTACGTGATGCCAACGGCAATCTGTTGGCTGATGGCGACAGCGTGACGGTAGTTAAAGATCTCAAAGTGAAAGGCAGTTCTTCAACTCTGAAAATCGGTACCAAAGTGAAAAGCATTCGCTTGGTCGAGGGTGACCATAATATCGATTGCAAAATTGATGGTTTTGGTCCGATGAAGCTGAAATCTGAATTTGTGAAAAAGAACTAATGGCAGGACGGCGCTTTTGGCCGTCCTGTGCACCTTTACCCCAATAAGCGATCTACAGCCTCACACTGTTCCATGCTGAGTTCACCGCCAAAATTGCGTGAATGGTTGCTCATCGAATTAAACTTTCGTGCGACGGCGATTTTGATAGTGGTGACAAAATCATCGCCGATAGTGTAAATCGCCATAAGTTGACCAATACGTTGCTGAATCTGAGTCAGTTTTTCTAACTCTCTGGCACGCCATGCTTGCAGCGCCTCGGCAAAGAGCTCTGGCACAATATTGTTCAGCCCAGAAATAACCCCCGCCCCACCAGCCAGTAAGTTCGGCAGTAGATACTCGTCATAACCGGAAAGTACGCTGAAATCGCTGCGTACTTTTTTCGTTTCTTCAATCAAAGCCCGATTGTGCGACAGACAATCCATGGTGTCTTTAATGCCAATAAACTGTGGCAGTTCTGCTGCCAGTTCAGCAACCAGCGCCGGTGTTAAATCGCAGCCAGTGCGCGCCGGGAAATTATAGGCAAACCACTTCCCACCTAATTGTTTATCCAGCGCCTTAAAGTAGCTGAGCAACTGCTTTTGCGTCTGGCCGTAATAGTAGGGCGGTAAAACCATTACCGCATCATAACCATTTTGCCAGGCGGCTTCGGCGAGTTGCACCATATCCGGAATGCAGGTGCTTGAGACATTTGCCACCATGGTGAGCGGAGAGAGTTGACGTGCTTCGCGAATCAGTTGCAGCCTTTCTTGCTGAGTCAGCGAAGCAAATTCGCCAATGCTGCCCATCAACAATAAGGTATCGATGCCCGATGTGCTCAGGCGCGCAAAATGGCGACCGAGTGCATCAATATCCAGCCTGTTGTTTTGATCAAAAGGGGTAACCGATGGGCACCAGATGCCCGTTAATAAAGGTTGTGCAGCCATCACTCGCTCCTTGCTATAAAAATGAAACGTTGTTTTAACTTAATCATCCCGCTCAATTTGTACCAGTGAGTTAGCTTTAAAAGGTGAGGTATCGCACTTTTCTCTTCGCCTGATAAGACGAAAAGCAGTTAGTGTGATGCTCTTCAGACAGACAGGAGCGGTGACATGCAAGACTGGAATCCTCAACTTTATCGTCAGTTCGAATCGGAACGTACGCGACCCGCGCGTGAACTCTTAGATCGTATTCCCCCTATCCACGTGCATTTTGCCACTGACCTTGGTTGTGGGCCCGGCAACAGTACCGAACTACTGGCGCAAAAGTGGCCAGATGCGCAGGTTACCGGTATTGATAGCTCAGCAGCGATGTTGGAGCAGGCTCAGGAACGACTGCCGTCTTGCGTTTTCCAGCAGGCGGATATTCGCCACTGGCAGCCATCTCAGCCGCAGCAGGTTATTTACGCCAATGCTTCTTTACAGTGGTTGACTGACCACCAAACGCTACTGCCGCATCTGGTCAATCAACTGGATATCGGCGGCGCGCTGGCGGTGCAAATGCCTGATAACCTCGAAGAGCCTTCACATCGTCTGATGCGTGAAGTGGCAGCCAGTGAACGCTGGCAGTCGCATATTTCGGCGCAGGCAGCAGACCGTAAACGGCTGCTGACTACCGAAGACTATTTTGATTTGCTGGGCGATGCAGGTTGCCAGGTGGATATTTGGCGTACGACCTACTATCACCCAATGGAGGATGCGCAGGGCATTATTACCTGGCTGCGCGCTACCGGTTTGCGTCCTTTTCTCGCCACGTTGGATGAGACGCAGCAGGCTGAGTTCCTCAATGACTATTATCAGTCATTGCTCCCGGCTTATCCCTCTCGTCACAACGGTCAGGTTTTGCTGGCCTTCCCACGACTCTTTATGGTGGCAGTGAGAACTTGCTGAGTTCATCGGGAGCAGGGTCGCAAAATAGTGTGGCGGCGGTTGAAAAGGGCTTCCCGCCACACCATTTATTGCTAACGTGAAGCGCCATAACAGGAGAAGGCGATGACCGACCAACAGTTGCAACAGTTGATTTTTCGCATTGGTGAGCAGTTGAAAGCACGCCAGGCGACCGTAACAGCAGCCGAATCTTGTACCGGAGGCTGGATTGCGAAGGTCTTTACTGATGTGAGTGGTAGCTCAGCCTGGTTTGATCGCGGATTTGTGACTTACAGTAATGAAGCGAAACAGCAGATGGTTGGAGTACAAGACGCGACGCTGGCGCAGTATGGTGCGGTGAGTGAGCAAACTGTGCGCGAAATGGCGCAAGGTGCTTGCCGCGCGGCGATGGCCGAATATGGCATCGCGGTCAGTGGTATTGCGGGCCCAGATGGCGGCTCGGCAGACAAGCCGGTTGGCACCGTTTGGTTTGCAATCGCAGGACCGGATGGACGCATCATTGCGCAGCGGCAAATTTTTGCCGGAGATCGTGAAGCGGTACGCCGTCAGTCGGTTTGTTGGGCACTGCAAACGCTGCTTGATGAATTTCTGACAAATTAAACTTGATACTGTATGGTCATACAGTATAATTAGCGGCAACAGAACGAGCAGGCATACACTGATGTCGGCTTACCCAGCATGATTTAGGAGTGGAAATGGCGATTGACGAGAACAAACAGAAAGCTTTAGCTGCCGCGCTGGGCCAGATTGAGAAACAATTTGGTAAAGGCTCGATCATGCGCTTGGGTGAAGACCGCTCAATGGATGTGGAAACCATTTCAACCGGTTCACTGTCGCTGGACATCGCGTTGGGCGCTGGCGGTTTGCCAATGGGCCGTATCGTTGAAATTTACGGACCAGAGTCTTCTGGTAAAACAACACTGACACTGCAGGTTATTGCCGCTGCACAACGTAAAGGTAAAACCTGTGCCTTTATTGATGCTGAACACGCACTTGACCCGGTATACGCCAAAAAACTGGGCGTAGATATCGATAACCTGCTGTGTTCACAGCCGGATACCGGTGAGCAGGCGCTGGAAATCTGTGATGCGCTGGCGCGCTCCGGTGCTGTTGATGTCATCATCGTTGACTCCGTGGCAGCTCTGACACCTAAAGCAGAAATCGAAGGTGAAATCGGTGATTCGCACATGGGTCTGGCCGCTCGTATGATGAGCCAGGCGATGCGTAAGCTGGCGGGTAACCTGAAGCAATCCAACACGCTGCTGATCTTCATCAACCAGATTCGTATGAAAATTGGCGTGATGTTTGGTAACCCAGAAACCACTACCGGTGGTAACGCGCTGAAATTCTACGCTTCTGTCCGTCTTGATATCCGCCGTATCGGTGCGATCAAAGAGGGTGATGAAGTGGTGGGTAGTGAAACCCGCGTGAAAGTAGTGAAGAATAAAATTGCGGCACCGTTTAAGCAGGCTGAATTCCAGATCATGTACGGCGAAGGTATTAACACCTTTGGTGAGCTGGTGGATCTCGGCGTGAAACACAAACTGGTTGAGAAAGCCGGTGCGTGGTACAGCTACAACGGTGAGAAGATTGGTCAAGGTAAAGCTAACTCGACTAACTTCCTGAAAGAGAACCCCGCTATCGCCAACGAAATCGATAAAAAGTTGCGTGATTTGCTGCTGACGGGGGCGACAGCAGGAGCCGCTGCAGCAGACACCCCTGCTGATAAATACGAAGAAGCCAGCGAAACTAACGAAGATTTCTAAAATACCCACGGGAGCAGCGATGCTCCCGTTTGCTTTTCCCCGTCCATACTTTCCCTCATCGCTTTCTTGCTTTACCCTGCGCAATAGTCAGAACAAGGTAAATCTATGTCATCAACACCCTCAACGGCATCTGTGCCGACATTTTCCCGTTTGCTTGATCGTGCCATGCGTATCTTATCGCAGCGCGACCACAGCCGTGACGAACTGAAACGCAAGTTGCAGCTTTCGTCTCAGCGTGCAGCTTACATGCAGCAACAAGAAAACGTGCCTATCCCTGATGAGCTACTGGAAAAAGTGCTCGACTGGTGCCAGGAAAATGGCTGGCTCAACGACCAGCGTTTTACCGAACGCTTTATTCAAAGCAGAGCGCGAAAGGGGTATGGTCCACAGCGTGTGCGCATGGAGCTGCAACAAAAAGGCATCAGCCGTGAGGAAATCAATCAGGCTCTTCAGGATACCGAAATTGACTGGAGCCAATGCGCCGCCGACCTGGCAAAGCGCAAGTTTGGTGAACCATTGCCACAAACGTGGGCAGAGAAAAGCAAAGTACAGCGATTTTTAATGTCGAAAGGCTTTATGATGGAAGATATTCAGGCCGTTTTCAGAAATTTTGACAGCTGAAAGGCAATGGGATTTTACTTCCCACTGAAGAAAATTTATCTTATTCCCACTTTTTGTTCCTCAATCAGCGGTGAACCAGCGGAAGCGGTTTGCCAGCGAAAGGGAACGTTCGTTAGCGTGATTCCAGGAATTATATGAGCAAGAGCACTGCTGAGATCCGTCAAGCGTTTCTCGACTTTTTTCATAGCAAGGGACATCAGGTTGTAGCCAGCAGCTCCCTCGTACCGAACAACGACCCGACTTTACTGTTTACCAACGCCGGGATGGTACAGTTTAAAGACGTTTTCCTCGGTCAGGACAAGCGCGACTACGCACGTGCCACCACGTCTCAGCGTTGTGTGCGTGCCGGCGGCAAGCACAATGACCTGGAGAACGTAGGCTACACCGCGCGCCACCATACCTTCTTTGAAATGTTGGGTAATTTCAGCTTTGGCGATTACTTCAAGAAAGAAGCGATTGCTTATGCCTGGGAACTGTTGACGGGTGAGCAGTGGTTCAAGCTGCCAAAAGAGCGTCTGTGGGTTACCGTTTATGAAACCGACGATGAAGCCTTCGAAATCTGGGCTAATGACGTTGGTGTGCCACGCGAGCGTATTATTCGCATCGGTGACAATAAAGGTAGCGCTTACGCTTCTGATAACTTCTGGCAGATGGGCGACACGGGTCCTTGCGGCCCTTGCACCGAAATTTTCTACGATCACGGTGATCATATCTGGGGTGGCCCACCGGGCAGCCCAGAAGAAGATGGCGATCGCTACATTGAGATCTGGAACATCGTCTTTATGCAGTTCAACCGTCAGGCCGACGGTACAATGGAGCCACTGCCTAAACCGTCAGTGGACACCGGCATGGGTCTTGAGCGTATTGCCGCGGTACTGCAGCACGTTAACTCGAACTATGAAATCGATCTGTTTGCCAAACTAATCAAAGCTGTTGCACAGGTGACGGGCGCTACCGACCTGAACAACAAATCATTGCGTGTCATTGCCGATCACATCCGTTCTTGTGCTTTCCTGATTGCTGATGGCGTGATTCCGTCGAATGAAAACCGTGGCTATGTGCTGCGTCGCATCATTCGTCGCGCTGTGCGCCACGGCAATATGCTGGGTGCCAAAGAAGCCTTCTTCTACAAACTGGTTGCACCGTTGATCGATGTGATGGGTGAAGCAGGTGAAGATCTGAAGCGTCAACAGAAACACGTTGAGAATGCGCTGAAAGGTGAAGAAGAGCAGTTTGCTAAGACGCTGGAGCGCGGTCTGGCGTTGCTGGACGAAGAACTGGCTAATCTGCAAGGCGATACGCTGGATGGTGAAACCGTATTCCGTCTGTATGACACCTTCGGTTTCCCCGCTGATTTAACCGCTGACGTCTGCCGTGAACGCAATCTAAAGATTGATGAAGCAGGCTTTGAAACGGCAATGGAACAGCAACGTCAGCGTGCGCGTGAAGCGAGCGGCTTTGGCGCTGATTACAACAACGTGATTCGCTTTGATACCGCGACTGACTTCAAAGGTTATGAGCAGTTGCAACTGGAAGGCACCGTACAAGCGCTGTTCGTGAATGGCCAACAGGTTGAGCAGGTTTCTGCAGGGCAGGATGCCGTCGTCATTTTGGACCAGACGCCGTTCTACGGCGAATCAGGCGGCCAGGTGGGAGATACCGGTGTGCTGACTGGGCAGAATGCTGAATTTAGCGTTCAGGATACCCAAAAGTATGGCAAAGCCTTCGGTCATATCGGTAAGCTGAATCACGGCCAATTACGTGTAGGCGATCGCTTAAATGCACAAGTGGATGAAGAACGCCGTGCGCGCATTATTCTTAACCACTCTGCAACGCATTTGATGCACGAAGCTTTGCGCGAAGTACTGGGCGACCACGTTGGTCAGAAGGGCTCGCTGAACAACGACAAATACCTGCGCTTCGACTTCTCTCATACTGAAGCGATGAAGCCAGAGCAAATCCGCACCGTTGAAGATATTGTTAATACTCAGATTCGTCGCAATTTGCTCATCCAGACCGAAGTGATGGATTTGGATGAGGCGAAAGCACGCGGCGCAACGGCGTTGTTCGGCGAGAAATATGAGCAGCGTGTGCGCGTGGTCAGTATGGGTGAATACTCCGTCGAGTTGTGTGGTGGTACGCACGCAGCTCGCACCGGCGATATTGGCTTGTTCCGCATTCAATCAGAGTCAGGCACTGCGGCAGGGGTTCGTCGTATTGAAGCACTGACGGGTGAAGGTGCCATTGCTCAACTGCATGCGCAGAACGATCAGCTGTCCGAGCTTGCACAGGTTGTTAAAGCCAATACCAGTAACCTGAATGAGAAAGTACGTGGTCTGGTGGATAACGTACGTGCACTTGAAAAAGAGCTGCAGCAACTGCGCGATCAGCAGGCTGCACAAGAAAGTGCCTCACTGAGTAGCAAAGCCATTGACCTGAAGGGCACTAAGCTGTTGGTCAGTGAGTTAAGCAACGTCGAGCCGAAAATGTTGCGCACGATGATGGACGACCTAAAGAATCAGCTGGGTTCAGCGATTATTGTGTTGGCAACCGTTGCTGAAGGGAAGGTTTCGCTGATTGCAGGCGTAACGAAAGACCTAACCGATCGTGTTAAGGCTGGTGAGTTGGTCGGTGAGTTGGCAGCACAGGTTGGTGGTAAAGGCGGTGGTCGTCCAGATATGGCTCAGGCTGGCGGTACTAATCCGCAGGCGCTGTCTGGTGCCCTGGCTGGCGTGCCAGACTGGGTCAGTAGCCGACTGTAACGAAATAAAACGAAGCATCGTGAAGAGCGCCAGAACCTCGTGTTCTGGCGCTTTTTGATGCGGTGTGCACCAGTTAATGACAAAGTCCGGTTGATGTAGTGTATTTCGGCTAAACTAACTATCAGCAGAATGTATTGGCGTGGCGATGCACAATGGTGTATTTGTCATAGGTATTGTTCAGCGTTATATGATGGATATGGCCGGGAGACCGAACAGGCCCGACTCTTTTAATCTTTCAAGGAGCAAAGAATGCTTATTCTAACTCGTCGAGTTGGTGAAACCCTCATGATTGGCGATGAGGTGACTGTAACGGTGCTGGGTGTTAAAGGTAACCAGGTCCGTATTGGCGTCAATGCGCCTAAAGAAGTTTCGGTGCATCGCGAAGAGATCTATCAGCGTATTCAAGCCGAAAAAACTCAGCAAACGAGTTACTAACGGATTCAGCGCCTCGCTCCCGTGCGAGGCGCTACCGCTTTTCTTGACCCTCCCATCGTTTTATCCCTCTGAGTTCGCAAATTCTTTCTTCCCATTTTGTTAACTACAGCGTGCTTTCGCTGTTGATAATTCACTCTTTTTGTCGGTAAAACACCCTAATTGCGCGTCATTTGCGCAATCAAACGGATCTCAAGAAAAAGTCGGGAAAAATTGTTTGACTTATAAGTGCGGGAAAGTAATATGTGCGCCACGCAGTGCCGATGAGCAGAAACAAGTTCAGAAGCACGGTTCGGAAGAACGCGTATGGTGAGGTGGCCGAGAGGCTGAAGGCGCTCCCCTGCTAAGGGAGTATGCGGTCAAAAGCTGCATCCGGGGTTCGAATCCCCGCCTCACCGCCATTTCCGATGCATCCATAGCTCAGCTGGATAGAGTACTCGGCTACGAACCGAGCGGTCGGAGGTTCGAATCCTCCTGGATGCACCATTCGGAAAGATGAAGTAAGAGTGAACGAGCAGTTCCTTTCATGGTGAGTTGTTAGCACCCTGCGTTATACAAGAATTATTTCAATGCATCCATAGCTCAGCTGGATAGAGTACTCGGCTACGAACCGAGCGGTCGGAGGTTCGAATCCTCCTGGATGCACCATTCTGTTTTATTCATGCTCCTCTCAGCGTGATTCATCAGTAACATCAGTCAGACCCCAATGCATCCATAGCTCAGCTGGATAGAGTACTCGGCTACGAACCGAGCGGTCGGAGGTTCGAATCCTCCTGGATGCACCATATTCTCGAATATGGAACGTGCCTCAGTGTGTCAGAACGTGATAAACGTTCAAGCTGCGCTAAGAAGGATAACGTTGCTTTAGCAACGGCCCGAAGGGCGAGGCGAAAGCCGAGTCATCCTCCTGGATGCCGCATATCCTCTCCGAAACATTCAACGCCCGCTTTCTGAATTTAGCTCCCATTTTCCTTCATTACGCAAAAACCACTTATATAACCGCTATTTATCCCCGGCATCGCCACCTGATCTTATTCCGAAAAGAAAAATTGCTAATGCTTTCAAAGCATTTGCTGTTAAGCACACCTGGCGACAACCTAAGCGCATTACGCTAAAGTAATGGCTCATTTTGTGGTGCTCGACGGAGTGACAATGTACGACCAATATGACGCCCTGATTTTCGATATGGACGGCACAATTCTTGATACTGAGCCGACACATCGAAAAGCCTGGCAGCAGGTGCTGAGCCGCTATGGTTTCATCATGGATGAAGAAAAAATGGTGAGCTTTAATGGCGCACCGACTTGGCAACTGGCGCAGTACATTCTTGAGCAGAACAACGCCACGCATGATCCACATCTACTGGCCGCTGAAAAAACAGTGGCGCTGAAGGCGATGCTATTGGATGACGTGCGCCCTTTACCGCTGATGGAAGTGGTGAAAATGTATCACGGTCGCCGTCCTATGGCGGTAGGCACGGGCAGCGAACACAGTCTGGCGAAGGCTCTGCTTGAAGAATTGGGTGTTTACCATCTGTTTGATGCCGTGGTGGGTGCAGATGATGTCCAACGTCATAAACCGCAACCTGATACCTTTCTACGCTGTGCTGAACTGATGGGCATAGCAGCTGAACGCTGTGTGGTATTTGAAGATGCTGACTTTGGTATTCAGGCGGCGAAAGCTGCGGGCATGGATGTGGTTGATGTCCGCTTACTGTGAATGAATTTCTGACCTATGGATCGTTATTCGGCAGTAGTTTTCTGAGCGCAACCCTGCTTCCAGGAAGTTCAGAGGCAGTACTGGTTGCTTTACTGATCGCTCAAAAAGGCTCGGTTTACGGATTGTTATTGGCTGCATCAGTGGGAAACACGCTGGGTGGCCTGACCAACATTCTTCTTGGTCGCCTCATGCCGCCAAAAGGGCAGGGGCGATGGCATGACACAGCAATGACGTGGTTACACCGATTGGGACCTGCAGCACTGCTTCTAAGTTGGCTGCCGGTAGTGGGCGACCTGCTGTGCGTTCTCGCAGGCTGGTTGCGCTTTGCCTGGCTGCCCTCGGTGTTGTACCTCGCCATGGGTAAAACGCTGCGTTATATCGTTATCGCGACCGCCACATTACAAACTTTGCAATGGTGGCATTGATTCGCACAGATTCGAGGCTACGGTTAACATTATGCTGAACAAAAATAAATTATTCGCACAGCGGGAGGTTAATGTGATCCCGGACGTATCTAAAGCGCTCTCCTGGCTGGAAGCGCATCCCGACGCGTTAAAGGGTATCGGCCGTGGTATTGAACGTGAGACTTTGCGCGTTAATCCAAATGGTCACCTGGCAACCACCGGACATCCTGAATCTTTGGGTTCAGCGCTGAAGCATAGTTGGATTACCACCGATTTTGCCGAAACGCTGCTGGAGTTCATTACACCTGTCGATCAAAGCATTGATCGGTCACTGGCATTCCTGCGTGATATTCACCGCCACACTGCGCGTGAGTTGGGTCAGGAGCGTATGTGGCCGTTCAGTATGCCTGGCTACATCGATGATGTTGAGAATATTGAGCTGGCGCAATACGGCAACTCCAACATCGGGAAAATGAAAACGCTGTATCGTCAGGGGCTAAAAAATCGCTATAGCGCGTTGATGCAGATTATTTCAGGTGTGCACTACAACTTCTCTTTGCCACTGTCGTTCTGGCAAGAGTGGGCGGACGTAAAAGATGCGGAAAGTGGCAAAGAGACCATTTCTGCCGGTTATCTGCGTTTGATCCGCAACTATTATCGTTTTGGCTGGGTGATCCCGTACCTGTTTGGTGCCTCACCGGCAATCTGCTCGTCCTTCCTGCAAGGTCGCGAAAGCAAGCTGCCGTTTGAAACGGACGGCAAAGGCACGTTGTGGCTACCGTATGCGACTTCGCTGCGTCTCAGCGATTTAGGATATACCAACAAGTCGCAAAGCGGTTTGGGCATCACTTTTAACTCACTTGACGGTTATGTCGCTGCGCTGAAAGCGGCGATCAAAACCCCGTCAGAAGAGTATGCGGCGATGGGAACCAAAGATGCAGACGGCAACTGGTTGCAGCTCAACACCAACGTGTTGCAGATTGAAAACGAATTGTATGCACCGATTCGTCCAAAACGTGTGACGCGTTCGGGAGAGGCGCCTTCTGATGCGCTGTTACGCGGCGGGATTGAGTACATCGAAGTACGTTCTCTGGATATCAATCCGTTCTCCGCCATTGGCGTGGATGCTAATCAGGCGCGTTTCCTCGATCTGTTCCTGATCTGGTGTACCTTGGCGGATGCACCTGAAATGAGTTCCGACGAACTGTTATGCAGCCGTAAAAACTGGAACCGCGTGGTGATGGAAGGACGTAAACCGGGTCAGGTGATTGGCGTAGGTTGTAGCGATACCGAACATTCACTGGTTGAGGTGGGCAAGGCCTTGTTTGCCGATCTGAGTCGCGTTGCGGAAGTGCTAGACAGCAACTACGGTAGCACGCAATATCAACAGGTTTGCGATCAACTGGTGGCATCGTTTGACGATCCTGAGCTAACCTATTCTGCGCGTATTCTTCATGCGATCAAAGAGAATGGCCTGACCGGAGCTGGCGTGGCATTGGCAGAGCAGTATCGCCATCTGCTGTGTGAAGAGCCGTTAGAGATTTTGACGGAAGATGACTTTAGTCGTCAGGCGTTGGAGTCTGTGCAGGCACAGAAGACGTTGGAACAGAGCGATACGCTGGATTTCGAAAGCTATTTGGCTGGTCGCGAAGGCTAAAAAAGAAAATGGCCACATCACTGTGGCCGAAATTAACATCTCTGTTGTCAGGGATGATGATAACAAATGCGCGTCTTTCATATATTCAGACGCTGGGCGAACGGAAAAGTTTCATCGTTTTAAAAAAATTCTCAAAACAGGAGGTGACGAATGCCACTACTGGATAGTTTTACTGTTGATCACACCATCATGGGCGCACCTGCCGTGCGCGTAGCCAAAACCATGAACACTCCGCATGGCGATACCATCACCGTTTTTGATCTGCGCTTCTGCCGTCCGAATATCGATATTCTGACTGAGCGCGGCATCCACACGCTGGAGCACCTGTTTGCGGGCTTTATGCGTAATCACCTCAATGGTGAAGGTGTGGAAATCGTTGATATCTCGCCAATGGGCTGCCGTACTGGCTTTTACATGAGCCTGATTGGTGAGCCTGATGAGCAGCGCGTGGCTAAAGCCTGGAAAGGGGCGATGGAAGACGTTCTGAAAGTGAAAGAGCAGAGCCAGATTCCAGAATTGAATGAATATCAGTGTGGTAGCTATAAGCTGCACTCACTCGACGAAGCGCAGCAGATTGCGCGTAACGTGTTGGCGCATGATATTGGCGTTAACCGCAATGAAGATCTGAAACTGCCAGCTGATAAGCTGAAAGAGCTGCACATCTAGTTTTGCTATAGCAGAGACGAAAACGCCGCGATGATCGCGGCGTTTTTTTTTTGCGTTAAGAACCGACGGAAGATTTTAACGGATGGTGTGGCGTGATGCGGACTTGTTTCACCATGTTGTCCTGAACATCCAGGATATCGACATCGTACTGACCAATTTTCACGCGACGGGCAACCTGCGGAATCTCTTCAAGTGCTTCGAGTAACATACCGTTGATGGTGCGCGCCTCGTCTTCAGGTAATGTCCAGTTGAAGGCTTTATTGATTTCACGCACGCTGGCGCTGCCTTCAATCAGCACGGATCCGTCGTTTTGCGGCATGACTTCTTCAGCCAATGAAGGTGACATGGAAGTGGTAAAGTCGCCGACAATCTCTTCCAGAATATCTTCAATGGTGACCAATCCTTTGATATCGCCATACTCATCAACCACCAAACCAGCCTTCTTCTTGTTGCGCTGGAATTTTACCAGTTGAATATTCAGCGGCGTACCTTCCGGCACATAGTAGATCTCATCAGCAGCGCGAAGCAGGCGGTCTTTGTTGAATTCTTTCTTCTCAGTCATCATGCGCCAGGCTTCACGAACACGCAGCATGCCGACGGAGTCATCTAGCGAATCGCGGAACAACACAATGCGGCCATGGGGCGAATTACTCAGCTGGCGCACAATCGATTTCCAATCGTCATTGACGTTGATACCGACAATCTCATTACGCGGCACCATGATGTCATCGACGCTGACTTTTTCCAGATCGAGCACAGAAAGCAGCATGTCTTGATTGCGACGTGACATCAGCGAGCGCGACTCGTGAACAATAGTGCGAAGCTCTTCTTTACTCAGCGCCGAACTGATTGAACCATCGGTTTTGATCCCGACCATGCGCATCAACATGCGCGTAATGGTATTCAGCAACCATACCAGCGGCAGCATCACATATTGCAATGGACCCAACAAAACGCTGCTGGGATAAGCCACTTTTTCTGGGTATAGCGCGGCGATGGTCTTGGGCAACACTTCGGCAAATATCAGCACGACAAAGGTCAAGATGCCCGTGGCAATCGCAACGCCAACATCACCGTATAGGCGCATACCTACAATGGTACCGATGGCTGAGGCGAGGATGTTGACAAGGTTATTGCCGATGAGAACCAGGCTTATGAGGCGATCAGGGCGACGCAGCAATTTCTCGACTCGGCGTGCGCCGCGGTGACCCGTTTTGGCTTTGTGACGCAACTTATAACGATTGAGCGTCATCATGCCGGTCTCTGAACCGGAGAAATACGCAGAGACCAGCACCATGATGACCAGCGTAATGATCAGCGTGGTGGTTGAAACATGTTCCAACGCAAAAATTCCTTTAGTGAGAAGTGAGCAGGTGCTGTAGCACGCGACTGCCGAAGTAAGCCATGGTTAACAGCAGCGCACCGCCGCAGTTGAACCAGACAACACGGCGTCCACGCCAGCCCTCGTGATAGTGCCCCCAGAGCAGAACGATATAAACAAACCAGGCGATGATGGAAAGGACCGCTTTATCGACATTTTCCGCGCTAAACAGGTTATGCATGAAGAACAAACCGGTGCACAGCACCAATGTCAGCAGCACCACACCTATCTGCGTGATATGAAACATCTTGCGCTCAATACTGAGCAGCGGCGGCATATCCTGGGTAAAAGCCAGCTTCTTATTTTTTAACTGATAGTCGATCCACGCGAGTTGAAGCGCATAGAGGGCGGCAATGATCAGCGTAGCATAGGCAAACAGCGACAGGCCGATGTGAATCATCATACCTGGCGTGGTTTCCAGATGGGTGATAAAGGCATTTGGCACAAATGTCGCGAACGCCAAATTGATCAGCGCAAAGCTGTAAACAATCGGCAGTAGCAGCCAGCCACGGTTGCGCGATGCAACGATGGTCATGATGGCGCAAATTAGCAGGCTAACCAGTGAGCCAATATTCAGCAGGCTGAGATTTTGTCCGTTATCGACGGCAAAAATGCGTTGTTGCAGCGCCACGGCATGGGCAATCAGCGCTATGCAGGCCGAAAGCACGGCAAAACGACGCCAGCCACCGTTGCGTTTCAGCAGGCTAGGGATGATCAATGCAAGACTGAGGGAGTAGGCGAACAGCGCCACGATCGCGAAAACGGACATAGATCCTTTCAGGTGTCGGTCAGATAAGGAAAAAAGCAGTATAGCGCCAGCCGCATCAGGCTCCAAACGATCTGAAGGTCAATTGCAGAGATCGCTGAGGCTTCGTGCTATAATCCGCCGCATTGTGCCGCCAAGGCGGCCTCGCTACGGTCCTAAGTGAGAGAGCATGTTTGATAATTTAACCGATCGTTTGTCGCAATCCCTGCGCAACATCAGCGGCCGCGGAAGGCTGACCGAAGACAACATTAAAGACACGTTGCGCGAAGTGCGCATGGCATTGCTGGAAGCTGACGTCGCGCTGCCCGTGGTGCGAGATTTTATCAATCGCGTAAAAGAAGCCGCGGTTGGTCATGATGTGAACAAAAGCCTCACGCCAGGCCAAGAGTTTATCAAAATTGTGCGCAACGAGTTGGTTGCCGCAATGGGCGCAGAAAACAATGCATTGAACCTGAATGCACAGCCGCCAGCGGTAGTGCTGATGGCCGGTTTGCAGGGTGCGGGTAAAACTACCAGCGTGGCGAAGTTAGGTAAATTTCTTCGCGAGAAGCACAAGAAGAAAGTGCTGGTCGTCTCTGCTGACGTTTATCGCCCTGCGGCAATCAAACAGTTGGAAACCCTGGCTGAGCAAGTGGGTGTCGATTTCTGCCCCTCTGACCTGAGCCAGAAGCCGGTCGACATTGTGCAGAACGCACTGAAAGAAGCCAAACTGCAATTCTACGATGTACTGCTGGTGGATACCGCCGGTCGTTTACACGTTGATGAAGCAATGATGGACGAGATCAAACAGGTTCATGCCGCGATTAATCCGGTGGAAACGCTGTTTGTTGTCGATGCGATGACCGGCCAGGATGCGGCGAACACGGCGAAGGCCTTCAACGAAGCGCTGCCGTTAACCGGTGTCATTCTGACCAAAGTCGATGGTGATGCGCGCGGTGGTGCTGCACTATCGATTCGTCACATTACCGGCAAGCCGATCAAATTCATGGGGATGGGCGAGAAGACCGACGCGCTGGAAGCGTTTTATCCAGATCGTATCGCTTCACGCATTCTCGGCATGGGCGACGTGCTGTCGCTGATCGAAGATATCGAAAGCAAAGTTGACCGCGAACAGGCGGAAAAACTGGCGAAGAAGCTGAAAACCGGTGACGGTTTTGATCTCAATGATTTCCTCGAGCAGTTGAAGCAGATGCGCAACATGGGCGGCATGGCCAGCCTGATGGGCAAGCTTCCGGGCATGGGCCAGTTGCCAGATAACGTCAAGTCGCAGATGGATGACAAAGTATTGGTTCGCATGGAGGCCATAATCAATTCGATGACCTCCAAAGAGCGGCAGAAGCCTGAAATCATTAAAGGCTCACGCAAGCGCCGTATCGCGACCGGTTCTGGCATGCAGGTGCAGGACGTCAACCGTTTACTGAAACAATTCGACGACATGCAGCGCATGATGAAGAAAATGAAGAAGGGTGGCATGGCCAAAATGATGCGTGGCATGAAAGGTATGATGCCGCCTGGATTCCCCGGCCGCTAAGGCGACCGGCAATCAGCCAGTAAATTGACACTCTTAGGTTGCTTTTTTCGCCAAAATGAGTAAAATTTTCGGGCTTTTTATATTGCGCTCGGGTTCCATCCCTCGATGGAGCCCGAGCGCTTTATTAACTAATGAGGATGTTATGGTTACAATTCGTTTGGCACGTCACGGCGCGAAAAAGCGTCCGTTCTATCAGGTCGTCGTTACTGACAGCCGTAATGCTCGTAATGGTCGTTTCATCGAGCGCGTAGGTTTCTTCAACCCGATCGCATCTGGTCAGGCTGAAGGTCTGCGTCTGGATCTGGACCGTATTGAGCACTGGGTTGGCCAGGGCGCAACGCTTTCTGATCGCGTTAACGCGCTGATCAAAGAAGCAAAGAAAGCAGCTTAATCTGTCACGGTGGTGAGCATGAGCATTAAACCTGCCGCACAGCCTCTCGTTAACCCGATTGTTTTGGGCAAAATGGGGGCCGCTTACGGGATTCGGGGTTGGCTCAAAGTGTTTTCCTCCACTGAAGACGCTGAAAGTATCTTCGACTACCAACCTTGGTTTATCCAGCGCGCCGGTAAATGGCAGCAGGTCGAACTTGAGGGTTGGAAGCACCACAATCAGGACCTGATCATCAAAGTCAAAGGCATTGACGATCGGGACGCTGCGGCACAGTTAACCAATTGCGAAATTACGGTTGACTCCACGCAGCTGCCAGCGCTGGAAGCAGGTGATTACTACTGGAAAGACCTTATGGGTTGCAAGGTAGTTAACCTCGACGGCTACGAGATGGGAAAAGTCATTGATATGATGGAAACCGGCTCGAACGACGTTCTCGTCGTAAAGGCAAACCTGAAAGATGCATTCGGTGCGCAAGAGCGGTTAATCCCGTTTCTTGATGAACAGGTTATCAAGAAAGTCGATCTCTCTACTGGCACTATTGAAGTAGATTGGGATCCTGGTTTTTGATCTCCGGACAATCCGGTAACGTAACGGCGAACGCGATGTGGATTGGTGTTATTAGCCTGTTTCCAGAGATGTTTCGCGCTATTACCGAGTACGGGGTAACTGGCCGGGCAGTAAAAAATGGCCTGCTCAACATTGAAAGCTGGAGTCCTCGTGACTTCACGCACGACCGGCACCGTACCGTGGACGAACGTCCTTACGGCGGCGGACCGGGAATGTTGATGATGGTGCAACCCTTACGGGATGCAATCCACGCAGCGAAAGCGGCGGCGGGAGAAGGCGCTAAGGTGATTTATCTTTCACCTCAGGGTCGCAAACTTGACCAACAAGGTGTTTGCGAGCTGGCGACCAATCAGAAGTTAATTCTGGTGTGTGGTCGCTATGAAGGTATAGATGAGCGCGTGATTCACACTGAGATTGATGAAGAATGGTCAATTGGTGATTACGTACTCAGTGGTGGTGAACTACCAGCCATGACGTTGATTGACTCAGTCGCTCGGTTTATTCCCGGCGTTTTGGGAAAACAAGCGTCAGCCGAAGAGGATTCATTCTCGGATGGTTTGCTGGATTGCCCGCACTATACCCGACCTGAAGTGTTAGAAGGGATGGAGGTTCCGCCAGTCTTACTGTCGGGCAACCATGCCGATATTCGCCGTTGGCGCCTGAAACAGTCGCTGGGCCGTACCTGGCTAAGAAGACCTGAACTTCTGGAAAACCTGGCTCTGACTGAAGAGCAAGCACGGTTGCTAAATGAGTTCCAACGGGAACATCATCAGCAACAAAACGATCAGGCGGAAGAGTAATCTTCCCTGACTATCAGTTTACCCAGGATATAGAGATTTAATTATGAGCAACATTATCAAGCAACTTGAACAAGAGCAGATGAAGCAGGACGTACCTTCATTCCGTCCGGGTGATTCCGTGGAAGTGAAAGTATGGGTCGTTGAAGGTTCTAAGAAGCGTCTGCAGGCATTCGAGGGCGTGGTTATCGCTATTCGTAACCGCGGTCTGCATTCTGCATTCACTGTTCGTAAGATTTCAAACGGCGAAGGCGTTGAGCGTGTCTTCCAGACTCACTCTCCGGTAATTGACAGCATTTCTGTCAAACGTCGTGGTGCTGTGCGTAAAGCCAAACTGTACTACCTGCGTGAGCGTACCGGTAAGTCAGCTCGTATCAAAGAGCGTCTTGGCGCGTAAGCGACATCCCAAAGTTAATAGCAAACAAGGGGTTGGCCTAAGGGCCAGCCCCTTTTTTATGGCCGCTTGAGATGATAAATCGCGCTATTTACGGGGCCACTATCGAGGATGATTAAACCATAGCGGTAATCGATAAACTCAAAACCACTGCGTAATGCCACCGCACGGCTGGCATGATTCTCCTCAGCAGCGATAATCTCCAGTAAGGGGATCTGCGTGTGCTTGAAGCCAAAGTCCACTAATTGAGCCACTGCACGTGTTGCGACACCTTGCCTTTGTGCATCGCTGCGAACCCAATAGCCTAATGCATTAAATTCCTCAGGCCGCTGTGCAAATCTGATACCCGCGCCGCCGAGTAAACGATCATTGCTATCGACAATAGCAAACTCATCCGCTTCACCATTACTACGCTGCATATGAGTGAAATTGATCCAGCTGGCTGCTTCCTCTTCGCGGTAATCGTGATGCGCCCACACCATCCATGGCAGCAGGCTGGTTAGAGACTGGTTGACCGCCGTAGTAAAGGCGCCAGCATCCTGTATAGCGAAAGGAAGTAGGGTGATATTGGACGTTGACATCCTCAGATCCTGAAAAACGATGAATAACAAAATGTTAATGGAAAAAGATGATGTTGGCATTTTTTCAATAAAATGGCAGTGTAATTTATTATTTACACTTGTTAGCATTACCTTGATGGGTTTAGTTTTATTAAATATATGTATTTAATCGTTTTTGTGTAGGGTTGATGTCAGGGTTTCAATTGGTGGTAATAAAAGTGTACATGAGTGGATTGCAGAATGTACATGTTGTGATACAGTAAGCGCCATCCTCAGTGAGGATCCCAAACCGCATAAACGAGTAAAAAGGATCGCTATCATGCAGAAAGACGCGCTGAACAATGTCCATATCGCCGACGAACAGATTTTAATCACCCCGCAAGAGCTGAAAGCTAAGTTCCCGCTGACTGCGGCGCAGGAAGCGCAGATTGCTGCTTCCCGTCAGACTATTGCCGATATCATTGCGGGTCGCGATCCGCGTTTGTTAGTCGTCTGTGGTCCCTGTTCGATTCACGATACCGAAGCGGCACTTGAATACGCTCGTCAGCTACAAACTCTTTCTGCACAGTTGAAGGATCAGCTGTACATCGTTATGCGCGTTTATTTTGAAAAACCTCGTACCACTGTTGGCTGGAAGGGGTTAATCAACGATCCTTACATGAACAACTCGTTTGATATGGAAGCCGGGCTGCACATTGCGCGTCAGCTGCTGGTTAACCTGGTTGAAATGGGGCTGCCGTTGGCAACGGAGGCACTGGATCCTAACAGTCCACAGTACTTGGGCGATCTGTTTAGCTGGTCAGCAATTGGTGCTCGTACCACTGAATCACAAACTCACCGTGAGATGGCCTCGGGCTTGTCCATGCCGGTCGGTTTCAAAAATGGTACTGATGGAAGCTTGGGCACAGCGATTAACGCGATGCGTGCCGCTGCGATGCCACATCGTTTTGTCGGTATTAATCAGGCGGGGCAAGTTTGTTTGCTGCAAACCCAAGGCAACCCAGACGGTCACGTGATTTTGCGCGGTGGTAAAGCACCTAATTACGGTCCAGAAGATGTTGCACAGTGCGAAAAAGAGATGCTGAAAGCGGGACTGCGCCCAGCCTTAATGATAGATTGCAGCCATGGTAATTCTAACAAAGACTATCGCCGTCAGCCGGGCGTAGCCGAATCGGCTATTGCGCAGATTAAAGATGGAAATCGCTCCATCATTGGCCTGATGTTGGAAAGCAACATTCACGAAGGCAACCAGTCTTCTGAACAGCCACGTAGCGAAATGAAATACGGTGTTTCTGTAACTGATGCCTGCATCAACTGGGAAACCACTGAAACCTTGCTGCGTGAAATCCATCAGGATCTGCAGGGAGTGCTGTCGGCGCGTCTGTCACACGAGGTGTAATGAGTCATGGTGGCTGAACTGACCGCGCTGCGCGATCAAATTGATGAAGTAGATAAAGCCTTGCTTGGGTTATTGGCCAAACGTCTTGAACTGGTAGCCGAAGTCGGGGAAGTGAAAAGCCGCTATGGCTTGCCGATTTATGTTCCAGAACGTGAAGCCAGTATGTTGGCTTCACGTCGTCAGGAAGCCGAGAGTCTCGGTGTCTCGCCAGACCTGATCGAAGATGTGCTGCGTCGTTTAATGCGCGAATCCTATGCGCATGAAAATGACAAAGGTTTCAAAACGCTGTGTCCAACGCTGCGCCCCGTCGTTATCGTGGGGGGCGGTGGCCAAATGGGGCGCCTGTTTGAAAAGATGTTAACCCTGTCGGGTTATCAGGTACGTATTCTTGATAAAGGCGACTGGGATCGCTCCGATGAGCTGCTTAAAGATGCAGGCATGGTCATTATCAGTGTGCCAATCCATCTCACAGAGCAAATCATCGCCGAGCTGCCTAAGCTGCCGGAAGACTGCATTTTGGTTGATTTGGCGTCGGTGAAGAACCGTCCGCTGCAGGCGATGCTGGCTGCACATACTGGACCAGTTTTGGGTTTGCATCCCATGTTTGGTCCTGACAGCGGAAGTCTGGCGAAGCAAGTTGTGGTGTGGTGTGATGGTCGTCAGCCGGAAGCTTATCAGTGGTTCCTGGAGCAGATTCAGGTTTGGGGCGCGCGGTTGCATCGCATTAGCGCTGTAGAACACGATCAGAACATGGCATTCATTCAGGCACTGCGCCACTTTGCCACTTTCGCTTACGGCCTGCATCTGGCGGAAGAGAACGTCAATCTGGACCAACTGCTGGCCTTGTCCTCACCGATTTATCGTTTGGAGCTGGCAATGGTAGGGCGGTTGTTTGCTCAGGATCCGCAGCTATACGCAGATATCATCATGTCTTCGGAGAGCAATCTGGCGCTGATTAAACGCTATTATCAACGTTTTGGTGATGCGATTAAATTGCTGGAGCAGGGTGATAAACAGGCGTTTATCAAGAGCTTTGAAGGCGTCGCCCATTGGTTTGGCGATTACGCTCAACGCTTCCTGGTGGAAAGCCGAAGTATGTTACGTTCGGCTAACGACAGCCGACAATAAAAAGAAGGCATCCGCGAGGATGCCTTTTTCACTTACAGTCGCGGTTCGACCGGCACCACATTTTCACCGGGATAGCAGCCAAGCACTTTCAGAGACAGCGTCAAATCACGCAGTTCTTTCAATGCCAACTGCATATTCTCTGATTGCAGATTACCTTGTACATCGATGTAAAACATCTCTTCCCACGGATTGCCGTTGATTGGGCGGTTTTCCAGCTTACTCATGATCAAGTTGTGATTACGTAACACCAGCAGTGCTTCTACCAGCGCACCGGCTTGCTGACCGGTTGCCATGATCAACGTTGTTTTGGCTGGCACTTGGCCAGAGACCTCAATCGGTTTACGCGCCAACACAATGAAACGGGTATGGTTTTGTTGCTGGTTAGCCAAATTCCGTTCCAGCACCTGCAAGCCATACAATTCACCGCCTGCCTCACTGCCTAATGCCGCCACTTTTGGTGAATTCATCGCCGCGACCTTTTCCATTGCCGCGGCAGTGCTCTCGGTATATTCGATTTTCCATTGCGGGAAACGATTAATGAACTGGCTGCACTGCTGGAATGGCTGAGGATGGCTATAAACCGTTTCAATTTGCTGTAAGTCGGTATTGCCGTTGACCAACACACAGTGTTCGATAGGGATGGTTAGCTCACCGACGATGGAGAGCGTCGTCTGCTGCAACAGGTCATAGACGTCGTTGATGGAACCTGAGCTGGTATTTTCGATTGGCATAACGGCGTAATCAGCTTGGCCACTCTCAACCTGATAAATAATGTCGTGGAATTTCAGACAGCCCATCTCAACCATTGAATCAAAATGACGTGAGGCATATTTACGCGCTGCGAGGTGAGAGTACGAACCTTTGGGGCCTAGAAACGCGATGCGCGGTGCGTGCGCGTGCGGATGGTTTAAGTTTTTTTGCAGTAGCGCTTGTTGAGTGAGTACTGAATCTTCAATCACCAGTTGGAACAGGCGGGTAATGTAGTGTGCATCAAGCTGATGCTTCTTGCCGAGTGAGATCAGGTTTTCCAGCAGGGCGCGTTCGCGTTCAACATCACGTATAGGGCGATGAGTAGCCAGTTTCGCCTGTGCAACTTCAACCGCCAGCGAACGACGCTCGGCCAGCAGCGTTAACAACTTTTCATCAACGGCGCTGATCTTATCGCGTAATGCCAGCAGGGGATTTTCGGGATTCATAGGGCTCACCTGTAAAATGTCCAATAAAAAAGCCTCCCTTTTGGGAGGCTTTGTTGTTCGTCTTCGCATTCATTTTCACATGACGAATCGCCTCCCAATTAGGGGAAGGTAAAAAAGAATGCGAAGAAGAACGGTAAATGTTTCATGTGTGTTTCCTGCGTTAATGTGAACTGAGATTAACCGCAGTGATTAAAAGCTGTCAATAAAAAACGCGCCCGTGGGCGCGTTACTAGAAAAGGGTGATTTATCCCGCAGGGCTAAAATCTTTCATGCTGCTGGTTGCACGGCGCGCTTCAGGTTTATGCTGCGCCTTATTAAGTTGTCGTTCCAGCTTAGCAATCAAGTCATTGATGGCCGTGTACATATCTTCGTGTTTCGCGCTGGCGACCAGCGTGCCGTTTGGCGTATTAATGGTGGCATCAGCCACAAATTCTTTCGGCTCTTTCGATAACACGATGTGCGGATTTATCAGGTGAGTTTGCCACTTTTCCAGCTTGGCGAGACGGTCTTCGACATGGTTGCGGATAGCCGCAGTGATTTCCATTTGTTTGCTGGTAATGTTCAGAATCATAGTTAAACCTCTCTGTCATTTCCGTCTGGGTAGGTCCAGCATACCGCGCAATACAAGAAAATGTGTGATCCAGATCACATTAGAATGTCACTTTTTGTCAAGGCCAATGAATTGTGAGAAAGGCCGGGAAAGTCGCGGAAAATGCTTGAAGGGCAGGGAGTAAAAGAGCAAGATTGATGAGTTAACCGCAGCGCAGAATCAGCAACTTGCCTGATTTATGTGCAAAAAAAAGCAGCCATCAGGCTGCTTTTTTTAATGGCCGTAAAATCAGGACTGATTATTCGCCGCAATGATTTTCGCAACTTTGTCCGCTTCTGCAGTCAACTGCAGCTGACGATAGGCATTTTCCATTAAAGGCAGTGCTTTGTGCGTCGCTTCGGTATCTGGGAAATCTTTCATCATCCCTTCAACACGGTTAACAACGGCGACATAGGCACCACGCTTGGTATAGAATTGCGCCACCGAGAGTTCATACTTTGCCAAACGCTCTTTCAGGTAGGCCAAACGTTTCTGCGCATCCTCAGCATATTGGCTGTTTGGATAGCTACGCAGTAACTGTGAGAAGTCACGGAAAGCATCACGAGCGTGCGTCGGATCACGATCGGAACGATCGATACCGAAGAAGCCCTGCAGTGCAGAATCATCCAACGCCATATCCGTCAGACCTTTCATATAGATGACGTAGTCGATGTTTGGATGAGTCGGATTCAAACGCATAAAGCGTGTGATAGCGGCTTGCGCCAGTGGCAGATCGGCATTTTTGTAGTACGCGTAGATCAAATCCAGCTGCACTTGCTGCGAATATGGGCCAAATGGATAGCGGTTATCCAGTGCTTCCAGTTGCTTAATCGCCGCTTTAAAGTTACCGTCCTGCAGCTTTTGCTGGGCTGTGGCGTAAATTTCAGACGGCGGGCTGTCCGGGACGGGATCCGATGAGCCGGAACAACCCACCAGAGCCAGGCTCAGGCTCAATGTGGCAGCAGCCACCAGATGTTTCATACGCGTCATGACGAAATGATTATCCTCAAAGTGTTGTAGCGGAAGCTGTCCGTTTAGCTCCCGATTATGACCTGGTACGATAGCACATTATATTAAACGGCATCGCCGTGAAAACCCAACGTTAACGAAGAAGCTGTATATGGCACAACAAGTTCAACTCACCGCAACGGTGTCCGAAGCACAGCTTGGACAACGCTTAGATCAGACTTTGGCGGAATTGTTCCCTGATTATTCACGTTCTCGCATAAAAGAATGGATTCTGGAGCGTCGCGTCAGCGTCAACGGCACCATCATCGATAAACCGAAAGAGAAAGTTTTCGGCGGCGAGCTGGTGTCAATCGATGCTGAAATCGAAGAAGCGCAGCGCTGGGAAGCGCAAAACATTCCACTGAACATCGTCTATGAAGATGACGATATCTTAGTGATCAACAAGCCGCGTGGCCTTGTGGTGCATCCGGGAGCGGGTAATCCGGATGGCACAGTTTTAAACGCGCTGCTTTATCATTACCCGCCAATCGCTGATGTTCCGCGTGCAGGCATCGTGCATCGCCTTGATAAAGACACGACCGGTTTGATGGTGGTGGCCAAGACGGTTCCGGCGCAAACACACTTGGTGGAAACGCTGCAGCTGCGTGAAATCACACGTGAATATGAAGCGGTGGCGATTGGCACCATGACTGCGGGCGGCACGGTTAACGAGCCTATGGCGCGTCACTCCACCAAGCGTACGCATATGGCGGTGCATCCGATGGGTAAACCTGCCACTACGCATTACCGCATCATGGAGCATTTCCGTGCGCATACGCGCTTGCGCTTGCGTCTGGAAACCGGCCGTACTCACCAGATTCGTGTTCACATGGCGCATATCAATCATCCCTTAGTGGGTGATCCGCTATACGGTGGTCGTCCGCGTCCGCCTAAAGGTGCATCGGATGCGTTCATCGCGACACTACGTGGTTTCGACCGTCAGGCTCTGCATGCCACCATGCTGCGTCTCTACCATCCCATTACCGGGATTGAGATGGAATGGCATGCGCCGTTGCCGCAAGACATGGTTGATCTGATCGATGCGTTGAAAGCTGACACGCATGAGTTCCGCGACCAAATGGATTGGCTATGAGTGAATGGATCATTCCTGACTGGCCTGCTCCGCAGCGCGTTCAGGCATGTTCCACCTTGCGTCATGGCGGTGTTAGCGCTGCGCCCTGGGATTCGCTGAATCTTGGGGCACACGTTGGCGATGCAGAAACGCATGTCCTGCAAAACCGTCAGCATTTGCGGGATAAGCTGCTGCCAGCAATGCCGCAGTGGCTTAATCAGGTGCATGGGCAGGATGTCATTCGTTTACCGGCTGACGCGCTGATACCCAATGCAGATGCTGCTATAACCCGGGAAACCGACGTGGTTTGCGCTGTCATGACTGCGGATTGCTTGCCGGTGTTGTTCTGCAGTTATGATGGTCATGAAATTGCTGCTGCACACGCTGGCTGGCGTGGGCTTTGCAACGGGGTGCTTGAACAGACGTTGCGGCAGTTTCAATCTCCGGCCAGTGAGATCCACGTCTGGCTTGGACCCGCCATCGGCCCTCAGGCATTTGAAGTCGGTGCAGAGGTGCGTGAAGCCTTCATGGCACACGATGCACAAGCCGATGCGGCTTTTCGTCCAGTAGGCGACAAATATTTTGCGGATATCTGGCAGTTAGCGCGTCAGCGACTTCAGGCCGCCGGAGTGCATTCTATCAGTGGTTCTCAGCGTTGCACCTTCACCGAAGCCGCTGATTTTTTCTCCTACCGACGCGATGGAATCACCGGGCGTATGGCAACTTTGATTTGGCTGAGATAGTCTTAGGCCGCAAGACGATCCAGTAGCGTATTTTTTGTTCGCAATACAGGTCATTAACCTTGAAATATTTGAGGGATGACCTCATTTAATCTCCAGTAGCATTTTGACCTGTATTGGAGGAATCATGCGTCTGGATCGTCTTACTAATAAATTCCAGTTGGCCCTTGCCGATGCTCAGTCCCTTGCCCTGGGACACGACAATCAATTCATTGAACCTCTTCATTTGATGAGCGCGTTGCTCAATCAGGAAGGCGGATCGGTGCGTCCATTGCTTAGCGCAGCAGGTGCCGATGTGGCTGGTCTGCGTACCAGTATCGAACAAGCTATCAACCGGCTGCCGCAGGTGGAAGGTACGGATGGCGATGTACAGTCTTCAGCCGATCTCATTCGGGTTCTGAATCTGTGCGACAAACTCGCGCAAAAGCGCGGCGACAACTTTATATCATCTGAATTATTTGTTCTGGCGGCCCTCGACTCTCGTGGTTCGCTGGCGGACATATTGAAGTCTGCTGGTGCAACCACCGAAAAACTCACTAAGGCCATCGAGCAATTGCGGGGAGGAGAGAACGTGAACGATCAAGGGGCTGAAGACCAGCGCCAAGCTTTAAAGAAATACACTATCGATCTGACTGAACGTGCCGAACTTGGCAAGTTAGATCCGGTGATTGGTCGTGACGAAGAGATTCGTCGCACCATTCAGGTTTTGCAGCGCCGTACCAAAAACAACCCGGTTTTAATTGGGGAGCCCGGCGTGGGTAAAACCGCGATTGCCGAAGGGTTAGCGCAGCGCATTATTAATGGTGAAGTGCCAGAAGGTCTGAAAGGCCGTCGCGTGTTGGCACTGGACATGGGTTCGCTGGTGGCGGGCGCTAAATATCGCGGTGAATTCGAAGAGCGCCTGAAAGGTGTACTGAGCGATCTGGCAAAACAGGAAGGCAACGTCATTCTGTTTATCGACGAACTGCATACCATGGTAGGCGCGGGTAAAGCCGATGGTGCGATGGATGCCGGTAATATGCTGAAACCGGCATTAGCGCGCGGTGAATTGCATTGCGTCGGGGCTACCACGCTGAATGAATATCGTCAGTTCATCGAAAAAGATGCGGCGCTGGAACGTCGTTTCCAGAAAGTCTTTGTGGCTGAGCCGAGTGTGGAAGACACCATTGCTATTCTGCGTGGGCTGAAAGAGCGTTATGAGTTGCATCACCATGTGCAGATTACGGACCCGGCGATTGTGGCTGCGGCAACATTGTCGCATCGCTATATCTCCGATCGCCAGTTGCCAGATAAGGCCATTGACTTGATCGATGAGGCGGCTTCAAGCATCCGTTTGCAGATGGACTCGAAACCGGAGTCGCTCGATCGTCTGGAACGCCGCATTATCCAGTTAAAGCTGGAGCAGCAGGCGCTGAAGAAAGAATCGGACGATGCCAGCATTAAACGTCTGGAGATGCTGGAAACGGAACTCGATCAGAAAGAGCGTGAATATGCCGAGCTCGAAGAAGAGTGGAAAGCGGAAAAAGCCTCTTTAACCGGTACACAGAACATCAAGGCGGAACTGGAGCAGGCTCGTCTGGCGATGGAACAGGCGCGACGTGTTGGCGATTTGGGCCAAATGTCCGAACTGCAATACGGAAAAATTCCAGAGTTGGAAAAGCAGCTCACCATTGCGACGCAGTCTGAAGGTAAAACCATGAAGCTGTTACGTAACCGCGTAACAGATGTGGAAATTGCCGACGTGTTGGCGCGTTGGACTGGCATTCCAGTGGCACGAATGATGGAAGGTGAACGCGATAAACTGCTGCGAATGGAGCAAGAGCTGCATGCGCGCGTGATTGGTCAGAACGAAGCGGTCGAGGCGGTATCGAATGCGATTCGCCGTAGTCGCGCAGGCTTGTCCGATCCCAATCGTCCAATTGGTTCGTTCCTGTTCCTTGGACCCACCGGTGTCGGTAAAACCGAGCTGAGCAAGGCGTTGGCTAACTTCCTGTTCGACAGCGACGATGCCATGGTGCGTATCGATATGTCCGAGTTTATGGAAAAACACTCGGTGTCGCGTTTAGTTGGTGCACCTCCGGGTTATGTCGGTTACGAGGAAGGGGGTTACTTGACCGAGGCGGTTCGTCGTCGTCCTTATTCAGTCATCCTGCTGGATGAAGTTGAGAAGGCTCATCCGGATGTGTTCAATATCCTGTTGCAGGTGCTGGATGATGGGCGTTTAACCGATGGCCAGGGAAGAACGGTAGATTTCCGTAATACAGTCGTGATCATGACGTCTAACCTTGGGTCTGATCTGATCCAGGAACGTTTTGGTGCATTGGACTATCCGGAAATGAAAGATATGGTGATGACGGTGGTTGGTTCGCACTTCCGTCCAGAGTTTATTAACCGTATTGATGAGGTGGTGGTGTTCCATCCGCTCGGCGAACAGCACATTGCCTCAATCGCGCAGATTCAGTTGCAGCGGTTGTATAAACGTCTGGATGAACGTGGCTACCAATTGCATATCACGGATGCAGCGCTGAAACTGTTAGGCGAGAATGGCTACGATCCGGTATATGGTGCGCGCCCATTGAAACGGGCTATTCAGCAGCAAATTGAAAACCCGCTGGCGCAGAAGATTCTTTCTGGCGCATTTGTCCCGGGTAAAACCATTGAAATGGATGTTAAAGACGATGTCATCGTCGCGCATCAGTAATGCGATGTGACTTTAACGGGCCTAAGGGCCCGTTTTTTATTGCTCATCACAAGATTTAGGTCGATTTTGCAACGTTTGGGTTAAAGAGTGAGCGGTCGTGCAAAAACTTTAAATTAGCACTTGTCAGCCCTGAAGAAATCCCTATACTGCGCCACCACTGAGACGGCAAAGCGGCAACGCAGACGGCTCAGCAGGGAGTGAAGAAATTCATCCCGCCAGATGAAAAAT
>NZ_MLFR01000027.1 GCF_002095475.1 Pantoea rwandensis
AATCGCGACCCTACACAATACTGATGAATGGTGCGAATGATTCACGGCCCTACGCCATATTGACGAAGGATGCGGCTAAATCGCGGCCCTACACAGTAATGATGTAGGGTGCGAAGGATTGCCGATCTGACGTAGGGTGCGCATTTATGCGCACCGGCCTTATTTCAGTAACAGATTGGCGATGGTACGCACGCCAAGACCGGTCGCACCGGCAGACCACTGATCCACCGCACTTTTGCGATAGGTCGCTGAGCAGTCAATGTGCAGCCAGCCCTGCTGATACTTGCTCACGAAATACGAGAGGAAAGCAGCCGCACTGCTGGCACCCGCCGCATGGGCTGGGCTGGCGATGTTGTTCAGATCGGCAAAGTTAGAGGGCAGATGGCCACGATGGAACTCCGCCAGAGGCAGACGCCAGAAAGCTTCGTTTTCACCGGTTGCACTGCCTAACAGCGATTCCGCCAACACATCATCAAAGGTAAATAGCGCGTGGTAATCGTTACCCAACGCGGTTTTCGCCGCACCGGTCAAGGTCGCCGCATCAATCAGCAACTCTGGATTCTGCTCGCTGGCGTCAATCAGACCATCCGCCAGCACCAGACGCCCTTCGGCATCGGTGTTCATCACTTCAACGGTTTTGCCATTACGATAGCGAATAATATCGCCAAGACGGAACGCGTTACCGCTGACCATGTTGTCAGCACAACACAGGAAGAGTTTTACACGTTTGGTCAGGCCGCGAGAAATCGCCAGTGCCAGCGCACCCGTGACAGTTGCGGCTCCGCCCATATCGGATTTCATCGAGTCCATAAAGGCGCTCTGTTTCATGCTGTAGCCGCCAGTATCAAAGGTGATACCTTTGCCAACCAGACAGGCATAAACCGGCGCGTTTTCATCGCCTGTTGGGTTAAAGTCGAGTGCTAACAGCACCGGCGCGCGCGTTGATCCACGGCCTACGGTATGAATACCGGCATAACCTTGCTCGCGCAGATCTTCGCCTTTGGTAATGCGATAGCTGACGGCATCGCCGCCGACGTCATTGATCAGATCAACCGCACTGTGCGCCAGCTGTTCTGGGCTAAGATCTTCCGCTGGCAGGTTGATGGTGTCGCGCACCCAATCAACGATCTTCAGGCGACGATCAAATTCTACCTGATCATTTTCGCTGAGTGCTGGCCACGCCACCTGGCGTTTGCCTTTTGGGCTGCGATAGCCTTGCCAGAAAGCCCAGCACTTCTCCAGATCCCAGTCATCGCCACTCAGTGCAACATGGCGAATACCCTGACCGTCCAGCTTGCGCCCCGCGCGCTGGATGCTCATCAGCGCATCTGCGCCAGTCAGGTGAATCGTCATGCCATTTTCAGTGCTGCTCAGCAGTGCTTTTTCACCCCAGCGCGCATCAGCGGCCTGGGAGCTGAGCGTAATTGTCATCGGTTGTGTTGTCATCGCGTGGCTCCGTTTGCATTAGGTGTCACCTTGCGCCAGAACCGGCGCAAGGGGTGCATGAATTAGCGGGATGTCGCGGGCGAAAGTGCCCGCAAACGACTGACCGCTTTGTTGACCAGCTCAATGGCGTAATCAATTTCCTCTTCTGTGGTGAAACGTCCCAGTGAGAAGCGTAGAGAGCTGTGTGCCAGCTCCTGCTCTACGCCCATGGCACGCAGCACATAAGAGGGTTCAAGACTGGCCGAGGTGCAGGCAGAACCGGACGACAGCGCCAAATCTTTCAGCGCCATAATCAGCGATTCACCATCAACCTGAGCAAAACTGAGGTTAAGAATGTTCGGTGCGCCCTGCTCCAGCGAACCGTTGATGTTTACATCAGTCAGTTGGCTGATACCTTGCCACAGACGCTGGCGCAATGCCGCAAGACGCGCCATTTCACTGCTCATCTCTTCACGAGCGATACGATACGCCTCGCCCATACCGACGATCTGGTGCACCGGCAAGGTTCCGGAACGCATACCGCGTTCATGGCCGCCACCATGCATCTGAGCATCAATCTGTAATTTAGGTTTACGACGAACCCACAGCGCACCAATACCTTTTGGGCCGTAAATCTTATGCGCCGAGAACGACATCAAATCCACGGGCAGTTGGCTGACATCAATCGGCAACTTACCCACACTTTGAGTGGCATCCACGTGGAACAGAATGTCACGCGCGCGGCACAATGCGCCGAACGCTGCGATATCCTGTACCACGCCGGTTTCGTTGTTCACATGCATCAGAGAAACCAGCACGGTGTCATCGCGCAGCGCAGCTTCCAGCATCGCGGGCGTGACAATGCCATCACTGCCGGGTTGCAGATAGGTGACGTCGAAACCTTCACGCTCCAGTTGCTGGCAACTGTCCAGCACTGCTTTATGCTCGGTTTGACTGGTAATGACGTGTTTGCCACGCGCTTGATGGAACTGGGCCGCACCTTTAATGGCGAGGTTGTCAGCTTCTGTTGCGCCTGAGGTAAAGACAATTTCACGCGGATCGGCGTTGACCAGCTCAGCAATTTGATTGCGTGCCACATCAACGGCTTCTTCAGCCTGCCAGCCAAAACGGTGAGAACGGGAAGCGGGGTTACCGAAGGTGCCATCCAAAGTAAGGAACTGCATCATTTTGGTGGCAACACGCGGATCGGCAGGCGTCGTCGCTGCATAATCCAGGTAGATCGGTAATTTCATTGCGCTAAAACTCCGTATAAAAAATCATACGACTTTATAGCACGATTCGGTCGCTACAGTTTAAACCCGTCATGCTCGAAGATGCAGTAAGGCAGCAAGTGGCTGATTCCCCAGGCGCTTACCTGAGTAAGTGGCTGGGGACAGTTTGAAGCGTGACGGATTGGGGATCAGACGGGATTAAGCACGCAGATTGACGTTGATGGTGTCCTGCATACGGTGCTGCTGGAAGCGACGGTTATCAGCCATATTTTGGCGATCGGCCACATCCAGAATCTCTTGGTTGTTTACCAGCTCAGCCAACGTGATGTTGTTGAGGAATTCGCTGATACGCTCGCTCAGGTCACGCCACAGAACGTGAGTCAGGCAGCGCTCGCCACCTTGGCAGCCTTCTTTTCCCTGGCACTTGGTGGCATCAACGGATTCGTCAACAGCGGTAATCACTGCACCAACCGCAATGGCATCAGAGGCTTTACCTAACAGATAACCACCGCCTGGACCACGGACGCTGGCGACTAAACCGTGCTTACGTAAACGCGAGAATAACTGCTCCAGATAGGAGAGCGAAATGCCCTGACGCTCAGAAATATCAGCCAGCGGCACTGGGCCCTCATTAGAGTGCAGTGCAACGTCCAGCATAGCGGTTACGGCATAACGTCCTTTGGATGTCAGTCTCATAGCATACAACCTCGTAAGCGTCCGTCCGGGTATCGGCGGGCTATCTGATGAATTGACGCCAGTCTGCCATTCCTGAGTAAAACGGTCAACTATTTAACCAAGTAATTTACTCAACTATTTAACCAACTATTTTACTCAACTATTACCCTTATCACCTTTAGGCTTTTGGAACGACGCCAGCATGCCACGCAGAATGTTCAATTCATCACGTTCAGGGCGCGCACGGGTATAGAGACGTCGCAGTTTGCTCATCACCTGGCTTGGCGTACCTTCACGGATAAAGCCGCTGTCCAACATCATCTTTTCAATGTGCTGATAGAAGCGCTCCAGATCGTCCACCAAAGGATAAGGGGACTCTTCTTCTTGCGGCTGAGGGTCGGCCTTTTCCTGCGCCTCCAGCCATGCCATACGCACTTCGTAAGCGATGATCTGCACCGCCATGGCCAGATTCAGTGAGCTGTATTCTGGGTTAGCCTGAATCGCCACGTGATAGTGGCACTTCTGCAACTCTTCATTGGTCAGGCCAACGCGTTCACGACCAAAGACTAAGGCAACCGGTGCCTGCTGGCCCTCTTCCACGCTTTTGATACCGCACTCGCGAGAATCAAGCATTGGCCATGGGAGTGAACGTGAACGTGCGCTGGTGCCCACCACTAAACTACAACCGGCGATAGCCTCATCCAGCGTATCAACAATTTTTGCCTCACCAATCACATCGCTGGCACCCGCAGCAAGAGAGATAGCTTGTGAATCAGGCTTCACCAGCGGATTGACCAGATAAAGGTTGGTTAAGCCCATGGTTTTCATGGCACGGGCCACAGAACCCATGTTGCCAGTGTGCGAGGTTTCTACCAGTACGATTCGGATGTTATGCAGCATATTAGTGAGCAGGTGAGAAAATGATGGCGCGCATCCTAACATAAAAGTAGGACATTTGCTGAACGCGCTGATATACTCCGCGCCGTTTTCCCCGTTCTTTAACATCCAGCGAGAGATACCGATGCATCCGATGCTCAACATCGCCGTGCGCGCAGCGCGCAAGGCCGGAAATTTAATTGCCAAGAATTATGAAACCCCGGACGCAGTCGAAGCCAGCCAGAAAGGCAGCAACGACTTCGTTACCAATGTTGACCGTGACGCAGAACGTCTGATTATCGAAGTAATTCGTAAATCCTACCCGCAACACTCCATCATCACCGAAGAAAGCGGTGAACTGGCGGGCGATGATCAGGACATTCAATGGGTAATCGATCCGCTGGATGGCACCACCAACTTCATCAAACGTTTACCCCACTTCTCTGTTTCTATCGCTGTGCGCATCAAAGGCCGCACCGAAGTGGCGGTGGTTTACGATCCAATGCGCAACGAACTGTTCACCGCTGTACGCGGTCAGGGCGCACAGCTGAATGGCTACCGTCTGCGTGGCAGCACCGCACGTGACCTCGATGGCACCATCCTGGCGACCGGCTTCCCGTTCAAGCTGAAACAGCACGCTACCCCTTACATCAACATCGTTGGCAAACTGTTCACTCAGTGTGCAGATTTCCGTCGCACCGGCTCTGCTGCGCTGGATCTGGCGTACGTGGCGGCTGGCCGCGTGGACGGTTTCTTTGAGATCGGCCTGAAGCCATGGGATTTTGCTGCGGGCGAACTGCTGGTACGTGAAGCGGGCGGTCTGGTCACTGACTTCACCGGCAACCATGGTTACATACTGTCCGGTAACCTCGTCGCTGGTAACCCACGCGTTGTGAAAGCGATGCTGGCAACCATGCGTGAAGAACTGAGCGAAGCGCTGAAGCGCTAAGCATAAAAAAGGCGGATATCCTATCCGCCTTTTTTTCGCCGTTAAAACGGACGTAAACCGCTACTCATCATGGGTTGAGCGCTTTGCCATAGTAACCATCCTGCCAGAACCAGCACGCACCCTCCGAGTAATCCCAATGCAGGCATGACAATCTTGGCCATGCGCGTATCGCTGTTAGCCGACCCCAGTCTTTCGGCCAATCGACGCGATCGTTGTACCAGCAACCCCATCGCTGACACCGTGACGGCTGTCCCCGCGGCCATGACAATCGCCGATGCCACGCCCCACGCATAGACACCAATCACTTTGGCAAACAGCAACATCATAATTGCGCCAGAGCAGGGACGCATGCCCATGGAAAACACCACCAACGCCTGGGTTTTGCCACTCACCGCTTGCTCCATTTGTTCCGCACTTGGCAGATGGGCATGACCACATCCGCAATCCGCATGGTGCTGATGATGCGGGCGAATAGCATGAATCTGCAGTTTCTGTGCAACGGGACGTAGCGCCTGATAGAGCGCACGCAGTGCGCGCCAGCCCACCCAGACACCTAGCGCCATCACCAGTAAATAACTGCCCTTCTCCAGCCAATAGCTTCCAAGGTGCATCTGGCGGGATGACGTTTGCAACACCACCAGCGTCACGGTCACTAAGCCAATCGCCACGCCGCCTTGCAACAGTGCGGCCAGCAGCGTCAACTTCATACTGGTTTTCAGCTTAGTCGGATGGGTCGCCAGAAAAGTACTGATGACCACTTTGCCATGACCCGGACCCAGTGCATGCAGTACGCCATAAGCGAGGCTGAAGAGCATCAATGTTACGCCCGCTTGCAAAGGTTGTTCTGCAACCTGCTGCAGCAACTGTGTCATCTCTCGGTTTAGGACTTTCTGCCACAGCACACTCTGCAGCAAGATTTGTGACCAGTGTTGCCACAAGGTCATACCCGCAGCCAACATCACTAGCGCCAATAACCACAGTGGCCATAAGCGGCGTGAACGGGATGGCAAAGAAATTAATGACATGTGAGGGTGACCGTCTGTGCAAACTGCTGACCCAGATCCATATCTTCCGATGGTGCATCGGCTTTATCCAGCGACAGCGCGTATTGTTTGAGCGAGTCATCTGGCTTCGGGGTATGTAAGTCAATCTGGCAATGCGCTTTCACGGTCTCATCCATGGTTAATGCCTGTGGGTTATCGTAATACATATCAACAAAATAGCTCGGGTCAAAAGTCTGGATGCGATACTGTTTGGCGCTTAACAACTGCAGCTCACCAAAGGGCACAATAAATTCCAGTACCGCTTTATTGCCGTTGCGCGACAGGTTGTACTCTTTGGGTAAATTCAGAAACTTCACCCGCGTTTTGTCCTGCCACACTTCTGAGAAGTAGTGCTGCCCTAACACATTTGCCATCACCTGAGCGGCCAGCTTTTTCCATACCACATCACCCGGTTTTGCCTTGCCCGCATCGTAAAGCAGATCGGCCGAGGTAATTTCATCCATGGTCCACACCATCTTCATGCCCGTCAGATGTTGGTTGTCACTGATAAATTCGGTTTTCATATCAATAAAGCTGTGTGGATGGGACCAAGCCAGCGTGCTAAACAACAGCGTAAAAGTAATGAGCGCAATTTTCATGTGTTATAAAGTAACAATTCTCAAGTGAAGATTATACTGGTCCAGAAAAACTGTGACCCGCCTAAAAGCTCTGAGCAAAAGTCACGACAAAGTGAAGGGTTACCGCGCGGAGTTAGCTATTCTTAGCTCAAAAATGACCTGCGGGTAATTCTATTGATGAGTTCTGCACCTTCATCTGCACCACTCTTCAGCCGCTCCCAGCGTCGTTGCCATCTGCTATTGCTGCTGTTTCTACCCGCTCCCGCGCTAACGCTTGAAAAACTCTGCCAGTTAAATGGCGTCGTTCCTGCCGTTGCCAGACAGGATATCGCGGATGTCGGTGATGAGATACAGCGCTTCCATCAACTGGAACTACACCAGATGGTCGATGGCAGCTTTCGCATACACGGGACGGAACTGGACAGGCGGCTCTGCTTACTTCACTGGCTGCGACGCGCGCTGCGCTTGTCGCAGGATTTCGTCTGCGAAAATTTTGCCCCGGTGCTGCGTCAGCGGCTTAAAGTTCTCAATATCGAAAAAGCCCTGTGGGATGAGACCAATCTGCAGGCACTGATTCAGCACTGTAGCCTTAAGCTGGCACGTGACTTCAGCCCGCGTGACCGCTTGTTCCTGCAAATCTTTATGAAATATGCGTTGTGCCAACGCCAAAGCGCCCTCTTTAACGACGCGCAGCGCGCATGGTTGGCAGTGAAAATCGAGCGCGGTACAGCGGATGATGTGATTCACCACTGGCAGAAACGCTGCCATATCGTGCCAGATGTCAGCGAAACTGACTTTTGGACGCTGCTGTTCAGCTTGATCCATGCCCCAGATGGACATCAACTCGAAGATGATGAGCAGGCTCAAAAGTTAATGATGGCGGTGGAAGCGCTGATTGCCCGCTTCGAGCAGCTGGCTCAAACGCGCATTAAGAATCAACATCAGCTGAAATTACAGCTGTTTACGCATCTGGCGCAGGCGCTTGATCGCAGCCATTTTTCTATCGGCATTGATAACAGTGTCGCGCTGGATGTGGCGCGGCTTTACCCACGTCTCCTACGCACCACCGAACGCGCTTTGTATCACTTCAGCAGTGATTTCGGCACACAATTCAGTGCCGAGGAAGTAAGTTTAGTGGCTGTGCTGTTTGGTGCATGGTTGATGCAGGAGAGCGCATTGCAGGAAAAGCAGGTGCTGTTGTTAACGGGCGCAGATGCTGCGCTGGAACAATTGCTGGAGCAGCAGATCCGCGAGATGACGCTGCTGCCGATCAATATCACCTATCAGGACATGCTGCATTTCCAGCGTGAAGGTGCCCCGCGCGATGTCGCGCTGGTCATCACTCCTTACGCGACGTCACTACCGCTGTTTTCACCCCCGCTGATACATGCTGAACTACCACTCAGTTATCATCAGCAGCAGCGTATTCGCCAGCTGTTAGAAGCTTAAGCAGCCCGCGGGCGCAGGAACAATGCCGGAAGCGCCACCAGCGCCATCACCCAGAAAAGATGTCCCTGCAAGTGAGTGAACAGCACACCGGAGATCATTGTCATTACCGCAATCCCGCCGCCCATCGCCAATGCCGAATAGAGCGACTGCAAACGAATCACTTCTGCTCCCTGACGAGATGCGATAAAGCGCATGGCCGCCAGGTGGCACACGGTAAAGCTGCCACAGTGCAGAATCTGTGCGGCAATCAATAAGGGTAAGGCCGTACTGGAACCCAACATCACCCAGCGCACCAAGGCACAGACGCAGGAGAGCAGCAACAAATCACGTGCACTCCAGCGACGGAACAAACGATTACTGAGGGCAAAGATAACAATTTCTGCCACCACCCCCAACGACCATAGATAACCAATCACCGAAGCGGAATAGCCCGCCTCCTGCCACCAAATCGCACTGAAGCTGTAATAGGCTGCGTGAGCACCTTGCATCAAGGTTACACACAGCATGAAACGCCACACGGCATTTTCACGTAGCAAATCGAGCCAGGCCGCCCACCCACCTTCACTGGCCCCCTGCCGTGCATCTCCCTGAGGCTGCGTTTTTGGCGTCAGCATCATGCCGCTTAGCATGATCAACACGCCGACACTCAATAACGTCAGAATCGCCTGCGAAGACCATGCGCTGACCAGCATCCCCGTCAGCGCAGAGCTGATGACAAAGGCCAGCGATCCCCATAACCGCACCGGACCATAGGCCAGTCCAATTTGCTGTGTCCAGGTTGCGGCTAGCGCATCGCTTAACGGGACCAGTGGCGAGAAGAACAGATTAAAGCCCACCATCACCAACAAGAGCCATAACCACTGACCGCCAAACCAGAAGCCTATGGCAAAGAAACACGTCATCAACGCCAGCAGACGCAGTGCCAGAATCAACTGTGAGGGATTTTTTACCTGTGAGGCAATCAGCAAGCTGCCAACGAATCGTGCCACCATACCGCATCCGAGCAGCAGGCCGATTTTTTCCGCATCTAAGCCAATACCTTTCAGCCAAACGCTCCAAAAAGGTAAATAGATGCCGTAACAGAAGAAATAGGTGAAGTAGCTAAGTCCCAGCCATCTGGCCGATCCGATGGTCATGTTGCCTCCCGCAGGCATGTCGCTGCGCCCGCAGCCCATTGGGCCGCTACTTTGTCAGAGGCTTGAGCAAAAGTGAAATGAAAGGTCGGGGAATATCTTTTGTTATGCGACAAGCTTCGCATTGGAAGAGGTTAAAAGACGCCGCAATAACAAGATGCGCCTAGTCACAATGTGTACGTTTAACTTGCTGGTTATGCACACATTCCTGTGTACGAGTAAACTGTGTTGACGCTATTTAGGATCGGTCACACGCATAAATTAGGATCGGTCACGCGCATAAAAAAGGATGGCCATCGCCATCCTTTTTTTGTCACATCAGAGTGATGCCAAATCAGGCATAAACTGGCAGACGCGCACAGATATCGAGGACTTTTTGCTTGGTGCGTTCAATGGTTGCTTCGTCGTTGATGTTATCCAACACGTCAGCAATCCAGCCAGCCAGTTCGCGGACTTCTGCTTCTTTGAAGCCACGACGGGTCACTGCTGGGGTACCAATACGCACACCAGAGGTCACGAATGGGCTCTTAGGATCGTTCGGTACGCTGTTTTTGTTCACGGTGATATTGGCACGACCCAGTGCGGCATCGGCTTCTTTACCGGTCAGGTTTTTGCTCACCAGATCGATCAGGAACAGATGGTTATAGGTTCCGCCTGAAACGATGTTGTAGCCACGCTCCAACAGTACTTCAACCATCGCTTTTGCGTTTTTAGCCACTTGCTGCTGGTAAGCTTTGAACTCTGGCTCCATCGCTTCTTTGAAAGCGACGGCTTTGCCGGCGATCACGTGCATCAAAGGACCACCCTGACCACCCGGGAACACCGCAGAGTTCAGTTTTTTGTACAGATCTTCGTCGCCGTTTTTCGCCAGAATCAAGCCGCCACGTGGACCCGCCAGGGTTTTGTGGGTGGTTGATGTCACGATGTGCGCATGAGGAACTGGGTTTGGATAAACATCCGCAGCGATCAGACCCGCAACGTGTGCCATATCAACGAACAGGTACGCGCCAACGCTGTCAGCGATCTCACGCATTTTTGCCCAGTCACACACGCCTGAATACGCAGAGAAACCGCCTACGATCATTTTTGGCTTATGGGTTTTCGCCAGCTCAGCCAGTTCGTCGTAGTTAATTTTGCCTGTTTCATCGATGCCGTAAGGGATAACGTTGTACAGTTTGCCTGACAGGTTAACCGGAGAACCGTGGGTCAGGTGACCACCGTGCGCCAGGTTCATACCCAGAATGGTGTCACCCGGCTGCAGCAGCGCAGTATAAACCGCGAAGTTAGCCTGAGAACCAGAGTGCGGCTGCACGTTAGCAAAGTCTGCGCCGAACAACGCTTTAGCGCGGTCGATAGCCAACTGCTCAACGATATCAACATATTCACATCCGCCGTAGTAGCGTTTGCCCGGATACCCTTCCGCGTATTTGTTGGTGAGCTGTGAACCTTGCGCCTGCATAACGCGTGGGCTGGTGTAGTTTTCAGAAGCAATCAGTTCGATGTGCTCTTCCTGACGCACCTTCTCTTGCTCCATAGCCTGCCACAACTCGGCATCATAATCGGCAATGTTCATATCACGCTTTAACATCCGGCATCTCCTGACTAGCTAACTTTTTTAACGGCAGTTTAGGCCCCGGCTAGGGGGCGAAGGCCAACAGTGTAAACGGTTTTGTCAGGTGACGGTAGCGTCAATCCGCTCTTTTTACGCAAACGATTGGCATGGCGCTGGAACGGGTTTTTTACGCTTTTTTGCAAGCTTGTAAAACAGGATATTCCTTCAATCTGAAGGAGAAAACTTTTCAGGTTTGTGGGCCAGATTCCAGCTTTATCGCTTTACCCGCAAACAAAACGGGGGATTTACAGGCAAGGTGAACGATCATAAGATGCATTTAAAATACATGTTTAAAATCACTGTGAGGAATTCACCATGCTCGATGCGCAAACAATCGCTACCGTAAAATCTTCATTGCCTGCCATTGCTCAGGTTGGGCCTGAACTTACTGGCCACTTTTATCAGCGTTTATTGACTCAGCATCCTGAGCTTAAAGACGTGTTTAACATGAACAATCAGCGTAGTGGCAATCAGCGTGAAGCCCTGTTTAATGCCATTGTGGCCTACGGCAGTAACCTGGAAAATCTGGCGGTGTTGCTGCCTGCGGTAGAGAAAATTGCGCAGAAGCACACCAGTCTGAATATTCAACCCGCACAGTATGCGGTCGTGGGGGAAACGCTGCTGGCGACCATCAAAGAGCTGCTTAACCCCGGTGATGAGGTCCTTGAAGCTTGGGGTAAAGCCTACGGGGTGCTGGCTAATGTGTTTATTCAACGTGAAGAGGCGATTTATCAAGCCTCTGAAGAGAAAGCGGGTGGCTGGCGTGGGCCGCGTGATTTCCGTATCCGCGCCATCCACGCGGAAAGCGCGGTGATCAAAAGCTTCGAACTGGTACCCAACGACGGTCAACCGGTGGCCGATTTCTTACCAGGGCAATATCTGGCCGTCAGCCTGCGTCCAGCAGGAAACGAAAATATCCAACATCGCCAATATTCCCTGACGCATTTGCCGAATGGTCAGTCCTACCGCATTGCGGTGAAGCGCGAAGAACACGGCAGCGTCTCTGGCTGGCTGCACGCCAACGCGAAAGTGGGTGATATCATCCAGTGTGCGGCACCTGCCGGTGATTTCTATCTACAAACCGAACCCGCTACCCCCGTCACCCTGATTTCCGCTGGTGTCGGTCAAACACCTATGTTGGCGATGCTAGCCAACCTTGCCGAACAGCAACATGCTGGCGCAGTTAATTGGCTGCATGCCGCTGAAAATGGTTCGCAGCATGCTTTTGCTAACGAGGTGAAGGATTTGGGTTCACGCCTGTCGCATTTCAGCAGCCACATTTGGTATCGCCAGCCGGAAAGCACGGATAATGACCGTTACGATGCGCAGGGGTTGATGGACCTGGCTCGAGTCTCGAGCGAATTAAATCAGCCCGAACGTCAATTCTGGCTATGTGGTCCACTCGCATTTATGCAGTTTATCGCGCGCCAGTTGATTGATGCGGGTATCACTGCCGATCGCATTCACTATGAGGTGTTTGGTCCACATAAAGTGCTGTAAACAAAAAAGCCTGCGCAGTGCAGGCTTTTAGCGGGTGATGGAGGGGCTTAGATAGCCTCTTCGTCCTCTTCACCGGTACGAATGCGGACAACGCGCGCCACATCAAAGACGAAGATTTTGCCGTCGCCGATCTTACCGGTCTGTGCAGTTTTCATAATCGCTTCAACGCAGGTGTCGACGATATCATCACCGACGACCATTTCGATTTTCACTTTTGGCAGAAAATCGACCATGTACTCCGCGCCGCGGTACAGCTCAGTGTGGCCTTTCTGACGACCAAAGCCCTTCACTTCACTGACTGTCATCCCGGTGATGCCGACTTCCGCTAACGCTTCGCGAACATCATCGAGTTTGAATGGTTTAATAATTGCATCGATCTTTTTCATGACAGATCCTTTTTTCACTCCCTCCATGATGGACGGATACAGTGAGTATATACCCGTCCTACTTCAAGTTGCAGGTGCATTGGCTGCTCTCTTTCACCCGAGTCACTTCTCTAAGCTTCTCGGGGTTCTCGTTTGCTGCCTTGTTGCAACTCGAATGATTTAGGGTAGTCAGTTGATGAATAAATATGCCGCAGCAAACTACTCTTTAAATTCGCTGGCGTCTAGCTCATGGCGTGACAGCAGCTTATAGAATTCAGTACGGTTACGTCCAGCCAGACGCGCGGCGTTCGTAACATTTCCTTTGGTCATCTGCAGTAACTTACGCAAATAATTCAGTTCAAACTGATTACGTGCCTCCACGAACGTCGGCAATGCGGTATTTTCTCCCGCCAGCGCTTGTTCAACCAGCGCTTCGCTGATGACCGGAGAAGTACTGAGCGCGACACATTGCTCAATCACATTGACCAGTTGGCGCACATTGCCCGGCCAGCTTGCCCCCACTAAACGTTTCATGGCATCCACTGAGAAGCTGCGAACAAAAGGTTTATGCCGCTCAGCAGACTGCCGTAACAGATGATTCGCCAACAACGGAATATCTTCAGCGCGCTCGTGTAAGGCGGGGATCTTCAGAGTTACCACGTTAAGTCGGTAGTAGAGATCTTCGCGAAAACTCTTCTTCTCCATCGCTTTTGGCAGATCACGATGGGTGGCCGAGATGATACGCACGTTGATATCAACGTCACGGTTGCTGCCCAGCGGACGAACTTTACGCTCCTGCAAGACACGCAATAGCTTTACCTGCAACGCCTGCGGCATATCGCCAATCTCATCGAGGAACAGTGTGCCTCCCTCTGCCGCCTGGAACAGCCCTTCACGTGCACTGACCGCTCCAGTGAAAGCCCCTTTGGCATGGCCAAACAGCTCCGATTCCAACAACTGCTCGGGCAATGCACCACAGTTGATAGCGATAAACGCTTTCTTTGCGCGCGGGCTGGCGGCATGAATCGCTTGGGCCAGCACTTCTTTGCCTGTACCGCTTTGGCCGTTGATCAGCACGCTGACATCGGATTGTGCCACCATGTGGGCTTGCTCAAGCAAGCGCAACATCAGTGGATTGCGCGTCACAACCGCCTCGCGCCAGGCATCATCGCTAATAGGGGCTCGCTGGGCCAAAGCTTCATCTATCGCTTTATATAGCGCGTCACGATCCACCGGTTTCGTCAGGAAGCTGAACACGCCCTGCTGCGTTGCCGATACGGCTTCAGGAATGGAGCCATGTGCAGTCAGGATGATCACCGGCAAACCAGCATGGCGTTTCTGAATTTCACCAAACAACGCCAGACCATCCATTTCATCCATGCGTAGATCGCTGATGACTAAATCCGCTTTCTCTTTTTGCAAATGGCGCAGCGCTTCTGGACCACTTTCGGCGGTCGCCACCTGGTAACCCTCACTGCTCAGGCGCATACCGAGCAGCTTAAGCAAACTTGGGTCGTCATCGACCAACAGTAAACGTGCGGATTGTTTCATGGTTACTGATCCTCGCTTTGTGCATCGCTGGCACCGTGCGATGCGTCACTGCTATCAGGGGCTTTTCGCGATGACAGCTGACGTTCAATGTCCGTTAGACGCTCAAGTTTACGCTGGGTGTCCTCCAACGACTGACGCAGTTTAGTCTGCTGCTGTCGCAAGCTATCGAGTTCAGCATCATTGCTCTGCTGCAACGCGGCATAGCGGCTACGTTCACCACTCAGCTCTAATTGCGCCGCCTGGTTGCTGCGCCATAGCTGTAATAGCGGGCGAACTGCAGTGGGATACGCTGCGCTAAAACCGTCCAACGTATCCAGATATTGGCGGCGCTCAATTGGCGTCACGTTGCCGTTTGCCAGCAAGATGCCTTGTTTGTAGGCCCTCGCCCACCCTTGCGCTGGCCAGCGACGTGCTTCAGCCCGCGCTTCAGCGGGTGCCAGGCGCTCTGCGCAGTCGATAGCGCGCTGCCAGTACAGTGGATTGCTCATGGCTGCTGGGGTTTCAATCTTCCAGACATTTTGACAATCGGTTGCGAGATAATCAGGCAGGCGCACCTCCGGCTCAGCCAGGTTGCTGCCATCATGTAATGTGATGCTCGATGAAGGGGTTTGGCAGGCACTGAGGCCTAACGCCATCAGCGCGCAACCGAAAATTTTCACTAAAGCGTGTTTCATTAATCAGGCATTCCCGGCGCTGGTAGTCAAAATGATACGAAAACAGACATCAGCATCCTTGCGCGTCACCAATTGCAAATCGCCTTGCATCCTGCGCAAGCAATCTTTGGCGATACTTAAACCCAGCCCGCTCCCCTTAACAGGTCCTTTGCGTTGCTGGCTACCCTGATAAAAGGGTTCAAAGATCATCGCCTGTTCTTCAACCGGAATCGGTGTGCCCGTATTAGCCACCTCTATCCACACCTGGTTGCCTTTCTGCTGGCTCTGCAGCCAGATGTTACCGGATTCGCTACCGTAGTTCACGGCGTTCGAGTATAGGTTATCAATAACTCTTTGCAGCAGCGTGGCCTCCGCCAGGCAATGTGCCACCTGCAGATCAACATGCGTTGTCATTTGTCGCGCGCTAGCGGGTAGAGAATGAATTTTAACGACAGAATGAATGATGTCAGGCAGCGCCACGGCTTCCAACGCCATGGGACCATCCGCCAACTTTCGATTGTAATCAAGTAGTTGCTCAATAAGACGCTGTAAATGGCGGCTGCTGGTATCGAGGATCGCGACCACTTCTTGCTGTTCGGCATTGAGCGGTCCAGCCACTTGGTCGGCTAACAATTCCGTGCCTTCACGCAAGCTGGCAAGCGGGGTTTTCAGTTCGTGCGAGAGATGGCGCAAAAATTCGTGTCGTTGTGCTTCCAGCCAGCTCAGACGCTCACTCAGCCAGACGATGCGCTGCCCAAGTGAACGGATTTCTCGCGGGCCGCGAAAGCTGACGCTATCGCCCAGTGCCTTGCCCTGCCCCAAGCGATTAATCATGCGCTCAACCCGTTTGACGGGGCCGATAATCATGCCAGTAAACAACAGCACCAACACCAGGCTAATCAGGAAGAGAATCAGCGCCTGCCAGCCAAAGAACTGTCCACGATCGGCGATCTCACGCTGTAGCTGTAACCCCCGTGAGAACACCACTTCTCGTGTGGCCTGCACCATTAGCGTGTTGGCATCAGAAAAGTGCTCCAATGCTGTTGCCGCGCTGGCGACCGGATTGCCATTGTCGCATTGCACACTAGCCAACTGCGGCAGGGCATTCTGTAGCACTTTAAATGAGGGGAGATCGGGCAAGCTGGCGGCATGGCTGGTGAGCATCTGGCCGTAACGGGTCCACTGTGTCTGGTACAGCTTCAGCAACGAGGCATCGCCTAACACACAGTACTGGCGATAGCTACGTTCTAGCTCCAGCGCGGTACGCGCCATGGCTTCGCTACGGCGTACATCAGTAAAGGTATTACGATTGGTATCCGCCGCCTGGTCGCTCAGTGCTGAAAGGCTTTCCCAAGCCTGCCACGCCAATACCAGCAACGGTAACAGTACCAGCAGAAATGCCAGCAGTACCAACTGCCGCAATGACCGGGGAAACAGACGCCATTTCTTCACAACTGCGCTTCCTTCAAGGTGAACTGCAGGCATGCTAACGAAGTATCTGTAGGTAAGAAAGTGGGGAGATGAAAAACGGCAGGCCTTTTGGCCTGCCGTGAGAGCGACGCCGCAGCATCGCTGTAAGAATAGGTGGAGCCTAACTCAACGTTGCGTCCGATGCTTGATAACGTTGCAAAGCAAGCGATTATCGGTTGGGTGGACGGCAGGCTCCGTTTGGTGCGTCATTCAGATTTTATGAGCTCAACCGCATTGCGGGGCAATCATAGACAGGAGAATGAGCAACGCAGTAAGTATAGCAACTATCGTGCCACAAATGAAATAGCTTGGATAATCAGAGTAATGCGGGCGCAAAAAGGCGTTTTTGAGAGAAAGCGGACCGGCTGGTCTGAAAAAGGTGTCGCTAATCGGCAACGTTTTAAAAACTGAAAAAAACTCACCCTTTAAAATCATAAAGTTAAATGTCACCAATCAGCGACAGTCAATAGTGGGTAATGTCGCCTATTTTCGACACTCGCAAAAACTCGCCTTATAAAATTATTTTCCGCAAAAAAAAGTCGCCCGAAGGCGACTTTTTATGCTGATGGCAAGACTTAGCCCAACTGCTTACGTGCATTGCGGAAGATACGCATCCAAGGGCTGTCTTCGCCCCACTCTGCCGGGTGCCATGAGTTGCTCACCGTACGGAACACGCGCTCTGGGTGCGGCATCATAATGGTGACGCGACCGCTTTCGTTGGTGACCGCAGTGATACCGTTTGGCGAGCCGTTCGGGTTCGCTGGATAGTTTTCGGTGACTTTACCGAAGTTATCCACGAAGCGCAGTGCCACCAGACCTTTGCTTTCCAACTGTGCCAGATGGTTAGCATCGCGGACTTCCACAAAACCTTCCCCGTGCGATACCGCGATTGGCATATGAGAACCGGCCATGCCGTCCAGCAGCAGTGATGGGCTAGCCGCCACTTCAACTAAACTGAAGCGCGCTTCAAAACGCTCTGACTGGTTGCGTACGAAGCGCGGCCACAGTTCACTTCCTGGGATCAGCTCACGCAGATTCGACATCATCTGGCAGCCGTTACACACGCCCAGCGCCAGCGTCTGTGGACGGTGGAAGAAGTTTTCAAACTCGTCACGCACGCGACCGTTGAACAGAATCGACTTCGCCCACCCCTCACCTGCACCCAGTACGTCACCGTAGGAGAAGCCACCACAAGCCACCAATGCCTGGAACTCTTCCAGGCCACGACGGCCCGCCAGCAGATCGCTCATGTGCACATCAACAGCGGTAAAGCCCGCACGGTGGAAGGCAGCCGCCATCTCAACGTGTGAGTTGACGCCCTGCTCGCGCAGCACGGCAACACGTGGACGCGCGCCAGTGGCAATCATCGGTGCGGCAACATCTTCTTCAGGCTTGAAGGTCAGATGGACATTCAGACCTGGGTCGTTATCGTCTTTCTTCGCTTCATGTTCCTGATCGGCACAGGCTGGGTTATCACGTAGGCGCTGCATCTGCCAGGTGGTTTCTGCCCACCAAGTACGCAGCGTGGTGCGGCTTTCGCTATACACCGCGCTGTCGCCAGAACGAATCACAAAGCGATCGCCCGCTAACGCTTTACCAATCACATGCACGTTGCTGCTCAGGCCATGGTCGGCAAACACTTTTTCCACGGCTGCACGATCTGCTGCCTGAATCTGAATCACGGCACCCAGTTCTTCAGTGAACAGGGCTGCCAGCGCATCGCTGCCCAGCGCGGCGATATCCGCTTCGATACCGCAGTGACCAGTGAAGGCCATCTCTGCCAGCGTCACCAGCAAACCACCATCAGAACGGTCGTGGTAAGCCAGCAGTTTCTGTTCAGCGACCAGCGCCTGAATGGCATTGAAGAAGCCTGCCAGCTGTGATGCATCGCGCACATCTGCAGGCTTGTCGCCCAGTTGGCGATAAACCTGTGACAGTGCAGTAGCTCCAAGGGTGTTGGCGCCATTGCCCAGATCAACCAGCATCAGCAGGTTATCCTGATCAGCTTGCAGCTGAGGCGTCACGGTGCGACGCACATCTTCCACACGCGCAAAGGCGGTGATCACCAGCGATAGCGGCGAGGTCATCTCACGCTCTTCGGTACCCTGCTGCCAGCGAGTTTTCATCGACATGGAGTCTTTACCGACTGGGATAGTGATGCCCAGCGCTGGGCACAGCTCTTCGCCCACGGCTTTGACGGCGGCATATAAACCCGCATCTTCACCTGGGTGACCTGCTGCGGCCATCCAGTTTGCAGAGAGCTTCACGCGCTGCAGCGAACCAATCGACGTTGCCGCCAGGTTGGTCAGCGCTTCACCCACGGCCAGGCGGCCAGATGCCGCGAAGTCCAGCAAGGCCACTGGCGCACGTTCACCCAGTGAGAAGGCTTCACCGTGATAGCTGTCCAGGCTCGCGGTGGTCACCGCACAGTTAGCGACCGGAATCTGCCATGGACCGACCATCTGATCGCGCGCGACCATGCCCGTTACCGAACGATCACCGATGGTGATCAGGAAGGTTTTCTCTGCCACGGTTGGCAGATGCAGTACGCGATTAACGGCATCAGCAACGGTAATACCGTCACGCACCAGTACATCGCCTTTGGCCTGCTGAGTGGCAACATCACGCGTCATCTTCGGCGTTTTGCCCAGCAGTACGTCCAGCGGCATATCAATCGGGTTGTTGTCGAAGTGGCTATCCGCCAGGTTCAAATGCAGCTCTTCGGTGGCTTCACCAATCACGGCATAAGGTGCACGCTCACGCTTGCACAGCTCGTCAAACAGCGCCAACTGCGCAGGCGCAACGGCCAGCACATAACGTTCCTGAGATTCGTTACACCACACTTCAAGCGGGCTCATACCCGGCTCATCATTCAGGATATCGCGCAGGTTGAAATTACCGCCACGGTCGCCATCACTCACCAGCTCTGGCATGGCGTTAGACAGGCCACCAGCGCCCACATCGTGAATGAACAGAATCGGGTTGCTTCGCCCAGCTGCCAGCAACGGTCAATCACTTCCTGGCAACGACGTTCCATTTCTGGGTTGTCACGCTGTACAGAGGCAAAATCGAGGTCAGCATCAGACTGGCCAGACGCCATCGAAGAAGCCGCACCGCCGCCTAAACCGATGTTCATAGCAGGGCCGCCGAGCACGATCAGTTTCGCGCCCACGACGATTTCACCCTTTTGCACGTGATCGCCACGGATGTTACCAATACCACCCGCCAGCATGATCGGTTTGTGGTAACCACGCAGTTCTGAGCCATTATGGCTGTTCACGCGCTCTTCATAGGTACGGAAGTAGCCGTTGATAGCCGGACGGCCAAATTCGTTGTTGAATGCCGCGCCGCCCAGCGGGCCTTCGGTCATGATGTCCAACGCGGTGACAATGCGATCCGGCTTACCAAAATCCTCTTCCCATGGCTGTTCGAAGCCTGGAATACGCAGGTTTGAAACCGAGAAACCGACCAATCCCGCTTTTGGTTTCGCGCCACGACCGGTTGCACCTTCATCACGGATTTCACCGCCAGAACCGGTTGCCGCACCTGGCCACGGGGAAATGGCGGTGGGGTGGTTATGGGTTTCTACTTTCATCAGGATATGTGCATCTTCCTGATGGAAAGCGTATTCGCCCTTCTGCGCATCCGCGTAGAAGCGGCCCACTTCCGAACCTTCCATCACGGCGGCGTTGTCTTTATACGCAGACAGCACGTGCTCAGGATTATGTTCGAAGGTGTTTTTGATCATTTTAAACAGCGACTTCGGCTGTTTTTCACCGTCGATAATCCAATCGGCGTTGAAGATTTTATGACGGCAGTGCTCGGAGTTTGCCTGAGCAAACATATAGAGCTCGATGTCGTTAGGATTGCGACCCAGCTTGGTAAATGCATCCAAGAGGTAGTCAATCTCGTCATCGGCCAATGCCAGGCCCAGCGTGGTATTGGCTTGCTCAAGCGCAGCACGACCGACACCCAGCACATCAACGCTTTTCAGTGGTTGGGGTTCATGGTGAGCGAACAGTTGCTGTGCGTCATTGAGGTCAGCAAAAACGGTTTCCATCATACGGTCATGCAGCAGGCTGGCCAGCTGTTGCCATTGTGCTTCGGTCAGCTGCGGTGCCTGCACATAGAATGCCATGCCACGTTCCAGGCGAATCACCTGAGGCAAGTCGCAGTTATGCGCAATGTCGGTGGCTTTAGACGACCACGGAGAAATGGTGCCAGGACGTGGCGTGACCAGTAACAGACGCCCTTGTGGCGCGTGCTCGGCGAGAGAAGGACCGTATTTCAGCAGACGCTGCAGGCGGGCGTGTTCATCCGCACTGAGAGGTGCGCTGACATCGGCAAAATGGACGTACTCGGCGTAAATATCACTCACTGGCAGGTGAGCGTCCTGAAAGCGGGTCAGCAGTTTGTTTACACGAAATGCCGACAGAGCGGGCGAACCACGCAGAATTTCCATCATCAAAGATCTCTCGTCTTTGAAGCGCCGGGCGACGCTTCATTGGGCGCAACAGGGGAAAACGGGCGGTATTATAGAGAAAGCGCGCGGGTAACGAAACCGTTTGCGCATAAAATCTGGCACTCAGCATTTGGCTGAATTTTGCACAATTCTTGCTATAAAAGTTGCCCTGCTGCGCTTTGTTGCGCAAAATGCCCATCGCTCTGGGAGTGAAAACAACATAAATACTGCCTTTTAAAAGACAGAGGCCTGTGAGCCATTACGAGACAACTATTTGAAACGCCTGAAAATAAACTATCTGTTGATCGGTCTGATCACCGTGCTGCTTGCGCTGGCACTGTGGCCTTCCATCCCCTGGTACGGGGGCGGAAAAGACGCGCTATCACAGATCAAATCACGTGGAGTACTGCGCATCAGTACCGTTAACTCCCCGCTGACGTACTACACCATCAATAATGCACCAGCCGGTATGGATTACGAGCTGGCGAAACGCTTCGCCGATTATCTTGGCGTCAAACTCGAGGTCACGGTGCGTCCTAACCTCGGCGATCTGTTTGACGATCTGGATGATGGTAAGGCGGATTTGCTCGCCGCTGGACTGATCTACAACGGTGAACGCCTTGCCCACTATCAAAGTGGACCGAGTTACTACTCCGTTTCGCAGCAGTTGGTGTACCGCATTGATAAGCCCCGGCCGAAGAATCTCGGCGATCTCAAAGGCCGCCTGATTGTGCAGTCCGGTTCGGCATATCTGTCAACTTTACGTTCCGCAAAAGCTGACAGCTATCCCGATCTCGATTGGGCGATTTCCACCGATCAGGGGCAAAAAGCGCTATTGGAAGCTGTCGCTGATGGCAAGCTGGATTACACGGTGGGTGATTCTGTGACTATCGGCCTGCTACAACGCATCCATCCGCAATTAGCTGTAGCGTTCGACGTCACCGATGAAGAGCCGGTAACGTGGTATTTGCCGCGTAATGATGATGACAGCCTGAATGCGGCGATGCTCGACTTCTACAGCCAAATGGGTGAAGAAGGCGCGATGGCACGTCTGGAAGAGAAGTATCTCGGCCACGTGGGCACCTTCGATTATGTTGATACCCGCACTTTCCTGCGCGCTATCGACAGCACCCTACCAGATATCAAGCCGCTGTTTGAGAAGTACGCCGCGAGCATGGACTGGCGTCTGCTGGCCGCGATTTCTTATCAGGAATCGCACTGGAATCCGCAGGCGACCTCCCCTACCGGCGTACGCGGTATGATGATGCTGACGCGCAACACAGCAGACAGTCTCGATGTGAATGATCGCCTTGACCCGGAACAAAGCATTCGTGGCGGCAGCGAGTATTTGAAACGAATGATGGAGAAAGTCCCGGATACCATTCCTGATGATGAGCGCATCTGGTTCGCACTAGCGGCTTACAACATGGGCTATGCGCACATGTTAGATGTCCGTAAGCTCACGGCGAAACAGGGGGGTAACCCGGATAGCTGGGCCGATGTGAAATTGCGCCTGCCGATGCTGAGCCAGAAGCGCTACTACGCGCAAACCACCTATGGCTATGCGCGCGGCCATGAAGCCTACAATTACGTGGAGAATATCCGTAAGTATCAGATAAGCTTGGTGGGATATTTGCAAGAGCAGGATAAGCGGCTCGCGCAGCAGTCTGCGCTGGAAGCGGAGTTAGGCGCCGGCTACCCGGCGGTTGAACCAAAAATTGCGATGAATTAACCTTCGCGCTGCGCCTGCCGCAGCGCTTTCTTTTGCTCGCGACGCATGCGGAAGAAATCACTCAGCATCCCGGCGCACTCCTCTGCCAACACACCACAATCAATCTGAATCTGATGATTCATGCCTGGGTGACCAATCACATCTAACAATGATCCTGCGGCACCGGTTTTTTCATCTTTCGCGCCATACACCAGTCGCGTGATGCGGCTGTGCACCATCGCACCAGCGCACATCACGCAGGGTTCCAGCGTGACATATAGGGTGGTATCCAGCAGGCGATAATTTTCGAGGATTTTACCGCCCTGCCGTAGCGCCATGATTTCAGCATGTGCGGTGGGATCGCACTGTCCAATCGGACGATTCCAGCCCTCGCCAATGACTTTATCGCCCTGCACTAGCACGGCACCCACCGGCACTTCACCCTGCTCCCACGCGCGGCGCGCCAGCTCAAGCGCATGGCGCATCCAAAATTCATCAGTTTGTGGGTTCACTGGGCAACTCCTGCGGATAGAAAAGGCGGCGCATTATAGACGGAATCGCTACCTGATTCACTCCAGCTGTTGCAGCTCGCCTCGTGGCGTGACGCGCCAGCGATGTTGGCAGAAGAACAGCAGTGGATTGTCCTGCTTGCTGTCGCTGTAACCACTGTAGAGTTGTAATGGCGTACCAATCTTCTCTTCAAGCTGCGCTACTTTTTCATGCCCAAGACAACGCATCGCCAGCACCCGCCCGCCCAAACCTGGCTGCATCTGGCTGGCAATCAATTGCACACGCGGCAGGAAAGCAGAATCAAAGTACACCTGCTCGACCAGCGATTGCGGCGACCCGGTGATCAACCAGACATCGGCATCATCGCTGCTGAGATAGTCGGTAAGACGCTGCTGTACGACCGGGAATGCCGTCACCCGCAAACGGAACCAGGCAGCGAACTCCACCTCTCGCTGACGTAGGCACTGTTCACTGTGGCCAAAAGTAATGGCCCACAGTAACAGGCTCATGGGCCAGCGCGCTGCGCGTCCCTTTACCAGCATCCCTAAACCGATCACTGGCAGCAGTGGCGCCACCAGCAGTAGATTGAGCGGCTGACGGCGCAACAAATAGCGCATAAATGTGCCAAACATGTCTTGCTGATGCAGCGTGCCATCCAGATCAAAAAAAACCACGCGGCGATGCGTACCCTTAGTCAAACTCCACTCCTTATCTATCCTTTCAACTCTTCGGCTTGCCCTACAGTGTAGCCAGCTTCATCAAGGGAGGCGAAAGCAGTCATTTTTAATTCCAATGGCTACAATGCCAGCTGAATAGTTTATTCTCTGTATCGGTGTGCTGTCATTAACGAGTGATGGCGCGAAAAGAGACTAAGCTCAACCGGGAATTGTTGGATTAAGGATCGAACATGAGTTCATTGCTGCGAATTCGCCAGCTTTACCCTCGACTGGCGCTAAATGAGCGTCGGCTGGCGGATTTTTTGCTGTCGCAGCCGGATCGGGCACGGCATCTGAGTTCACAAAAATTGGCTGAGGAATCGGGTGTCAGCCAATCAAGCGTGGTGAAATTCGCCCAAAAGTTGGGATATAAGGGTTTTCCGGCGTTGAAGCTGGCCCTGAGCGAATCATTGGCAGATCGTGACGCTATTACCGTCCACAACCATATTCTCAGCGATGACCCCCTTAAAGTGGTGGGTGAAAAGTTACTAGCAGAGAAGATCTCTGCGATCCGCGCCACGTTGGATATCAACAGTGAAGAGAAGCTGCTGGAAACGCTGCACCTGCTGAAAAATGCCAACCGCATTCTGTTGGTCGGTATCGGTGCTTCGGGTTTAGTGGCAAAAGATTTTTCGTGGAAATTGATGAAGATCGGTATCAACGCGGTTGCCGAGCAGGATATGCATGCGCTGTTAGCCAGCGTGCAAGCTATGGCGCCAGGCGATGTGCTGTTGGCGATCTCTTACACTGGCGAGCGGCGTGAAATTAACCTTGCGGCGCAGGAAGCAGCTCAGTTGGGTGTCGATGTATTGGCGTTTACCGGATTTACGCCAAACTCGCTGCAGCAGTGTGCATCAATCTGCCTTTATACCGTGGCAGAGGAACAGAGCACACGCAGTGCCGCCATCTCATCGACCAGCGCGCAACTGGCGCTCACCGACCTGCTGTTCATGGCCTTAGTACAAAACGACCCGGAACGCGCCTCGAGCCACATTCGCCACAGTGAAGAGCTGGTAAAAAAGCTGGTTTGACGGCCAATAAAAAAGGCCGTTAATCGGCCTTTTTGTCATTGTTTTCTATCGTCTGGCGACAGGCTTCGCGTGTGTCCCGCTGCAGCAGATGCAAACACTCTTCGCAGAGGGATTGGTCAGTGGAGATGAGCCGTGTCCAGAATCCGCGTGCGGTGCCGCAATTGATACAAATCTGTTTTAAAAAGATATTCTTCACGCCGTTATTATTTTTCATGCTTATAGGACAAGCATTTTTGCTGATCATCATCAGCACAAAATGATAACTCGGATAATTCCCACGCACTACTCCCCTTTCACGACGCATTGATGAAAAATACTTCAGTGACTTTATTCCATCTTTGTTTGATCGAGGCCAATAACCCCGCCGTTAAAATGAGGCGAACTGTGGTAAGGTGCGCGCCTGCTCACCACACTGAAAACCACTATGGCGTTATTGATCACCGCGAAATGCATTAATTGCGATATGTGCGAACCTGAGTGCCCTAATCAGGCCATCAGCTTAGGGGATGCAATCTATGAGATTGATGTTGATCGCTGCACCGAGTGTGTGGGTCATTATGATGTGCCAACTTGCCAGAGCGTCTGCCCTATTGATAACACGATCATCTCTGACCCACAGCACCAGGAAAGCCGTGAGGCGCTGTGGGAGAAATTTGTGGTGTTGCACCACTAATCTTCGATAATCACCGTAGCGCAGGCATAGTGACGTTCATCCGCCAGCGTAACATGCACATGTTTGACACCGAGTTGGCTAGCAATCACTTTGGCCTGTTCGAAGAAGCGTAAACCCGGTTTGCCCAGCGCATCGTTGTACACTTCAAACTGATTAAACGCCAAACCACCGCGAATGCCGGTACCGAAGGCTTTCGCTGCCGCCTCTTTTACCGCAAAACGTTTAGCCAGAAAACGCACCGGTTGCTGGTGCGCTTGATATTGCTGCCACTCGGCTTCGCTGAGCACTCGACGCGCCAGACGATCGCCGGAGCGCTCAATTACACCGGCGATGCGCTCAATTTCGACGATGTCGCTACCGAGTCCAAGGATAGCCATTAGCGACGTGCTTCTCGCATCAGCTGTTTCATTTCAGACACCGCATCCGCTAAACCGCTGAACAGTGCGCGGCCAATGATGGCGTGACCAATGTTCAGTTCATGCATCTCTGGCAATGCAGCGATAGGCTGTACGTTGTGATAGGTCAGACCATGGCCAGCGTTGACCTTCAGGCCAAGACTGGCAGCAAAGGTCGCGGCTTTGCGAATGCGAGACAGCTCAGCCTCACGCTCCAGACCTTCTGGCGCTTCAGCATAGGCACCGGTGTGGATCTCGATGTATGGAGCACCACTGGCCACTGCGGCCTCAATCTGGCGGTGATCGGCATCGATAAACAAGGAAACCAAAATGCCCGCGTCACTGAGCAGTCTCACCGCCGCATTGATTTTATCCTGCTGTCCCGCCACATCCAGGCCGCCTTCGGTGGTGACTTCCTGACGTTTTTCGGGTACCAGGCAGACGAAATGCGGTTTGATTTCACAGGCGATATCGATCATCTCATCGGTCACCGCCATCTCCAGATTCATGCGGGTCTGGATGGTGTCTCGCAAGATACGGACATCGCGGTCGGTGATGTGACGACGATCTTCACGCAGGTGCACGGTAATGCCATCCGCGCCCGCCTGCTCAGAGACAAACGCCGCTTGCACCGGATCGGGATAATTCGTGCCACGTGCGTTACGTACGGTGGCGATGTGGTCAATATTGACCCCTAACAGCAACTCAGCCATGACAATCCTTAAATGTGTTCAGTGTGTTTGCAGTGTACCGGGCTTAAGAATATCAGGCGGTACGACCAGCGCTAGTCGTTTGCCACATCGGGTTTCTTTTTGGGGATAAACTGGCGAAACAGCTCTTGGCTCTTTAGCGGTTTGCCGCCGAGATAAGGCTTCAACGCCATTCGCGTAAAGCGTTTCGCGGCGCGCAGGCTATCCGCATCGGGGAAATCGCGTTCCCACAGTGCGCGCAGTTGACGACCGGTGAAACTGCGTTGGTTGACGACCAGGCTAGCGATAAACCCCTTCTCTTCTCGATAGCTGTAAGTCATGCCGTCATCGATCTCTTCGCCACTGCCTGCACAGTGGAGGAAATCGACGCCATAACCCATATGCCCAAGCAACGCTAATTCAAAGCGACGTAGCGCAGGTTCCGGCGTGCCGTTGCCTGCTGCCAGCATTTGAATGCAGTTGAGGTAATCGAAGAACAAATCAGAAAAGGGAATTTCCTGCTCCAACACGCGAGAAAGCAGTTCGTTCACATACAGTCCGCAGTAGAGCGTGATACCGCTCAGGGGTAAAGCTAGTGAAACCGCTTCGGCGCTGCGCAGCGTTTTCACCTCACCACGCCCACCCCAGCGCACCAGCAGTGGCGTGAAGGGTTGCAGTGCGCCTTTCAGTTGGGAGCGGCGCGAACGTGCGCCTTTAGCCAGGACGCGGACGCGCCCTTCGCTTTCGCTGAACAGATCGAGGAGTAGGCTGGTTTCGCTGTATGGGCGACTATGCAGCACAAAGGCGCGTTGCCAGCCTTCCATCAATTAGCCTTCGTCGGAGTAACCCAAGCTGCGCAGCGCACGTTCATCATCCGCCCAGCCCGATTTCACTTTGACCCAAAGTTCGAGATGCACTTTCGCTTCAAACATCTCTTCCATGTCTTTACGCGCTTCAATGCCGATGGTTTTGATCTTGGCGCCTTTATTGCCGATCACCATCTTCTTCTGGCCTTCACGCTCAACCAGGATCAAACCGTTGATGTTGTAGCCGCCGCGTTCGTTGGAAACAAACTGCTCAATCTCAACGGTGACAGAATATGGCAGTTCAGCACCGAGGAAACGCATCAGTTTTTCACGGATGATTTCAGAAGCCATAAAGCGCTGTGAGCGGTCGGTAACGTAATCTTCAGGGAAATGATGCTCGGACTTTTGCAAACACTTGCGCGCAATGGCCGCAAGCGTATCGACGTTATTACCGTGTTCCGCAGAGATCGGAACGATTTCAAGGAAGTTCATCTGCTGGCTAAGGAACTGCAGGTGAGGCAACAGAATGCTCTTATCCTGAATGTTGTCGACTTTGTTGATCGCTAACACTACCGGTACTTTATTATCGCGCAGCTTGTTCAGCACCATCTCATCGTCTGGCGTCCAACGCGTGCCTTCAACAACAAAGATCACCAGCTCCACATCACCAATTGAGCTGCTGGCAGCACGGTTCATCAAGCGGTTAATTGCTCGCTTTTCTTCCATGTGCAGCCCTGGGGTATCCACGTAGATCGCCTGATAAGCGCCTTCGGTGTGAATGCCCATAATGCGGTGACGCGTGGTTTGTGCTTTACGCGATGTGATTGACACTTTCTGCCCCAGCAACTGGTTCAGTAAGGTGGATTTACCGACGTTAGGTCGGCCTACAATCGCGATAAAGCCGCTATATGTTTCGAGTTCGCTCATTCGAGTCCTGACTTGGGCAGCGTCACTGTTGACGCTGCGATGTGACTATTTATTTATTCGAGACCAAGCTTAATCAACGCCTGTTCGGCGGCAGCCTGCTCTGCTTTACGGCGGCTGGAACCCACACCAACCACCGGTTCAGCCATGCCACTCACCTGACAGTGAATGGTGAATTCCTGGTCGTGGGCTTCGCCACGCACCTGCACCACCAAATAAGATGGCAGCGGCAGATGACGCCCTTGCAGATACTCTTGCAGGCGCGTTTTTGGATCTTTTTGCTTATCGCCTGGGCTGATCTCATCAAGGCGATTCTGGTACCAATCAAGAATCAACTTCTCAACCGTCTGGATGCTGCTGTCGAGGAAGATACCGCCAATCAGCGCTTCCACCGTATCGGCGAGGATCGATTCACGACGAAAACCGCCGCTCTTCAGTTCACCCGGTCCGAGACGTAAACATTCGCCCAGTTCAAATTCTCGCGCCATCTCAGCCAAGGTGTTGCCGCGCACCAATGTGGCACGCATGCGGCTCATATCGCCTTCATCCACACGTGGGAAGCGGTGATAAAGCGCATTGGCAATCACATAGCTGAGAATGGAATCGCCAAGAAATTCAAGACGTTCATTATGTTTGCTACTGGCACTGCGGTGAGTCAGTGCTTGCTGCAGTAATTCTGGATGAGTAAAAGTGTAGCCCAGTTTGCGCTGCAGCTTGTTAATAAGGATGGGGTTCATGCGATTCCAGTTATTCTGTGCGTCTGTCACTCTGCATACGAAACAGGGCTGAACTTCCAACACGTTCTGTTTAGTGTGCAGTGGCCCCCCGAAAGAGGCCGACCGTTTTTATCAGTGGATTCCGCCAATGCGACTTAAGCGCACGCCAGTTGGCCACTGTCCTTCTTGTTTCTCAAAGCTCATCCAGATGGCCACCGCTTTACCGACCAGATTCTTCTCAGGCACGAAGCCCCAGTAGCGGCTGTCGGCGCTGTTGTCGCGGTTATCGCCCATCATGAAATACTGGCCTTCTGGCACAATCCATGTGGACTGTGGCTGGCCCGGCTGCTGATAATACATGCTTGCCTGACTCTGCGCTTCGTTTACCAGCAGGATATCGTGCGTAACGGTACCTAAGGTCTCTTTACGCGTACCCAGACGAAGCCCGCCTTTCATGGTTTCGCCTTGAGGAGCCTCAAAGAAACCGTTGCCAGTTTCATTGCCATCAAAACCACTAAAGGTCTGAATAAAGCGGCTTGGCTCAACGTTGGTATAGGTGATAGGCAGCGCCGTGTCGCACTTGCCGGTGCTACAACCCGGATTGACCGTCAGCGTTTTACTGTACGGATCAAACACCACTTTATCGCCTGGCAAACCAATCACGCGCTTGATGTAATCCACGCTTGGATCTTTCGGGTACTTGAATACCGCGACATCTCCGCGCTGTGGATGGCCAGTGGGGATCAGCGTGGTTTGCGTAATGGGATCTTTAATACCGTACGCAAATTTCTCCACCAAGATGAAATCACCAATCAACAGCGTTGGCATCATGGAGCCTGATGGAATCTGAAACGGCTCAAAAATGAATGAGCGAACAATCAGCACTACCGCCAACACCGGGAACACGGATGCGGTAGTCTCGACCCAACCCGGCTGTGCAGCCACTTTTGCCAGCGTTTTGCTATCTAATGCGTTGCCTGCCTGCGCTTGTGCTGCAGCCTGCTTTGCACGACGCGCGGGTGCCCATTTAAAGCGATCAATACACCAGATAACACCGGTTATCAGCGTTGCGATCACCAAAATCAGGGCGAACATGTTAGCCATTAAAATTCCTTATTTGCTGTCTTTACCGACATGCAGAATGGCAAGGAATGCTTCCTGCGGCAGCTCAACGTTGCCGACCTGCTTCATTCGCTTCTTACCGTCTTTCTGCTTCTGCAACAGTTTCTTCTTACGGCTCACGTCACCGCCATAGCATTTCGCCAGGACGTTTTTACGCAGCTGCTTGACCGTTGAGCGAGCGATAATGTGGTTGCCGATTGCCGCCTGAATCGCAATATCGAACTGCTGACGTGGGATCAGATCTTTCATCTTCTCCACAAGATCGCGTCCACGATACTGTGAGTTCTCACGGTGGGTAATCAGCGCCAGCGCATCAACACGTTCTGAGTTAATCATCACGTCGACACGCACCATGTCAGAGGCTTGGAAACGTTTAAAGTTATAGTCCAGCGATGCATAGCCGCGAGACGTCGATTTCAGACGATCGAAGAAGTCCAGTACCACTTCCGCCATCGGAATTTCATAGGTCAGCGCAACCTGTTTACCGTGGTAAACCATGTTGGTCTGCACACCACGTTTTTCGATACACAGGGTGATCACGTTGCCGAGGAACTCTTGCGGCAACAGCATATGACACTCGGCGATCGGTTCGCGCAGTTCTTCAATATTATTCAGTGGTGGCAGCTTCGACGGACTGTCTACATACACCGTTTCGCCATCGGTAGTGATCACTTCATACACTACAGTTGGTGCGGTGGTGATCAGGTCGAGATCGTACTCACGCTCCAGACGTTCCTGGATGATTTCCATGTGCAGCAGGCCAAGGAAGCCGATGCGGAAGCCAAAGCCCAGTGCCGTTGAGCTTTCTGGCTCATAGAACAACGAGGCATCGTTAAGGCTTAATTTGCCCAACGCATCGCGGAACGCTTCATAATCATCTGAACTGATCGGGAATAAGCCGGCGTAAACCTGTGGTTTCACCTTTTTAAAGCCTGGCAATACCTTGTCAGCCGGATTGCGCTGCAACGTCAAGGTGTCACCCACTGGCGCACCGAGGATGTCTTTAATCGCACATACCAACCAGCCTACTTCACCGCAGTTCAATTCGGTACGATCAACCTGCTTCGGCGTGAAGATGCCAAGACGGTCAGCATTGTAGCTTTGACCCGAACTCATCACCTTCACTTTGTCGCCCTTGCGCAGAGTGCCGTTTTTGATACGAATCAGTGAGACAACGCCAAGGTAGTTATCGAACCATGAGTCGATGATCAGTGCCTGTAATGGGCCTTCAGGATCGCCTTCTGGTGGCGGGATATCACGAACCAGGCGTTCGAGCACATCAGGGACACCCACACCGGTTTTCGCGGAGCAGCGCACCGCATCCGTTGCGTCGATACCCACGATATCTTCAATCTCTTCTGCTACGCGCTCAGGATCAGCAGCAGGCAGGTCGATTTTGTTCAGAACCGGTACCACTTCCAGATCCATTTCCATTGCGGTGTAGCAGTTCGCCAGCGTCTGTGCTTCAACGCCTTGACCTGCATCGACCACCAGCAACGCCCCTTCACACGCCGCTAACGAGCGGGAAACTTCGTAGGAGAAGTCAACGTGACCCGGAGTATCGATAAAATTGAGCTGGTAAGTTTCACCGTTCAGCGCTTTGTAATCGAGCGTTACGCTTTGCGCTTTAATGGTAATGCCGCGCTCACGTTCCAGATCCATCGAGTCCAAAACTTGCGCCGCCATCTCACGATCGCTGAGGCCACCACAAATCTGAATCAAACGGTCTGAGAGCGTTGATTTACCGTGGTCAATGTGAGCGATGATAGAGAAATTTCGTATGTGCTTCATTTATATGAATATCTTCACGTAAAAAATCAGTGGAAAACTTGAGCACAGACACATTCAGTAAAGCGAGCTTTACCCGGAACCCTGTCAGCCTCATTAATGACGACGCATATTACACTGTTAACGCCGCGCGTTAAAGAATGGAACTGTGGGGAATCGCAACAGATTTCAGCGGTTAAGCCAAAACGAAAAGGCCGCGAGGAAGCGGCCCAGACAGGGATCAAACTTCACTTTCCACGCGCAAGGCATCGGGCGGTAGCGCCACGCTGAGGATCACGGGTTGAAAGGCTTCACGATCGCCAAACAGATTGGAAATCCCTTTCGCCACAATAAAACCACCGATACCGCCTAACAGCGCACCACAGGCAGCCGCTAAGTCGCTGTGGAACAGCATCTGGAAGATGCCCGCTAACAGAAACAGGCCAAGCAGCGGCGTCATGTAAACCAGCAATGCCGAGCCGAGCAAACTGCTTTCACGGATGCCCAACTCAATGCGCTGACCCGGCTGCAATGGCTCCGGGCTGGCGATGGTCATGACATGGGCATTTTTTGGCCCGAGCTGGTTCAGCGCGTGGCTACCGCAGCCTTTGCGCGCCGAGCAACTGTTACAGGAGGTTTTCGCTTCCGAGTGCAGCGTGGCAATGCCCTCTTTCCACGCCACCACGGTGGCCCATTCTCTCATCATTTTTGTGCACCTGAATCTATGCTGTCCGCAATACGTTTGGCCGTGGCAGGCGGTAATTCTCCCACCACCGTGATCTCACGATTATCGCGCACTTCCGTCTGCACCGTACGACGCCCAGTGCGCAATGACTGCGACACGCTGCTTTTATCTGCAGGCGTAATATTGATAGCAAAGCTGAACAAGCCATCACTGTACAGACGAGATTCTACGGTTTTGTTCATTGCTGGCATGTCGCGGCGGCTTTGGGAAATCAGCGTCATTCCCGCAGGTAACCAGCCGGGCTGCCAATTGAGCTGCACTTTGTCGCCAGCCGGTAATGACAAGGTTGGCGGCAGATTGGCCTTTTCCAGCCCTTGCATCAGATTGCGCACGCCTTCATCAACCGCGAAGCTCATTACACGGAATTGCTCAAGTGTCTCGCCATCACGATCGAGCAGATCAATGCGCAGCGGCAATTTAGTATCGACATCCAGCCACACCACGTAGCTGTATCGCGTACCGTCACGAGACACAATGCGCACGACTTCACACATTTGATCGGCCATTCGCGAACGCCCAACCGGGATGAAATCGTAGGCCTCTCCCAGCCGGGAGAAGTCTGCAAACATCAGTGCAGGTAGTGCATCAATAATGTGATTGCCCGGCAATGAGAAAGGATCGAGTCCTGGCTCAAAATAGCTGATGTCATTTCCACGCTGAATCACTTCACGACGCGGCCCATCCATCTGCAATAGCTGGGCAAAGATACGATTATCGATCACTGCATGGCGGTAACGCAGCGATTCGATGCCGAGGCGTGAGACGTTGATATAGGCGAATTCGTAGTTGAGGTTCTGGTTTGCCTGCTCCATCTGCTGCAACAACGCCCCGGAAGCAGATGTCTGCGCCGGGGCGGTGGATGACCAAAGCAGGCTGCCTGCCAGCAGGCTAACGGCACACCAAAGCTGCTTCATTACTGCTGTTGAGTTCCTAACGACTGATTTCCGGGAACGTTAGCCTGCGCCTGCTGCGGATCGTTCTTTTCATCGAACTGAACCTGATCGGCATGCAGACGACGTTGCAACTCATAATCCTGCAGCATTGCATTTACGCGACGACGCTGTTCCTGCACCTGCTGGTTAGAGCTGTTAGTGTCGAACGCATCGGACGGTACGCCAAGGCTAACAGGTGAAGCTTTGCCCATCATTGGCAACGTGTTGAAGGCAGGAGAGTCTGACGCTTCAGTCGCGCCGCCAGTCGGCTGATTGTTGTAGTGTTGAACACCCACAATCACCGCTAACGACACACAAGCGGCCATACCGACCTGCGCAAGTTGCGCAGTCCAGGTGCCACCACGACGCCAGAATGGCATTTTTTCCCAGCGTGAAGGCTCAGGCTGCGCTTCAGGAATCAGCGGGGTCACTTTACGTGCCGGCTCATTCTCAATAGCCGCCGCCACTCGTGCGGAGATATCAAAATGCAGCACTTCACCGACATCACCTCGTAAGGTGTCACGGATTAGATGGTAGCTCTCCCAGCTTTTTTGAAGATCGACATCCTTCGACAACGACGCCAACAGTTCGTTATCGAGAGTTTCACCATCCATTAAAGCGGAAAGTTTTTCTTTCTGCATGCTTTGGCACCCTTCCAGTAGCCGTTATCACTGACGTTGGATAAGCGGTTGAACTTTATTATCAATGGCTTCTCGGGCACGGAAGATACGCGAACGTACTGTACCAACCGGGCAATCCATGATGACGGCAATCTCTTCGTAACTTAAGCCATCCAATTCCCTTAGGGTAATGGCCATACGCAGATCTTCGGGAAGCGCCTCAATGGTCCGAAAAACAATTTGTTTCAGTTCCTCTGACAACATTAAGTTCTCAGGGTTCGAAATTTCTTTCAGTGCACCCGCACTTTCGAAATTTTCTGCATCAATGGCATCCACATCGCTAGAAGGCGGACGCCTTCCCTGAGCCACTAAATAGTTCTTTGCTGTATTGACCGCAATGCGGTACAGCCATGTATAAAAGGCGCTATCGCCACGGAAAGATTCCAGTGCACGATACGCTTTAATGAAAGATTCCTGAACCACATCAGGCACATCGCCTGAGGGAACATAGCGTGAAACCAGGCTCGCCACTTTATGCTGGTATCGAATCACCAGTAAATTAAATGACTTTTGATCTCCCTTCTGAACCCGCTCAACGAGAACCTGATCCGTTAACTGCTCGCTCATCCGAGGTAATGTCTCCCCAAATCTCTTTTATGCGTAAGTGAACTGCCAGCACATCTCATTGTTCTGAGCAAGCATGCGCTTAGAGTCATATGTTGGCCTGAAGTTCATTACGACCAGATATTTTCCGTATCGGAACCACGACATCATTGTTGTTGATTGTCTTTCAGTGTAGCGACTTGCCACGCCGTTGGTGTCTTTTGCGGCACCGATAATCGCTGGCAGAGTACCTTATGACGCCCTATTTTTCATCTTTATTACCTGAATTTTCAGAGTGTTTGGTATAAAAAACACGATATGCCTATTTTCAGACATAACTGACTGAAATCGCGTTACTATCTCGCCTACCTGAATAATTTTACGCCGTAATTTGTTTAAAATACTTCACACAATCCTCATCCGGGCTTATGCTCAGGTCACCTTTTGTTTAGTAAATTAAACACCATGACATCGATACCTGATTACCAATGTGATGTGTTGATTGTGGGCAGCGGTGCGGCTGGCCTGTCGCTTGCGCTGCGCCTGGCCCCTTATTATCAAGTCACCGTACTTAGCAAAGCACAGGTCAACGAAGGGTCGACGCTGTATGCACAAGGCGGAATCGCTGCGGTGTTTGATGAAACTGACAGCATTGAATCGCACGTTGAAGATACCCTAATTGCAGGCGCCGGTTTGTGCGAGCGCGATACGGTGAGCTTTATCGCCAGTAACGCCCGTCATTGCGTGCAGTGGTTAATCGATAATGGTGTGGCTTTCGATATGGAACCGCAACCAGACGGTGAAGCACGTTACCACCTGGCGCGTGAAGGCGGACACAGCCATCGTCGTATTCTGCACAGCGCCGATGCCACAGGCCGCGCGGTGGAGACCACGCTGGTGAGCCAGGCGTTGAGCCATCCTAATATCCGCATCATCGAGCGTACCAACGCGGTGGATTTGATTCTTTCAGATAAAGTCGGCCTGCCGGGCGCAAGACGGGTGGTGGGGGCATGGATCTGGAATCGTAATCGCGAGCAGGTAGAAACTTGTCGGGCGCGCGCTGTGGTGCTGGCTACCGGCGGTGCGGCAAAGGTTTATCAATACACCACCAATCCCGATGTCGCATCCGGTGATGGTATTGCCATGGCATGGCGTGCTGGATGCCGGGTAGCCAATCTGGAGTTTAATCAGTTCCATCCCACCTGCTTATTCCATCCTCAGGCACAGAATTTCCTGCTAACTGAAGCGCTACGTGGCGAAGGTGCATGGCTGCTGCGCCCAGATGGCACACGCTTCATGCCTGATTTCGACAGCCGCGCCGAGTTGGCCCCGCGCGATATCGTTGCACGCGCCATCGATCACGAAATGAAGCGACTGGGCGTTGATTGCATGTATCTCGATATCAGCCATCAGCCTGAAAGCTTTGTGCGCGCGCACTTTCCCATGATTTATGAAAAATTACTGACCTTCGGGTTGGATCTGACTCAGCAGCCGATTCCGATTGTGCCTGCTGCGCATTACACCTGCGGTGGGGTGATGGTGGACCAGCAGGGACGTACGGACATCGATGGGTTGTATGCCATTGGCGAAGTGAGTTACACCGGACTGCACGGCGCCAACCGTATGGCATCCAATTCATTGCTCGAATGTCTGGTGTATGGCTGGTCAGCGGCGGAGGATATGATTCGCCGCCTGCCGGATGTCACCATCGTTGAACAACTTCCGGCTTGGGATGAAAGCCGCGTTGATGACGCCGACGAGCGCGTGGTGATTCAGCACAATTGGCATGAGTTACGCTTATTTATGTGGGATTACATGGGCATCGTGCGCACCACCAAACGGCTGGAGCGCGCCCTACGCCGCATTACGCTGTTGCAGCAGGAAATCAATGAGTATTATGCGCACTTCCGCCTATCAAACAATCTGCTGGAACTGCGCAACCTGGTGCAGGTGGCGGAACTGATGGTGCGTTGTGCGTTGGCGCGTAAAGAGAGTCGCGGTCTGCATTACACGCCGGATTATCCCGATCAACTTCCTGACGCACTGCCCACGCAGCTCCTGCCAGATCACTATCTGAACAGATAAAAATCTTTTACCAGGCTTAACCAGTCAGCCGAATAGCTCTTATCTTCATCGCGAATGGCGAGACGTTCCAGCAGCGTTTCGCCAGCGGTCGGCGAAAAACCTAATACCAGACGATTCGGTGGGCGTTGCGCATAGGCAGCAACATCGAAGCGATAACGCAGATGCCAGCCCTCTGCCAGCGCCAGTGAGATGAGCTGTTCGCCCGCCTCTTCGGGCAGAACTACGCAAAAGATCCCCTCCTCTTCTATTAATTGCGCAGCACAACGTAACAGCGTGGGATGATCGAGCGTACCGGTGCTGCGCGCATTATCGCGCTCTACGCTGCCGGTAGTCGTACCTGGGGCAAAAAACGGTGGGTTGCTAACTATCAGCGAATAACGCTTCTCACACTCCTCGCTCCAGCTCACAACATCTTGATGATGGACGGTGATACGATCTGCCCAGGGTGAAGCACGCACGTTCTCGTCAGCCTGGCATGCAGCACTCTCTTCCAGTTCAACTGCATCCAGCGTAACGTGCTCGGGTGTGCGCTGCGCCAACATCAGTGCAATTAATCCACTGCCACAGCCAATATCCAAAATGCGACGTGTGTCGGCTACTGGAGCCCACGCGCCAATTAAGACGCCATCGGTACCGACTTTCATGGCACAACGGTCGTGCGCCACGAAAAATTGCTTAAAGGTAAAACCATCTTTTCTTAGCATTGCCCGCGCCTGCGGCTGGTCCTGAGACATTCTTCACTACCATTGAATTTATTACTGCGGGGAGTGTAACGTGGTCTGGCAGGTAATTCACCTGCATCTAAAATGCACAAACAGATGAAGATTATGTTTGATCTGTCTATAATCAGCGCCCCAAACTGAGGTAGACCATGACCGTAACCACATTCTCCGAACTCGAACTTGACGAAAGCCTGCTGCAAGCTTTGCAGGAAAAAGGCTACACGCGCCCCACTGTTATTCAGGCTGAGACCATTCCTGCCGCGCTGGAAGGCCGTGACGTTCTGGGTTCGGCTCCAACCGGGACGGGGAAAACTGCAGCATTTCTGCTGCCCGCTTTGCAGCATCTGCTTGATTTCCCTCGCAAGAAATCTGGCCCGCCGCGCATCCTGATTTTAACTCCAACCCGTGAGTTGGCGATGCAAGTTGCCGACCAGGCGCGCGAACTGGCAAAACACACGCATCTCGATATCGCCACCATCACCGGTGGTGTGGCGTACATGAACCACGCAGAAGTCTTCAGCGAAAATCAGGACATCGTGGTGGCGACCACTGGCCGCCTGCTGCAATACATCAAAGAAGAGAACTTCGATTGCCGCGCGGTAGAAACGCTGATTCTTGATGAAGCAGACCGCATGCTCGACATGGGCTTCGCACAAGACATCGAAACCATCGCTGCCGAAACGCGTTGGCGTAAACAGACGTTGCTGTTCTCCGCCACGTTGGAAGGCGAAAACATTAAAAACTTCGCTGAGCGCCTGCTGAACGAGCCGGTGGAGATTGAAGCCGATCCCAGCAAAAGCGAACGTAAAAAAATTCAGCAGTGGTATTATCGTGCTGATGACCTTGCACATAAAACCAAGCTATTGGTGCATCTGCTGAAGTTGCCAGAAGCCAAGCGTGTCATCGTGTTTGTGCGTAAGCGCGAGCGCCTGCATGAAGTGGTAACGTGGTTACATGAAGCGGGCATTCGTACCAGCTATCTCGAAGGCGAGATGGTGCAGGTAAACCGCAACGAAGCGATCAAACGCATCAATGAAAATCGCGTTAACGTGATGGTTGCCACGGACATTGCCGCGCGCGGTATCGACATCGATGACGTTACCCATGTGATTAATTTCGATTTGCCACGCACTGCCGATACCTATTTGCATCGCATTGGCCGTACCGCTCGTGCGGGGCGTAAAGGCACAGCGATCTCACTGGTTGAAGCGCATGACCATGTGTTGCTGGGTAAAATCACGCGTTATATCAATGAGCCGGTTAAGGCGCGCGTGATTGAAGAGTTGCGTCCAGAATCGCGCGCACCAGGCGCCAAAGTGACGGGTAAACCGTCGAAAAAGGTGCTTGCGAAGCGTAAAGAGCTGAAAGAGAAAGAAGCGGAGAAACCGCGCGTTAAACAGCGCCACCGCGACACTAAAAATGTCGGTAAGCGCCGCAAGCCAAGCGGTAGCAGCACCCCAGAAAGCAGTGCAGAATAAAACAGCACTCGCCCAATAAAAACGCCTCCTGTGAGGCGTTTTTTTTATGTTTAATGATGAAAATCGTGCTTACGCTGCGCTTTTAGGCGCAACAGACGATCTGCTCTACCTGACTTAAATCAATAATGGCAAAAAAGCCGCATCGAACTGAATCGGTGCGGCTTTCACAACTGGGTGACTTTTCGTCAGCCGATCAATTACAGACTTTCAGTGAAAGTACGGGTAATGACATCACGCTGCTGTTCTGGGGTCAGCGCATTGAAGCGCACCGCATAACCCGACACACGAATCGTTAGCTGAGGATATTTCTCCGGATGCTCAACCGCATCTTCCAGGGTTTCGCGACTCAGCACGTTGACGTTCAGGTGCTGGCCGCCTTCAATACGAACCTCAGGTTTCTGCTCCAATGGGATTTCACGGTAAGCAATCTCGCCCAGATCGCTAATTGCAACGATCTGATCTTCCGTGAAATCGCCTTTCGCACACAGGCAGCGGGCTTCCGCTTTCTCATCATCCAGCAACCAGAATGAGTTCAGCAGGTGTGGGTTATTGGCCTGAGTAATTTGAATACCGGTAATCATAGTGACCTCCAGGGCTTAAGTGCGCGATGTCTCATATCACGCGGTGTATCCATTGATCTGACACATTGATATACCACCGAGGGTTTGCCGCCGTTTTGACCTGTATCAACTATGCTGACCAGCGAAATACGCTCAAACGCTAACAAATTGATTTATATCCGTTACGGATGAAAAATTTTTCTGCATTTTATCAAATTATTTTTACCCTTCTGCTGCCGCGTGCGACACGTTAAGCTAGGCGCAAATTTTTGCAGGGAGTTAAAGATGGCTGAGAAGCTGACCTGGCACGACGTGCTGGCTGAAGAGAAAGAAAAACCTTACTTCGTCGAAACGTTAAAAGCGGTAGCCAACGAACGCGCTGCAGGTGTGACCGTTTATCCACCGCAGAAAGACGTGTTCAACGCCTTCCGTTTGACTGAGCTGAGCGATATTAAGGTGGTGATTCTGGGTCAGGATCCTTACCACGGCCCTAATCAGGCTCATGGCCTGGCGTTTTCTGTGCTGCCTGGCGTGGCCATTCCTCCTTCGCTATTGAATATGTACAAGGAATTAGAGAAGGATATTGCGGGCTTTAATCGTCCACAGCATGGCTTCCTGGAAAGCTGGGCCACACAAGGTGTGATGCTGTTAAACACCGTGCTGACGGTTGAAGCCAGCAAAGCGCATTCCCACGCGCGATTCGGCTGGGAAACCTTTACAGACAATGTGATTAGCGCGATCAATCAACATCGTGAAGGGGTGATTTTCCTGCTGTGGGGTTCGCATGCTCAGAAGAAAGGCAGCATTATCGATACCCAGCGTCACCATGTTTTGAAAGCACCGCACCCTTCTCCGCTTTCAGCCCACCGCGGTTTTTTCGGCAGCAAACACTTTTCACAAGCGAATGCACTGTTAAGCCAGTCTGGCCAGTCGCCCATCGACTGGATGCCCGTTCTGCCGTAGAAATAAAAACGGCCGCAATCAGCGGCCGTTTTTGTATTCAGCAGGGCAATCAGCCTTTTGCTTTGGTCACTGCAACCATCGCAGGACGCAGGAGGCGGCCATTGAGGGTATAACCACGCTGCATCACCATCAGCACATGGTTCGGTGCCATGTCTTCTGATTCAATCATCGACATCGCCTGATGCACATCCGGATTAAACGGCACGTTGGTTTCACCGACCACTTCAACACCGTACTTACGCACAGCACCCAGCAGGGATTTCAGCGTCAGTTCGATGCCTTCAATCATTGAGGCCAGCTCAGCATTCTCTTTATCTGCCACTTCCAGCGCACGCTCCAGGCTATCAATCACTGGCAGCAGTTCGTTGGCAAATTTTTCCAGCGCAAATTTGTGCGCCTTTTCCACATCCATTTCGGCACGGCGACGGATGTTCTCAATCTCCGCCTGAGCGCGCAGCTGTGCTTCACGCACGCCGCCTTGCGACTGGGCTAATTCCGCTTCCAGTTGCGCGATACGCTCATCACGCGGATCCACCTCAGTTGCTGTCTCTGCGTCCACGTGCTGTTGATCCTGTTGAATTTCGTCTGAGACTTGCTCGTTAGGGGTGTTCTGTTCTTTACTACTCATGAATTTCTCCGCGTTTTGCACATTCATCTCGCTGGTTGGCTTATTATGGGGATCAGTTCGACGGTTTCAAGTGAACCCATCACATTGCCTGGCCGTTTTGGCTTATGAGGAACACCTGCTAAATGAACAAACACTTTAACTGCATTGGGATTGTGGGCCATCCGCGCCATCCTACTGCGTTAACCACCCATGAAATGCTCTGGCGCTGGCTGACAGCAAAAGGCTATGAGGTGATCGTCGAGCAGCAAATTGCGCGCGAACTGAATTTAAAAGATGTGGAAACCGGCAGCCTGGCCGACATTGGTCAACGCGCCGATCTGGCCGTGGTGGTCGGTGGTGACGGTAATATGCTGGGTGCGGCGCGCGTGCTCGCACGTTATGACATCAAAGTGATTGGTATCAACCGCGGCAATCTGGGTTTTCTCACCGATCTTGATCCTGATAACGCGCAACAACAGTTGGATGATGTGCTGGAAGGTGAGTACTTCGTGGAGAGCCGTTTCCTGCTGGAAGCGCAGGTGTGTAAAGAATCCTGCTCACCGCGCATTGGCAGCGCCATCAATGAAGTGGTGCTACATCCAGGAAAAGTAGCGCATATGATTGAATTCGAGGTGTATATCGATGAAGTCTTTGCGTTTTCACAGCGTTCAGATGGGTTGATTATTTCAACGCCGACCGGATCAACCGCCTATTCTCTTTCTGCTGGCGGCCCGATTCTTACGCCGTCCCTGGATGCGATTGCCATCGTGCCGATGTTCCCACACACGCTCTCTGCCCGGCCACTGGTCATCAACAGCAGCAGTACGATTCGCTTGCGTTTCTCATCACTGCGCAGTGATTTGGAGATCAGTTGTGACAGCCAAATTGCCTTACCTATCCAGGAAGGCGAGGATGTGTTGATTCGGCGTAGCACCCATCACCTCAACCTGATCCACCCGAAAAATTACAATTATTTTAATACGTTAAGCTCAAAACTTGGCTGGTCGAAAAAATTGTTCTGAAAATCATCACCAGGCACTTTACTGTATAAAAAACCAGTTTATACTGTATGAAAAACCATATCTGTTTTTACATACAGGTGATTCCATGCTGGCACAACTGACCATCAGTAATTTTGCTATCGTTCGTGAACTGGAGATCGACTTTCATCGTGGTATGACAGCGATCACGGGGGAAACCGGCGCAGGTAAATCTATTGCGATTGACGCGCTGGGCCTGTGCCTGGGTGGTCGTTCTGAAGCAGATATGGTGCGTCAGGGTGCCAGTCGCGCTGATATCTGCGCCCGTTTTCAGTTAAAAGCCTCCCCTTCAGCACAGCGTTGGTTGGTCGATAATCAGCTGGATGAAGGTCAAGAATGCCTGCTACGCCGCGTGATCAGTGCTGATGGTCGTTCACGTGGTTTTATCAACGGAACCGCCGTCCCGCTGTCACAGCTGCGCGAGCTCGGTCAGCTTCTGATCCAAATCCATGGTCAGCATGCACATCAGCTGTTGCTGAAACCAGAACATCAAAAACACCTGCTCGATGCTTATGCCGCGCATGACGACCTGCTTGTCGACATGCGCCAGCACTATCAGCGTTGGCATCAAAGTTGTCGTGCCTTGGCGCAGCATCAGCAACTGTCGCAGGAGCGTGAAGCGCGCCGCGAACTGCTGCAATATCAGCTAAAAGAACTCAACGAATTCGCTCCACAGCCGGGCGAGTTTGAACAAATCGATGAAGAGTACAAGCGTCTCGCCAACAGCGGTCAACTGCTCTCTACCAGCCAGCAAGCGCTGCAAATCCTCGCCGATAGCGATGACACGAATCTGCAAAGCTTGCTTTATAGCGCGCGTAACATGCTTGGCGAGCTCGTGACGCTGGACGACAAAGTGAGCGGCGTATTTAACCTGCTGGAAGAAGCAGCGATTCAGCTGAGTGAAGCCAGCGATGAATTGCGCCATTACTGTGAGCGTCTGGATCTCGATCCGAACCGCTTACATGAACTGGAACAGCGCTTGTCGCGTCAGATTGCTTTGTCCCGTAAGCATCACGTTTCCCCTGAAACCTTACCGGTGCTGTATCAGCAGTTGCTGGATGAAGCGGAACTGCTGTCACAGCAAGAGAGCGATCAAGAAACGCTGCAAAGCGAAGTGGTGGTACATCACCAAGCGGCATCGGCTTGCGCGCAAAAGCTGCATCAGTTACGCGAACACGCCGCGCAGGAGTTAAGCGAGCTGATTACCCAAAGCATGCGCACACTCTCCATGCCACACGGCCAATTCGCTATTGTGCTGGAATTCAACGCCGACCAATTGACAGCAGAAGGCGCTACCCGTATCGATTTCCGTGTCACCACCAACCCAGGTCAGCCATTACAACCGCTGGGTAAAGTGGCTTCGGGCGGTGAGCTTTCCCGTATCGCTTTGGCTATTCAGGTGATTACCGCGCAGAAAATGGAAACGCCTGCGATGATCTTCGATGAAGTCGACGTGGGTATTAGCGGACCCACCGCAGCCGTAGTGGGCCAGATGTTGCGTCAGCTTGGCGAATCAACGCAGGTCATGTGTGTGACGCACTTGCCACAGGTGGCGGGTTGCGGGCATCAGCACTTCTTCGTCAGTAAAGAGACCGATGGCGCGATGACAGAAACCCATATGCAGCCGTTGGATAAACGCGCCCGTCTGCAAGAACTTGCGCGTTTGCTGGGTGGCAGCGAAGTCACGCGCAATACCTTGGCCAACGCCAAAGAACTTTTAGCAGCTTGATACCGCACTTTTTTGTGGCTCAATGGTCATATGCTTGCTCTGTAGAGGTTTCCAACAGGACAAAGGTTTATTATCATCGGCAGTTATATCGCCATAATAAAGCCTGCCGTAAGCAGAGTTCAGATTTCGATGGCAACAAAACTGCCTGATGAAAGGCGTTTGGCCCCAGAAAAGGAATGTATAGATGCGCTGTAAAACGCTGACTGCCGCGGCAGTGGTAATGTTGATGATGACCGCCGGATGTTCCACCCTTGAGCGCGTTGTGTATCGTCCGGATATCAATCAGGGGAATTACCTGGTCGCCAACGATGTTTCGAAGATTCACACCGGCATGACGCAGCAGCAGGTAGCCTACACGCTAGGCACACCGATGATGCACGATCCGTTTGGCAGCAACGTTTGGTACTACATCTTCCGCCAGGAACCTGGCCATGAAAGTGTAAAACAGCAGACGCTGACGCTGACCTTCGACAGCAACGGTACGTTGATCAATATCGACAACAAACCGAAACTCACTGGCTCAGAGGGCTAAGTGAGCGGCAACAAAAAAAGGCGCCTGAGCGCCTTTTTTTGTGTCTGCCATTTCGCTACTTGTTTGTAGCGGAACGCTCCGCACGTTGGCGGCGCATCTCTTTCGGATCGGCAATCAATGGACGATAGATTTCTACACGATCCCCATCCTGCACCGCATCACCCAATTTCACCGGGCGACTAAAAATACCGACTTTATTGCTATTCAAATCAATGTCTTTGCGCAGTGATAACAATCCCGATGCTTTAATCGCCTGCTCTACCGTTGCACCTTCATCCAGCGTAACAGAACGCGAATACTGCTTTTCAGGCAACGCATAAACCACTTCAACACTGATATCAGGCACGGTAAACCTCTTTGGCGCGCTGTGAGAACGCCTGCACCATGCTATTTGCCAGCTCTTTGAAAATGCGACCGAACGCCATTTCCACCAACATATTGGTGAATTCAAAGTCGAGGCTAAGCTCTACCTTACAGGCATCATCACCCAGTGACGTGAAGTGCCACCCACCAGTCAACTTACGGAATGGACCGTCGACCAATTGCATCAAAATACTTTGATTGCTGATTAAGGTGTTACGCGTAGTAAAAGTTTTACTGATACCCGCTTTTGAGACATCTACCGCTGCGGTCATCTGATTTCCGCTGTTATCTAACACACGGCTGCCGGTACAACCTGGCAAAAATTCAGGATAAGCATCAACGTCATTGACGAGGCGGTACATCTGCTCAGCGCTATAGGGGACCAACGCCGAACGGCTAATCTGGGCCATAATGGTTCCTGTTCATCACAAAACCAATGAATAATACCATTTTCAGACACTAAACAAAATTCACGGGTTTGCCAGCTGTGCTAAAATAGAGTGTTTTTTACCGCCCCCAGGACAGGGGGATGCGCCCACAGACTGAGTGATGTAGACTACGCCGCACTATGACAAAGAAAAAAGTTAACAAACCCGGTTCAGCCACTATTGCCCTCAACAAGCGCGCTCGCCACGAATACTTCATTGAAGAAGAGTTTGAAGCGGGAATGTCGCTGCAAGGATGGGAAGTTAAATCACTCCGCGCCGGTAAAGCCAATATCAGCGACAGCTACATTTTGCTGCGTGATGGCGAAGCCTATCTGTTTGGTTCCACCTTTCAGCCGCTCGCCGTTGCCTCAACGCACGTGGTGTGTGATCCCACGCGCAGCCGTAAACTGCTGTTGAAACAGCGTGAACTCGATTCGCTGTACGGTCGTGTTAATCGCGAAGGCTTTACTGTAGTAGCACTGTCGATGTACTGGAAAAACGCTTGGGCCAAGCTGAAAATCGGTGTGGCACGCGGTAAGAAAGAGCACGATAAGCGAGATGACGTGAAAGAACGCGAATGGAAGATGGATAAAGCGCGTATCATGAAGAATTCAAAGCGTTAAGCACTGGATTCGTTCGTCATCTTTCTGTAGTATAAAAAGTCTTGGGGCTGATTCTGGACTCGACGGGATTGTGAAGCCTTAGGAGCATGCCGAGGGGCGGTTTGCCTCGTAAAAAGCCGCAAAAAAATAGTCGCAAACGACGAAAACTACGCTTTAGCAGCTTAATAACCTGCTTTGAAGCCCTCTCTCCCTAGCTTCCGCTCTTAAGACGGGGATCAAGAGAGGTCAAACCCAAAAGAGATCGTGTGGATGCCTTGCCTGGGGTTGAAGCACTAAATCTAATCAGGCTAGTTTGTCAGTGGCGTGTCTGTCCGCAGCTGGCCGGCGAATGTAAAGACTGACTAAGCATGTAGTGCCGACGGTGTAGTAATTTCGGACGCGGGTTCAACTCCCGCCAGCTCCACCAAAATTCTCCATCGGTGACACCAGAGTCATCCGATGAAGTCCTAAAAGCCCGCATGGTGAAAGCCTTGCGGGCTTTTTTGTGCCAGTGGTTTTGTGGGATGATGTAACTGGCTTCTGCAACTATCGATACTCGTTTGGTTTTTCCCATGCAACTCACCATGTTCTTGATGCGGAAAGCCTCTTAAATAAGGTATAAAGCCGCATGAAAATTCCAAACCGAATCCAACCGCTGGTCGATGACGGCCTGATCGATAACGTGCTTCAGCGCCTAAAAAGCGGTAAAGAAGCTGACGTTTACACTGTCATGTGCGGTGGCAAAGTCCAGTGTGCCAAAGTCTACAAAGAGGCATCGCAACGCAGCTTTAAGCAAGCCGTGCAGTATCAGGAGGGGCGTAAAGTCCGCAACTCCCGTAGCGCGCGCGCGATGCAGAAAGGGTCCAAATTTGGGCGTAAGCAGCAAGAAGAAGTCTGGCATACCGCTGAAGTCGACGCGCTGTTCCGTTTAGCCAAAGCCGGTGTCCGCGTGCCTGAGCCTTATATGTGCCTCGACGGTGTACTGTTGATGGAGCTGGTCACTGATGCAGATGGCGCAGTGGCACCGCGACTGAGCGATGTGATGTTGTCAGAACAGGAAGCGTTGACTGATTTCGCCACCATGATTCGCAATATTGTGCGCATGTTATGTGCCGGCATTGTGCATGGCGATCTGTCAGAGTTTAACGTGCTGCAAGATGAGCATGGCCCGGTAATCATCGACCTGCCTCAAGCGGTGGATGCCTCAGCGAACAACCACGCTGAATCGATGTTCGAGCGCGATGTGAATAACATCACCGAATACTACGGCCAGTTTGCCCCGCAGATTTTAGAAACGCGTTATGCGAAGGAAATTTGGCATTTATTCGAAGACGGCAAGCTAACGCCGGAAACAGTATTAACCGGACAGTTTGCTGAAGAAATTCATGACGTAGACATGGATTCGCTGCTGGACGAAATCATCTCTGCTGAAGATGAGTATTACGATCGCCAGCGTGCTGCTAAAGAGCGGGATGAAGAATAGTTAGCCAGCCTTATTCGCTGGCTTTAAATGATAGCGAACCCATTCTTCATACAATCTCGTTTGCTCAACCTTAAAATTGCGCTGCACGTCAATCTCATTGATGGGCCAGGAAGCTGTTTCTTATCTCATCAATTGCGTTGGGTGAAAGCAGCAGCACAGATTTAAGGCTCACCTCAATACGCTCGAGGATCGCTTTTCTCGGTCCTGAACGCCACGCTTCGCTGGCATAAAACTCGTCCAGGACACTCTGCATTACCTCTTCATTTTCAAATGCACGAAGAAGAAAATAGCTATCAGAATCATGGCGAGAACAACCATAAGTGACAACCTCAATCCCCTGTTCGAGGTGCAGAGGAACACTGATATCTCGCATGATGTGATCGAAGGTTACGCCTGTACCTGTTTTCAACTGATATTGCAGGATTTCAACAACTCTACTTTGCATATCCCATCCCTAAGATAATTTCTGTAATTATTGCGGCCCTAAATTTACCCGTTATTAAATGAAAATGCAGTGTCATGTCCCTCAAAACGGGGCGATTCACAACGTTCATTAGCTTGCTGAAAGGGCCTCCGAACTATCAACATGGCAACATGATTCTAATTGCACATTTTTCCACCCGTGAAAGCCGATGATTCAATTAAGGTTATTCCTGGAGCCAATTCTGGCTGAGCGTGCCATTGTTAACTACGCTCATAACTCATAGAGCGATTGATGAGGGAATATTCATGAAAAAGACAATTATTGCTGTATCTGCCCTGCTGCTGGCTTCTTCGGCTTTTGCCGCTACCACACATGCAACTGACGAGACTGTCGCTAACGCACAAGCGGGCGCAAATACCGCCAAAGAGAAGCTGCATCAAGCGCAGCACCAAGGTGAAGAGCAGAAGCTGAAAGCCAAGCATGCTGTTGAAGGTAAAAGTGACAGCACCAGCAGCAAAGTGAGCGAAGGCGCACAGAAAGGCTGGAACAAAACCAAAGAAGGTACTGAAAAAGGGTGGGATGCCACCAAAGAAGGTACAACTAAAGGCTGGAATAAAACCAAAGAAGGTGCCAGCGATCTGAAGAAGAAAGTCACCGAGTAATGTCTTCTGATTAAATCCTGAAAGGCCGCGATTGCGGCCTTTTTTGTTGCCTACGTCTTTGCGTCCTCAACGATATCCTCTTACACTTCGCCCATCACCCTATTAACCCGTTTCTCTTATGTCTGACACCTTCAAACGCCAAGCACTGCCTTTACCCAATGGTCACAACAAAGTGCTGCTGCACTCATGCTGCGCCCCGTGCTCGGGCGAGGTGATGGAAGCCATGCTGGCTTCTGGTATTGATTACACCATCTTCTTTTACAACCCAAACATTCATCCACTGAAAGAGTACGAACTGCGTAAGGAGGAGAACATCCGCTTTGCTGAGCAGTTTGGCGTGTCGTTTGTGGATGCAGATTACGATAAAGACAACTGGTTTGATCGCGCTCGCGGCATGGAGTGGGAGCCTGAGCGTGGCGTGCGATGCACCATGTGTTTCGATATGCGCTTTGAACGCACTGCGTTGTATGCGCATGAGAATGGCTTTCCGGTGATCACCAGTTCATTAGGCATTTCACGTTGGAAGGATATGAAGCAGATCAATGACTGCGGCGTGCGCGCAGCAGCGCACTATCCGGACATGCTTTACTGGGAGTTTAACTGGCGCAAAGGCGGCGGATCTTCGCGCATGATTGAAATCAGCAAGCGCGAACGTTTCTACCAGCAGGAGTATTGCGGTTGCATCTATTCACTGCGAGACAGTAACCGTCATCGCGTGGCCAGCGGTCGCGAGCGCATTGAGATCGGCGTGCAGTATTACGAGCCCGATCAGTGACAGTAGCGCCTGCTGGCTTTAACCAGCAGGCGCTGATGATCACCAGGCTAACGGTTCTCCGCTGTAATCAAGATAGTGATGTCCACCCTGACCGGCAAACCGATCCATCTGAGCCACCAGCCCCTGCGCACTCTCATCAGCGGTAATATCCGCATCATCGCCGCCCATATCAGTTTTAACCCAACCCGGATGCAATGAGAGCAAGGTTGTGCCCCGCGCAGCCATCTGCTGAACCAAAGCACGGCTGAGCATATTCAACGCCACTTTACTGGCTGAGTAATACGGTCGAATAGCTTCGGCATTTTCCGTCAGGCTACCGAGGCGAGAAGTGGTAATACCCAACACGCCCTGCTTTTCCTGCAGCAAGGGTAACAGGCCTTCAGCCATACGTACCGGTTCAACACTGTTGGTCATAAACAGTTGCATCAACTCATCATCACTGGTGGCGATCAGCCCCATCGAATCCGGGCCAAGGATCCCGGCGTTGATCAGCGCCCGATCAAATTGTTCACCCTTCAACTGCTGGAGTAACTGCTCACGCTGAGTAGCAACGGTGATGTCCAATGGCAGCCAGCGCAGCTTTTCATGCTGATACGAAACGGCAGTGCTGCGATAGGTGGCGGTGACGTCCCAGCCCTGAGCGAGCAACTGCTGCACGACTGCTAGTCCGATCCCTTTCGATGCACCAATAATTAGCGCGCGTTTTAACTGGCTCATTTTCACCTCAGAACTGTCTGATATCTAAAGAGTAAAGTGATAGCAATCACGCACCTTAAATCAAATCAACCTAACTTTCCCACCTGACTTTAATTATTAAAATCAGAAGGTTAATTAAAATTCAGGTTTGTGAACCTATTCGTATTTTCTGCATTCCACAAAAGATTGTTCATTGTTGCGTCGCTGAACACGGCTTTGTTAAAGTCCATTTAATGTTCACTGCGAGGAATCAGCATGGATGTCGCCCTTTTACAATCGCTCGATATTAACGGGCGTGAAAAATTTGATGAGGCAATCAGTGTCTTACAAGGCGATATTTCGACTGCCGCCACCCGGCTCTCCATCGACCCCCAACTCAGACTGGAATACTCAAAGCTTATCAAGAAAATGGCTGATGACTTACGTTCACGTGCCAATATGGGATTGATTACCTGGGAAAAGGCCGCGCAGGAAGCACATGAAACGCGCAATATAATCATGGAAATGATCCGGACTCGCAGCACGCCACTTGGTCGCGCCATGGCAGAACAAATTAAAATGTCTGGCAAAACGTTGAATGCGCTCATCGCTAAGAAGGCCACAGAGTTGTATGGCGCCAAAGTACAGTTTCATCAACTATCCAGCAGCCAACAGGATCGCGTCTATGCCGCAATTGTCGAGTCCGCGGGGAAATCGAATCCACGAATTAACCTCAAAATGATGCAACTGTCGCGCGCGGGACGCGGCCTGATTGTCCTCTCTGTTGCCATCTCGATTTACGAGATTTATCAGTCAGATAATAAAGTTTCAGAAGCAGGCCGGCAAATAGCTATTAATAGCGCAGGCATTGCAGGCGGTGCTGCTGGAGGGGCGTTAGCGGGATTGGCATGCGGTCCTGGAGCACCCGTGTGTGTAATGATTGGCGGTTTCGTGGGCGCAGCCTTTGCCGCCTGGCAGATGGGAGCAATCTGGCGATGATGCATCAGGTTTTTAATCTTTCTCTGGCACAACTGCATGCCGCCACGGAAACCGCTCAGGCGCGAAGCGAAGTCTTTATTGAGCAGCAGCCTAGCGGTATCGTCATCCCCGGTTCGGTATTAGAAGCGGCCGTCGAAGTCAGCCCTGGAAGATATGTGCTGTTTGTAACGGATGGCATCGCTTATGAAGAGTCTCTTACTATTGTGCTTTGCCAACGCGATGAAGGTGTCCAGGAAATCATTTATATTGAGCATGCGTACACCTCCGGATTTTTTGAAGCACTCAACATCTACAACGATCACATCCAATTCCAATTTTTTAAGGACACGCTCTGGTCGCTCAGAGTAGCCGACTCACCCAAATTCACCCTTCCTTTCATTGGCGACCCAAAGGGCGTCAAGCGCAACGCTGGATTTACCAAGCGGCTTATTATTACTTTAAATGATTAAAGGGCAGGATAACCTGCCCTTGGTTGACTAACGAAACACCAACGTTAGCACGACGATGACCACCATAATGATCAGCAGATGGCACACCACCTTATCGAGATTCCGTTTCCGCATAACGCCTCCATACGATTAGAACCACTGACCGAAGCGTTTGATGTACAGCATTTTCATGCCCTGTGCGACCACGCAGTAGCCCAGCAAGGTCGCCACCAGCCATGGGAAATACGCCCATGGCAGCGGCACCAATCCCACCATATGCCCCAAGGGAGAGAATGGCAGCAGAATGCCGGCAATCATCACGCACGCCGTAGTGAGTAGCACCGGCAGCGCGGCGCGACTCTGAATGAACGGAATTTTCTGTGTGCGCAACATATGCACCACCAGCGTCTGTGACAGCAATCCTTCAACAAACCAACCAGACTGGAACAGAGACTGCATTTCCGGTTTGTTGGCGGCAAATACGTACCACATCAGCGCAAATGTGGAGATATCAAAGATGGACGATGTTGGCCCGATCCACAGCATAAAGCGTTTAATATTGCGCGCGTCCCATTTGCGCGGTTTACGCAGGAACTCGCGGTCCATTTTGTCCCATGGCAATGCCAGTTGAGACAGGTCGTACATCAGGTTCTGAATCAGCAGATGAATCGCCAGCATCGGCAAGAATGGAATAAAGGCGCTCGCCACCAGTACTGAGAACACGTTGCCAAAGTTAGAGCTAGCCGTCATGTTCAAATACTTGATTATGTTGCCGAACGTCTCGCGTCCTTTCATCACGCCCTCTTCCAGCACCATCAAATCCTTTTCCAGCAGGATGATGTCAGAAGACTCTTTCGCGATATCGGCTGCACTGTCGACGGAAATACCGACATCGGCATCACGCAGCGCTGGTACATCATTGATACCGTCGCCGAGGAAGCCAACGGTATGGCCTTGCTGTTGCAGCGCACGCAAAATACGTGATTTCTGCAACGGGGTCAGTTTGGCAAACACTGCACTGTGAGCCGCTGCGTCAGCCAGTTGCTCGTCGCTCATCATGGCAATCTGATCGCCGGTGACGATCTCGCCGCTATCAATGCCCACCTGTTGGCAAATCCGCGCCGTGACAACCGGGTTATCGCCGGTCAGCACTTTGACGCTCACACCGTTATCGCGCAGCGCGGTAATGGCTTTGGCAGCGCTCTCTTTGGGCGGATCAAGGAACGTCAGCAGTCCTTCAACCGTTAATCCTTGCTCATCCGCTACGCTTAGCGCTTGCTGCAAACCTGGCTCTTCCAGCACACGACTGGCTACCAGCAGGACGCGAAAACCCTGCTCATTATATTGATGTGCCAGTGCCAGCAATTCTGCACGACGCTTTTCGTCCAGCGGCTGAATCAGTTTGCCTTCGCGCTCAGCACTGGCGATACTCAGCATCTCTTCCACTGCGCCTTTGCAGATCAACATCTGTTGATTGAGGCGACGATCGCGTACCACCACGGATACGCGACGGCGCACAAAATCAAACGGCAACTCATCCACTTTGGCGTAGTACTCGCCCATGTCAGCCGTCACACGATCTTTGCCATAACGCAGAATCGCGCGGTCCATCAGGTTTGGCGTACCGCTCTGATAGTGGCTATTGAGCCAGCTCAGCATCAGCACGCGAGAGTTCTCCACCCCCGCACAATCCAGATGATGTTCAAGGATGATGTTGTCCTGGGTCAGCGTACCGGTTTTATCGGTGCACAGGATGTCCATAGCACCCAGGTTTTGAATCGCGTTCAGTCGTTTCACAATCACTTTGCGGCGCGACATGGCGATAGCGCCTTTCGCCAGGTTGGAGCTGACGATCATCGGCAGCATCTCCGGTGTCAGCCCCACGGCAACGGCCAGCGCAAACAGGGATGCATCCAGCCAGTCGCCTTTGGTCAGGCCGTTGATCAGCAGCACCACCGGCACCATCACCAGCATGAAGCGGATTAGCAGCCAGCTCACGCTGTTAACTCCGCGGTCAAAAGCGGTTTGTGAGCGGTTACCCACTATTGATTTTGCCAGGCTGCCAAAATAGGTTTCACCACCCGTGGCCACCACCACCGCTTTCGCGCTGCCGCTAGAGACGTTGGTGCCCATCAGACAAACGCTACCCAACTCCAGCAGCGAGTCACCCTGATCATTCGCCCCCGCGCCTTTGCTGGTGACATTGCCCGTAACGTCATACTTCTCAACCGGCAGGGATTCACCGGTCAGAATGGCCTGGCTGATAAACAGGTCACGCGAATCCAGTAGGCGTACATCGGCAGGCACCAGATCGCCCGCAGACAGATAGATGATGTCCCCCGGCACCAGCGTCGCAATATCAACTTCCTGTTTGACGGGCGCTTCCTGAGCAGACTCTCGGCGCAGCACGGTCGCGGTGGTGCGAACCATAGATTTCAATGCCTGCGCGGCTTTATTGGTGCGGAACTCCTGCCAGAAACGCAGCAAACCGCTGAGCGTTACCATCGTCACAATGATGATGACACCGGTCAGATCGGTCTCCTCGCCTTTACGCATCGGCAGCCAGTAATCGGTAAAAAAGCTCACCGCGGCCAGTGCCATCAAGACATAAATAAACGGGTTATTGAATGCTTGCAGTAATTGCACCAGTGCAGGTGGCGCTTTGTCGTGTTCCACTTGATTACGGCCATACACTGCCAGACGCGCTTCGGCTTCACGTTCACTGAGGCCCAGCGCATCACTACGCAAGCGCACCAAGGTTTCATCGGCGGTGAAACCGGCTTCGTCTTCAATCAGATAGCGCGGGGTTTTCTGGCGCGGTTGGCGCACGGTGTTGTTCCAGGCTTTTTTTTCCTGGTTGAGTTTCATGTCAGTCATGATGACATTCCTCTATTTCTTACGGCAATAAAAGTCCCTGTGCAGGGAGCACATAAATTGGGATAAATTAAATTAACGACGTTGCGTTAGATGATTAAAAATAACCTGTCGGGAATTTCCATATTACCTCCCGTAAATAAAAGACGAAGAAAATCGCTCGCTAAAATAACGAGAAAGAGAGATCACGATGTCAATTTCACCGTTAACGTGCGATCTTGAAGCAGTCCAAATTTGCCAGTTAGCCAGACAACGGACGTGCCAAAACGCGCGACGACAGCGGTTAGCTCTGCACGCTGAAAATCAGCGCGCGCATCGAGGCGGAGGGAAAAGTGCGTTTAAAATCATGTGCATGATGAAATTCCCACGAGCATCAGCTCGTTACTGTACGTTTATAGGGAACAATCATCAGAGAGAAGTGAGGATTGCTGCCCGCCGTGTTGGCAAGCAGCGACAAAAGAATTCGCGCGTCAGCTTGCCTTGTGTTGCCATCTAAAAGGGTGACTGTCCAACTGAATTCTCCTGTTTGAAGTTGGCGTCATTATATTCCCGAGCGAAGCGATGTAAAGTTAATTATTTCCGTTTAGCAACGAGTTTAATTTCCGTTGTGAATTGGTTGATAAACCCCAAGCGATTAATCCTCTGCTGCGGCATAACATTATCAACATAATTAACAGGCTTATAACCGATCCCTCGCGCTTAGAACCGTAAAGCATATGCATAGCCATAAATTGACTATTCTTCATTACGGCGCTCTCGTAAACTCGCGTTACTTTTTTAAGGCAAGGAAACAACATGAAAAAAATCATTCCCTCACTGCTGGCGTTGTCGCTGGTAGCCGCCTTCTCCTCTCAGGCCGCGACACCGAAGGATACGCTGGTGATTGCGCAGTCGACCGATGATGCTGATAGCTTCGATCCGGCGCAGGGCTTTGAACTGACCACAGTGCAAGCATTCACTAACATCTATCAACGCTTGGTGCAGTCAGATCCAACCAATCCTACCGATCTGAAACCCACGCTGGCCACCTCATGGACGCCAGGCAGTGACAATCGCAGCCTGACCTTTGAACTGCGCAAAGGCGCCCAATTCGCCAGCGGCAACCCGCTGCGTCCGGAAGATGTGATCTTCTCGCTGGGTCGCGTAGTGAAACTGAATCTCGATCCTTCCTTTATTCTGACGCAGCTCGGTTGGAACAAAGACAACGTCGATACCTTCTTGAAGAAGGTCGATGATAACCACGTGCAGATCAGTTGGAACGCCAACGTCAGCCCGGCCTATGTGCTGAGTTTGCTGTCTGCGCCAGTCTCTTCGATTGTGGATGAGAAAACCGCACAGGCCAACGCGAAAAATGGCGACTTCGGCCACGCCTGGTTGGGCACCAACTCTGCCGGTAGCGGCCCGTATCAGATTCGTAAAGTGGTGCTGCATGAAGTTGTGCTGCTGACCGCTAACCCAACCTCACCGGCGGGTGCACCGAAGCTGAAAAACATTCTGATCAAGAACGTACCGGAGCCGGCTGCGCGTCGTCTGCTGCTGGAACAGGGCGATGTCGATATCGCACGTAACCTCGGCGCTGACCAAATTGCGGCGCTGAAAGGCAAAGCAGGCGTGAAGACCGAAGCGATCCCAATGGCATCGCTCTACTACATTCAGTTCAACGTGGGTGAGAATCCAGTGTTGAAGAACCCTGCCCTGTGGGAAGCGGCGCGTTACCTGTTCGACTATAAAGGTATTGCCAACGACCTGCTGAAAGGCCAGTTCGAAGTGCATCAGACCTTCCTGCCAAAAGGCTTCCTCGGTGCGTTGAACGATACGCCTTACACTTACGATCCGGAAAAAGCCAAAGCGATTCTGAAGAAAGCCGGCCTGACCAACGTCAGCTTTAAACTCTCCACCAGCAACCAACCGCCGTATCTCGATATTGCACAGGCGTTGCAAGGCAGCTTTGCCAAGGGTGGCGTGAAGGTGGAAGTGCAGCCGGGACTTAGCTCGGAAGTCTCAACCCGCGTGAAAGCCCATCAGTATGAAGCCACGCTAAATGCCTGGGGCGCGGACTACTTCGATCCGAATACCAACGCCGCCTCCTTCGCTTACAACCCGGAAGATGGCAGCAAAACGATCGCGTATCGCTCTGACTGGCACATTCCAGAGCTGAGCAAGCAGACGCTGGCCGCCACTGCCGAAGCTGACAGCAACAAGCGTGTTGAACTGTACCAAGCGATGCAGCGCGAAGTTCTGAAGAATTCACCGTATGTGATTGGCTTGCAGGCACGTAATCTGATTGCCCTTCGCGACAATCTCAAAGGCTATGTGCAGGGGATTAACCCAGATATGGTCTATTACTCGCAGGTTTCTAAGTAATGGCAGTATCCGCTTCACAGGCCGGGTTCGCCCGGCCACTCTGGCAACGCTTTAGCCGTCTGATCACCAGCCTGCTATCACTGCTGGTGACGCTGATAGGTTTGTTAGCGTTCACTTTCATGTTGTCGCACCTGTCACCGGTTGATCCGGTGCAACAAATCGCAGGCGATCACGCCAGCGAAGCCACCTATGCGCAGGTGCGCCACGATCTCGGACTCGATCAGCCCGTCTTAGTGCAATTTTGGCGTTATATCAGCCATCTGGCACAGGGCAATTTGGGGCTATCGCACCTCACCAACCAACCGGTCAGTGCGGACTTGATGCGCACCTTCCCCGCCACCATTGAACTCGCCACCTGTGCGATGATTTTTGCTGCGGTGTTTGGCATTGCACTGGCACTGCTGGCAGCGTGGAAACCGGGTAGCGTGATCGATAACGTGGCACGCTTTATTTCTCTGCTTGGCTATTCGGTGCCGGTATTCTGGCTCGGCCTGCTGGGCCTGCTGCTGTTCTACGCAGTGCTGCACTGGTCTGCTGGACCAGGGCAGTTGGATGATATCTGGATCTACACGCTGGAGCCGAAAACCGGTTTTGTGCTGATTGATAGCTGGCTATCTGGCGATCCTGAGATGTTCCGCAATGCGATTGCACACCTGTGGCTGCCGGTCGTGATTCTTGGCCTGCTGGCAATGGCGGGTATTACGCGTCTGCTGCGTGCGGCCCTGCTGGAAGAGAGCAGCAAAGAGTATGTGATTCTGGCACGCGCAAAGGGCGCGAGTCGCAGTCGCATCCTGCTGCGCCACATCTTCCCCAATGTATTGGGTACGCTCATCACCGTCATCGCCCTCTCCTACGCCACGCTGCTGGAAGGCTCAGTGCTAACGGAAACCGTCTTTGCCTGGCCAGGTGTCGGACGCTACATGACCAACGCGCTGTTTTCTTCCGATACACCGGCGATTCTCGGCTCGACCCTGCTGATTGGCAGTTGCTTTATCCTGCTCAACGCCGTGGCCGATGCCTTAACCTGGTTAACCGATCCGAGAACCCGATGACACAACAACTCTCTGAACTGGAAACCGTGCGGCCACGTCGTCGCCGTGCGCGTGTCACCTCACTTTCCATTGGCTTGACGCTGGTGCTCATTGTGGTGGCAATGGCGCTGTTTGCCCCGCTGCTGGCACCCTTTGATCCTAACGCGCAGGTAATCGCCCAACGTCTGCAGGCGCCTTCTGCACTGCACTGGTTCGGTACCGATGGCTTTGGCCGCGATTTATTGTCACGCGTAATTTATGGCGCTCGTCCTACACTGCTGCTGGTGTCGCTGATTCTGGTACTGACCATTCCGGTTGGCCTGCTGGTCGGCATTACCGCCGGTTACGTCGGCGGCTGGACCGAGCGCGTACTGATGCGCATCACCGATATATTTCTGTCGCTGCCGAACCTGGTGATTGCGCTGGCGCTGGTTGCCATGCTCGGGCCGGGATTGATGAACGGAGCCTTGGCTTTGGCGCTCACCAGTTGGCCGCCGTTTGCCCGCCAGGCGCGTGCGGAAACCCTGGCACTGCGCCGCAGTGATTATCTCGCTGCTGCGCGCATGCAGGGCATTACCGGACTGCGTTTGATGTTCGGCCACATTCTACCGCTGTGTTTGCCAACCGCCGTGGTGCGCGCGGCGCTGAGCCTTGGCGGCATTATTCTCTCCGCTGCTGGCTTGGGCTTCCTCGGCATGGGCGTACAACCGCCAACCGCTGAATGGGGCTCGATGGTGGCGGAAGGCAGTAAAGTAATCTTCGACCAATGGTGGGTGGCCGCCGCGCCGGGTGGAGCGATTCTGTTCGCCAGCCTGGCGTTTAACCTGACAGGCGATGGCCTGCGCGACCGACTGGATACCCGTCATGCCAAATGATCTGTTAATTGATGCGCAAGGGCTGACCATCCGCAGCGAGAATGCGCTGCTGGTGGATAATATTGCCTTTCAAATTGGTCGCGAACGCGTGGCGCTGGTGGGTGAATCCGGTTCGGGTAAATCACTGACCGCCCGTTCGCTGATGGGTTTGCTGTCACCGGCCCTGCAGCTGCACGCCGATCGCTTACAGGTGGCGGGCGCCGATGCGCTCAGCCTGCGCGAACGTGACTGGATCACCCTGCGCGGCGGCAAAGTGGCGATGGTGATGCAGGATCCGAAGTACGCGCTGAACCCGACACGTACCATTGGCTGGCAGGTAGAAGAGCCGCTAGTGCTGCATCGCAAAATGAGCCGGGCCGAGCGCAAAGAAAAAGTATGCGAGATGCTGGCTGCGGTCGGCCTGCCGGATCCCCGTCAGTTGATGAAGCGTTACCCACATCAGCTCTCTGGCGGTATGGGACAGCGAGTGATGCTGGCGATCGCTTTGATCACCGATCCCGATCTTCTAATCGCCGATGAACCGACCTCGGCGCTCGATCATGCGATGCGCGATCAGGTGCTGGCACTGATTCGTCGTTTGGTCGAGCAACGCAATATGGGCTTGCTGCTGATCAGCCACGATCTGCAGCAAGTGTCAGAGCACTGCGATCGTGTGATGGTGATGTACAAAGGACGCCTGCTGGATACGCTGCCCGCTTCCCAGCTCTCCAATGCGACTCACCCTTACACGCGTACGCTGTGGGCCTGCCGTCCCAGCAAAGCGACGCACGGCGAGCGTTTACCGGTGCTGGATCGCGCTGCGCTGGAGAACAGTGATGATTGAGTTACATAACCTCAGCGTATCGCACAAACAGGGCTACGAGTTGCGTACCGTGGTACATGATGTGTCGTTACAGGTGGCGGCAGGTGAATGCTTCGGTTTAGTCGGGCCCTCGGGCTGCGGCAAGTCATCACTGTTGTGGGTGATGGCCGGATTAAATCCGTTCTGGAGCGGCACCATGCAACTGGCGGGCACCGATGTGCAGCCAGGCAAAGCCTTTACCGGCCCGCTGCGTCGCGATGTGCAGATGGTTTTTCAGGATCCCTATGCTTCACTGCATCCGCGCCATCGTCTGCGCCGCACGCTGGCAGAACCGTTGAAAATACTGAAGCGCGACAATATCGACGATCGCATCAATGAGGGATTCCGCCACGTAGGATTGGATCCCGCACTGGCGGATCGTTATCCACATCAGCTCTCGGGTGGCCAGCGCCAGCGTGTGGCGATTGTGCGCGCCCTGCTGCTGGAGCCGAAGATTCTGTTGCTGGATGAACCCACTTCAGCGCTGGATATGTCGGTGCAGGCGGAGATTCTGAACTTGCTCAACGATCTAAAGCAGAACGATGGATTGACCATGGTGCTGGTGAGCCACGATCCTGATGTGATCGATCATATGTGCGACCGTGCGGCACATATGGCGTTGGGCCGGATTGTCGGTTAAGACGTTAAGTCTGAATCGTAACGACGCGATTTGTTGCGCATATCGGCAGTAACACACTGCTGACCTATGCGCGATGAATCGTGCCGCTACAAAGCGGTTATTTTTTAAAAGGAACAGCGTATGACGGTGAAATTGCGTCCGCTAGAACGGGAAGATCTGCACTTTGTGCATCAGCTAGATAACAACGCCAGCGTGATGCGATATTGGTTTGAAGAGCCGTACGAAGCCTTTGTTGAGCTGTCGGATCTTTATGACAAACACATCCACGATCAAACCGAGCGCCGTTTTGTTGTCGAACATGACGGGCAAAAAGCAGGATTGGTGGAACTGGTTGAGATCAACCATGTACATCGCCGTGCCGAATTTCAGATCATTATTGATCCGGGACATCAGGGCAAAGGCTTAGCCACTCGGGCGGCAAAATTAGCGATGGATTACGGTTTTTCGGTGCTGAATCTCTACAAACTCTACCTGATTGTCGATCAGGAGAATGAGAAAGCGATTCACATCTACACTAAGCTGGGATTTGAAGTGGAAGGCGTGCTCAAGCACGAGTTTTTCATCAATGGTGAGTATCGCAATACCATTCGCATGTGTATTTTCCAGCAGGAATATCTGGCTCAGCATAAGTCCGGTGTGACGATGGTGAAGCCGACAGCGCAATAAAATTGGTGCGGTCTTTAATGCGGTGCGCATCAATGCGCACCCGACGAAAACCGCACCGAACATTGTAGGGGCGTCATTCATGGCGCCCTCCGACCTTAACCGCCGCGCGCACCCACTACGTTTAAATGTGGCTGTGGATGTTCTGGTTTCAGGTCGTACATGCCGCCATAGAACGGATCAACCAGTAACCAGCCGGGGAAGCCCAGCACTGGGATGTTGCCCAGCAGATACCACAGATTGGCATTCGCCTCGATCGGCAGCGTCACCGGCACATAGCCCGGACTCTCCAGCATCACCTGATAGTGCTTCTTACCAAAGTAATTGCCGGTGGATTTCGCCAGCTCAACGGTTTGTGGCGTATAGCCCTGCGCCACCGCGCGGCCAGTCTCATCCTGCACGGTGAAACGCGCGCCTTGCGGCACAGAGTCGATTTTAACGGGTTGCGTTTCAGTGCCCACAATGGTGGCACAGCCGCTGAGCAAAAGCGCAGTGGCTGGAAGTAGATGTCGCAGGTTCATAGCAGGTCCGCTTCGGAATCAGAGAGGACAGTCTAAACTGCCCTCCTCTGCTTTTCACTCGCCTCAATCGCGCTATCAGTGGTGTTTTTCTGCGCTTTATTGCGGTTGACAACAGGCAGCAATCGCCGCGATATCCTGTGGCGTGGTACGGCAGCAGCCGCCAATCAGCTTTGCACCTGACTGCTGCCATTCAGGGAATTTATCGTGCAGCGTGCAGCCAGAAGGTGCCGAGTGCCAGGTTTTGCTGGTGGCATCGTACTGCTCGCCAGAGTTGGGATAGACCAGCAACGGTTTGGCACACAGTGCTTGCAAGGTTTGCAGTGCAGGCGTCACGCTCTCCAGTGCCACACAGTTGATGCCGATCGCCACCACTTGCGGTGCTGCATTCACTAACGCTGCCACCTTGCTCAGTGGCGTGCCGTCACTGATATGGTGCGCATCACGCAGCGTAAACGAGAACCAGGCACTGCTTTCAGGGTACTCCGCCAGCAAACTCACCAACGCCTGCGCTTCCGCAAACGATGGCAGCGTTTCACACGCCAACAGATCGACACCCGCGTCCAGCAACGCTTCCACGCGTGGGCGATGGAAATCTTTCATCTCGGCTTCTGGTAAAGCGTAATCACCACGATACTCGGCACCATTGGCAAGATAGGCGCCATAAGGCCCAACCGAACCGGCCACTAACAACGGCGCTTCACTGCCTGATGCAGCACGATAATCGTCACGTGCGCGCTTTGCCAGATTAACGCTCTCGGCGATCAGCGTCAGCGCCTGGGCTTCATCCAAGCCGCGCGCAGCAAATCCCTGCGGCGTGGCCTGATAGCTGGCGGTGATCGCTACGTTGGCACCCGCCGCGAAATAGTCGTAATGCACCTGATAAATCAGCTCAGGATTTTCCATCAGCACTTTGGCAGACCAGAGCGCATCGGCCAGATTGCAGCCGCGTGCTTCAAGCTCGGTGGCCAGCGCGCCATCCAGAATCAGTGTGTCATGTTGAGTTAACGCTTCTGCGACAGGATTACGCGACATCATTGGCCTCCCCGGCCTTCAGGTTACGTCGATGCGTGACATGGTATGCGGCATAGCAGAACAGTACAAATGGAATGCCACACCACAACGCAATCCGCTGTGAAGGGTCGAAGGCCAGGCCGACGCACGCCAGCAGGCACAGCAGGAAACCGAGAATCGGCGTTAGCGGATAGAGTGGTGCGCGGTATGCCAGTTGCTGCAAGGTGCCGCCCGCCTGTAAGTGACGGCGGCGGAATACATAGTGCGATGCACAGATGCTGAGCCACACAGCAACCACGGCAAAGCCCGAGATGGCAGAGAGCGCAACAAACACCGTATCCGGCGCAATCACGCTGGAGAACAGCGCAAGCAAGCCGCCCAGCATACTGATGGTGAGCGCCAATACCGGGACACCACGATGATTCACCCGCGCGAAGCAGCGCGGCAACGTGTTCTCATTCGCCAGCGACCACAGCATCCGCCCTGACGCATACAAGCCCGAGTTGGCGGCAGAGAGGATCGCCGTCAGGATCACGAAATTGAAGATATCGGCCGCATACGGAATGCCGATCTTTTCGAACACCAGCACAAACGGGCTTTTGACGATGCCCGCTTGATCCATCGGGATCAGCGCCGCCAACACAAATACCGTACCAATGAAGAAGATGATCAATCGTGCCACGGTGGTGCGGATCGCCAGCGGCAGGGCTTTTTGCGGTTGTTCCGTTTCACCCGCGGCGATACCAATCAGCTCAGTGCCGGAGAAGGCGAAGTTGACGGCTACCATGGTCATCAGAATTGGCAAGGTGCCGTGCGGCAGCCAACCTGAAGCGGTTAGGTTACTCAGGCCCGGAGCGGCACTACCATCTTTCATCGGGATAAAGCCAAACATCGCGCCCGCGCCAAGAATGATGAAGGCAATGATGGTGACCACTTTGATGATGGAGAACCAGAACTCCCCTTCCGCGAAGAAACGCGTGGAGACGATATTAAGCAGATAGATGGCGATGCAGAACACCAAACACCACAGCCATACGGGCGTGGTGGGGAACCAATACTGCATACAGAATCCGGCGGCGGTCAGGCTGGAACCGAGCGCGACGGTCCACGTTAGCCAATAGAGCCACGCCACCGTGTAACCGGTCGCTGGGCTAAGATAGCGAGCGGCATAAACGTGGAAGGCCCCGGTTTCCGGCATCGCTACGGCTAACTCGCCGAGGCAAACCATCACCAGCCACACCACCAGCGCGCCAATCAGGTAAGCCAACAGTGTGCCTGCTGCACCGGTGGTTGAGATGATATAGCCGGTATTGAAAAACAGCCCGGTACCAATTACACCACCTAGCGACAGCATCACCAGATGCCGCACTTTCATGGTGCGCTTAAAATTATCCTGCGAAGGTGTTTCCTGCGTTTGCATGGTTTTTATCCGTATGGACGTCTGAACATCTATATGGACACAGGGTTATACGCGCCAGCGTGCCAATTTGCAACGTGGCAAAAGATAAGGTTTTGATACCAAGAGTGTGCGGCCCCGTGACACCGGGGCGCAACATCAGGCGCCGAACACGCCTTGAAGGTAGCGCTCCAGCGCAATTCGCGAGCTAAAACCGTGTGGGATACCGTAGTGCTCTTGGGACTCACCCATCAGATAAAGTGGAAACTGCGTGTAATGATCGCAAGTTTTCATTTCTGAAGCGGGCTCCGCAAAGTGCTGACTTTTCTCTTTTAGCGTGGGGTGAATGATCAATGCGGTGCGGCCCATGCGCGCTTCGCGATTGACGTAGACATAGCTTTCACCACGACGATAACCGTAGATTTTCGGCGTCAGGGTGTCCATTTCAAACCCTGCTTTTTCCAGTACGCGCGCTACCTCATCCGGACGTAAATACATGCTTGCTCCTCTCTTCTCACAGCCCCGCAACCTTACAACAGCCCGACATACAGGACATTCGGAATTTCCCTAAAGCCTGGCATACGCCTGCGTTTAGTCACGTTTCGTCTACACTAAGTATTACTTGTTAAATCAAAGGGAGCGAAAAAATGTTCAATCGCGTAAGCAAAAACGATGACATTGATATTAATCAGGATGTGAATGAGCTGGCAGATTCGCTCGAAGCATTACTTAAATCTTACGGCAGCGAAGCCAAAGATGAAGTGGATAGCGCACGCAGTAAAGCACAGTCGCTGCTGAAGCAAACCCGCGCAAAACTGAATAACGGTAACAGCCGTGTTTCTCAGGCAGCGCGTGACGCCAGTTATCAGGTCGATGCCTATGTGCATGATAAACCTTGGCATGGTGTGGGCGTGGGTGCGGCAGTGGGCCTGGTGTTAGGTGCGCTGCTGATGTCACGTCGTTAACAGTCATTTGCGTTAAAGAGAGCCTCGCGATTGCGGGGCTTTTTTGTACCTGCCGAAAATAAAAGCGCACAGAATTTGACCTAAATTTTACTCCCCTCGCCTTTACAAAAAATTTTTCGGGCCTGGAAGGCGCATGATTTCTGGTGTTAGCGATTATCCGAAGATCAAAATAACAAAACCCTATATCTGGTGGGCTTGACCGCCACGAACACTACATCTAGTATTCAACCCATCAACTCACTACCAGATGTCGTCAAGGACGAAGTTCGCTGCAAACAGGATTTTGCTTCGTATCTCGCATCCAGAACGCAATCAAAGGGAAATACGAATCATGCGCATTATTATTTACACTAAAAACAACTGTGTCCAGTGCAACGCGACAAAAAATGCCATGGACCGTAAAGGTATCGACTATCAACTGATCAATCTTGATACCCAACCAGAAGCTATCGATAACCTCAAATCCCTCGGCTATCGTCAGGTGCCCGTTGTCATGACGCATGATGACCACTGGAGCGGCTTCCGCCCAGACAAAATTGCTAGCCTGCGCCAGCTCGCTGCTGTCGGGGGATAAGCCGATGTTCCCACTGGTCTACTTCTCTAGCCAGTCGGAAAACACGCACCGATTTATCACTCGTCTGGGCCTGCCTGCTTGCCGCATTCCGATAGATGGCAAGCAGCGCCTCAATATCGACCAGCCCTTTATTCTTGTGGTGCCAAGCTACGGCGGCGGCAGCGCGCGAGGGGCAGTCCCCAGACAAGTGATTCAATTCCTTAATGATGATGCCAACCGACGCGGTATCCGCGGGGTGATCGCTGCCGGTAACCGCAACTTCGGTGAAGGCTATTGCCTGGCGGGCGACATCATTGCGCAGAAATGTCAGGTTCCTTATCTCTACCGCTTTGAGCTGATGGGAACCCCCGACGATATCGCTAATGTAAAAGCGGGAGTAACCCAATTTTGGCAACGACAGACACCCTGAACAGCACGCAGTTGGACTTCCACGCGCTCAACGCGATGCTGAACCTGTATGACGCCGATGGCCGCATTCAGTTTGAGAAAGATCATGAAGCTACGCGCCAATTCTTCCTGCAGCACGTACAGCCCAACACCGTACAGTTCGCATCCGCAGGCGAGCGCCTGCGCTATCTGGTAGCTGAAGGCTACTATGAAGCCACGGTGCTGAATCAGTACGACTTCAATTTCCTGTGCCAGTTGCACAATGAAGCCGATGCATGGGGTTTTCAGTTCCGTACTTTCCTCGGCGCATGGAAGTTTTACACCAGCTACACGCTGAAAACCTTCGACGGTAAACGCTATCTCGAAACGTTCGAGCAGCGCGCCTGTATGGTGGCGCTGACGCTGGCACGCGGCAATGAATCGCTGTCACGCGAACTACTGGCAGAAATGCTGAGCGGCCGCTTCCAACCAGCCACGCCAACTTTCCTCAACTGCGGTAAACAGCAACGTGGTGAATTGGTATCGTGCTTCCTGCTGCGCATCGAAGACAATATGGAGTCGATTGGCCGTGCGGTGAACTCGGCGCTGCAGCTGTCCAAACGTGGCGGCGGCGTGGCGTTCCTGCTCTCTAACCTGCGTGAATCCGGTGCGCCAATAAAGCGTATCGAAAACCAGTCGTCTGGCGTGATTCCGGTGATGAAGATGCTGGAAGATGCGTTCTCGTATGCTAACCAGTTGGGTGCCCGTCAGGGTGCAGGCGCGGTGTGGCTGAACGCGCACCATCCTGATATTTTCCGCTTCCTCGATACTAAACGCGAAAACGCTGACGAGAAGATCCGTATCAAAACGCTGTCGCTGGGTGTGGTGATCCCGGATATCACCTTCCAGCTCGCCAAAGACAATCGCGATATGGCGCTGTTCTCACCGTATGACGTTGAACGCATTTACGGTAAAGCCTTTGGCGACATCAGCATCAGCGAGTTGTACGAGGAAATGCTGGCGGACGATCGTATTCGCAAGACCTACATTAAACCGCGTGATTTCTTCCAGACGCTGGCCGAAATTCAGTTTGAGTCTGGCTATCCGTACATCATGTATGAAGACAGCGTGAACCGTCATAACCCGATTGCGGGTCGCATCAATATGAGCAACCTGTGCTCAGAGATTTTGCAGGTTAACAGCGCCAGCGAATTCCATGACGATCTCAACTATCGTCGTGTGGGTAAAGATATCTCCTGTAACCTCGGCTCGCTGAACATCGCGCATGCCATGGACTCCCGCAATCTGGCGCAAACCGTGGAAACGGCAGTACGCGCCTTAACAGCGGTTTCAGAGATGAGTGAAATCAACTCGGTGCCGTCGGTGGCGGAAGGCAATCGCCGCTCGCACGCGATCGGCTTGGGCCAGATGAACCTGCACGGCTATCTGGCGCGAGAAGGTATGGCTTACGGTTCTGAAGAAGCGCTGGATTTCACTAACATCTATTTCTATTGCGTGACTTATCACGCAGTGCGCACTTCAAATCTGCTGGCACGAGATCGCAAACAAAGCTTTGACGGCTTTGCCCAATCGCAATACGCCAACGGCCATTACTTTGATAAGTATGTGGATCGCGCCTGGCTGCCGCGCACCGCGCGCGTGGCGCAGCTCTTTGCCGATGCAGGCATTGCGCTGCCGACGCAGGCAGACTGGCAGGCATTGCGCGAATCGGTGATGCAACATGGCTTGTTCAACCAGAACTTACAGGCGGTGCCGCCAACCGGTTCGATCTCGTACATCAATCACGCCACATCGAGTATTCATCCAATTGTGTCGCGTATTGAGATCCGTAAAGAAGGTAAAACCGGCCGCGTTTACTATCCGGCGCCGTTTATGACCAACGAGAATCTGGATCTCTATCAGGATGCGTACCAAATTGGTCCGGAAGCGATTATTGATACCTACGCCGAAGCCACGCAGCACGTTGATCAGGGCCTGTCTCTGACGCTGTTCTTCCGCGATGACGTCACCACGCGTGACATCAACAAAGCGCAAATTTATGCGTGGAAGAAAGGCATTAAAACGCTCTATTACATCCGCCTGCGCCAGATGGCGCTGCAAGGCACCGAAGTCCAGGGCTGCGTCTCCTGCTCATTGTGATGAAAACTATGCAACTTAAACAAATTCAAGCGATTAACTGGAACCGTATCCAGGACGAAAAAGATCTCGAAGTGTGGAACCGTCTGACCAGCAACTTCTGGCTGCCGGAAAAAGTGCCGTTGTCTAACGACCTGCCTGCGTGGCAGTCACTGGACCACCAGCAACAGCAGCTGACCATCCGCGTGTTTACCGGTTTGACGCTGCTCGACACCATCCAAAATGTGATCGGCGCGCCGGGCCTGATGGAAGATGCCATTACGCCGCATGAAGAAGCGGTGCTGTCGAATATCAGCTTTATGGAAGCGGTGCATGCACGTTCCTACAGTTCGATTTTCTCCACGCTGTGTAACACCGCAGATGTCGATGCGGCGTACCGCTGGAGTGAAGAAAACGAAGCATTACAGAACAAGGCGAAGATTGTGCTGGAGCACTATCGCGCAGAAGATCCGCTGAAGAAAAAAATCGCCAGCGTATTCCTCGAATCGTTCCTGTTTTACTCGGGCTTCTGGCTGCCAATGTATTGGTCAAGCCGTGGCAAATTAACCAATACCGCCGATTTGATTCGTTTGATTATTCGCGATGAAGCGGTGCACGGTTACTACATTGGCTACAAGTATCAGAAAGCGCTGGAAAACGTCGATGATGCGCGCCGCGAAGAGCTGCAGCAATTTGCCATCGATTTACTGCTGGCGCTGTATGAAAATGAAGTGGTGTACACCAAAGACTTGTATGCCGACGTGGGTTGGACAGAAGAAGTGAAAACCTTCCTGCACTACAACGCTAACAAGGCGTTGATGAATCTGGGCTATGAAGCGCTGTTCCCATCAGAACTCACCACGGTGAATCCGGCGATTCTTTCTGCTTTGTCACCGAATGCCGATGAAAACCACGATTTCTTCTCCGGCTCTGGCTCATCCTATGTGATGGGGAAAGCGGTGGAAACCGAAGATGAAGACTGGAATTTCTAACCAATAAATCACGGCGGCAGCGCGTCCAGGCTCGCTCTCGCCACTCACTAATATTCCCCCTCGCCACTGCTCAATATTTCCCGATCATTTCACTTTTTTGACTTCATTATTTTGTCATTTTAGCGTCATCTATTTGTCCAATATATCGCCCACTTAAACGCAATTTATTCCCGTTTCATCGATCATTTACTGTGAAACCGGGTTAATTTCACAAAAAATTCAGAAAAAATTGATTCAGCCTCATCCCTTGTGAGCACTGGAATTATCGCCGATCTGAGCTATGCCATTCTCGCCAATATTCCCATTTAGGGTTGTCAGATATTCTCACTATGCTAGGTTATAGAGCGCTTAAATTTAATCGAGACCACAACAAGAAATAGCTAAACATTTAACCGGGAAATTAATTACTGCATGGCAATTAAACTTGAAGTAAAGAATTTATATAAGGTATTTGGGGATCACCCAGAAAAGGCCTTTAAGCTGATTGAAAAAGGGGAAAGCAAGGAGAGTATTCTTGCCAAAACCGGTCTTTCAGTCGGTGTTAAAGATGCCAGTCTGGCCATTGAAGAAGGCGAGATCTTCGTCATCATGGGGCTGTCCGGTTCAGGCAAGTCCACCATGGTTCGCCTTCTCAATCGTCTGATAGAGCCCACTCGCGGCCAGGTGATCATTGACGGTGTCGATATTGCTAAAATATCGGATGCTGAACTGCGTCAGGTGCGCAGAAATAAGATCAGCATGGTATTCCAATCTTTCGCCTTAATGCCGCATATGACGGTGCTGAATAATGCCGCCTTTGGCATGGAATTAGCCGGCGTCGATGTGCAAGAACGTCAGGAAAAAGCGCTGGAAGCATTACGTCAGGTAGGGCTGGAGAATTATGCCCACTCCTACCCTGATGAACTTTCTGGCGGTATGCGTCAACGCGTCGGATTAGCCCGCGCATTGGCGATTAATCCTGATATTTTATTGATGGATGAAGCCTTCTCTGCACTCGATCCCCTGATTCGTACCGAAATGCAGGATGAATTAGTCAAACTGCAGGCGAAACATCAACGTACCATCGTATTTATTTCCCACGATCTCGACGAAGCGATGCGAATTGGCGACCGTATTGCCATTATGCAGGGCGGTGAAGTGGTACAGGTCGGTACGCCGGATGAAATTCTCAATAATCCCGCCAATGATTATGTGCGCACCTTCTTCCGTGGTGTCGATATTAGCCATGTGTTCAGCGCCAAAGATATTGCTCGTCGTAGCGCTGGCGCACTGATTCGCAAAGCGCCCGGTTTTGGCCCACGTTCCGCCATCAAGCTGCTGCAGGATGAGGATCGCGAATTTGGTTATGTGCTGGAAAAACAGAAATTTGTCGGCGTGGTTTCCACCGATTCGCTCAAAGCCGCACTGGCTGCGGGTGAAGGTCTGGATAACGCTCTGCTTGAGACGCCGTTAGCGGTTCCTGCGGATACCTCACTGAATGATTTGCTCTCCCACGTTGCACAAGCACCCTGCGCGGTGCCAGTGGTCGGCGAAGACAATCAATACGTCGGTATCATTTCCAAAAGCATGCTATTGCGCGCTTTAGATCGTGAAGGAGCCCAGCCATGAGTGAACAAACCAGCAATCCGTGGGATAGCGCCAGCCAGACCACCCAACAGTCAGCAGCAACAGATTCGAACTCGGCGGCTGGCAGTGGCGATCCTTGGGGCGGCAGCGCCGCACCCGCAGACAACAGTGCCAGTTCAGGCTCCACTGATGCCTGGGGTAATGCCTCCAGCACCGGTTCAGATGCCGCTTCCAGCGCAGGCCATGATGCAGCCTCCTCGGCGGCCAGTAACAGCGACTGGCTAAGCAGCGCGCCCGCGCCTAAACCTGAACATTTCAATATTATGGACCCGTTCCACAACACCATGATCCCCCTGGACCGTTGGGTGACGGAAGGCATCGATTGGGTGGTGAACCATTTCCGCCCGGTGTTCCAGGGCATTCGCGTGCCGGTGGATTATATCCTCAGCGCTTTCCAGAATCTGTTGATGGGCCTGCCCGCGCCGGTGGCGATCGCGCTCTTCGCGCTGATTGCCTGGCAGATCGCCACACCGGCAATGGGCATTGCAACACTGATCTCATTGGTGCTGATCGGCATGATTGGTGCCTGGTCTCAGGCGATGGTGACGCTGGCGCTGGTACTGACTGCCCTACTTTTCTGTATTGTTCTCGGTCTGCCTTTAGGGATTTGGCTGGCGCGCAGTGAACGCGCGGCTCGCATTATTCGACCGCTGTTGGATGCCATGCAGACCACGCCAGCCTTTGTGTATCTGGTGCCGATCGTAATGCTGTTCGGTATCGGCAACGTGCCGGGTGTGGTGGTGACCATTATCTTTGCACTGCCGCCGATTGTGCGACTGACCATTCTTGGTATTAAGCAGGTACCTGCCGATCTGATTGAGGCCAGCGAATCCTTTGGTGCCAGCCCGCGTCAGATGCTGTTCAAAGTGCAATTACCGCTCGCGATGCCGACCATCATGGCCGGTGTGAACCAGACGCTGATGCTGGCGCTGTCGATGGTAGTGATTGCATCGATGATCGCTGTCGGCGGTCTCGGCCAGATGGTACTGCGCGGTATTGGCCGTCTGGATATGGGCCTCGCTAGCGTTGGTGGTATGGGCATCGTTATCCTCGCCATCATTCTGGATCGCCTGACGCAATCTGTCGGCCGTGACAGCCGCAGCCGCGGTAGCCGCCACTGGTACAACACCGGGCCGATTGGTCTGCTGCTACGCCCCTTCAGTAAAAAAGCCTGATTTCTATGGACGGCCCGCCGTGGCCGTCTGTCTCCGACGCAACACGTAAAATAAGGAATGACTATGCGCAAGACAGCTCTATTCGCCGCCGTCCTGACGACGTTCGCCGCGACGCACGTGTCCGCCGCCGACCTGCCCGGTAAAGGCATTACGGTTAAACCCGCTCAGAGCAACATTTCAGAAGAGACTTTCCAGACGCTGCTAGTCAGCCGTGCACTGGAAAAACTCGGCTACACCGTCGATAAACCAAGTGAAATTGATTACAACGTGGCCTACACCACTATCGCAGCCGGTGATGCCACCTTTATCGCCACCAACTGGAAGCCGCTACATGATGATATGTATGCCGCTGCAGGTGGCGACCAGAAATTCTACCGTGAGGGCACTTACGTGACCGGCGCGGCACAAGGCTACTTGATTGATAAGAAAACCGCTGATCAGTACCACATCACTAATATTGAACAGCTGAAAGATCCGAAGATCGCCAAGCTATTTGATACTAACGGGGATGGCAAAGCCGACCTCACAGGCTGTACGCCAGGCTGGGGCTGTGAAGCGGTGATTAATCATCAGATTGACGCCTACAAGCTGAGTAATACCGTTGAGCATAATCAGGGGAACTACTCTGCGATGATCGCCGACACCATTACCCGCTTTAAGCAGGGAAAACCTATCCTCTATTATACTTGGACACCATATTGGGTAAGCGACGTGCTTAAGCCGGGTAAAGATGTGGTCTGGCTGCAGGTGCCGTTCTCATCCATGCCGGGCGCGCAGAGCAAAGTGGATACCAAACTGCCTAACGGCATGAACTATGGCTTCCCGGTAAACACCATGCATATCGTGGCTAACAAAGCTTGGGCTGAGAAAAACCCGGCGGCGGCAAAACTGTTTGCTGAGATGAAACTGCCACTGGCTGATATCAACGCGGAAAACGCAGCGATGCACGCAGGCCATGCCTCCGATGCCGACATTAACAGCCACGTTGATGGCTGGATCAAAGGCCATCAGGCTGAGTTCGATAAATGGATTTCCGACGCACAGGCAGCGGCGAAGTAATCTGAAAAAGGGGTCGGGGCGTAATGAATTGCGCTCCGGCCCTTTACGTTTTCATCTGAGTGTGCGTTATAGCGCACTGGTACGTCCTGTTAATTAACACATCAATGAAATAATTTTTTGGGTTACTATTACCCACATATGATTATTTACGCTTATCTTCCGCAATGAATGCTGTCAGTCAGGGACGCAACCTGATCCCGGTTGTGCGCATGTCCGTCGCGGCAAACGTCCCAGCCGACCGCTATCACACTGTTCAGCGGCCAATGGCGACCCTTGTTTCTCAGCGGCATGTCTTCCTTCATCTCCATACCCGTTATTCAACACACTGTTTTGCTGACCGCACGCCAGGCTTACTGTCCTCGGCGAATGCAATTCATCATTTTAACTGGTACAGGTTATTGGCATCGTTCAAGGCAGCAACATTATTTAACAGATTGATTTACTGGATTAATCTGTCACTTAAAAGTGTTTAGAAAGCGTAAAGACGGTTCCAAAACAGTGAGCGAGACTGTTCATTGATGATTGAGTTTGTTATGGTTAGCAGCACAGTTATTCACCACAGTTATTTTTTCTCGCGAAATTATTTATCAGTAAAAAAGTTTCGCAAGGCGAATTGATGACAATGTGACCATCCAGAGTGGCGAGTTGTCAGGGCTATGCGCCCAAGGTTACGGAACAACCTGTAACGCCAGATGTTGACAATGTGATCGTGCGAACAATCACTGGCGGAAAATATGACTACGCTTAATCTGTCACCATCTTTACTATACCAGTTGCAACTAAGAGGTTTTTTTTAAAATGGAAAGTTCGTTTACTCCCATTGAACAGATGCTAAACATCCGTGCTAACCGCCATAAAGATTTTCCGTTGCAGGAAATCATCCTGACTCGCCTTTGCATGCATATGCAGGGTAAACTGCTGGATAACCGCAACAAGATGTTGAAGGCGCAGGGAATTAACGAGACCTTATTCATGGCGCTGATCACCTTGGATGCGCAGGAAAACCAGAGTATTCAGCCATCGGAATTGAGTTCTGCACTGGGCTCTTCACGTACCAACGCCACTCGCATTGCCGATGAGTTGGAAAAACGCGGTTGGATCGAACGTCGTGAAAGTGAAAACGATCGTCGCTGCCTGCACCTTCATCTGACTGAAAAAGGTAATGATTTCTTACGTCAGTTGTTACCGCCACAGCATCAAAGCTTGCAGTATCTCTGGTCATCGCTGTCAACATCCGAGCAGGACCAGCTGGAATCGATTACGCGCAAATTGCTCAACCGTCTTGATAAAATGGATGAAGATCAGGTTATCGCGTCCCTGTCGCGCTAATAGCAAGAAGTGCGACACAATCACCTTCCGAAATCGCTATTTTAATCCCCTTTTATCCGGCCAGCGTCTAAAACGCTGGCTTTTTCGACTCGGGCATCCGTGACGATGGACCGACACATCCCGACCAAATGGAAAACGTGGAGAACAACATGAGTGCGACCGCGGAGGCTCAAAGCCCGCAACAGCCAGCAAATAAAAAGAAGAAGCGCAAAGGTGTGCTGATCCTGCTGGCGATCGTGTTTGTATTGATAGGTGTGGCGTATCTGGCCTACTGGTATTTGGTGCTGCGTCACTTCCAGGAAACCGATGATGCGTACGTGGCCGGTAACCAGGTGCAGGTGATGGCACAGGTTTCTGGTAGCGTAAATAAAGTCTGGTTTGATAATACCGACTTGGTGAAGAAAGGGGATGTCCTGGTTTCGCTGGATAAAACCGATGCGGAGCAGGCGTTTGAAAAAGCGCAGACTGCGTTGGCCACCAGCGTGCGTCAGACGCATCAGCTGATGATTAACGGCAAACAGTATCAAGCCACCATTAAGCTGCAACAGACAGCGTTGGATCAGGCTGAAGCCGATTTAAAACGTCGTGAGCCACTGGGTGCTTCAAACCTGATTGGCCGTGAAGAGCTGCAGCACTCGCGTGATGCCGTTGCCACTGCCAAAGCGCAACTGGATGTCGCAGAACAACAGTACAACGCTAACCAAGCGATGATTCTGAATACCAATCTGGAACAGCAACCGGCCGTTAAACAAAGCGCTGCCGAACTGCGTGATGCCTGGCTGGCATTGCAGCGTACTGAAATTCGTAGCCCGATTGATGGCTATATTTCACGTCGCAGTGTACAGGTCGGTTCGCAGATCTCCACCAGCACCCCACTGCTGGCGGTCGTACCTGCAACTAACTTGTGGATTGATGCCAACTTTAAAGAGACGCAGCTCTCTGGTGTGCGTATTGGTCAGTCAGCCACGGTGATCAGTGACATCTACGGTGATGACGTGGAATATCACGGTAAGGTCGTGGGCCTGGATATGGGTACTGGTAGTGCCTTCTCACTGCTGCCAGCACAGAATGCCACCGGCAACTGGATCAAAGTGGTTCAGCGTTTACCGGTACGTATTGAACTGGATCCGAAACAAGTGGCCGATCATCCGCTGCGTATTGGCCTCTCTACCTTGGTGAAAGTCGATACCCAAAACAAAGACGGTGCCACTCTGGCAAGCAGCGTACGTGCACAAGCCGCTTATGAAAGTAATGCGTTGGCAATCGACCTCGCGCCGGTTAACAAGCTGATTACTGACATCGTTCGTGCCAACGCTGACTAACTTCGCGGGAGGCTGTCATGGCACAAAAACCGCTTGAGGGTGCGCCGTTAGTCCTGATGACCATCGCCTTATCATTGGCGACGTTTATGCAGGTACTCGACTCGACCATCGCTAACGTGGCGATCCCGACCATCGCCGGAAACCTCGGTGCCTCTAACTCGCAAGGCACTTGGGTGATTACCTCATTCGGGGTGGCAAACGCCATCTCGATACCGATTACCGGTTGGTTAGCCAAACGCATCGGTGAAGTAAAACTGTTTACCTGGTCGACCATTTTGTTTGTGCTCGCGTCATGGGCGTGTGGCATGTCAAACAGCCTTGAGATGCTGATCTTTTTCCGCGTTATTCAAGGTGTGGTGGCCGGTCCGTTAATTCCGCTTTCACAGAGTTTGCTGCTGAACAACTATCCCCCGGCGAAGCGCAGCGTGGCGCTCTCGCTATGGGCAATGACGGTGATCGTGGCCCCAATCTGCGGCCCGATTTTAGGTGGCTGGATCAGTGATAACTATCACTGGGGTTGGATCTTCTTTATCAACGTGCCGATTGGTGCGGTGGTGGTGGCGCTGACTCTGCAAACCCTGCGAGGACGCGAAACCAAAACCGAAATCCGCCCCATCGATATGGTCGGCCTGGTGTTGTTGGTGGTGGGGATTGGCTCGCTGCAAGTGATGCTAGACCGCGGTAAAGAGCTGGATTGGTTTAGCTCGACTGAAATCATTGTTCTGGCGGTACTCGCCGTCGTAGCCTTGGTGGTGCTACTGGTGTGGGAGCTCACCGACGACCATCCGATTGTCGATTTGTCGCTATTTAAAAAGCGCAACTTCACCATCGGCTGTTTGTCGATCAGTCTGGCTTACATGCTTTACTTCGGTTCGATCGTGTTGCTGCCGCAGTTGCTGCAGGAGGTATACGGCTACACGGCCACCTGGGCAGGTTTGGCGTCGGCACCGGTAGGGATTATTCCGGTGATCCTGTCGCCGATTATCGGCCGCTTTGCGCATGAGTTGGATATGCGCAAGTTGGTAACGTTCAGCTTCATTATGTATGCAATCTGCTTCTATTGGCGCGCGTATACGTTTGAGCCGGGGATGGATTTCGGTGCGTCGGCATGGCCGCAGTTTATTCAGGGCTTTGCGGTGGCCTGCTTCTTTATGCCACTTACCACCATTACGCTGTCAGGGTTGCCGCCAGAACGTATGGCAGCAGCATCGAGCCTGTCGAACTTTGTGCGTACGCTGGCCGGTTCAATCGGTACGTCGATCACGACCACCATGTGGACGGACCGCGAATCGATGCACCACAGTTATCTGTCTGAATCGGTGAATCCATTCAACCCGAATTCGCAGCAGATGTATGACCAACTGCAAAGCATGGGCATGACGCAGCAGCAAGCTTCAGCCTACATTGCACAGCAAATTACTAATCAGGGCCTGATCATCTCAGCAAATGAGATCTTCTGGGCATCGGCGGGGGTATTTTTGATCTTGCTGGTTCTGGTGTGGTTTGCACGCCCGCCATTTGGCGCGGGCGGCGGTGGCGGTGGTGCGCACTAAGTAGAAACAAAAACGGGCCTTTCGGCCCGTTTTCATTTTATGCGTTCTGACGCCACCATTCGGCGAGCAGGATACCGGTCGCAACCGATACGTTGAGGCTTTCAACGTTGCCGGTTCCGCCAATCGACAGGCTGATATCACCCTGCTGGAAGGCGCTATCGGATAGACCTTCACGCTCCTGGCCCAATACCAAGACCATTTTGGCTGGCAGCTCGGCTTTCGCCAGCGGCGTACCTTCATGGCTTGAAGTGGTGACGATGGTGTAACCCGCTTTGCGGAAGGCTTCGAGGCCGCTGGCAAAACTTTCACCACTGATCGCCTGCACGTGCTCTGCACCACCTTCTGCGGTACGCACTGCAGCGCCCGACTCCAGCAGTGAAGCATCATTCACCAGCAAGCCTTTGACACCGAAGTGAGCGCAGCTACGCATAATGCCGCCGAGGTTGTGCGGGTTGCTCACATCTTCCAGCGCCAGCACGCAATCTTTGGTGTCGGCCTTTTTCAGCCACTCAGAGACTTCCATGCCCATACGCTTCTTGATGATGAAGCACACGCCGCCGTGGTGTTCAGTGCCTGATGCCTTAGTCAGCTCGGCATCATCCACCACGTGATAGGCTTTACGGTTGGCCGCTAACCAGCGCAGCGTTTCGCGGAAGCGCGGAGTGACGCTCTGGATAAACCAGGCACGCACAATGCTTTCTGGGCGGCTGGCAAAAAGCGCCTGGCAGGCGTTTTCACCGTAAACGCGTGTCTCTTCCTGACGCTGACGGCGAATCTGCTCTGGATCAATGACCGGCTTGTTACTGCCTGCCTCATCAATCTGGCTATCGTCCGCCACCGGTGGGCGTGAAACGGTGCGCCACGGTGAATCACCGAAGCTGCGGTTATCATCACTACGATTGTCTCGACCACCAAAGCTGCGACCTCGGTCAGCATTGCGTGCATCACGTGCAGGGGTACCACGACCCGCCGCATCGCCACGCGCGCCACCACTCCGGCCACCCTCTTCATTATTACGTGCAGTACGAGGACCAGAACGACGATTATCTTCCTGGCGCGCAGCAGGACGGCCGCCTTTGCCGGTACGGGGATTTGGCTTTTGGCCTGCATCCTCATCACGTACATACATCACTTTTACCTTGCCGCTTTTGCCTTTAAATTCGTCGTTCATTTGTTCCTCCTGCATTGAGAGCGCGAAGATTACCTGATGTGCTGGAGCTTAGCTATCAACTATTGAACCTATTGGGCAATCCAGATTGAGCATAGCACTCAACCTTTTCATAATGTTCGGCAATGATAACATTTACAGGTCCGGTTTGAGGTGACGATGAATACTGTATGTGCCTCCTGTCAGGCAACTAACCGCGTTCCAGAGGAACGTATTGCCGATGGCGCCAAGTGTGGTCGCTGTGGCGACGAGCTTTTCAACGGTGAAGTCGTGAATGCCACCACGGCCACACTGGATAAATATTTGCAGGACGACCTGCCCGTAGTGATCGACTTCTGGGCGCCTTGGTGCGGCCCGTGCGTGAACTTCGCGCCTGTTTTTAAGGACGTCGCTGACGAACGCCGCGGTAAAGTGCGCTTTGTGAAAGTGAACACGGAAGCCGAACCGGCACTCAGCTCACGCTTCCGTATTCGCAGTATCCCGACCATTATGGTGTTCAAAAAGGGTGAGATGGTCGACATGTTAAACGGTGCAATGCCCAAAGCGCCGTTTAATGAGTGGCTCGACGAATCACTTTAAGCATTACAGGCCAGCCCCTGTGCTGGCCTTGCCGTTAGCCTTCTATTAAACTGATGTTTTTTCCTGCCTACGATTCTATGTCTGAAAATGCCGTTCTGCGCTTACGTGCGCAACGCTTAGCACGCGCTACGCGCCCGTTTCTTGCCCGTGGCAATCGCGTGTTGCGCTGCCAGCGTTGTCTGCTGCCGCAAAAAAATTGCCTGTGTGCCACCCTGCAACCGCAGCAAGCGCGGAGCCGTTTTTGTCTGGTGATGTTTGATACCGAGCCGATGAAACCGAGCAATACCGGACGCCTGATTGCCGATATCCTGCCTGATACGCTGGCGTTTGGCTGGTCGCGTACCGAACCTGATGACGCGATGATCGCAGCGGTGCAAACCGCAGATTATCAGCCAATGGTGGTGTTCCCCGCCTCATACGCTGACGCAGGCCGTGAAGTGCTGACGGCCCCTCCCATCACCGGCAAACCACCGCTATTTATTATGCTGGATGGCACCTGGACCGAAGCGCGCAAGATGTTCCGCAAAAGCCCTTGGCTGGATGCTTTTCCGGTGATGTCGCTCAACGTTTCTACCCCTTCGCGCTACACGTTGCGGGAAGCCCACGGCGAGGGGCAACACTGCACCGCCGAAGTGGCTGCCGCTTTGCTCGAACAGGCTGGCGATGTTGAGGCAGCCAGTGCGCTGCAGCAGCATTTTGAGCATTTCCGTCATGCCTATCTGGCAGGGAAACCGCATCATCCTGTGCATTACCGCGAAGCCATAACAGATAGCGAAATCTAAACGCTGCGATCGACGAATCGGCAAGCAGAGTAAAAAGCGTTTACAATCATGCCAATCTTGATGTCGGGAGTGGATGATGAGCCAACGCGGACTGGAAGCACTGTTACGACCTAAATCAATTGCGGTGATTGGCGCGTCCGTTACACCAGGGCGCGCCGGCTACTTTATGATGCGTAATTTGCTGGCAGGCGGGTTTAACGGTCCCGTGCTGCCGGTGACGCCAAAGTATAAAGCCGTGAGCGGTGTACTCGCATGGCCAGATATTGCCAGCCTGCCCTTCGCGCCCGATCTCGCCATTATTTGTACTCACGCCAAACGAAATCTGGATCTACTGCAACAACTGGGTGAAAAAGGCTGCAAAGCCTGCATCATTCTTTCTGCGCCGGCCAGTCAGCTCGAAGAGTTGAAGGCCTGTGCCAGCCAGTGGCAAATTCGCCTGCTCGGCCCGAACAGTCTGGGATTGCTGGCACCCTGGCAAGGATTGAACGCCAGTTTCTCGCCGGTACCCATCGCTAAAGGGCGCATTGCCTTTATTTCCCAGTCGGCGGCCGTATCCAACACCATTCTCGATTGGGCACAACAGCGCAATCTCGGCTTCTCGTGGTTTATCGCATTAGGTGACAGCCTGGATATTGATGTTGATGACCTGCTGGATTTCCTGGCGCGTGACGGCAAAACCAGCGCCATCCTGCTCTACCTCGAACATCTCAGCGATGCACGCCGCTTTGTTTCGGCCTCACGTAGCGCCTCACGCAATAAACCCATTCTGGTCATCAAAAGCGGTCGTAGCCATCAGGCACAAGCAATGATTGGCACACTCAGCGGGCTGGATGCGGCATGGGATGCAGCGATCCAACGCGCGGGTTTGCTGCGCGTACAGGATACGCATGAACTGTTCTCGGCAGTGGAATCGCTTAGCCATATGCGTCCATTGCGAGGTGATAGATTGATGATCATCAGCAACGGCGCAGCCCCCGCAGCCTTAGCACTGGATGAGCTGTATGCGCGTAATGGCAAACTGGCCACGCTGAGTGATGAGACCTTAAAAGCCTTGGCCGCGTTGTTGCCGGAAGGCGTTGGGCGCGGTAATCCGCTGGATCTCAAGGACGATGCCACACCAGCGCGCTATGTTGCCTGCATAGAACAACTGCTGGATAGCCATGAACTCGATGCATTAATGATTATCCATGCCCCCAGCGCCGTGTCTCCCGCCAGTGAAACGGCCGAACAAATTATCGCTGCCGTGGCTAAACACCCGCGCGGCAAACAGGTGACACTGCTGACTAACTGGTGCGGCGAATACTCTTCACAAGCCGCTCGTCGTGCTTTCACACAGGCCGGTATTCCAACCTGGCGCACGCCCGAAGGCACTGTCACCGCATTTATGCATCAGGTTGAGTATCGCCGTAGCCAAAAACAGCTGCGTGAAACACCCGCCTTGCCGATCGGCCTGACGCAAAACAGCGCGCAGGCACACCAACTGATCCAACAAGCACTGGATCAGGGGATTAACACCCTGGATACCCATGAAGTACAGCCTGTACTGCAAGCGTATGGATTAGCCACGCTGCCGACCTGGATTGCAGGCGACAGTCGCGAAGCGGCCAGCATCGCCGACCAGATTGGTTATCCCGTGGCGCTCAAGCTGCGTTCACCTGATATCCCACACAAGTCCGAAGTCCAGGGGGTAATGCTTTATCTGCGTAGCGCTGCGGAAGTTGAACAGGCCGCTGAGGCGATTTTTGATCGTGTGCGCAATACACATCCACAAGCACGTATTGATGGCTTACTGGTGCAAAGCATGGCAAACCGTGCCGGTGCACAGGAATTACGCGTGGTGGTGGAACAAGATCCGTTGTTTGGTCCCATTATCATGCTGGGTGAAGGTGGAGTGGAGTGGCAGCCGGATAAGCAGGCTGCGGTGGCATTACCGCCGTTGAATATGACGCTGGCGCGTTACCTGGTGATTCAGGCGATGAAGAGCGGCAAAGTGCGCAGCCGAAGTGCCCTGCGTCCGCTGGATATTGCCGGACTAAGCCAGCTTCTGGTTCAGGTTTCCAACCTGATAGTGGATTGCCCAGAAATCCAGCGGTTGGACATCCACCCGCTACTGGCCTCTGCTAATGAATTCACGTTGCTGGATGTCACCTTACAACTGGCGGCTTTTGAAGGTGATAATGAAACAAGGTTGGCGATTCGTCCTTATCCCCACCATCTCGAAGAGCGGGTAGAGTTGAAAGATGGACAGTACTGCCTGTTCCGTCCGATCCTGCCCGAAGATGAACCGCAGCTGCGGGCGTTTATCGCTCAGGTGACTAAAGAAGATCTCTATTATCGTTATTTCAGTGAGATCAATGAGTTCACACATGAGGATCTCGCTAACATGACGCAAATCGACTATGACCGAGAGATGGCCATTGTTGCAGTACGGCAGCACAACGGGAATGATGAAATTATTGGTGTCACGCGTGCCATCTCGGACGCCGACAACATTGATGCCGAGTTCTCTGTTCTAGTACGTTCCGATCTAAAAGGTCTGGGTATGGGCAGACGATTGCTGGAAAAGATGATCCGTTACACGCGCGATCATGGCCTGCAACAATTGAACGGTATCACCATGCCTCATAATACCGGCATGATTACACTGGCGCGAAAACTCAATTTTCGTGTGAATATTCAACTGGATGATGGCATTGTCAGTTTGAATTTACCCCTTGGTCAGGTTCACGATTAACCTGTACAGAAAGGTAAAAATCCTCCTCATCACGTCGGTTGATGTTATTATTTACAGTTAGGATCATGATTTGATGGCAAAAGGCCATGCAATGAACAGAGAAGAAGTGCACTGTGATGTTGTCTAAATTTAAACGTAATAAACACCAACAACACCTCGCACAGCTGCCTAAACTGTCACAATCCGTGTCGGATGTGACCACGCTTTACTCGCCTGCCGAGTTCCGCGAGACCCTGCTGACGAAAATCGCTGCGGCTGAAAAACGCATTTGCATACCCGCGCTCTATCTTGAAAACGATGACGGCGGGCGGGGCATTATGCAGGCCCTTTATGCAGCGCGTCAGGTGCGACCTGAGCTGGATGTCAGTATTCTGGTGGATTGGCATCGTGCCCAGCGTGGCAGAATTGGTGCTGCGCGTGGCTTGACCAATGCCGATTGGTATTGCGAAATGGCAGCACAGCATCCCGATATCGCTATTCCAGTGTATGGCATTCCCGTCAACACACGTGAAGCACTCGGTGTGCTACATCTGAAGGGCTTCATCATCGATAATACGCTGCTGTATAGCGGCGCCAGTCTCAACGATGTTTATTTGCATCAACATGATAGATACCGCTATGACCGCTATCAGCTAATCCGCAATCCGCATTTAGCCGATACCATGTATGCGTGGATATGCGAGAACCTTAAACAGTCCGATGCGGTCAATCGTCTTGACCAGACTGAGCGTCCTTCAAGCCCCGAGATCAAGAACGAAACCCGCCAGTTCCGCCAGGATTTGCGCAGTTTCAATTATCAGTTCGCGGGTAATACCGATAATGAGTCACTGGCTGTCACGCCATTGGTTGGCCTTGGCAAGCGCAGTCTGCTTAATAAAACCATCTTCCATTTAATGCCGTGCGCCGAGCGTAAACTGACGCTGTGTACGCCCTACTTTAACCTGCCGGCGATCTTGGTGCGCAACCTGATCCATTTACTGCGTCAGGGTAAAGAAGTCGAGATCATTGTGGGAGATAAAACGGCTAATGACTTTTATATCCCGCCTGAGCAGCCGTTTAAGATCATCGGTGCCCTGCCCTATTTGTATGAGATTAATCTGCGACGTTTTCTAAGCCGTTTGCAGTATTACGTCAATAATGGCCAGTTGACGGTGCGTTTGTGGAAAGACGGCGAAAACAGTTATCACCTGAAAGGTATTTGGGTCGATGACGAGTGGATGATGATTACCGGTAATAATCTTAATCCTCGCGCATGGCGGCTGGATTTGGAAAATGCGGTATTGATTCACGACCCTAAGAATGAGCTGGCAGAGCAGCGCGAGAAAGAGCTGGCGCTGATTCGTGAACATACTACGACAGTTCAGCACTTCCGCGAATTAGAAAGTATTTCTGATTACCCTGCGAAAGTACGCAAGCTGATTCGCCGCCTGCGTCGTATCCGTATAGATCGTTTGATCAGCCGTTTACTGTAGCCAATGCGCGCGCTCATCCTCTGCATGACTTTAATTTGTAGTGGATGTGCGCATGTGGCCCAGGACAGCTGGACGGGTAAAGACAAAGCCGAACACTTCTTCTCTTCTGCCGTGCTGGCCGCTGCCGGCAGTGAAATCTCCCAACATCAACATCAAAGCCGTGGGCAAAACTTACGTTTTGGCTTTTTGTTCTCGCTCAGTTTTGGCGTAGGAAAAGAGTTCTATGACAGCCGCTCCTCAGGGAGCGGCTGGAGTTGGAAAGATCTCAGTTATGATGTGGCGGGAGCGGCCACTGGCGTTGCATTGTGGAATTTAAGCCAATAATTACAGTGTAATGCCCTTCCCTTTGCGATGGAGCATAAGAGAAATCAGGAAGGCTAAAGCCCCCATCACCGATACATACCAGAAGAAACTGGTTTCAATTCCCTCTTTCTTGAGCAGTAACGCGACATACTCTGCCGAGCCACCGAAAATCGCATTAGCCACCGCATAAGATAAGCCAACTCCCAGCGCGCGCACTTCCGGAGGGAACATTTCCGCCTTCAAAATACCGCTGATGGCGGTATAGAAGCTGGTGATAATCAGCGCCAGCATAATTAGCGCAAATGCAGCCCAACTGCTCTGCACATTTTGCAGCATCATCAAGACCGGTACGGTACAGATCGCTGCTCCCGCCCCGAAGATCATCATCGAAGATCGACGACCGATCTTGTCTGAAAGCGCCCCGACGATCGGCTGAATCAGCATGAAGACGAATAATGCAGCTGTCATCAATCCGCTGGCGCTGCGTGCATCCATCCCCGCCGTGTTGACCAGGTACTTTTGCATATAGGTAGTGAAGGTGTAAAAACTCAGTGAACCACCGGCAGTAAATCCCAATACCATCAGGAATGCGCGTGAGTGATTACGCAGTAAACCCATAACGCTGCCCGCATCTTTATGTTCCCGGTTCTTTTTCTCGGAGGTTTCGTTCAGTGAGCGACGCAGCCACAGTGCGACGACGGCCAGCACGGCACCAATAAAGAAGGGGATGCGCCAGCCCCAGCTGCGCAACTCTTCGTCGCTGAGGATCTGTTGCAGCACCACGACGGTGAGTACGGCTAATAGTTGGCCGCCAATCAGTGTTACATACTGGAATGAAGCATAAAAACCTTTACGGCCTTCTAAAGCAACTTCACTCATGTAAGTGGCGCTGGTGCCGTACTCTCCACCCACTGACAGCCCCTGAAACATTCGTGCCAGAAGCAGGATCACCGGTGCCGCCACACCAATTTCACCGTACCCCGGCAGGCAGGCGATCACTAACGATCCTAAACACATCATGCATACAGAAATTAGCATGGAGTTTTTACGTCCATGGCGATCGGCGATATAGCCAAACAGCCATCCACCAATAGGACGCATCAAAAATCCAGCGGCGAATACGCCTGCGGTCTGCAGTAACTGCGTGGTGGTATCGCCGGCTGGGAAGAATACATGCGCGAAATAGAGTGAGAAAAAGGAGTAAACGTAAAAATCGAACCATTCGACCAGGTTGCCGGATGATGCGCCAACAATCGCCCAGATGCGTTGTTTGCTGTTTATCGTTGATTCAGATGGTGCCACTTTTTGTTGTAGTGAGTCGGTCATGCCTTACCTCATTTCCTTGCGATAAATTAATGCCAAAGGATTGAGTAAAGCATGTGTTGGTCTGTTTCGTGAATTGAATCAGGTCTGAGGTTGGAAAATGTGATTAAAAAGCGATTTTAGAGTGAAATTACTGCTGGTTTTATCAGTATTGGCTGAGGTTTAGAGGTGAACCTGTAGCCAAAATCGCGCTGTGGCGGCATGGTGTCAGAGGAGAAGTGGCTGATTTACTGGACGAATACGTCATTGCCCTGGTCAGCGATGAGAAATTAACGATCGGCCGT
>NZ_MLFR01000028.1 GCF_002095475.1 Pantoea rwandensis
CATAAAAGCCCTCTACGGTGGAAGGGCGATTTCAAATGTGCGCATTAAAGCCCTCTATGGTGGAAGGAGATTTCGTAGGGGGCGCATTTATGCGCCCCTGGAAACTGAACACTCCTTGCTTTCATTATGCAAGTCACTTGCAAAATGAAAGTCACTCTGCAACAGTATCCCGCATTAAGCTTTCGCGGAATATCCCTCATGAAAAACGAACCGCTTTACCACATGCCTTGTCCTATCGCCCGCAGCCTTGGCCGCGTTGGAGATGGCTGGAGCATGCTGATCATGCGTGATGCGCTGGCTGGCTTTACCCGCTTTGATGAGTTCCAAAAAAGCAGCGGCGTTGCGCCGAACATCCTGTCGCGTCGCCTGAAAGAGCTGGTGGAAGATGGCTTACTGGAGAAGGTGTGCTACAGCACCACGCCCGCTCGCTACGAATACCATCTCACCCCGGCCGGGCGTGATTTTCGCGGTGTGATTCTAGCGCTGGCCGAGTGGGGCAGCAGCCACTTCTCGCCGGAAGGACGTCAGATGCAGTTGGTGGAAACCTCCACGCAACGCCCGGTGAAACTGCAACTGGTCGATAGCGAAAATGGTCAGCCGCTGACGCTCGATAAATACCAAATGGTGCCGAGTCCTGCGGCAGTGCCGATGATGCACTATCGCCATGATTACCTGCAGAAAAAACGTGCTGGCGACACCAAACAGAAATTCGCGCCGCCCGCGCTGTCAGAGAAGCAATCATGACCCTCACCCGCAAAAAGTCGGCGCTGTTACTGGCGCTGACACTCGGCGGTGTGGCACTGGCGGGTTATGGCTACTATTGGTGGCACACGGCGCGCTTTATGCCCTCGACCGACGATGCTTATGTCGGTGCGGATATCAGCGCCATCTCCGCGAAGGTTTCCGGCTATATCTACACGTTGGCAGTGCAGGACAACACGTCGGTGAAAAAGGGCGATTTGCTGGTGCAGCTGGATAACCGGGATTATCTGGCCGCGCGGGATCAGGCGGCGGGTGAAGTGGCCGCACAGCAGGCAGCCTTGAGTGATATTGCAGCCACACGCCAGTTGCAGCTGGCTACCATCGCCGGTATGCACGCCTCTGTGTTGGCAGCACAGGCGGTCACGCAGAAAACCACCTCGGATCAACGCCGTTACACTGCCTTAGCGAGTAGCGCAGCAGTCTCGCAGCAGATTCGCGATCATGCACAAGCGGATTACCATCAGGCGATAGCCGAAGAGGGCAAAAGCCGCGCCGATAAAACCGTCGCCGAGCGCCAGTTGCAGGTGCTGGATGCGCGTGAGCAGCAGGCCAAAGCGGCGTTAGCGCAGGCGCAAGCAGGCTTGGCAATGGCGAAGCTTAACCTCGAATACACTGAAATCCGCGCTCCTTTTGATGGTGTCGTCGGCAATCGTCGTGCGTGGTCAGGCTCGTTTGTCAGCAGCGGCACACAACTGCTGTCGCTGGTGCCGGCGCAGGGGCTATGGATCGATGCCAACTTCAAAGAGAGCCAACTGGCCAATATGCGACCCGGACAAACGGCGCATATCGTGGCGGACGTGTTACCCGGCCGCACCTTCGACGGCCATGTTGGCAGCTTGTCACCGGCCACCGGGTCGCGTTTTAGCATTCTCCCGGCAGAGAATGCCACCGGCAACTTCACCAAGATCGTCCAACGTGTGCCGGTACGCATTGTGTTGGACGGGGATGCGGCGGTGCTTGGGCTGTTACGTCCGGGCCTCTCTGTGACGGTCACGGTCGATGAGAGAAGCGTGCGATGAGCAGCGTCGCCGCGCCGCTGCTGGCACCGGCTGAGATGCCGGTCAGCAAAAAGGTCTTTGCCTTCGCCACGATGTGCATTGGCATGTTTATCGCCTTGCTGGATATCCAGATCGTCTCGGCTTCGCTGCGGGATATTGGCGGAGGGTTATCAGCGGGTGATGACGAAACCGTATGGGTACAAACCAGCTATCTGATCGCGGAAATCATCATTATTCCGCTTTCCGGCTGGCTGGCGAGCGTGATGTCTACGCGCTGGCTGTTTGCCGCTTCAGCCTGTGGCTTCACGCTGATGAGTTTACTTTGTGCCTGGGCGTGGAACATCCAGAGCATGATCGCTTTCCGCGCCTTACAGGGGTTGGCGGGCGGCTCGATGATCCCGCTAGTGTTCACCACCGCCTTTGCTTTCTTTCAGGGCAAGCAGCGGGTGATTGCGGCCGCCACTGTGGGCGCGTTGGCCTCGTTAGCGCCAACGCTGGGGCCGACGGTCGGCGGCTGGATCACCGATAATTCCAGCTGGCACTGGCTGTTTTACATCAACATCATTCCCGGCATTTATATTGCCATTGCGGTGCCGATGTTGGTGAAGATCGACAGCCCCAACCGTGAACTGCTACGTGGAGCGGATTACTTCAGCATTCTGTTGCTGGCACTGTCGCTGGGCTGTCTGGAATACACGCTGGAAGAGGGACCGCGTTGGGGTTGGTTTGACGATAGCACCATCACGACCACGGGCTGGATCGCTTTGGTGTGTGGCGTCCTGTTCGTGATCCGCACCTTGAATCATGCGAAACCGATTATGGATCTCCGCGCCCTGAAAGATCCGGGCTTTACCCTCGGCTGTTATTTCTCGTTTATGGCTGGAGTGGGGATCTTCGCCACCATCTATCTCACGCCGCTGTTTCTCAGCCAGGTGCGCGGCTTTAGCGCGCTGGAGATCGGGCTGGCGATCTTCTCTACCGGCATTTTCCAGATCCTGTCGATCCCGTTTTATGCGTGGCTGGCAAATCGCGTCGATCTGCGCATTTTGCTGGCGTTTGGGCTGATGAGTTTTGGTGTCTCAATGTTTTTTTTCGTGCCCATCACCCACGACTGGGGTGCCAAGGAGCTGCTGTTTCCACAGGCTTTTCGCGGTATGGCACAGCAGTTTGCCGTGGCGCCTACCGTCACGCTAACTCTCGGCAGCTTGCCGCCTGCACGACTAAAATTAGCCTCAGGGCTATTTAATCTGATGCGCAATCTTGGCGGAGCCATCGGCATCGCGCTGTGCGGCACCGTGCTCAACGACCGCACGAACCTGCACTTCAGTCGCCTGGCTGACCATCTCAACACTGCCAGCCTGTCGCTCGGTGACTATCTACAATCGCGCACCGCAGCCTTGGTACTCAACGGATTAAGCCCGGATGCCGCGCACACTGCAGCGCTGCAATCTCTGGCTTCACTCACCCTGCGCGAGGCGCGGACGCAGGCTTTTTCGGACGCATTCTGGCTGATTATGGTCGGATTTTGTATCGCCGCGCTGCTGGTTCCCTTAATGAAAAAGCCCGCGGCTTAAGGAGTTATCAATGAAACGTATTGTGATTACAGGCATGGGATTGGTTTCGCCGCTTGGCTGCGGCACGGAAGCGGTATGGCAGTCACTCTTGGCGGGCAAATCCGGCATCAGTGCCTTGCCGGAAGAGATGGTGCAGGACATTAGCTGCAAAGTCGCAGGGCAGGTGCCGACGTTGGAGCAAGATCCTCAGCATGGCTTCGATCCCGAACGCGTGATCGCGCCGAAAGATCGCAAGAAAATGGATCGCTTTATTGAGTTCGCGCTGGTGGCGGCGCATGAGGCGCTGACGCAAGCCAACTGGTTCCCGCAGGATGAGGCGCTGCGCCAGCGTACCGCCACGGTGATAGCGACCGGAATCGGCGGCTTCAATGAAATCGCCAATGCGGTGGAAACCACCGCCAATCGCGGTCCACGCCGACTGTCGCCTTTCACCATTCCTTCATTCCTCGCCAATCTGGCGGCGGGACATGTGTCGATTGCCCACGGCTTTCGTGGTCCTATTGGTGCACCGGTGACCGCCTGTGCAGCGGGCGCGCAGGCAATTGGCGATGCGGCACGCCTGATCCGCAGCGGCGAGGCGGATATTGCGCTGTGCGGCGGCACTGAAGCGGCGATCCATCGCGTGAGCCTGGCGGGATTTGCCGCCGCGAAAGCGATGTCAGGGGGTTTTAACGATCACCCTGAGCAGGCATCACGCCCGTTTGATCGCGATCGCGATGGCTTCGTGATGGGGGAAGGCGCAGGCTTGCTGGTGATTGAATCACTGGAGCATGCGCAGGCTCGCGGTGCGACACCGCTGGCAGAGCTTGTCGGTTACGGCACCAGCGCTGATGCATACCATCTCACTGCTGGACCGGAAAGCGGTGAAGGCGCGAGCCGTGCGATGGAGACTGCGCTGGCGCAGGCGGGCATTACTCCTGCCGACGTGCAGCACATTAATGCGCATGCCACCTCGACGCCTGTGGGGGATAAGGGTGAACTGGCGGCGATCCGCACGCTGTTTGCGGGCAGCGAGGTGGCCATCACCTCGACCAAATCAGCCACCGGGCATCTGCTCGGCGCTGCGGGCGGAGTAGAAGCGATCTTCTCGATCCTGGCGCTACGGGATCAAATCGCACCACCGACGCTTAATCTGCTGCACCCTGACGAAGCCGCAGCCGGGCTGAATTTGGTGGCGTTAAAACCGCAACCGCTGGCGATGCAGTATGTGTTGTCGAACGGTTTTGGCTTTGGCGGCGTGAATGCCAGCCTGTTGTTTAAGGGCTGGGTGTAACAAGCAGGTCGCCACTATTGGCGACCCTGCTCAGAGCTATCCGCGATATTCAATGATCGACAATCCGCCGTTGTAATCGGTGCTGTAGATAATGCCTTCAGCATCCACAAACACGTCGCAGCTTTGAATCACCTGTGGACGATCCGGGCGTGTATCCATCATGCGCGCGGGTGCTGCGGGCACTAAGGCTCCGGCCTCTTTTGGCTGATAGGGATTCGATATGTCATAGGCTCGCACCCCGGCGTTCTGATAGGTAGCAAAAATCAACGTATCACTGACGAAGCTGCCGGGGCGATTCTCATGCAGATTGTGAGGACCGAAGTGTGCCCCTTTGGCGACATAATCACGCTCATCCGGCTGTGGGAAAGTGGCCAGGCTAATCGGATTGGCGGGTTCACGGATATCAAACAGCCATATTAATTTCTCGCCATCCTGCTGCTCATCCAGCACCGCTTCATCTAACACCACCAGTAAATTGCGATCGGGTAAGGGCAATGCGGTGTGGGTGCCCCCACCAAACGGCGGGCTCCAGTTACGATGGCTGATTAACTGTGGTGCAGCGCGATCGCTGACATCCAGCAGCGTTAAGCCGCCGTCGCGCCAGCAGCCATAAGCGGTATCACCACTGATGATGGCATGGTGCAGCGCATAACGTTTGCCTTGCTCCCAGTCGGGTGTTTCACCACCCGCCGTGTGCATACCCGGTAGCCACCAGCGACCTACAACCTGTGGCTGACGTGGATCGGCAAGATCAATAGTCAGAAGAATGTAATCACTGAAGCCATCGATCAGAGCGGAGACATAAGCCCAACGCCCGCCGACATACCAGATACGGTGAATACCAATCCCGTCGAGATGTAGGAAAGCGATCTCACGCGGCTGGGTTGGCGAGGATATATCAAAAATCCGCAGGCCGGATTGCCAGCTCTTTTCCTGAATATCGGCGGTGGTGTGGCCGACCGAGCGGGTGTAATAGACCTTCTCATCAGCGAAACGCACATCAGCAAACAGGTCGCGTGCGTTAATCACCAACAACAAGTCGTCATGGGCCTGCAAGTGGACATTCCACGTGCCGGGTGGGGCGGCAACATAATTCACCGTTTTTGGCTGACGCGGATCGCGCACGTCAATCACGCTAAATCCCTGCGACACCATATGCCCAACGTAGGCAAAACCGCGATGCACCATCACCTGCACGCCGTCAGGGCGGCCACCCTGATCGCTATGACCTATCAGCCGCATATTGCGGCTGTATTCGGGAGTAGGAAGCTGCGTCATCAGAGCCTCACTTGGCTTTCTCGGCAAGCGTAGCAAACCATGGCGCAACGAAATCGCTGCTCTGGCCCCAGCCTGGAATGACTTTCTGCAATCCTGCCACGTTAGCTGCGCCAGGTTGACCATTAACCAGATCTTGGGTGATCACGGCGCCTTTAAATTCATAGTGGGCTGGGGTTGGTTCGCCGGCAATTTTATAAGCCAGCAAACGCACGTTAACTGCGCCAATCAGCTTGGGATCGACCGCCACGCTGACTTTCCAGGGGCTATTCTTTTCACGCATCAACTGCAAGTCTTGGTTTGAGATATCAATGCTGTAGAGTTTGATCTCGGTACGCCCATTTTCCTGCAGCGCTTTATAGGCACCCTGACTGAATGCATCCCAGGTTCCCCAGATAGCGTCGATTTTTCCTTTCGGATACTTAGCCAGAATCGCACCGATTTTATTGGCGGTATCGCCCTGAACGTCTGCTGACACTGCACCAATTGATTCCAGCTCATGAATACCCGGATTGGCTTTCGAAATTTGCTGCCATGCAGTCTGGCGGCGTTCCATCGGCGGGAAGCCTGCCACCCACAGTTTGACGATATTCGCCTTGCCGTTGAAATCTTTGATCAGCGGTTTGAGCGATTCCTCTGCCAGTGAAGCATCATCCTGCTGGGTGACGGTTACGCCATCCGGCACCTGGTCGACGGCGGTATCAAATACTGAGACGGCAATACCGCTGTCGTGGATGCGTTTCACTAACGCTTCAGAGTAGGGCGCGCGGCCCTGCGACAGAATAATGCCATCGTATTTTTGGCTAATCGCCTGGTTTACGAAATCCTGAAAACGCGCATCATCCCCTTGGCTGAGGAAGGTGCTGACCTTAAAACCCAGTTGCTTGGCTTGCTGCACGGCACCGGCGACAAACTGGGTGGTGTTATCGTCAGAGCCCAAATTGCGGATCACCGCAATACGAATCGGCCCTTGATGGTTAGCCAACTTAGCAGGCAAGGGCGGCAGTGTATCCGCAGCGGTGACGGTGCTACTCAGTAGCGCCAGTGTAACCAGTGATAAAGCCCATTTTTTCATGATGTTCCCCGAAGAAGATGTATGAGTTGCAGTTCGCGCCCCGCTGGTTTGTGGTTGTAATGAGCGGGCGATCTGATCGGATTTTTCATCCTCTGATACGGCTTGGCAATCAAGGAAAATGCATAAGTTAAGTCAGATAAATCATTAGCTTTGGCAAAGCGGGCGGCAGACCATAGCGCATTATTTCAACGGGGAAATCTTATGAGCGAGCACCACATCCAGGTTGTACCAGGCCCGGCCAATTACTATTCACATCCTGGCGCGATAGCCCGTTTAGCGGATTACTACAGCGCAGAACAGTTAGGTAGGGCCTTTTGGGTCACAGGAGAGCGAGCGCTGGTCGCCGCGCAGCCGTGGCTGGAGCCTTGGCTCGATTTGCCAGGGGCAAAAATATCGGTGTTCGCTGGACATTGTAGTGGGCCAGCAGTGACGGCCTTAGCGCAGGAAGCGGGTGAGGATCGCCAGGTCGTCATAGGCGTTGGCGGTGGCACAGTACTCGATACGGCAAAAGCGCTGGCACATCGGTTGGGACTTCCGGTGGTCACCATTCCTACGATTGCGGCGACCTGTGCGGCTTGGACACCGTTGTCGGTCTGGTATAACGATGCGGGTGAAGCACTCCATTTTGAAGTCTTCCCGCAGGCTAATCACCTGTTGTTGCTAGAGCCACAAATCATTCTGCAAGCCCCCGCGCGTTATTTGCAGGCGGGTATCGGCGATACCTTGGCAAAATGGTACGAAGCGGTAGTGTTGGCGCCAAAGCCCGCAGAGCTGCCGCTTACGGTGCGTCTGGGACTGGACATCGCAGCAACGCTGCGTGATGTGCTGTTGGATAAAAGCGAAGCGGCTTTAGCCGATCAGCAGTTACAGCAGCTGACTCTGGCATTTCGTGATGTGGTGGATGCGATTGTGGCGGGTGGGGGCATGGTGGGCGGATTAGGTGAACGCTACACGCGTATCGCGGCGGCACATGCCGTGCATAACGGTTTAACTGTATTGCCACAAACCGCTAAGTTCCTGCACGGCACCAAAGTGGCCTATGGCATTTTGGTGCAGAGTGCACTGCTGGGGCAGGATGAGGTACTCGCGCAGTTGATTGCCGCCTATAAACGTTTCGATCTCCCGACGACGCTGGCACAGTTGGATGTGGATATTAGGCAACGTGATCAGGTCGAACGCGTTATACATCATACGTTGCGAGCCGGGGAGTCGATTTATTATTTGCCGATTTCACTGACGCCCGCCACGTTGTGGGCGGCGCTGGAGAAGGTGGAGGCGTTGGGGCAATAAGCGCGATAAATCGGTGAAATCAGTAACGGCGCTATGAATTGCACCTCTGTCAGCGACACTGCTGTTTCAGAAATACGCAATAAATTGCGCCGCTACAAGGTGGTTTGTTCGGTACGCATGAATGCGCACCCTACGAAAAACTGCACCGGACGAAAACCGCACCCTTCGAAAAATGCACCGGACGAAAACCGCACCCTTCGAAAACTGCACCGGACGAAAACTGCACCCTACGAAAACCGCACCGGACGAAAACTGCACCCTACAAAAACTGCACCCTACAAAAACTGCACCGAACAATGTAGGGTCGCCATTCATGGCGACCGAAAAAGCGCTGAACTGACAAGCATTGTTCTAACGCTTACTCAGTGCTTCCCACAGGCCCATCAGGTAAGTGGTGCCGAGTGCGCGGTCATACAAGCCATAGCCTGGGCGACCGGTTTCGCCCCAGATAAAGCGGCCGTGATCCGAACGGATGTAGCCATCGAAGCCGTTGTCATGCATCGACTGCAGCACTTTATACATATCCAGTGAACCGTATTCCGTCGGGTGCGCGCACTCGTAGAAATCTTTATCCTGAATAATCTTGATGTTACGCACGTGCGCAAACGGAATACGTTTGCGGCGAGAGAATTCCGCCAGAATGCCGTACACGTCGTTCTGCGGATCTTCCGCAATCGATCCGGTGCACAGCGTGATGCCGTTGGCCTCCGAATCCACCACATTACAGATCCAGTCGAGATCCTCGCGATTCTTCACAATGCGTGGCAGACCGAAGATCGAGTACGGTGGATCGTCAGGGTGGATCGCCATCTTCACGCCCACTTCTTCACATACCGGGATCACCGCTTTCAGGAAGTAAGCCAGGTTTTCACGCAATTTGGCATCATCGACATCTTTATATTGTGCGAACAGATCCTGCACTTTCGCCAGGCGCTCTGGTTCCCAGCCCGGCAGCGCGAAACCGTTCGAATTGCCGAGGACTTCCTGCACCACTTCGTCGAGGCTCTTATCGATGCCTTTCTTTTCGAACGCCATGGTGATTGAGCCGTCTGGCAGCACGTAGTTCATGTCGGTCTTCATCCAGTCAAACACCGGCATGAAGTTGTAGCAGATCACCTTCACGCCCACTTCGGCGAGGTTGCGGATGCTCTGCTTATAATTCTCGATATATTGATCGCGGCTCGGCAGGCCGATCTTGATGTCGTCGTGAATGTTCACGCTCTCGATCACTTCGACCGTCAGCCCGGCGGCATGCACCTGATCAACCAGTGCTTTAATCTTATCCTTGGGCCAGGTTTCCCCGACGGGCACATCGTACAGTGCGCCGACCACGCCGCGTACACCCGGCACCTGGCGAATATATTCCAGCGAAACTTTATCTTCTTTCGGACCAAACCAACGCATTGTCAGTTGCATAATCTCATCCACCGTCATCGTGTTGCTGCGATAACTGTTAAACTACCATTCTAGTAAACATGATGACAGCATCGCCCAGCGAATAACCCTTGATCCGCGTCACAGAACGTAATTCTTTCGGCTGGGGAGGTGTTTAGGGGTTCGGCGCGAAATTTGATGCAGATGCCGAGCGCATTGAGGAATGATTTGCTTCGTGAGTGGGCGCGTATTCCACTGCCTGCTTTCGCTAAAGAAAGTTTTGTTAACTGAATTTTCAGGATAATTTCGCCGTTCCGTCTGAGGTCCGCGCAATTTACCGCTGCTGATCGGCTTTTCATTTGTTTTATTTACAGAAACTTCCAGGCAGGCAAAATAGCTCTTATTTCCTCTCCGACCGTCATTATGTCCGAAGAAGCGCTACGTCAGCAGATTCAGAATCTGAAAAAGCATAATGCGCGCTTAAAGCGCATAGCGCATGACGCGCGTAACAAGCTGAGTGCGGCGCTGGATGGAACCGGTTTATGTCTGTGGCAGTTGGATATTCCTAGCGGCAAGCTGGTGATTTTCAATCGTCGCTGGGGCTCAATGCTGGGTTTTCAGCCGAAAGAGACCAAAGCGCAGTTTGACGTCTGGCGTGATCGCCTGCATCCCGACGATGCCGATGAGGTATTGAAAGCCTTTTACGATCATATAGAAGGGCGCGCGCCCTACTATGAAGCGCTGCACCGCATGCTGGGTAAGAATGACAAAATTACCTGGGTACTGGATCGCGGCCGTGTCACCGAGTGGGACGAAGAGGGCAATCCCCTCAAAGTCACCGGCACCCACATCGATATGACCAAAGAGAAGCAGTACGAAGCGCAGCTTTCCTCTCTGGCGCATCACGATCCGCTGACCGGCCTAACCAACCGCCACGCGCTGCAAACTCATTTCACCAAGATGAAAGCGCAGGGACCCTTGTGTATCGCCTTTATCGACCTCGATAACTTCAAGCATGTTAACGACACCCTCGGCCATCGCAGTGGTGATGAAGTATTGATTCAGCTCAGCCAACGCATCAGTGATTTGTTGCCACCGAATGTGGTTGTCGGACGCCTGGGCGGAGACGAATTCGTGTTGCTCATGCCGTTCCTGATCGATTTTCCTAAGGTGCGCATCATGATGAATGCGGTGTTGGATGCCGCACTCACGCCGTTTGATGTCGATAACGGCCATGCGCAGATCGGTGCCTCGATTGGCGTGGCACCGGTTCAGGAGCATCACACTTTTGATGAGGCGCTGACGCGCGCCGATGAAGCGATGTATTTGATTAAGAAGAACGGCAAGCAAGGCTTTGGTTTGGCGGGGTAAATTCACCGTAGTGACGCGATTTATTGCGCACCGCTCAGCGACAGCGCCGCTTCAGGCACGCGCGATAAATCGCGCAGCTACGAATGGTGCGGCGTTGGGCACCGCACCGAAATTAAAACGCAAAGCAAGAACAGCCGAGCGCACCCCAGAATGCATTGTTATCGGAAACCGGCACGGATGACTGACGTGCCACATCGTGCGAGTGGCTGTGTACACCACAAGGGCCGCTACACTGGTGCACTTTTGGCATCATCGCCGCACGACCACTGGCTTGCGGTGGTGCGCTGCGATAGTGGCCCGGTACGTTGACCACCGGTGACCACTCCGGCAGCACCGGCACCGGTGGTGGAGACAGCGGCGTGAACCCGCCAGCGGCATACACCACTTCACCATCGACCAGCGTCAACACGGATTCAATCCCTTTAATTTCCTCTTCTGGCACGCTGAAGAAATCTTTCGACAACAGCACCAGATCCGCCAGCTGACCAACTTTGATCTCACCTTTGGCATTTTGTTCGCTGGAGAACCACGCGCTGCCTTTGGTCCACAACATCAGTGCGGTTTCACGATCGATACGAGCATTATCATCGTACAACTGCAAGCCGCCCACGGTACGGCCTGAAACCAGCCAGTAGAGCGCAGTCCATGGGTTATAACTGGCCACGCGGGTGGCATCCGTCCCTAAACCTACCGGCACGCCCGCCTCCAACATCCGTGCAACCGGCGGGGTCTGTTTCGCCGCTTCTTTGCCGTAGCGGTCAACAAAGTATTCCCCCTGAAACGCCATACGATGCTGCACCGCCAGCCCACCGCCCAACGCTTTCACACGTTCAATGTTGGCCTCGGTAATGGTTTCTGCGTGGTCAAAGAACCAGTGCAAGCCGTTGAACGGAATGTCGCGGTTTACTTTTTCAAACACGTCCAGCATGCGGCTGATCGATTCGTTATAGGTGGCATGCAGGCGGAACGGCCAGCGATGCTCAACCAAGTGACGCACCACGCGCTCCAGTTCATCTTCCATGCCCGGTGCGAGATCGGGACGTGGCTCAAGGAAGTCTTCGAAATCGGCCGCGGAGAACACCAGCATCTCACCTGCACCATTGTGACGCAGGAAATCCGTGCCCTGGCCCGGCTTCAGCATATCGGTCCATTTCTCAAAATCTCCCAATTCGTTACCGGGATTTTGGGTGAACAGGTTATAGGCGATACGCACCGTCAGCTGCATTTTAGCGTGTAGCTCAGAAATCACATCGTAATCATCGGGATAGTTCTGGAAGCCGCCACCAGCATCAATGGCGCTGGTCAGGCCGAGGCGATTCAGTTCACGCATAAACTGACGGGTGGAGTTGACCTGTTGCTCCAGCGGCAGCTTGGGGCCTTTCGCCAGCGTGGCGTACAGCAGCATGGCGTTAGGGCGGGCAATCAGCATACCGGTTGGATTGCCATTGCTGTCGCGCTGGATCTCACCGCCCGGCGGGTTTGGCGTGTCTTTGGTATAACCCACCACGCGCAGTGCGGCGCGGTTGAGTAGGGCGCGATCGTACAGGTGCAGAATGAATACTGGCGTATCCGGCGCGGCAGCGTTGATCTCATCCAGTGTGGGCATACGACGTTCTGCAAACTGGAACTCACTCCAGCCGCCGACCACGCGTACCCACTGGGGTGATGGCGTACGCAGTGCCTGTTCGCGCAGCATGCGCAGCGCGTCGGCGAGAGAAGGAACACCTTCCCAGCGCAATTCCAGGTTGTAGTTGAGGCCGCCGCGAATCAGGTGTAGGTGTGAATCATTAAGACCGGGAATGCCGGTGTGGCCTTTCGCATCAATGATTTGAGTATCGTTGCCTGCAAATTGCATGACTTCCGCTTCGCTGCCGACGGCAAGAAATTTGCCATCTTTAATCGCGACTGCGGTGGCGAGAGGGTTGGCGCGATCCACGGTGTGGAATTTGCCGTTGGTAAAAATCAGTGAGGCCGTTGTCATCATCTCTTCTCCAGTTAGATTACGCGTTGCGGCCAATCAGCCACTGTTTCAACACACGAGTGACCATCGGCATCCACAGGAACACCACCAGTGCCACCACGCTGGCATCATTCAGCAAGTGGCCCCACAGCGTGCCGTGCGCGGCGGGCAATACCTGATTCCAGAACCACGGCACCAGGTTGGTTGAGGGGAAAATCACCCCCAGCGTCAGTAAGTATTGTTTCCATTTCGGCGGTTTGACCTGGCCTTTTTGTGTTGGGGTAAACCAGAAAGCGGCACCGGGGCGTACTTCAATATGCTCCGGCTGGGCCAGCATCGTTGGCAGGTCTTTGATCAACGCTTTGCGCTGATCGGATTTTAACCAGGCGTACAGCTCATCCAGTCCGGTAAAACGGATCAGCACGGTGTAGGCGCTATCGCCGTGGACCGGACGCAGCACGTTAACGCCAAGGTGGCCGGGAAAGCTGGCGGCTTGCGGCATGATGGTATCGAGCCATTGTTCATAGTCAGCCTGCTTTTCAGGCAGGATGCTGTGAGTAATCACCAGCGTCACATGGTTGGCCTGTTGTGAGTAATTCATGGTGTATTCCTTCATTTTCCGCTGGTGAAAGTGCTTGCTTCGTTGAGTAAAAAAATACGAAATGAGAGCGTTTATTGATAACGGATAGATTTTGGGTTGTTGTTCAACAATTTTTGGGGAGAGATGGGGAATGCGTTTAAACCTTGAAGCGCTGCTGATTTTGGATGCGCTGGATCGTCACGGCACCTTTGCGGCAGCGGCGGCGCGCTTGTTTAAAACCGCCTCGGCATTGAGCTACACCGTGCAAAAAATGGAGAGCGATCTAAAAATAACGCTGCTGGATCGCTCCGGCCATCGCGCGACGTTTACGCCAACGGGCCGTCTGATGCTGGATAAAGGCCGCACCCTGCTGCGTGCCGTGAATGAATTAGAACAACAGGCTCGCTATGTGGAGAGTGGCTGGGAGAGCCAGTTGGTGATCAGCGTGGATGCCTCATTACCTTTTCGTATTCTCACACCCTTGATCGATCAGTTTTATCAGGAACATCCCCACACTCAACTGCAGTTCCGCCAGGACGTACTTTCAGGCTGCTGGGAAGCGCTGAATTATGGCGAAGCGGACATTGTCTTTGGCGCGGTGCAAGAACCCGCCACGCGCAAAGAGATTGTCTGCCAGCCGCTGGGCTGGTTGGAGTATGTGTTTGCCGTTGCGCCAGATCATCCCCTCGCTTCAGCCCCTGAACCGCTGCTGCGCGAGCAGATCCGTCAGTATCGTGCGGTGACAGTGCATGACTCCTCACGGCATGGTGCAGGCATTGACCTACGTGTGCTGGATGAACAGAAAACGCTGAGCGTGCATGACTTCCCGGCAAAATTGCAGGCGCAGCTGGATGGTTTAGGCTGCGGTTATTTGCCGCTGTATCTGGCGAAACCTCATCTGGAGAGTGGGGCGCTGGTGGCGCGCCAGTTGGATAGCGAATGTCGTCGTGATATGGCGTATTTGGCATGGAATGAAACGGCCTGTGGCAATGCGGCAACATGGTGGCGCGAGCGCTTGCTCACGCTGCCAGGCTTGCAGGAGATTTATTCTCCTGCGTAATGCCTGATGCTTGTCCGTTAAGGGGCTCTTCAGGTGAGGCTGTCGTTTTCTTAGAGTAGCAGCCTTTTCAATTGCACGATTGAGCATGCTGGTGCGGGCCACAGCACCCTTTCCAACAGCGTAAACAGATGTTAGCAAGCAGGCTGGGGCCGCTCTGGGGATGGCATTTCACAGCGCTGAACGGAATGAGGAAGCCAGGAGAGCCAGCATGGATGCTGGCGAAAGGCGCAGCCGGGACAGGGAAAGTCCCGTCTGCGCCGGTCCGTCAGGCGGACGAGAGAAGTGAAGGTACCGCGTCAGCGGCGCGAGGACAGCCAGCCCCAGAGCGGCACCAGACTGCGTTATCACCTAATGCTTAACTGACAGGTATCACTGCGTAACGCCCCTACAAACTTTCGCTTAAATCGCAATGTGATGGCTTACCTGTGGTGCGTCATCGCCCTGATGATATTGCAGTACCGCTTGCTGTAGCTCGGCATCGGCGTGGGAAACACGCTGGTGCTGGCGCATATGCTCCTGCCATGACTCCACCATAAACCACTCCAGCAGCGCGGTTGGATCATCGGTTTGCTCCATCAATCCCCATGAATAGGCCCCATCGCGGCGACGGGATTGCGCCAACTTATGAATTGCGCGTTTGAACGCTGCACGGTCTTCCTGCGGTACGCGGTAGCGAATCTGAATCAACACCGGCCCACGACGCACATCCACCTCTTCATGAACAACGGGGGTAGCCCAGTGCTGTGCCGGTTGCAGATCGGCCTCACCCGCAGGCAGCGCCAGACGTTTCAGCAGCAAGCCACTGAGCACCAGACCCGCGCCTGCAATCAGCAGTGTGGTAGCCAGACCCAGCTGCTGTGCGATTAAACCCCAGGCCAGGCTGCCACCCGCCAGTGTGCCGTTGAACACCATCAGATAGACCGCCAAACCACGACCGCGCACCCAATCCGGCAATACCGCTTGTGCCACGCCATTCAACGTGGTGAGCGCAATAATCCAGCCCACGCCCAATACCAGCATCAACAGCAGCGCCAGCCACTGGGGCGGGCTCATGGCCAGCGCCAGCATCACCAGTGCGCTCAGTACCGCAGAGAGCAACATTAAGCCGTCGTTACTCAGTTTGCTGCGCAGACGCGGCAGCAGCAGTGCACCGGCAATGGCACCGCCACCGACGGCACCCAGCAGCAGGCCATAGAATCCTGCCGTGCCATGCAGCATGGTGCGTGCTACCAGCGGCAGTAACGCCCAAATGGCACTTGCAAAGGCGAAATACATCGCGGCGCGCAACAGGACTCGGTGCAATTCACGGCTGGCTTTGACATAGCGCAGACCAGCACGGAACGCGCCAAAGAAGTGCTCATTCAGCTCGGTCTTGGCTTTAGCGGGGCGCTTCCAGTACAGCAGAGCCGCGATGACGAAAAAATAACTTGCGACATCGGCACCGTAGGCAGCCATAGCGCCTAAACTTGCCAGCAGCAAACCGCCCGTGGCCGGCCCAATGGCGCGGGCAATATTAATACCTAACGAGTTAAGCGCTACCGCGTTTTTCAGCTCATGACGCGGCACCAGTTCCGGCACAATCGCCTGCCATGCGGGGCCGAATAGCGCAGCGCCAATACCGCCGACGAAGGTCAGGCCGATCAGCCACTCTACGGTGAGCCAGTTGTTATGCGACAGCACCAGTAACGTGCCGCTGACGCTCGCCATCAACACCTGCACGACAATCAACAGACGGCGGCGATCGACAATATCGGACAGCACGCCCGCCGGCAGCGCCAGTAAAAACACCGGCAAGGTGGCGGCGGTTTGCATTAAGGCCACGGCGGTGGGGTTATCGGATAAACCGGTGACCAACCAGGCGCTGGCGACATCGCGGATAAAGCTGCCGGTGTTGCCGAGGACTGAAGCGGTCCAGATCAGGGCGAATAGCCCGTAGCCGAAGGGGGAAAAGGCACCGCCGTGTGGCGCTGTTGGGTTTTGCTGGCTCATCATCATGTTCCTGTCAGTGTGCGATGTCTGCACCTTACGAAGCCCACGATGCGCTTGATAGCGGAAAAAATAGGTCAACTTGTCCAGGCTTTTTTGACAGCTGGACAGGGCAAAAATCTTTGAACAAGTTGTCAAAATCTCTGCTTTAGGTTTTTCCGATAGCTCGATGTAGTTTGATTGGCAGACACAACATCACTCACTTTACGGAGCAAAAAACATGAGCACATTCAAAGCAAAAGACGGCGTTAACCTGTACTACAAAGATTGGGGTAAAGGTCAGCCAGTCCTGTTCAGCCACGGCTGGCCGCTGGATGCAGATATGTGGGAAAGCCAGCTGAATTTCCTGGCAGAACGGGGTTACCGTGCCATTGCTTTTGACCGTCGCGGCTTTGGTCGCTCTGAGCAGCCATGGGAAGGTTATGACTACGATACCTTCGCCGATGATATCCATGCGCTGATCGAACACTTGCAGTTGGACGACGTGACGCTGGTGGGCTTCTCAATGGGCGGCGGTGATGTTTCTCGCTATATCGGTCGCTATGGCACCGCGAAAGTGAAAGGGCTGGTGCTGTTGGGTGCGGTGACGCCAATCTTCGGCAAGACTGATGATCATCCTGAAGGCGTGGAGAAGGCGGTGTTTGACGGCATTAAAGCGGGTCTGCTGAAAGATCGTGCGCAGTTTATCAAAGACTTTGCTGTACCGTTCTATGGCACCAATGCCGGTCAGACAGTTTCTGATGGCGTAATGACGCAGACGCTGAATATTGCGCTGTTGGCCTCATTGAAAGGCACACTTGATTGCGTGACCGCGTTTTCTGAGACCGATTTCCGCGCTGACATCGCCAAGGTGGATGTGCCAACGCTGGTGATTCACGGCAGCAACGACCAGATCGTACCGTTTGAAGCTACCGGCAAGCTGGTGCATGAGATGATCGCGGGATCGGAGCTGAAAGTGTACGAGAACGGTCCGCACGGTTTTGCGGTGACCCATCAGGATCAGCTGAACGACGATTTGCTGGCGTTCTTGCAGGGTAATAAATAATCGCACGTTTTATTGCGGCGAGATCGCCATAAATGGCGTCAGAGACACAGTGCGGTTATTGGCAAGGTCGCCATAAATGGCGACCCTACGGGTGCGGTTTACGTAGGGTGCGCATTCATGCTTACCGAGTTAAATACGCACTCATTGGCTTAAGCGAGCGGCATTACGTCATTAATCGCATCAAAGTCACAGTGCGGTTGTCGGCAAGATCGCCATAAATGGCGACCCTACGGTTGCGGTTTACGTAGGGTGCGCATTTATGCGCACCTTTGTTAATCCGCCAGCAAATGCCCATACATCGACATTAACCGACGCGTGACGCCGTTGGTCCAGCCAAATCCATCCTGCAACGGATATTCACCGCCGCCACCTGGACGCGCACGATCACCGCTGATGTCATACTTCTCCACCAGCTTGTGATGCAGGGAGTAGAAGTTATTCACGGTATTCAGCCAGTTAACCGCAATCTCTTTCGCCAGCGTCTCTTCACCGTAATGGTTCAGACCCACAATCGCCATCCACTGTAGCGGCGCCCAGGCGTTCGGTTTGTCCCACTGTTCACCGCTTTCTACCATCGATGTCAACAGGCCGCCTTGGGTCAGCAGCAACTGACGCAGCGCAATAGCTTGCAGATGGGCCTGTTCTGGCGAAGCCAGGCCGAGAAACAGTGGCACCACTGCGGCTGCGGTAAAGGCACCAAAACGTTCATCGCGCCAGTTGTAATCGCGGTAAACGCCTGCGGTGTCATCCCACAGGTAACGATGGATCGCCTGCTTACGCGTATCGGCTTTTTTCTGCCATGCCAGCGCCGTCAGCTCTTCACCTTTGGCGTGTGACAGCGTCGAGATCATCAGCTCCAGCTTGTAGAGAAACGCATTCAGGTCCACCGGAATAAACTGGGTGGTGCGAATGCTGGCCAACCGCTGAGGATCGCGCAGCCAGCGGGATGAATAATCCCAGCCCGATGCCGCACCCGCACGCAAATCGCGATACACCTCATTCGCCGGGCGACTCGATTTGCTGGCGGTTTCCACATCTTCCATCCACGACTCATCACGAGGTGTGTCGCGGTCATCCCAGTAGCGGTTGAGCAGCGAACCGTCTGGCATACGCACCACATGGCGGTAGGCCTGATGGGGCATCAGCTCGCCCGCACCATCCATCCAGAACTGATACTCTTTCATCAGCTGATCAAGATAGCGTTTGGCACCGCGAATACCGTCCTCTTCAAACAGCTCCACCATCAACGCAAACACCGGCGGCTGCGAGCGGCTAAGGTAATAGGTACGGTTGCCGTTGGGCACATGGCCGTAGTTATCAATCAGCCACGCGAAGTTGTCTGCCATATCACGCAGCAGATCGTCACGCCCGGCATCCGCAAGGCCGAGCATGCTGAAATATGAGTCCCAATAATAGGTCTCACCAAAACGTCCGCCCGGCACCACATACGGTTTTGGCAGAGGCAGCAGTGATGAGTGCGGTAAATGCTGTTGCGGCATTTTGGTTAACACTGGCCACAGATCGTCAATATGTTCAATCAAGGTTTTATCCGGATTAGAAACATAGAAACTTTCATTCACCTGCGGCAAATAAAAATGGTCATGCACGAATTTTTCAAGGTCGAATTCAGCCGTGCGTTTACGACGACGATAGCGGATTAATATATCCAGCGGATCGAATTTTGGCGCGCAATCCGGGAAGGTTTTCCCGTCGGGAAATATGCGCGACATCTGCACATGCTCGAACAGTTCCATATAGCGATCGGCAGGCGTAAGGGCGTCCGGCGCGGGCAGACCTTCAATCAGCTCCGGCTCTGGCTCTGAATCCTGCATCCCTTCGCGTACGAATTCGTGAGGATCGTATTGATACCCCAGATCAGCATGGGCTTCGTGTTCCCCGTAAGCTTGACGTTGCTGGTGGTTAGTATTAATAGCGGCCTCCTGAAATTGCCTGGTTGCTCAAAGGACAAATTATAGAGCTTTGAATAGCACAGACAACAATGCGAAATATCTATGAACGTAATAAATATTGTCGATTGATCGGGTGATTTAGTGATTTTTCAGTGATTACAACGAGCTATATTTCAGGAAATGAAAACATCATTTGAAATGGTGGTTTAAATGAGTGCACAGAATTATCTGTAAATAAGAAAATCGCCAAGGCTGGGCTTAAAAACCACCATTCTGATTGATCATTTGGTGGCATACGAGACGGGAATCAGGCCAGCAGATGCTGGCCTGAAGCATGATTATTTTGCCAGCGTGGCTTTAATAACTTCAGCATACGGCGTGGTCGGGCGACCAATCAGTTTGCTCAGCGCATGGCTATCATCGAACAATCCACCTTTGGCGGCACCAGCATCGGAATCCGCCAGCAGTTCTGCTAATGCATCTGGCAAACCGGCGCCTTTCAATGCCGCTTCGAACTCAGCGGGTGGCAGGTTGATGTAATCCACTTGCTCACCGGACTGCTTAGCAATTTCGGCGCTGAAATCGGCCAGCGTATAGCTCTCATCGCCAGCGAGTTCGTACACTTTACCTGCCTGATCGTCACGGCTTATCACTTCAGCGGCCGCCGCAGCATAGTCCACGCGCGCTGCTGACGAGATACGGCCTTCGCCCACCGCACCAATAAAGGCGTGATGCGCCAGCGCCGGGGCAATACTGGCTGCATAGTTCTCGGTGTACCAGCCATTACGCAGCAGGGCATACGGTACGCCTGAGGCCTTTAACATCGCTTCCGTAGCACGGTGCTCTACGCCCAAACCTAGCGTTGTGGTATCCGCATGCAGCAGGCTGGTATAAGCGATAAATTTCACGCCCGCCGCTTTTGCCGCATCAATCACCGCCTGGTGCTGCGCTTCACGTTGACCGACTTCGCTGGAAGAGATCAGCAGCAGTTTATCGACGCCGCTGAACGCGCTTTTCAATGTATCTGGCTTGCTGTAATCCGCTGCGCGTAGCGTCACGCCCAGCGCTTTCAGGTCGTCTGCTTTCTCAGGCGAACGCACTGCCGCAATCACTTCGCTGGCAGGCACTTTTTTCAGTAACTCATTAATCACCAGACGGCCCAGTTGGCCAGTGGCACCTGTAATCGCAATCATGATGTTCTCCTTCAGTTTGAGCTGGTATGAAAACAGCCTAAGGGATAAACTAACTTTTAGTAAGTACTTACAGATTTGTTAGTTTGAAGAGGGCAGCATAAATGTCTGAAAAATTGAGTAATAAATTTATCCGTGGCGAGCTGCTCAATGTGAATTGCCCTTCGCGTGATGTGCTCAAGCGCATCACCAGCCGCTGGAGCGTACTGGTATTATTAGCGCTGCGCGAAGAAACGCTGCGTTTTAGCGCGCTACGCCGCAAAATTGGTGGTGTCAGTGAACGCATGCTGGCGCAAACGTTGCGCTATATGGAAGACGATGGCTTTATCGAACGTATTGCCTATGAAGTGGTGCCACCGCATGTGGAATATCGCCTGACGCCGCTAGGTCACGAAGTGGAAGGCCATGTGATTGGCCTGGCCGACTGGCTGGAAAGCAATGTGCATCGTATTGTGAAGGAAAACACAGAGGCGTAACGCTCACCATGCTTGCCCGCTAAGCGTTTCCGGTCAGATGAAGGGCAACCCTACGACGAGAGCGCATGGTTGCTGTAGGGTGTGCATTTACCGCACCATTAAGCGTGCAGATACTTCTCAAACCACCCCAATGTCCGACTCCATGCCAGTTCGGCTGCCGCTTTGTCGTAACGTGGCGTCGAATCGTTGTGGAACCCATGATTCACGCCAGGATAGATATAAGCTTCATAGGTTTTATGATTGGCCTTCAGCGCCTCTTCATAGGCGGGCCAGCCTTCGTTGATGCCTTTATCTAACGCGGCGTAGTGCAGCAGTAGCGGGGCGTTAATGCGCGGTACATCTTCCGCTTTAGGCTGACGACCATAAAAGGGCACCGCACATGCCAACTCAGGGAATGCCACCGCTGCGGCGTTTGCCACACCACCGCCGTAACAGAACCCGGTGATGCCGACTTTGCCGGTGCCATCTTCGTGATGCATCAGAAAATCGACTGCGGCGAAAAAGTCGTTCATCAATTTTGCCGGATCGACTTTGGCCTGCATGGCCTTGCCCTCTTCATCGTTCCCCGGATACCCGCCCAGTGAACTCAGGCCATCAGGTGCCAGCGCGATATAGCCCGCTTTTGCCACGCGGCGTGCCACATCTTCAATATAAGGATTCAACCCGCGATTCTCATGTACCACCACCACGGCCCCCACTTTGCCAATGGCATTTGCCGGGCGCACCAGATAGCCACGCACTTCACCATGTCCCTGAGGAGAGGGATAGTGAATATATTCGGGTTTGATGGTGGGGTCAGTGAACTCAACTTGCTGGGCGAGCGCATAGTTGGGGCTCATGGCTGTCAATAAGGTGGCGCCGGTCATCCCGGCAATGGTGAACTTGGCGGCCAGCGTAATGAACTCACGTTTGCTGATCTTGCCGTGCGCATAGTAGTCGTATAACTCAAGCAGTTCTTGGGGAAAATCTTGTGCGGTAAGACGGGTCATAACCTCTCCTTCGCTGATTAACCGTTTGCTTTGCCGCTTTAAAAAAGCACAGTCTGTTAATGCTTGCAAACCCTATGCCGCAAACCGTTAACGCGCAGAGGTGTTAGAGGGTTATTTTCTTGCTTCGACAATACATTCTTTCTTTTTAAATGGCTTATCTTTTATTTAACAGTGAGTTCCATGATGGGGGAATTACGATTTTTTTGTGGGTTTAGAGAGGCGCTAAATATCCCGATTGCGCTGTGTATTTAGCGATAATTAATCAATGGTGTTATCTGGTAATTCAGTCAGTAACCGCTACTATTAATAACATTATTGTCACAATGAATGAAGGCGTTTAACCTTAAGTCTTTTATTTTAAACAGGTTGTTTGTGCATCGGAAAATGATCCACATCAAGCACTGTTATAGTTTAAATGACTCCCACTGTTTATTTTCGTTCACAGCGCTTCCTTTTACATTAATGCGACATTTCATTCGGGTTCGCGAACGTTATTGCGACCATCTGTTTGTTAATTATAAGTAAAAATTCGATGCAATTCGTGGCAATGAGGAAAGCAATGTTTGGATTAGATGCCTTTCATCTGGCAAGGATACAGTTCGCCTTCACTGTGTCTTTCCATATTATCTTCCCAGCGATTACCATCGGTCTCGCCAGTTTCCTGGCGGTGCTCGAGGGGATGTGGCTAAAAACCCGTAACGAGACCTATCGCGATCTCTATCACTTCTGGTCCAAAGCCTTTGCTGTCAATTTCGGCATGGGCGTGGTTTCCGGGCTGGTGATGGCCTACCAGTTTGGTACCAACTGGAGCGGTTTCTCACAGTTTGCCGGCAGTATTACCGGGCCGCTGCTCACTTATGAAGTGTTGACTGCCTTCTTCCTCGAAGCCGGTTTCCTCGGAGTGATGCTGTTTGGCTGGAACCGCGTAGGCCCTGGTCTGCACTTCTTCGCCACCTGCATGGTGGCACTTGGCACCATCTTCTCAACCTTCTGGATTCTGGCTTCCAACAGCTGGATGCACACTCCGCAGGGTTACCTCATCGAGAATGGCGTGGTGGTCCCGCAGGACTGGTTTAAAATTATCTTCAACCCGTCATTCCCGTTCCGCCTACTGCATATGTCCACCGCTGCCTTCCTCGCCAGCGCTTTCTTTGTGGGTGCCTCTGCCGCCTGGCATTTGCTGCGGGGGAATGACAATCCTGCGGTGCGTAAGATGTTCTCCATGGCACTGTGGATGGCCTTAATTGTCTCCCCCATTCAGGCATTTCTCGGGGATGCGCACGGCCTGAACACCCTGGAATATCAGCCAGCCAAAATTGCGGCAATTGAAGGGCACTGGGAAAACAAACCGGGTGAACCCACGCCGTTGATCCTTTTCGGCGTGCCGGATATGGAGCAGGAGCGCACCAAATATGCGCTGGAGATTCCTTACCTCGGCAGCCTGATTCTGACGCACAGTTTGAAAAAACAGATCCCAGCCCTGAAGACCTTCCCGAAAGAAGATCGTCCAAACTCCACCGTGATTTTCTGGTCGTTCCGCGTGATGGTGGCGCTTGGCCTGTTAATGATCGGTATGGGCGTGATCAGTCTGTGGCTACGCGTGAAGAAACGTTTGTATCAGTCGCGACCCTTCCTGTGGTTCTGCCTGTTGATGGGGCCATCTGGACTGATTGCGATTCTTGCAGGCTGGATTACCACTGAAATGGGACGTCAACCTTGGGTGGTCTATGGCGTGCAGCGGACGATTGATGCGGTTTCCTCGCATGGCAGTCTGCATATGAGTATCAGCCTGCTGGCGTTCATCCTGGTTTACTGCTCGGTGTTCGGCGTCGGTTATCACTACATGATGCGTCTTATCAAAGAAGGCCCGGTGACGGGGGAAGGGAAGGAAGTGGCGCACGGTGGCCCGGGCGAACATCACACCCCGGCACGTCCGCTGTCGGCGGCCAATACCCATAAGCGCGGGGAGCACTGATTATGGTCGACTTTTCTATTATCTGGTTTGCCATCATCGTGTTTGGCACCCTGATGTACATCGTGATGGATGGCTTTGATCTTGGTATTGGTCTGCTGCTGCCGTTCAACAAAGATCCGATTGAGCGCGACATGATGGTGAACACCGTTGCACCGGTGTGGGACGGTAATGAAACCTGGCTGGTGCTGGGGGGGGCAGCGCTATATGGCGCATTCCCGCTGGCCTATTCGGTGCTGCTGGATGCATTGTCTATTCCATTGACGGCGATGTTGATTGGCCTGATTTTCCGAGGCGTCGCCTTTGAGTTTCGCTTCAAGGCAACCGAAGAGCATCGTCCATTTTGGGATAAATCGTTTATTGCAGGATCGCTGCTGGCCACCTTTAGCCAAGGCGTCGCGGTGGGTGCCATTCTCAATGGTTTCCCGGTTTCAGGTCGCGAGTACGTCGGATCATCCATGAGCTGGCTGGCACCGTTCCCGCTGTTCTGTGGTGTGGGGTTGGTGATCGCCTATGCATTACTGGGCTGTACCTGGCTGATTATGAAAACGGAACATGACCTGCACCGTAAGATGTCGGCCTTGGCCACGCCGCTAACGCTGACTCTGCTGCTGGTGGTAGGGATGATCAGTATCTGGACACCCATCACGCACGCAGATATTGCCCAGCGCTGGTTCTCGCGTCCTAACCTGTTCTGGTTCATGCCGGTTCCGCTGTTGGTGCTGCTGTGTTCGTGGGGGATTGTGCGTGCCATCAAACGTGAAGCACATTACTCACCGTTCCTTCTGACGCTGGCGCTGATTTTCCTCGGCTTCTCCGGTCTGGGCATCAGCATCTGGCCGAATATCATACCGCCGTCAATCACCATCTGGCAGGCCGCGTCTCCGGCCAGCAGTCAGGCGTTTATGTTGGTGGGCGGTTTACTGATTATCCCGGTAATTCTGGGTTACACCTTCTGGAGTTACTACGTGTTCCGCGGAAAAATCAAAGCCGACGAGGGGTACCATTGATATGCCAATCGAAGTCAGCAAGATGAAAGACACGGTAACGCCCGCACCATGGTGGAAGCGGGTAATGTGGCTGGTGATCATCTATGGCGCAAGTGTGCTGGCACTCGCTGGAGTGGCATCACTGTTTCGTATGATGATGAACGCGGCAGGCATGCATACGCACTGAGTGTGCGGAGTAACACGTTTCGCAACAGTGTGCGCCCCGTTACAAAATTCGCGTGAAGGTCGCGGGTATTAGCGACCTTATTCACATTATCGCAGCGTGAAAATTGACCTGAAAACGTTAGTAACCTAAGCAATTAATGCTTTTCCCGCCTCGCTGCCTTTACTCTTCCTTACGTTAGTAATACGTTTTTGTTATATTTATGTGACTAATCGCGCAAATTCATTACCTTCACATTCATCACTCGATTAAAAAATCATGCTCAGCCTGAATCTTAAGAAACAGTACATCAACGATCTGGTGGACTGGATAGAGGCGAATCTGACCGACGAGCTTAATATCGATCTGATTACCCTGAAATCTGGTTACTCCAAGTGGCACATGCAACGCATGTTCAAAGAGATGACCGGCCAGACACTGGCGTCTTATACGCGCAAACGTCGGTTGACCATGTCCGCGATGGCGCTCCGTTTGACCAGTATGCCGCTCATCGATATTGCGGTGCGCTTTGGCTTCGATAATCAGCAGAATTTCACTCGGGTGTTCAAAAGTCACTTTTCCATGACGCCGGGTGCCTATCGCCGCATCCCGGAAATGCTGATGAAGGATTTCCACAGCCGCATCTCCACGCAGCGCTCTTGGGTCAATGCGCGTCTAGCGGAGAAGCCCGAGCTGCAATTATGCGGTGAAGTTATTGAGTGGGAATGCCGCTTTGGTGAATATATCGATCACCATAACGACGTTGTGGCGCAGCATACGCGCGATTTTATCGCCTTTGCGGGTAAGCATGTTAGCCGCGGTTGGCTGGGATTCCAGTTCAGTCCGGGCGTCAACTCTGCCGATCAGCAGCACATTAGCTTGTTCCAGGCACTGGAAAGCCAGTATGCCGATGTTCTGCCGCGCAACGTGCAGAACTGGACCGGTGAAAGCGGTCTCTATGCGGAGATTGACTGGCATGGTACGCCGGAAGAGATCAACGCCTTCACGGCTGAGATTTATTATAACCATCTGCCCGCCTTGGGCGTGGCGCGCCGTCCAGGCAAAGACCTGCTCAAACTGGACCTGAAATACAGCACCCCGGATCTGCTACAGGGTACTTTTTATATTCCGGTCTCAACCTGCTAATGCATAATTCGTGCGGTTAACTGTGACTAACCGCACGATTTTATAAAATATTCACCGTAACTGGCGTAAAATCCTTCATCGAAACCTGATTGGCCGCGTAAAACACCAGCCGCCTCACATCAGGCTGGATAATCACCTGCATTCCTGGTCCATTCCGGGCCGTAAAAGTGAAAAGAAAAAATTATGCGACTTCTACCGTTGTTCCTATCGACAGCGCTTGTAGCGTTTTCCTCGCTGGCAAGTGCACAGATGGCTGAGCCATTCACACCGCCAGGCGGGCTGCATCCACATCAGCAACATTGCCAGCAGCACGAAATTGTCGGTGATAATCCACTGCCGCAACACTCTCAGGATGACAACAGTTTCGTTAACTGCGCCAACCATCAAGCCTGATTTCTACCCGCTTTAAACACCATACTTCGCTCCCACGCCGCACACTTTGTTGCGGCGCGATTGATCGCGCTTCTCTAAAGCAATGACGTTACTAACTTGTGCGCAATACATTGTGCCGCTTCGTCGCGCGTGCTCAGACTGATCTCCATCCACTTCTCCCAATAGCATTTTTCGGCATTGCGCTTAAGATATATCATAACTATTCTACGCAGGTCAGATGAGAATGATTTTCGATAACGTTTGATTCATGCGCGGGCTTCTGACGTCCGGTACGGGGCAAAATTATGGATAAACAATCAGCATTGGCCGGCAGTGCGCTGGCAAACTCTTATCACTCCATTTCATTGGCAGCAGCGCGTGTGGTGATCAATGCCGCATTCGAGGCTGCCGCTGAGTTTGGCTGGCATATCAGCGTGGCAGTGGTGGATCGTGCGGGCGAAGTCGTGAGTCTGGATCGCAGCGACAAGGCCATCGGCATCAGTCCCACCGTTGCATTGGGTAAGGCGCGTACTGCGGCATTGCTGCGCGCGCCATCGAAGGAGTTTGAGACCTTTATTAATGCAGGCAGCCCCAGTTTTCTTGCCACGCCCGGCGTGACGCCACTGGAAGGCGGTATTCCACTCTGGCTGAACGGCGAAGTCGTGGGAGCGGTCGGCGTGAGCGGGGCGCATGGTGCCAACGACTCACAGGTTGCGGAATTGGCCGCTGAAGCGCTGGCGGTATTGTAAGGACACAAAAATGGCAAGTTTGCAGAATAAGCATCTGGTGGTATTTGGCGGCAGCTCCGGCATTGGACTGGAGGTGGCGCAACAAGCGGCAGCGCTTGGCGCCGACCTTACGCTGGTGGGGCGTAATGAAGAGCGACTGCAACAGGCGCAGTCTCTGCTACTGGAGCAGGGCACGAACGTGTCGCGCGTGGTGGTAGATGCGCACGACCACGTTGCATTGCGTGAAGCCTTTGAGCAGATCCAACCCTTCGACCACCTGGTTTCGATGGTGGGTGATGCCATGGGGGGCGGTTTTCTCAATGCTGACATGTCGCTGATTGAGAAGGTCATCCACTCCAAATTTCTGACGAATGTATTAATTGGCAAACTGGCGGCAGAGAAGATCCGTGTAGGGGGATCGATAACCTATACGGCGGGCACAGGTGGCCGAGCGCAGAATGCCTGTGCCAGCTATGTCGGCAATCAGGGCATCGTTTCGCTAGCACAAGGTTTGGCAGCGGAACTGGCACCGAAAGCGCGGGTAAACTGCGTCGCACCGACCTGGACCGTCACGCCATTCTGGCGACATCAAGCTGAAGAGCAGGTAGATCAAACGCGCCAGCACTTCGCTGAGATTATCCCGCTGAAACGCACTGCAGAGATTGATGAGCTCGCCAGCGCCTACCTCTTTCTTATGCAAAACGACTTTATCACTGGACAACAAATTGCAGTGGACGGCGGCATTATGCTGGGCTGATCCACAGGAGATGACACTTGCGAACTACCACTAACGAACGCGCGCCGAAGCGTGTACGCAATGAACTGCGTTTTCGTCACATCACCGTGGCGAATAAAACCTTAATCGCTGGCGTTTTCTGGCGTATCGAATTTACTGGCAGCGATCTGGCTGGGTTTAATTCACCGTCATTTGACGATCACATCAAAGTGTTTTTCCCGGAGCAGGCTGGCAGTGCCTTGGCTTTGCCACAGATGACTGAAGAAGGGATCGTCTGGCCGGGCGGCGTACGCCCAGCCGCACGTGATTACTCCCCGCTGGCGTTCAACGGCACCGATTCACTGACGCTCGACTTCTATATCCATGATGGCGGCGTCGCCAGCAGTTGGGCCAATGATGCCAAGCCGGGTGACCAAATCGCGATGGGCGGCCCGCGTGGCTCGTGCGTCGTGCCGGTTGATTATGCTTGCCAGATTTACGTGTGTGATGAAACCGGGTTGCCTGCTTTCAAGCGTCGTTATGCGGAGATGCAAGCCCAGCAGATCCATCTGCTGGCGTATGCTGATGAAAACACCGGACGTGATTACCTGGGTGATTTACCCAATGTCCAGGTGACATGGCTGGGTAGCGGTACGATGCAGGCCGATAACCTGGGTCCGCTGATTGCGCAGCTGGATAAGATTTCACTGCCTGTCGAAGAATATTTTATCTGGCTGACCGGTGAAGGTGAGGCGGTCAAACTGCTGAGTGATTACTTTACCCAACGTCGTGGTGCTGATACTGACTTTGTGCGCGCCGTTGCCTACTGGCATCAGAAATAACTGACTTCACTGTCCCCGCTGCCGCCTGTGTTGAATTTTGCCAAGCGGCAGACTACTATCAACCCCCCTTAATTGACCTCAGGGAAGGCAATGAAACAGCAGCGGGATTTTCCATGGCAGTCCGATAATGCACAGCGGACAATGTGTGCAGGCGCACGAAAAAAGCGCCGGGAAAGGATGCTGGATGCCAGTGATATTCGCCTGTTGATGTTGCACTTTTTGGCGAACGGATCTGCGCATGGTTATGAGTTGATTAAGTCGGTTGAAGAGCTGTCCAAGGGCGAGTACTCCCCCAGTCCAGGCATTATCTATCCCAACCTCACACTGTTAGAAGAGATGGACGCGATTCGAGTCGTGGATGCACATGCATCACGTAAGGCGTATGCGCTTAATGACAGTGGTCGTGAATTATTAGCGGAAAACAGCGACAATATTTCAATTATTATTGAGCGGTTAACCTCTCTAGCAATTTTAGTCAATAATCGTAGCATTCCAGAAGTCGAACAGGCGATTCACCATATTCGGCATACGTTGAATCATCGTTTAGCACAAGAGAATATCTCCCCTGAATCTCTGGCGGTGGTGGTTAACGCCTTGAATGAAGCGACAGAAAAAATCGCTAAAAGCTAACGAGTTAAGAGCGCGATTTATCGCGCTTTTTTTATTCCCTTCTTTGTTAAATTTTTGTTCATTCATTCATAAAATTAAAACAACTCGACATATTTTATTACCGCTATACCAAAAAGGTTTGGCGGATGAATATAAACGGTAGTTTTTCTCTATTTTATTTAGCGCTACTTTCACTCCATCGCAGTTAACGCGTTTATGGAGAGAAGTATGTCTGAAAATATAAAGCCAGCCGTGCACGATCTGCGCTCGGCGATTGCATTGCTGACCAGCCTCAAAGGCGAGTATGTCAGCACTGATACTGAAGTTGATCCTCACGCAGAACTCTCAGGTGTATATCGCTATGTCGGCGCAGGGGGGACTTGCGAGCGCCCGACACGCAAAGGCCCGGCGATGATGTTCAATAACGTCAAAGGTTTTCCGGATGTGCGCGTGGTGACGGGGCTGATGGCAACGCGTGAACGCGTGGGGCATCTATTGGACTGTGAGCCAGAGAAACTTGGTTTCTTGCTACGCGACTCGGTAAAAAATGCCATTGATCCGGTGTTAGCGCAGGGGAAACCCGCCTGCCAGGAGGTGGTACATTATGCCGAAGATCCCCGCTTTGATCTGCGTACCTTATTGCCTGCCCCCACCAACACCGAAGAGGACGCCGGTCCTTACTTCACCATGGGACTGTGCTACGCCTCTGATCCTGAAACTGGCGAGTCTGATGTCACTATCCACCGCCTTTGTATTCAGAGCCGTGATGAACTGACCATGTGGCTGACGCCAGGACGTCACATTGATGCTTTCCGTGAGAAGGCAGAACAAGCCGGTAAGCCACTGCCGATCTCCATCAGTATCGGTGTTGATCCCGCCATCTACATTGCCGCCTGTTTTGAGCCACCGACAACACCATTGGGCTTTAACGAGTTAAGTATTGCCGGGGCTTTGCGTGGTAAAGCGGTGGAAATGTCGCAATGCCTCACCATTAATGAACAGGCGATTGCGCATGCTGAAATCGTGATTGAAGGTGAGTTACTGCCGAATGTGCGTCAGCGTGAAGACCAGAACACCAACACCGGAAAGGCGATGCCGGAATTCCCCGGCTACACCGGTGAAGCGAAGGCAGAACTGCCCGTTGTAAAAATCAAAGCGGTGACCCACCGCATCAACCCGATTCTGCAAACCACATTAGGCCCAAGCGGTGAGCATGTGAGCATGGCGGGTATTCCAACCGAAGCCAGTATCCTCGATATGCTGCACCGTGCGATGCCAGGACGTGTGCTCAACGTCAATGCGCATACTTCTGGCGGCGGTAAATTACTGGCGGTGATTCAATTTAGAAAAGCAGCCGCAGTGGACGAGGGGCGTCAACGCCAGGCCGCCATTATTGCTTTTGCCGCATTCCCAGAATTGAAAAACGTCATTGTGGTTGATGAGGATGTCGATATTTTCGATACCGATGATGTCCTGTGGGCGATGCAAACGCGTTATCAAGGGGATATCGATACCCTGACCATTACAGGCGTACGCTGCCATCCACTCGACCCGTCACAGATGCCGGAATACAGCCCAAGTATTCTGCAGCCGGGTATGACCACCAAAACCGTCTTCGACTGCACAGTGCCTTTCCATCTGAAACACCATTTTGAACGCTCCAAGTTCAAGAAAGTAGATGTGAAACGTTTTCTTCCCGATTTTGAGTAAGTGAGGTTGCAGTGAGCAGAAGGCGCATTATCGTCGGCATTAGCGGCGCGTCAGGATTTCAGTTCGGTATGAAGGCGCTGCAACTGCTGCGCGATCAGGATGTTGAGGTACATCTGGTGGTGACCAAAGGGGCAGAAGTGACGCGCTCGATGGAAACCCAGTGGCAACGACAGGAGGTGACGGATTTGGCCGATGAGGTGCACAGCGTCAGTAATCTCGGTGCCTCAATCTCCAGTGGTTCGTTCAAGACCCTCGGCATGTTGGTCGCGCCCTGCTCAATGAATTCGCTGGCATCGATTGCCCATGGGCTGACCAGCAATCTGCTGACGCGTGCAGCCGATGTGATCCTAAAGGAGCGGCGTCGACTGGTGTTGATGGTGCGTGAAACGCCGCTCAATCTGGTGCACATCCGCAATATGCAGGCGGTGACGGAAATGGGCGGCATTATCTACCCTCCGGTTCCCGCCTTTTATCAGCAGCCGCAGTCGGTGGATGAGATGGTACATCACAGCGTGTCGCGTGCTCTCGACCTGTTCGATCTCGACGTGGGCAACCTCAAACGCTGGGGTGAAAAAAACAACGATAAGTAAGGAGTAAATTATGGTAGTGGGACCCTTTGTCAACGGCAGTGCCGTGCTGATTGGCGGGCTGGTGGGCGCTTTTCTCGGCACCAAAGTGCCAGAAAGGCTGCGCGTCGCGTTGCCAATGACATTTGGCCTGTCGTCGATGGGCCTCGGCATTGTTCTGATCGGCAAGATCCACAGTTTACCCGCGGTGATTCTGGCGCTGATCCTCGGTGCTGCCCTTGGAGAACTGGTTTATCTGGAGAAGATGATTGGTCGTCTGGGGAACCTGGCGAAAGGGCTGGTGAACCGTTTTCAAAGCCAGCCGGCTGAAGGCGGGTTGAGTGGTGAGGCGTTCACTGAAAAGTATGTGGCGATCATGGTGCTGTTTTGCGCCAGCGGTACTGGCATCATCGGTGCCATGACCGAAGGCATGACCCACGATGCCAACATCTTGCTGGTGAAGTCGATCATGGATGTCTTCACTGCGGCGATTTTTGCCACATTGTTAGGTTATGCGGTGGCGGTGATTGCCATTCCACAGCTGATCGTGCAACTGGTGCTGGCTTCAGCCGCAGTGCTGATCATGCCGCATACTACGGCGCCAATGATGAGTGATTTTACGGCTGCGGGTGGGTTTGTGATGCTGGCGGCGGGGTTTCGTATCGCCGGGATTAAATCCTTCCCGGTGGCAAATATGTTACCGGCGCTGGTGTTAGTGATGCCGGTCAGCCACTTGTGGAGCTTGTATATCCACTAAGCTTGCGCTCAGCGCGGTTGGATCGATTTTGACCATGGTAAAGTAAGCGCTAACAGGGCGCGGAGGGATTATGGATCTGAAACGATTGCATTATTTTTGCACAATAGCGGAACAGGGCTCAATCAGTAAAGCCGCGAAGCTATTGAACATCGCACAACCGCCGTTGGGAAAACGCCTGCAGGAATTGGAAGAAGAGATCGGTTCTCCGCTTTTTACGCGCACGCCGCGCGCCATGGTGCTGACGGAAGCGGGCAGTTTTCTCTATCGTCGCGCCTGCGATATTCTTAGCCAGGTGAATAGTCTGAAACGTCAGACCGTCACCATTGCCACCCGCAAACAGCGACGTGTCACTATTGGTATCTCCTACCTTTACCTGCGCTATTTCACCCCCATTTTGATGGATTACTACCAAAATCGCCCCGACTGGGATATCAACGTTGTGGTATCCGATTCCAGCCATCTGGAAGCGATGCTGACCGATCACAGCCTGGATATTGCCTTGATGCAGGTACCTCAGGATCGCCAGCCGTGGTTTGTGCGTGAACTGGAGCCGATTGATACCATTACCGTGGTCTCCGCACATTACAGTGCGATGTTGGCTGGAAAAACACTGAACTTCGCCGATCTCAATAGCATCCCACTGATTCTCCTGCATCGCATTGGCGGAGAAGGCACTTACGAATTACTGCGGAATAAATTGTTCAGCACTTTGAGTCAGGTGAATATCAGTATCAAGGTTTCCGAGCCTCGGCTGGTGCTGGAGATGATGGAGCAGGGCTTTGAGGGGGCGGCATTTTTACCGCGTTCAGAGTTTGTCCCCAGCCAGCAAGGCAAATATATGGTGTGTCCACTGGCGGAGTCTTTTGCTATCTATCATCCGGCGATCGTCACACTGAGTACGGCACAGGATCGCCTGTTATGGCCGCTACAGCATGAAGCTGGTGGTTAGATTTAGGGGCAACCACAATGGGCAGCCCGAAGGCCGCGCCCAGTAATGGCTTGAGACAACGAACTGTCATTAAGGGGTTTTCTTTTTATCCACATGGCCCAACTCACGGTCTGGCCAACAGAAATCGCGCACGCGCTGCTTCAGTGCCGCCGCATCCGGGAATCCTCCTTCCTGTTTGCGCTCCCAAATCACCTCGCCATCAATACTGATTTCAAACACGCCACCGGTGCCGGGTTTCAGTGTCACTGCGCTTAAATCTTCGCCAAAGGTATGCAGTAATTCTTGCGCCATCCAGGCAGAACGCAGCAGCCAGTTGCACTGGGTGCAGTAGTAAATGGTCACAGCCGGTTTTTGCGACATCGCGCGCCTCTTCTTAATTGTTGATTATAAACAAGTTAACAAAATGTGCTGTCTAAGATACATCTTAGTGTAAAGATTATTGATAATGATTACCAATTGCATTACATTTCTGACGAAATTATTTATTACATAAAATAAGTCCACACTTTTTACGGTTTATTAACGCCTTACGCGTTTTTTTGGCAGCAATTCAGTGAGCGAATACTAACAATTAACCAGGTATTTCGCGCATGTCTTCACTCTTTCAGGGAATGACCCAGCAACGCCTTTTCAAAGTTGCCATTTTGTCTTCCGCTATTCATGCCGCTTGCAGCTATGCCGCGAGCGATGACACGACACTTGCTGTTTCCTCAGAGAAATCTACTTACAGCGAACCCTCTTTGACCGTTACCGCACCTAAGCAGCAGGCGGGCAACAAAACCACCATCACAGCCAGTGAATTGAAGAGACGTGGCGCGAATGATTTTGGTTCGATCATGCGTTATGAACCTTTGATCAGTGCTACCGGTTCGAGCGGTGGATCATCCTCAGGTAAAAGTGGTTTCGACCGTGCTGGTTATACTGGTTACAACATCCGTGGCTTAGAAAGCAACCGCGTGGGCATGGATATTGATGGGATTCCGATCCCTGATGCCACAGGGCGTCCGTATGTGAGCCGTACCGGTAATAACACCTTTGGTATTGGCCGTGATTACATCGATCCCTATATGTTCGGTAGCGTGGATATCGAGAAGGGAGCGACAGCGGTCGATCAACCCAACACCTCGATTGGTGGTAACGTCTCGTTCCACAACAAGACCGCAGACGACTATCTCAGCAGCGAAAAGAATACTTACTTCGGTTATGAGAGCGGCTACGACTCTTCAAATCGCAGTTGGCACAACGGCATCACAGCGGCGGCGGGCGATGATGAGCTGCGTGGCTTGTTCGTTTACAGCCGCCGTGATGGTCAGGAAACTGAAAATAACAGCGGCGTCATTGATGCCTATCCGTCAAACTGGCATTCCGATGCCTTTATGACCTCGGGTATTTGGCAGCCCAACGATCAGCATAAGCTGAGTGCGACCTTCGACTACTACCACAAAACCAACCACAGTCACTACGACACCTGGGATACCAGCGGTAACACCGTTTGGGGCACCGCACAGCAGCAGAGTGACACGCGCCGCTGGGGCATTAACCTGGCGGATGAGTGGACGCCTTACAACCAATTCATAGATACCCTGACGACGCGAGTTTATTGGCAGCAGACCCAGGCGCATGACAACACTTACTTGCCGACCAGCGCCAGCCAATATGGTTATGTCTATTCCGATTTCAACGTGGATACTTACGGCTTCGACACTCGCGGTACGAAAACGCTGGGTCGTCATGAGCTGAGCGCCGGTTTCAACGCACGTCTGGATGACTCTGAGCGCCCATTCCGCCAGGCTCCAGCGCCAAGCACGTTCAGCGTCATCACCCAGCCGCAGTCTGACAGCCGTTCTTACGCGGTGGCGGGATATATTCAGGATAAAATTAACTTCGATTTGGACAGCCACAACTTCGCCATCATTCCGGGCGTGCGTGTGATGTATCAAAACACCAAGCCGAAGAACCTGGGCGATCTGACCAATGGAAGTGCGGTATTAACCCCGGAGCAGGTTGAAGCGTTATATGGCAAAACTAACTCCGATACGCAGGTTCTGCCATCACTGACCTTCCAGTACGATCTGACCCCGGCTCTCACCACCTATCTGCAATACAAGCGCGGTGTAGAGTTCCCAACCACCAGCCAACTGTATGGCTCATGGAATCTGGGTTCAAGCTATGCGGGTAGCCAGCAGTATGCATTGATTGGTAACACCGATCTCAAGACCGAAACCAGCAACAACTTTGAGTGGGGCCTGAAAGGCGAAGCCACCGAAGGCGTTACGATTAACACCTCTGTGTTCTATAACCAGTACAAAAACTTCATCGCTTACACGCGTTACAGCCGTGCTACCAGCCCAGCGATGTTCGTCAATGTGCCGAGTAATATCTACACCAGCTACCAAGCTGAAAACCGCGACAAGGCCTACATTTATGGTGCTGAGATTTCCACCAGAGTGAACTATGGCACTTGGTTCCCTGAAGTAGATGGCCTGAGCAGCACCTTTGCGCTGGGCTATAACGAAGGTAAGTCTAAGTCCAGCTACTCCGGCGACAAGTACATTGATCTTGATAGCGTCGCACCACTGAAAGCGATTGTGGGTCTGGCGTGGGATGATGTCCAACGCGGCTACGGTGCAGCGCTGACGGCGACCTTCGTCAAAGGTAAGAAAGCCACGGCAACCAACCGTGAAAGCTATACCAACTCCGGCACTGCATTAACTGATTCCACTACAGATTATATGCGTGTACCGGGTTATGGCATGGTGGATGCAACGGCTTACTGGCAGGCGACCAAGAACGTCAAGTTAAGCGGCGGCATCTATAACATCACTGACCGTAAATATTGGGATTACGCCAGCAGCCGTACGCTGACCAGCACCAATGCTCAGAATCGCAACGACATCAATCTGGCTGTGATGCCAGGCCGCACCTTCCAGCTCGGTGTGAACGTCGACTTCTAATCACTTTTTCGCCCTGCGTTCGCGCAGGGCCTTTTCATGGAGCAAGCGCAATGAACGCACGTTACGACCACTACCTGGCACTGAAAGGCGAACATCCAAAAAAATATGCCCGCGATCTGGCGGCACTGATGGGCATCGGCGAAGCACAGCTGTGTGAAGCGCGTGTGGGCCAGGATGCACAACCGCTGAAGGCCGATTTTCCCGCTCTGCTGCAAGCCTTGGCAGCGGTAGGCGAAACCAAAAGCATTACCCGCAACGAATATGCCGTGCATGAGCAGGTCGGCAAATATGAAAACCTGCATCTGGGCGAACATGCGGGTTTGATTCTTAACCCGCGCGCGCTCGATCAGCGCCTGTTCCCGGCGCAATGGCACAGCGCCTTCTTCCTGCGTGAGCAAACCGCACGCGGTGAGCGTCAAAGCATCCAGATCTTTGATCGCCACGCTGACGCTGTACTGAAAATCTACACCACCGACAACACTGACATGGCGGCTTGGGATGCCTTGGTTGCCGAATTCAGCGTTGATGCCGCCGCCGCACTGGAGCCGCAGCCAGCGGCCGTACCGGAATACAACCCGACGGTAGAGGCGGAAAAAGTCGAAGCTGAATGGCGCGCCATCACCGATGTGCATCAGTTCTTTGGCTTGCTGAAACGCCACAATATTTCGCGTCAGCAGGCGTTCCGCGCCGTACCAGACGATTTGGCACGCCAGGTCAGTAACGATTCGCTGGCGAAATTGCTGGATCAGGCGCAGCAAGATGGCAACGAAATCATGATCTTTATCGGCAACCGCGGTTGCACGCAGATCTTCACCGGTGCGGTGGAGAAATTGATGCCGATGGAGAACTGGGTCAACATCTTCAACCCTACCTTTACGCTGCATCTGATGGCGGACCATATCGCCGAGAGTTGGGTCACGCGCAAACCAAGTGGTGATGGCTTCGTGACGAGCCTGGAACTGTTTGCCGCCGACGGCACCCAAATCGCCCAGTTGTACGGTCAGCGCAGCGAAGGTACGCCAGAGCAGGCACGCTGGCGTGAGCAGGTCACTGCCTTAGGAGCCACAGCATGAAACGTATGACGCTACTCCTGCTGGGCGCGCTGGCACTGCCGGCGTTTGCCGCTGAACGCGTGATCTCCATCGGCGGTGACGTCACGCAGATTGTTTACGCGCTGGATGCGCAGGCGGATTTGGTGGCACGCGACAGCACCAGCCAGCAACCGGCGCAGGCCAACAAGCTGCCAAACATCGGCTATATGCGCCAGCTCAATGCGGAAGGCATTCTGGCACTGAAACCTACGTTGGTCCTGACCAGCGAGCTGGCTAAACCTTCACTGGTGCTGCAACAGGTGGAAAGCGCTGGTGTGAAAGTGGTCGATGTCACCGGAAAAACCAGCCTCGACGCCATCCCAGAAAAAATCGCTACCATCGGTAAAGCGCTGCATCGTGACAATGAAGCCAAGGCGCTGATCGAGAAAGTGAACAAGCAGCGTGCGCAGATTCCACAGCAGCCGTTGCCGGTAAAAGTGCTGTTTATTATGGCGCACGGGGGCATGAGTACGCAGGCGGCAGGCACGCAAACCGGTGCAGATGCTGCGATTCGCAGTGCCGGTCTGGTGAATGCCATGGCCGCAATTCCTCACTATCAGCAGCTCTCGCAGGAAGGTGTGGTTGCCGCCGCACCGGATCTGGTGGTGGTGGGTCAAGATGGTCTACGTACCTTGGGCGGTGAAGATAAAATATGGTCGCTGCCGGGACTGGCACTGACGCCTGCGGGTCAGCACCACGCCTTGCTGGTGGTGGATGAGATGGCGATGCTGGGCTTTGGCCTCGATACGCCGGAAACCATCGTTAAGCTGCGTAAAGCCGCTGAAGCGGTAAAACATGACTAATGTGCCACTGATGCGCTGGCTGTTCGTGATGGCCATCAGCATGGTGATTTGCATGCTGATGGCTGCCAATTTCGGTGCTATGCCGCTCTCGATGCGTACGTTGTTCCATGCACCGCTCAGTGATATGGCGTGGCAGATCTGGCTCAATATCCGTCTGCCACGCGTATTGTTGGCGGTGCTGCTGGGTATGGCGTTGGCGGTCTCCGGTGCGGTGATGCAGGGGTTGTTTCGCAATCCGCTCGCCGATCCGGGTTTGCTGGGGATTAGCAGCGGTGCGGGGCTGGCGGTGGCGCTCTCGATCATTATCCCGATGAGCTTGCCACCGCTGCTGGCACTCTGGTTACCGTCGATTGCGGCGTTTATCGGCAGCCTGATCGTCACGCTGTTGATCTTCAGTTTCAGTCGTCTGGCATTGGGGAATTTATCGCGCTTGCTGTTGATCGGCATTGCCATCAACGCCTTGTGCGGTGCGGCTGTCGGCGTACTCTCCTGGCTCAGCAGCGATCAGCAACTGCGTCAGCTGGCGTTGTGGGGCATGGGCAGTTTGAGCGCGGCACAATGGCCGAGTCTGGCGGTGTGTGCTGTACTGATCCTTCCCACGCTGATTGTCATCCAGACCCGCGCGCGTCGTCTTAACCTGCTGCAACTCGGTGAAGAAGATGCGCACTACATGGGCATTGATGTGAAACGTACCCAGCGCGAATTGTTAGTACTGAGTGCGCTGCTGGTGGGCACGGCGGTGTCAGTGAGCGGCATCATTGGCTTTGTGGGTCTGGTGGTGCCGCATGTGATGCGATTCTGTGTCGGCAGCGATCATCGTTGGATGTTGCCGGGCTCGGCGCTGGCGGGGGCCATTCTGCTGCTGCTGGCGGATACGCTGGCACGCACGGTGGTGATCCCGGCGGAGATGCCGGTGGGATTATTAACCAGCTTACTCGGTGGTCCATGGTTTCTCTGGCTGATCCTGCGCCAGCAAAGGGGGATAAATGAGTGATTCAATGCAGGCTCGCGGCCTGCGCTTTAGTCATGGCACGCGTGCGCTGATTGATGATGTTTCTATCACCTTACAGCCTGGCGAGATGATCTCTCTAATCGGGCCCAACGGCGCGGGTAAATCGACCTTGCTGCGCTTGTTAACCGGATTCCTGACGCCAGAAGCCGGTGAATGCTGGCTTGGCGATCGCCCACTGAATGATTGGCCGCGTGAGCCACTGGCACAACGTCGCGCGGTGATGCGCCAGCAAAATAGCGTGACCTTCCCGCTGCCTGCCGAAGAAGTGGTGGCGATGGGCCGTGCGCCTTGGCCTGCCAGCAAATCCAAAGCGGTGATTGAAGAGGTGATGCACATCACCGGCAGTCTGGAGTTGGCGAAACGCGATTACCGTTCGCTTTCTGGCGGGGAACAGCAGCGCGTGCAGTTGGCACGTGTATTAGCACAACTGTGGCATGACGATGGTCCACGCGGCTGGCTGTTTCTCGATGAGCCGACTTCGGCACTCGATCTTTATTGGCAGCAGTACAGTTTGCGATTGCTGCATAAACTGACGCGCAACGGTCGCTTTAGCGTCTGCACCGTGCTGCACGACCTCAATCTGGCGTCGCTGTGGTCCGATCGCATTCTGCTCCTGCACCAAGGCAAGTTGGTGGCTCAGGGTTCACCGCAAGAGGTGATGACGGAGAGCACGCTGACGCACTGGTATCAGGCTGAGCTGCACGTTGTTATGCCGCAAGAGCAGGGCAGGCCGCAGATTCAACTGCGTGCGTAACAGTATTGCCTGGTGCGCATAAATGCGCACCCTACGAAACCGTAATGGACCTCGTAGGGGCGCCATTTATGGCGCCCAAAACAATTATCCAAAGCCTTACCGGACCTCGTAGGGGCGCCATTTATGGCGCCCAAAACGTTAGCGGCAATCCACAATTAATCGTCCGCGTACATTCCCTGCCAGCAATGCCTCTGCACCTTCACGCACTTCACTGAGCGGTATCACCTTGGTGAGTTGCTCCAGCAGCGCGCTATCCACTAATTCGGCCAGACGCTGCCACGCCTTTTCACGTAACGGCTTAGCGCACATCACGCTATCCACTCCGGCCAATATCACGCCGCGCAGAATAAAGGGAGCCACGCTGGTTGGCAGGTCCAGACCTTGTGCCATGCCACAGGCGGCTACCACGCCATCACGTTTAATGCCTGCCAGCACGTTGGCCAGCGTATGACTGCCGACGCTATCGATGGCCGCTGCCCAACGCTCTTTCGCCAAAGGTTTGCCGGGGGCGCTGAGTTCGGCACGGTCAATAACCGATGATGCGCCCAGGGTATTGAGCAGGTAATCACTATCGCTGGCGCGACCGCTGGACGCGACCACCTCATAACCCAAACGTGACAGCAAGCTGACGCTGAAACTGCCGACGCCGCCGCTGGCACCCGTGACCAGCACCGGACCGTGCTGCGGCGTTATACCCTGTTTTTCCAGCGCCAGCACGCACAGCATGGCGGTGAAACCGGCAGTGCCGATCGCCATGGTCTGTAATGGGCTAAGCGCCGCAGGAACCTTGACCAGCCAGTCGCCTGACACACTCGCTTTTTGCGCTAATCCGCCCCAGTGCTTTTCGCCCACGCCCCAACCGGTGAGCAGGGCGACATCGTCCTGCTGCCATTCGGGATGGCGGCTGCTGATCACGCGGCCGACGAAATCGATACCGGGAACCATCGGGAACTGGCGCACAATCGGGCCTTTATTGCAGATGGCTAAAGCGTCTTTGTAATTAAGCGTGGAGTAGCTGACTTCGAGAGTGACATCCTGATCGGGCAACTGTTTCTCTGACAGATCCTGCAGGGATGTGCGGTAACCCTGTTCATCATTTTCAATGAGCAATGCCTTGAACATGCAGCCTCCGGCTGATTGAGGAAAGTGCGGGTCATATTACTCTCCTGAGAACAGGGGGCAACATCGCTTGAGTCATACCTTGCATAAATTCTCATAACACAAGGATATTTAAGCGTTTTTATAACGGCTGCATTTGATAAATACTTATTAATCATATGTTTATTAATTGAGTTTTATGCGTGTCAAACTCGGTGCAGTGGGTTGTTCCAGCAAAAAAAGATGCCATCATTGCGCCCCAGTTAATGACTCATCTCCTAAACACTGAGGACGCCGCCATGGTCGGTACAATGCGCTCTTGCACTTGTTCCCGCTCGCTTTACGATAAGCGTCTCTCCGTCATCTGTTGTTCGCATTTCTCGCTCACCATGCGGTGAGGCCAGTTTAACCTGACTGCTGTTGGACATGACTAAAGACAGACACGATCTGACTTTACTGATGTCTATCGGTTATGGCGGTTGCACCGCTCGAATTGACGTTATTCGCCGGGGAAATTTCCTCATTGCTGTGCCATTGGCACCCACTCATCCTTCATTACGGGGATTTGTGCTATGAACCCATTGAAAATCGCTGCCAGCGTAGCTGTAGCGCCAAGCCTGAGCCTGAACACCACGCGTGATGTGGTGACGCTGGACAATACTGATTTTACCGATGTGGCGGCTGTTGTCGTCTCACTGGCGGATACACGCAGCGGCGTGTTAACGCTGTTGCGCCAGACTGGCTTCAATCTGCCGGTGTTTGTCGCCAATGCGTTCGATGAAGAAGTGCTGAAATTGCCGGGTGTGACCGGTGAAATCAACGGCGCACCGGAAGAGTGGGAAGCGCTGGAAGAGGCCGCTCTGGCCTATGAATCCGACCTGCTGCCGCCGTTTTTCGATACGCTGACGCGCTATGTCGATATGCAGAACAGCACCTTTGCCTGTCCGGGCCATCAGGGCGGGGCGTTTTTCCGCAAACATCCAGCGGGACGTCAGTTCTATGAGTTCTATGGCGAGAACGTATTTCGTTCCGATATGTGTAATGCCGACGTCAAGTTGGGCGACCTGCTGATCCACGAAGGTTCAGCGAAAGATGCACAGAAGTACGCGGCGAAAGTATTTAACGCCGATAAAACCTATTTCGTACTGAACGGCACCTCCAGCGCCAACAAAGTGGTGACCAACGCCATGCTGACACGCGGCGATCTGGTGTTGTTCGACCGTAACAACCACAAATCCAACCATCACGGTGCTTTGATTCAGGCAGGTGCGACGCCGGTATATCTGGAAGCAGCACGTAACCCGTTCGGCTTTATCGGTGGGATTGATGCGCACTGCTTTGACGAGGCTTATCTGCGCGAGCAAGTGCAAAAAGTCGCACCGCACCGCGCCAAAGATCAGCGCCCGTTCCGCCTGGCGATTATCCAGCTCGGCACCTACGACGGCACCGTTTACAACGCGCGTCAGGTGGTGGATCGCATCGGTCATCTTTGTGATTACATCCTGTTTGACTCTGCGTGGTTGGGCTATGAGCAGTTTATCCCGCTGATGGAGGGCTGCTCGCCGCTGACACTGGAGCTGAACGAGAACGATCCCGGCATTTTCGTCACCCAGTCGGTGCACAAACAGCTGGCGGGCTTCTCGCAGACCTCGCAGATTCACAAGAAAGACAACCACATCCGGGGTCAGAAGCGCTTTTGCCCGCATAAGCGTCTCAACAATGCCTTTATGCTGCACGCCTCAACCAGCCCGTTCTATCCGCTGTTTGCCGCGTTGGATATCAATGCGCGCATGCACAAAGGCGAAGCCGGACGCAGCATGTGGCACGAATGCGTCACCATTGGCATTGATGCGCGTAAAGCGATTCTGGAACGCTGTGAGATGATTCAGCCATTCTTGCCAGAGAGAGTGCACGGCAAACTATGGCAGTCGGCAGAAACCGAAGCCATTGCCGCTGATCCAGCCTACTTCAGTCTTGCGCCGGGTGAAAAATGGCACGGCTTTGAGGGGTACGCCAGCGAGCAGTATCTGGTCGATCCCTGCAAGCTGCTGCTGACCACGCCGGGCATTGATGCCGCGAGCGGTGAATACACCAGCTTCGGTATTCCAGCGACCATTTTAGCTAACTACCTGCGCGAGAACGGTATCGTGCCGGAGAAGTGCGATCTTAACTCCATTCTGTTCCTGCTGACGCCAGCGGAGAACCCGGAGAAGATGGCGCATCTGGTGGCGATGCTGGAGCAGTTTGAACACCATGTGAAAGAGGATGCGCTGCTGGCTGAAGTACTGCCAAGCGTCTATCGCAAAAACATGGAACGTTATAAAGGCTATACGCTGCGCCGTCTGTGTCAGGAGATGCACGATCTCTACGTCAGTTACGACGTGAAAGATCTGCAGAAAGCGATGTTCCGTGCCGACTGCTTCCCGAAAGTCGAGGTCAATCCGCAGGATGCTCATCAGGCCTATATTCGTGGTGAAGTTGAGCTGGTAGCGATTGCCAAAGCAGAAGGGCGTATTGCCGCCGAAGGTGCGCTGCCGTATCCACCGGGGGTGCTGTGCGTGGTGCCTGGCGAAGTGTGGGGTGGTGCAGTACAGCAATACTTCCTCGCGCTGGAAGAGGGCATCAACTTGTTGCCGGGCTTCTCACCGGAGCTGCAGGGTGTTTACACCGAGGAAGACGAAAGCGGTCGTAAGCATTTAGTCGCCAACATGATGCTCAGCTAATCCAGTAAGAGGTGTGCGGCGCATTAACGCCGCACACCATCATGCTTTTAGATATCAGTGCCGGGCCACCTGAATTTTCTCTTTCGATATTCTGGCGGTAGTCAATACAGCCTCCTGCTTTTTCCTTTTACCCGTGATATATATCCCTGCACAAAGCACCAGCAGCGTCACTCCCATCGTCATCAAACTTTCGTAGCGATACTGCGGTAAATAAAACATATATCCCAGCACGCTGAGAATCATCAAAATACTCAGCCAGGTTAACCATGGGAAAAACCACATCTTGAAATCGGGTGTCATGCCGCGTTTTTTCCAGTGCGGTGCGCATTCTCAATTGTGAAACCGCAATCACCAGGTAGACAATCAGTGCAATGGCGCCGGTGGTGGAGATGAGGAAGGCGAAGACTTCACCAGGGAAAGCATAGTTTGCGATACAGGCGACAAAGCCCGCCAGTGTGGAGCCGAGGACGGCTACGCGTGGCACGCTACCCCGAGTGACGGTGGCGCAAGAAGCGGGGGCATTACCGCGTTTGCCAAGCGAATAGAGCATGCGTGATGCGGTATATAAACCCGAGTTCATGCAGCTGCAAACGGCAATCAGCACCACCACATCCACCACCAGTTTGGCACCTGGGAAGTTGAGCGTAGAGAGCACATACTGGAAGGTTCCTTGGGTGAGCAGTTCAGGATCATTCCAACTGATGAGCGAAACCACCAGGAAGATTGAAAGCAGATAAAATAAGGCGATGCGATACACCACGAGATTAATTGCACGGCTGATTTTTTTACCGGGATCTTTGGATTCCACAGCAGCAATGGTGACCACTTCGGCACCAAAAAACGAGAAGATAGTCAGCAGAATACCCGTTAATACCGCGCCAAAACCGTGGGGCATAAAACCAATGCTATTGTAGAGATGAGCAACGCCGCTGACATTGGCCAATGGCCAGTGACCGGATATTGCCATTAGACCAATACCAATAAAACCAATGATGGCGACGACTTTAATAATGGCGAACCAGAATTCAAACGCGCCAAAGTTTTTTACACTAAATAGATTTGTCACGGTCAACAGCAGGATAATGGCTGTGGTAAATTGCCAAGCAGCGACGGAAGGAAAATAGGCGTGCAGTATATCTGCACCGGCAATCGCTTCGACCGGAATCAACAATACCCAAAACCACCAATATAACCAACCGATAGTGAAACCCGCCCAGGGGCCAATCGCTTTCGCGGCATAGGTGGAAAAAGAGCCGGTATCAGGTTGCAATACGGCCATTTCACCCAGCATCCGCATCACCAGTAACACCAGCACACCGGTCATTGCATAAGAGAGGAGAACTGCCGGGCCAGCGGTAGCGATGGCATTGGCGGAGCCAACAAATAATCCAGCACCAATGATGCCAGCGATAGAGATCATGCCAATTTGTCGATCCGAAAGGCCATCGCCTAACGAATTATTTTGTGCGGGTGAATGGCTCATATATATCCTCTTATCCTGTCAGGCATAACATTTGATCATCCAAAAGCACCTATCGGATGAGAATGTTTTATTGACGGGGTTCATGTTATTAAAAAATAAATATCGAAAGCGCGTTTCGACACTATTTCCAAATCAGAGGTGACAGTTGTAATTTATTTTGATGTTCAATCCAGACGATCAGTTGTTGTTGAAATAATCATTGCACCTTATTTAAAAAGTGGTCAATGAGCATGAGATGGCCTAATGGAATGAAAAGTGAAAATAATAGGAGATTAAGAAAGGTCGAGAAAACCATTGTAATTAAAAACAACAAGTTAGCGTTATTGTTTTATATTCATACTGATTTATTATTTTTGTGATGTTAGGCGATTTTAACTTCAGACATGAATTTTTCTAAGGCAAAAAAACAGGCAGAGGAGAAATAATTCTTTTCTCCGCCGCCTGTCATTACAATTACTAATGCACTACTTTCACCGCAAGTGATTAATACCGATGATAACTGCGCTGTGCCTGATTGACCTTATACAGATAGCGGCGTGACTCACCCGATGGATGGCTGGTGGTCAGCGTCTGATACACATCATTCGGCGACATGTCGTTAATCTTCGCGAAGGCACGATCTTTATCACTGGAGAACACACGCAGTACGCTGCCGGCCCCTCCGTTGTAGGCAGTAATTACCGCGTAACGTCGTGACACCGGATCCTGAATCCCGCCTAAATAACTCTTCTGTAGCAGCGACAGATAGGCCGTACCCGCATCAATGTTATTTGCCGGATCAAGCAGATAGCTGCGGCTTGGTTTGCCCCATTTGCCCTTCATGCGGAACACGTCTACGCCAGCGGTATGTTGCACCACCTGCATCAAGCCCAGCGCATCAGAGTTGCTGACCGCATAGGGGTTGAAGCTCGATTCGGTCTGCATAATCGCCAGGATCAGCGACGCATCAACGCCATACTCTTCCGCTGCTTTACGCACCAGCGGCAGATATTTGTGCGCACGTTTGTCGAGGTGGTTCGGCACCATCGGAATGGTAACAGACCAGATCACGTGTAAACCGGATGTGCGTTTTTGCAGCTTGTTCTGAATCAGGTAATCCGCAAAGCTGGCGGCGCGGCCCTGCCAACGAATCGGCTGTCCGGTGTTATCCAGTACCTGACCATAAAGCAGCGGCTCTTTACTGATCTGAATATCGTTGGCATCGGAGTAGAGATCGACATTACCCGGATCTTCACCGATCAGCAGCGTGGTGATGATCGCCTGACGCAGGCTGGCCATCGGATCGGTGCCCGCAATGGTCTCAATGGTGATACTACCGCTGTCAAAGTTAATGTGACTGCGGGTGTAATAGCTGTCGCTATATTTGACGTAATCTTTTGGTCCGGCGATCAGGACCTCATTGATACCCCAAATATTTTCAATGTTGGCAGCAAACTGCCCCATCAGAATGTCGAAACCGTTGGTGTCCTTAACCCACTCTTCGTGATACTGCGATTTTTTTTGTCCGGAGCAGGAAACCAAAAGTGGGGCAATCACTAACAGCGCTATCAGTTTTTTATTCATTGTAAATGGGTGCCTGATTCGAAAAAGAGGGCCTCAAAGGGAGGCCCTGAACGATTATTTTTCTGGCGGGGTGAAGCCTTCGATATGCACATCTTTGCCTTCGAACAGGAAATTGATCATCTCCTTCTCCAGCACTTTGCGATCTTCCGGGTTCATCATGTTGAGCTTCTTCTCGTTGATCAACATGGTCTGCTTGGACATCCACTGCTGCCAGGCTTCTTTGGAAATATCATTGTAGATGCGCTTACCGATCTCGCCTGGATAGAGCTGGAAATCCTGCCCTTCAGCGTCGCGTTGCAGAAACGTACAAAAAATGGTGCGGCTCATTACTCTTCCTCTTGGATCACGCGCGTGTGCAGTGCCAGTTGCTGGGGATGGCGCAATTCATGCAGCAAGCGCTCAACGGGCGCGGCCAAACCCACTGACGGTGGTTGCGCTAAGTTATACCAGAGACCGCTCGCTTCATCCATCAGCGACCCGGTAGAAGGCCACGCTAGCCACATAGGCACAATGTCTAAGTGGAAATGGCTGAAGGTATGTCGGAAGGCCGTAAGTTGCTGTGGCTTGGCATGAATACCGCGCTCGGCTAACCAGTCAGTTAGTGCTTGCTCACTGGTGAACTGCGGGAAGCAGAATAAACCGCCCCATAACCCCACCGGCGGACGTTGTTCAAGGAACACGTCGTCGCCGTGCTGAATCATCAGGAACCAGCCGGTGCGCTCGGGAATCGTCACTTTGGGCTTCTTACCGGGATACTCCGCCCAGCTGCTGTTGGCGTAAGCCACGCAGCCGCTGCTGACCGGACAAATCTCACACTTAGGACGTGAGCGAGTGCACACTAACGCACCAAGATCCATCATTGCCTGGTTAAACTGGCTAACGCCTTCAGCAGGCGTGACCTCTTCGCTGATCTGCCACAGACGTTTTTCAACGTCTTTCTTGCCCGGCCACCCACCCACGGCATAACAACGTGCCAGCACGCGTTTAACGTTGCCGTCGAGAATCGGGAAATGCAGGCCCAGTGACAATGAGAGTACGGCACCTGCGGTAGAACGGCCGACGCCTGGCAGTGCGGCGACATCATCAAAATTACGCGGGAATTCACCGCCGTGTTTGTCGACCACTTGCTTCGCGGCTTTATGCAGATTGCGCGCACGGGCGTAATAGCCGAGGCCGGTCCACAGGTGCAGCACTTCATCCAGCGGCGCTGCCGCCAGATCGGCGATCGTCGGGAAGCGCGCCATAAAGCGTTCAAAGTAAGGAATAACGGTGGCAACTTGCGTCTGCTGCAGCATCACTTCAGAGAGCCACACCTTATAAGGTGTCTTCTCCTGCTGCCACGGCAGAGTTTTGCGGCCAAAGCGGTGATACCACTCCAGCACCTGTTGCGCGAACTGCGGCGCTTGCATCATTAGAAGGAAATTTTCCATGTTTGCTCTACAATCAGGCAGGAATTCCAGCACAGAGACATCAGGGTGTAAACCGGAAGATTGCAAAGGCTTGCTTCTGCTATCTAACTTTGCATAATGCCCGTTTCCCAGATTAGGCTAACCAGCAGGCTTCAACATGATTAATGACGTCATCACCCCAGAATTTGATGAGAACGGTCGGCCATTACGCCGTATCCGCAGTTTTGTGCGCCGCCAAGGGCGCTTAACGAAAGGGCAGCAGCTCGCGCTCGATAATTACTGGCCGGAGATGGGCGTCGAGTTCCAGCAGGAGCCGCTGGATTTGGCCGCACTGTTTGGTCGCGAAGCGCCCGTAGTGCTGGAGATTGGTTTTGGTATGGGTGCCTCACTGGTGACCATGGCGCAGAACAATCCACATCAGAATTTCCTCGGCCTTGAAGTGCATGCGCCGGGCGTGGGTGCCTGTCTGGCTTCCGCGAAAGAAGCGGGCGTGGAGAACCTGCGTGTGATGTGTCACGACGCAGTAGAAGTGTTGCAGCAGATGATTCCGGATAATTCACTGCGTATGGTCCAGCTGTTCTTCCCGGATCCATGGCATAAAGCGCGCCACAACAAACGTCGCATTGTGCAGGTACCTTTTGCCGAGCTGGTGATGCGTAAGCTGAAGCTGGGTGGCGTGTTCCACATGGCGACTGACTGGGAAGATTATGCGACTCACATGCTGGAAATCATGAACAGCGTGGATGGGTATAAAAACCTGTCAGAAGGTAACGATTACGTGCCGCGTCCGGAAACGCGTCCGTTAACTAAATTTGAGCAGCGCGGGCAGCGACTGGGCCACGGTGTTTGGGATCTGATGTTTGAGAGGGTGAAATAATGGCCGTACAGCGTAGCCGTCGTTTACGTAAGAAACTGCATATTGATGAGTTTCAGGAATTAGGTTTTTCTGTTGCCTGGCGTTTTGCCGAAGGCACCACCGAAGAGCAGATTGATGCCACGCTGGATCAGTTTATTACTGAAGTGATTGATCCGAATGGTCTGGCGTATGACGGCAGCGGTTATCTGGTGTGGGAAGGCTTGGTTTGCCTGCAGGAAACTGGTAAATGCACCGATGAGCACCGCGAATTAGTGCGTAAGTGGCTGGAGCAGAAAGAACTCACTGATGTTCAGGTCACTGAACTCTTTGACGTTTGGTGGGACTAAGTAAGTTATTAGTCTGAGATAGCGCTTCAGGCTAGCTCACTTGCGCTTTTGGCACCGGGCAGTGCTCGCCATCCTCACGTACTCATGTACGCTCCGGTTGCTGTGCGCTGGCCGTTACCAAATTCGCCGCGCCGCCTACGCCTGACCTGTTTTAACAGCAAAGGCGTAGGCGGCTTTTCATTTAAGGGAGATTTCATGGTTCGTAAGGCTCTTCTTACCGCACTGCTGCTGGCTGCAGCGACGCAGGCGCAGGCTGATTATCAGTGCAGCGTTAACCCAAAGGATGATGTGATCATCAAACCGCAGAGCGTGCAGGTGGTGGGCACCAACGGTAATCTTGAAATCTCGCCACAGGGTGATGTGACCTTCAACGGGCAGAAAGCCAACGTCGATAACGCCACACGCCAGAAAGCCATTGATTATCAGAATGCTTTACGCCGTGATTTACCGTGGGTAGATAACGGTGCTAACACGCGTTTAGAACGCAGCCGTGTTGCGTTAGATAAAGTGATTGTGGAAAAGCTCGGTGCTAACAGCAACGTGCGCAATCGCCTCACCACTTTGGATGGTCAGTTAAAGCAGCAGATGAATCGCATTATTGAGCATCGCCCGGACGGTTTGACCTTCCATCATCAGGCGATAGATCAAGTGCGCGCTGACGGAGAAAAGCTGGTGCAGAGCACACTGGGCGGCATCATGCAGGACAGCCTGAACGAGATGGGCAGCAGCAAGGCGGCCAGCGGCAGTAATCCATTACAAGCCATTATGGGCAATCTGGGTGGATTACAGCAGGCGGTTCAGGCAGAGTGGAAAAATCAGGAACAGGATTTCCAGAATTTTGGCCATGAGGTGTGTAACCGAGTGACGGATCTGGAAGGGCAGCGTACCGCGCTGATGCAGGGCGTTAAAGGATAAAAATCGTCGCTATCGTCTTGAAAGTTAAACGATAGCGGCACAATTTATTGCGCGTATGTCAGCAGCTTAGCCGCTTCAGGTACGCGCGATAAATCGCGCCGCTACACGGCTAATTACTCGCTCTTCGCTTCCTCTGCCGTCGCTTTATTGCTGGCGACATAGTTGTAGACAACCAGCAGAGCAAAGATACCGGTGATGATCATCATGATGACACCCTTATCCAGGTAGCGTGCCATGTTGCCAAGGATGATGCCGGTGACGCCAAAGTCGGTGTCTGAGAAAGTGGTATTGGTTAATCCAATCGCACCGAGCACGGGCAGCAGGGCGACCGGGAGGAACGTAATCAGAATACCGTGGGCAAAAGCGCCCAGCATGGCTCCACGTTTCCCACCTGTGGCGTTACCAAACACGCCCGCCGTTGCACCGCAGAAGAAGTGCGGCACCACACCTGGAAGAATCAGCACCCAGTGCAGTTGTCCCAGGAAGAACAGCCCCACTAATCCACCCACGAAGCTAGAAATAAAACCAACCAGAACCGCATTCGGTGCGTACGGGAAGACAATCGGGCAATCCAGCGCGGGGCGTGCATTTGGCACCAGTTTCTCGGAGAAGCCCGTGAAAGCCGGCACAATCTCCGCCAGAATCAAGCGCACCCCTTGCAGGATAATAAATACGCCCGCCGCAAAGGTAATCGCCTGTACGAACGAATACACCAGGTAGTTCTGACCATGACTAAATTGACTCTCTACATATTCCCGGCCGGCAGAAACCGAAAGAATAAAGTAAATAATCATCATGGTGAGGGAGATGGAGATGGTGCTGTCGCGCAAAAAACTGAGGTTTTTTGGCATGTTCATCTCTTCAGTGGATTTGGAGCCTTTACCCACTAAGGAGCCAATCCAACCAGACAGCACGTAACCGACTGTACCCGTGTGTGCCAGGGCGACCTGATCGTGTCCAATGATTTTACGCATATGCGGCTGAGCGATGGCCGGGAAAATCGCCATCAGCATGCCGAGCGTCAGAGAACCGGTATAAATCAGCTGCACACCTTCGAAACCTGCCACCGACAAGATAATGGCGATCATACAGGCCATATAGAAGGTCACATGGCCTGAAAGATAGATGTATTTCAGTCGAGTAAAGCGGGCAACAATAATATTCGCCACCATACCAAACGCCATAATCAGCGTGGTAGGCGCACCGTACTTCTCTAAAGCAATGGAAACCATCGCTTCATTGTTTGGAATAATTCCCTGTACATCAAAGGCGTGCTTAAAGATGTCACCGAGTGGCGTTAACGACCCCACCAACACCGTCGCACCGCCAGCCAACACCAGAAAACCCAGGATAGTTTTTACCGTGCCTTTAATGATGTCTGGGAACGGCTTTCTCTGTGCGATCAGTCCAAACATGGCCACCAAACCAACCAGAATGGAGGGGACTTTCAGCACATCCACAACTACCAATAAAAGGTTTTGAATAAACATAGTAACCTCAGCGGCAAGTGTTCTATTTCAGTAGGTTGAGTGAATTATTTATTAAAATAGGCGCGGACTTTTTGCTCAATTTCTTTGAGGTCAATGATGTTGTTGATGATGATCACTTTGTCCTCTGGAAGGTTGGCGCTGTAGGCGATGTCTTTTGCCATCACGAATACATCTGCCACATCCGGCGTGACCGATCCCAGATCGGAGTGCTCTACGTCGGCGGTCACATCAATCAGCTTCAATACTTTTTTGATGTTCATTTCCATCATAAAACTACTTCCCAGGCCTGAGCCGCAAACTGCCATAATTTTCATCTTCTACCTCGTTGATTTTTATTAACTAATGCTAAATTAAACGGATTTAGGATAACAATAGACGGCTGAGTTCAGCCTGGTTAACCGCGCTTAACACCTGCGCCATTTTTTCTTCATCAGAGAGCACTTCAGCCAATTGAGTAATCATTTCTATATGGCTGTTGCTGTCGGGTGCAGCGAACATGAACAGGATATCGACCGGGTCATTTTCATCTGCATCAAAATTGACGCCCTTAGCCAGTTTAAGCACCGATAAACCGAGTTTTTCTGCACCTTGTTCTGGTCGCGCATGCGGCATGGCGATACGTGGAGCGATGACAAAGTAAGGGCCAATCTCCTGCTTCTGCTGGATGATGGTATCCACGTAACGCTGAGAAATGGCCTGTTCATGCAGTAGCGGACGCGCCACGGCTTCGATGGCGGCCTGCCAGTCAGGAACACTTTCGAGGTACTGAATTTTTTCTTCATTCAGCCATTTAGCAAGATGCGCCATGTTGATCTCCTGAAGTCGGGATGACTGTGGTCAAAGGCTGTATAGCGATGAGATGTACAGTCATGTTTGAATGAATTTCCCTGGTGTTGATGTTGTTTTTAATCGGCAGCCTTATCTTATTGCATTTATTACAAGTGACTACCTTAATAAGATAATGATTTTTATCTATTATTTTTCTTTCTAACTTAGAGTGGTTATGTTTTAAAAGATGTCTAGTCATCTTGATAATGCTCCTAGACCTGTACAGATACAATATGTAAGATTGAAATCTGGCTGGACAGGTTGCTCCTGAATGTAAAAGCGTTAACTCGATCACATCCGTAAGCAGTAAGGGTGGCGCGCATAAAATAAATTCAGGCATACGTGTTGAGTCACCGAGCGCAGATTTGCACTCATACACTTATTGGGAAGCACGTTGATGATCGATGGCATTACTGAGAAGCAAAAAGAGGTTGTCGATTACCTCCTGCAAAAAATCAAAGATGATGGATTGATGCCGGGTGACAAACTGGACACCGAAATCGGTATCGCTAAAAACATCGGTATCACCCGCGCCACGGTCCGCGAAGCAACACGTATCCTGATTGAGCAACAGCGCATTTATCGGGTGAAGGGCTCGGGCCTGTTTGTGGGTTCAACAGCTAAAAGCGATCATGTGGGGCGTTTTCACGCGCTGTCACCCTTTGACTTCCAGGCGCAGAAGAAAGGGTACAAAGGGGTCAGGAAAGTGATCACCGTCAGTATCATGAAAGTGCCGACGGCAGAAATGGCTCAGGCGTTGCGCATCAAGAGTGGTGACCAAATCTATAAAGTGGTGCGTCTGATGAGCTTTGATGATATTCCCGTGGCGCTGGAATATAACCATTTCCCGGTCAGCATGTTTAGCAGCATGGAATTCAGCAAACTGGAAATATCGAAATACTCTTACATCGAGCAAATAACAGGCAAGAAAGTCCAGCGCAGGGAACAGCATTTAAATGCCATCAATGTGACGGATGAAGAACAACTTAGGTTGCTGAATTTTAATGAAAATGCTGCGGCTTTAGAGATTTATGAAACGGTCTATCTTGATGATGGTTTGCCCTGCGAGGTGAATATAGCCATCATTAATACGCAGCTTTTACAACTGCGGCAAAATACGGAAAGACCTTAACTGATGACCCAGTCATATTGGTTAATCACTGGGCCATCAGAATGTCATGACTTCTCTTCAGGCAAAAACAGTTCCAGCAGCGAATTCAGGAAGAGTTTCCCTTTCTCGGTGATTTGCCACTGTTCTGCTGTTTCATCCACGTAACCCGCGGCAATCGCTTCGTCTAGCTGCGTACGAATCACGGCTTCATCCAGCCCGGTATAGCGAAGGAAATCAGCGCGTGGAGCGGCCTCCAACAGGCGGAAGCGGTTCATAAAGAATTCGAACGGCTTGTCGTGATCCTCAACTTCATGCTGCTTATCGAGGTAGTTGCCTTTCATGAAACCGCGCGGATGGCGTGTTTTCACCGTACGCACAATACGGCCATCCGGTTGCGTCAGCTTGCCGTGGGCGCCACACCCAATACCGAGGTAATCACCGAAACGCCAGTAGTTGAGATTATGCTCGCAGCGATAGCCCGGCTTAGCGTAGGCCGAGGTTTCATACTGCTGATAACCGGCGGCGCTGAGCAACTGGTGACCCTGTTCGAAGATATCCCACAGCGCGTCGTCATCCGGTAACACCGGCGGGCGCGAGCTAAACAGCGTGTTGGGTTCAATCGTCAGTTGATACCACGACAGATGCGGTGGATTGAGCGCAATCGCCTGGCGTAAATCGTCCAGCGCTTCTTCCAGCGACTGATCCGGTAAACCGTGCATCAGATCGAGGTTAAAGCTGCGCAGGCCAAGGCCTTCGGCCAAATGTGCCGCGCGTTTGGCTTCTTCTGGCCCATGAATACGACCGAGGCGCTCAAGCTTTTGCGGACTGAAACTCTGCACGCCAATCGAAATACGATTAATACCGGCTTTCTGATAGGCACTGAAGCGGTCAGCTTCCACGGTGCCGGGGTTGGCTTCCATGGTGATTTCCGCACCAGCCGCCAGCGGCAAGCGTGCACGCACGCCGTCCATCAGCATCTGCATGGCATTGCTGCTCAGCAGGCTCGGCGTGCCACCACCAATAAAGATAGTGCGCACTTCACGTCCTGCGGTGAGCGGTAAATCCTGTTCAAGATCGTTGAGCAGGTGCTGCACATACTCGATATGCGGCACTTCTCCCTTCAAGGCGTGCGAGTTGAAATCACAATAGGGACACTTCTGCACACACCATGGGATATGGATGTAGAGACTTAGCGGTGGTAACTCAGGCATTGCGCATCGCTTCCAACAACAGCGTCAATGCTTTGCCACGGTGAGAAACGGCGCGCTTTTCATCTTTACTCAGCTCGCCCGCGGTTTTACCCAGCTCAGGAACATAGAAGATAGGATCGTAGCCGAAGCCGCCTTGGCCTGCCGCCGCGCGCGTGATTTCCCCCTCCCAGCTACCGTGGAACACCAACGGAACCGGATCTTCTGCATGACGAACGTAGACCAGCACGCAGTGGAATTGTGCCTGGCGCTGACCGTCTGGCACATTTTCCAGCGCGACTAACAGCTTATCGAGATTCTGCTGATCGCTGGCGTCAAGGCCAGCATAGCGCGCCGAGTATATGCCCGGCGCGCCACCGAGTGCATCCACTGCCAGACCCGAGTCATCGGCAATGGCCGGTAAGCCGGTGATCTGCGCCGCATGACGCGCTTTGAGGATGGCGTTTTCAATAAAGGTCAGGCCGGTCTCTTCGGCTGACTCAACGCCCAGTTCGGTTTGCGCCACGATATCAAGGCCGAAAGCCGCTAACAGATCGGCCAGTTCACGAACTTTGCCCGGGTTACCGGTGGCGAGAACAACTTTTTGCATAACAGTTCCAGATTAACGAATTAGAGCAGGTACCAGAGACCTGGGAACAGGTCCATGCCGAGGAAATTCAGCGCGTACAGCACCAGAATCACAATCATGGCAGAGAAATCGATGCCGCCCATGGCAGGCAGAATACGGCGAATCGGAGCCATCAGCGGTTCAGTCAGTTGGATTAACACGTAGTCAATCGGACCGCGACCTTGGCTGATCCAGCTCATCAGTGAGCGAATGATGATCACCCAGAACACCAGATAACCGGCAGATTTTAACAACGACAGCAGCCCCACCAGCAGGTTGGTTGGGTCCACAGAGAATACGCCGACCTGAATCAGTAGCAGCACGGGATACTTCAAGGTCGTTAGCACAAACGCCAGCACCAGCGAGGCGGTATCAATCGGGCCCAGCGCAGGCAATATGCGACGCAGCGGCTTAATGATTGGCTGAGTAATCTTCACCACGAACTGTGACAGCGGGTTGTAGAAGTCACAGCGTGCCCACTGCATCCAGATGCGCAGCAGCAATACCATCACGTACAGGTCGATCAGCGTTTTGACTAAAAACGTCATTGTTAACATGAGGTTCCTCAATTATTGTTGTGAAGGTCGCGCATAATCCCGCGCGCCAAAAACGGCGGTGCCAATTCGCACCATGGTGCTGCCAGCGGCGATTGCCGCATCCATGTCGTCGCTCATTCCCAGTGAAAGCGTATCGACCTCGGGGTAATCCTGTTTTAGGGCGTTAAACGCGCTCGCCATCTGCTGGCAGACCGCCAGCTGTCGATCATAATCCGCTTCCGGTGCTGGGATAGCCATCAACCCGCGCAGGCGCAAACGCGGCAATGCGGCAATCTGTTGAGCCAACTCTGGAATGGCCTCCAGCATGATGCCAGATTTGCTGTTCTCGTCACTGATATTTACCTGAATTAACACGTTCAGTGGCGGCAGCGCGTCTGGGCGCTGATCATTCAGACGTTGCGCAATGCGCTGGCGATCAACGGTGTGACACCAGGCAAAATTCTCCGCCACCAGGCGACTTTTGTTGGATTGTAACGGCCCAATAAAGTGCCATTGCAGTTCAGGATGTGCGGCCAGCTCTGCCACTTTTTCAACCCCTTCCTGCACGTAATTTTCACCGAATGCCTGCTGTCCGGCGGCAATCGCTTCTGCGACTGCGCTCGCAGGTTTGGTTTTGCTCACGGCAAGCAGGGTAATTTCTTCTGGCGCGCGGCCGCAACGTGCGGCAGCAGCGGCGATGCGTTCACGCACTTGCAGTAAGTTGAGCTCAATGGAAGTCATAGTCAGGAGAAGTTAAATGGATTTGGATGAAGTTGTGGCCCTTAGTGTAAAGCATAACGCCGCCGATCTGCACCTTTGCAGCGGACATTTGCCGCACTGGCGTTGTCATGGCGTGCTGGCGCCGATTCCACAGCAAAACGTTCTGGAAGGAGAGTGGCTGGAAGCCTTTATTCAGCAGCGGTTAAACCAGGTCCAGCAGGCAGAGCTGGAGGAGAGTGGGCACGTGGATTTTGCGCTCACGCTGCCAAGCGGCGTGCGGCTGCGTGCAAACCTGTTTATGCAACGCCATGGCTTGTCGCTGGCGCTGAGGCTGGTTGCCAGCCAGGCCCCGGATCTCACCAGCCTGCGGTTACCGGATGTAATGGCATCCCTGATGCAGCTTGAAGAAGGGCTGATCTTAATCACCGGTGCCACGGGCAGCGGTAAATCCACGACGCTGGCGGCACTGGTGGATAACCTCAACCGCGAGCAGGCGCGCCATATCATTACGCTGGAAGATCCGATCGAGTTTGTGCATCACAGTCAGCGATCGCTGATTCAGCAACGGGAAGTGGGCGTACACGCGGCTTCATTCCAACATGGCTTGAAGGCGGCGCTACGCGAAGACCCCGATGTGATTCTGCTGGGAGAGTTGCGAGACAGTGAGACGATTCGGCTCGCGCTCACTGCCGCAGAAACCGGTCATCTGGTGATGGCAACCCTGCATACGCGCGGCGCTACGCAGGCGGTGGATCGCTTGGTGGATGTGTTTCCCGCTGAAGAGAAGAACCTGGTGCGCACTCAACTGGCGGGGAGTTTGAAAGCAGTGCTGGCGCAGCGACTGGTGCCCGCAAAAGCAGGCGGCCGAGTGGGATTGTTTGAAGTGCTAGTGGCGACGCCAGCGGTGGTCAATTTGATTCGCGAAGGAAAGATGCATCAATTGCCTGGCGTGTTACAAACCGGCGCACAGGCAGGCATGCAGACCTTCACGCAGAGCGAGCAGGCGCGGCGAATGGCGGGATTGATTGAGTAACCGACTGCAGCGGCGCGATTTATCGCGCGCCTCGAAAGTGGCTGCGCAACTGACAAATGCGCAATTGGTTGCACCGCTACCGTTCAGCAAGGGGCATCACGCGGGATGCTAGATCGACTTAAATTAATGCGTATCGAACCAATCTTCGAGAATGATCACCGCCGATTGCGAATCGACCTGGCCTTTTTGTAGCGCACGAAAGCCGCCGCGTTCGAACAGGTCGGCACGGGCCTCAACGGTACTCAAACGCTCATCCTGCAACTCAACGCGTACGCCAAATCGGCCATGTATACGATTGGCAAACTTACGGGCACGGTCGGTTAACGGCTGTTCGGTGCCGTCCATATTCAGCGGCAAGCCCACCACCACATAATCTGGTTGCCACTCTTTCAGCAGCTTCTCGATCAGTTTCCAGTCGGGCGAGCCGTCCTGCGCTTTCAACGCAGTGAGTGCACGAGCCGTGCCGGTCAGCTGTTGGCCGACGGCCACGCCGATACTTTTAGTGCCGAAATCAAATCCCAGCAAGGTTTCACTGGCCATCAGGCGTGTCCTGCATCGCTGGTCATGTTATGGATATCGACACCCATGCTGCGTGCGGCTTCGCGCCAGCGTTCGGCAATAGGCGTGTGGAACAGAATATTGGTATTGGCGGGCGTGGTCAGCCAGGCGTTTTCCAGTAATTCATTTTCCAGCTGATCTTTTTCCCAGGCGCAGTAACCCAGCGCCACCAGCACGTTTTCCGGCTGTGAGGCAGTACCGATCGCTTCCAGCACATCGCGTGATGTGGTGATCACGGTATTGTCGGAAATACGGATGCTGGAGGAGTAAACTTTCTGCGCAGAGTGCAAGATAAAACCACGATCTTCCGCCAGCGGGCCACCCGAGTAAACCGGCTTATCCAGTTTGATGGTGGGATCGCGATCGGTAGCGCTAATTTTAAGCTTCTTCAGAATACCTTCGACGGTTAAATTCTCCATCGGCTTATTCACAATCAAGCCCATGGCACCATCTTCATTGTGCTCGCAGATATACACCACCGAGCGTTTGAAGAGCGGATCCTGCAGCGACGGCATCGCAATCAAAAAATGGTGCTGTAAATTCATTATCACTCGTGTTTCAAAAATTACCGGCATGGCCAAAGCCACACCGGTTTTGGGTTCTTGCAGCGCTTACACGCCGCCGACATCAGCCCAAACGTTTTTCAATGGCATCCATCAGCATGCCGGTGATTGAAATCGGGAAAGCAGCTTCGATTTCACGCACGCAGGTTGGGCTGGTAACGTTAACTTCGGTGAGTTTATCACCAATGATGTCCAGGCCGACAAAAATCAACCCTTTGGCTTTCAGCGTTGGGCCAACACGACGAGCAATTTCCCAGTCGCTATCGCTCAGCGGACGCGCTTCACCACGGCCACCTGCGGCCAGGTTGCCACGGGTTTCACCGCCTTGCGGAATACGCGCCAGGCAGTAAGGCACCGGTTCACCATCCACGACCAACACGCGTTTGTCGCCATCTTTAATCGCTGGCAGGTAGTTTTGTGCCATGCAGAAGTTCTGACCGTGGTTGGTCAGGGTTTCGGTGATCACACCAAAGTTAGGATCATCCTGCTTCACGCGGAAGATAGATGCACCACCCATACCGTCCAGCGGCTTGAGGATCACGTCACCGTGCTCCTGCCAGAAGGCGCGCAGTTGCTCTTTGTTGCGGGTGACCAGCGTATCGGGTGTTAAATCAGCAAACCACGCGGTGTAGAGCTTTTCGTTACAGTCGCGCAAGCTCTGCGGTTTGTTCACAATCAACGTGCCTTGCTCTTCTGCGCGTTCCAGCAGGTAGGTTGCGTAGATGAACTCGGTATCAAATGGCGGATCTTTGCGCATCAGCACGACATTCAGATCGGCCAGTGGAATCACCTGCTCACTGCCGAATTCATACCATTTGTCGTAGTTCTGCTCGACGCTCAGCAGGCGCGTGCGGGCATAGGTCACGCCACCGCGCAGGGAGAGATCGCTCATCTCCATGTAATGAATTTCGTAACCACGGCGCTGTGCTTCCAGCAACATGGCGAAGCTGGTGTCTTTTTTAATGTTGATGGACGAAATTGGGTCCATAACGATGCCAAGCTTGATCATTATTCTCTCCTCAAAGGGGGAATCAGCTTCCCGTTCCGTGTGTTGCACGTGCTTCTCTCTATAACCCGGAATTATCGCTTAACCGAGGTCACCAAACCTCACCTGAAGTGCCGTAATGGCGGTGAGGGCGGTTGTTTCGGTGCGCAACACGCGCGGGCCGAGCAAAATATCAGTGAAACCTTGCTGTGCGGTCATTGCTATTTCATCAGCAGACAAGCCGCCTTCTGGGCCAATCAGCAGACGAACACGTTCCACGGGTTGCGGCAGCGTATTAATACTCTGGCTGGCACGCGGATGCAGATTCAGCTTCAGGCCGCTATCGGCTTCGGCACACCAGGCTTCCAGCGTCATCGCTTCGCGAATTTCCGGCACGCGATTACGGCCGCACTGTTCACAGGCGGCAATCGCAATTTTCTGCCATTGCTGAATCTTCTTTGCCAGCCGTTCGGCATCCAGCTTTACGCCGCAGCGCTCAGAAAACAAGGGTGTAATCACATTCACACCGAGTTCGATCGATTTCTGAATCGTGAATTCCATTTTTTCACCCCGCGACATCACTTGTCCGAGGTGTAAATGTAGCGGGGATTCACGGTCATCAGGCTGACTGGCAAGGATATTTACTTTTACACGCTTTTTATCGGCTTGGGTGATTTCGGCGCTAAAAGTCAGATTACTGCCATCAAACAGCTCAATGTGTTGACCCACGGTCATACGCAGCACGCGTCCGACGTGATTAGCGGCATCTTCATCAAGGAAGAATTCACGGTTAACGTCTAGGGTTTCGGGGTGATAAATGCGAGGTATACGCATGCGGTTCCTGCCAGCGTTATGCCGTGCCAACGGACACGGCGCAATCGAAAAAAGCTAGTTTAGGGTAGCGCTTTTAGCGCTGGCAAGCCTGTTGTACATAGGGATTGTGATTTCCTTGCACCTGCGCGATGCGATTGTCACGCTCACACTCCCATGCGGTGACCGGATATTGCTTGTTCCAGGCGGTAAATAGCTGGGTTTGCTGGCGTGACAAATTGAGATGATATTGATCGCGCATGTAGAAGTAGGTGCGGGCGATGGCGCCGCGAGCACGTTCCGGCGGCTGGGCCAGCTTCTGCTTAAAGTCGATCTTCATTGAGCACTGCCCGTATGGCTGATCGCCACCGTTCCACTGGCTGTACTGGAAGTTATTGCGGTCGCCGTTCACTTCACCAATCGCCGGCTGCAGGTTATGCAGGTCACTCTCAATGCGACGATAGTCGGCATCTTTACTGCAATTTTTACGTCCGCCGTTTTGCCAGCACTGGCGCTGATGGCCGAACTCCCATGCGGGCATCACATGTTCCCACTCAATGCGTTCAGCTCGGTTGGCATTTTTACGAACGTTATAGCCGCAGCTGCTGAGATCAGGCACGCCTTTCTTGCCGTGCCAGCTGATTTTGCAGCCGCAGTAGAAGTCGGCCGGGGCATCGGCATTAATTTGTGCCGCGACGGTTTTTGCCTGCTGGAAATTGTTCTGATGATAATTCGAAAAACTCAGACTGAAGGCACTAAGGGGTGCCATTAATAAGGTGAGTAACAACAGCGTTTTGCGAGACATATTCCAAAATTGACCTGGTGCGGAAAAAGGCGGCAGGGTAACAGAATGGCAAGAGGGGGGATATCAGATTCGCGGACTAACGTGCTGTGAATTCACCGGGTTGCAGTAGCGTGCCACAATGGACACAGCGATATTCGCTTTCACCGCGCTGCACGCGGTTATGGCGGCGTACCGTGAGCTGATGCTGCTGGCAGCGGCAGCGATAGGGGAAGGTGTTACTGCGCACGGAGGCGATTTCAAACTGATGCGTGCGACGGGCGGGCACGCCCAGAACGCTTTCCATCATCCACTTCCACTCTTTACCGTGCGGCGGCACGCGACCAAAGGTTTTCCATACCAACAGATGTGCCAGTTCATGCGGCACCACTTCATCAATAAACGGCTGTTGGTTTTCCAGCAACAGCACGGGATTCAGGCGAATTTCCCACTTCTCTAGCCAGGCCGTGCCAGCGGCGGTGCCGCGCTGCTGATAAACCAGCTTTGGCTCGTCATAGTGACGTTCCAGCTTGTCATTGGCGAGCTGCAAAAAATGGCGCAGAGAGCGCATCACGGCTTGTTGCAGGGCGATAGGAAGGCGAGGTGTTTTCATGTTCGGCAGGATAACCTGGTACGCATAAATGCGCATCCTACGAAAACCACACCGAACCCGTAGGGGCGCCATTTATGGCGCCCTCCAATGCCAGGAACGCATAAATGCGTCCCCTACGAACTCTCACCCAATCCGTAGGGGCGCCATTTATGGCGCCCTCCAATGCCAGGAACGCATAAATGCGTCCCCTACGAACTCTCACCCAATCCGTAGGGGCGCCATTTATGGCGACCGAAACGCGCTGGAGTGACAAGCATTACGTCATTGATAGCAAAAAAAAGGGCCACCTCGCGGCAGCCCTTGTTCTCGTCTCTCAACCTTACTTCTGGCCGATATCACGCAATTTTTTACCTGACATCAGGTTACGCTCGATGTGCTCCAGCGAGACGTTTTTGGTCTCTGGAATCAGCGCCACGGTCAGCAGGATAAAGAAGACATTCAGACCCGCATAGACCCAGAAGGTCGGCGCGTTGCCCAGCGAGTTCAGCATGGTCAGGAAGGTGGCACCAACGATCATGTTCGCAATCCAGTTGGTTGCGGTAGAAACGGTGATACCAAAGTCGCGGCCTTTCAGCGGCTGAATCTCTGAACACAGCACCCAGATCAACGGACCGGCAGACATCGCGAAACCAACGATGAACATCAACAGCATCGCCACCGCGAAGTACTGTGCCGAAGCAGAGTGAATGCCGATGTGCAGCATAGTACCGAGGATACCCATGCCAGCGGCCATGACGATAAAGCCCAGCACCAGCGTTGGTTTACGGCCCCAGCGATCCACCAAACCGATAGCAATAAAGGTCGCCAGTACGTTCACCAGACCGACAATCACTGTGCCCCACATTTGCTGAGTGGTGTTGGCGAAGCCTGCAATCTCAAAGATTTTAGGCGCGTAATACATGATCACGTTCATACCGGTGAACTGCTGCATCACCTGCAGCAACACGCCCAGGTACACAGCACGGCGGAAGTGGCTGTTGCTCTGGAACAGCTGCCAGCCAGACTGTTTGATCTTCAGGCTTTCACGAATCTCATCCAGCTCACGCTTAGCTTGTTCGCTGGTATCACGTAGACGATCAAGCACCCGCTGTGCACTGCGGAAATCACCTTTTGCTGCCAGCCAGCGTGGGCTGTTGGGCAGGAAGAACACGCCAATCAGCAGCAAAATGGCTGGGATGGTGATGACACCCAGCATCCAGCGCCATGCACCTGCATCACTGAACGCAGTGTCAGACAGGTAGGCTGCCAGAATCCCGATGGTGATCATCAGCTGGTAGAGTGAAATCATACTGCCACGAATTTTTTCTGGCGCGATTTCAGAAAGATACAGTGGCGCGGTGTAAGAGGCGACACCCACGGCTAAGCCAAGAACCACACGAGCAGCAATCAGCATATCCGGGCTAGTGGCCATGGCGGACCACAAAGAACCGATAACGAACAGGATGGCACCCGCCATCAGGCTCTTTTTACGGCCCAGGCGAGACGACATCCAGCCACTACCAACAGCACCCACAGCTGCACCGAACATCATTGAGCTAACAATCCACTCTTGCTGGTGAGCTGTCACGTTGAAATCTTTTGCGATAAAGGGCAGGGCACCAGCAATAACGCCGATATCCAGGCCAAACAGCAGGCCGGCCAGAGCCGCTAAAAAGCAGACGAACAAGGTCATCATCTTGTTCGATGTTCTGCTCTTATGAGTAGTACCAGGCATAATGCCTCCGAAGATTATCTATCATTGTTTTTATCAATGTTATGAAACCTGTCGGCAGAAAAAAGTGAGTTCGATCACATCAGTGTAATCGGTTACACACGCTGAAACCCTGAAATCCAGCATTTTCCGCCTGAAATAGTTACGTAACCAGTAAGGTATAGCACCCTTTAAGTTTCTGACATCTCTCTAAATATCGGCTATCAGACGACGCTGAAAATAACGCATTTTCACAGGAATAACTACGCTGAAAATTCTCTAAATTACAGATAACAAAAGAATTTCAAAATGTAATCGTTAACACTTTGTTGTAAGCGAAGTGATCAGAGTGTAGACAACGAAAAAAAAGCTGTGCGTGGAAGGGGGAGCAGCGTGTGCGATTGGCAATGTAGCGGTACGTGGCGAGTCATAAAGCATGTGCGATGAATCTACAGTGTTGATACATGAGCGCGGCGACAGGCATAAAAAAGCCCGCATTAAGCGGGCTTGTTTTCGCCAGGCTGTAATCAATTACAGGCCAGCAGCCTCACGCAGTTGAGCGGCTTTATCCGTCTGCTCCCACGGGAAGTGTTCGCGACCAAAATGACCGTAAGCGGCGGTCTCTTTGTAGATCGGCTTCAGCAGATCCATCATCTGGATCAGACCGTATGGACGCAGGTCGAAGAACTCACGCACCAACAGGGTCAATTGCTCGGTTGAGACTTTCTCAGTACCGAAGGTCTCCACCATGATTGAGGTTGGCTCAGCCACGCCAATCGCGTAGGAAACCTGAATTTCACAACGATCGGCCAGACCCGCAGCCACGATATTTTTCGCCACATAGCGAGCGGCGTAAGCAGCCGAACGGTCAACTTTAGAAGGATCTTTACCGGAGAATGCACCGCCACCGTGACGAGCCATGCCGCCGTAGGTATCCACGATGATTTTACGACCGGTCAGACCGCAGTCACCCATTGGGCCACCGATAACAAAACGACCCGTTGGGTTGATGTGGTATTTGGTGCTGGCATTCACCCACTCAGCAGGCAGAACCGGCTTGATGATCTCTTCCATTACGGCTTCGCGCAGGTCGGCCGTTGAAACTTCTTCAGCGTGCTGCGTTGACAGTACTACCGCATCGATACCGACAATTTTGCCGCCATCGTACTGGAAAGTGATCTGGCTTTTCGCATCCGGACGTAACCACGGCAGTGAACCGCTTTTGCGCACTTCAGCCTGACGCTGAACGAGGCGGTGCGCGTAGGTCACCGGTGCTGGCATCAGCACATCGGTTTCGTTGGTCGCGTAGCCAAACATCAGGCCCTGGTCGCCCGCGCCCTGTTCCAGCGGATCGGTACGGTCAACACCTTGGTTAATGTCCGGAGATTGCTTACCAATCGCGCTCAGTACTGCGCAGGAGTTCGCATCAAAGCCCATATCGGAATGCACATAGCCGATTTCACGGACGGTATTACGGGTGATCTCTTCAATATCAACCCAAGCGCTGGTGGTGATTTCACCGCCAACCAGCACCATACCGGTCTTCACGTAAGTTTCGCAGGCCACACGTGCTTTAGGATCCTGTTCCAGGATCGCATCAAGCACAGCATCGGAAATTTGGTCAGCGATTTTATCAGGATGTCCTTCTGATACGGACTCAGATGTAAAAAGGTGTTTAGCCATTCTGTTCTTTACCTTACAAATGGTTTGAATTCGACTGCATAGCGTAAGTGGACCAGGCCGACTCGACGCCCCTTCAGGCAAAGCCGCGAGCAATAGGGAGTATGGGTATGTAGCACCGACACCGCCTGGATGTTAATCAGTTTAGATGGACAACCATCTGGACGGCTATTCTAGGTTACACAGTGAGCACATTTCCAGTGCTTTTTAAGATTGAGCACGTTTACGCAAGCGCCTGATTGGAACAAATTCCTGACACCACACACATTTCATGGACAAAAATTTTGCTTTTTAGCACCAGTGGCTGTATAAAACGCCGCTGCTGTTTTAAAGGATGACGTCACTGTGCGTCTCGCCGTCAGAGCCGTTCTCTGGCTTTCACCCAAGCCGTTTTTCGTTTGCTAATGGCAGACGTTGGAGGTGATAAAAGTAATGAACCACACTTCTCTTCTTTTCGGTTCTCTGCGCTTTTTAGGCGCGCTGGCAATCCTTCCCCAATCCAGTTCTGTTCTTTTCTCTCGCCGAAGTTTTATGCGTTGCGGTAATTATCCCGACACGAGCGCCGGCTAAGCTATTCCCACTTTTCTAATGCTGTGTTTCACTCGCTATTGGCCGTGAAAATCGTAGGCTTCGGCCCGTTTTTTACTGAATTTGGCGCGGTGTTTTACACTTAGAGTCAGCAACGTGCATTGCAACCCGATATGCGGAGCTCAGCAAGATGGGAAAATCTTTACCCGGACTTAAAGCAGTAAAACCCGGCAACTGTTTCATATTTCAACGGAAAATTGAGGTTCGCGATGTCTGACGACATGAAGAATATCAAGGGTTCGTCAGCTGGCGAACAGGGTGTACTCCGCTCCATGCAGGAGGTGGCGATGAACGATCAGGAAGCAAGCAGAATGCTGCGTACCTACAATATTGCCTGGTGGGGTAATAACTATTATGACGTCAACGAGCTGGGGCACATCAGCGTGTGCCCGGATCCGGACCAACCGGATGTGCGCGTTGACCTGGCGAAGCTGGTTAAAGAACGTGAGGCCGACGGTCAGCGTTTGCCTGCGCTGTTCTGCTTCCCGCAGATTTTGCAGCATCGCCTGCGCTCTATTAACGCTGCCTTTAAGCGAGCGCGTGAGTCCTACGGCTATAAAGGTGACTATTTCCTGGTTTATCCGATCAAGGTTAACCAGCATAAGCGCGTCATCGAATCGCTGGTGAACTCCGGTGAGCCGCTGGGACTGGAAGCCGGTTCGAAAGCCGAACTGATGGCGGTACTGGCACACGCCGGAAAAACCCGTTCGGTGATCGTCTGTAACGGCTACAAAGATCGCGAATATATTCGTCTGGCACTGATTGGTGAAAAACTGGGTCACAAGGTTTATCTGGTGATCGAGAAGATGACTGAAGTGCGCCTGGTGCTGGAAGAGGCTGAGCGCCTGAACGTTATCCCACGTTTAGGGATTCGCGCGCGTCTGGCTTCGCAAGGTTCCGGCAAATGGCAGTCGAGCGGTGGCGAGAAGTCCAAGTTTGGTCTGGCAGCGTCACAGGTATTACAGCTGGTAGACATCATGCGCAAGGCCGGTCGTCTGGATAGCCTGCAACTGCTGCATTTCCACCTTGGTTCGCAGATGTCCAACATTCGCGATATCGCCACTGGCGTGCGTGAATCGGCGCGTTTCTACGTTGAGCTGGCGAAGCTCGGCGTGAACATCAAATGTTTCGACGTTGGCGGCGGTTTGGGCGTCGATTACGAAGGCACGCGCTCGCAGTCTGATTGCTCGGTCAACTATGGCCTGAACGAATACGCCAATAACGTCATCTGGGCGATTGGCGATGCCTGTGAAGAAAACGGTCTTGAGCATCCAACGGTGATCACCGAATCGGGCCGTGCTGTGACTGCGCATCATACTGTGTTGGTTTCCAATATTATTGGTGTCGAGCGCAATGAGTTCAGCACGCCAGTGGCACCGGATGCCGACTCACCGCGCCCTATCCAGAGTTTGTGGGATACGTGGCAGGAGATGCACGAGCCGAACGTCCGCCGTTCGCTGCGTGAATGGCTGCATGACAGCCAGATGGACCTGTTCGATATCCACACCGGCTACTCCTCAGGTACTTACGACCTCGGTCAGCGTGCCTGGGCTGAACAGCTGTACTTAAGCATCTGCCATTATATTCAGCAGCATCTTGATCCGAGTAACCGTGCGCATCGCCCAATCATCGATGAACTGCAAGAGCGTATGGCGGATAAGATTTACGTCAACTTCTCACTGTTCCAGTCAATGCCGGATGCTTGGGGTATCGATCAGCTGTTCCCGGTTCTGCCGCTGGAAGGACTGAATAAGATTCCAGAGCGCCGTGCTGTGTTGCTCGACATCACCTGTGACTCCGATGGCACCATCGATCACTACGTTGATGGCGATGGCATTGCGACCACCATGCCGATGCCAGAATACGATATCGACAATCCACCGATGCTGGGCTTCTTTATGGTTGGAGCCTACCAGGAGATTCTCGGCAATATGCACAACCTATTTGGTGATACCGAAGCGGTTGATGTGTTTGCTTTCCAGGACGGCAGTGTAGAAGTGCAACTGTCGGATGAAGGCGATACGGTGGCCGATATGCTGCAGTATGTGCAGCTGAATCCTAACGATCTGATGACCCTGTTCCGAGACCAGGTCACCCAGCAAAAGGATATCGGTGATGACCTGCGCGCGCAGTTCCTCGAAGAGTTCGAAAGTGGCTTATACGGCTACACCTATCTCGAAGACGAATGATATGCGCGAGTGAAGTGGGCATGCATTTGCCCACCAGGTATTAATAAGATGAGGGCCATTAAAGGCCCTCTTTTTTTTGCTCATTCTTTTTAAAGAATATTTTTTAATTATTGTGATGACCCTCACACGGATAATTTAACAGCTCGCCTTCCAAAGTCGCCTCAAAAATACCGCTTCGCTATCTGCTTAATTTATTTGATAAAGCGAGTGAGCAGGCACGTTCCCGTCGAGAATACCCCTCTTACAACTACTGATTTATCAGCTATTAACCAAGCAAATTGTTATGTTTTCCTTTCGATATATAATAAAAATTTAAACATTAATGGTTGAATAGTTTTTATTGGCAACTAGTTTTTCTGGCACTTATTGGAACCATGCCTCCTGAAATCTATAAAGTGCATTTTGAGATAAAAATAAAAAACACATTATGTTGACTAATTTTTTAATCAATAAATTCATTGATGTAGATATTTTATAATCTGTCAAGGGTGAGATTAACTTAAATTTTTATAGGAATTATCTGATCTCTTTTTCGATTTAAAAGAAACTAAATCGTAAAAATTGATAGTTTTAAACGATTGAAGTGGCCTGCATGGTTTACTGAAATCTATTTTTCAAACTGTAAGTTGTACGTTAGGCTTCAGTCAACGTGTTAAGTTTTATCGATGTTTCCCTTACATCTAACTTGAGAAATCCTGACAATTCAGTGGTATCAGTCAGTGTCGGAGAAGGGATCGTGTAATGAGCAATCCACCTAATTACGTCTTTCTGTTGGAGCCTGTACACGCTATATCCGGCGAGTTGATTGCGTGGGAACTGTTAACACGTTTCCCAGATGATGCAGATACCAATAATAAACGTAACCCGAACAGGGATGCAGGGTTCTTCAGTCGGCTTCCTGCTGACGATAAATGGCAGTTATTCCTCCACCAGATCGGAAAACTTATTCAGCTATACCAAGAAGGGTTTCAGCAAGTCATTAGTGTCAATGTGGATAGAGATATCGTAGCCGGTATTTTTGAAGATCTTGAAATACAACAAAAACTGGCTCAACTCACGCTGCTGCGTTTAGAGATATCCGCATTCTTCACCGCGCGATTTAACAGCGCAGACCTGCTGATATTAAAAGGTGTTGCGAAAGTGACGCCCGCTCCTCTTTGGCTTGATGATTTTGGTCCGGGTTATTCCAACCTGACCATGCTTGATAGCGGAATATTTGAGATCGTCAAGATTGACAAAAGTTTTTTTTGGCAATTTGGCGACGGTCACATTTTTGACACGCTGCTCACTCACCTCAATCAATTATGCGAAGGCGTCATTGTTGAGGGAGTTGAAGACCAGTCGCAGATTGACCTGCTATCCCGTAAAGCAATTTATGGCATGCAGGGATATCACTGGAAAAGTGTCTACTTGACTGATTTGCTTAAAAAATCCTGAAAATGGCTCTGGTTCAGTCTATTACGTCGGGGAAGCCAAAATGTCTAAAAAAGGGTTTGTCGCATTCCATCTGATTTGTGCCCACCCATTGGAAAATAAAGGCGTTTCCCCCGTTCTACTGCTGAAAAATAAACCCAGTCCATTCTCCGGGTGGAGGCTTAACACGGCTCAGCGTGACTTCATCCAAAGTTTGTATGAGGTCGACCAAGAGAAAAGGTGAATAAACGCATGGGTTATTCACTATTGAAGCCGGTATCTACGGATATCGGGCGTTTTTATGGAATTTAAAAACTGCGCGGGATTTCAATAACATGAATAATATCTCTATCACTCCTAAAGGTGGGACGGTTGACTCAGTAGTCAATGGCAGCCAAGTCAATTTAACAGCACCCAGTGTTGTTAAACTTCACCTTAATCAATCAGATATTAAGTCTTTCACACGCAATGGTAATGATTTAGTCGTCACCACTAAGTCTGGTGAAGTCCTTGTTATTCATAATTTCTACACTGCAGCTGGCGATAGCGATCTGGTCCTTCAAGACGACAAAGGCGCGCTGTGGTGGGTTGAAGATCCCGGCACTGAAGGATTCCATTACGTCTCGATTGACACCACCGAAGGATTGTTAGCGGAGAACACGACCAACGATGGCACTATCGCGGCCTTCGGTATCGGTGGTGCGGCGCTGGCTGGCTTGGGTGCGATGTTCGCAGGTTCTTCCGGCGGTGGCGGCGGTAATGCACCGGTCAATGACGGCAGCACGGGCGGCGGAAACAACGGCGGTGGAAATAACGGCGGCGGCAACAACGGCGGCGGTAACAACGGTGGTGGCAACAATGGCGGTGGTGATACCACCGCACCTTCTGCCGCGACCAATCTGACCTTAACGGACAATGTCGGCACCATTCAGGGCGCCATCATCACTGGCACGGTCACAGACGACAACACCCCAACCTTAACCGGCACAGCTGAAGCCGGTGCCACGGTGAGCGTTTACGATGGCAGTACCTTGCTGGGTACCGTAGTCGTGGGCGCTGATGGTACCTGGAGCTTCACCTCTCCTGCACTGGCAGACGGTCAGCACAGCCTGACCACTACCGTCACCGATGCTGCGGGCAACACCAGTGCAGCCAGCGATCCAATCACCTTTACCGTTGACACCATCGCGCCTGCGGCGGCAGCGGGGTTGGTGGTCAGTGATGATGTGGGCGGCACTCAAGGTGCATTAGCCGCAGGGTCTACCACCGATGACAATACCCCGACGCTCAGCGGCACTGCTGAACCGGGAACATATATCAGTGTTTATGACGGCACAACGCTGTTGGGCACAGCTACGGTAGGTGCTGATGGTAGCTGGAGCTTCACCACCCCGGCCTTGAGTAATGGCGCACACAGCCTGACCGTTACCGTAACGGATGCCGCTGGTAATGTGAGCTCAGCCACCGATCCGTTCAACTTCAGCGTGACAGCAGATTTGCCTCCAGCGACCACCACGCTGGAAATTACCGATGATACCGGCAGCACGCTGGTGCAGTTAGGCAATGGAGCCTACACCCACGACAGCACGCCTGTTCTCAGTGGTCTGGCGACCGCAGGTGCAGTGATTACGCTGTATGACGGTGAAACCGTATTGGGTAGCGTAGTCGCTGGTGCTAATGGGCAGTGGGTGTTTACCCCTGGTGCACTGGCCGATGGATCACATGCTTTCCACGCCAGCATCACGGATGCCTCCGGCACAACCCAATCCGCTACCATCACCATCAACATCGACACCGTCGCACCTGATGCGGCGAGCGATCTGCAACTTAGCAACGATAATGGCAGCACCGTTGTGCCTATTGCCGGTGGGGGAGATACCAACGACAACACACCAACTCTGAGCGGCACCGCCGAGCCAGGCAGTGTGGTGACGATTCGTGATGGTGATACCGTCTTGGGCTCTGTCACCGTGGGCAGCAATGGAAGCTGGCAATTCACCAGCCCAGCGCTGAATGACGGTGCGCACAGCCTGACCACCACTGTGACCGATCCCGCTGGCAACGTTAGCGCACCTTCCAGTCCTATCGACTTTACGGTGGATACCGGCGTACCCGCAGCGGTAACTGATCTGACTGTGACGGATGATGTGAATGGCACCCAGACCCTGACTTCAGGTGCCGTGACGGATGACAACACCCCAACGCTGGCGGGCCAGGCCGAACCGGGTACGGTGGTCAGTGTTTACGATAACAGCACCTTGCTGGGCACGGTGACTGTGGGGGCAGACGGCAGCTGGAGTTTTACCACTGGCGCGCTCAGTAATGGCAACCACAGCCTGACTGTCACCGTCACCGATGGGGCTGGTAACGTCAGTGCTCCAACCCCAGCCTTCGATCTGACCGTTGATGCCGGCTTACCGCCTGCCACTAGTTCGCTGGAAGTGACCGACGACACTGGCAGTACTCTGGTTCAACTGGCAAACGGTGCCTACACCCATGATAACTCGCCAACGCTGAGTGGTTTGGCTGGACCGAATGACACCATCACCCTGTACAACGGTGACGTAGTGATTGGTGTTGTCACCGCTGATGCCTCTGGTCAGTGGGAGTTTGATACTTCCGACCTGCCGGATGGTACTTACGCCTTCCGTGCGGTCGCGACAGACGCAGATGGCAACGATACTGCTTCAGCGACGATTACCATCAATATTGATACCGCTGCACCTCCCGCAGCTGATGGCCTGCAACTGAGTAACGATCAGAGCGGTACGCCAGTGCCTGTGGCCGAAGGTGGTGCGACCAACGATAAAACACCGGTACTGAGCGGCACGGCTGAACCTGGCAGCGTTGTGACGATTCTGGATGGCACAACCGTACTGGGCACCGTTACCGTTGGCAGCGATGGGACCTGGAGCTTTACCACACCGGCATTAACTGATGGCGCACACAGCCTGACGGCCACGGTGACCGATGCTGCTGGTAACACCAGTGCAAGTTCCAATCCGTTCGACTTCACCGTTGATACTCAGCCGCCTGCCGCTGCGAGCGATGTGCAGCTGAACAACAACAACGGTAGCGTCTTGTCACCGATCACCGGTGAGACCAATGACAATACCCCAGTGCTGAGCGGTACCGCTGAACCCGGCAGCACCGTCACCATTTCTGATGGCACCAGCGTCTTGGGCACCGTGATTGTTGGCAGCAATGGCAGTTGGACCTTTACCACGCCGACGTTGGGCGAAGGCGCTCATAGCCTGACCACAACGGTCACCGATCCGGCTGGCAACAGCAGCGCCGCTTCCGCGCCGATTACCTTCACCGTTGACACCACCGCACCTGATGCCGCTAGCGGCTTGACGGTGACGGGCAATGCAGATGGAACGACGGAGACATTAACGTCGGGCGCAACCACCGATGACAGCACACCAACGCTGAGCGGCCAGGCTGAAATCGGCAGCATTGTGAAAGTCTACGATGGTAGCACCCTGTTGGGCAGTGCAAGTGTAGGCGCGGATGGTAGCTGGACCTTCACCACATCTGCACTGAGTAACGGTAACCACAGCCTGACAGTGACTGTTACCGACGCCGCTGGCAACGTCAGCCAGCCGACTGCCACCTTCGATTTGACCGTCGATGCTGCTTTGCCGCCGGCCACCAGTTCCCTGGAGGTAATCGACGATACGGGCAGTACTTTGGTACAACTGGCCGATGGCGCCAGCACGCACGACAATACGCCAACGCTGAGCGGTGTGGCGGGCGCTAACGACGCCATTACCTTGTATAACGGTGATGTCATCATCGGTAATACCACGGCAGATGCGAATGGCCAGTGGCACTTTGATACTTCCGACCTGCCAGATGGCACCTATGCTTTCAAAGCCACGGCGACCGATGGGGCAGGTGTTACCACCGATTCAGTCGTTATTAACATTACCATTGATACCAGCGCACCGGCCGCGGCAACTAACCTGCAACTGACCAATGACGACGGCAGTACGCCGGTTGCGGTTTCTGCGGGTGGTGCCACCAATGACACCACGCCAGTGCTGAGCGGTAGCGCAGAGCCGGGCAGCACCGTGACCATTTCGGATGGCACCACCGTGCTGGGTACGGCAACCGTAGGACAGGATGGCACCTGGAGCTTTACGACGCCAACCCTGACCGAAGGCAGCCACAGCCTGACCACGACGGTGACCGATCCGGCTGGTAACACCGGCCCAGCTTCCAGCCCCTTCAGCTTCACAGTTGATACTCAGCCTCCGGCTGCGGCAGGCGACCTGCAACTCAGCAACAACAGTGGGACTACTGTTGAGCCGATTACATCAGGTGGCACCACCAATGCGGCAACGCCAGTGCTGAGTGGTACCGCTGAACCTGGCAGCACAGTGACCATCTCTGATGGCACCAGCGTGCTGGGCAGTGTGACAGTAGGCACGAATGGCAGTTGGAGCTTTACCTCACCGACACTGCAAGACGGCTCTCACAGTCTGACAACTACGGTCACCGACCCTGCAGGCAATACTGGTCCGATTTCAACGCCGATCACCTTTACCGTTGATACGATCGCCCCGGCTGCGGTGAATGATTTGCAGGTGACGGATAATGTGGGTGATCAACAGGGTGCGTTAGCCTCCAACGACTTCACCGATGACAACACCCCAACACTGAGTGGCACAGCAGAGCCGGGTGCGCTGATCAATATCTACGATGGTTCCGTACTGCTGGGTAACGTGACGGTTAACCAAAATGGTAGCTGGACCTTCACTACGCCAGCGCTGAACAACGGCGAACATAACCTGACTGTCACCGTGACTGATGCGGCAGGCAACGTCAGTGGTGCTACCTCGGACTTCGTATTAAATGTTGATGCGGGTTTGCCTCCTGCGACCACCTCGTTGCAGATTACGGATGACACCGGTAACACCTTGGTTCTGTTGGCGAACGGTGCCAGCACGCACGACACCTCGCCGACGCTGAGCGGTCTCGCTCAGGCTGGCAATGTGATTGCGTTGTACGATGGCGATACCTTACTGGGTACGGTTGTCGCAGATGCCAATGGCCAGTGGACCTATCCAACCACAGGGGTGGCGGAGGGCACGCATACCTTCCACGCCGCGATTACCGATATCAACGGTAATACCACCAACTCGCCGTCGATCACTATTACCGTTGATGTCACCGCGCCAGCCGCGGCGACCAACGTGGTGCTCAGCAATGATGCGGGTAGTTCACCGGTTCCAATTGCAGCGAATGGCGTCACTAACGACAGCAGCCCGCTGTTGACCGGGGTAGGAGAACCCGGTGCCAAAGTCAGCGTCTATGACGGCACCACGCTGTTGGGTACTGCCATTGTTGGTAGCAATAGTAACTGGAGCTTTAGCACACCTGCATTGGGCGAAGGTAGCCATAGCCTCACCACCACGGTAACCGATGCAGCAGGCAACGTTAGCCAGCCTTCCGATGCGATTGTCTTTAGCGTGGATACGGTAGCACCTGCCGCTTCGAGCATTCTGGTCGGAGCCGACTCAGGCGCACTGACCTCCGGTGCGACTACCGATGACAACACCCTGGCTCTCAGTGGGCAGAGCGAAGCCAATGCGGTCATCCGCGTTTATGACGGCAGCGTATTGTTGGGTTCAGCGGTAGCCGATACCAACGGTGCATGGAACTTCAGCACGGCAGCCCTGACCAATGGCAATCATAGCCTGACGGTGACCGCCACTGATGCAGCGGGCAATCTCGGCCCTGCCACCTCCCCATTTGTGGTGAACGTCGCAGCAGGCTTGCCGCCAGCGACACTGACGCTGGAGGTGACTGATGACAGTGGCAGCACCCTGGTTGCACTGGCGAATGGCGACAGCACGCAAGACACCACGCCAGTATTAAGTGGCTTGGCGATCGCGAATGCCGTGGTGACGCTCTACGATGGCACGACCGTGCTGGGCACCGTTGTGGCGGATGCCAATGGACAGTGGAGCTTCACTCCAACCGCACTGCCGGATGGCGCACACGCGTTCCAGTCCAGCTTTAATGATGCGGGTAATAATCCGGTGCTCTCACCGGTCATCACCGTGACTATTGATACCGTTGCACCAGCACCGGCTTCAGGTATTGGTCTGACGAATGGTGACGGGGATCCTATCCCTTCAGGTGGCTCAACCAATGATACCAACCCAGTACTGAACGGCAGCGCAGAACCTGGCAGCACCGTCACCGTCTCGGATGGAACCACTGTGCTGGGGACCACAACAGCGGATCAGGATGGCAATTGGAACTTCACCACACCTCCGCTCACTGATGGCAACCACAACATCACCACCACCGTGACCGATCCGGCTGGCAACACCAGTACGCCATCCGATCCGATTGCAGTCATCGTGGATACTCAGCCACCTGCTGCACCGGGCAACGTCCAGCTCAGCAACAATGAGAGCGGCACACCGGTTCCAATTACCAATGGCGCGACCAATGACACCACGCCAGTGCTGACAGGTACCGCTGAGCCAGGCAGTACCGTAACGATTTCTGACAACGGAACAGAGCTGGGCACGGCTACGGTAGGTACAGACGGAACGTGGAGTTACTCTCCAACTCTGGATCAAGGTGACCATAGCCTGACCGCGACGGTGACCGATCCAGCGGGTAACGTCAGTAATCCTTCTGCACCTATTGCGGTGAATGTGGATACCACACCACCGGCCGCGTCGGGTCCTGTGGTGATAAGCAACGATCAGAGTGGTACGGCGGTTCCGATTACCAACGGCACCACCAACGACACAACACCTGTGCTGAGCGGTTCAGCTGAACCGGGCAGTACCGTAACGGTTTCGGATGGCACAACTGTGTTGGGCTCAGTGAGCGTCGGTTCTGATGGCAGCTGGAGCTATACCACCCCGGCTCTGAGCGAGGGCGACCACACGCTGAGCACCACCGTCACCGATGCTGCAGGTAACAGCAGCACCACGTCGACGTCAGTCACCATCACTATTGATGTGACACCACCTGCTGCTGCCACAGACATAACAGTCAGCAACGGCACCGGTACAGAGATTAGCTCTGGTGGTGCCACCAATGACACCACGCCAGAGATCAGTGGTAGTGCAACTGCGGGTAGCACGGTCATTATCTACAATGGCACCGAGCAGTTGGGTTCTGCCTCAGTGGGTAACGATGGTACCTGGACCTTTACGCCAATCGCTGGACTGGGCGAAGGCCAGCACAGCATCACAGCAACCGTAGTCGATCCTGCTGGCAACAGCAGTGCACCTTCAACTCCGGTTATCGTCAACATTGATCTCACTCCTCCAATCGCCGCGAGCGAACTGGTGCTGAGCAATGACAGCAGCGGAACAGCGGTGCCGATCACCAACGGCGCAACCAATGACACTACGCCGGTGTTGAGTGGTATCGCTGAGCCGGGCAGTACGGTTAACGTCACCGATACCGTTGATGGGGTCGCGACGATTATTGGTACAGCAACCGTGGGCACTGATGGTAGCTGGACCTTTACGCCAACGGCACCGTTGTCAGCAGGTGACCATAGCCTGACCACCACCGTAACGGATCCAGCCGGCAACACCGGTCCAGCCAGTGGCGCAGTTGATTTCAACATTGACCTCACCCCACCGAATGCGGCGGGCGAGGTTGTGTTGAACAACAATAACGGCACAGATCTGGTGGAGATTGTTAACGGCGGAGCAACCAACGACACCACGCCGGTATTGAGCGGTACTGCACCAGAGGGCAGTGTTATCACCGTTTATGACGGCACTAACGCGCTGGGTACGGTTGTGGTGGACGCTACTGGAACGTGGAGCTACACCACTGCCGCTCTGAGCCAGGGTGACCACAGTCTGACCACAACGGTCACCGATCCGGCTGGCAACGTCAGCGATCCGTCTCCAGCCATCGGCTTCACGGTGGATACTGTGCCGCCTGCGGCCGCGACTGAACTGCAACTGGCTAATGGCGATGACACGCCAATTGCGACGGGCGGTGTGACCAATGACACCACGCCGGTGTTAACGGGTTCTGCAGAAGTGGGCAGTACCGTGACCATCACGGATACGGTTGATGGTGTAGTGACCAATCTGGGCACAGCAATTGTTAATGATGAGGGTAACTGGACGTTTACACCGACGGATCCACTCGCAGCAGGGGCACACACCTTGGCTGTGACCGTGACGGATCCTGCGGGCAATATCAGTTCGGCCTCTAGCCCAATCAACTTCACCGTTGATTTGACCGCGCCAGATCCAGCAACCGCATTGCAACTCTTCAATAATGAAGGCAGCACATCCGTTGAGATCACCAATGGCACGACGAATGACACGACTCCTGCGCTAAGTGGCACAGCAAGTGCAGCAGAAGCGGGAGGCGTTGTCAGCGTTTATGAAAACATCAGCGGCACGCCTGTGTTACTGGGAACCGCGGTGGTGGGAGCTGATGGTAGCTGGAGCTTTACGACACCAACGCTTGTTGCCGGCGATCATAGTCTGACCACCACCATCACCGATGTGGCCGGTAATGTCAGCGTACCGAGCGATTCTGTCGACTTTAGTGTTGACCTGACGCCGCCAGAGGCTGTGAATGATGCGATCCTGGTGGGTGCGGATAACAATGAAATTACCGGTGGCTCAACCAATGACACCACCCCAGTGCTGAGTGGCACCGCTGAGCTAAACAGTGTTGTCACCATCCGTGATGGCGACACCGTCTTGGGTAGCGTCGCCGTCGACCCGGATGGTGGCTGGAGCTACACCCTGCCAACCTTGAGTGAAAGTAGCCACAGCCTGACGGCAACGGTAACAGACGCAGCAGGTAATAGCGGGGAGCCGTCTACGCCAATCGTCTTCACCGTGGATATCACCGCACCAGAGGCGGCGTCAGCGGTGATTATCAGTAATGACAGCTCAGGCACGCCAGTCACTATCACTAACGGTATCACCAACGATAATACGCCGGTGCTTTCGGGCACGGCAGAGGTGGGCAGTACTGTCACCATTTCTGATGCTAATGGTGTGTTGGGTACCGCTGAAGTGGGTGACAACGGCACCTGGAGCTTCACCCTACCGCAACAGGTAGATGGCACTTACAGTCTGACCACCACCGTGACGGATGCGGCAGGCAATATCGGTCCTGCATCTTCACCGGTTACGATTACCGTACTGGCAACACCGCCAGCAGATGCTACTGCTCTTCAGCTCACGAATAATAACGGTGCTTCGCCAATTATTATCGCGGATGACGGGCGTACTAACGACACCACACCGGTGCTGTCGGGTACGGCAACGGGCGGTAGTTACGTCACCATCTTCGAGGGAGGCGTGCCGATTGGCACGGCGATTGTCGGCTCAAATGGTAGTTGGAGCTTTAACGTTCCTACGTTAAGCGAAGCCACGCATACGCTGACCACCACCGTGACCGATGCTGCAGGTAACGTGAGTAGTGGCAATGAGGGCAGCTTCACGGTCACTATCGATGTGACGCCACCGGATGCATTGACGGGGCTGGTCGTTGAAACAGATGCGGGCGTTCCTATCGACGGTGCGACCAACGATACGGCGCCAGTGCTGAGCGGTACTGCTGAAGCCGGCAGCCTGGTGACAATTTACGATGGTAACAATCCGATCGCTTCGGTGGTCGCCGCTGATCCTGGCGGTGCCTGGAGCTATGACTTTGCCGCTATGCCACTGACCGAAGGCGGCCACACGCTGAGCGCGACGGCCACCGATGCGGCGGGTAACGTGAGCACGGCGGGCACTCCAGTCACAGTGACCATCGATCTAACACCGCCAGCAGTTTCTAGCCTGGTGGTGACCGACGACAATGGCACGACGCCAGTGACTGTTGGCAATAACGGCTATACCAATGACACCTCGCCGGTGCTCAGTGGTACGGCTGAGCCGGGTAGTTCTGTGGCGATTTATGATGGCCAGACGTTGCTGACCACGGTGCAAACCGATCCAGACACGGGCGCCTGGACTTATACCGCTGATTTCGCGTCAGGTACTACTCATGCCTTGAGCGTGGTGGTCACCGATGCGGCAGGCAACGTTGGCTTGGCTTCGGACGTGGTGAATATCACTGTCTCGACTGAGGCTCCAGATGCAGTAGTCGATCTTACCGTCAGTAATAACAATGGCAGCACATTGGTTGCGATTCCGGAAAACGGTTCGACTAATGACACCACGCCAGAGCTGAACGGTACCTCAAATGTGATTGGTGGCATCATCACCATTACTGCGGTCTCCGCGGGCGTGACGGAAGTGCTCGGCACGGCCACCGTGGGTGCGGATGGTAAGTGGACCTTCACCACGGATATCTTGCCTGAAGGTGCATATAGCATCAGTGTGACGGTAACCGATGCGGCGGGTAACGAGAGTGTTCCGTCTAATGTGGTGGACTTTACCGTTGATACCACCGCACCTGCTTCAGCAAGCGATCTGCAGTTCAGCAATGACAACAACGGCGCGCCAGAGTTGATTGTGCCAAACACGCCGACCAACGACACCACGCCGTTGTTAACCGGTAATGCCGTGGGCGCACCGGATGGCTCGGTTGTCACCATCACGGAAGGCGGTACGGTGTTGGGCACTGCGACTGTCACCGACGGTGCCTGGAGCTTTAGCACGCCAATGTTGGGTGATGGTACACACACGCTGGGCGTGTCGGTGACCGATCCGGCGGGTAACGTTAGTACGGATAACCCAACTATCTCCGTCACGATTGATACACAAGCCCCTGCTGCTGCAACCGATGTCACGCTGAGTAACGATGTGGATTCAACCAATGTGGTGGTGATCCCGAACGGCGGTCTGACCAACGACAGCACGCCATTGTTGAAGGGTGAGACGGAAGCAGGCAACACCGTTAGTGTTTCCATCAATGGTGGCCCAGAGCAAGCGGCTACTGTTAATCCAGATGGCACTTGGTCCTTCACCCCAGCGCAGTTGGATGACGGCACCTATACCTTCAGTGTCGTGGTGACCAGTCCTGCGGGTAACGTCAGTGCGCCTGTTACCACCGTGGCGGTCATTGATGCGACGCCACCTGCAGTCGCCACCGATGTGACGCTCACCAATGACAACGGAACGGTTCCGGTCACAACCGCGGACAACACGTTTACCAGTGACAGCACGCCAGTGATCTCTGGCAGCGCAACGGCGGGAACCATCGTTAACATTTACAACAATGGCAGCCTGCTTGGTAGCGCCACGGTCGGTAATGATGGCAAGTGGAGCTTCATCCCTACCACGGCACTGCCGGATGACACCTACAGCATCACAGCACGCGTTGTTGATGCGGCAGGCAACCTCAGTGATGCAACCGCGCCTATCGACTTCACTGTGGATACCGCAGCGCCAGCAGTGGGAACAGTGACGATCACTGACAATGATGTCACGCCGAATACCACAGTGGCGAACGGTGGCTACACCAACGATACCACCCCATTGCTGACAGGCAGTGGCAGTGAAGTCGGTGATATTGTCAGAGTCTATGACACTAACCAGCAATTGCTTGGTACGGCTGTCGTACAGGCAGGAGGTGGCTGGAGCTTCCAACTGCCAACACTTTCAGCAACGCAGCATACGCTGACGGTGACAGTCACTGATGAGATTGGTAACAGCAGCAGCACGACTGTGGTGGTCAACATCGATACCACAGCTCCTGAACCGGTTGCTGCGGTAACGATTGAGAGCGACGTTGTTCCAGCTACGCCTGTCACGGTAGCCAACGGTGGCTCAACCAACGACACCACGCCAATCATCAGTGGTACGGCGGAGCCGGGCAGTACCATCACGCTCACCAATACGGTTACGGGGCTGGTATTTGGTACCGCTCAGGCCGACCCAGTGACGGGTGAATGGACTTTCACACCAACGACTCCGCTGGCAGATGGCACCACCTATTCGCTGAGCATCACGGCAACGGATGCGGCGGGCAACGTCAGTGTGGGATCCAATGTCAGCTTCACCATTGATACTGACGCGCCAACGTTGGGGGCCTATACCGTCAGTAACAACAACGGTGCAACGCCTGTTGCGATTGCCAGTGGTGGCTTGACCAACGACGACACGCCGGTTTTACGTGGCACGGGAGCCAGCGCTGGCTCGATCATTACGATTTCGGATACCACCGAGAACGGTACGACCGTGTTGGGCACAGCGATAGTGGCGGACAACGGCCAGTGGCGTTTTGAGACTGGAACGCTGCCTCAGGGAGCGAATACCTTTACGGTCACCGCCACCGATGCGGCGGGTAACGTGACGACCAGCCCAATTCAGACTGTTATTAATATCGATAGCATTAAACCTGATGCGCCAGCTGGCGTGACTGCGACCACCGTGGACGATGGCAATATCGCCACTGGCGGGACAACAACGGATAACGTCATCACCTTTGGCGGGACAACAGAAGCAGGCAGCGTTGTCACCATCTACGATGGTACGACGTTGCTGGGTACCGCCACCGTGACGGGTACAACCTGGACGTTTACCACGCCAACCTTAACCAACGGAGATCACAGCTTCACCGCAACGGCAACCGATGCGGCGGGTAACGTTAGTGACGTAGCACCAAGCGATCCGTTTACTCAGACCGTCAATGCGGGCGTGCCTGATACGACTAGCACGCTGCTTATCACGGATGACTCTGGTTCAACGCCGGTTGAGCTGACAGAAGGAGCAAATACCAAAGATACGACGCCGGTATTAAGTGGTGTAACAGGAGTTGGGTTAGTCGTTACGATTCTGGATAATGGCTCTATCATTGGTGTCGTCATCGCTGACCCTCTCACCGGACAGTGGAACTATACGACGCCGACGTTGGACCAGGGCGAACATGCCATTTCTATTACAGAAGGCGGTATCGTTACTGCTGGCCCTATCACTATCAACGTGGACAGCATTGCGCCTCCGGTGGTGACCGACCTGGTGGTGAACAACAACAGCAGCGGCACTAACGTGCCAGTGACTTCAGGTTCTACCAACGACAACACGCCTGCGTTGACCGGTACCGCTGAGTCAGGTGCGGTGATTACCATTTATGATGGCAACACCGTGCTGGGTACAACCGTGGCAACCGGTGGGGTATGGAGCTTCACCACATCAACCCTGACGAGCGGTGCTCATTCGTTCAGCGTAACGGCAACCGATGCCACCGGTAACGTGAGTGAAAAATCCACAGCGGTGCCGATCACCATTGATACCATTGCGCCAGCGGCAGCAACGCTGGTGGTAAACAATGATATTACCAACACGGTGGTGGCAAATGGTGGCGTGACCCGAGATGCAACACCAACCTTGACCGGTACGGCAGAGGTGGGTGCGCTGGTGACTATCTACCAGAACACCGTGGCAGTCGGTTCAGTTGTTGCGACCGACGGTACCTGGAGCTACAACATTGGCACTGCACTGACTGACGGCGCTTACGGCTTTAGCGTCAGAGCTACCGATGCAGCAGGTAACATCAGCGTGGCTTCCAGCACCGTCACCGTCACTGTTGATACCACAGCACCAACCGGCCTGACCGCGGCGGCCAGCAACAATAACGGCACCACGCCAGTGGCGATAACCAACGGCGGTACCACTAACGACAACACCCCAGCCCTGAGCGGTACGGCAGAGCCGGGCAGTGTTGTGACCATCAGTGAAGGTGCAACCGTACTTGGTTCAGTGACAACTGCAGCGAATGGCAGCTGGAGCTTCGTCGCCGGTATCTTGCCTGACGGCCTGCATACCCTGAGCATCACCGCGACTGATGCGGCGGGTAACACCGGTACGGCAGCCACCGTAGCCTTTACCGTCAACACGGCGGCGCCTACCACGCCAACGCTGGTAGTGACCAACGATGTTACGGCGGTCACTGTGCCAAACAATGGTGCCACCAATGACAGCACGCCAACCCTGTCGGGTACGGCGGCAGCTGGCAACGTAATTACCATTTACGATGGCACCACGGTGCTGGGTAGCACCACGGCAGTGGCGGGGAACACTTGGAGCTTTATCTCTCCGACGTTGGCTAACGGCAGCCATACGTTCACCATCAAAGCTACCGATACACTTGGCAATGCCACGGCGCAGGTGGGTAACACCACCGTCACCATCGACACGGTGGCACCGGTTAACTCATCGCTGGTGATTGCCAACGACAACGGCACTACGCCTGTAACGGTGGCGAACGGCGGTTCCACCAACGACACCACGCCACGTTTGAGCGGTGTGGTGAGTACGGCGGAAGCGGGCGATATTGTCCGAGTGTACGACAACATCAGTGGCAGTGCGGTGTTGGTTGGATCGGCGGTGGTTCTGGCGGATGGTAGCTGGAGCACCAACAGTTCCGTACTGGCAGCAGGAACGCATCCGCTAAGTGTCACAGTGACCGATGCAGCCGGTAACGTCAGCGGCTCCACTACCGCCAGTGTGATTATCGATACCACGCCACCAGCCGTTCAGCTGACGAACACCGTCAACAATAACGGTACGACAGCGGTGGCTATCACCAACAACGGCAGCACCAACGACAGCACGCCAGGACTGAGCGGTACGGCAGAAGCGGGCAGTGTGGTGGTGGTGCGTGACGGGCAAACGGTGGTTGGCTCGGTTGTAGCGGCAGCCAACGGTACCTGGAGTATCACCACCAGCACGCTGGGCGAGGGCTCGCATACCTTGAGCGTGACGGCGACTGATGCCGCAGGCAACGTGGGTACGGCCACCAACACCATTACCTTCACGGTCTCAACCGCGGCAGTGGCTGCGCCAACGCTGGTGGTCAACAACGACGCCAACAATACGCTGACGCCAGTCGCTAACAATGGTGCCACTAACGACAATACCCCAACCCTGACAGGGACAGCAGCGGCGGGCAACGTCATTACCATCTATGACGGCACCACGGTGCTGGGTACCACCACGGCAGTGGCGGGGAACACCTGGACCTTTACTTCACCGACCCTGAGCAACGGTAGCCATGCCCTGAGCGTGACGGCCACCAATCCGGCGGGAACAGTGAGTACTGCGGTCGCTTCAAACGTGGTGATTGATACCGTGGCCCC